>CAVRMN010000049.1:0-45331 GCA_963721855.1 uncultured Actinomycetota bacterium | reverse complement strand
GAGCGACGTGATGGACGACGAGCCGGGCGAGACCGTCCCGGTCCGGGCCGGCCTGCGTCCCCTCGAGCAGGGCGAGCGACCGCCCTACGACCCCGACGCCACCTGACCCCTCCCGTTGAGTGCGGGCTTGTTCCCCGTTGAGTGCGGGCTTGTTTCCGGGGTCGCGACAACAACCCCACACTCGAGCGCGAACAACCCCACACTCAACGGAGATGGGTGGGCGAGGACGCGGGAGGTCAGCCGACCTTGGCGTCGAGCCTGACCTTGACCGTCTCGCGCGAGCCGCCGCGGCGCACGGTCAGCGTGATCGTCTCCCCCGGCTGGTGGCTGCGGATCGCCACGATCAGGCCGATGCCGTCGGTGATCTGCTTGTCGTCGACGGCGACCACCACGTCACCCTCGCGCAGGCCGCCGATGTCGGCCGGGGTGCCCGAGGGCACGTCGACGACCTCGGCGCCGTCCTGCTGGGGGCCGGTGTTCACGTTGGCGCCGATCACGGGGTACTTCGCCTCGCCGGTCGCCAGGATCTGCGCCGCGGTCACCCGCACCTGCTCCATCGGGATCGCGAAGCCGACGCCGATGTTGCCGCTCTCGCCGCCGAACGCACCGCCGGTCGTCGCGATCGCGGAGTTCACGCCGATCACCTGGCCGCGCATGTTGACCAGCGGGCCGCCGGAGTTGCCGGGGTTGATCGCCGCGTCGGTCTGCACGGCGTTGATGTAGGACGCCTCGTCCTCGGACGCGGTGGTGACCGGCCGGTCGAGCGCGCTGACGATGCCGGAGGTGACCGTGCTGCTCAGGCCGAGCGGCGACCCGATGGCCACCACGCTCTCGCCCACGCGCATCGCCCGCGACGACCCGAGCGCCGCGGCCTTCAGCGCGCCGGCGTCCTCGACGTCGAGCACCGCGATGTCGTAGACCGCGCTGCGGCCGACGATCTGCGCGTCGTGCACCTCGCCCTTGTGGTCGACCACGGTGATCTCGCCCGCCCCGGTGGCGCCGGCGACGACGTGGTTGTTGGTGATCACGTGCCCCTGGTCGTCGAGGACGAAGCCGGAGCCGGTGGCGCCCTTGCCCGACTCACCGTCGGCGCCGCCCATCGCCAGGATCTGCACGGTGCTGGGCAGCAGCTGCGCGGCGACGGCCGCGATGCTGCCGTTGTCGGCCTCGAGCGGCGGGAGCGTGCTGTCGCTGTCGATGCTGGGGATCGTGACCGAGGCGTCGTTGTCGAGCGAGCGCGAGACGGCGACGCCGCCGAGCGTTCCGCCGAGGAGCCCGACCATCAGGGCGAGCCCGGCGACCACCGGCCACAGCCAGCCCGGGACCGAGCCGGTCGGGCGGGCGGGCTGACCGGCGTAGTCGGTCGGGTACGCCGCGGTCGGCCAGGCGTAGGGGTCGGCCGGCCGGCCGGCGAACGGCTGTCCGTACGTCGTGCCCTGCGGTCCTGCGGCCGGTCCGGCGGGCGGCGGGGTCGTCTGCGTCCAGCCGATCGGCCGGGTGTCGTCGGTGGCCGAGGAACCGGGCCAGCCCAGTCCGGTGGACACCGTCGGCTCGTCGTCCGCCGAGGCGCCCGGGGCAGCCGCGGGCTCCGGGTCAGCAGCCCCCGGGTCAGCGGGGGCCGCGCCCTCGGCCGGGGCCGAGGCCGGGGCCGAGGCCGGGGCCGAGGCGGAGCCGTCGTCGGGGCGGTCGACCGGCGCGCCGGCAGCGCCCTCGGGGGTGTCCGGGGCGGCGGGGTCGCGCTCGTCGTACTCGCTCACGGGCCCCATTCTGTCCCACCGCCCCAACGGGCAGCGGGACGGCTCAGCGAGAGGACCGCACCGGCACGGTCGCGGAGCCGTCGCCGTCGGGGCTGCGCACCACCCAGCCGGTGAACGCGCCGACCGACGGCGACGGGGACCCCGCCGGCGTCGACACGGGGCCGGCGGTCGGCGTGGGCCGGGTGAGCGACGTGGCGGGTGGGCCGGCGGGCGCCCCGCCGATGCCGAGCGGCGCACCGCTCAGCGTCGACAGGCCGAGGACGGCCGCGGACACGGAACCGACCCCGACCGCGGCCAGGCCGGCACGGCGCCGGCCGCGCGCGCGGTCCTCGAGGTGCTCCACCGCGGCCCAGGCCTCGCGGGTCTCCGGGTCGAGCTCGTAGAGCGAGCCGACCAGGTCCGCCGGCGGGGCGGTCGCGGAGGCGCCGGCCATCTCGGCCAGCTGGCGCTTCACCCAGCCCTCGCGCTCGACGAGGCGCCGGCACGGCGGGCAGGTCATCACGTGCTCCCAGGCCCGCTCGGCGGTCTCCGGGTCGAGCTGTCCGTCCACGAGCGCGCTCACCGACGAACCCAGGTGTCCGCCGATCCGCCACATGCCGGGCATCACCGGGGGCGGACCGACAGGCCGCGGCCCTGGTGGGGCACCTCGGCCGGGCCGGAGTAGCGGGAGCGGCCGACGGCGGGGGCGCGGTGCGCCAGCGCCTTGCGCAGCATGCTGCGGCCGCGGTGGATGCGGGAGCGGACGGTGCCGAGCTTCAGGTCGAGGACGTCGGCGATCTCCTCGTAGCTCAGCCCCTCGATGTCGCAGAGCACGACGGCCGCACGGAAGTCCGGCGGCAGCTCCGCGAGGGCGTTCTCCACGTCGTCGTCGAAGATCCCCTCGAGGACGGCGAAGTCGGGGGTGACGGCGCGGCTCGGGATGCGGGTCTCGGCGTCGTCGACGAACGCGTCGAAGCGGATCTTGGCCTTGCGCCGGGCCTGGTCGAGGAAGAGGTTCGTGGTGATCCGGTGCAGCCAGCCCTCGAACGTCCCGGGCGTGTAGCTCGACAGCGAGCGGAACACCCGGACGAAGACCTCCTGGGTGAGGTCCTCGGCGTCGTGGGCGTTGCCGGTCAGCCGGTAGGCGAGCCGGTAGACGCGGGCGGAGTGCTCGGCGACCACCTCGTCCCAGGTCGGCACGGTCCACGCCGGCGCGCCGTCGGAGCGCGAGTCGTCTGCGGAGCGCCCTTCGGGGCTGCTCGCGGTGTCCGCTGTCATCGGCTGCTCCTCGACCTTCGCTGCCATCCGGTGCGCGCCTGTCTCCCACCAACCTAGGAGCCTGACCTGAGGAGAACCTGAGGAGCCGACTCGAGCCTGCTGTGCCTTGCCCTGACAACGTACGACGTCCGCCGGATGTTCCCGCCGGACCCCGGCCCGTCCCCGCCTCGGGGGCGCCTCCCAGCCGGTAGAGTCCGGCCAGACGCCCGCAGGGGGCAACGACGAGGGAGGCCATCATCGCTACGGGACTCAAGCCGGCCAGCTGGGCCTACGCCGAGGAGTTCGTCAGCGAGGACGAGGTCCTGGTCAGCGCGCGCAACCGCGCCCAGGAGGTCGGCGTCGTGCCGATCGGCTCCGGCGGCGGCGCCACGCTGCGCTTCCTCGCCGCCGTGACCGAGGCCCGCGCCGTCGTCGAGATCGGCACCGGCACCGGTGTCTCCGGCGTCTGGCTGCTCCGCGGGATGCGCCCGGACGGCGTGCTCACCACCGTCGACACCGAGGCCGAGCACCAGCGGCTCGCCAAGGAGGCCTTCACCGAGGCCGGCATCCCCTCGCAGCGGGTGCGGCTGATCCCCGGGCACGCCCTCGAGGTGCTCCCCCGGCTGACCGACGGCCACTACGACCTGGTCTTCGCCGACGGCGACAAGCTGGAGTACTCCTCCTACCTCGACGAGGCGCTGCGGCTGCTCCGCCCCGGCGGCATCGTGGCCTTCGACAACGCGCTGTGGCACGACCGCGTCGCCGACCCGGCCCAGCGCGACGCCGAGACGGTGTCGATCCGCGAGCTGTGCCGCACCGTCGCCGAGCACGACTCGCTGCTGCCCGTGCTGCTCCCCGTCGGCGACGGCCTGCTCGTCGCCAAGAAGGTCTGGACGCCCGAGGGCTGACCCCCGCCGAGATGCGCGAGGCCCCGTCGTCCTGCGGACGACGGGGCCTCGCGCTCGGACGGTGCTGCTCTACGAAAGCGGCAGCGGCAGCGGGTCGGTGGTGCCACCGCCGTCCTGCGGGGGAACCACGTTCAGCACGCCGCACACCACCGGGTCGGTGGCCTCGGCGGGCAGGCTCGGGTCGAGCTCGCTCCGGCCGGCGCTGAAGTCGTACTTGCCGTTGCCGTTGTAGTCGATGCCGTGGATCACCACGACGGCATTGCCGTTGCGGATGGCACGGGCCACCTTGCGCGAGACCCGGATACCGTCCCGGTCGTAGTGGACCTGGCGGTCCTTGGCCATCGGGTAGCGCTTGACCGCGAGCGTGCTGTCGGGCGAGGTGTCGCCGCGCTTGGTGAGCGACACGCGCACCGGGCCGTAGGCGGGGATGCCCTCGGCCGTGCTCAGCCGGTGGTCGGCGTTGTCGTCGTCACGGACCGTGGGGCACTCGTGACGCGCCTGGGCACCGAAGTGGATGTGCTGGGCGTGCGGCATCCCCTTCAGAAGCCGGTTCGCATCGAGGCTGACGTCGATTCGACGTCCGTCCACGCTGACGTCCGCCGTGCCCTTGGCGGGCGCGTTGTTCAGCGGACGGAGCGTGGCATGCGTCGCGGTCGCCTCTCCCGCGGCCGCTTCCGCGGCCCCGGACGCCGAGGCGCCCAGCGACGCGAACAGTCCGGCGGTGGTGAGGAGCGCCACCCCGAGAGCTGCCTGCTTCTTCCCTCTGATCATGTGCACGACATTCTCCGATCTCACCCGAGTGAGCGAGTGATGGGTTTGAGCATTGACACAGGGGGGTTCGTCGGCAGCGGCCGCCCGGATGGGTGGCCTCGCGAAAACGGCTGGTCCTCGCCGTCGGCGGGTCCCTACGCTGGCGCCATGATCCGCCTCGTCGACCCCGACCCCCGCTTCCAGCGGTCGTTCCTCGACGCCGCGGACGAGTTCATCGGCGAGGGCAAGGCCTCCTATGCAGGCATCCTCTCGATGCCACCGGACGCCTCCTTCGACGGGGTCGAGTTCACCCGGGACGGCCTGGAGGACCCGGGCGCGTTCGCCCGCTTCACGTCGTACCTGCTGGCCGAACGCCTCCCCGAGACCCCGCGCCCCGAGGGGTGGGTGCCCTACACGGTGAAGTGGGTCGTCGAGGGCGAGGAGTACGTCGGCCGGGCCTCGCTGCGGCACACGCTCACCGACCAGCTGTTCACGTGGGGCGGGCACATCGGGTACGGCGTCCGCCCGACCGCCCGCGGCCGCGGTGTCGCGACGGCCGCGCTCGCGCAGATGCTCACGGTCGCCGCCGCGATGGGGATCGACCCGGTGCTGGTGACCTGCGACGTGGACAACGAGCCGTCACGGCGGACCATCGAGCGCAACGGCGGGGTCTACGAGGACACCCGCGAGGGCAAGCTCCGCTACTGGCTGACGACCGCCCGTCAGTAGCGGGGGGCGGCGACGAAGCCGGCGGCGCCCTCGGCGACCGCGACGACCTCGCAGGGCTCGATCAGCACCGGCGCGGAGCCGATGATCTGCGAGCCGGGCGAGTCGGCGGCGAAGCCGCGGAACCCGGCCTCGAACGCGTCCCGGGCCTCCGGCGACTCGAAGACGTAACAGCCCTCGAACCACTCCCCGGCGCGCATCCGCCAGGTCTTGAACCGGAGCCCCTCCTTGCCGGTGAACCCGGCGTGGGAGGTGTCCGCCACGTAGTCGGTGAGCTGCTTCTCGACGCCCGCGGGCGCCTCCGCGAGGGACCAGCGGACGGTGAGGCCGTGCATCAGGACTCCTTCGACGAGCGGGACGACGGGGTGGCCGAGGCGAAGGCGCCGATCCCGGCCAGCGGGTCGCGCATCTCCAGCCAGTGCAGCAGCACGCGGGCGCCGAAGCCGGTGGCGCCCTTGGTGTACTCGTAGGCGTCCGTCGGCGAGTCACCGACCGACGCGAGGTCGAGGTGCGCCCACGGCAGCCCGCCGCTGAAGTGCTGCAGGAACAGCGCGGCGGTGATCGCCCCACCGGGGCCGGGGACGGAGTTGTCGGCGTCGGCGATCTTGGACACCAGCCGCTCCTCGTAGTCGGCGACCAGCGGCATCCGCCACAGCGGCTCACCCGATGACAGCGAGGCGGTGCGCAGCGTGTCGGCGAGTGCGTCGTCGGTGGCGAAGAAGCCCCCGGTGCGCTGGCCCAGCGCGATCTTGATGGCCCCGGTCAGCGTGGCGACGTCGACGAGGACGTCGGGCTCCAGCTCGGCGACGGCGTACGCCATCGCGTCCGCGAGGACCAGGCGGCCCTCGGCGTCGGTGTTGGTGACCTCGCTGGTGCGGCCGCCGTAGTGCCGTAGCACGTCGCCCGGGCGCATCGCGTTGGCGCCGACGGAGTTCTCGGCCAGGGGCAGCAGCCCGGTCACCCGGATCGGGCAGTCGAGCTCGGCGAGCGCGCCCATGACGGCGAGCACGACGCCCGCCCCGGTCATGTCGCGCTTCATCGGCATCATCGCGTCCTTGGGCTTGATCGACAGCCCGCCGGTGTCGAACGTGATGCCCTTGCCGACCAGGACGAGGTGCGGCGTCTTCTTGCGGCCGCGGTTCGGCGTGTAGTCGAGCTGCACGAGCCGGGGCGGGTTCACCGAGGCCTGCCCGACGCCGACGATGCCGCCGAAGCCCTCCGCGGCGAGCTTCTTCTCGTCCCAGACCTTGATCTTGAGCGAGGCGCGCTTGGCGACCTCGGCGGCCTGCTCGGCCATCCAGACGGGGTTCTTCTCGTTGGACGGCACCAGGGCCAGCGTGCGCGACATCCAGCCGGCGCCGGCGACGGCCATCGCGCGGTCCAGGGCGGCCTTGCGGGAGGTCGTGTCGGCGAGCCCGGCGAGCACCACCCGCTCGACCGGCTGCTCGAGCGCCCCGGCGGAGCGCCAGTGGAACTCGTAGGAGCCGAGCACCAGACCCTCGACGAGCGCGCGCAGCCCGACGTCGTCGGTGAGCGCGGCCAGCGAGGTGGCCACGGTGGAGCGTCCCTTCACCCGGCGGGCGAGCGCCGCCCCGGCGCGGCGCAGGTCGTCGGGCGAGCCCTCACCCACGCCGACCAGCAGCACCAGCGCCAGGTCGGGGTTGCTGAGGCCACCCGTGTCGAGCACGGCCCGGTCGACGATCTCGCCGGCCTTGCCGGTGGCCTTCGCGACGTCCAGCAGCGCGAACAGGTCCTCGGGGAGCTCGTCGAGCAGCTCCGCGGCTCCCGGGCCGAGCGTCACGCCCTGCTCCGCGCCGGACGCGGCGGCGGAGAGGACCGGGATCGCCACCACGTCCGCGCCCAGGACGGCCGAGGGGGCGACGTCGCTGAGCGCGATCTGGGGCGGGCTGACCTGGCTGGGTAGAGCCACGGACGGGTACTCCTGACGGTGCGCGGGCGGCTGGCGCCTCGACCCTACTCGCGACCCGGCCGTCGGCACGAAAAGACCCCGGCCGCTCCGAGCAGTGACCGGGGTCCCACGTGTTCGTCTGTTTCGGGGGGCTCAGCCCACCACTTGCTTGAGCGCGTCGCCGAGCGCACCTGCCTCTTCGGCGTTGAGCTCGACGACCAGGCGGCCACCACCTTCGAGCGGGACCCGCATCACGATGCCGCGCCCCTCCTTCGTGACCTCGAGCGGACCGTCGCCCGTCCGCGGCTTCATAGCCGCCATGCGCACACCTCTTCCCGTTGACGTTCTGTGCGCCTGATTTGGTTGCCGAACCGCTCCCACCAGGGCGGGGGCGGTCCGTGGCGCGCCGAGTTGCGCCCCTATTATCCCCCATCCGGGCCGTGGTCCGCGCCCGAGTTGCCCGACTGGTGCGGCAGACTGCCTCTGTGCACGCCCGGTCCGCCCTCTTCGACCTCTACGGCGACCACCTGCGCAGCCGCGGCGACCAGGCCCCGGTCGCGGTCCTGGTCCGGCTGCTGGCACCGCTGGGCGTGACCGGACCGGCCGTGCGCACGTCGATCAGCCGGATGGTCCGCCAGGGCTGGCTGCATCCGGTCCGGCTGCCCTCGGGACCCGGCTACAGCCTGACCGACCAGGCCCGGTCCCGGCTCGACGAGGCCGCCGCCCGGATCTACCGCACCCGGGAGCCCGCCTGGACCGGGTGCTGGGACCTGCTGGTGCTCGAGCCGCTCGGCAGCCGGTCCACCCGTGAGCGGGTCCGCTCCGGCCTCGGCTTCCTCGGCTACGCCCCGCTCAGTGACAGCACCTGGATCAGCCCCGCGGCCTCGCCGGAGGTCGGCCCCCTGCTCGCGGCCGAGGGCGCCGCCTTCGCACGCTTCGCCGCCCGCGACGACGACCCCGCGGCGCAGGCGGCGCGGGCCTGGGACCTCGACGCGCTCGCGGCGGCGTACACGTCCTGGCGGCAGTTCGCCGGCGCCCTGGTCGCCGATCCCGACGCCCACCTCCCCGGCCCCGTGCACGACCCCGACGAGCAGGCGTTCGCGGTCCGCTCGCTGCTCGTCCACGAGTGGCGGAAGTTCCTCTTCACCGACCCGGGGCTGCCCGCCGTGCTGCTGCCGCCCGACTGGGCCGGCGTCGGGGCGGCTAGGTTCTTCGCGGACGAGGCCGCGCGGCTGATGCCGGCCGCGTCCCGCTTCGTCGACACCTGCCTGCACGACCCCGCCCAGGGACGTACGGCGTAGCCGGCCGACCCGCTCCCGAGCCCAGAGCACCATCCGACCGGAGGACCCGATGACCGACCAGCCCGTGACCTACGACGTCGCCGACGGCGTCGCGACGATCACCCTCGACCGCGCCGACGCGATGAACAGCCTCGACATCGCCACCAAGGTCGCGCTGCGGGACGCCGTGACGCAGGCGGCCGAGGACGACGCCGTGCGCTGCGTGGTGCTCACCGGCACCGGACGCGCGTTCTGCGTCGGCCAGGACCTCAAGGAGCACATCCAGATCCTGAACAGCGAGTCGTCGGACGCGCTCTTCCGGACGGTCCCCGAGCACTACAACCCGATCGTGACCGCGGTGGCGACCATGCCGAAGCCGGTCATCGCGGCCGTCAACGGCGTCGCGGCCGGCGCCGGGGCCAGCCTCGCCTTCGCCTGCGACTTCCGGATCCTTGCCGACACGGCCGGCTTCAACCTCGCGTTCACCGGCATCGCGCTGTCCTGCGACACCGGCGCCTCCTGGACGCTCCCCCGGCTGGTCGGCCGGGCCAAGGCGCTCGAGCTGCTCTACTTCCCGCGCACCCTGAAGGCCGACGAGTCGCTCGAGCTGGGGCTGGCCACCAAGGTCGTCCCCGCCGACGAGCTCGGCGAGGAGACCACCCGGCTCGCCCGGCAGCTCGCGGCCGGGCCGACGAAGGCGTTCGGCGCGGTGCGGCGGTCGGTGGCCTACAGCGCCGGCCACGACTTCGTCGACTCGCTGGCGTTCGAGGCGGAGATGATGGCGCTCACCGGGGCCAGCGAGGACCACGCGAACGCGGTGGCGTCCTTCGTGGCCAAGGAGAAGCCGACCTTCGAAGGCAGGTGAGCCGGTCATGACGAGGCGCCTCGGGACCCTGCTCTCGGCCGTCGTGCTGGTCGCGGCCGGGCTGGCCACCCCGTCGTCCGCCCCCGCCGCGGCAGCGACTGCCGGGCGACCGCTGCCGACGTACCTCTCCCTCGACGACGGGGTCGAGCAGCTCGTCACCGTCACCAGCGACCGGTGGTCCTCGACGCGGGCGCGGATGTCGGCCTGGCGCAAGGTCGACGGGCAGTGGCAGCGGGTGCACGGGCCGGTGCGCGTGCGGCTCGGCTACAACGGCTGGGTGCCGGCCCGGAAGCGGCAGCAGAACACCGGGAGGACGCCGGCGGGCAGCTTCGCGATGAAGTACGTGTTCGGCAACCGCGCGGACCCCGGCACCGACATGCGCTACACCGCCGTGGACAGCAACGACGTGTGGCCCTACGAACCGCGCGACCCGGCGACGTACAACATCTACCAGCCGTCCCAGGCGAGCACGTCGCACTGGCGCAGCGACTTCAAGGAGCGGCTGGCGTCCTACGACTACGAGTACGCCTACGCCGTCGTGCTCGGGTTCAACCTGCCGCACGGCGTGCACTGGTCGAGCAAGCGGCAGCAGTACGTCGCCCGCGAGCCGGCCGACACCTCCCGCGGCGGCGGGATCTTCCTGCACGTGCAACGGTCCGAGTACACCGCGGGCTGCGTGGCCGGCCCGATCGACGACATCCGCTGGACGGTCCGGTGGCTCGACCCGGCCAAGAAGCCGCGGATCGTGATGGGCCCGACCGAATGGGTCAAGCGCACCCTCTGACCGGGCGTGCCCCCACTCAGGCAGCCGCGAGCGAACCTAGCCGAGGGCCATGCCTTCTGCGGTGTTCGTGGAGACCGGATCTGGTTGGCGGATCATCCGGAACGAGTTCGCTACGCCGCCGAGCCCGGCGAGGATGGGGATGAGCAGGGCGACCTGCAGCGCGAGGGGTCGCGCGTCGGTGTTGATCCGGATGATCTCGGCCCGGACGTCGGCTGGTTGCCCGGCCAGCTGTTGTTCGAGCTGGGTGTTGGTCATCAGCTCGGCGTCGTCCTCGAGCGCGGTCGAGACCGTCTGCTGCTGAGCCTCGTTGAGCACCGTGCTGTTGTCCGACATGTGCGTGAAGGCGATCGACAGCGTTGCCAACATGATCGCGCCGGCGAACGCCAGCCCGAACGACAGCCCGAACGAGCCCGCTGCCGAGTTCACACCGGCAGCCTCGCTGACCCGCTCCTCCGAGATCGGCGACAGCGTGTAGTTGTTCAGCTGGGACACGAGCAGGCCAAGCCCGGCTCCGGCGATGACCAGGGGGATCACCAGGGACCAGCCGGAGCTGGCTCGAGGCACGACGGGGATGAGGACGACGAGTCCGGCCGTGAGCCCGATGAAACCCAGCCGGATGACCGCGGCGGGCCGCCGCTTGCCAGCTCGCTTCCCGGCCAGCAACGCCACAGCGAACATGGTCAGCGACAGCGGCGCCAACGTCAGACCCGCCTGCATCGCGTTGTACTCGAGCACCATCTGCAGGTAGATGGGCAGCACGATCATCGTGCCTCCCAGGGCGATCTGCTGGAGCAGCTGACCGGAGACCCCGAACCGGAACAGCTTCGAGCGGAACAGGTCCGGGTCGAGCAGGGTCGCCTTTCGATCGCGCTTGCGTCGCTTGAGCCAGTACACGAGTCCGGCGAGCGCCGCTGCGCCGATCAGCATCAGCGCGCCGACGGACTCACCCCCCTCCTGCCACGCCAGGATGCCGAGAACCAGACCGCCCATGCCGACGGCCGACAGGATCGAGCCGACCGTGTCGATCTGGCGGGGACCGGTGTACGGGACGTCGTGGACGAGTCTGATCCCGGACAGCACGACCGCGATGGTGACAACCTCGAGCCCGAACGCGACCCGCCACGACAGGAAGGTGGTGATGAACCCGCCGAGCAGCGGACCCACCGCGGCTGCGACCGCGGCAGCAGCACCGACCAGCGCGTACACCTTCTTCTGCGCCGACCCTTCGAAGTTGCCGTGGATGAGCGACTGCATCGCCGGCAGTAGCAGCGAGGCACCGATGCCGCCCACGATGGCCCAGAAGATGATGATCGCGGTCAGGCTCTGGGCCAGCGTCATCGCCAGCGCGCCGATCGCGTACCCAGACAGCCCCAGCACATAGGCCAGCTTGCGGCCGATCAGGTCGCCGACCTTGCTGCCGATCAGGATGAACGCCGCCGAGACCAGCGCCTCCAACGAGATCGCCGACTGGACCCCACTCACCGTCGTGCCCAGATCCTCGACCACCGCCGAGATCGACACGTTCATGATCGAGGTGTCGACGACGAGCACGAACATCGCCATCGCCAGCATCAGTGCGAGCCGACGATCCAGTGGAGCGTCTGTCACGGGAGTCCCGACACCCGATCCCTCAGCCATCTCCGACTCCCCCAATCCCAGCCAGCGCGTCTCGGCCGATGCCGTTGATGCTTCCCGGCCCGGTGCGGGTAAGCCAGGGCACATGGTCCCGACCCGCGCGGCGTCACCTCACGCGGGTGCGACATGCCTCGCACGGTGACGACCCGCCTCACCACGGCAACAGGGACCCACCCAGTGAGCCCGCCCGGGCGTGGCTAGTAGTGGCCGCCGAGCACGCGCACGAGCTGCCGGGGCGCCCGGACCCGCATCCGGTAGCGGCTCGGGTGCCGGTCGTACTCCACCGTGACGGCCTTGCCGTCGAAGCGGTGGTTGTACCACTGGGTGAACGTGCCGTGGCAGACGCCGCCGCAGACGAACCGCTTGCGGGGCAGGTTGAGCCCCCGGGAGAGCCGGATGGCGAAGCGGCGCACCGAACGCACCGACGTGTCCACGCCGTAGAGCGGCTGGTGGAAGCTGACCACGTAACGCGGTTCGACCTGCTTGAAGAACTGCATCATCGCCCGCGTCTCGGGCTCGGAGGCGGGACCGGAGCCGGACTCGTAGTTGCCGTCCAGATCGGCCCAGCGGTAGGGGAAGTTGCGGTTCAGGTCGACCCCGTGGGCGTTCTTGCGCGTGCCGCGGGCCAGCCCGTCGGGGTTGACCGTCGGGATCAGCCACAGGTCCAGGTCGCGGACCTTCCGGCCGTCGCGGATCGCCCGGATGATCTGCCGCGTGTGCGCCTCGTTGCCGTGCATCGTCGACATCGCGACCGCGGTGACCCTGGCGTCGGGGTTGCCGACCCGGTAGGCGTAGATGGGGCGGCCCATGACCGAGGAGCCCAGCCGCCGGGTCTCGATCACGGCGGAGCGGTCGGCGTCGACGGCCGACGCGGAGGGCAGCGCGGTGAGCAGGCCGGCTCCGAGGACGGCCGCGGTGAGGGCGGCGCGGGCCCGGAGGCTCACAGCTTGTCGAGGGCCAGGAAGGCCGTGAAGATGACGGCGCCGACCAGCAGCCCGACGTGGGCCAGGATCGACAGACCGGGGCCCTCGCCCCAGGTGTCGGCGCTCGGTCCCGAGGAGTGACGTCCCTTGGCGGGCATCCACCGCGCCAGGATGAGCAGGCCGGCGATGACGGTCACCCACCAGAACAGGATGCCCAGCCAGCCGAGCAGGTCGTTGCCGGTGACCAGGAAGGCGACCCAGAGCAGCAGCGCCGGGACGCCGGCGAAGGTGTGCATGTTGAGCAGCCCGGAGGGGATCGAGATCCGTCCCGCGCTGCCCTCGTCCTTGGCGAGGCGCACCCTGGTCAGCACGACCACAACAGCTGCCAGCACGGTCAGCACGATGGTGATACGCATCGGAGTCACGCGTTGATCCTGCCGCACGGAGGGGCCGCTCGCGAGTACCGGTCCCGAAACGGGCCTCGGCGTGGCGCGGCCGGAGCCTTCAGCCGATGGAGTACGGCGCGCCCTCCACCCGGTCGCGCAGGGTCCGCAGACCGCGGTCGATCAGCCGCTCCACGACCGGCCGCGCGAGCCGCCAGCCGAGCGCCCCGACCCGGCCGAAGGGAACGACGGCCATCTCCGACCAGAGGAACCTGCTCGTCGCCGCGCCGGTCGCGACGACCGCGAACTCGCCCTCGCCGCGGACCACCGCGCCGGTGTGCAGCACCTCGCACCGCCCGCCCCCGTCGGCCATCTCCTCCCACGAGGTGACGGTCATCAGGTCCCAGAAGCCCACCGGCCCGAGGCCGGACCACGCCCGGATCCGGCCGCCGACGGCGGTGGCCGGGTCGTCGGGGTCGACCCGCTCGACGCGCGTGTGCGGCACCCACTCGCCCTGCCGCGGCCAGTCGGTGACGTAGGACCAGAGCACGCCCGCCGGGACGGCGACGTCGATCTCGCGGCGGATCAGCGCTCGCACTCAGCGGCGCCCGTCGGCCGGCTCATCGGCCGGCTCGTCCGCCGTCCGCCGTCCGAGTCCAGCCCGTCCGAGTCCAGCCCGTCGGAGGGCAGCCCGTCCCGCCCGCCCGCGCGGTGCTTCGCCTCCGGCGCGGCGGTCACCGGCTCTCCGCCGTCCTCCTCGTCGGCCTGCGGCTCCGCCGGGGCGGCCTCGGGGACCGGCGTCATCTCGGCGGCGAGGCGGTCCAGCAGGGCGTCCACCTCGGACATCCGGTAGCCCCGGAACGCCGTCGTGAAGCGCACCGTGCGCAGGTCGGCGGCCGTCAGCGGGCCGTCGGCCTGCACGCGGGAGTCCGGGCGGTCGTCGAACGTCTCCGCCATCGAGCCGCCGCGGCCGCTGGCCACGACGGCCACGGCCCCCATCACCGCGACGATGAGGAAGGCGAAGAACCAGGTCATGCGCGCAATCCTGTCACGGCGGGCCAGCGCGGCACGGTCAGTCGGGCGTGTGCGGGTCGGGCGGGCGCTGGCCGCCCCCGGGGGCCGGCGAGTGTCGCTGCTCGCGGGCATCCGCCATGATCCAGACCGCCTCGTCGACGTCGTCGGTGACGTGGAAGATCTCGAGGTCGCCGGGCGACACCTTGCCTTCGGCCAGCACGGTGTTCTTGACCCAGTCCACGAGACCGGACCAGTAGTCCTTGCCCAGCAGCACGATCGGGAAGGAGGTCACCTTCTCGGTCTGCACCAGCGTGAGCGCCTCGAAGAGCTCGTCGAAGGTGCCGAAGCCGCCGGGCAGCACGACGAAGCCCTGGGCGTACTTCACGAACATCGTCTTGCGGGCGAAGAAGTAGCGGAAGTTCAGGCCACGGTCGACGTACTGGTTGAGGCCGGTCTCGAAGGGCAGCTCGATGCCGAGGCCGACCGACACGCCACCGGCCTCGCTCGCGCCCTTGTTGGCCGCCTCCATCACGCCGGGACCGCCGCCGGTGACGACGGCGAAGCCGGCCTCGGTCAGCTTGCGGCCGAGCTCCTCGGCCAGGGCGTAGTGCGGGTGGTCGGCCTTCGTGCGGGCCGACCCGAAGACCGAGATCGCCGGCCCCAGCTCGGCGAGCGCCCCGAAGCCCTCGACGAACTCGCTCTGGATGCGGAGCACGCGCCACGGGTCGGTGTGCACCCAGTCGGTCGGGCCGCGCGAGTCGAGCAGCCGCTGGTCCGTCGTGCTCCGGTCGAACTGGCCGCGGCGCAGCATGGTGCGCCCGCGGAGCTTCGCCGGTCCGTCCACTCCTGGGGCTCGACGCCGTCGCCGATCCGGTCCACGGGCCCGTTCACGACTGCCCCAGCCAGGTGCGGAGCTTGGCCTCGACCGCACCGATGTGCGCGATCGGCACGAACTCCTCCTGCTTGTGCGCGAGGTGCGGGTCGCCGGGGCCGAAGTTGACGGCCGGTACGCCGAGGGTGCTGAACCGGGCCACGTCGGTCCACCCGAACTTCGGGTTGGGCGTGCCGCCCACGGCCTCGATGAACGCCGCGGCGGCCGGGACGGACAGCCCGGGCATCGCCGAGGGGGCCGAGTCGCTGACCTCGATCTCGAAGCCGTCGAAGACCTCGCGCATGTGCGCCAGGGCCTCGTCCTCCGAGCGGTCCGGGGCGAACCGGTAGTTCACCGAGACGCGGCACTCGTCGGGCAGCACGTTGCCGGCGACGCCGCCGGAGATGAAGACCGCGTTCAGGCCCTCGTGGTACTCCAGCCCGTCGATCACCGGCGTGCGGGGCTCGTAGGCGTTGAGCCGGGCGAGCACCTCGGCCGCGCCGTGGATCGCGTTGACGCCCATCCAGGCGCGGGCGGAGTGCGCCCGTTCGCCCCGGGTGAGCACGTCGACCCGCATGGTGCCCTGGCAGCCGGCCTCGACGACCGCGTCGGAGGGCTCCATCAGGATCGCGAAGTCGGCCTCGAGCAGCTCCGGGTGGCTCTGCGACAGCAGGAACAGCCCGTTGCGCTCCGCCTCGACCTCCTCGCACTCGTAGAACACGAAGGTGATGTCGCGGTTGGGCTCGGGCAGCGTCGCGGCGAGCTTGAGCGCGATCGCGACGCCGCCCTTCATGTCGCAGGTGCCGAGCCCGTGCAGGTTGCCGTCGCCGTCGGGGTCACGCCTGGCCGGCAGGTTGTCGTTGAGCGGCACGGTGTCGATGTGCCCCGCGATCACCACCCGCTCGTCACGGCCGAGGTCGGTGCGGGCCACGATGGTGTGGCCGAAGCGCTGCACGGTGAGGTGCTTGCACTCGGCCAGCGCGGCCTCGATCGCGTCGGCGATGGCCATCTCGTTGCCGCTCACCGACTCGATGTTCACGAGGTCCTCGGTCAGCTGCACGGTGTCCACGTTCAGATCCAGTCCCATGCCGCTCATCCTGCCGCACCCCCGGTCGAGCGCGCCGCGGTCACCCTCCGCCGTGCGCACCGTTCACCCCGAGTTCCCGCACCTGCCCCACTCCACGACGCGCGCTCCGCCGGCGCCAGTTCTGCACAAGATGCACCCCGATCGGGCAGTTGAGGTGCTTCTCGTGCAGGACGGCGGGGCCCGCGGGTCCGCGCGAGCAGTCGCGTCGCGCGAGCCGACACGGCGAGCCAGCGCCGCGGGCGCGCACCCGGGAGGTCGCCAGGCTGGACCGGGAGGCAGTCAGGCGCGGGGTGGGAAGACGCAGAACTCGTTGCCCTCGGGGTCGGCCATCGTCGTCCAGTGCGGCTCGACCCAGAGCACCCGCGCCCCGGCGGCCTCGAAGTCGGCCACCTCGCCGTAGACGTCCCAGTGCACCCGGTTCTTCACCGTCCTGGGCTCCGGCACCGGCACGAAGTCGAAGGTCAGCACCGGGTCGTTGGTGACCCCCTCGAGCGTCCACCAGTCGTGCTCCTCGTGGTGGATCGGCGCGATCCCGAACCGGTCGCCCCACCACCGGGCCACCGTCCCCGGGTCGGCGCAGTCGACGACGACGCCGTGCAGGCGGTAGGCCGGCAGCTCCTCGGGGGCACGCAGGAACGCGCAGAACTCCCCACCCTCCGGGTCGGCCATCACCGTCCACCGGAAGCCCGACTCCTCGGCGGGGAGCAGCACCGTGGCGCCCAGCGCCTCGAGGTCGGCGATCGACGCGGCGTAGACGTCGAGGTGGACGCGGTGCTTGACCGTCTTCGCCTCCGGGACGGGGCACATCGCGATGCCGCCGCCCTCGAGGTCCGGGGTGACCACGTTGCCGGCGGGGTCGTCCCCCCGGGCGCGGTGCTCGCCGCCGATCACGGCGGCCCAGAACTCCCCCAGCCGTGGGGTGTTCTCGACCGTGTCCATGCAGAGCTCGTTCCACCGGGCGTGGCCCTCCGGCACGTCGTTCATGTGGCTCCTCTCACCCGTCGAGCAGCCGGAACGTTCGGCCTCGGCTCGTTTGGGTAGCGTTGCACAGGTGACCGACACCGAGCAGACCCCCGCTGACCCGGCCGCCGAGAGCACCGCCGCCTCCCCGAGCACCGCCTGGGCCTTCGGCCTCGCGAGCTTCGCCGGGGTCGACGGCGAGGGCGGCGTGCTGGACACGTGGTACCCCGCGCCCGCACTCGGCAGCCCCGGCGGCGACGTCGAGGCCCCGGCCGAGCTGACGAAGCTCGAGGGCGTCGACGAGGTCCGCGGGATCCGCCGCGCGGTCGTGCTCACCACCATCGACGACCTGCAGGCCGGCCCCACCGACACCCACGACGCCTGGCTGCGCCTGCACCTGCTCAGCCACCGCCTGGTGAAGCCCCACACGATCAGCCTCGACGGGATCTTCGGGCTCCTCACCAACGTGGTGTGGACCAGCGCCGGCCCGTGCGCCGTCGACGGCTTCGAGGCCACCCGGATGCGGCTGCGGCACGCCTTCGGCCACGTCAGCGTCTACGGCGTCGACAAGTTCCCCCGGATGACCGACTACGTGCTGCCCGCGGGCGTCCGCATCGCCGACGCCGACCGGGTCCGCCTCGGCGCCCACCTCGCCGAGGGCACCACCGTGATGCACGAGGGCTTCGTCAACTTCAACGCCGGCACGCTCGGCACCTCCATGGTCGAGGGCCGGATCAGCGCCGGCGTGCTCGTCGGCGACGGCTCCGACGTCGGCGGCGGCTCCTCGATCATGGGCACCCTGTCCGGCGGCGGCAAGGAGGTCATCTCCGTCGGCGAGCGCTGCCTGCTCGGCGCCAACAGCGGCATCGGGATCTCCCTCGGCGACGACTGCGTCGTGGAGGCCGGCTGCTACGTCACCGCCGGCACCAAGGTGACCGTCAAGGACATGGACTCCAAGCCCAAGGTCATCAAGGCCGGCGAGCTCTCCGGGGTCAGCAACATCCTGTTCCGCCGCAACTCCACCACCGGCGTCGTCGAGGCAGTGCCGTGGAAGGGCCAGGGCATCGAGCTGAACACGGACCTGCATGCGAACTAGCCGGCTCCGTCGCGCGACGCTGACCGTCGTCCTCGCGCTGGCCGTCGTCGCCGTTGTCGGTGTGCTGATGCTCCGCGGTGTCGGCCCGCTCCCCGACCCGGAGGGCTGCGAGGCGACGGTCGGCGACGTCACCGTGTCGCTGTCCACCGAGCAGGCGGAGAACGCCGCGATCATCGCCGCGGTGGGGGTACGTCGTGGCCTGCCGGCCCGCGCGGTGTCGATCGCCCTGGCGACGGCGTACCAGGAGAGCAAGATCCGCAACCTCGACCACGGGGACCGCGACTCGCTCGGGATCTTCCAGCAGCGCCCGTCGATGGGGTGGGGCAGCGCCGCGCAGATCACCAACCCCTACTACGCCGCCAACCGGTTCTACGACGAGCTCGAGAAGGTCGACGGCTACCAGACCATGCGGATCACCGAGGCCGCGCAGAAGGTGCAGCGCTCGGGCTTCCCGGAGGCCTACGAGGACCACGCCGACCGACGGCCGCGCGCTGGCCTCGGCGCTGACCGGCTACAGCACCGGTGGCGCGTTCACCTGCGTGGTGCGCAACGAGGAGGGCAACCCGCAGAAGATGCGGGCCTCCGGGCTGACCGGGCGGGCCGAACGGGTCCGCCGCGACCTCGAGCGCGCCTTCGGCGACCTGTCGCTGGGCGGCTTCGCCCCCGGCGGGGTCAAGGACGGCCACATGGAGGGCTCGGCGCACTACGACGGCCGGGCCATCGACGTGTTCGTCCGGCCGGTCAACGAGAGCAACAACCGCAAGGGCTGGGCGATCGCGCAGTACCTCGTCGCCCACGCGGAGCGGCTCCAGGTGCAGCACGTGATCTTCGACGACCGGATCTGGACCGAGGGGACGCTGTCGGAGAAGGGCTGGCGCGACTACGACCCCGGCGACCAGCCCGGCAACCGGGCCGTGCTCGAGCACCGCGACCACGTCCACGTCGACGTGCACGCGGGCAGCTGACCCGCCGAAGTCCCCGCCGGAGGTCGGGCTCGGGCGTACATTGACGGAAGGCTCGAGCCAACCGGGGGATCCATGCGCATCCACGTCCGTCACGCCGCTCTCGTGCTGCTCGCCGGCGCGCTGGCCGGTGCCGCCCTCACCGCCCCGGCCACGGCCGCGACGACCTGCGCCGGCCGGACCGCGACGGTCGTCGGGACCGCGGCGGGCGAGACCCTGCACGGCACCGCCGGCGACGACGTGATCGCCGCGGGCGGCGGGGACGACACGGTGCTCGCCGGAGCCGGCGACGACGTGGTCTGCGGCGAGGACGGCGCGGACGTCGTCCGGGGCGGCGACGGGGCCGACGTGCTCCGCGGGGGCAACGGCGACGACCAGCTCTACGGCGAGCTCGACGCCCTCGTCGAGAACCGCGGCGCCGGGCTGTCCCGGGTCGGTGACGACCTGTACGGCGGCCTCGGCGACGACCTCCTCGACGCCGGCGCCGACACCCGCGAGTCGGACTGCGTTCGCGCTCGACACCATCCACTACGACCTCGCCGAGGCCGCCGTGCGGGTCGACCTGGGGGCCGGCTCGGCCAGCGGGCAGGGCAGCGACACGATCGCGTCGGGCACG
Source organism: uncultured Actinomycetota bacterium (assembly GCA_963721855.1). Taxonomy (GTDB): domain Bacteria; phylum Actinomycetota; class Actinomycetes; order Propionibacteriales; family Nocardioidaceae; genus Nocardioides_B. Next base: position 25,569 of record CAVRMN010000049.1, on the reverse strand, counting down.
CTGCAGGTCTACGGGTCCGCCTTCGGCGACGAGCTGGTCGGCTCGCCCCGCACCGACGTCCTCCAGGGCGGCGCCGGGCCCGACATCCTCCGGGGAGCCGCCGGTGAGGACTTCCTCTACCCCGACGACGAGGGCGGCCCCGCCGACGCCGACGTGGTCCGAGGCGGCGCCGACCGCGACGTGATCCTGGCGTTCCCCGGACCCGACCTGCTGGTCGGCGGCGCCGGCAACGACACCCTCCAGGACGCCGGACGGTCCGGGGCGGACCGGCTGCGCGGCGGCGCGGGCGACGACCGGCTCATCGACCTCCTGGTCGACGCCTCCGGCCAGTGGCTGCGCGGCGGCACCGGCCGCAACATCCTGGGGCTGGGCACCGCCTTCGGGGAGGCGCGTCCCCCGGGCCTGGTCGACCTCGGCGCCGAGCGGGCGGCCGTCCGGTGGCAGGGCCGCGCCGTGGTCGTGGGCGTCCGGGACTTCCGGGTCGTCCACCTGCCCGACGGCGCCTGGGACTTCCGCGGCACCGCCGGGCCGGACGCGGCGTACGGCCGGATCGGGCCGAACCGGCTCTACGGCCGCGGCGGGGACGACCGCCTCGAGGGATCGCCGCAGGACGACTTCATCGACGGCGGCGCCGGCTACGACACCGCGCAGCCCCGCGGTGGCACGGACACCTGCCGCTCGGTCGAGGCGATCCGGACGCCGAGCCAGGGCGTCTGCGACCGCCAGGCGTGACGAACCTCCACCGAACGGACATATCGCCCCACCAATCGGGTCACCGCGCCGCCAGATCCGCCACACATCGGGCGAACATCCCTACGCTGAGGAAGTCGGACGGGGATCCGGCGCCGGGGCGGGACAACAAGGTGGGGGCACCACGATGAGCGACTCGACCATCTACACGATCGGCACGGCGCTGAACCGTGCCTGCGACAACGACATCCCGGTCCAGGTCCTCGTCGAGGGGCAGTGGCTGACCGGCAACGTCGTCGTCGTCGACGGGCACGGTGTCGTGCTCCAGTCCGACGAGCTCGAGCACGCGGTGGTCCGGATGGAGGCCGTCGCCGCGGTGCGGATCTTCACCGCGGCACCGAACCGCACCCCCATCGCCGCCGGCGCGCACCCGATGCCCGGCCCCCGCCAGCACTACAGCTGAGCGCCGGCACCACCGACAACGGAGGGGCTCAGGACGCGGCGAGCCTCGCGACCGCGGCCTCGACGCGCTCGTCGGTCGCGGTGAACGCCACCCGCACGTGCTGCGCGCCCGCGCGGCCGTAGAACTCCCCCGGCGCGACCAGGATCCCCCGCTCGGCCAGCCAGGCCGACGGTGTCCCAGCACGGCTCGTCGCGGGTCGCCCACAGGTAGAGCGACGCCTGCGAGTGGTCGATCCGGAAGCCGGCCGCCTCCAGCGCGGTCCTGAGCGCCGTACGACGGGCCGCGTAGCGGGCGTGCTGCACGTCCACGTGCTCGTCGTCCTCCAGGGCGGCCTGCATGGCCACCTGCTGCGGCCCGGGCATCTGCAGGCCGAGGTTCTTGCGGACCGCGAGCAGCTCGCCGACCACCGCGGGGTCGCCCACCGCGAACGCGCACCGGTAGCCGGCCAGGTTGGACCGCTTCGACAGCGAGTGCACCGTGAGGATGCCGGTCAGGTCGCCGTCGCAGACGTCGGGGTGCAGCACGCTGACCGGGCGCTCCGCCGGGTCGTCGGACCAGGCGCACTCGAGGTAGCACTCGTCGGAGACCAGCAGCGCGCCGCGCTCGCGGCACCAGGCCACCACCTTGCGCAGGTGGTCGACCGGCAGCACCCGGCCGGTCGGGTTCGACGGGGAGTTCAGCCACACCATCGCCACCCGCTCGGGGCCGACGCTGGTCAGCGCGTCGGTGGCGAGCGTCCGGGCGCCCGCGAGCCTCGCGCCGACCTCGTAGGTCGGGTACGCCAGCGCCGGGTAGACGACCAGGTCGCGCTCGCCGAGCCCGAGGTGGGTCGGCATCGAGGCGATCAGCTCCTTGGAGCCGATCACCGGCAGCACCGCGTCGATGTCGAGGCCGGTCACGCCGGACACCCCGAAGCGCCGGGCCAGCCAGTCGAGGGCCGCCTGACGGGTCTCGGGACGGCCGATCGTGGTCGGGTAGCCCGGGCGAGTCCGCGGCGGCCCGCAGCGCGTCCTGCACCACCTGCGGCGTGGGGTCGACCGGCGTACCGACCGAGAGGTCGACGATGCCGTCCGGGTGCGCGCGGGCGGTGTCGCCGTACGCCGTGAGGTGGTCCCACGGGAAGTCCGGCAGCGAGCTGGAGACAGCGCACGCCGCCCACCACGGTGTGGTGGACGGCGTGCTCACGTGGGGCGAGTTCACTCCTGGTTCTGCGGCGGGAGCGCGGCGATCAACGGGTGGTCCTTCTCGATCACACCCATCTTCGCGGCACCGCCGGGCGAGCCCAGGTCGTTGAAGAAGTCGACGTTCGCGGTGTAGTAGTCCTTCCACTGCTCCGGGGTGTCGTCCTCGTAGAAGATCGCCTCGACGGGGCAGACCGGCTCACAGGCACCGCAGTCGACGCACTCGTCGGGGTGGATGTAGAGCATCCGCTGACCCTCGTAGATGCAGTCCACGGGGCACTCGTCGACACAGGCCCGGTCCTTCAGGTCGACACAGGGCTGCGCGATGACGTACGTCACCTTGTTCCTCCTCGTTGCGGTCCTCGGGGGTCGGCGGCGACCGGTGCTGCTCGGCGCTCCACGCGACACGTACAGCCTAGTATCTCCGTGGTCCGCCGCGACCCGAACCCCGGTCCGCCCGTTGAAAGTGTCCACCGCATGAGCCTGCCTCCGCCGACGCCGCCCCGCACCCCGGGGCTGGGTCCGCACTGCGTGGGGCAGCGGGTGGTCGTACGCCGGCTCGTGCGGGGCGAGACCGGGCCGACCGGCGGGCCCGCGATGACCGACCTGCTCGGCACGATGCTGTCGTGGACGGAGGTCGACACCGTCGTCGAGGCCGAGTCCGGGGAGCGCGTCACCATCGCGCTGGCCGACATCGTGTCCGGCAAGCCCGTCCCGCCCCGGCCGTCGGCCCGGCTGCGGGTCACGGCCGAGGAGGCCGAGCGGCGCGCCCTCCGGGGCTGGCCGCCGGTCGAGTCCGAGCCGCTCGGCGCCTGGGTGCTGCGGGCGTCCTCCGGGTTCTCCGCGCGGGCGAACTCGGTGCTGGCGATCGGCTCCCCCGCGGTCCCGGTGGACGCCGCCCTGGTCGCCGTGGAGGCCTTCTACGCGGCCCGCGGGCTGCCGGCGTGGGCCCAGGTGGTCGTGGGGTCGCCCGAGGAGGCCGATCTCGTCGAGCGCGGCTGGGTGACCGCGCGTCCCGGCGAGGCCGACTCGGAGTTCCAGCTCGCCTCCGTGGCGCAGCTGTCCCGCGCCCTACGCCGAGTCGGCGCATCTGGTCGCCCCCACCCCGCCGAGTCGGCGCGTCCGGTCGGCGAGAACCCGCCGAGTCGGCGCGAGTGGTCGGTCTCGGTGGAGCCGGCCGCCTCGGCCGCATGGCTGGCCGACGACGCTCGGGCGCTCGCCACCCCGGCGGCGGCCCGGGCGGTGCTCGAGGGGCCGGCCGAGGTCGGCTTCGTCTCGCTCGGCTCCCCGCTGGTCGCGAAGGGCCGGGTGTCGCTGGCGGACGACTGGGCCGGGATCACCGACGTGTGGGTGTCCCCGGACCACCGGCGACAGGGGCTCGCCCTGGTGGTGATGGCCGCCCTCGTGGAGTGGGCCGCCGAGCGGGGTGCGAGCACGGCGTACCTCCAGACCCGGGGCGACAACCCGGCCGCGCTCGCGCTCTACGCGGGTCTCGGCTTCGTCACCCACCACACCTACCGCTACCTCACGCCGGCGCCTGACGGCCCCGGCCCAACGGCACGTTTCTGCTGTTTCCGGGGCGCCGATCTGCACGTTCGTGCCGAGCGAGCCACCGCGAAGCGTCACCACCCGACCGCAGGGGCCGATAGCGTCTGCTCATGCGCGCACTCCGCCTCCTGGCCACGCTCACCGCCCTGCTGCTCGTCGGCCTCGGGCTCGCTCCCCAGGCCGGGGCGGCGCGCGCCGAGGACGGCGCCCAGCTGCGCGGCGTCATCACCTTCAACAAGAACTGGTCGAACCCGCAGCGCTCCCGGCTCGTCTGGCGGGTCTACCGGCACCAGGACGGCAAGCGCACGCTGGTCGAGCAGGACGCGTGGCGGGCCGGCTCGGGCTTCACCCGCGGCTCGACGAACGCGTGCCGGAAGAACGACGGCTGGCTGCCCAACGGCGGCTACCAGCCAAGGCTGCACGCCAACTACTGGGGCAGCCTGATCAAGGGCCGCGCGATCTCGCTCGGCGCGAAGCGCTGCGCCGACGGGACCCTGCGCACCGACCTGTTCATCCACACCGAGCAGGGCGACCACAACACCCAGTGCGCCGACCGGCAGGGCGACCAGGTGTGCCGCTGGGAGTACCCCCGGATCAACGACTACAAGTCGCTCGGCTGCATCAAGATGTCGCCGGGCGACCTGAAGCAGCTGTACGACGCCTGGACCCGCCACTTCGACCTCGGCGCCGACGGCCGGGTGCGGGTCCGCGTCATCAGCTGACGATCAGCAGCAGCGCGACCAGCGGCGGCAGGCCCTGCACCAGCGCGGCCGGGAGGAACCTGCGGCTGGTCGTCACGAGCACGACGGCGGCACCCAGCATGACCGCGCAGGCGAACCCCGCCACGGCGGTGCCGCCGGTGTCCGACCCGTCGCCGGCCGCCCAGACGATCCCCACGACCGCCCCGGCCGCGAGGAACAGGTTGTAGAAGCCCTGGTTGAAGGCCATCGGCCGGACCAGCTCGGCCTCCTCCCGCGTCCGCAGCCCGAACCGGCGGTGCACGTCGGGGCGCATGAACAGCACGCTCTCCATCACGAAGAACAGCACGTGCAGGACGGCGGCGAGCCCGACGAAGACCTGGGCGAGAGCGGACATGGGCCCAGCGTGACAGGCCCGGCGGTGGGATCTACTCGCAGACCACCGTGTCGGACGGGGTGTACGTCGTGTGGAACGTCTCCTGGTGGTCGAGCTTCTTCTCGCCGACCCGGTAGAAGTTCCGGAAGACGTCGATGTCGAAGCCGCCGTAGCCGTCGTTCGGCACGCAGTCGTCGCCGGAGAGGTGCCGCGTCTCCTCCTGCGTCTCGTTGTAGCGCTCCGACTGCTCGGCGGTGATCCGCCAGACCTTGGTCGACCACATCCGCACGTGCATCGCCCCGGAGGTGGACGGGGTGCTCGGGTCGATCCAGGCCTGCACCAGGACGCCGTACGGGGTGTCGTTCTGGAACCTCAGGTCGACGCTCGGCCAGGCCACCGTGGCCTCGCGGCCGACCGGGTAGCGGTCGATGTAGAACGAGTGCGGCTTGTGCTCGATGTCCTTGAGCCCCGCGAAGAACATCGCGTTGAAGGTGGTCGTCGCGACCTGGCTGACCCCGCCGCCGAAGTCCTCCTTGAAGACGCCGTCGCTGATGATGAAGCCCTCGGTGAAGCCGTTGTCGGGCGTCCGCTCGCCCACGATGTCGTTGAGGCTGAAGGTGTCGCCGGGCTTGAGCACCGTGCCGTCGACGAGCTCGGCGGCGCGGCCGAGGTTCGTGTTGCGGTAGTCGGCGTGCGGGTAGTAGGTCGTGAACTCGGAGACCTTCTCCTTGATCTGCAGGGCCTCGGCGTCCTTCGTGGAGAAGTCCGGCTTCTCGACGACGCTGGACACCCGCAGCGTGCGGGCCGCGTCGCGCTGCACGACGACGTCGAGGAAGGCGTCGGTGATCTCGCGCTCGTCGAACGTCAGGCCCTTCTTCGCCGGCACCACCTTCGGCGTGCCGTCCACGCCGCCGGCGATCTTCACCGTCGCGTCGACGGCGGCCAGCGCGGACGTCTTCATCAGCGGCTCGACCGCCGCGATCAGCCGCTTGTCGTCCAGCTCCGGCACCAGCCGGCCGTCCTGGTTGACCATCGACAGCGCCGGCACGAAGTCCTCCGGCCGGAGCACGACGCGCTCGTCGGCGATCTCGATGACCACCGGCCCCGACACGGCCGGGTTGGCGAACTCGTCCATCGCGACGCTCAGGTCGTTCTTGGTGATCTCCGGCTCGTCGACGCTCGTGGCCAGCTCGACCGGGTCGTCCTCGCCGAGGTAGGCCGCGCCGATGGCAGCGACCGCGGCCGCCTGGTCGACCACCTGGCCGTCGCGGGGGGCGCGCGGCACGGCGGTCTCGTCCTTGAACACCACGGCACCGTCGCGCGCCGGGGTGTCGACCTCGCGGGCGAAGTCCTGCACGGCGCTTGCCGAGCGCGTCCTCGTCGACGGTGGTGACCGCGTCGAAGTCGTCGCCGTCGGTGAGCGAGTCCCAGATGCGCGCCGGGTCCCACGAGCGGCCGCCGCCGGCCTGGGCGACCGAGGCCTCGATGTCCACGTCGAGCCCGGCGGCGGTCGGGTCGATCCGGCCGCGCTGGCCGAGCGCGCTGACGACGACAGGGGCCCTGCGCTGCGCGTCGATCTCGCTCGCGAGCCGCACCTCCGCCGAGGCCGGTGTGAGCCCCCCGATGGCGACCCCGCTGACCGTCGTACCCCTCGGGACCCGGTCGCTGGTGACGAGGTAGCCGGCCACGTAGACGCCGCCGAAGAGCACGAGCAGGCCGAGCAGCAGCCACGGGATCACCCGTCGGTCGCTGTTCCGGTCACGGTAGGGCTGGTCGATCACCCGGCAATCCTAGGTGCGCGGAGGCTGCCTTCCGGGGAGCGCGGTCACGGCGAGCACGACCAGTCCGAACGCCGCCGCCATCAGCGTGTAGCCGGCCACGTCGGTGGCGAGCGCGTAGTCGCCCTCAGGGCGTCCGGCGACGGCGATGCCGAAGACGACGAGCCAGCCGACGGCGTACGACGTGGCGAGCCGGGGGCGCGCCGTGCCCCGGAGCACCCAGGCCGCCACGAGCGAGGCGGCGACCGCGAGCACCAGCCAGCCGGGGCCGGAGCGGTGCACCGCCAGCGCGGCCAGCGACGCGAGCGCGCCGACGAGCACGGCGCCCGCGTGGCTCACAGGCCCGCGAACAGGTCCTCCTCGACGCCGTCCGCGTTGGTCGGGCCCTTGGTGCCCTTGGCGAGCCGGTAGGACTCGTAGCCCCAGACCTCGTTGCCGACGTGGTTCGACAGGGCGAAGAACGGGCCGTCGACCTCGATCTGCGTCGAGTGCGCCTTCATCGCGCGGATCTTGGCCTCGGCGAACTCGTTGCCGTCGATGATGGCGGAGATGAACTTGTCGGGCACCACGAACCCCGGCATCGGGCCGTCGGGGTCCATCCCCTCGAACGACGTCGTGTCGCCGGCGGCGCGCAGGTGCCGCAGCCCCTCCCGCATCCGGGACTCCGAGAGGCCGACCCAGTAGATCTTGGAGATGTCCCAGGCCTCGCCGAGGTCGAGGCGGTACGACGGCACGGCGGCCAGCGCGGCGGCGTACATCGCCACCCGGTGGGCCTGGATGTGGTCCGGGTGGCCGTAGCCGCCGAACTCGTCGTAGGTCACCAGCACCTGCGGGCGGACCTCGCGGATCACCTCGACCAGGTGGTTGGCCGCCTCGAGCAGGTCGGCGCGCCAGAAGGTGCCCTCCTTGACGACCTCCCCCGCGACCGCGTGGCCCTCCTCGTGCCAGGCCATGCCGGTGTCGCGGTAGGTGCCCTCGCCGCCGAGGAACCGGTGGTCGGTGACCCCGAGCTCCTTCATGGCGTTGACCAGCTCGGTCTTGCGGTGCGGGCCGAGCGCGTCGTCCTTGTCGGCGGCGAGGTAGGCGAGCTCGGGGATGAGCACCTCGCCCTCTTCGCCGAGCGTGCAGGTGACGAGAGTGACCCGGGTGCCGCGGGCGACGTACTTCGCCATCGTGGCCCCGTTGTTGATGCTCTCGTCGTCCGGGTGCGCGTGCACCAACAGCAGGCTCTGATCCATGCCCCCGAGCCTAGTCCCCATCCGCTGGTCGAGCTCGTCGAGACCACTCAGTCGGCATCCGCCGCGTCGAGCCGTCGAGCCTCAGTCGCCACCGCTGGTCGAGCTCGTCGAGACCACTCAGTCGGCCGGGTTGCCCTTGATCCGCTTCGGCGCCTCGGGGAGGTCCAGCGGGGCGGCGGGCGGCGGGGTCGTGTCCTCGTGGTCCACCCAGCCGTCGTACTCCTCGGCCAGGATCTCCAGGACGAGCCCCGGGGCGTCCGTGACGACCGCCCAGGGGTGGTCCGCGTCGTCGTCCTCGCCGGCGAACCGCTCGCGCGCCGCGTCCGCGTCGAAGCCGTTCGCGCGCAGCCGGGCGACGACGGCGGCCGCGTCGTCCTCCTCGTGGAAGACCGCCCTCACGACGTCGCCTCCAGCCGCGCCCGCAGCTCGGGCAGGAACGGCAGGTCGGGCTCCAGCCAGGCCACCAGGTCGAGCTGGTCGGCGGCCAGCCATCGCACGGCGTCGTGCTCGTGCGGGATCGGCTCACCCTCGACCAGCTCGGCGACGGCGACGCGCAGCGTGTAGCCGTCCTTGATGTGCTGCTCGCCGTCGAGCTGTCCGACCACCCGGATGCCGCACGCGAGCTCCTCGGAGATCTCGCGCACGATCGCGGCGTTCGGGGTCCTCGCCCGGCTCGACCTTGCCGCCGGGGAACTCCCACAGCCCGCGGGCCGACGGCGGCGTGGTCCTGCGGGCAGCCAGGACCCGGCCGCGGTGGATGATCGCCGCGCCCATCACCAGGACACCGTTGCTCGACACGGCGCCATGATCCCACGCACTTCGGGTAGGAATGTCCCCGTGGCCTCCTCCCCCGACCTCGGCGTGCACCTCGTGCGCACGGCCGAGCGTGTCGCCGAGGTCGACGCCCTGGCCGATCGGCTCGGCGGCCGGGTCGGGCTCGCCGGCGTGCTCGACGACCTCAACCGCACCGCCCGCCCGGGACGGGTGCCGGGCCTCGCCGTCTCCTGGGGCTTCCGGTGGGACGACGAGGACGAGCGCAGCAAGCGGTGGTGGCCGCAGGGCATCACCACGTCCGCGGACGCGTCGGAGGTGGACGACGTCGAGGGCCGGAAGGTCGTCGTCACCAGCGCCTACTCCAAGAACGTCGGCGGCTACAGCAAGGGCGCGCGGCTGAGCTTCGTCGACGTGACCGACCGTACGGCGGTCCGCTACCGGCACGTGCTGCTCGTGGAGGCCTACCTCGACGAGGACGGGCGGCTCGACCTGCGCCCCGTGCCGCTGCACGCCGGCGGGATCGTCTGGCACGGCGACCACCTGCACGTCGCCGGCACCCGCCGCGGCATCGCGACGTTCCGCCTCGACGACATCGTGCGGGTGCCCTCCGGCGGCGACGCGTCGCGGCTCGGGATCGACGGGGACGACGTACACGGGTTCGGCTACCGCTACCTGCTGCCGGTGCGGTTCGGCTACGAGGCCGTCACCGGCGAGGGGCTCGAGCAGCTGCGCTACTCGTTCCTGTCGCTGGACCGGAGCGCGTCACCGCCCGAGCTGGTGGCGGGCGAGTACGGCAGCGGCCCGATGACCACGCGCCTGGTGCGCTACGAGATCGACCCGGAGACGTCACTGCTGCGCACGGACGAGGCCGGGGCGTCGCGACCGCTGATGCTCGAGGAGCGCGGGATCGGGCACACCCAGGGCGCGACCGTCGTCGGCGGCCGGTGGTACCTCACCACCAGCGCCGGCCGCTACCGCCTCGGCAGCGTGTGGGCCGGGACCCCCGGTGACCTGCACCGGTTCAGGTTCGCCACGCCGGTGGGGGTCGAGGACATCACCTACTGGCCGTCGACCGACGAGCTCTGGTCGCTCTCGGAGTACCCCAACCACCGCTACGTCTTCGCGATGCCCCGCTCCCACTTCGGACCTGACGCTACCGCAGGTCGCCCGCGCGAGCTGCCGCGACTGCGCGACCAGCCGTCCGGCGGAGTCCCACACCTCGGCGTCCTCCTCGAGCAGCCCGCCGGCGAAGTTCCGGGTCCGGTGCGTGACCGCGAGCCATCCGGGAGCCGGCCGCGCCCGCAGGTGCACCGACAGCTCGAGCGTCGGGGTCCAGCCGAGCATGCCGAGGTCGAACGTCACCGGCGGCAGCGCGTCGACGGCGAGCAGCAGCATCAGCGGGTCGGGCTCGCGCCCGTCGGCCATCCGGAGCCAGCCCTGGAGCAGTCCGCGGCCCGAGGGCTCGCCGAGCGCCCACCCCACGCACGCGGGGTCGAGCCGCAGGTCGAGCCGCTCCAGCAGGCTGGCCTGCTCCATGAAGTCCGGCGGCGCCATGGCGCTGGACACGCACTGGTCGGGCGGCGGCATGTCGGGCGGCGTGGCCGTCGTGCGTACGTCGTCGGGCAGCCCGCCGAGGTCGCCGTACGTCGCCAGCGCCCGCACCCGCTCGACCTCGACGCCGTCCTGCTCCTGGACCAGCGACACCTGTCCGGTGGACATGCTCCGGCCGCGGCGCAGGACCTCGGTGCGCAGCGTGGCCGGACCGGGCCGGGACGCGGAGAGGTAGTAGGCGCTGATCGCGACCGGGTCGGGGTGACCGTCCGCGGCGAACGCGTGCGCGCAGGGCGTTGCCGCAGCGTGGCCAGGAGCATCCCGCCGTTGACGCCGGCCCCGATCTGCCAGCCGGTCGCCGAGCTCGGCGTCGTACGTCGTCTCGTCGTCGGCGCGCTGCACGACCTGCATGCCCTGGTCGAACTCGCTGTCGGTCTCGGCCAGGAACTGCTCGGGTGTGCTCACCCGGCGAGCCTAGTCGGGCAGGTGCGGGCGGCCGCCTGGGAGGAGCGGCCGGCCCTCACTGCGAGGCGTTGCGCTGCGCGGGGATGCGGGCCTTCTGGGCGACCAGGTGGACGGTGACGTAGTGGCCGCCGTCGCTCTGCCGCGACGCGGCCTCGAACTCGACGTGACTCGTCCTCGACGTGGATCCCGTGCGCTTCCCAGAACGGGTAGCTGACCCGGTCGGCCCAGATCCGCTCGAGGTGCCGGGCGACGTCGCGCTCGGTGAAGTACGGGAGGAACTTGCACAGCGCGATCACGAGCTGGTTCGGATCGTCGGTGTGCTCGACCTCGACCTCCTCGAAGACGCCACTGGCCATCAGCAGGTCGCGGAGGGACTGTTCGACCGGCGCGAGGTCGCCTTCCTTGGCGGGATACGCGTTGTCCTGCACAGCCGTCCGCATGCGGTGAAATTGCAGAAGGTCCATGACCAGTGATGGTCCCGCGCGCCGTGGCCCGACGCTCATCAGCCGCGAAGTAAAGGAACGAGGACGTTCGCGACCAATCCGGACGTATCCGGGCGAAGCGCGAGTAAAACTTCTCCGACTTTCGGCCCAGAACGGGCAACGTCGGCGAGGTCAATCACGACGGATCCTGACATGCCGCACATGCCCGGACATGCAAGAGCCCCGGTCGCACCAGGCGATCCGGGCCATTCTCTCGCAGCGGCGTTCAGAGGATGGCCCGGATCGCGACTGTGGGCGCCAGGGCGTCTGTGATTGTGAGTTGAAGCAGGTGTTGCGTTTCGGGCCACCTGGGCCCAGGTAGCTGAGTCTGGGGCGGAGCGGAAACTCCGCCCCAGACTTAGTTCAGCTACCTACCCGAATCACTTGATGGTGCGCTTCGGGGTCCAGTCGGCGAAGGTCTTCGCCGTGGCGCCGACCTTGGCCTTGTAGGTCGTGGCCTTGCCCGGCTTGGTGTCGTTCACCACGAACTTGGCGTTGCCGTTGGCGTTGGCCGTCTTGATCGCGAGGAGGACACGCGGTGCCGTCCTTCTTGATCTTGAACAGCTTCACCTTGGCGCCCGCGGCGGCCGACGGAGCGTTGACCTTGGCAACGTCGTCGCCGTCGGCCTGGTTGCTTCAGCTTGAGCAGCGCCTCGATGGCAACGCGCGTTGGCGACGAACTGCACGGTGTCGGTGGCCTCGCCGGCCGCGATCCGCTCACCACCCAGGTCACGGAACAGCGGTGATACGCGCGGTGCCGACCTTCGCGCCCTGGAAGATGTAGGTCGCGTCGCCGTCGCTGTTGGTGTCGTCACCGGAGTTGCCGTCACCGTCCTGCAGGTCGTCCGGGCCAGTGCGGAAGAACACGACGTCCAGGTCGCTGATCGGCTCGCCGATCTGGTCGATGGCCGTGTAGATCTCGGTCACCGTGGTGCCGACCACGTTCTGCTCGGCGCCCTCCTGGCTCGAGCGTGTAGACGGAGTGCGGCGAAGTCGATGTCGTACCACTCGATGGCCGGGCTGTCGTCCGACACGTCCTTCGTGCCGGCCTTGGTGCCGTCGACACCAGCGAGGTTCTCCTCCTGGAAACCAGCCGGAAGCGGCGTCTGGGCGTCGGTCCAGGTCAGCGTGGACGCGTTGTCCCAGAGGCCGGTGATGACCTGGCTGGTCGGAGCCGAGCCGTCGCCGTACACGCCCGGAGTCAGCGTTGGTGAACTGCGAGGTGATGGAGCTGATCATCTGCCGCCGCAGCGTTCTCGACCGTCGCGAGCGGCGTGTTGTCGCTCAGGTTGACGCGACTCGTCCGTGAGGTTGCCGAACTGGTCGGTCGCCTTCGACGTAGAAGGCCACGCGCTCGGTCGTCGGCGCCTTCGGGCAGGACCGTCACCGTCTGCATCGCGTCGGGAGCAAGCTCGATCGACACCGTGCCCGGGTTCATCGGGTTCGACGAGTCGAAGACGATGTCCTTGGTGATGGTCTTGCCGCCGACCTTGAACGTCACCTTGGCGGTGACGAGACCGTCGTCGTCGAAGCCAGCGTCCCGCTCGATGGCAACCACGACGCGAGCCTCGCCGTCGTCGTCGGTCGTCGGTCGTGGTCGTGGTGCCCGAGGTTCTCCCACTCGCCGTAGTTCGCACCCTCAGCCGCGGCCGGGTCCGGCTCGATCTCGCTCAGGTTGGTCGCGTCGGGCGTGGTGAAGAAGCCGTGGTCCGTGGTGGCCGACACCGGGACGTCGGTCAGCAGGGTGCCATCGGCGTTCTTGATCACCAGGTTGACAGCGACCGGGCGGCCCGGGCTCTGAACGTCGCCCACGGCGAGCGCGTCCAGCGTGGCCGTCGACGTGGTGGTCGAGACTGCCGGGTCCTTCAGGAAGTCGACGTCGAGGATCGGGTCGCTCGGCGCACCGGAGGTGCCGATGCCGTCCGTCGCCGTCCCGACGGCGTCCAGGTCTCCGTTGAGCTCGTCCTGGTTCGGAGTCGCCGGGTCGGAGATCGCCACACCGAACTCGCCATCCGCGTCGGTCTTAGACGTCGCGGTCGTGTCGCTCGTGCGGGTCGGTGCTGGCGGGCTGAGCAGCCTGGGCAGCGACAACAGCGTTGGCGGTGGGGCGTCCAGGTGATGGCCACGTTGCGGCCCGGGAGACCGGTGCCGTCCTCGAGCTGCATCGCCGCATCGAAGGTGGCGGTGGTGCCGGCCTGGCGCTGCGCGGTCTCGTCGTCGGCCCAGTCGATGACAGCCTCGCCGGCCTTGAACGTCAGCGGAGCCATCGACAGGTCGCCCGCGGTCTCGCCGGGGGTGCCGTCCTTCTCGATCCAGGCGTTGAGCCTGTAGGTGCCGGACTTCTCGCCAGCCGGGAAGACAACGTTGTAGATGCCGTCGTTGTCGGAGTCCGAGATGGTCGCCGCGACGGTCGTAGACGTCGCGAACCGTCGAACGGCGTGATCGTCCAGCGACCCGTGAGCGTTCTGGCCCGCGAGGGCCGCCCCGTTCTGGTCCTTGACGGTGACCGTGATGTCACCCTCGACGGCGCCGGCCTGGCGGTGTACTCGTCGTAGTCGAACGCGGCGCCGTCCTTCGAGGTACCCGTGACCGGCGTGGTCGCGCCGGGGTGTACTCCGTGACCGTGACCGTGCGACGGAACTCGTCACCGGACTCGTAGCGTGTCGTTGCCGTTCTCGTCCACGAAGTACGCGAAGGTCGTGCCGTCGCGTCGGCGTCGGTGTCCGGAGACGGTGAACTGGCCGACGCCCTGCGAGTTGGTCTGCTTCTGCGGTGCCGCCCCGTCCTGGGTGACGTCGGCACCGGCGACGGCCTTGCCGTTCTGGTCGAGCACCGTCACGGTGACGTCGGAGTGCCGCCAGCCTGCGGGCTGGTCGGGACCGCAACCGCGGTGACCGTGGCTGATGGTCTGCTTGTAGAGCGTCACAGCCTCGGCGTCGTCGCCTGTCGGCCTCGGCGTCGACGACGGCCTGGTTGACGATGCCGTCGGTCGGTCGGTGTCCCAGGTCGTAGCCGTCGAAGTCGACCGGAGCCGGAGTAGGTGCGGACGCCGCCGGCCGGGGTGCCGACGACGTCCTCGTTCGTCGGACTGCCGCGTCAGTGGCCGCTAGGGCTCGCTGAAGGTCAGGTCGCGGGTCGGTCGCGACGTCGGAGGTGGTGCCGGAGACGGCGCCCGAGCTCGGTCGCACGTTGGGCTGTCGATGTACACGCCGATCAGCCGAACCGGGCGCGTTGGCGATGTCGATGGACTCGGCGCCGCTCGACACCGTCGACCGTGTTGGTGGCGTGGGCTGGCGATCGGCGTGCCGACGTTGGTCAGGCCCTGCGCGCGCACCTGACTGGTGGGCAGGTTGTAGAGCTCGGTCGGCGGGGCTCCACTCGGTGGAGAACGCGCCGTTGGCGCGGGCGACGGTCGCCGATGTTCGTCCAGGTGGCGCCGGCGTCGTCCGAGTACTCGAACTGAACCTGGATGACGTTCGGCGCCACCGTTGGCGAGCAGGTGAACGGTCGTGTTGCACCCCGTCGTTCTTCACGGAGGCGACGCCGAGTGTCCTGGCGTGTACAGAGCGGCTACGTTGTCGGCGCCGGCCTGCGTCCGACGAGGGAGCTGAGCGTAAGCCGTGCCGGCGAGGGCCGGGAGGCCCGTCACCGCGAGTGCGGAGACGGCGACAGCCGCCAGTCCCCGCTTCATGCCGCTGCTGGTCATGAAGTTGATCCTTTCGAAATTCTTTATCCCCGGCGAGGAAGCCCCCCGCTCGAGCGGGAACCTGGAAAGGCCCCCGGTTTCAGCGATGGTCGGGATGTCTAGACCCCTGACCACGAGCGACGCTACGCAAGCGGATCGGTCGAAACCGTCTAATTGCATCCGCTCGGTAAAGGATGCAAATAATGTGGCCGCATGATGCGTCCCGTCGTGCAAGGGTGGAGGTGACCCACCACGAGGGGACCGTTGCGTTTCGGATATAACGGTCCTAGCAAGGGGTCATCAAACCGGGGGAAACGGGGTGACGGGGTTGTCGGACGAGTCGGGTCAGCCAGCGGCGAGGCGCCGCGGGCGTCCTTTGCGTCTCCCCGAGGACGACAACCCCCTCCACCGCGTGCACGGCGGCGTCAACAACCGGGTGGCCTGGCTGCTCGCCACCTCCCGGATCTACGCCGGCGACCCCGAGCTCGCCCACCGCGACAAGTTCGTCGTGGCGCTCAACGAGCTGGGCGTCGCCGCCGACCAGGCCCGGGTCAGCCGCTGGGAGTCCGGACACCTGCGCGTCCCCGACCGCATCGTGGTCGCCTATGAGCAGGTGCTCGGCGCCGGTCCCGGCAAGCTCGCCGCCGCGGTCAACGGCGTCCGCCGGGCCCTCGAGCCGCACTCCCCCGGCAACGAGGTCGTCCTCACCACCCCGGAGACGCTGCACCGCGAGCTCGACAAGCTCTTCGACCACGCCTACGACGACGGGCACGGCTCGGACTGGCTGGCGCTGACCAACTACCTCGCCATCCACCCCAACATCTACCTGCGCCCCGAGACGTGGACCGACCTCGCCAACCGGCTCATCACCGAGATGGCCCGGGCCACCGGCGCCGGGTTCACCCGCCGCTTCGAGGCGACCCGCACGCTGATCCGCCACCCGGGCGCCCAGCGCCACGTGGTCCGCGCCATCGGCGTCTTCGTCACCGACCCCGACGCGCAGAGCGTCGTCTACCCGCTGACCCTGCTCCAGGAGGTGCCGCACCCGCGGGCGCAGGAGCTCGTGATGCGGCTGCTCGGCACCAGCTCGGGCATGCTCCAGCAGGGCGCCGCCTGGGTGGCCGCCACCAAGCTCGCCCGTGGCCACTTCGACCTGACCGCCCAGCGCCGCCTCGAGGGCGCTCGCCGTCCTGATGATCGCCGCCGGCCCCCGGGCCACCCCCGACGTCGACATCTTCGACGTGGCGGCCCGGCTCTCCGAGGAGTCGCAGGCCCGGGTGGTCACCGCGGTCCGGGAGAGTACGACGTACCCGCGGCTCGAGCGGCTGCTCCGCACCGGGGAGGTCATGCCCAAGCGGGTCACCCGCGAGGTGTCCGCACTGGTCGCCACGCGGACGCAGGAGCTGACCCCGCCGCCCTACCGGCTCGAGCCCGACCTGATGCTCGAGCGGCTGGTCCGCGAGGCGCTGTTCCACGGCCACCAGGAGCGCCGCCACCAGGCCGCCATCCTGCTGACGGTCAGCCCCTACCGCGACGGGGTCGCCCGCGCGGTGACCGAGGTCGCCGACGAGACCGCCGAGGCCGAGGTGGCACGCCGCTCCGCCGCCCTGCTGCGCTACCTCGGCACGGAGGAGCAGCGCGCCGACCTGCTCGGCTGGGCGCGCGCCGGCGACCGGCCCGAGGTCCGCGACCACGCCCTCATCTCGCTGGGACGGCTGCCCGGCGGGCTGACCCCCGACTGCAACGCCGTGGTGATGGACGCCCTCACCACCAGCACGGTGCCCGAGGTGCAGCGGGCCGCGATGTACGCCCTGGGCATGAGCGGGGCGCCGCAGCTCGCCGACCTCGCCGCGAACGGCGACGACTTCCAGCGCCGCGCTGCGCAGTGGTGGACCCGGATCGGGCCGGCGATCCACGAGGCCGCCGGCGACCTCACCTTCGGCTGAGAAGCCGCGGGAACCAAGCGGACTCGGGCCATCCTCAGAACGCCGCTAAGCGAGTGAATGGCCCGAGCCCGCAGTCACGGTACCGGAGTCGGCTCCCAAGGCGCCCATTTCAGGACGCTCGTGGCGAATCCGTGATGTAAGGAGGTACGGCGGTCCGCTGCCCGCCGTACCTCCCAGCCTCAGGCCTTCTCCTCCGCCGGAAGGCCGAGGGACTCGGTGAGCGCGTGCTGGATCCTGCTCCACTGCCGGGTCCAGGCCTGCATCGGTCCCAGCGTCCGCTCGAGCAGCTCGAGCTGCCTGTCGAGTGCCCCCAGCTCGGCCTGGAGTGCCTGGATGCTGAGCCGCTTGGCGTGCACCTCGTCGATCAGCACGTCGAGCTCGCCGGTCAGCGGCGGCGCCTGCTCGGCCAGCTGGCGCAGCGACGCCAGCATCCGCGTGACCGCGGTCGGGACCGGCTCCGGCACGTGACCCAACGCGCTTCCTCCCGCGCTGGCCACCAGCTCGGCGACCGCCCTGGTCCGGTCGAGGAACACGTCGACCGTCGAGTGCAGCAGCCCGCGCGACTCCTTCTCCTCAGCCTTCATCCCTGCCTCCCGACGTCACGTGGGCCAGCTGCCAGCAGCGCGTCGACCTCGGCCCGGAAGTCGTCCAGCAGCTCCTCGGGGTGCGGGAGCTGGTGGACGTCGACCTTGAAGCCGACGTGGACGTTGCCGTCGTAGCTGAAGATCGACGTGCCCAGCGTCTGCTCGCCGGACTCCGGCGCCCAGCCGAGCATCCAGCGGACCCGCTGACCGGCGACGTAGCGCGGCTCGCGCGGACCCGGCACGTTGGTGGTCACGCCGGTCGCCTTGTTGGCGAAGAAGTCCACCAGGAACCGCTCCATCTCCTTGCCGGTGCGGCCGATCCCGCGGATCAGCCCGAAGGTGAGCACGGCCTCCGGCGAGCTCTTGATCGCGTCCATCCGCCGCTTGGTCTCGGCGAGCCGCTCGAACGGCGTCGCCAGGCTGGACGGGAGCAGGAAGAGCACCAGCGCGAAACGGTTGCCGAGCTCGCGCGGCAGCGGCTCGTCGAGCGGCCGCACGTTCACCGGCACCATGGTGGGGATGTCGACGAACTCGCCGTGGTGGCGGAGGTTGTACGTCGACAGCGCCCCGGCCAGCGCGGCGACGAGCACGTCGTTGACCGTGGTGCCCGTCCGGTGTCCGGCCTCGACGACGGCGGCCAGCGGCAACGGGCTCCCCCAGATGACCCGCTTCTCCACGTCGATGTGTCCCTTGACCGGCGAGTCCGGGTTGTGGGTGAACAGCAGCTTCGCCGAGATCCCGGCCGTCTGGCGAGCCAGCGTCAGCGCGTCGGGGACGTGCCTCGGGTTGAACAGGGCCGGGAGCTCGAGCAGCGTGGTGCCGGTCAGCTCGGCGAGGTGCACCGCGCTGCCGATCCGGCTCCGCCGGTGGGACTCCTCGAGGGGCTCCCGCAGGTCGTCGTCGGGCGCCGCGTCGCTCATCGAGAGCAGCACGCGGACCAGGGCGATCCCGTCGGCGAGCGCGTGGTGCAGCCGCGAGTAGACGGCCGACCCGCCGTCGTACCCGTCGATCAGGTGCATCTCCCACAACGGCCGGTCGCGCGGGAGCGGCGTGCTGACGAACCGGTTGACGTAGTCCTGGAGCGCGGCGTCGTCGCCGGGTGCGTCGAGGGTCACCCGGTGCAGGTGCCGGGCGATGTCGAAGTCCGGGTCGTCCTCCCAGTGCGGCATGCCGAACGGGATCCACGAAGGGACCGGGCGCTGCGTGAACACCGGGTAGCGGCCGGCGACCCGGCGCTGCAGGACGTCCTGAAAGCGGTCCCAGTCGACCTGGCCCTCGAGCGTCATCACGCTCTCGATGACCATCAGGTTGTCCGGACGGTCCATGTTGAGCCAGATGGTGTCGACGGCGTCGACCTGCCTTCGTGCCATGGTCCGATCGTCACCCAAATGGGGTGTGGTCGGGCAGGGCCGGAGGTCCCGCCCGACGACGCCCCGAGGTCGCGAGTCGGACGGACTAGCTGAGGACCGCGTCGACGGCCTTCTTCAGGGCGCTCGGCTGCGAGGGTCGGCGCGGCGCCTCCTTCTTGGCCTCGACCATCTCGGCGCCGATGTCGGAGAGCGCCTTGCGGCCCAGGCCCTCACGCACCTTGGGGAACCAGTCCTCCTCCTCTTCCTCCATGTGGTGCCGCACGCTCTCGATCAGCACGGTGGTCTTGGCCGTGAACCGCTCGTCCTCGGGCTTCATCGCGGCGAGCTCGACGACGAGGACGTCGGCGACGTGGTGCTCCTCGTAGGACTCGAGCACGTCGTCCTCGAGCTCGGGGAGCAGCGCCCGGACCCGGGGGTACATCACCTCGTTCTCGATGTAGGTGTGCACCGTGAGGAGCTCGATCATCTTGTCGACCAGCGTGCCCTTGGTCTGGTGGGCGTTGTCGCCGGCCTTCTCGAAGTCGGTGAACAGCTTGCGGATCTCCTTGTGGTCCTGCTTCAGCAGCACGATGGCGTCAGTGGACATGGCTCTCCTCGACAGGTTCGGGTGGTGAGCCGACGTACCCCGCAGAGATGCCTGCCATTCCCGTGCTGCAACCGAGAGGAATGAAAATGCGTCTATCGGGGACAGAGGGTGCGCAGGTGCCCGTTCGTTGCCCAGGGCACAAGCCGCCACGAGACCGAGGAAGACCTGATGGAGACCGTCCCGGAAAAAGTAGTCACCGACACGACCGACATGCCCGACAGCGGGCTGGGTCTGATGCTGTTCGTGCTGCTCGTGCTGACGATCGTCGCCGCCCTCGCCACCTGATCCCCCGCGGGCCCGGGCGAAGACGCTAGGGCCCGGGAACGAAGACCAGGGCGTCGCCCACCGCACGCTGACCCGAGCCGCTCGGCACGTTCGCGAGCGCCCCGTTGATCGCCATGGTGGTGGACCCGCCGCCGTCGAGGTTGATGGAGTCGTACATCCCGAGTGCCTGCGCAACGCGCGCGGCCTCCACCAGGGTCGCCCCGACACTCGTCCGGCGGCCACCGTCGATGGTCGCGATCACGATCGCCCCGGTCTCGGTCCGGCCGGCGAAGGTCCGCGCGTGGCGCCAGTAGTAGTAGTCGCTCCCCCGGTGCAGCATGAGCGCGCCGTCGACGGTGAGCCGGAACCGCCCGTTGACGCCCGACAGCCACGGCCCGACCTCGATCGGCTGCCCGAGGCTGTCGGTGAGCATCGAGATCGAGTCGAAGCACGCGCCGTCGGCGCTCATCTCCCACAGCCGGCGGGTCTGCCGCCCGGTCGCCTGCAGCGACGACTGCCTGTCTCTCAGCACCGTGCCGCGGACCTTCGCCTGGCGGACCACGCAACCGCGACGCCCGAGGACCACCTCGACCCCGCGACCGGACGGGGTCGTGCGGGAGAAGCTCGGGGAGAGCTGCGCGACGTCGCCGACCTTGGTGCAGTTCAGCGGGTTCCGCAGCTCGCGGCAGCCCTGAGGGACCACGGGCGGTCGGTTGAGGTACTCGAGGCGGAGCCCCAGACCCGTGTCCTTGTTGACGATCCGGCCCTGCCAGGTGAGCCGGTCGATCACGACGTCGTTGGTGCGCGAGTCCATCAGCAGGGCCACCTCGGCGGGTGCCGACACCTCGGGCTCGCTGAGCAGCCGGCCGTCGTACAGGCCCAGCCCCACCGGGTTGCCGGGGTAGAGCTTGTCGGCGCTGAAGGTGAAGTAGGAGGCGTTGACCGCCGCGAGCGCGCCGGAGTAGCCGGCCAGCTCGCTGACCGTCTCGGTGCGGGCGAGGTCCGGGCCGTAGGACGCGGTGAGCCGCCCGGTCGCGACGGTCGGGTCGATGGTGACCACGTTGACCCGCCAGGGCCCGCGCCGCGTCGTACCGATCTCGCTCTTGGCTGCGGGCTTGCTGCCCCGCACGATCCGGGTGAGCGTGACGCCGTCGGCGAGGACCTCGGTCGTGCGCGTCTCCGGGAGGTCCGGGTAGCCGAGCGGGAGGGTCGTCGCCTCACCGCTGACCGGTCCCGTCGTGACGAGACCCAGCAGACAGGGTCGCGAGGACCAAGAAGACCGCTGAAGACCTGTTGCTCATACCGGCACCACCCCGAGTTTCTCGAGCAACAAGTCTCGGTGTTCTTTACCGTCATGTCCGGCGAACGCGACGATCCGCGCGGTTCGACATCACGCGGCGTTTGGGACAAGCCGTCGCGGTCAACCCTCGAGGCGACGGGGGACGTCAGCAGCGAGGTAGCCATGTCCGCACAGTCGCCCGAGCGCACCGCCCACCGGCCGCAGCACACCACCAGCCACTGGACCCGCGACGGCCGGTTCCACCTCGGATCCCTCGAGACCTGCGTCGACTGCCCGACCCGGCCCGACGAGCGCCACCCCGAGACGCCGACGCCTTCGGACTGACGCCGGGATCGGATGGCATCCCTGGGCGGGACCTTGGGCCCTGAGCTCACGCCCGGGACCGACCTAGCGTCGAGGTGAACTCACCTGCGGAGGGGGCCGGACATGAGCCTTCTGCACAAGCACAGCGAACGCTCCGCACACCACCAGCGCGACGGCTGCCCGTCGGGCCGGGCCCGGTCCGCCTCCAGCGCCCCAGGCTGGCCGCGCTGCTCTCCCTCGGCGTGGGCATGGCCGCGGCGGCGGCAGGCGCCGGCATCGGCATCCGGCACCTGCAGAAGACGGGGCTGACGCTCCCCACGGTCACCGGGCTGACGCTGCTCGCGATCGGGCTCGTGCTCCTCGGCTACGCCGCGGTCGTGGCCTGGAAGACGCTGCACGGATGGTGGCGTCTCGGGCTCGTTCCGGTGGCCGTCGTGGTGCTGGTGATGGTGGCGTCGGCTGCTGTCGCGGTGATGTACGCCGTCGTACCGCCGACTGCGCTGGGACCCGGGACACCGGCCGACGAAGGACTCGACTACCGCAACGTCACCTTCTCGACCAGCGACGGCGTCGAGCTCTCAGGCTGGTTCGTCCCGTCCCGCAACGGCGCGGCCGTCGTCCTCAAGCACGGTGCCGGTTCCACCCGGACCGCGACGATCCGACACGCTGGCGTGCTCGCCCGGCACGGATACGGCGTGCTCATGGTGGACGCCCGAGGTCACGGCCGCAGCGGCGGCGCCGGAATGGACATCGGCTGGTTCGGCGACCAGGACACCGCCGCTTCGGTGACTTTCCTGGCCCGCCAGGACGGCGTCGACGCGGCGAAGATCGGCGTCGTCGGCCTGTCGATGGGCGGCGAGGAAGCCATCGGTGCCGCCGGGGTGGATCCCCGGATCAGGGCCGTGGTCGCCGAGGGGGCCACTGGACGCACCGCCGCCGACAACGACGACGTCCGTCCGGAGGACTATGCCTCGACGCTGGAACGTGGCGTGGACTGGTTCATGTACGGACTGACGGACCTGCTCACCGAAGCCTCACCACCGGCCTCGCTGCGGAGCTCCGTGGCGGCGTCAGCCGACACCGAGTTCCTGCTCGTCGCCGCCGGCACGGTCGAGGCGGAGGTGCGGGCCGCGGACAGCATCCGCAGCGCCGACCCGCGACGGGTGGAGGTCTGGACCGTCGCCCGGGCTGCGCACACGCAGGGTCTGGCAACGGCGCCCGAGGCGTGGGAGCGCCGCGTCGTCGGCTTCCTCGACGGTCAGCTCCAGCCGTAGGTTCCAGCTCGGCGCTTTCCGCCCTGAGTCTGACCCGGATTCCCGGCGTCTGGCGCGTCGGCGGTGCTGCGCCGATCATGGGAACGTGGTCGACAGCGGCCGGAGGCCCGTGCGCGTGCTGCTCCTTTGCGCTGCCTGGCTCGCGATGGTCTCGCTCATCGGCGGCTGCACTGCTGCCCCCGAGTCCGACTCGTCATCCGGCAACTCCGCGACGACCGCTCCGAGCGCCTCCTCGTCGGCTTCCGATCCGCCCGCCGCGGTCCTCGGGCCCGTGCCGGCGTCAACCTGGAGCGTCCACGATCCGCGGTTCCTTCGCGCGGCTGACGGCACGACCTTCGTGCTGCTGCGGAGCACTCAGAAGCAGAGCTGGTATCGGATCTACGACGCGCAGTGGCGGCCGGTCAGCGAGACAATGACGCTGCCGGCAGGACTCGAGCCGTTGGCCGCGTTCGATCATGGCTTCCTGGTCGAGGCTTCACGCCAACGACGGAGCGCGCGGCTCGAAGTGCCCCAGTGGCTTGCGGTCGACCCGGGCGGGAGCGTTTCGCAGGTCGACCCCCCGGCTGCCACCGGGACACCGCAACGCGGCGACGTCCTGCTCCGCTCCGTCGCCGGACGCTTGCTGCTCTTCCGCCCGGCCACGGCTCGTCTGCTCGCCGCTCCCCTCGACGCGGGCATTCATCCGCGCTTCTTGAGCTGGTACGTCGACCAGGCGTCTGCGTGCGCAGTGCCTTCGTTCAAGAAGGACTGGCTCTACTGGACGGCGAGCTCAGCTGGCACGTGGAAACGGATGGTGCTCGCCGACGTGGTCGGTCCGGAGGTCCCGCGCAACCGGGCGCAGTGCTACATCCGAAACGGGCGCATGGTCATCCAGACTGCCTCGGTCCATCGCAGGGACCCGTGGAGCACCCTGGGGAGGCGACGCGTCCTGTACACCATCGACCTTGCCCACCCGAGCCGTTGGACCTCCTACCGCCTTGGCGGGCGGTTCAACCCTTACGGGCTCTCGGTGCTCGGAGACGGACGCGCGGTGTTTACGACCAAGCGACGGGGCCTCATGGTGGCCACCACGAGGCAGAACACCACGTTCGCGTTTCGCGCCGGGCCGGTCCGAGCCTCCGACCTCCTGTGGGTGCTGGGAACCGACCTCGTCGCCGACGACTATGCGGGCGGCACCGTGCAGGTCTCCACGGACGCCGGCAGGTCGTGGCGCGAGGTCGACCTCCGAGCGGGCACGTCGCCGAGCCGATGAAACCGCCGGCGGGCAACCACCAGGTGCTCCCATGGCCGCTTCACTGTCTGATCGCGTCAATGGTGCCGTCGGACGGTTCGGCCGTGGGCGTCGCGGTAGGGGACGGCTCAACCGGGTCGGGGCTGGGTTCGACACTGGCCGACGTCGACGAAGCGGCGGCGCTCGGACTGACCGCCGGGGCCACGGTGTCCGAGCCCGCCACGGTGGGCACGGAAGGCGACGGAGCTGCGGTCGAGGGGGTGGCAGCGCTGGGCGAGCTGTGGGCGTGCCTCCCCGGGGCAGGTCTGGTGACCCTGGTTGGCGACGGCACTGGTTGCTGGGCGGGTCGGCGGGTTGCCGTGCGGGTGGACGTCGCGGTCGGTGTTGCCGGCGTGCTCGAGGCAGGGGACGACTGCGGAGTGCCGACCGCCGGGGCCGGGGTCGGCTGGGTGGCACCGACCAGGGTGCCGACCCCGTAAGCACCGACTGGCAACGTGATGAAGAGGAAGATCAGGACCTTCCACGTCGTGGACATGCCCCCACAGTGCCCGGTGCGAGGAGTTTGACTCTCAGGCAGATGGACGAGTCCGGTCGACTATCCGACCCTTTCCCATCTGTGCGCTCGGCTGACTCGGCCAGAGTCTCGCCGGTGGGTCGGCAGAACCAGGTCAGACGTTGAAGCGGAACTCCACCACGTCGCCGTCGGCCATGACGTAGTCCTTGCCCTCCATGCGGACCTTGCCGGCCGCCTTCGCCGCCGCCATCGAGCCGGCCTCGACGAGGTCGTCGAACGAGACGATCTCGGCCTTGATGAAGCCGCGCTGGAAGTCGGTGTGGATCACGCCGGCGGCCTCGGGCGCGGTCGCGCCCTTGGGGATCGTCCAGGCGCGGGACTCCTTGGGGCCGGCGGTGAGGTAGGTCTGCAGCCCGAGGGTGTCGAAGCCGACCCGGGCCAGCACGTCGAGCCCGGGCTCGTCGATGCCCATCTCGTGCAGCATCTCGCGGGCCTCGTCCTCGTCGCCGAGCTCGACCAGCTCGGACTCGAACTTGGCGTCCAGGAAGATCGCCTCGCTCGGTGCCACGAGGTCGCGCATCTTCTGCTTGAGGTCCTCGTCGCCGAGCTCGTCGGCGTCGCAGTTGAAGACGTAGATGTAGGGCTTCGCGGTGAGCAGCGACAGGTCGCGCACGTGGGCACGGTCGATCTTGGTGGCGATGATCGGCGTACCGGACTCCAGCGCCTCCTTCGCCTCCTTCGCGGCCTCGAGGAAGGGCACGTTCTCCTTCTTCATCCGCGACTCCTTCTCCAGCCGCGGGATCGCCTTGTCGACGGTCTGCAGGTCGGCGAGGATCATCTCGGTCTGGATCGTGGAGATGTCGTTGGCGGGGTTGACCTCGCCGTCGACGTGGGTGACGTCCTCGTCGCGGAAGACGCGGGTCACCTGGCAGATCGCGGCGGACTCGCGGATGTGCGAGAGGAACTTGTTGCCCAGCCCCTCACCCTCCGAGGCGCCCTTGACGATGCCGGCGATGTCGACGAACTCCACGGTGGCCGGCAGCTTCTTGGCCGAGCCGAAGATCTCGGCGAGCTTGTCGAGACGCGGCTCCGGGACGCCGACGACACCGACGTTGGGCTCGATCGTCGCGAACGGGTAGTTCGCCGCGAGCACGTCGTTCTTGGTCAGGGCGTTGAAGAGGGTCGACTTGCCCGCGTTGGGGAGACCGACGATTCCGATGGTGAGTGCCACGGGCGGCGAGTCTACGGCGGTCGGACCGGCGGGACCC
>CAVRMN010000048.1:0-90243 GCA_963721855.1 uncultured Actinomycetota bacterium | reverse complement strand
GGCGCCAACGCGTGCGGTCGGACCGGCCTCATCTCCATCAACATGGGATGAGTGTCAAGAATCAGCCGGAGCCACCGTCAAGCATCTACCGGAGCCAGGTAAAGCATGAGCCGGAGCCAGACTGTCAAGAATGACCCGGACTCATACATGGATCTCGTGGGCCCCAGGGGACTCGAACCCACAACCCGCGGATTAAAAGTCCGCTGCTCTGCCAATTGAGCTAGAGGCCCGGGAGGTCAGGAGTTCAGATGGGAGAACCCTCGGGACAACTCCCGTGTAGTTCGCTCCTAGCCGGACCGTCCGCGGAGGCCAGTATGCCGCAGTCGAGGGCGGGCCACGGTGCCGGCGCTCCCTGGCTCCGGAAGGCCTGGTCGACGGGACAAAGGAGTGGTGATCGGGCTACGTCAGTTGCCCGGGGCGCGTCGACGGGCGGTGGAGGACCCTGACGCTGAGGAGGGCTCCTCCCTGGGGAGGTGTCCCAAGGAGCTACTGACACGGGGGCAAATCCATGAGACGAGTCGTTGTGGGGCTTGTATGTCTGCTGGCTGCGAGTGGCTCGGCGCTGCCGGTCTGGGCCGAGGAAGGTACCGCTGATCTGGCGGTGACCATCGCCTGGGGGACGGGGGGATCGCCCCACGTCCGAAGCGGCGAGACCGCGACGTGGGAGCTCACGGTGACGAATCTCGGAACCGCGACCGCTCCCGCGGTCGAGGTGGTCCCCGGCGGTTCGGACCAGTTCGGCCGGTTCACGTCAAGCTGTGGGCAGGACTTCTGCAACGTCGGGGACCTCCTGCCCGGAGAGAGTCGGACCGTCACCTTCTCGGCCACCGCCTGCCTGATCCAGGCGGGAAACGCACCGGCTCGACGGATGTGGTGGGTCAGCGGCGCCGCGTGGTCGGCAGCTGACGTGAACTCCTCGAACAACACTGCGAGCCTGGACGTCAGGATCACAGGTTCTTCCACTACCTCTTGCTTCACGGGGTGAATCGAGGAAGGCACGGAGTTCCCTGGGTTCGGACGAACGGGACCTTCGGCGCTGTCCGGGACCCGTTGACGGCGCCAGAATGAAGCCGTGAGCGGAACGGATACCCGTGGGCCGGTCGTGGTCGGCGTCAGCGGCTCGCTGGAGAGCGACGCGGCCGTCGACTGGGCGGCTGACTTCGCGGCGACGAGCCATCGGAACCTCGTGGTCGTGCACACCGTTGCGTACGTCGAAGCGCGGCGGACTGCCGAGGGTGTCGTCGAGGACGAGGGCGCCGCCACCGAAGCGGGTTGGCCGCTCGTCGCCGCCGCCACCCAGAGAGCAACAGGCCACCACCCCGGCCTCACGGCTTCCGGCGTGGTCGAGGTCGGCGACCCGGCGAGTGTCCTGCTCGCGCACGCCTCCACCGCCTCTGTGCTGGTGGTCGGTGCTCGACAGAGGGAGGCAGGGCGCCTTCACCGCTCGACGAGCCACACGGTGGCACGGCACGCGCCCTGCCCGGTGGTCGTCGTACCGGTCGCGCCGGACGGGCCCGGTGCGCTGGGGCAGCGGGTGGTGGTCGGCGTCGACGGCAGTCCCGCCTCCCGGGGTGCTGCCGAGTTCGCGTTCGAGTACGCCTCCCTCGCCGACCTGCCGGTGGCCGTCCTGCACGGCTCCTGGGAGCGGTTCGCGCGCGGATCTGCTGTGTTGAGGCTCCTCAGCCGCGATGAGGAGCACGACAGCACCGAGGAGGAACGCCTCACGATCGCGGAGACCATCGCCGGGCTTCCCGAGGCCTACCCCGACGTGGAGTTCCACGACGTGCACCGGTCCACCGACCCGGGTGAGGCGCTGATCGAGGCGTCGGAGTCCGCCCGCCTCGTCGTCGTGGGTGCTCGCCACCACGGTGACGCGTTGTCCCTGGTGCTGCGGTCGGTCAGCACCTCGCTCGTCGCGCATGCCCACTGCCCGGTGGCCGTGGTCCACACGGACAAGTAGCCGCGCGTCAGCGTTCGGACCCGGGCGGCTTCTCGGCCTGCAGCATCGACTCGGTCTCGGCGAAGCCGACCGAGCGGTAGATCCTGATCGCCAGGTAGTCGGGGTCGGCCACCATCACGAGGGTGCGTGCACCGAGCTCGTCGAACCCGTAGCGGCTCACGTGGTGGACCAGCGTGCCGGCGAGACCGCGGCCGCGGGCCTCCGGTCGGGTCTCGACGTTCTGGAACCGGGCCAGCCCGGCGCTGGCGCGGAAGAGTCCCATCCCCGACATCAGCCGGCCGTCCTCGAAGGCGCCGAACCACCCACCGTGGCCGCCCTCCACCAGCGCCCGGATGGTGGCCACCTTGGCGAGCGTGAACGTGCGGTAGCCCTCCGGCTCGTGGGCCTTGTCCATGCTGGCCATCCGCAGGTCGACGAGCTGGTCCCAGTCGTCGTCGGTGACCAGGGCGCGGTACGCCGCCTCCCGGTTCGGTCGCGGCGGCTCGTGCACCCGGGTGGCCGTCATGACCGCCGACGTCTCGACCAGCAGCCCGCGGTCCGTGAAGCCCGGCGCGTCGCCGACCTCGTTGTCGGTGCCGTCGAACCCGATCGCGATGTGCTCGGCCTCGGGGAACTCCCGGGCGAACGTGGCCAGCCATCGGTCGGTCTCCCGGGCCGCCGGCACGGACCCGAGCAGGAGGAAGTTGCCCCACCAGAACGTCGGGTTGTGCGGCGACCGCACGACGAGGTGGTCGCCCCGGTCCTCGACCGTGCTGCCGCCGAGCTGGAGCAGGGCCAGGTCGGTGCGGACACCGAGCGAGGTGATCTCCACACCCGCGACTCTAAAGGGCTTTCGGCCCGGTCCCGTGTCCCATCCGTCCCGTTAGGCTCTCCGGCATGGGAAGCAGCGTGTACGTAGCCTCGGCCGAGGGCTACACGGGGAAGTCTGCTGTGGCGCTCGGGGTGCTCGACGAGCTCTCTCGCCGGGTCGAGCGCGTCGGGGTGTTCCGGCCGATCGTGCGTCGCGACGACGAGACCGTCCACGGCGGCCGCGACTACGTCCTCGAGCTGCTCACCTCCCACGAGGCGGTGGGGCTGTCGTACGACGAGTGCGCGGGCGTGACGTACGACGAGGTGCACGCCGACCCGGTGACGGCGCTCGACCGCATCGTGGAGCGCTACCACCGCGTGGCCGACAAGTGCGACGCGGTCGTCATCGTCGGCAGCGACTACACCGACGTCGGCACGCCCACCGAGTTCTCCTACAACGCCCGCATCGCGGCCAACCTCGGCGCGCCGGTGCTGCTCGTGCTCAACGGCTCGGGCCGCTCGCCGGCCGACCTGCACACGATCACCGACATGGCAGAGGCCGAGCTGGCCGCCAACCACGGCACGCTGTTCGCGGTCGTCGCCAACCGGGTGGACGCCGCCGAGGTCGCGCAGGACGTCGCCGCCCTGGCCCGTGGGGACGTGCCGGCGTACGCCATTCCCGAGGAGGCCCTGCTCAGCGCGCCGTCGCTCGGCGACCTGATGGCGAGGTGCAACGGCAGCCTGGTCAGCGGCGAGGAGTCGCTGCTCAACCGGGAGGCCACCGGCCTCGTGGTGGCCGCGATGACGATGCCCAACGTCCTGGACCGCCTCTTCGACGGGGCCGTGGTGATCACACCGGGGGACCGGCCCGAGGTCGTGCTGGGTGTGCTGATGGCGCACCTGTCGAGCAACTTCCCGCAGGTCGCCGGCATCGTCCTCAACGGCGGCTTCGAGCTGCCCAAGCAGGTCACCAAGCTGCTCGAGGGCAGCGGCGCCACCCTGCCGATCGTCGCCACCGACCTCGGCACCCACCAGACGTCGTCGCTGCTCACCTCCGTGCGGGGCCGCCTCACCGCGGACTCGCCGCGCAAGATCGCCCTCGCGCTCTCGCTGTTCGCCGAGCACGTCGACGGCGACGCGCTGCTCGACCGGCTCGAGGTGGCGCGCACCGACGCGGTGACGCCGCTGATGTTCGAGCACCAGCTCCTCGACGACGCCGTGCGGCACCGCAAGCACATCGTGCTGCCGGAGGGGGAGGAGGAGCGGATCCTGCGCGCCGCCGACATCCTGCTGCGCCGCGGCGTCGCGGACATCACGCTCCTCGGTGACCCGATCGCCGTCAACGCCCGGGCCGCCAGCGTCGGGGCCGACGTCACCAAGGCGACGCTGCTCAGCCCGATGGACGAGGAGCTGCACGAGCGGTTCGCGCAGGAGTACCACCGGCGCCGCAAGCACAAGGGCATCGAGCTCGACGAGGCGCGCAACGTGGTCTCCGACGTCTCCTACTTCGGCACGATGATGGTCGAGCTGGGTCTCGCCGACGGGATGGTGTCCGGCGCCGTGCACACCACCGCGCACACGATCCGGCCGGCCCTCGAGGTGGTCAAGACGCTTCCCGAGGTGTCGGTGGTCTCCTCGGTCTTCTTCATGTGCCTGGAGAACCAGGTCCTCGTGTACGGCGACTGCGCGGTCAACCCCGACCCGACCGCCGAGCAGCTCGCCGACATCGCGATCTCCTCCGCTGCGACCGCCGCCGCGTTCGGGATCGAGCCGCGGGTCGCGATGCTGTCCTACTCCACCGGGGCGTCGGGCAGCGGCACCGACGTGGAGAAGGTCTCGAAGGCCACCGCGCTGGTGAAGGAGCGGGCGCCCGAGCTGCTGGTCGAGGGGCCGATCCAGTACGACGCGGCCATCGACGCCGCCGTCGCGCGGACCAAGCTGCCCGACTCGCAGGTCGCCGGCCGCGCGACGGTCTTCATCTTCCCGGACCTCAACACCGGCAACAACACCTACAAGGCCGTGCAGCGCTCCGCCGGGGCCGTCGCCGTCGGCCCGGTGCTGCAGGGCCTGCGCAAGCCGGTCAACGACCTCTCGCGCGGCGCGACCGTCCGCGACATCGTGAACACCGTGGCGATCACCGCGATCCAGGCCCAGCAGCTCACCGACGGCGCGAACGGATGAGCGACAACGTCCTGGTCATCAACGCGGGCTCCTCGTCGCTGAAGTACTCCCTGGTCGACGCGGGCACCGGCGACGCGCTGGCGACGGGGCTCGTCGAGCGCATCGGTGAGTCCTCCGGAGTGCTCACCCACACCGGCCCCGACGGGAACTCGCACCGCAGCGAGCGGCAGGTCGCCAACCACGAGGCGGCGCTGCGCGAGGCGATCGCGGCCTTCGAGGAGCACGGCCCCTCGCTCGAGGACACGGAGATCGCCGCGGTCGGCCACCGGGTCGTGCACGGCGGCGCGCGCTTCGGGGACCCGGTCCTCGTCGACGACGAGCTCATCGACAAGGTCACCGAGCTGGTCCCGCTCGCACCGCTGCACAACCCGGCCAACCTCGAGGGGCTCCAGGTCGCCCGCAAGCTCTTCCCGGACCTGCCGCAGGTCGCGGTCTTCGACACCGCGTTCCACCAGACCCTGCCGGACCACGCCTACACCTACGCGGTGCCGCTGTCCTGGCGCGACGAGCACCGGATCCGTCGCTACGGCTTCCACGGCACGTCGCACCACTTCGTCAGCAACGAGGCGGCCCGCCTGCTCGGCCTGCCGGAGCACGAGCTCAACGCGATCGTGCTGCACCTCGGCAACGGGGCCTCGGCGACCGCCGTCCAGGGCGGTCGGTCGGTGGACACCTCGATGGGGCTGACGCCGCTCGAGGGGCTGGTGATGGGCACCCGGTCCGGCGACCTCGACCCCGCGATCCTCGCCCACCTCCACCGCCAGGTCGGCTGGTCCCTGGACGAGCTCGACAGCGCGCTGAACCGCGACTCCGGCCTCAAGGGGCTGTCCGGCCACAACGACTTCCGCGAGCTGATGGACCTCCGGGAACGGGGTGACGACAACGCCCGGCTGGCCTTCGACGTCTACTGCTACCGGATCCGCAAGTACGTCGGCGCCTACTACGCCGTGCTCGGCAGCGTCGACGCGGTCGTCTTCACCGCCGGCGTCGGGCAGCACTCCCCGGAAGTGCGCGCGGCGTCGCTGGACGGCCTGGAGCGGCTCGGCATCGAGATCGACCCCGGGCGCAACGAGGGCCCCGTGGACGGACCGACCGTGGTCTCGCCGGAGGGCGCCGAGGTCGCCGTACTCGTGGTGCCCACCAACGAGGAGTGGGAGATCGCCCGGCAGGCCCTCACCGTGGTGCGCGGCTGACCCGTCTGCCATGGCCTCGACGGGTCAGGTGGATATGCCCCGTTGGTGCAGTTTCGGCATCGCGCCCGCAGGTGGATGCTGAAGGCAGCCTCAGGAGCGAGGGGATGCCGAATGCCGGAGTCGATCCACGACCTGGGTGAGCCCGTCCGCCGGCTGGAGACCGACCCGGAGGAGGAGCCGACCGACGGCGTCGGCGTCTGCCTGTCCGGCGGCGGCTACCGGGCGATGCTGTTCCACACCGGGGTGCTGTGGCGACTGTGCGAGACCGGGTGGCTGCGCCAGGTCGACCGGATCTCCTCGGTCTCCGGCGGCAGCATGACGTCGGCTGTCCTGGCCACCGCGTGGGCGGAGCTCACCTCCGCTGCCGACCCGCGCGCGGCGTTCGGGGAGCTCGTCGCCGACCGTGTCCGCGCGCTCGCCTCCCGCACGATCGACCGGCCCTCGATCATCACCGGCCTGCTGTCGCCGTACAGCACCATCGGCGAGCAGGTGGAGGACGAGCTGCGCCGGCACCTGCTCGGCGACGTCCGGCTCGCCGACCTGCCCTACCGGCCGATGTTCGTGTTCAACGCCACCAACATCGGCTCGGGGAAGCTGGTCCGGTTCAGCCGCTACGCCCTGGCCGACTGGCGGGTCGGCCGGATCGTGGACCCCGACCTGCGCCTGTCCACGGCGGTGACCGCGTCGGCGGCGTTCCCGCCCTTCCTCTCGCCCTACCGCCTGGACCTGACCGGGGCCGGCTGGGTCGACGACGAGGGCAACGACCTCACCACCGCGGACTACCGCGACGAGCTCGCGCTGACCGACGGCGGTGTCTACGACAACATGGGGCTCGAGACGGCCTGGAAGCGCTGCCGCACGCTGTTCGTCTCCGACGCCGGCGGCACTCTCGCGGCGGACCCGGATCCCGACAAGGACTGGGCGCAGCACATGCTCCGCGTCACGCAGGTGCTCGACCACCAGGTGCGATCGCTGCGCAAGCGACAGGTCATCGACTCCTTCGGCGCGGGTCGGCGCGACGGCGCGTACGTCGGCATCCGCAGCGACATCGGCAACTTCCGGGCACCCGGCGCGCTCGACGCACCGTTCGCGGCCACCACCGAGCTCGCGGACCTGAAGACACGCCTCAAGGAGCTTCCGGCGCGCGACCAGGAGCGCCTGGTCAACTGGGGCTACGCGGTCGCCGACGCCGGCCTGCGCGCGCACGTCGACCCCGACGCCCAGCCCGCACCGCAGTACCCCTACCCCGGTGGCGTGGCATGAGCCCGGTCACGCCGCCGCCGGGTCCGGTGCCTCCCGACGTCACCAGCACCCTCGCCCGGCTGCACGCCGCCCTCGACGCCGAGGTCCCGGCCAAGTCCGCCGACAACCTGCTGGTCGGCACCTGGAACCTGCGCGCGTTCAGCCACCTCACCCCCAAGTGGCAGTCCGCCCCGCACGACACCCCGAAGCGCGACTGGGAGGCGATGGCCTGCATCGCCGCCATCGTGGACCGGTTCGACGTGACCGCCGTCCAGGAGACCCGGCGCCGGACCACCGCGCTGTTCGCGCTCCTGGACCGGCTGGGTCCGCGCTACCGGGCGATCGCCTCCGACGTCACCGAGGGCGGCCCCGGCAACGGCGAGCGGCTCGCCTTCGTCTACGACGCGGAGCGGGTCCAGCCCTCCGGCCTGGTCGGCGAGATCGTCCTCCCGGCCGGCGCGTCGGCCGACGTCGAGCAGTTCGCCCGGACGCCGTACGCCGCCGGCTTCGTGCGTGCCGGCACCGAGTTCATCCTCGCCACCGTGCACGTGCTCTGGGGCACGGAGGCCGCCGACCGGATCGGCGAGGTCACCGCCTTCGCCGGCTGGATGCGCGCCTGGGCTGACCGGACGGACGACTGGAACCAGAACCTGCTGGTGCTCGGCGACTTCAACCTCGACCGCACCGACGACCCGCTCTTCGCCGCCTTCGTGTCCACGGGACTCTGGCCGCCGGCCGAGCTCAACGGCGTGCACCGGACGATCTTCGACAACGACCTCGACCACCACTACTACGACCAGATCGCCTGGTTCAGCGACACCTCGAAGCCGGACCTGCCCTCGCTGCTCGACGGCCTCACCTACACGCACCACGGCGGTTCCTTCGACTTCATCCCGCACGCGCTGCAGCAGCTGACGAAGTCGCAGGTGTCGTGGCGGATCAGCGACCACTACCCGCTCTGGGTCGAGTTCGCCGTGTGACGTTCGCCGAGTGGCTCGACCGCACCGGGGCGGCCGCCGGGTAGCGTGGCGGGATGACCGACGTTGCGCCCGAGGGCGACCAGGACTGGCCGACCCACTGCCCCGTCTGCGGCACCCGCCTCGAGACGGCGGTCGTGGACTTCGACGACACCAACGCCAAGCGCCCCGAGATGCGGCCCGGCGAGATGGCGGCCGTCGACTACTGCCCCAACCCCGACTGCCCGTCGCACGCCGACGCCGCGGGCGGGTCCGCCCCCGAGACGGCACCCGGGTCGCTGGGCGGCGACAACGGCGGAGCCTGAGTCCCCACCGCTCAGCCCAGCGCGGCCAGGTCCTCCGCGGTCAGGGTGAGGTCGGCAGCACGGACCGAGTCCTCGACGGACTCGGGCCGGCTCGCCCCCGGGATCGGGATCAGCGTGCCGGACAACGAGAGCTCCCACGCCAGGCAGACCTGCTGCGGGCTGACGCCGTACCTCTCGGCGACCTCGGTGAACGGGTGCCACCTGCTGCCGAGGTCCGCGGCGTCGGACATGCCGCCGAGGGGGCTCCACGCCAGGAAGGCGATCCCGAGCTCGTCGCACAGGTCGATCTCCGGGCGCGAGCTGCGGAACGCCGGGGAGAACTGGTTCTGCACCGCGGCCAGGCCGTCGCCGAGCAGGTCACGGGCGAGCAGGATCTGGTCCGGGTCGGCGTTGGAGATGCCGGCCATCGCGATGAGCCCCTCGTCGAGCAGCGCCTTGAGCCCGCCCAGCGTCTCGGCGTAGTCGACCTTCGGGTCCGGCCGGTGGTGCTGGTAGAGCCCGATCTGCTCCACCCCGAGCCGCTGGATCGACGCGATGCAGGCCTCGCGCAGGTACTCCGGCCGGCCGTCGAGCTCCCACTCCGTGCCGTTGCGCGTGTGGCCGCCCTTGGTCGCGACGAGCACCTCGTCGGGGCCCACGCCGCACTCCTTCAGCGCCTTCGCCACGACCAGCTCGTTGTGGCCGAAGGTCGCCTCGTCGGGCGAGTAGGCGTCCGCGGTGTCGATCAGCGTGACGCCGGCGTCGAGCGCGGCACGGATCGTCGCCATCGCGCGCTCCTCGTCGTTGTGCTCGCGCACCGACATCGGCATCGCCCCGAGCCCGATCGCGCTGACGTCCCGCTGCCCTACTCGCCTGTGGTCCATGACGCCACCCTAGGCAGAGGCCTTGCGGACCAGGTCAGACTGGTCGGGTGGTCGCCCCCGACGCGCAGTCCGAGGTCGACGTCCTCGAGCGGGACGGTCGGCCGCCCCTGCTGTCGGTTCCCGCTCCGGTACGTCGACTCCTCCTGTCCCTGCTCGTCCTCGCCGTCGTCGCCGGGTGGCTGGTCGACCTGCGCCTCCGCGACCACGAGACCGCCGCCCTCGACTCCTGCGCGACGTCGGCGGCCGATGCCGTCAGCGGGGCGCTCGGACCGGTCGGCGCCATGATCGGCTACGTGCGGCCGACGCTCGAGGGAGCACCACCGGTCGGCCTCCGGCGTGCCCTCTACGCCACGGTCAGCGACACCGCGGACGGCGACGACCCGACGCTGCGGGCCGCCCTCGGCGTCTGCCAGGGCACCGCGGTCCTGCCGGTGCACGGCGACCTGCGCGAGCGGCGGGCGAGCTGTGCGGGCCTCGTGCAGCAGACCCTCGACTTCCTGGACCGGGTGGCGCTCGACGGACGCGAGGCCTTCCGGTCCTGGCCCTGGACCGCACGTTCCGCCGACCTCTGCACCGGGTAGGAGGCGCCGGTGAGCAGCAGCGAGCAGGACCTGACCGTCGCGATCACCGGGCCGACCGGCACCTTCGGCTTCGGGTTGGTGCCCCTGCTGCAGGCCGACGACCGGATCGGCACGGTGGTCGGCATCGCCCGTCGGCCGTTCGACCCGCGGGCCCACGGCTGGTCGAAGATGGGGTACCGCCAGGGCGACGTCCGCGACGCCGCCGCGTTGGAGGAGGCCTTCACCGGCGCGGACGTCGTGGTGCACCTGGCCTTCCTGATCATGAGCGGCACCCGCGAGACGACCCGGGCGATCAACGTCGAGGGCACGCTCAACGCCTTCCGGGCCGCCGCCGCCGTGGGCGCCCGCCGGTTCGTCTACGCCTCGAGCATCGCGGCCTACGGGTTCCACCGGGACAACCCGGTCGGGATGACCGAGGAGTGGCCGACCCGCTCCGCGGACCGGCTGTTCTACGCGCAGGAGAAGGCCGAGCTCGAGCAGCTGCTCGAAGACGAGGCGGCCCGGCACCCCGGCACGGCGCTCTACCTGCTGCGGCCCCCGATCGTGCTCGGGCCGCAGGCCGTGGGCGCCAAGGCCGAGCTGCCGGCGCCGCTGGTCTGGCTGGGGCGCAAGGTGCTCGGGCGGGACGGCCGGCTGCCGGTGCCGCTGCCGGTCCTCGTGCCGGACCTGCCGATCCAGTTCATCCACCAGGACGACGTCGGGCAGGCGCTGCTCCAGTGCGTGGTCGGCGGCCGGACCGCCGGGGGCCTACAACATCGCGGCCGACGACGTGCTCAGCGCGCTGGACGTCGCGCGCGTGCTCGGCCTGCTGCCCGTGCCGCTGCCGGCCGGCCCGACCCACGCCGTCGCCCGGGCGCTGTCCCGGTTGCCGCTGCTGCCGTCGGCCGCCGAGTGGGTGGAGGCGGCGAGCCACCCCGCCGTGATGGACACGACCCGGGCCAAGGCCGAGCTCGGCTGGACGCCGCGCCACTCGGCGCTCGACGCGCTCCGGGAGACCTTCCGGCCCTGATCAGCGGTCGACCGACACGCCCGTCCAGCGTCGGTGCCACCACGCCTCCCACTCGCTGCGGTCCGTGCAGGGGTGGGACAGCAGGTAGCCCTGGGCGTGGTCGACGCCGAGCGTGGACAGCGCCTCGAGCTGGTCGGCGGTCTCGACGCCCTCGCCGGTGACCGAGGCACCGATCTCGAGGGCGAGCAGGACGAGCGCGGTGACCAGCGAGCGCCGCGCCGGATCGCCCTCGACGTCGATGATCAGCGCCCGGTCCAGCTTGATGATGTCGGGACGCAGCTGCAGGACGTGGTTGAGCGAGGCGTAGCCGGCGCCGGTGTCGTCGATCGCGAACCGGACGCCCCGGGCACGCAGGGTGACCAGTGCGGCGTTCAGCGCCGGGTAGTCCGGCACCCGCGCGTGCTCGGTGATCTCGATGACCAGCCGGTGCAGCGGCAGGCCGGAGGTCGCCAGGCCCTGGCAGAAGGCCGGGTCGACGAGCAGCTCGGGACTGGCGTTGACCGAGAGGTAGACCGACTCCGGCAGCTGCTCGAACAGCGCCAGCGCGGCGGTGAAGGTGAGCTCGTCGAGCTCCCGGACGCGGCCGCACTCGTGGGCCTCGCGGAACCACTGGTCGGGCCCGCGGCCGTCGCCGAAGCGGGCCAGCGCCTCCACGCCCGCGACCTGGCCGGTGACCAGGCTGACCAGTGGCTGCAGCGCCATCTGGACGTCGTTGCCCGCGAGAACGGCGTCGACCCGCTGCCGTTTGTCGGCGACGGCCTGCTGGGAGGCGTCCGCCTCACCGGGCCTCCGGCGCGCCCCGCGGAACCCGACCACCCGTCCCTTGCCGTCCTTGAGGGCGACGGCGGCGCCGTGCAGCAGGACCGGCGAGCCGTCCTTGTGCCGCCAGATCGCCACCCGGTGCTCCCAGCCGGTGCGCGCCGCCTGTGCCGAGCTGAGCACCCGGGCCATCTCCTCGCGGCCGGCGTCGTCGTGCTGCAGCTCGAGGCTGGTCCGCCCGACGACCTCGTCGGGCGCGTAGCCGAGCAGCTCGGTGACCCCGGTGCTCGAGTAGGTGATCCGCCCCGCCGCGTCGGACTCCCAGAGCCAGTCGTGGGTCATCGAGCCGGCGGCCGCGATGACCTGGTCCCGGCGCGCGAGCTCTCGCCGGGCCCGGGCCAGCACGAGGAGGAGTGCGGCCGCGCCGAGGACGGCGGCGAGCAGGGCCGCAGCGAGCACGTAGAGCCAGAAGCGAGAAGCCATGCTGCCCCCTTGCCGGGATGGCGCCTGCGGTCGCCCGCGCGACGGCGGAGGACCGCCGTCGCTCCATCATGACGCTTTGTCCGTTTTTCCACCAGATTCAAATCTCACTCTGGTCGCTACGGGCGCCTGCTGTCCCGGGTACACCTCCGGCCACGGACGCCTCTGCAACCCCGGGCCGCTCCGTGGTCCCGCAGGCACCGCCGGCGCTCAAGTCCGGTGCGGTCCGCGCCGATACTTCCGGTGCGTGGGGATATGTCCGTGCGTACTACGGGGATCCGAGCAGACGGGTGACAGCGGCGTTCCGCTCGTCTGACGGCCTCACGTCGCGGCGCCTGGGGCAGACGAACCAGGGCGGCTGCCACCGAGCAGCGGCGACGTGAGCCAGGGGAATCCTTCGGCCTCTGTGGCGGAGGATTCCCCACCCGGTCGCGCGGTCAGCCGATCTGGACGTCGCCGTCCGTGCAGCCGGGCAGCGACTGGGTGCCGGTCGGCAGGGCGGACTGAGTCACTGGCTCACCGCCGGCGTCGAGGACGCGGTGCTGTACGCCGAGCTCGGTCCCCTCCGGCAGCGGGCCGGCCAGCCAGGTCTGCAGGTGGGCGTAGCCGCCCTGGGCCTCGGTGCTGAACCAGGACCCGGGGACGCCGTCCACCCAGAAGCGCTCCTGGACCGTCGCGACGGTCGGGCCGACGACCAGCCAGGTCGTCGCGGTGTAGCCGTCGACCGTCGATCCGTCGCAGTCCCAGGCCTTGCGGCCGTTGGTCAGGAAGGCGACCGGCTCGTCGGCCGTTGCCTCGGGAAGCGGCAGCTGTGCGGGGGAGTCGGGCCCGGCCACGTCGCACAGGCGGAGCTCGCCGGAGGCGTTGCGGAGCAGGAGGACCGGCGCGCTGCCGACCGCCGACCGCTGCCGGACGCCGTACAGGACGTCGACCGAGCCCGCGTCGGGGGCGAACCCGTCGCCGAGGCAGGCCGTGACGTCCGCGTCATCGACCGGACCGAGGTCCAGGTCGACGGTCGGGTCCTCCTGGGCTGCCGACGGTGACGTGCGCGGGGAGGCGTCGGGCTCCGGGCCGCCGCGCGCGAGGGCGGAGGCGCCGGTGACGACCGCGGCGACAGCAACGACCGACGCGACCACGGCACTGATGCGGCGTCGCGACATCGAAGACTTCGGCGAACCCATGAGGCCCCCCTCAAGGTCGTGGTCCGAGCAACCCGGGAGTCCCCCCCGGACGGCCCTCCCCACACGGCCTCGGTGCTCGCTGCGCCTCCAATGTAGCGGTCAGGACCCCCTGATTACCGGCAGTTCGCACGTTTGCCGGCGGCCGCGTCGAGCCGGCGCGTCGGGCCCTTCACACACAGTTCACTCGCTCCACTCGGAATCTGGGTGAGTAGTTGGTAGGGTGGCGAGTGCAGCAGATGCAAGTTCCAGCAGGTCAACGCCCGCGGAGTTTGTGATCCGACGGCGTTTTCTCTTGAGTTGAGCAGCATGCTTGTTCGAGGGGGCACGGCGTTTCACCGCATCTGAAGCTGGGTTCGCCGAAGTGGCGGATCCAAGCCCCCGTACGTAGGAGTAAACGAGCATGGCTCAGGGCACCGTTAAGTGGTTCAACGCCGAGAAGGGTTTCGGCTTCATTGCGCAGGAGGACGGCGGCGACGACGTCTTCGTGCACTACTCGGCGATTCAGACCCAGGGCTACAAGTCCCTGGACGAGAACCAGAAGGTCGAGTTCGACGTCACGCAGGGTCCCAAGGGCCCGCAGGCGGAGAACGTTCGCGCCCTCTGATCCTCAAGAGAGTTCGTCTTTCTTAAACGAGGGGCCCCGGCGGGATACCGCTGGGGCCCTTCGGTTTTGTCCTAATTGACTATGGGTAGAAGCCGTCCGGGTCGGCGACAATGGCTGTAGAGGGAAACCAACGTGCCGGCAGGAGACAGCGTCGTGAGTCACGGGAGGAGCAGCGTCATGGATGACCAGCTCAACGTGCCCCTCGAGGATGCGGAGCTCCTCGCCGAGGTGGAGCTGACCACCAACCTGATCATCGCCGCCAGCGAGTCCGAGGCGACCCTGGCGCAGGACGACATCGACCGGCTGCTCGGCGTCGAGCCGCCGACGATCCCGTCGCAGAAGCAGCGCGAGGCCTGAGCGGCCTCAGCGGTTCGGGCTGAAGCCCCGCAGCCGCAGCGAGTTGCTCACCACGCACACGCTCGACGCTGCCATCGCCGCGCCCGCGATCATCGGGTTCAGCAGGCCGAGGGCCGCCACCGGGATGCCTACCACGTTGTAGGCGAACGCCCAGAAGAGGTTCTGCCGGATCGTCGTGAGCGTGCGGCGGGACAGCTCGATCGCGTCCGCCACCGTCCGCAGGTCGTCGTTCATCAGCGTGAGGTCGCCGGCCTCGATGGCCACCGCCGTGCCGGTCCCCATCGCGATGCCGAGGTCCGCGCGGACCAGCGCGGCCGCGTCGTTGACGCCGTCGCCGACCATCGCGACCCGCCGTCCCTGCGTGCGCAGCGCCTCGACGGCGTCGGCCTTGTCGGCCGGCATCACCTCGGCCACCACGTCGTCGATGCCGACCTCGGCGGCGACGGCGTGCGCGGTGGCGGTGTGGTCACCGGTGAGGAGCAACGTGCGCAGACCGAGCCCGTGCAGCCGGCGTACGGCGTCCGCGCTCGAGGCCTTCACGGTGTCGCCGACCGAGAACACCGCGACCGGCCGGCCGTCGACCTCGACGAGCACCGCGGTCAGACCTGCGTCGCGCGCGGCGACGACGGCCTGCGCCAGCGCGAACGGCAGCTGCTCGGAGCGCAGGTCGCCGCGCTCCTGGCTCGACGGCACGGAGACGTCGGTGGGGGCGCGCCCGACCCGGACCGTGCGACCGTCGACCACGCCGGAGACGCCGATGCCGGCATGGCTCTCGAAGTCGGCCACCTGCGGGGGCGCGGCCTGCCAGGGCTGCGGGCCGGTGCGCGCGACGTAGGCGGCGATCGCCCGGCCGATCGGGTGCTCGCTGGCCGCCTCCAGGGCACCGGCCAGGCGCAGCGCGTCGGCGTGGTGGGTCTCCACGGCGTGCACGCTCATCTCGCCGGTGGTCACGGTGCCGGTCTTGTCGAGCACGACGGTGTCGATGCGCCGCGCGGACTCGAGGACGGAGGCGTCGCGGATCACGATCCCGAGCTGCGCGGCGCGGCCGGTGCCGACGAGAAGGGCGGTCGGGGTGGCCAGGCCGAGGGCGCACGGACAGGCGATCACCAGCACGGCCACGGCTGCGGTGAAGCCGGCCTCGGCGTCGCCCAGCAAGGCCCAGACCGCGAAGGTCGTGACGGCGACGCCGAGCACCACCGGCACGAACACCGACGAGATCTGGTCGGCCAGGCGCTGCACCGGGGCCTTCGTGGCCTGCGCGTGCGCGACGAGGGCGGCGATGCGCGACAGCGTCGTGTCGGCGCCCACCCGGGTGACCTGGACGACGAGCCGGCCGCCGGCAGTTGACCGTGGCGCCGATGACCTCGTCGCCCTCCGCCTTGTCGACCGGGAGGCTCTCGCCCGAGACCATCGACTCGTCGACCGACGAGCGGCCCTCCACGACGACCCCGTCGGTCGCCACCTGCTCGCCGGGGCGCACCAGGAAACGCATCCCGGGCCGGAGCAGGTCGACGTCGACGAGCCGCTCGGTGCCGTCGTCGTCGAGCAGCGTGGCCTGCTTGGCCCCGAGGCGCAGCAGCGCCCGCAGGGCGGAGCCGGCCCGGTGCTTGGCCCGGGCCTCGCTCCAGCGGCCGAGGAGCAGGAACGTGGTGACGGTGGCGGCCACCTCGACATAGCTGTGCATGCCGCCGGTCAGCGCCTGGTAGGCCGACCAGCCGTAGGCGACGAGCGTCCCGAGGGAGACCAGGGTGTCCATCGTGCTGGCGCCGTGCCGGGCGTTGACGGCGGCGGCGCGGTGGAACGGCCAGCCGCCGTAGAGCACGACCGGCGTGGCGAGCAGCAGCCCGGTCCACATCACCGCGGGGGTGTTCGGGATGCCGGGCGCCATCATCAGCACGAGCACCGCGACGGACAGGGGAGCCGAGACCAGCAGCCGCCGGCGGTAGCCGGACTCGTCGGCCGGCTCGTCGGTCTCCTCGGCGTCGCGCTGGGCCGGCCCGGCCACGGCCGCGGTGTAGCCGGTCTTCTCGACGGTGGCGACGAGGTGTCGCCGGGTCGACCAGCGCCGGGTCGAAGTCGACGGAGGCGGAGGCCGTGGCGAGGTTCACCGTCGCCGACACGCCGTCGAGCCGGTTCAGCTTCTTCTCGACACGTCCCACGCACGAGGCACAGGTCATCCCGCCGACCAGGAGGTCGACGTGCTGCGCGTGCTCGCGAGTGGTGAGGTCGGTCATGCGACGGCGTACCCGGCCTCGTCCACGGCCGCGCGCACGGCCTCGTCGGTGACGTTCTCGCCGGTCACGTCGACGCGTCCGGACGCGAGGTCCACCTGCACGTCGGTCACGCCGTCGATCGCGGACACCTCGGTCGTGACGGCCTGGACACAGTGACCGCAGGTCATGCCGGTCACCTGGTAGGTGCTGGTGCTCATCGCGGGTTCTCCTTGTTCCGTTGGGTTCTGTGCGTCTCAGGTGCGCAGCAGGCGGGCGATCGCGGCGGTCGCCTCGGCCACCTTCTCGTCCGCCTCGGTGCCGCCGGAGGCGACGGCGTCGCGCACGCAGTGGTTGAGGTGGTCCTCCACGAGACCGACGGCGACGCTCTGCAGCGCCTTGTTCACCGCGGACACCTGGGTGAGGATGTCGATGCAGTAGGTGTCCTCGTCGACCATCCGCTGCAGCCCCCGCACCTGGCCCTCGATGCGGCGCAGGCGGGTGAGGTAGGCGGCCTTGGAGTCGTGGTAGCCGGGAGCGTCGCTCATGTGGCCAGTGTATACCCCTGTGGGGTATCCCGGGTTGCCTGGGTTAGTCGGATCCGGTACCGCGGCCCTAGCATGTCTCCCGGTTCTGTTCCGTTTACCAGGAGTTCGCTGTGGCCTTGCGCTTCCGCCCTTCCGACACGGGTTTCTACGACCTGTTCGCCCAGTCAGCCCAGCACCTCGTCAACGGGGCTGGTCTGCTCGCCGAGATGCTCGCCGACGGCAGCGACCGTGAGGGCATCGCCCAGCGGATGCGCGACGCCGAGCACCAGGCCGACGAGACGACCCACGCGATCATCCGGCGGGTGAACACGACGTTCATCACCCCGTTCGACCGCGAGGACATCTACAACCTCGCGTCCGGGCTCGACGACGTCATGGACTTCATGGAGGAGGCCGTCGACCTCGTCCTGCTCTACGAGGTCGAGAAGCTCCCCTCGGAGCTGGCCAACCAGGTCGAGGTGCTCCAGCGCTGCGCCGAGCTCTCCGCCGAGGCGATGCCGCGGCTGAAGACGATGAAGGACCTCGAGGAGTACTGGATCGAGATCAACCGTCTCGAGAACACCGGTGACAAGAGCTACCGCCGGATCCTCGCCAAGCTGTTCAGCGGCAAGTACGAAGCACTCGAGGTGCTGAAGCTCAAGGACATCGTGGACTCGCTCGAGTCGGCGATCGACGCGTTCGAGACCGTGGCGAACATCGTCGAGCAGATCGCCGTCAAGGAGTCCTGAGCGTGGAGATCGCGATCATCATCGCGGTAGTCGTCGTCGCCCTCGTCTTCGACTACACCAACGGGTTCCACGACGCCGCCAACGCGATCGCCACCTCGGTGTCGACCCGCGCCCTGACGCCGCGGGTCGCCCTGGTCATGGCAGCGATCATGAACTTCGTCGGCGCCTTCCTCGGCCAGAAGGTGGCCCACACGGTCAGCGACACGATCGTGCCCGGGGGCAGCGAGACGCACGGCCTCGTCGTCGTGATGGCCGGCCTGATGGGTGCGATCGCCTGGAACCTGATCACCTGGTACTACGGCCTGCCGTCGTCGTCCTCGCACGCCCTCATCGGCGGCCTGGTCGGTTCGGCGCTGGTGTCCGGCAGCCTCGTGCACTGGCAGACGATCCTCGACAAGGTCGTCATCCCGATGATCGTGTCGCCGCTGATCGGCTTCGTGCTCGCCTTCCTGCTGATGCTGGGCATCATGTGGGTGTTCCGCAGGGCGAACCCCAACAAGGTCAGCCGCGGCTTCCGTCTCTCGCAGACCGTCTCCGCGGCCGCGATGGCACTCGGTCACGGCCTCCAGGACGCCCAGAAGACGATGGGCGTGATCTTCCTGGCGCTGCTCACCGGCGGGTACGTCGCCGCCGACGACCCGCTGCCGGTCTGGGTCATCATCGTCTGCCGCGTCCGCGATCTCGCTCGGCACCTACTCCGGCGGCTGGCGCATCATGCGCACCCTGGGCCGCCGGATCATCCACCTCGACCCGCCCCGCGGGCTTCGCCTCCGAGGCGGTCGCGGCCTCGGTGCTCTACACGACGGCGTTCGTCTTCGAGGCGCCGATCTCCACCACGCACATCATCACCTCGTCGGTGATGGGCGCCGGCGCGACGAAGCGGTTCTCGGCCGTCCGCTGGGGCGTGGCCCGCT
This sequence comes from uncultured Actinomycetota bacterium, assembly GCA_963721855.1. GTDB lineage: Bacteria > Actinomycetota > Actinomycetes > Propionibacteriales > Nocardioidaceae > Nocardioides_B. The sequence continues at coordinate 71,362 of CAVRMN010000048.1, read as the reverse complement.
CGATCGTGACGGCGTGGGTGCTCACGTTCCCGATGGCCGGCGCGATGGCAGCCCTGGCCTACTACATCTGCAGGTTCGTCTTCCAGCTCCCCTGACCCACGCCGAGTCGGCGCGTCTGGTCGGCCGAACCCGAGTCGAGTCGGCGCGTCTGGTCGGGCCGGGCGTAGCCGAACGCGCCGACTCGCGGGGGGTCGCCAGCCGAACGCGCCGACTCGCGGGGTCAGGCCAGCCGAACGCGCCGACTCGGGGGTCGGGTCAGCCGAAGCGGCCGGAGATGTAGGCCTCGGTGGCGGGCTCGTCCGGGTTGGAGAAGATCTTCTTGGTCGGGTTCATCTCGACCAGCTGGCCGGGCTGGCCGGCCCCGGCGATGTTGAAGAACGCGGTGTCCTCCGAGACCCGGGCCGCCTGCTGCATGTTGTGGGTCACGATGACGATCGTGTAGTTGACCTTCAGCTCGTGGATCAGGTCCTCGATCGCGGAGGTGGAGATCGGGTCGAGCGCCGAGGCACGGCTCGTCCATCAGCAGCACCTGCGGCTCGACCGCGATGGCGCGCGCGATGCAGAGCCGCTGCTGCTGGCCGCCGGAGAGGCTGCCGCCGTGCTTGTTCAGCCGGTGCTTGACCTCCTCCCACAGGTTGGCGCCCTGCAGCGACTTCTCGACGACGTCGTCGGCCTCGGACTTCTTCAGCTTGCGGTTGTTGAGCCGCATGCCCGCGAGGACGTTCTCGTAGATCGACATCGTGGGGAAGGGGTTGGGCCGCTGGAAGACCATGCCGACCTGGCGGCGTACCTCGACGGGGTCGATGTCGGTGCCGTACAGGTCCTGCCCGTCCATCACGATCTTGCCCTCGACGCGGGCGCCCGGGATCACCTCGTGCATCCGGTTCAGCGAACGCAGGAAGGTGGACTTGCCGCAGCCCGACGGCCCGATCAGGGCGGTGACGGAGCGCGCGGGGATGGTCATCGAGACGCCCTCGACGGCGCGGAAGTCGCCGTAGTAGATGTCGAGGTCGGAGACGTCGATGCTCTTGGCCATGGTGTGTCAGTCCTTGCTGGTTGTCAGTGCCGGGGCCGGGTCAGCGGCCGGACTTGGGGGAGAAGAAGCGGCCGACCGCGCGGGCGAGCAGGTTCAGCGCCATCACGATCGCGATCAGGACCAGCGCGGCGCCCCAGGCGCGCTCCTGGCCGAACTCGGGCGGGACGCCCGGCTGCATGTAGGAGTAGTAGATGAACACCGGCAGCGTCATCATCCGCTCGCCGAACAGGTTCATGTTCACCGAGTCGGTGGAGCCCGCGATGATCAGCAGCGGTGCGGTCTCGCCGGCGACGCGGGCGACCGCGAGCATCACGCCGGTGATCAGGCCGGCCATCGCGGTGGGCAGCACGACCTTGACGATCGTGCGCCACTTGGGCACGCCGAGGGCGTACGACGCCTCGCGCAGCTCGTGCGGGACGAGCTTGAGCATCTCCTCGCTGGAGCGGACCACCACGGGGATCATCAGCAGCGACAGCGCGACGGCGCCGCCGAAGCCCATCCGGACGCCCTCGCCGAAGAACAGCACGAACAGCGCGTAGGCGAACAGGCCGGCGACGATCGACGGGATGCCGGTCATCACGTCCACCAGGAACGTCACGACGCGGGCCATCCGGCCGCCGCCGTACTCCACGAGGTAGATCGCGCTCATCAGGCCGATCGGCACCGAGATCACGCTGGCGGCCAGCGTGACGAGCAGGGTGCCGATGATGGCGTGGTAGATGCCGCCGCCCTCGCCGACCACGTTGCGCATCGAGTAGGTGAAGAACTCCGCCGACAGGGCCGGGAAGCCGTTCTTCACGACGGTCCACACGAGCGAGAACAGCGGCAGCAGCGCCAGGGAGAAGGCCACCCAGACCAGCGTGGTGACCAGACGGTCCTTGGCTGCGCGCTGGTTCTCGACGAGCCGCGACCAGACCGGCAGCGCGACGCCGTACAGCGCGACCGCGAGCACCACCCACGCCACCAGGCCCCAGCCGAGGGCCAGGGCGAGGATCGCGGACGCGCAGGCGCCGAGCACCGCGACGAGCAGCGGTGCCCAGCGCGGCAGGCGCGGACGGCTCAGGGTCATGTGGGTCGAGCGGTCCGCCACGGTCTCGTGGCTCGCGTCGTCGTTCTTGAGCATCGTCGTCATCGGGTCTGCTCCTTCTCGCTGCGGGCCACGATCGCGCGGGCGGCGAAGTTGACCGCGAAGGTGATCACGAAGAGGACCAGGCCGCTGGCGATGAGCACGTTGACGCCGAGGCCGGTCGCCTCCGGGAACTCGTTGGCGATGTTGGCCGCGATCGTCGAGGGGTTCACCGAGCTGATCAGGTTGAAGGTGACCACCCGGCTGGCCGAGAGGACCATCGCGATCGCCATCGTCTCGCCGAGCGCACGGCCGAGCCCGAGCATGACCGCGGAGACGATCCCGGACTTGGCGTAGGGGAGCACCGCCATCCGGACCATCTCCCAGCGGGTGGCGCCGAGGGCGAGCGCGGCCTCCTGGTGCAGCTTGGGGGTCTGGCCGAAGATCTCGCGGGTGATCGCGGTGATGATCGGCAGCGCCATGATCGCGAGGACCAGGCCGGCGGTCAGGATGGTGCGGCCGGTGGTCGATGCGGGTCCGGCGAAGAACGGGAGGAAGCCCAGGTGGGCCTCGAGCCAGGAGAACGCCGGCGCCAGCCGCGGGCCGAGGAACGCGATGCCCCAGAGGCCGTAGACGACGGACGGTACGGCGGCCAGCAGGTCGATCAGGTAGCCGATCGGCTTCGCCAGCCGGCGCGGCGCGAAGTGTGAGATCACCAGGGCGACGCCGAGCGCCAGGGGAGTGGCGACCACCAGGGCGATCAGGGCGGCCAGCAGGGTGCCGAACAGCAGCGGGCCGATGTAGGCGGCCAGCGACGCGGCGCCACCGAGCTTGCTGGCGGGCGCGCCCAGGGCGGGGAGCCCCTCGACGGTCAGGAAGACGGCGACGCCGGCGAGCGCGAGCAGGATCACCAGGCCCGCGAGGCGGGTGGCGCCCGCGAAGATCACGTCACCGCGCCGCTGGCGCGTGCGCGGGGGTTTCCCGGTGGCGACTGAGGTGGTCACGTGGACTCGAGTTCCTTCGGTGTCGGGGGCTCCGGGGCGGTGTGGGTCACACGCCTGCTCCGGAAACGGGCTTGGCCCGCGCCGTCAGCCTCGTGCGGCTGACGGCGCGGACCGTGCGGTGCGGGGGACCTGGTCAGCCCTGCGCCTTGATTCCGTCGATGATGCCGAGGGCCTCGTCCTGCAGGCTGCTGGCCAGCGGGGCGGAGCCGGCGTTCTCGGCGGCCGCGTTCTGGCCGTCCTCGCCCACCACGTAGGTGAGGAACGCCTTCACCAGGTCGGCCTCCTCGGCCGTCTTGTAGGTGGGGCAGGCGATCAGGTAGGAGGTCAGCACGATCGGGTAGGCGCCGGAGTCCTCGGTGGCCCGGTCCAGGTCGATCGCCATGTCGTTCGCGGGACGCCCGTCGACGCGCGGCGAGATCTCGAGCACCTTGGCGGCCGCCTCGGGGGTCGGCTCGGCGTAGTCGCTGCCGACCTTGACCAGGGCGTGGTCGAGGTCGCCGGCCTGGCTGGCGTCGGCGTACCCGATGGTGTTCGAGCCGTTCTTCACCGCGGCCACGACACCGGAGGTGCCGGACGCGGCCTCGCCGCCCTTGATCGGCCACACGCCGTCGGGCTCGGCGGACCACGCCTCGGGGTCGACGGTGTTCAGGTAGGCCGTGAAGTTCTCGGTGGTGCCCGAGTCGTCCGAGCGGTGGACGGGGGTGATGGTCTCCGAGGGGAGGTCGGCGTCGGGGTTCTGGTCCGCGATCGCCGGGTCGTCCCACTTGGTGATCTTGCCGGCGAAGATCTGGGCGATCGTCGAGCCGTCGAGCTGCAGGTTGTCGACGCCGTCCACGTTGTAGGTGACGGCGATCGGGCTGACGTAGTCGGGGACCTCGATCGGGTCCTCGCCGTTGCAGCGCTCCTTGGCCTTGGTCAGCTCGCCCTCCTCGTCGCTGAGGTAGGAGTCGGAGCCGGCGAAGGGGGTGCCGCCGGCGATGAACTGCTCGCGGCCGCCGCCGGACCCGACCGGGTCGTAGTTGACGGTCACGTCGGGGTTGGCGGTCTGGAACCCGGCCTGCCAGGCGGCCATGGCGGCCTCCTGGGCGCTGGAGCCGGCGCCGTTGAGGGTGCCGGAGAGCTTGCTGCTGCTCGAGGCGTCGGCGCTGGGCTCCTCGTTGGCCGCACCGCAGGCGGTGAGGCTCAGGCCGAGGGCGAGCACGGCAGCCGGGGCTGCGTAGCGTCGGATGGAAGTGGCGTTCACTTCGGTTCTCCTGTGATCTTCGGAAGACACGTCGGTTGACTCGCTTCCGAAGTTAGGGAGCCGAGGTGAAGCAACCCGTCGCCCTGGGTGAACGACAGGTGAACGGTGGCGGCCGTTTGGGGGACGCGGGGCCCGACATGAGACGACGGTCACGTGAACTGCCGCGTTTTCCCTTTACTTTGCGGCTTCGGGGTGCTGATTTGGTCGGTTCAGGGGGCGTGCGTCTCGGTGGCGACGATCTGGCCGTTGCGGTGGTGGACCACGACCATCTCGGCCGGTTCCAGGCCCGGGTCGCGGACCCCCAGCGTCGCCAGCACGAGCGGGAGGACCGGGCGGTGCGTGCACAGCACGGCCGGCTCCTTGCGCCCGAGCAGCTCGTGCACGACCTGCTCGACGGTCTCGGCCGTCGCGTCGTCCTCCGCGACGGCGTCGGTGACCTCGAGGTCGAGCTCGGCCACCTCGGCGTACGGCGCCACCGTGGTCCAGCAGCGGCGGCTGCTGCTCGAGACGACCCGCTGGACGCCGTACGCCCCGAGCAGCGGCACCAGGCTGTCCGCCTCGAGCTCGCCGGCCTGCGTGAGCGTGCGCTCGCGGTCGTCGCCGCGCCACGACCGCCGCGAGCGCGCCTTGCCGTGGCGCAGCACGAGCAGCGGCGTGGAGCGCTTGCGGACCGACGTCCACTCCTCGAGCGTGTCGCGGTCGTAGTCGTAGCTCAGCCGCTCCCGCGCCTCGTCGAGGCCGAGCCACTCGAGGCGGTCGATCTCGGCGTTCGGGCGGTACGTCGAGATGTCGTCGCCGCCGACCAGCCGACCGGCCCAGTAGTGCACCCGCTTGGGGCGCAACGTGCCGTTGCCGACGACGTACTCCTGGTCGCGCAGCGGCGGCCCGAGCCGGATGTCGAGCCCGGTCTCCTCGGCGACCTCGCGGACCGCCGCGGTGAGGGCGTGCTCCCCGGGGTCGAGCTTGCCCTTGGGGAACGACCAGTCGTCGTACTTCGGGCGGTGCACGAGCAGCACCTCGGGGCCCTTGCGCGAGACCACCGCACCGGCCGCGACGATCTCCCGGCTGTCCACCCGGCTAGTCTCACATCCCGACGCCCGATCGGGGCGCAACGTCGACCCAGTGGGCAGGTGAACTCGCGGTGCACAGACGTCGTGTCGTGCTGGCGGTGCTGCTCGCGCTGGTGCTCGTCGCCGCCGCCGGCGTCGTGGTGTGGCGGCTGCTGGACCGGCCGAGCGACTACGAGCGCGCGGTGGGCTACCTCCCGTCGTCGACGCTCCGGGCGACCTACACCGACTGGGCCGCGGTCCGCTCGGCCGCGCGCGGGGACTCCCTGTCCGCGGCCTCGTCGGCGCGGCAGGTGCAGGACTTCCTGGACCGGGCGTTCGACCGCGACCTGACGTCGACGTCGGCGCTGGCCGAGTCGACGTTCGCCCTGTCGGCGCGCTACGGCTTCTCCCCGCTGGACGCCGAGTGGGAGGCGTTCGGGCAGTCCCCCGAGGGGCAGGTGGTCGTCCTGCAGCTCCCCGAGTCGGCGGACATGGAGGGGATCGAGAAGCGGCTGCGGACCCTCGGCTACGACGAGCCGGCCGCCGGTCTGGGCGAGGGCGCCACGTGGCAGGGGTCGGCGGACCTCGTGGCGACGATCGACCCCGCGCTGACGCCCGTGCAGCAGAACGTCGCGGTGCTGGGCTCCGAGCACCTCGTGCTGATGTCGGACAGCGCCGCGCCCGTGTCGTCGGCCGCCGCGGTCGTGCAGGGGTCCGCGTCCGGGCTCGACGTCGCGGCGCTGACCTCGGTCGCCGGGGAGCCGGTCACCGCGACGCTGTGGGCGTCCGACTTCGCCTGCCAGGACCTGGCGATGTCGTCCGCGGACGAGGAGGACCAGCGGGTCGCCTCCGTCGCTCGTCGAGAAGGCCGGCGGGGTGAGCCCGCTGTCCGGGCTGGTGATGGCCCAGCAGCCGGACCGCTCGATCACCGTGGGGCATGCGCTTCGAGACGTCCGACCAGGCCTCGGCGAACCTCCAGGCCCGTGTCGACCTCGCGGCGGGGGACGCGCCGGGCCAGGGCGGGACGTTCCCGGAGCGGTTCACGGTCACCTCGGGCGAGGCGGACGGCGAGACCGTCGTACTCCGGCTCGAGCCCACCGGCGCCCGGTTCGTCTTCAGCGACATCACCACCGGCCCCGTCCTCTTCGCCACCTGCTGACGTCCGCGGCCGCCGGGCGGGTGGGCGGCCCCCGGCGCGGTCCGCCGCCGTACGTCGCGGCCGGGATAAGCCCCGCACGCACGTGCATGGGCGTGTCGGCGGGTCTGCGGGCCTTATCGAGACTGCTCGCGGATCCAGGCCTCCTCGCATGTCGCGGAGAAAGTCCCGGTGGTCGAGCCGTTCGTCGAGGGACGGCGCAGTGTCCCGGCCATCCGGCGGCTCGATCGTCCAGAGCCGTGGCCGCGGGTTGGCCTCAGCGCGCCGTCGTGCGGCACGCATCCGGCGTACGACGGCGTCGTGGTCCCGCAGGTCGAACCCGGTCACCCGGAACACCTCCAGCCCGTGGTCTCGCAGGCCGCCCTCCCGGTGGGCGTCACCGCTGCGCCGACGGGAGCCCGCGTGGTCGTCGCCGTCGTACTCGCCGACGACGCCGGTCTCCACGTCGAGCAGGTCCGCGACTCCGAGCAGCTTCCCGCCGAGGCTGAAAACCTCTCGGTTGACCAACGGGCGGGGGAGCCCGGCGTCGACTGCGTCCAGATCAGCCGCATGCGGGTCTCGGCCGGTGAGCGGCTGTGCTCGTCGGCCAGGTCCAGCGCTGCGCGGGCGAGCGGGACGCCGAGCCAGCCGGGATGGGCGTCGACGTACCTGCGCATCCGGCGCAATGGTCGTCAGCTCGGCGGCGATGGCCATGTCCAGGACGATCACCGCCGCCCACAGGCCGGGCGCCCGGCGCATGGCGTCGAAGGTGGCGCGGTCGGGAGCTGTGACAGGGAGTCCGAGCCGGATCCACACCTCCTCTGGCCCGATCCGGTCCTGCAACCACAGCACGCCCTCGTGCGCGCGTCGCGAGTGGTGCGGACCGACCACCAAGGGCACCGGAAGCTCGGTGCGGCCGTCCCCGCCCCGCCCGTCGCAGAAGTAGGCGCCCAGCGCGCGAAGAGCGGCCCACCCGGTCACCGCTCCGCCCGGCGGGAGCAGCACGCCCTTTTCGACGATCCGCTGCTCGGGCAGGTCGGCCGTCGACGTACGACGGTACGTAGTGCGCCTTGCTGCTGCGCCGCCACGCCGATCCCGGCGTCCCCGCTCGACCGGCTTGGCTGCGCGTCGGGCCGCGGACGCCGCTCGGATCGACCGGCACGGGGTGGAAGAGGTCGCCCGGTGGTTCGCAGACCGGGTCCCAGCGATGTCGTCGCCTCGGCATCCGACCGAGGATGCGGAGTTGTAGCGGGCCGTGCGAGGTATCCACAGGCCAGTTCCGACGCTCGCCGGGGCCGGTCGGCCGGATAAGTTCCGCGCGCACGCCGACATGCCGGTCGACGTGCTTGCGGAACTTATCCGAGCTCGGGCGGCTCAGGCGCGGTACGGCGCGGGGTCGGCCGCGCCGTGCGGCCCGCGTGGCCCGGGCCGGCCGGGGTCAGCGGGTGGGGGAGGTGGAGCTGGTCGTACGCCGCCGGCGGGGGGCGTTCACCAGGACCTCCTGGAGGTCGCGCAGGGGCGTGCCGTCCTCGGCGACGTGGTGCCGGGTCCACGAGCCGTCCGGCCCGAGCCACCAGGACGCGGTCCCCTCGTCGAACGCGAGGTCGAGCATCCGGCCGACCTCCTCGACCTGGGGGACGCCGGGCAGGTGCACGAGGCACTCCACGCGCCGGTCGAGGTTGCGGTGCATCAGGTCCGCGGACCCGATCCACGCGCTGGGTGTCCCGCCGTTCTCGAACCAGAAGATCCGGCTGTGCTCGAGGAACCTGCCGAGCACGGAGCGGACCCGGATGTTCTCCGAGAGCCCTTCCACCCCGGGCCGCAGGGCGCAGATGCCGCGGGTCATCAGGTCGACGAGCACGCCGGACTGCGAGGCGCGGTACAGCGCGTCGATGGTGGCCTCGTCGACGATCGAGTTGGCCTTGATGCGGATGCGGGCCGGGTGCCCGTTGCGGTGGTGCGCCACCTCCTGCTCGATGCAGCGCAGGATGCCGTCACGGACCGAGTCCGGAGCGACCAGCAGGTTCTCGTAGGACGCGTTGCGCGAGAAGCCGGACAGGTTGTTGAACAGGTGGGCGATGTCCTCGCCGATCCCGTCGTTGGCGGTCAGCAGCCCGTAGTCCTCGTAGGAACGCGCCGTCTTCGGGTTGTAGTTGCCGGTGCCGATGTGGACGTAGCGCCGGATGCCCTCCGGCTCGTCGCGCACCACCATCGCGAGCTTGCAGTGCGTCTTCAGCCCGACCAGCCCGTAGACCACGTGGCAGCCGGCGTGCTCGAGCTGCCGGGCCCACTTGATGTTGGCCTGCTCGTCGAACCGGGCCTTGATCTCGATCAGCACCAGCACCTGCTTGCCGGCCTCGGCCGCGTCGACGAGGGCGTCGATGATCGGCGAGTCGCCCGAGGTGCGGTAGAGCGTCTGCTTGATGGCCAGCACGTGCGGGTCGGCGGCCGCCTGCTCGAGGAACCGCTGCACCGAGGTGGCGAAGGAGTCGTAGGGGTGGTGCAGGAGCACGTCGTTCCTCCGCAGCGCGCCGAACACGTCGACGGGCGAGGCGGTCTCGACCTCCGCGAGCTGGGCGTGCGTGGTGGGGATGAACGCCGGGTACTTCAGCTCGGCCCGGTCGATGTCGGCGATGTCGCCGAGGCCGGTCAGGTCGAGCGGGCCGGGCAGCCGGACCACCTCCTCCTTCGACACGCCGAGCTCGGAGACGAGCAGGTCGAGCACGTGCTGGTCGATCGACTCCTCGACCTCGAGGCGCACCGGCGGCCCGAACCGGCGCCGGAGCAGCTCCTTCTCCAGCGCGGCGAGGAGGTTCTCGGCGTCGTCCTCCTCGACCTCGAGGTCCTCGTTGCGGGTGACCCGGAACGTGTGGACCGCCTGCACCTCCATGCCCGGGAACAGCCGCTTGAGGTGCTCGGAGATCACGTCCTCGAGCGGGACGAACCGCTGCGGCCCGACCGGCACGAACCGGTTGAAGATCGGCGGCACCTTGACGCGGGCGAAGTGCTCCTTGCCGGTCTTCGGGTTGCGGACCAGGACGGCCAGGTTCAGCGACAGCCCGGAGATGTAGGGGAACGGGTGGGCCGGGTCCACGGCCAGCGGGGTCAGCACCGGGAAGACCCGGTCGCGGAACAGCTTCTTGCAGTCGCGCTGCTCGTCGCGGGTGAGGTCGGCCCAGCGCAGCACCTCGATGTCGTGGGCGGCGAGCGCCGGGACGATGTCGCTGCGGAACAGCTCCGCGTGCCGCTGCATCAGGTCGCCGGTCGTGCTCCAGATGTGCTGCAGCACCTCGCGCGGCATCAGCCCGGAGGCGGAGGGTACGGCGACCCCGGCGGCGATGCGCCGCTTCAGGCCGGCCACCCGGACCATGAAGAACTCGTCGAGGTTGGACGCGAAGATCGCCAGGAAGCGCACCCGCTCGAGCAGCGGCAGCTTGGTGTCCTCGGCGAGCTCGAGCACGCGGGTGTTGAAGTGCAGCCAGGACAGCTCGCGGTCGAGGAAGCGGTCGTCGGGCAGGTCGTGAGCGGCGACGTCGTACGGCGGCTCGATGTCGAACGGCTCAGCCGGGACGACGGCCAGGGGGCGGTCCTCGACGGTCATGTCTGCATCGTGACACCACCAGGTGAACGAGAGGTAGACACCGGATAGGTTCCGGACATGGTGCACCCCCTCCTCCACGCCGGGATCGCCCGAGCCGAGGCCCTCGCCTTCCGCGGCCTGATGGCCCTTCCGCCGGCGGTGGTGCGGCGACTGGCCGGCAAGCCGGTGCTGCTCGACGGCCAGGTGCTCGACGCCGAGACCCAGTGGGCGCTCCGGCTCAAGGAGCTGCTGAACGAGCCCGGCGCGGAGACGCTGCCGCTCGCGGAGGGCCGTCTCGCGGTACGCCGCCACGGCGGGCTGTCCGGGGGGCGGCAGCCGATCGGCGAGGTGCGCGACCTGCTGGTGCCCGGCGGCGACGGCGCGATCGGGGCCCGGCTCTACGTGCCGCGGTCGCAGGTCTCGCGGTCGACCACGGCGGGCTCGACCCGGCGCGGTCGCCGCTGCTGGTCTACATCCACGGCGGCGGGATGATCTACGGCGACCTCGACTCCCACGACGCGACGTGCCGCTTCCTGGCCGAGCGGGCCGACGTACGCGTGCTGGCCCTGGACTACCGGCTCGCGCCCGAGCACCCGTACCCCGCGGCCGTCGAGGACTGCTGGGCGGCGTACCAGTGGGTGACCGAGCACGCCGACGACCTCCGGGCGGACCCGGAGCGGATCGCGGTGGGCGGGGACTCGGCCGGCGGGTACCTCTCCGCCGTCGTCGCGCTCAAGGCCGCCGAGGCCGGCGTGCCGTGCTGCTTCCAGCTGCTGGTCTACCCGATGACCAACATGGCCGACCCCAGCGAGAGCCGCCGGATGTTCGGCCAGGGCTTCTACCTCACCGACGAGTTCATCGACCTGGCCAACGACGGCTACCTGACCGACCCGGCGCAGCGGCGCGACCCCCTCGTCTCGGTGGCGTTCACCGAGAAGATCCCCGAGGACCTCGCCCCGGCGTACGTCGCCACCGCGGGCTTCGACCCGCTGCGCGACGAGGGCGAGGCCTGGGCCCGGCGGCTCGCCGACAGCGGGGTCGACACCACGCTCAAGCGCTTCCCGGGGCTGATCCACGGGTTCTTCAACATCGTCGGCGTCGGCCGGAGCAGCCGCGCCGCCGTCGCCGAGATCGCCGCCCAGCTCCGGGCCGCGCTGCACGGCCCGTCCTAGCCGCGGCGGTACATCACGTGCGTGTCCGCGGCGTCGTGCGTGAACCCGAGGCGTGAGTAGACCGCGACCGCCGGCGCGTTGTCGGACTCGACGTAGAGGACCACCTCGCCGAGCCCGCGCGACGCCAGGTGGTGCAGACCGGTCAGCGTGAGCAGCCGCCCGAGACCCAGCCCCTGGGCCCGCGGCGACACTCCGACGACGTACACCTCCCCGTGTGGCGGCTCTCCCGGGTGCACCTTGGTCCAGTGGAACCCGAGCAGGTCCCCCGCAGCAGACTCGGCGCCGTCCGAGCGCGCCTCGCGCCACGAAGAAGCCCTCGGGGTCGAACCACGGCTCGCTCATCCGCTGGTCGAGGTCGGCGCGCGTCATCCGGCCCTGCTCCGGGTGGCCGGCGAACGCCTCCGCGTTGAGCGCCAGGAACGCCTCCTCGTCGCGAACCGGGACGGAACGCGCGTACGACGACCTCGTCGGCGGGCGCGTCCAGGACCGGCAGGTCGCGCAGGGGCCGGCGCATCACCCACAGGTCACGCACCCGCGCGAAGCCGCACCGTGCCGCGAGGGCGGCCGCGGCCGGGTGGTTCCCGTGCGACCACGCGCTGAGGACGCCGTCGGGGAACGCGGACACGACCGCGTCGGCGAGCGCCGCGCCCACACCCTGTCCCCGCGCGCCCGGCGCGACCACCAGGTCCACCTCCGGCTCCGACGCGGGACCGTGCACCCAGGCGAAGCCGTCCCTGCCGGCGCTGAACAGCGTCGAGCCCTCGAGGCCGTGGTGGCGCAGCGCGAGCAGCGCCGCCTCGTTGAGCGGCTCGGCGCCGTCGGCCTCGGTGGCGGCCGCGACGACCGACGCGAACGTGTCGGCGTCGAAGTCGGCCGGCGGGACGGGACCGAAGACCATTGCGGAGGACATGGCCTCCACCCTAGGTTCCGATCGGGGAGGCAGACATGGACCTGCTGCTAGTGCTTCTCGCCGCCGCGCTGTTCCCGGTGGCGTGCCTCGGGTTCGTGCTGTGGATGGGACGCATCGAGGACACCCTCCCCGGCGCGGTGCGGCGGGCGACGCGCAAGCCGGATCCCCTTCCTGTGCTGGCGATTCCCGTCCGGAGACCGGCGCCGGCCGTGGTCATCCCCGCGCAGCGGACCGACTCGTCCGTGGCGCTCACGGCTGGCGCTCGGACGCGACGCCGGTCGTCGGCAGCCCCGGAGCCGACGGCCGCCGAGCCCACCGGGACCTAGGTCACCTGGCCACGGGGCGAAGGGCCGGTCCGCCGGGCCGGTGGGCGCCCTAGCGTCGAGATATGACCGGCGTCCCAGTTCCGCGAGTGTCGCCGGGCCGTGCTCCTGGGCACGGCCTCATGCGGGCCTGGACGGTCTCGGTGTCGATGGGCGAGCTGGCGGGGTTCTGCGTCCCCGCGTTGGTTGGTGGTCTCCTCCGCGAGGGGCCCCCGTTGCTCGTCCTCGGAGCGATGGTGCTGGCAGGAGTGGTCGAGGGTGCGATCCTCGGCTGGTCCCAGGCCCGTGTCCTGCGGTGTCGGCTCGACGGCTTCAGTGAAAGCCGTTGGGTCGGCCTCACGGCGTTCGCCGCCGCAGGCGCGTGGTTCGTCGGGATGCTGCCCAGCACGTTCCACGAGCAGTGGTCGACATGGCCGACGCTGCTGACGGTCCTCGTCGCGACGTTGCTGGGCACCCTGGTGCTCGGCAGCATCGGGCTGGCCCAGTGGTTCGAGCTCCGCCGGCACGTCCCCCGGGCGGCGCGGTGGATCTTCATCACCGCCGTCGGATGGGGCGCCGGCCTGGTCGTGTTCACGGCGGTGGCCACTCCGCTGTGGCGGCCCGGTCAGGCAACGGCCACGATCGTCGCCATCGGCGTCTCGGGAGGGGGACTCATGGCGGTGACGATGGCCGGCCTGACCGGGCTCGGGATGCGACACCTGCTCGACCCGGGGGACGGGGGGATGGGCGACGCCCGGTGCGCCCTCGGTGGGCCGACCCTGGCGTCGTACCTTCGTCGCCGTCGAGGGGCTCGTGGCCCTCGGCGGCGCGGCCGGCTCGGCGCAGCTCCTGGCCGGGATCGCGACCCCGCCCGACTCCACGCTCGACCCGTTGGAGCCGGTCGGGGTCTCCGGCTGGGGGCTGCCCGCGCTGTGGCTGTTCGTGTCCGTGGCGGTTCCGTCGGCGGTGGCGGCGGGGCGGCCTTCCACGGATCGCCTCGCACCCCGCGTGGTGCTGGCGCCAGCGCGCTGCTCGCCGTCGAGCTGCTGGTGCAGATCCCGTTCCTCGGTCTCAACCCGCTCCAGGCCGTCCTCGGCTCGGTCGCGGTCGTCATGGGGGCCCTCGCCTGGGACGCCTCCCTCAGCGGCGGATGGCGACCGCGACCGCTCGGGCCACCGGCACACCGGCCTGCCTCGACCGTGAGCGTGTAGCGGTCAGCGGCCGACGGCTCGCGCTCGGAGCTGGTCTCCTTGGGCGGCAGCACGAACCGGTAGCCCACGTTGCGCACCGTGCCGATGAGGGTCTCGTTCTCCGGCCCGAGCTTGGCCCGCAGCCGGCGCACGTGCACGTCGACGGTGCGGGTGCCGCCGAAGTAGTCGTAGCCCCACACCTCCTGGAGCAGCTGCTCGCGGGTGAAGACCCGGCCGGGGTGCTGCACGAGGTACTTCAGCAGCTCGAACTCCTTGAAGGTCAGGTCGAGCGGCCGTCCGCCGAGGCGGGCGGTGTAGGTCGCGTCGTCGACGGAGACCTCGCCGGAGCGGATCACGTGCGCCTCGGGGTCGTCGGCGTTGCGCTGGGCGGCCAGCCGGCCGATGGCGAGCCGGAGCCGGGCCTCGACCTCGGCCGGCCCGGCGGTGTTGAGCAGCACGTCGTCGATGCCCCAGTCGGCCGCGACGACCGCGAGGCCGCCCTCGGTGACGACGAGGAGCACCGGGCTGTCGGAGCCGGTCGTGCGGATCAGCCGGCACAGGTCCCGCGCGTGGGCGAGCTCCTTGCGGCCGTCGACGAGCACCAGGTCGACCTCGGGCGCCTCGAGCAGCGCGCTGCCCTCGGCGGCCAGGATCTTGACCTGGTGGGGGAGCAGGGCGAGGGCGGGCAGCACCTCGGCAGAGGGCTGCGTCGTGCTGGTCAGCAGCAGCAGGGTGCTCATCGCACCTCCCGGACGTTTCCGGTGGATCACGCCGGCTCGCCGTTGAGCCGCTGGAGCATCGCGGCGGCCCCGACGGGTGCCCGAGGGGCCTGGTGCGATAAGGCAGGATAGCGAACATGAGCTCCTCCACGCCGGACTTGTCCGCCAGCGGGACAGTGCTGGTGCGCTACTGGGCCGCCGCCCGGGCCGCCGCGGGCGTGGACTCGGACACGGTCGAGGTCGGCGACGGTACGACGCTGGCCGACGTCCTGCGCCGGGTGATGACGCTGCGGGCCGACCGGCCGAAGCTGCCGGACGTGATCGGCGTCTGCTCGATCCTGGTGGGCGACCGTCCCGTCGGGGCGACCGACCCGGACGCCGTACCCCTGCGTCCCGGGGACACCGTCGAGCTGCTGCCGCCGTTCGCCGGGGGCTGAGCCGCCGGACGGCCGCTGTCAACCCCCACCGGCACGAGGGGGCCCCGGCCCGAACGGATCAGGCGGACAGACCGTTCGGACCGAATCGGCCGAGAACGCGGGACTTCCGCCGACGCGGGACCTAACGTCGGAAACGAGACCGGTCCCAGCCGGTCCCGACACCAGCCGTCATCAGGGGGGCCTGAGCAGGCGGCAGCGGGGGTTCGAAGCTCCCCTGTCCCGCCTGACGGCAGATAGCAAGGGGAGCATCTGTCATGAGCGACACCGCGAACATCCGGATCCCGAAGCAGGAGCAGTGGCCGGCCGACGTCGTCGAGTACGGGCCGGACGTCCCGCTCGCCGAGCGGCTGGAGCACGAGCGCGAGCTGATGCAGGCCCGCTGAGCCGTCCACGACCCGGACAGCGCGCGGGGGCGGGAATCGACCACCTCGCCCAGGTGGTTGAATCCCGGCATGAGCCAAGGCGCCTGGGTCCTCGTCGCGGCGCTGGTGCTCGCGACCGCGTTCGGCCTGCTCCGGGCCGCCCGAGACGGACGTTTCCGGGGCACGCACCCGGTCAAGGGCGCGCCCGGCCACCGACGACCACGAGGTCAGCGTGCTGCACGACTCCGACATCGCGCACGAGCTCGGTGAGCGGGCCACGCTGCTGCAGTTCTCCTCGGCGTTCTGCGCGCCGTGCCGCGCGACGCGGCGGGTGCTGGCCGACGTCGCCCAGGCGGTGCCCGGCGTGGTGCACGTCGAGGTCGACGCCGAGCACCACCTCGACCTCGTCCGCACGCTCGGCATCCTGCGCACGCCCACCACGCTGGTCCTCGACGCCCGCGGCCAGGAGGTCTCCCGGGCCGCCGGCGCCCCGAAGAAGGACGAGGTCATCGCCACGCTCGGACGGGTGATCACCCCGTGAGCGAGCCGACCTGAGTCCTCGCTGCACGTCCACATCGCGGTACGGGTGTCCGACCAGTGAGATGGACGTTTCCCTCCGGGCTCGGACCGCCCGTACTCTTTTCGACATGTCCTCGACCATGCTCACCAAGCGCCGCGCAGTGGATCACTGCCGCGTGCGCTCGGCGCTGTGTCGAATGTCCTGACGGGACGTCCCGCAACCCTCTTTTGTCTAGCGTCTTAGTAGACTAAGATTCGCTGCAGGTTGCCTTCGTGTGATGTCCGGCCCGTGCCGGCGCCCACCCGACGTCCCGTGCCTCTTCGCCAGGCCGCCCGTTCCTCTGCGCAGGAGTACCCATGTCCGTCACCACCCACAGCCTCGCCGCCACCGGGTCCCGCCCGGCCGGCACCGCCGGTCGCATCGACCCGAGGGGGCCGCGGTTCGCAGCCACGCTGACGACCGTGCTGCTCGCGGTCGCGCTGCTCGCCTCGTCCACCACGCTCACCGTGGCGCTGCTGGCCGCGCAGGCGGTGCTGTTCGCCGTCGGTGCCTTCGCCGGCATCCAGAACACGCCGTACGGCTGGCTGTTCCGCACGTTCGTCCGGCCGCGGCTCGGCGCGCCGACCGAGCTCGAGGACGCCGCGCCACCGCGGTTCGCCCAGGCCGTCGGCCTCGGGTTCGCCCTGGTCGCCCTGGTCGGCTACCTCAGCGGCGCCACCCTGCTCGGGGCGGTGGCCACCGGCGCCGCCCTCGCCGCGGCGTTCCTCAACGCGGCGTTCGGCTTCTGCCTCGGCTGCGAGGTGTACCTCCTCGCCAAGCGCGCCACCAGCCTGCGACCCGTCGCGTCGAGCTCGTGACCCGCTGGTCGAGCTTGTCGAGACCACTCCGCACCACTGAGAAACCCAACCCAGACCACGTAGAACATCGGAAGGAAACACCATGAGCCGCGAGTCCGCACTCGTCACCGCCGAGTGGGTCCAGGAGCACCTCGAGGACGACGACATCGTCCTGGTCGAGGTCGACGAGGACACCACCGCCTACGACAAGGGCCACATCAAGGGGGCCATCAAGCTCGACTGGACCACCGACCTGCAGGACCAGGTCCGTCGGGACTTCGTCAACAAGCAGCAGTTCGAGGCGCTGCTCTCCGAGAAGGGCGTCTCCAACGACGACACCGTCGTGCTCTACGGCGGCAACAACAACTGGTTCGCCGCCTACGCCTACTGGTACTTCAAGCTCTACGGCCACCAGGACGTCAAGCTCCTCGACGGCGGCCGCAAGAAGTGGGAGCTGGACAGCCGTGAGCTGACCGACGAGCTGCCCACGCGCGCGAAGACCAGCTACACCGCGCAGGAGCAGGACACCTCGATCCGCGCGTTCCGCGACGAGGTCGTCGCCGCCATCGGCGCCCAGAACCTCGTCGACGTGCGCAGCCCCGACGAGTACGCCGGCCGGCTGCTCGCCCCGGCGCACCTCCCGCAGGAGCAGGCGCAGCGGGCGGGCCACATCCCGACCGCGTCCAACGTCCCGTGGAGCAAGGCGGCCAACGACGACGGCACGTTCAAGTCCGACGAGGAGCTCAAGCAGCTCTACACGGACGCCGGCGTCGACTGGAGCAAGGACACGATCGCCTACTGCCGCATCGGCGAGCGCTCGAGCCACACCTGGTTCGTGCTGCGCGAGCTGCTCGGCGAGGAGAACGTGAAGAACTACGACGGCTCGTGGACCGAGTACGGCTCCCTGGTCGGCGTCCCGGTCGCCCTGGGCGACGAGGCAGGTGAAGCCTGATGTGCGGCGCGACCACCGGCGGCGTCTCGCTCGAGGGCGTGAACGTCGCGAAGGAGTCCGTGATCCAGGGCGTCGTCACCCGTGACGACCAGCCGGTCGGCAACGCCTACGTGCGGCTGCTCGACCGGACCGGCGAGTTCACCGCCGAGGTGCCGACGTCGGCGACCGGGCACTTCCGGTTCTTCGCGGCACCGGGCGAGTGGACGCTGCGCACCCTGGCCCCCAAGGCCGAGGTCAAGGACGTGGCGGTGAACGCCCAGCAGGGCGTCGTCGCCGAGGTCCAGATCCCGATCTAGCAAGGCCCGGCAGCTCGCCTCGGCGGTCGAGCCTGTCGAGACCACCACCGGCCCCGGCCCCGCTACCCTCCCAGGGCGGTCCGGGGCCGGTGTGCGCTCTCTGGAGACCGCCGTGGCTGGACCAGCACTTTGTCCCTTGCCGTCCTTGATCCGTAGGCTGCAGAACTGTGTCCGACCCCAACCTTCCCGGCGACGTCCCGCCGAACGCACCCCCGGAGTACGCCGAGGCGTACCGCCGTGCCTACGAGCGCGCCCTCCGCAACGGGGAGGACACCGAGGCCACCGAGGTCGTGGAGCTCCTCGAGGACCCCGGGACACCGGAGGTGGACAAGACGCCGGAGGTCGACACGTCGCCGGAGACGGTGCCAGCCGAACACACCATGCAGCTCGCCGGCTTCGAGGACCTGTTCGCCCCCGAGGCCGCCCGGGGTCCGTACGAGGAGCCGACCCCTCCGCGAGGACATGGCCGCAGCCCGGCCCCCCGGCAACGACGAGCGGCCGGCGTGGCTGGTGCCCGCGCTGCTCGCCGGGCTCGTCGTACTCCTGATCGTCGGTGCCTACGTGCTCGGCCTCGTGTTCTCCAGCTCGGTGGACGACGCGGACGTGACGCCGGAGGAGCCGAACGGCGTCGTCCTCGGTGAGGACGGCTCCAAGGCCGCAACGCCCTCGAAAGCGGGCGACGGCGGCAACCCGAAGCAGGGTCGGTACGACGGCCGCACCGACGCGGCGACCATCGGGGGCGCCACCGCGTCCTGCGAGGCCCCGCCGAGCGTGGACGCGGCCGGCAACCGGATCCGCTACGAGCCCGCCAACACCTACGACGGCGACCTGACGACGGCGTGGCGCTGCAACGGCGACGGGGTCGGCCAGACCCTGACCCTCTCGCTGCCGGAGAACGTGCGCATCGGCGAGGTGGGACTGGTCCCCGGCTACGCCAAGACGGACCCGCGCAGCGGTGCCGACCGCTACGCCGAGAACAACCGGATCACCCGGGTGCGCTGGACGTTCTCCGACGGCACCAGCATCGTCCAGCGCCTCGACGGCTCGGCCACCAACCGCGAGCTGCAGAGCGTCCGGATCCCGCTGACCGAGGCCAACGGGGTCGAGATCGAGATCCTCGACTCGACGGCCGGCTCCCGCAACACGATCGCCGTCAGCGAGGTCCGCCTCGGCGCAGCGGTGGACTGATGCGGCTCGGTCCGCCGGCGCGCGGATAGAGTCGCCGCGGGGCATCCGAAGGGAGTAGTGGCTTGGACGAGCCGAGACGTGCACTGGTCACCGGGATCACCGGCCAGGACGGCGGCCACCTCGCCGAGCTGCTGCACAGCAAGGGCTACGAGGTCTACGGCCTGCTCCGCGGACAGGCGAACGCCCGCAAGGAGATGTTCTCCTACGAGTTCCCCTACGTGCACCTCATCGAGGCCGACCTCACCGACCAGACGTCGCTGATCCAGGCGATGACCACCTCGCGCCCGCACGAGATCTACAACCTCGGCGCGATCAGCCACGTCGGCTACTCGTTCCGCAACCCGCAGCTGACCGCGGACATCACCGCGAAGGGCGTGCTCAACCTCCTCGAGGCCGTGCGGATCACGGGCATGGAGAAGGAGTCGCGCTTCTACCAGGCGTCGACGTCGGAGATGTTCGGCGGCCTCGACTACAACCGGCCGGGGTCGGGCTACAACGAGGACTCGCTGTTCCACCCGCGCAGCCCGTACGGCGTGGCCAAGCTCTACGCCCACTGGATCGCCCGGAACTACCGGGAGAGCTACGGCATGTTCGTCTCGACCGGCATCCTGTTCAACCACGAGGGCGAGAGGCGCGGCCTCGAGTTCGTCACCCGCAAGATCACCAACGCCGTGGCCAAGATCCACCTCGGCATCGAGGACCACGTCACGCTCGGCGACCTCTGGCCCAAGCGGGACTGGGGCTACGCCGGCGACTACGTCCGGGGCATGTGGCAGATGCTCCAGCACGACGAGCCCGACGACTTCGTGCTCGCGACCGGGGAGACCCACTCGATCGAGGAGTTCCTGTCCCTGGCGTTCGCCCAGATCGGGATCGACGACTGGAAGCCCTACGTCCGCCAGGACCCGAGGTTCATGCGTCCCGCCGAGGTCGACATCCTGCTCGGCGACCCGTCGAAGGCGGAGCGCGTGCTCGGCTGGAAGCGCGAGGTCGACTTCCCGGGCCTGGTCAAGCGGATGGTGCAGCACGACATCCGGCTGCTCTCCGACGAGGCCTGATGCAGATGTCTCGGGCGCAGCGGGTCGCGGTCACCGGCGTCAACGGCTTCGTCGGCCGCCACCTCGTCAACGAGCTGGTCGTCGCCGGTGTCGACGTCGTCGGCGTCGGCCACGAGGAGCGCGGCGCCCCGGACGGGCTGAGCGACTACGTCAGTCAGGACCTCACCACGGGTTGGCCGAAGGGGCTCGACGTCGATGCCGTCGTCCACCTGGCCGGGCTCTCCGCTGTCGGTCCGTCGTTCGCCGACCCGCAGCGCTACCTGACCGACAACAGCGCCATGGTCACGCACCTCGCCGAGGGCGTTCTGGCCGACAATCCACGGACGCGGGTGCTCGTGGTCAGCAGCGGTGCCGTCTACGACGCCCACGAGGACCTGCCGTTCGCCGAGGACAGCCGGATCGGCTTCAGCTCGCCCTACGTCGTGAGCAAGGTCCTCGTCGAGAACCAGGTGGCCTACTACGCGGGCCGAGGTCTCGACGCGGTCGTCGCACGTCCGTTCAACCACATCGGCCCGGGCCAGGGGACCGGCTTCCTGGTGCCCGACCTCCTCGCCGGGGCCGCGGCCGCCGCGACGTCCGGCGGGCCGCTGCACGTCGGCGACCTGGACACGCGCCGTGACTACACCGACGTGCGCGACGTGGTGCGCGCCTACCGGCTGCTGGTGGAGGCGGAGCACCTGGACGACCGGGTGTTCAACGTCTGCTCGGGCCGGTCCTGGTCGGGCCGGGAGCTGCTCGGCCTGCTCGAGTCGGAGTGGCCGCACGGAGACATCGCCGTCGAGGTCGACGAGAGCAGGTTCCGTCCCGGCGACCCGCGCGAGATCGTCGGCGACAGCTCCCGGCTCCACCGGGCGGTCGGGTGGAAGCCCGAGATCGACGTACCGACCAGCGTCCGCGACTTCGTCACGGCGTCTCGAGGATCATCGTCACCGGGCCGTCGTTGACCGAGCTGACCTGCATGTCCGCGCCGAAGCTGCCCTCGGCCACCGTGGCGCCGAGGTCACGCAGCGCGGCGCAGAACGAGAGGTACACCGGCTCCGACACCTCGCCGGGCGCCGCCGCGTTCCAGGTCGGCCGGCGGCCCTTGCGGGCGTTGCCGTAGAGCGTGAACTGGCTGACCACCAGCACGGGTGCGCCCAGGTCCGACGCGGACTGCTCCTCGCGCAGGATCCGGAGCTCCCAGACCTTGCGGGCCATCCACGCGACCTCGGCCGGGCCGTCGGAGTGCGTCACCCCCAGGAGCACGAGCAGCCCCGGGCCCTCGATCGAGCCGACGTCCTTCCCGTCAACAGTGACAGCGGCGGAAAGAACTCGCTGGACGACGGCACGCATCGGGAAATCCTCCTGTGGCTGAGTCGACGGCGGTGCGGAGAGTCTGACACGATGACCGCCATGAACGCCCCGATCTTCGACCCGAGCAAGCTGCTGGTCACCGTCGCCCCCACCGGCGCGGAGACGAGCAAGGAGGACTGCCCGCAGCTCCCCACCACGCTCGAGGAGCTCGTCGAGACCGCACAGCGCTGCCAGGCCGCCGGCGCGGCGATGGTCCACGTCCACATCCGGGACGACGAGCACAAGCCGACCCTCGACCTCGGCCGGCTCACCGCCACGGTCGACGCGCTCCACGAGGCCACCGACCTGGTCGTCCAGCTGTCCACCGGCGGCAGCGTCCACGACCCGCTCGACAAGCGGCTCAAGGTGCTCGACGCTCAGCCCGACTCGTGCAGCCTCACCATGGGCACCACCAACTTCGGCGACGACGTGTTCTCCAACCCGTGGCCGTTCATCACCGAGCTCTACCAGCTCAGCCAGCAGCGCGAGGTCGTCCCCGAGTTCGAGCTCTTCGACCTCGGCCACGTCGCCGCGCTCAACCGGCTGCTGGACACCTACGGCCTGCCCTACGGCGGCCGGGTCCACGTCGACCTGGTCATGGGCGTCCCCGGCGGCATGCCCGGTACGACGGACGCGCTCGTCGCTGCTGTGAACGGGCTGCCCGACGTGGTCACGTCCTGGTCGGCCACCGGCATCGGCCGCTCCACGCTGGCCGTCGCGCTGGCCAGCCTGAGCAAGGGTGGCCACCTCCGGGTCGGCATGGAGGACGTGCTCACCCTGGCCAAGGGCGTCCCGGTCGAGCACAACGACCAGCTCGTCAGCCGCGTCGTCGAGCTGGCCCGGATCGTGCAGCGCACCCCGATGACCCCGGCCGAGGCCAAGGACCTGCTCCAGACCAAGCGGCGCTGACCTGTCGGGTGGTCGACCCCCCGGGTGGTCGAGGAGCGAGCGCAGCGAGCGTCTCGAGACCCCGTGCAACCCGCGGCCCGGTTCCTGCGTCTTCTGGGTGCGTGCCGCCACGGGGGCGGCACCTCACCCCAGGAGAACGACATGAACCTGCGCACCCGCGCCGGCGCCGCCGTCACAGTCACGGCCGCCACCCTCGCCCTCGCCGCCCCGGCGATGGCCGCCACGGTGGTGGCGCACGACCCCGCGGACATCCAGCACGGCGTCGACCTGCTCAAGGTGCGGGTCGCCAACGGCGAGGACAACCTCCGGGTCGTCCTCACCCACATCAACCTGCGCAAGTCCTTCAGGACCGGGGCCGGCGGAGCGGTCTACCTCGACACCGACCCGGCCGACAAGGGACCGGAGTACGTCTTCTCCGGCGGCTTCTTCGAGGGCACCGACTACCTGCTGACCCGCACCGAGGGCTTCGGCACGAAGCAGTGGGGCAAGGCTGTCCACTGCGACTACCGGATGCGGCTCGACTACGCCGACGAGAAGACCCGGATGCGGATGGCCCAGGACTGCCTGGGTGACGTCGACCAGGTCCGGGTCGCCGTGAAGGTCTCCGGGCAGCGCACCGACGGAACGATCCTGACCGACTGGCTCGGCGAGCCGCGCCAGTTCACCGCCTGGGTGTCGCGGGGCTGAGGCGCCTCAGTACACCAGCGCCTGGGTGCCGTCGCCGAGGGCTTCCTCCACGAACGCCGCCGCCCCGGCGATGCGGATCCCGTCGAGGACCGACGACTCGTCGAGGCCACGGCGTACGGCGCACTGGGTGCACAACGTCACGGTCCCGCCGGCCAGCACCGCGGCGAGCAGGTCGGCGACCGGGGCGGCATGAGGAAGCGCGAGGTCGGCGCGGCCGGGGACGGCGAACCAGGCGGCCTCGCCGGTCAGCCAGAGGGACACCTCGGCCCCGGCCGCCACCGCGGCGGCGGCCACCGTGAACGCCTGGTTGGAACGCTCCGGGTCGTCGGTGCCGCAGGTCACCTTGACCACCAGTCGGTTCGCCATGCCCCAGACACTAGACTCAGGCCCCATGGAAGCCGTATTCATCTCGCTGATGGCGCTGGTCGTCCTTCTGACCGGCGCCGTCGCCCTCCTGGTCCTCTGGAAGCTGCTCAAGGCTGACAACGACCCCGGCAGCACCACCCGCCACATCTGATGCCGTTCGAGATCCCGGACAACCTGCACCCCGACTGCGCGCCGGTCGCGTGGCTGCTGGGCACCTGGCGCGGCAACGGCCACGGTGACTACCCCACCATCGAGAAGTTCCAGTTCGGCCAGGAGTGCATCTTCACGCACGACGGCCGGCCCTTCTTCCACTACATGAGCCGTGCCTGGATCGTCGACGACGAGGGCACCAAGGTCCGCGACGCGGCCATCGAGACCGGCTTCATCCGGCCCAAGGCCGACGGCAGCTTCGAGTGGTTGCTCACGCACAACACCGGCTTCGCGGAGATCTGGCACGGCACCGCCGAGATCGGCACCCCGCGCCTCGAGATGACCACCGACGCGGTGGCCCGCACCCAGACCGCCAAGGACTACACCGCCGGCCACCGGATGTACGGCATGGTCGACGGCGACCTGCTCTGGGCCTATGACATGGCCGCGGTCGGCCAGCCGCTGCAGCCCCACCTCTGGGGCCGGCTCGTCCGCCAGTAACGCGTCAGGGCGTCACCACCGGCGCCACCGCACCGGTGCGACGTACCGCGAGGTAGTCCTCCGCCGCCCGGCCGAGCAGGTGCCGGGCCAGCACCGCGCCGAGGTCGCGCTCGACGGCGTCGAGGTCCGCGACGAGTACGGCGCAGCGCTCGCACTGCGCGGTGTGCCGCAGCACCACCCGTGGGGTGCGGACGCCCGCGTGGCGGGCGAGGCGCAGCGTGTGCGCCAGGCAGACCGGCGGCAGGGTGCGCGCGCGGGCCCGCGCCAGCAACCCGCGCCGCAGCGCCGCACGGGCGCCCTCGACGAGCGCCGGCACGACCACGGGGGAGACCCCGATCAGCGCGCCCGCGTCCTCGGCGCTGTCGCCTTCCACCTCGAGCTGCCAGACCAGCAGCTTCCAGGCCTCCGGCAGCCGGGAGAACTCCACGGACACGGCGGGGTGCATCTCGCCGTCGGCCGGGTCGCGGAACGGGACCGTGGACAGGAAGTGCTCGGTCGCGAGCGGCTCGTCCGGCAGCCCGGCCGGGTGCTCCTCGTGCAGCCGGCGGGCCACCATCAGCAGGTAGGGACGGAGCGCCTCGCTCGGCCCGAGCATCCGGCGCAGCGTCGCGTGGGCGGCGGCGAAGGTCTCCACGACGAGGGCGCGGCGCCGGTCCTCCGGGGCGACGAGGCGGGCGAGCAGGGCCACGGCACCGTGGTGTCGGGCGACGAGGGCGTCGAAGGCCTGGTCGTCGCCGAGCCCGGCCCGGGCCACCAGGGCGGCCTCGGTGGCGGTGCTGCTCTGCGGGTCCCGCACGCGGCTCCCCCTGACGTGATCCACGAACCGAGTCGGGTTCTGACTCACCGGTCACAGGAACAACGCGCGTCACGGGGCCGGGTTACGTGCCCGGCCCGCGGATTTCCGCAGTGCGAACGGAGTCAGCCCTGCAGGGCGGGCTCGGCGTCGCTGTCCGACTTCGCCTGCGCGAGCGCGAGCTCGAACCAGACGGTGGTGCCGTCGGTGCTGTGCTCGGCGCTCCACGCCGACGCCAGCGCGTCGACGAGGGTCAGACCGCGGCCGGACACGCTCTCGGGGTCGAGCTCCTCGGGACGGCGTACGGCGCCCCGGCCGCCCCGGTCCTGGACGATCACGAGGACGTACTCGCGGTCCGCCTGCACGGTCACCGACGACGTGGTGCCGGAGTGGATCACGGCGTTGGTGACGAGCTCGGAGACGCAGAGCTCGGCGATGTCGACGACGTCGTCGTCGATGGACCACTCGCGCAGCACCCCCGAGACGAACTGGCGGGCCTGGCGGGCCGCGGACGGGTCGCCGGGCAGCTCCATGGTCGCGCGGGTCTGGTCGGGCGCCGCGGTCACCGCGAGGATCGTCACGTCGTCCTCGGCGTGCTCGGACTCCATCAGGTCGCTGAGCCGCGCGCACAGCTCGCGCGGGTTGCGGCGCCGGGGCGCCAGCTCGGCCACCCGGTCGCGGAGCAGGTCGATGCCGGCGAACAGGTCGAGCCGGCGGCTCTCGACGAGGCCGTCGCTGTAGGCGAGGACCGTCATGCCGTCCTGCAGCGAGACGGTGCTGCTGCTCCACTCGAAGTCGCCGACGCCGAGGGCCGGGCCGGTGTTCTCGTCGACGACCGCGGGCCGCCCCGAGGGGCTGATCAGCAGCGGCGGCGGGTGGCCGGCGACGGCGTACGTGAAGGTGGTCCGTCCGGGGTCGACCACGCCGTAGAGCATCGTCACGACCTGGTCGGAGACCGGGAGGTAGGCCACGAGCCTGTTCAGGCGCTTCAGCACCACGGAGGGGTCGGGGTCGATCAGGGCGTAGGCGCGGGTGGCGGCGCGGATCTCGCTCATCACCACGGCGGCGGGGACGCCCTTGCCCATCACGTCGCCGAGGGTCAGCACCACCGCGCCCTCGTCGGTGTGGAGCACGTCGTACCAGTCGCCGCCGACGTCGACGTTGAGCCCGCCGGACTGGTAGTGCGCGCCGATGTTGAGGCCGGCCAGCTCGGGCAGCGAGTGCGGCATCAGGCTGCGCTGGAGCTGCTCGGAGTTGGTGTGCTGGACCTGGTAGGCGAGGCCGCGCTTGACGGCCTGGGCCACCTGGGCCGCGAACGCGGCGAGGAAGGCCTGCTGCTCGGGACTGAGCGCGAGCTCGTCGTTGTAGGAGAAGAGCAGCCCGCCGACGCAGGTGTCCTCGACGAGCATCGGGACGGCCGCCATGCTCCGGGTGCCGATCCGCTGCTGCCGCTCCGCGAGACCCGGGAACCGGGCCTCGATGGCGTTGACGCTCGGCAGGTAGACGGGCTCGCAGGTCCGCACCGTCTCGACGAGCGGGACGTCCTCGAGCCCGTCGATCGTGCACCAGCGCACACCCAGAGGGCTGAGGGACTCGGGGTCGGTGGCGACGAACCGGAGCTCGCGGCCGCCGCCCTCGCTCAGCGCGATGCCGCCGCGGACGACACCCTCGATGTGCATGACCTCGGCCAGCGCGGCGCGCGCGACGTCGTCGATCGTGACGGCGTCGCCCAGGACCGCCGCCAGGTGCGCCAGGCGTCTTAACCGCTCAGCCATACCACGTGACCCAGTTCACCCGGAACAGCCTAGACCGCTATGCCCCGCTTGCGCGACGTAACGCAGGCGGGGTTCACGCGTTGGTAACCCGACACCGTCTTCCGAGCCTGGAGCCACGATGCGCCGCATCCTTGCCACCACCCTCGCGCTCGCCGTCACCGCGGCAGGCGCCACCGCCGTCTCAGGCGGAGCCGGGGCCACGACGATCGACTGGTCCAGCTCGTCGCAACCGCTGACCCGGAGCACGGCTGGTGCCGAGCCGCGCGACGTGATGTTCGTCGGCAACAACTGGGACGGCACGGCCGACGTCGTGGACGCCCACAGCTACGAGGTCATCAAGCGGCTCAACATCGTCCCGGACAAGGACGAACGAATGGCCGAGATCCAGTCCAACCCGGACAAGCTCGGCTTCTACCTCGCGATCCAGCAGGCCATCGGCGAGGGCCACGACCAGTACGTCGACGACATGTTCTCCACCCGGGACGGCAAGCTCGTCGCGGTGTCCCGGCCGAGCTTCGCCGACGTCGTCTGGATCGACCTCGCCACCGGCACGATCGTGAAGCGGCAGCCGATGGACGGCTACCGCGCCGACCACATGGGCGTCTCGCCCGACGGCAAGCGGCTGGTGGTGTCCGACTCGACGTCGAAGACCGTGCACGAGTACGTCCTCGGCGGCGCCGACAACCCCAACACCGGCAAGCGGCTGCGCACGTTCGACTCCGGCGAGACCCCGCACGAGAGCAACTACTCCGCGGACGGCAGCCGGATCTTCCACGCCAGCATCGGCCGGGTCTACACCCCCGGCGACAGTGCCGAGCTCGACCCCGCGACGGATCCGACGAAGTCCGACCGCTGGTTCCAGATCGTCCGGAACGACACGTTCAAGGTCGCGCGGCGCTGGGACATGGGCCTCGAGCTCGAGGAGGCCGGCTACAAGAACATGAGCTCCGCCGTACGCCCGATGGCGATCTCGCCCGACGAGCGGTTCGTCTACTACCAGGTGTCGTTCTTCCACGGCTTCGTCGAGTTCGACCTCCAGGCCAAGGACCCGAACGGCGGCGGTGACTACACGGTGGGGGAGAAGAAGGAGCCGGCGACCGGCAAGGTCACCCGGATCATCCCGCTGCCCAACCGGGTGCCGGACATGCCGCGCGAGCAGTACGTCCTCGACTCCGCCCACCACGGCCTGGCGATGAACCCCAGGGGCACCAAGATCTGCGCCGCCGGGACGATGGACGACTACGCCGCGGTCGTCACCCGCCGGACGATGGAGTTCACGATCCTCGACGGCAAGGGCGACAGCGACGACCGGAAGTACCTCAAGCCCTACTGGGCGACCGACGGTCCCGCCAACACCTGCTGGATGTCGATGAGCGGCAACGACGCCGTCGCGGTGATCGACCTGGCGCACGCCAAGGAGATCGCCTGGGTCAAGGTCGGCGACCACCCCCAGCGCATCCGTCAGGGCACCGTGGCGGCCTCCGTCGAGCGCGCCTGGCAGTAGCCCCGCTGGTCGAGGAGCGAGCGCAGCGAGCGTCTCGAGACCACTCCCGCCCCGCGACCTACACTCACCACGTGCCCCACGACCACGCCCACGCCCGGCCGGAGGACTGGCAGGCGCGGCTGCGCGCGAAGGGCTACCGGCTGACCCCGCAGCGAGAGCTGGTGCTCCGCGCGGTCGAGCGGCTCGGTCACGCCACCCCCGACGAGGTGCTCGCCGCGGTCCGTGAGGAGTCGAGCGCGGTCAACATCTCCACCGTCTACCGGACGCTGGAGGTGCTCGAGGAGCTCGACCTCGTCCGGCATGCGCACATCACCGACCGGGCACCGACCTACCACTCCGCCGCGACCCCGCCCCACGTCCACCTCGTCTGCCGGACCTGTGGCAAGGTCACCGAGGTCAGCACCGAGGTCATCGAGCCGATGACGGCGACGCTCAAGGACAGCTACGGCTTCACCACCGACGTAGGCCACCTCACCGTGTTCGGCACCTGCGCCGACTGCGTCGAGGAATGACCCGCCGCGTCAGGTGGTTGACCCAGACGGACGCGAACCCCGGGTGGTCGAGACCACTCGGACCAGACAAGGAGCCCCTCGTGACGGACCGCAGCCCGCTGCTCGACCTCCCCGGCGCCGTCGCCGGCAACGGCATCGACGCGCCGGTGGCCGCCCACTACGGTTCGTTCCACGGTGAGCAGCGCACGCTCGAGTCGGGTGAGGGCTTCGTGGACCTCTCCCACCGCGGCGTGGTCCGCGTCTCCGGCCCGGACCGGCTGACCTGGCTGCACTCGCTCACCAGCCAGTTCTTCGAGGGCCTGGCGCCGAGCACGCCGATCGGGGCGCTCATCCTCAGCCCGCAGGGCCACGTCGAGCACGCGATGTTCGGCTCCGACGACGGCGAGGCGTTCACCGCCCACGTCGAGCCCGGTGAAGCACCCGCACTCGTGGAGTGGCTCGACCGGATGCGTTTCATGATGCGCGTCGAGGTCGCCGACGTGACCGACGAGATCGCGGTCGTCTGGCGCCCACTCGGTCCCGAGAGGTCGAGCCGTCCCGGGTGGTCGAGCCTGTCGAGACCCCCTACGCCGGCTACCTGTTCATCCCCCGCGCGGACCTCCGCACCTTCGCCGACGCCGCCGGCCCGGCCTGCGGCATGTGGGCCTTCGAGGCACTGCGGATCGCGCGCGGCGAGCCGCGTCTCGGGCTCGACACCGACCACCGGACGATCCCCAACGAGGCAGGCTGGATCGGGCCCGCCGTACACCTCGACAAGGGCTGCTACCGCGGCCAGGAGACCGTGGCGCGCGTCCACACGCTGGGCCGGCCGCCGCGCACGGCTCACCCTGCTGCACCTCGACGGCTCCGACAACCGGCTTCCCGCCCAGGGCAGCGACCTGGTCCTCGACGGCAAGACGGTCGGCTTCGTCGGAAGCAGCGCCCGGCACCACGAGCTCGGCCCGATCGCCCTCGGGATGGTCAAGCGCAACGTCTCCCTGGACGCGACGCTGGTCGCCGACGGGATCGCCGCCGCCCAGGAGGTCCTCGTCGACCCCGAGGTCGGCCTGCACGTCCGTCCCGCTCCGCTGACCTGGGCCCGCGCGGCGCCTTATGATCCGGGGAGGACACCGGCGGACAGGGAGGGCGTATGGCGACAGCGACGCGACGCCCTGGTCGTGTGCAGAAGATCGCCAACGACGAAACCCCGCTGAACTCGTCGAAGCCTGACATCGACGCCCGGATCGGCTGGCTCCTCGCGATGTCCCGGCTTCACCACCGCAACGCCGAGTTCCAGGACGGTCGGCAAGTTCGTGACCGCCCTGGCCGACATGGGGTTCCCCGCCAGCCGGAGCCTGCTGAGCCGCTGGGAGTCGGGCGAGATCCCGATCTCCTACGAGGGCATGTCCGCCTACGAGGCCGCCCTCGGTCTCGAGTCCGGACGGATCTCGTCGCTGACCGGCTACATCCGCGCGAGCCTGACCGGCGTCCGCACCCGCGTGGTGCGCCCCAAGCTCGACCCGGCCACCCGCGAGTTCGCCGAGCGGTTCGACGAGCTGCTCGACGCCGCCGAGGACGGCAAGGCCCGGGCCCGGGACTGGCAGGAGCTCGGCTGGCACCTGTCGGTCGCGCCGATGGTGCACCTCCGGGCGCACACCTGGGAGGCACTTGCGCATCGTCTCGTGACCGAGCTGCCCCGGTCGGTGAAGGTCGCCTACCGGCAGTACAGCACCGCCGCGATGAACATGGCCTCCGTCCTGCGTGCCCAGGACTTCATGGTCGACGCGATCAAGACCTATGTGTCCGACCCCGACGTCCAGGTCGTCACCAACCCGATGGGGATGCTCGACCGGCTGCCGACGCGCGAAGCGGCCCGGTTCATCCTCGACACGATCGCCAACCCCTACAACGAGGCCGTCTTCTCGGTGGCGATCTGGTGTGCCACCACGAAGGTCGCCAACGGCGACTTCACCCCCGACGAGCGGTCCGAGCTCGACATGCTCGTGCTGCGCCTCTGGCGCCAGAACCCGGCCAAGGCCAGCGAGGACCTCGCCCAGCTGATCGCCAACCTCCCCGAGGGCATGCGGTCCACGCTCGTGCACGCCGCGACGAAGGCCGGCCGGCGCAAGCTCGGGTACGTCGTCGAGCACGGCGAGGAGATGATCGCCCACAAGGCCCGCACCATCGCCCACGACCTGTCCGAGGGAGCCCGCGCGCGCGTGCCCCAGGAGCCGTTCTACGACGAGGACCGGATGCTCGGGCGGCTCATCCGCGAGGCGCTGTTCCACCGCGACTCCGAGCGTCGCCACCTGGCCGCGCTGCTGATCGCGTCGTCACCCTTCGGGGAAGCCGTCACCGACGAGCTCCTGCGCGTGGTGGTCGACGAGGGTTGTCCCGGCTGGATGCGCACCCGCTCTGCGACGCTGGTGCGCTACCTGAGCACCGACGCCCACCGGCTACGGATGCTCGCGCTGATCGACCACCCGGTCGACGACATCGCTGCCCCGATCGCACAGGGGCTGGGCCACATGAGCCCGACGCCGCTGGCCGACCAGGCGCTCCGCAACTCGCTGGGCAAGGAATGGTCGTCTCCGCGAGCGCGCGAAGGTCTACGCCCTCGGGATGACCGGATCCGACGGCTTGCAGGCGATCGTGCGGTCTACCGATGCACCCGACTGGCAGAAGTCCGCCGCCCGCTGGTGGTCCGCTCAGGGCCCCGCCCTTCGTGACTAGAAGTGAGCGGGCTTGCCAGGTGCACGCTGCCGTGCCGACGCCGTGGCCCCTCCAGTCACGGACGGGCCACCGACGTCGGCTGACGAGCTCGGTCAGCTGCCGGAGTTGATCATCCCGGCGCCGACGGTGACGCCGGTGGCCTCGTCGATGAGGATGAACGAGCCCGTGGTCCGGTTCTTGGAGTAGGGGTCGCACAGCAGCGGGACGGTCGTGCGCAGCTGCACGCGGCCGATCTCGTTGAGCCCGAGCTCCTTGGTCTCCTGGTCGCGGTGCAGGGTGTTCACGTCGAGGCGGTACTGGATGTCCTTGACCATCGCACGCCCGTTGCGGGTGGTGTGCTTGATGGCGAGCTTCTGGCGGGGCCGGAGCGGCTCGTTGGTCATCCAGCAGATCATCGCGTCGATGTCCTGGCTGGGCTTCGGCGCGTTCGCCGGACGGGCGATCATGTCCCCGCGGCTCACGTCGACGTCGTCCTCGAGGCGGACCGTCACCGACATGGGCGGGAACGCCTCGCTGATCTCCTTGTCGAACATGTCGATGGCGGCGATCTTGCTGGTCATGCCGCTCGGGCAGCACGACGACCTCGTCGCCGGGCTTCAGCACGCCGCCGGCCACGCGGCCCGCGTAGCCGCGGTAGTCGTGGTACTCGTCCGACTTGGGGCGGACGACGTACTGCACCGGGAACCGGGTGTCGACCAGGTCGCGGTCGGAGGCGACGTGGACGTGCTCGAGGTGGTGCATGAGCGACGGGCCGTCGTACCAGTCCATGTGCTCGGAGCGGTTGACCACGTTGTCGCCCTGGAGCGCCGAGATCGGGATGATCTCGAGGTCGGGGATGTTCAGCTTGGTCGCGAAGGAGGTGAACTCCTGGTGGATCTTGTCGTAGACCTTCTGGTCGAAGTCGACGAGGTCCATCTTGTTGACCGCGAGCACCAGGTGCGGGACCCGGAGCAGCGACAGGATCACGGCGTGCCGGCGGGACTGCTCGGTGAGGCCCTGGCGGGCGTCGACGAGCACGAGCCCGAGGTCGGCGGTCGAGGCGCCGGTGACCATGTTGCGGGTGTACTGCACGTGGCCGGGGGTGTCGGCGATGATGAACTTGCGCTGCGGGGTCGCGAAGTAGCGGTAGGCCACGTCGATCGTGATGCCCTGCTCGCGCTCGGAGCGGAGACCGTCGGTCAGCAGCGCGAGGTCGGTGTAGTCGTAGCCGCGCGACTGCGAGGTCGACTCCACGGCCTCGAGCTGGTCCTCGAAGATGGCCTTGGAGTCGAGCAGAAGGCGACCGATGAGCGTCGACTTGCCGTCGTCGACCGAGCCGGCGGTGGCGAAACGAAGCAGGTCCATCAGAAGTAGCCTTCCTTCTTGCGGTCTTCCATGGCTGCTTCGGAGAAGCGGTCGTCGCCACGGGTGGCGCCACGCTCGGTGACCTTGGCGATGGCGATCTCGTCGATGATCTCGGCGGTGGTGCTGGCGGTGCTCTCCACGCAGCCGGTCTGGGTCATGTCGCCCACGGTGCGGAAGCGGACCGTCTTCTCCTCGACCGTCTCGTTGCCCTTGGGCTGCACGGACTCGGACTCGGAGAGCAGCATGCCGTCGCGCAGGATGACCCGGCGCTGGTGGGAGAAGTAGATCGAGGGGATCTCGATCTGCTCCTGGTGGATGTAGTCCCAGACGTCGAGCTCGGTCCAGTTGCTCAGCGGGAAGATCCGCATGTGCTCGCCGCCGTGGATCCGGCCGTTGTAGAGCGACCACAGCTCGGGGCGCTGCATCTTCGGGTCCCACTGGCCGAACTCGTCGCGGTGGGAGTAGACGCGCTCCTTGGCGCGGGCCTTCTCCTCGTCGCGGCGGCCGCCACCGAAGGCGGCGGTGAAGCCCTCCTCCTCGATGGCGTTGAGCAGGGTGCCGATCTGGAGCCGGTTGCGGCTGGTCTTGCCGTCGTCGACGACGATGCCCTTCTCGATGGCGTCGTCCACGGAGGCCACGATCATCCGCACGCCGAGCCGCTTCACCCAGTTGTCCCGGGTCTCGAGGACCTCGGGGAAGTCGAATCCGGTGTCGACCTGGAGCACGGGGAAGGGGATCTTGGCAGGGTAGAACGCCTTCTCGGCCAGCCGGAGCATCACGATGGAGTCCTTGCCGCCGGAGAACATCAGGACGGGCTTCTCGAACTCGGCCGCGACCTCGCGGAAGATGTGGATCGACTCCGCCTCCAGCTCGTCGAGCTGGCTCAGCCGGTAGTCAGCGTGCGTTTCGGTCATCGGGGGGTGGGACCTCTCGTCGGGGAGCAGCCGTCATGCTACCGAGTCGGCGTCCCGGGAGCGATTCTGGGCAAGACGCAGCCGTGGCTACGCCTCAGGGAAGGTGTTACCCGCCCCGACCGGTCCAATCACAGCCGGCGAGGGTGCCGTGGGTCACGCGCCGTTGTCGTTGCCCGGCAGACGCCAGGCTGCGGCGTTGTTGTCGAAGGCCGGCAGGCCCCGGGTCTGCCGGATGAAGCCCCAGACCAGGGGACCCAGCAGCAGCATCGCGGCACCGATGATGCCGACCATCTCGGGAGAGACTCCCAGCATCTTCAGGCCCGTCAGGGTGAGCACGATGACGATGCCGCGACGGATCACCGACTGGGACACCCAGTTCGCCAGCCGGGCGCCGAGGAAGGTCCCTGGCGTGCCGCCCAGGATCAGCGGGATCAGGACGGCCCAGTCGACTCCGGTGACCATCACGTGGCTGATCGCCGCCGACAGGACCAGCGGGACCGCCTGCACCAGGTCGGTGCCGACCAGCTTCACCGCGCTGAGCGTCGGGTAGAGCAGCAGCAGCGCCACCATGATCAGCGAGCCCGACCCGACACTGGTGATACCGACCAGCAGCCCGCCGACCGCGCCGACGAGGAGGGTCGGGACCGGCCGGACGACCGGGTCCTCCTCCGAGATGGTGTTCCCCGCCGTGACGTGCCGGAGCTGGAGGTACATCCGCAGCGCGTAGGTGCTCGCCGTGAAGAGGAGGGCCGCGCCGATCGCGTAGGTCAGGAAGCTCTCACCGCCCTCACCGCTTCCGCCCAGGGCCTTGACGATGAAGGCGCCCGCGAACGCGAAGGGCACCGAGCCGCAGATCAGCAGGCCGGCGAGCTTGAGGTTGGGCTTTCCGTGCTTCCAGTGCACGCCGGCCCCGACCGACTTGTTGACGCTGGCCGCCACCAGGTCGTTGGCGACCGCGGCGGAGGGGTTCACGCCGAGGAAGATCAGCGCCGGCGTCATCAGGGCGCCCCCGCCCATGCCGGTGAGGCCCACGACGATGCCGACGCCGAAGCTGACCAGCAGCACCGAGAGAGCGGCGGTGGTGAGGAGGTCGTTCACGGGGTGTCCTTCGTCAGGTAGCCGGCCTCGTGCAGATGGTCCAGGACGTCCTGGAGGGCGTCGTCGATGGTGCGGCCGGTGGTGTCGACGCGTACGGCGGCGTCGCTGGGCTCCTCGTAGGGGGAGGAGATGCCGGTGAACTCGGGGATCTCGCCGGCCCGGGCCTTGGCGTAGAGGCCCTTGCGGTCGCGGCGCTCGCACTCCTC
Organism: uncultured Actinomycetota bacterium; assembly: GCA_963721855.1. Classification (GTDB taxonomy): domain Bacteria; phylum Actinomycetota; class Actinomycetes; order Propionibacteriales; family Nocardioidaceae; genus Nocardioides_B. The sequence goes on along the minus strand of CAVRMN010000048.1, from coordinate 36,504 downwards.
GAGCGGGGTGGCGACGTGGATGAGCACGAACGCGCCGCCGGCCTCGTCGACCATGTGGCGGACCTGCCGGCGCGTGGCGTCGAACGGCGCGATCGGGCTGCAGATCGCCACGCCGCCGTGCCGGCTGATCTCGGCCGCCACCCAGCCGATGCGGCGGATGTTGGTCTCCCGGTCCTCCTTGGAGAACGTGAGGCCGGCGGACAGGTTCCGCCGTACGACGTCACCGTCCAGGCTGGTGACCGTCCGCTCGCCCTGCTCCAGGATCACGTCGTGCAGCGCGCGGGCCAGCGTCGACTTCCCGCTTCCCGACAGACCGGTGAAGAACAGCACGAGGCCCTGCGCGTCGGGTGCCGGCTGGTCCCGCTCGACGATGGCGGCGATGTCGTCGGGGAGGTCGCCCTCGCCGGTGACGCCGAGGATGCGGCCGGGGGCGTAGGCCTCGACGACCTGCTCGCCCAGCCGGTGGTCCGCCTCGGCGTCGCCGCGGCTGGCCAGGGGGACGGCGACGACGTGCGCGTCGTCGAGGTGGGCAGCGGCCGCCAGGGTGGCGCGGATCAGCGCCGGTGCGGTGAGGTCGGGGGTGCCGGTGCCGGTGAGGGCGAGCAGCAGGACGGGGTCCTTGCCGGCAGCCGTCCGGATGCGGTCGAGGTCGGCGTCGGTCAGCGCGTCGGCCACCGGGACGGTCAGGGTGTCGGCGTCGTACCGCTCGCGGACCTGGGTCGGCGTGAGGTAGAGCCGGCGGAACGCGCCGAACTCGTTGTGGGTGAGCGGGGTGACCCGTCCCTGGACGCCGGTCTGGTCGCCGGCGTCGTAGGTGCTTTCGAGCTCGACCTGGGCGAGCGGGACGCCCTCGGGGTCCACCAGCTCGATCCGGCCCGCGGCACGCGCGGCCTCGGCCACCTCAGCCGGCACCTGGAGGGTGACCAGACCGCCCGGACCCTCGAAGCCCTGCAGCGGCGCGAGAGCTCCATGGGTGAGGAGCTCCAGGTCGTCGAGCTCGCGGGGCATGGGGCAGTGCTGGGGGATGGGGGAGTCAGGCACGCGGACAGTCTGCCGCATAGGGTCGTTGCCATGCCGTCGCCTGTTGTCATCGCTGAGATCGTCCGCTCCGGGTTCGTGGAGGGGCACCACTACGGCTCGGTCGTCGCGCTCGGAGGCCGACGGCTCGGTCGCCTGGGCGGTCGGCGACGTGACCTCGCCGATCCTTCCGCGTTCGTGCAACAAGCCGCTGCAGGCGGTCGGCATGCTCCGGGCCGGCCTGGACCTCGACGGAGAGCTTCTCGCCCTCGCGTCCGCGTCGCACTCAGGCGAGCCGTTCCACATCGAGGGCGTGCGCCGGATCCTCGAGGGAGCCGGCCTGACCGAGAGCGGACCTGCAGACGCCGCTGGGCTACCCGTTGGACGACGAGGCCCGCGAGACGCACATCCGGGCCGGCGGTGCGCAGACCTCCATCGCGATGAACTGCTCCGGCAAGCACGCGGCCATGCTCGCCACCTGCGTGTCGAACGGCTGGGACACGGCGACCTACCGCGAGCCCGACCACCCGCTCCAGACGGCGATCGCCGGCACCTTCGCCGAGCTCACCGGTGAGAAGGTCGAGGTGGTCGCGGTCGACGGCTGCGGTGCGCCGCTGCTCTCCGACCTCGCTGACCGGGCTGGCGCGTGCCTTCCGCGTCCCTGTCCCTTGCCGAGTCCGGCCCGGAGCACCGGGTCGCCGAGGCGATCCGCGCCTTCCCCGAGTGGGCCTCGGGCACCCGCCGGGACGAGCGTCGAGCTGCTCCAGGCGATCCCTGGAGCGATCGGCAAGGCCGGCGCAGAGTCCTGCTACGCGGTGGGCCTTCCGGACGGGCGGGCGGTCGCCAGCAAGACCGACGACGGTGCCGCCGCGGGTCCGGCCGGTGGTGATGGCTGCCGCGCTCGAGCGCCTCGGGGTGCCCTGACGAGGCGGGTGTCGACGGGGAGGCGGTGCGTCGCACCGGTGTCGCCGAGCTGCTCGGCGGCGGGCGACCGGTCGGGCTCGTCCGCAGCGTTATCTGAGATGCCGCGTTTCCCTAATTGAGACGGTGCGCACATAACTGGTTGTCAGAACCCCCCCGGCGCATTGGTAGGGTCGCACAACGTAGGTACATACGGGGGAGTTATCAGTCGCTCCCTGGGTATGGCGCAGATGACCAACTAAGTCGCATCAGACGAGGGGACGCTATGTTCGGGAAGCACCTTAAGAAGTCCGTTGCCACGGCCGCGGCCGTCGGGGCAGTGCTCGCTGTCGCGGCGACCAGCACTTCCGGGGTCGTCACCGCGGCGCCGCAGATTCAAGAACGTCGCCTGCACCAGCGGCTACCCGAACCCGGCGGCGTCCAACACCGAACCTGACGCTGACGCGGCCGATCCAGCAGTACGGCCAGCGCAACCGCGCCAACGTCACCGTCACCGCCGACGGCCAGGACGCCACCGGCACGGTCCGCATCTCGGTCGCGGGCCGCGTCCTGGACCGTGCCGCTGGTCAGACGGCGAGGCCAGCCACGCGCTGCCCCGCAGGCTCGACGCTGGGCAGACCTACACCGTCCGCGCCCGCTACATCCCCGACTGCGCCACCGGCGAGGTCGCCGCGCAGCGGTGACGTCGAGACCGCTGACGGTCGGCAAGGCCGACACCAAGATCACCTCGCGCTTACGCTCCGGACATCCAGCGTGGCGAGCGCCCGCGCGTGCGCGCCGTGGTGACAGTCGACGGTCTCGCCCGGCGGCTCGGCTCGGGTGATCATCTCGAAGGGCGACGCTGACGCAGGCCAAGATCGTCAGCGTCGAGAAGATCGGCGGCGGCGAGAGCTCGATCCTGGCCCGCTTCGCCGCCGTCCGCAAGCTCGGTCAGTGGGACGTCAGATCAAGTACCTCGGCACCAGCAACTTCCAGCCGTGCAAGCGAGTTCACCGGCTTCGTCGTCAAGCGGTGACCTCAGGCTCCTAGATTCTCGGATGCCGGCTGGCAGGACAGCACAGCGACTCCGGTGGGCCTTGTTGCTCACCGGAGTCGCTGCTGTTGCGCTCGTGGCGTTCACCGGCTGGCAGGCGCTGAAGGCCAAGGACGCCCTCGAGCTCGTCGCGAGGACTTCCAGACGCTCAGCGGGCAGCTGACGTCGGCGACCAGCCCGGCTCCCGGGCGACCCTCGGAGCAGGCCCAGGCGCACGCCGAGGAGGCCCGCGCAACACGCGCGGCCCCGGCTGGTGGCTCGACCAGCAAGCTCCCGGGCGTCGGCGACAACATCGTCGCGGTCCGCACGGTGGCGCAGACGTCGTCGACGCGCCTCGCCTCCGACGTGCTGCCCGTCGGTGGTCGACGCCGCCGCCACGCTCAAGCCGAAGAACCTCCGTCCGGCCAAGGGCCGGATCGACCTCGCAGCCGATCGCCGAGCATCGCGCCGTCGGTCGTCGAGGCCGACCAGCGGCTGCAGGCAGGAGGAGGGCCGGGTCGCGCTCTGCGGCCGCGCCGAGCTGGCTCCGCAGATCGCCGGCCCGGTCCGGATGCTGCAGGACAAGCTCGCCGAGGCGCGCCGACCTTTCCGGCCGCGCCTCGATCGCGCGTGCGGCTGCTGCCGGACGATGCTCGGCGCCGACGGGCCCGCGCACCTACCTGATGCTGTTCCAGAACAACGCCGAGGTGCGGCGCCACCGGCGGCATCCCCGGCGCGTTCGCCACCGTGACGGCCGAACGACGGGCAGGATCGCGCTCGGGTCGCCAGGGCGACGCCGCAGACGGTCGGGCATGTTCGACACCCCGCCGATCCCGCTCACGAGCGCGACGAGCGGGCCCTGTTCGGCGAGAACCTCGGCCGCTACCCGCAGGACGTCAACTTCACCCCTGACTTCCCGCGCTCCGCCGAGCTGATCCGGGCCATGTGGAACGCCCAGCACGGCGCCAAGGTCGACGGCGTGATCTCCACCGACCCGGTCGCGCTGTCCTACCTGCTCCGCGGCACCGGTCCGGTGCCGGTGACGGGCGGCGCCCAGCTCACCGCCGAGAACGCGGTGTCGATGCTGCTCAGCGAGGTCTATGCCGCGATCCCCGACCCCGCAGCGCAGAACGTCTACTTCAACGCCGTCGCCTCCCAGGTCTTCGAGGCCGTCTCGTCCGGCCAGGGCGACCCGCAGACGGTGCTGCAGGGGCTGTCCCAGGGCGCATCGGAGCGGCGGATCCTGCTCTGGTCGGCGCTGACCGAGGAACAGCCGCTGATCGCTCCGACCGCGCTCACCGGAGCGCTCGTCCGGGAGCAGCGCCGGTTCGCCGAGGGTGGGATCTTCCTCAGGTACGGCGACCTGCACGATCGACGACGCGACCTTCTCGGCCGGGCCCGGCATGACCGTCGACGTGCCGCAGGGGGCGCGCCACCGGTTGGCCAACGAGGGCGCGGAGGAACTGGTGATCGTCGAGGTCCAGCGCGGGGCGTACACCGGGGAAGACGACATCACGCGGCTCGAGGACGACTACGGCCGCAGCGGCCCCGGTCACGACGCCTCGTAGTCCGCGCGGACAGTTGCTAGCGGCGGCTCGGTCGCCGTTTCCGCTTTGCAGGTAAGTAGTCTGTGGGATCACTCACCTAGACCAGACTTGAGTTTGCTTGCAAGAGTTAGCACACTGGAGCCATGGCAAAGTTCGGGGTCGGCAAGACCGTCGAGTCGCTCGGGGACTACCTGCGCGAGCAACGGCTGGCTGCCAAGCTGTCGCTGCGTCAGCTCGCTGAGCAGGCCGGCGTCTCCAACCCCTACCTGAGCCAGATCGAGCGCGGGCTGCGCAAGCCGTCCGCCGAGGTGCTGCAGCAGCTTGCGAAGGCACTGCGGATCTCCGCCGAGACGCTCTACGTCCGGGCCGGGATCCTCGATCCCCAAGACGGTGAAGTCCGTTCGGTCGAGCTCGCGATCCTCGCGGACACCGGACTCACCGAACGACAGAAGCAGTCGTTGCTGGACGTCTACCAGTCGTTCCGCGCGGCGAACGTCCAATCCCCCAGGAGGAAACTGAAGATGGCTACCACCAAGAACAAGCAGTTCAAGTTCGACGCCACCCGCCCGTTCTACGCCGCCGTCGGCGCCGGTGACCTGGCCATCGAGCTGGCCCGCACCACCGCCGTGGACGTGCAGAGCCGCGTCGCGAAGGTCGAGCTCGAGCCCAAGGCGCTGCGCGACCAGGCCGTGACCCTCGTCAGCACCCGCGTCGAGGAGCTCCAGGGCGACGCCAAGAAGGCGCAGACCGCCCTCGAGGCCCGCATCGCCGAGCTGCAGGCCGACGCCAAGGCGCTTCCCGAGAAGATCGAGAAGCTCATCGCGGAGTACGTCGCCGAGCTGAACAAGACCGTCGAGGAGCTCAACAAGACCTACGCCGAGCTCGCCGGCCGCGGCCAGGACTTCGTCGCCCGCGTGCGCAAGCAGGAGGCCACCAAGCAGACCAAGGCCGCCGCCAAGGCCACCACGGCCAAGGCGAAGACCACCGGCACCCAGGCCAAGAAGTCCGCCAAGAGCACCGGTGCGCAGGCCAAGAAGTCGGCCAAGACCACCACCGCGGCGGCCAAGAAGTCGGCGAAGCCCGCCGCGTCCTCGGCCAAGGCGACCGGCACCGCCGCCAAGAAGACGACGTCCTCGGCCGCCCAGGCCACCTCGGACGCCGCCTCGAAGGCCGGCAACTGAAGAACCGTCGACCCTGAGGTCGACGACGGGCAGCTCACGCTGTTCTGACTCGTCAGACGACGCCCCCGACCGCTTCGGTCGGGGGCGTCGGCCTTTCTCGCTACCCTTGAGGTGTGCCAGTGCTCTTCGGAATCCAGAGCGGCCTGATGATGGTCGCCACGCTGCTGATCTTCGGCCTGCAGGCGTGGGCGTTCATCGATGCCGTGTCCCACCGGCCGGACGCCTACCTGGCTGCCGACAAGCTCACCAAGCCCACCTGGCTGATCATCCTGGGCATCGCGCTCGCCGCCCACATGCTGATCTGGAGCCCGATGAGCTTCCTGAACCTCATCGGCACGGTGGCGGCGCTCGTCTACCTCGTCGACGTACGCCCGGCGCTGCGCGCGCTGACCGGACGACGCTGAAAGCAGACGCACCCGCCGGCATTCAGCACCTATCCTCGAGAAGTAGTTGCCAGATCGGGCTGGCGGTCGCGCCCGCCTGACTCGCTCACAGCCAGGACCAGGGGGATCAGTGTCCGATCGTCGAGGACCTCGTCGAGGAGTCGAGCGCGCAGGCCGACACGGGCGCGCACGCCTCACGCGGTACTTCGCGTCGTCGCTGCCCTGGTCGCCGTTGCGGCTCGCTGCGTCCTGCTCGCTCCTCGGCGCGGTGGCGCTGGCGCTCGCAGAGTCGCAGGCTCGCCTTCGACGTCTGGGTCGCCAGGCCTACGAGCCGCACGGCGTCACCTGGCGCCGACCGCCGGTCCCTGGCTCATCGTGTCGCCTGGGTGCTCGTACTCGGCGCCCAAGGGGCCTACCGATGCGTCATTCGGTGTCCGGCGCAGAGGAGTTCCGCACCAGTCGTCATGGCCGTCGCTGGTCACGGCCGGCGCGGTGGGGATGTTCTGCTACCTGGTCCAGATGCCGCTGTCGCGCGGCTTCGTCCTGCTCACTTTCGACCGTCGGCACGCCCGGCTGCTGCTTCGTCGAGCGCTACGCAGCCCGCAAGATCGCTGCACGCGGCTCCGGCGTCCGGCGGCAGACTGCGTCGACGGTGCTCCGGTCGGCGGTCGGCGCGACCCTGCCGGTATCGCCGAGGTCGCCGGCGTGCTCAAGCGGTGAGCGACTATGTCGGGCTACCAGGTGGTCGGCGCCTGCGTGCCTGATCCGACGTGATCCGGCAGCCGAGGCGCTGGACTTCGTTGCCGGTCGTCGGGCACGGTCAGGAGCCAGACTCGGCGAAGTCGAGCGACCGGGTCGGCGCGGCCACGGTCGCTGCGTCGCCCGCGGTGGCTGACGCGATCAGCTCGAGGCGATCTCCGGCAGATCGCCGTGGGACCTCGAGGGTCGGCGACGTACGACCTCGATCGTGCGTGCCGTCGCCTCACCGACATCGCGGGACCTCGGATCTCGATGCGCGCCCGGTAGCCGGGCTTCCGCTACTCCATCTCGAGCAACCCAGGCCGGGCATGGCCGGCGGCACCGCGAAGCGCTCTCTTCGACTTGCTCGGCTCGACCGTGCCTCATCGTGCTGCTCGTCACCCGCTGATGCTGGGCGTGGCGGTCGGCTAGTCAAGCTCGACGGACGGCGGGCCGGTGCTGCTTCCGGCAGCGACGCGGTCGGGCGTGGCAGGTCCGAGGACTTCTCGGGTGGCCTGAAGTTCCGGTCGATGACGTCGACGCCGAGCAGCCACGGAAGCGCCTTCGGCAGCAGGACGGTCACGAGGCGGCGCTCTGGTCAAGCGGGAGACGACCCCCGGATCGACCTCGGTCGGATCATGTCATCCGGCGCTACTCGCATGACGAGATGCCCCAGCTGCTCAACGTCTGGCAGGGCAGATGAGCCTCGTCGGCCCGCGGCCGCCGCGACGCGTGGAGGTCGACACGCTACACGGACATCGGCGTCCGGCGCAGGCTGCTCGTGCGACCGGGGATGACCGGCGCTCGTGGCAGGTCATCCGGACGTTCGCATCTCCGCTCTCGAGCGAAGTCCAGTCACGGCTCGACCTCTACTACGTCGACAACTGGTCGATGATGAGTGACCTCGTGCATCATGGCCAAGACCGTCGCGAGCGCGTGCTGGGGTCCGTCCGGCGCCTACTGACGTGTCGCCTTGTGTGACATGGCTCTCTCTTGCACGCTCAGCGCCCGTTCTGGCTTGTGTAGAACCGATTTCAGCGGGTAACGTGGGTGTGGCGCCCTCGATGAATGGGTGGCGCTGCTGTCTCTCGGGCAGCACATCAGCGCCTGGCTGGGAACGGGCGTGCAACAGCGAAAGGAATGACTTCCTTATGCAGAAGCACTCCATCTTCCAGAGCCGCACGACCTCCGTCGTGGCCGGCTCCGCACGTCCTCGTCGACCCTCGGTGGTGTGAGCGGCGCCTTCGCGGCCGCCACCATCACCTCGCAGGACATCCAGAACGGCGAGGTCAAGAAGGCCGACATCGGCGCGGACGCGGTCGGCACCTCCGAGCTCCGCGACGGCAGCGTCGGCTTCGGCAAGCTCAACGACAACGTCAACGCCAAGATCAACGAGTCGGCGCCTGCCTCCGACCCGCACTACAGCGGGGCCAACTGGGGCATCATCGACCGCAACACGATCGGCAACGGTGACGCCTACCTGCGCTCCGGCCCGTCCTCCGCGGGCGACGTGGCCCCGCCGGCGGGCATCGGCAGCCTCGGTCTCCGGACCGGCTCGGCCACCGACAAGGCCACCTTCGGCAACCAGGTCGACTTCGCCGGCGACAAGCTCGCCGACGTGGACGCAGCGAAGTACTCGGTCTTCACCACCGGCGAGAACAACTCCAAGGGCGCCGAGAACCTGCCGAACCTCGCGGCCGAGGTCGACACCGACTCCACCAAGGACGGCCTCCAGTACTCCACGCTGGTCTTCGTCCCGGAGGCGGCTCCCGCCAACAAGTGGTCGGACATCGACGCCGGCACGGCCAAGCGGTGGTACTTCACCGGCACCGCCGGCACGGACAGCGGCTGCAACCAGACCACCTACTGCACCCTCGACGAGGCGAAGGCCGCGTTCAAGGACGCGAGCCTGCTCTCCGTCGCGTTCTCGAAGGGCCGTGACAACGCCTTCTCCGGCGCGGTCGACAAGCTGGTCTGGGACGACACGACGTACGACTTCGAGCCGACCGGGGTCACCGAGACCAAGTGACGCATGACGTCGTAGCGGCACGATGAGGAAGGGCCGGGGCATTTCGCCTCGGCCCTTCTTCTTGTCGGTGACCTCTGTTGGAATGGCGGCATGACGACTCCTGCCCGCCCCGCCGGGGCACCCTGCTGGATCGACCTGCTGACGTCGGACACGGCGAGGGCCGAGTCCTTCTACGGCCAGCTCTTCGGCTGGTCCGCCACGGCCGCGTCGGAGGAGCAGTACGGCGGCTATGTCACCTACACGCTGGGGGACCGCGAGGTCGCCGGCGGGATGCGCAACGACCCGTCCTCCGGACAGCCGGACGGGTGGACGGTCTATCTCGCCTCGCGAGGACACCGCCGCGACGGTCGCGTCGGCCGGACAGCACGGCGGTTCGGTCTACCTCGACACGATGCCGGTCCCGGAGGTCGGCGTGATGGCGGTCGTCGGCGACCCGGGAGGGGCCGGCGTCGGGGTCTGGCAGGCACAGCCGTTCGAGGGCTTTGCCGTGCTCGGGGAGCCCGGCACGCCCGCGTGGTTCGAGCTGCACACCCGCGCGTATGACGCGGCCGTCGCGTTCTACCGCGACGTGTTCGGGTGGGACACCCACGTCATGAGCGACGAGCCGACGTTCCGCTACACCACGCTCGGCAAGGACGACGAGGCCGCCGCGGGGATCATGGACGCCTCCGGGTGGCCCGAGGACGTCCCGTCGATGTGGCACGTCTACTTCGCCGTCGAGGACTGCGACGCGGCCTGCGCGAAGGCGACCGAGCTCGGCGGCAGCGTGGTCAACCCGCCCGAGGACACGCCCTACGGGCGCCTTGCCACGGTGACGGACCCGATGGGTGCCACCTTCAAGCTGATGACCCCACCGGCGGGCTGAGCGCCGGTGCGGCTGCGCGTCGTCGAGGGGGACATCGTCGAGCAGGACGTCGACGCGATCGTCAACGCCGCCAACCGGGCGATGCGCGGTGGCGGCGGCGTCGACGGGGCGATCCACGCCGCTGCCGGGCCCGGCCTGCTCGAGGAGTGCATCGAGCGGTTCCCGTCCGGGCTCGGCCACCGGGGCGGCCGGCTGGACCACGGGGCACGACCTGCGCGCCCGGTGGGTGATCCACGTGGTCGGGCCGAACTACCGGGCGGGGGAGCGTGACCGTTCGCTGCTCGAGTCCTGCTACGCCAACGCGCTCGCGGTGGCGGACGAGATCGGCGCGCGCACGGTCGCCTTCCCGCTGGTGTCGGCGGGCATCTACGGCTGGCCTCTGGACGACGCCGCGCGCGCGGCTGTCGACACGTTGACGTCGACACCGACGCACGTGGAGGACGTCCGGATCGTCACGTTCGGCCGGGTGAATTACCAGGCTGTGACCGCGGCCACAAGTCCGTAATGGCAGGTTTTACCTTGCCCGGCGTTTGCTGATATTTCCCTCGGGCACAGGAGATCCGGGAGGGAAACCAACAAGGCGAGACTGCCTCGGTCGAGGCGTCTCATGAGGTTTCTCAATTACCAGACTCCATCTGGAGCTGGGGGGAAGAAGGTTTCACCATGACTCGGGCATCCAAGAGTCCGTTACGTCCGCTTGCGGTCTTCTTTGCCATCGTGATGGTCGTCTTCAGCTTCGGCATGGTGGGAACCGCCGCAGCGAAGACGTCCTCGGGTGGCAAGGACACGACCACGACCGCGGACTCAACCACGACAACCACCGACAAGCAGAGCGACTCGACGGCAACGTCGGACGACAAGAAGTCCGAGCACCGCACGTCGGGCACCGCCGGCACCCAGGGGACGCCGCCGGACCCACAGCCGCTGAGCAACGCCGACCAGAACACCGGCGGCGCCAACGGCCAGTGCACGAACTCCGAGGGCCCCTACTGCGGTACGACGCGCACGGAGTCGCAGAACGGCAAGAGCACCAACGACTCCTCGACCGGCAAGCCCTGCGCCGGCTGCGTCGGCAAGGCGGACAACAAGAACCCCAAGGGTCAGTACCCGGACGCCAGCGACGGCAACAACGGCTACGAGTGCGACGGCAACCAGGGCATCGCCAAGGGCAACCCTGCCCACACCGGCTGTGAGACCGCTCCGGTCACTCCGCCGGTGACTCCGCCCGTCACCCCGCCGGTCACGCCGCCGGGCCCGCCGCCGGTCGTGCCCCCGGTCGTGCCCCCGGTGGGTCCGCCGGCCGTGGTCCCGCCGGTCACGCCTCCCGGCGTGACGCCTCCCGGCGTGACGCCCCCGGGTAGCAACCGTCCCCCGACGGTGGCCGGTGTCGAGCAGTTCGCCGGCCCGCAGCCGGTGGCCGGGGTCGAGCAGTTCTCCGGCCCGGGCGCGGCGGTCGGTCCGACCGGCATCCTGCCCGTCCACCGGAGCGACCACGCTGATGAACGGCCTGGCGGCAACGGGTCTCGGCCTGCTGCTCCTCGGCGCGACCGTGCTGCTCCGTCGCAAGGGCCACCAGGTCTGAGCTGACGCAGTCACCACCTGATCACGAGGGTGGGAAGCCTCCTACGGGGGTGCTTCCCACCCTCGTTCTGCCTGTCAGCGGGGGGCCATGCGGAGGGCGCCGTCCATCCGGATGACCTCGCCGTTGAGGTAGTCGTGGTCGATGATCGCGAGCGCGAGCTGGGCGTACTCGTCGGGACGGGCCAGCCGCTGCGGGAACGGCACCCCCGCGGCGAGGCCGGCGCGGAACTCCTCCGACACCGTGGCCAGCATCGGCGTCTCGACGATGCCCGGGGCGATCGTGTTGACCCGGATGCCGTACTGCGCGAGGTCGCGGGCGGCCGGCAGGGTGAGCCCGACGATGCCGCCCTTGGACGAGGAGTACGCCGCCTGGCCGACCTGGCCGTCGTACGCCGCGATCGACGCGGTGTTGATGATGACGCCGCGCTGGCCGTGCTCGTCCGCCTCGGTCTCGGCGATCTTCTCCGACGGCGAGCGCGAGCACGTTGAACGAGCCGATCAGGTTGATCTTGATGACGGTCGCGTAGGCGTCGAGGTCGTGCACGCCCTTCTTGCCGAGGATGCGCATCGACGGCCCGATGCCGGCGCAGTTGACCACCGTGCGCAGCGGGGCGGCCTCGGCGGCCTGCGCCACGGCCGCGCGCACCTGCTCGGGCTCGGTGACGTCGGTCGCGACGTAGGTGACCCCGTCGACGGCCGGTGCGTCGTCCACCTTGAGGTCGAGCGCGAAGACCTGGACGCCCTTGTCCGCAAGGGCTTTCGCCGTCGCGGCACCGAGGCCGGACGCCCCGCCGGTGACGATCGCGGACGTGTTCTCGAGCTGCATTCAGTTCTCCTGGTCGGGACGGGCGGTGATCGTGGCCTTGCCGCCCTTGGCGAGCGCACGGCTGATCACCATGCGCTGGATCTGGTTGGTGCCTTCGAAGATCTGCATGACCTTGGCCTCGCGCATGTAGCGCTCGACCGGGAAGTCACGGGTGTAGCCGTAGCCGCCGAGCACCTGCACCGCGTCGGTGGTGACCTTCATGGCGTTGTCGGTGCAGACCAGCTTGGCGACGCTCGCCTCGGTGGAGTAGGGCAGGCCCTGGTCCTTGAGGCGGGCGGCGTGCGAGGTACGTCGCGCGCGCCGAGGACGACCGCGGCCTCCATGTCGGCCAGCACGAACGCGAGGCCCTGGTGGTCGATGATCTTCTTGCCGAACGTCTCCCGCTCCTTGGCGTAGGCGACCGCGTGGTCGAGCGCGCCCTGGGCGAGGCCGGTCGCCACCGCGGCGATGCCGAGCCGGCCGGCGTCGAGGCCGGCCAGCGCGATCTTCAGGCCCTCGCCCTCCTCGCCGAGCAGCCGCTCGACCGGGACCCGGACGTCGTCGAAGCGCATCGTCGCGGTCGAGCTGCCGGTGAGCCCCATCTTCTTCTCCGGGGCGTCCGCGGTCAGCCCCTCGGCGTCGGCCGGCACCAGGAAGCAGGAGATGTCGTTGCGGTCGTCGCCGGTGCGGGCCATCACCTTGTAGAAGTCGGCGTTGCCGCCGTGGGTGATCCACGCCTTCGCGCCGTTGATCGACCTAGTCGTCGCCGTCGCGCTTGGCCCGGGTCGTCATCGCGGCCGGGTCGGAGCCGGCGTGCGGCTCGGAGAGGCAGTAGGCGCCGAGCAGGTCGCCGCCGAGCATGTCGGGGAGGAACCTCTGCTTCTGCTCCTCGGTGCCGCGGGTGAACAGGCCGAAGCAGGACAGCCCGTGCACGCTGACGCCCGACGCCGACGCTGCTCCAGACGGCGCCGATCTCCTCGAGCACCTGCAGGTAGACCTCGTAGGGCTGGCCGCCGCCGCCGTAGCTCCTCGGGTACGGCAGGCCCAGGAGCCCGGCCTGCCCGAGCAGCCGGAACACGTCGCGCGGGAAGGTCTCGGTGGCCTCGGCCTCGGCGACGCGGGGGAGCAGCTCCTGGGTCGCGAGGTCGCGGACCAGCGGAGCAGGTCGGCGGCCTCGTCGGTCGGCATCACGCGGGTGGCAGGCATGGCCCCGCAGCCTAGTTGGACGTCCGACTATCTCGGTCAGGCCGGTCTCGGGGGCTGTGCGATGCTGGCGCCAGGGCCGGGAGGGCCGGCCGTCGGGGGTGGAGAGGGAGACGAGCACCCATGACCGTGACCGTCTTGAGCACTGGATCGACGGCAGCGTCGTGGAGGGCGGCAGCGGCCGCTACTCCGACGTCACCGACCCGGCGACCGGCGAGGTGACCGCCCGGCTGGCGCTGGCCTCGGCCGACGGAGGTGGACGCGCGGTGGCCGCCGCGAAGGCGGCGTTCCCCGGCTGGCGCGACACGTCGCTGACGCGGCGTACCGAGGTGCTCTTCCGGTTCCGCGAGCTGCTCAACGCGCGCAAGCGGCGAGCTCGCCGCGCTCATCACCGCCGAGCACGGCAAGGTGCTCTCCGACGCGCTCGGCGAGGTCAGCCGCGGCCAGGAGGTCGTCGAGTTCGCCTGCGGGATGCCGCACCTGATGAAGGGCTCGGCGACCGAGAACGCCTCGACCGGTGTCGACGTGCACTCGATGCGGCAGCCGCTCGGTCCGGTGGCGATCATCAGCCCGTTCAACTTCCCGGCCATGGTGCCGATGTGGTTCTTCCCGATCGCGATCGCCACCGGCAACACGGTCGTGCTCAAGCCCAGCGAGAAGGTGCCGTCGCGCCGCGCTGTGGATGGCGGAGCTGTGGCAGGAGGCCGGCCTCCCCGACGGCGTCTTCAACGTGCTGAACGGCGACAAGGTGGCCGTCGACGGGCTGCTGACCCACCCCGACATCAAGTCGGTGTCGTTCGTGGGCTCGACCCCGATCGCGCGCTACGTCTACGAGACCGGGACCCGCGCACGGCAAGCGGGTGCAGGCGCTCGGCGGCGCGAAGAACCACATGGTGGTGCTGCCCGACGCGGACCTCGACCTCGCCGCCGACCAGGCGGTCAACGCCGGGTTCGGCTCGGCCGGCGAGCGCTGCATGGCGATCTCGGCCGTGCGTCGCGGTCGGCGACGTCGGCGACGACGCTGGTCGACAAGATCCGCGAGCGTGCGGAGGCGCTGCGCACCGGCGACGGCCGGCGCGGGCTGCGACATGGGCCCGCTGGTGACGTCGGCGGCCCGCGACCGGGTGACCGGCTACATCGACGCCGGGCGAGGCGGCCGGGCGCGGACGCTCGTGGTCGACGGCCGCAAGGTCGAGGCGGACGCGCGACGGTGACGGGCTTCTTCGTCGGGCCGACGCTGTTCGACCAGGTCACCCCGGAGATGTCGATCTACACCGACGAGATCTTCGGGCCGGTGCTGTCGGTGCTCCGGGTGGGCTCGTACGACGAGGCGCTCGACCTGGTCAACGCGAACCCCTACGGCAACGGGACGGCGATCTTCACCAACGACGGCGGCGCCGCCCGGCGCTTCCAGAACGAGGTCGAGGTCGGGATGATCGGCATCAACGTGCCGGTCCCGGTGCCGATGGCCTACTACTCGTTCGGCGGCTGGAAGTCGTCGCTGTTCGGCGACACCCACGCCCACGGCATCGAGGGCGTGCACTTCTTCACCCGCGGCAAGGTCGTCACCACCCGCTGGCTCGACCCGAGCCACGGCGGCATCAACCTGGGCTTCCCGCAGAACACCTGACCCCGCGCCGGGTCAGCCGAGCAGGGTGTGGGTCTCCACCGCGCGCCGGCCGGCCTGCTCGAGCTCCCCGTCGGTGTGGTGCTGGCGCACGTAGATCGCCGAGGTCGGCGACGGCGCGGGCCAGCCGGGCGTTGCGGCTGAGGCCGCCGGGTCCGACCACCTTGCCGGCCTGGTCGAGCACCTGGTCGCACGCTGTCGCCACGGCGGTGCGTGCGTGCGCGACGGCGTGCTCCCAGCCCGGCTCCTCGGCCGTACCACGGCGTCGACGGCGGTCCGGACCGCGGTGTGCGCCTGCCACTGGGCCTGCTCCATCACGCCGATCCGGCGCAGCTGGTGGGCCGACGGCGCGAAGTCCCGGATGCCGGTGGCCACCAGGTCGACGACCTGCTGCAGACCGCCGGCCCAGACGGCCGCGACGCACAGCCCGCCGACCACGAAGCCCGGCCGCTCCAGGTAGAAGTCCGTCGGCCCGACGTGGTCGTAGCACTCCACGTCCAGGGCGACCGTGAACGACCGCGACGCGTCCATCGCCGTGGTCCGCCAGGTCGACTCGTCGGCGGACGCGCTTGCGGCCGCGACGTCGAACAGCAGGTGGTGCTCCTCGTCGAGCCACCCGGGGACCAGGGCGCGGTCGATCAGCGAGATCCCGGACGCGAACCGCAGCTCCCCGGCGAGACGCCATCCGCCGTCGACCGAGGTGGCCCGGACGCCGGTGCCGGCCGACCGCGACGCCCACACGCCGTAGACACCCGGCTCCGGGCGAACAGCCGGCCTGGTCGAGGATCCGCAGCGCGTCGGCGTGACCCTCCACGAGCCGGGCCAGCGCCAGGTCGACCCGTGCGACCTCGACCAGCCCGTCGACCAGCGCGGCGAGCGGCCCGGTCCACAGGTCACGGCCACGCTCGGCCACGACGGCCAGGCCGTCGCGCATCCGGTCCGCACCGGTGCGCAGGTCGTCGGCGGCGAGACCCGCCACCAGGTCCGTCGTACTCCTGGGGTGTTCATCGCGGCACCTCGTGGACGTCGAGCCGGAAGTCCTCGTCGAGGTGGTGCACCAGCCGGCGGGCGCCGTGCCGCTCGGCGTAGTCCGCGACCTCGTCCTGCATGGCGGCGCCGGAGAGGTGGGCGTCGTCCGGCAGGTGTCTCCAGTGCATGCACACCAGGTGCCCGCCCGGCGCCGTCGCACTCCACAGCGCCTCGAGCGCGGCGTCCCGGTCGGGCAGGTAGTAGAGGAACTCCGCCGCGACGACGAGCTCGACCGGGCCGTCGAGGGGCACGTCCGGGAGCGTGGACACGTGAAGCTCGACGTGGTCGAGGTCGGCGCAGCGTTGCTCGGCCAGCCGCACGCGCCACCGCCGAGCCGTCGCACGCGGTCAGGTGGCCGACCCGGTCGGCCAGGGCGCGCGACACGATGCCGGGCCCGCAGCCCGGTTCCCACGCCGTCGCGTAGCGCTCCCGGGGGAGCGAGGCCAGCAGCACGGCGAGCTTGCGCCGCTCGTACCAGGACGTGCCCACGTCCCAGGGGTCCGGGTCGGCGGCGTACATCGCGTCGAAGTCGGGTTCGGTGCCCATGCGCCCATCCTGCCGGGCGACTGGGCGTGGGCGGACTCACGTTGAGCCTCGGCTCCGGGCGGGGGAGGGTGGAGGGATGAAGTCCACCCAGATCCGCCTTGCCGCCCGCCCCGTCGGGGAGCCCGACGACTCCTGCTTCTCGACCGAGGTCGTGGACCTGCCCGACCTCGCGGACGGCCAGGTGCTGCTGCGGACCGTCTACCTCTCGCTCGACCCCTACATGCGCGGCCGGATGAGCGCCGCGAAGTCGTACGCCGCGCCCCTCGAGGTCGGCGACCTGATGATCGGCGGCACCGTCTGCGAGGTCGTCGAGTCGCGCGCCGAGGACCTCCCGGTCGGCACGATGGTGCTGTCGTTCTCGGGGTGGCAGACCCACTCGGTCGTCCCCGCGAACGCCGTACGTCGGCTCGACCCCGCCGCGGCGCCGGTGTCCACGGCGCTCGGCGTGCTGGGGATGCCCGGCTTCACCGCCTACGCCGGGCTGCTCGAGATCGGCAAGCCCCAGGCGGGCGAGACCGTCGTCGTCGCGGCCGCCACCGGACCGGTCGGCTCCGCCGTCGGCCAGATCGCCCGGGTGAAGGGCGCCCGCGCCGTGGGCATCGCCGGCGGGCCCGAGAAGGTGCAAGGCGCTGACCGAGGAGTTCGGCTTCGACGCCGCGGTCGACCACCGCTCGCCGACCTTCAAGGACGACCTCGCCGCGGCCGTGCCGGACGGTGTCGACGTCTACTTCGAGAACGTCGGTGGCCCGGTGGGCGACGCGGTGTTCCGCAAGCTCAACAAGTACGCCCGGGTGCCGGTCTGCGGCCTGGTCGCCAACTACAACGCGACCTCCGCGCCCGACGGGCCGGACCGGCTGCCCGGCTTCATGGCGCAGTTCCTGACCAAGAGCCTCACCGTCCGGGGCTTCATCCAGGACGAGTTCACCAAGTCGCACGGCCGGGACTTCGTGCGGGACATGACCGGCTGGGTCGCCGACGGGTCGGTGCGCTACCGCGAGGACATCGTCCAGGGGCTGGAGAACGCGCCGGAGGCCTTCCGGGGCATGCTTGCCGGCAAGAACTTCGGGAAGCTGCTCGTCCAGGTGGGCGAGGACCCGACCCGCTGACCGCCGTACCGTCCGATCCGTCGCACCCCAGGAGACGCCGTGCCCGTTGACCCGCAGATCGCCGGCCTGCTCGAGTTCCTCGCGTCGATGGGCACGCCCGCGATGCACGAGGGCACGCCCGAGCAGGCCCGGGCAGCGTTCCGTTCGCTGGCGGTCGGGGCGCGTCCCGCGGAGAAGGTGGTGCCGGTCGCCGACGTCTCCGACGTGACCGTGCCGGGGCCGGCCGGCGAGCTGTCGGCCCGGGTCTACCGGCCGTCTGCGGCGGGACCGTTGCCGACGGTGGTGCTGTTCCACGGCGGCGGCTGGGTGATCGGCGACCTCGACACCCACGACAACATGGCCCGCAGCATCTGCCGCGACTGCGACGCGGTCGTGCTCTCCGTCGACTACCGGCTCGCGCCCGAGGCGCCGTTCCCGGCAGCGGTGGACGACGCTGTCGCCGCGACCCGCTGGGCCGGCTCGCACCTCGAGGAGCTGGGCGGCTCGGACGTGCTGGCCGTCGCCGGCGACAGCGCCGGCGGCAACCTCGCGGCCGTCGTCGCGCAGCAGCTGCGCGACTCCGGCGGCCCCGCGATCGCCGCGCAGCTGCTCGTCTACCCCGCGACCGACGTGCTCGGCGACTACGCCTCCCGCTTCGACAACGGCGAGGGCTACTTCCTCGACCTGCCGACCATGGCGTGGTTCATGGAGCAGTACGCCGCCGACGCGGAGCACCACGGCGACCCGCGGCTGTCGCCGATGCGGGCGGACTCGCTGCGAGGGGCTGCCGCCGGCGGTCGTCGTCACCGCGGAGTACGACCCGCTGCGCGACGAGGGCGAGGCCTACGCGGCCGCGCTGGAAGCGGCCGGCGTACGGGTGGAGACGCGCAGGTTCGACGGGATGATCCACGGCTTCATCGACATGGGGCCGCACTCGGAGGGCGCGCAGGCCGCCGTCGACGAGACCTGCGCGATGTTCGCCAAGCTGCTGCGCTGAGCGGGGTTTCGAGACGCTCGCTGCGCTCGCTCCTCAACCACCCGGGGCCGCTCGCTCCTCCACCCACCCGGTCGCCTAGGGTGGGGGCATGGCCAACATCGCGACGGCGGACCGGGTCGAGCGGGACGCACTCCTCGACTTCGCCCGGACCCGCCACAAGATCACGCTCGTCACGACGCGGAAGAACGGCCGGCCGCAGATGTCGCCGGTCACCGGCGGCGTCGACGCCGAGGGCCGGATCGTCGTGTCGACCTACCCCGACCGCGCCAAGGCGGTGAACCTCCGCCGCGACCCGCGGGTGTCCGTGCTCGTGCACTCCGACGACTGGAACGGGCCCTACGTGCAGGTCGACGGCACCGCCGAGGTGCTCGACATGCCGTCGCAGGAGGCGGAGGACGGGCTGGTGGAGTACTTCCGCTGCATCTCCGGCGAGCACCCCGACTGGGACGAGTACCGCGACGCCATGCGGCGGCAGGGCAAGTCGCTGATCCGGATCACCATCGACTCCTGGGGCCCGATCGCCACCGGTGGGTTCCCGCCGGACCGCGTGCCGTCCTCCTGACGGGGAATGTGTCGGCGGCCGAGCCGGTTGTGCCGACAATGTCCTCCCCCATCGACTCCCGCCGCGTCTCGCTGCTGGTCGGCCTGCTCTTCGGGCTCGCCGGGCTGGGCAGCTCGTCGGCGGCCATCGCCCTGCCGGTCCTCGCCGAGGACCTCGGCGTCGGCACGGGGGTGAGCGCGTGGGCGATCAGCCTCTACGCGCTGATGCTCGCCGTCGCCACCGCCGTCTACGGCCGCGTGTCCGACCTCGTCGGGATCCGCGGCCCGCTGCTCTTCGGCGTCGGCCTGATGACCACGGGCGCCGTGGTCGGCGCGCTGGCCCCGACGTTCTGGGTGCTGCTGGCCGGCCGGCTGATCCAGGGCGCCGGTGCGGCCGCCGTGCCGACGCTGGGCGTCGCGATCGTCAGCCAGCTGTACGCCGGCAAGGAACGCTCCGCGGCGCTCGGCCGCGTCGCCGGTTTCGCCGCGGCGATCAGCTGCCTCGGGCCGCTGGCCGGCGGCGTGGTCGAGGACCTGCTGGGCTGGCGCACCGTGATCGCGTCTGCCGACCCTCGGCGTGCTGCTGGTGCCGCTGCTGTGGCGCGCGTTGCCGACCCAGGGCAGCGGGGCGCGCCTCGACGTGTTCGGTGCGGTCCTCGTGGCCGCCACCGCCGCCGGGCTGGTGATGGTGGTCCAGTCGCCGTCGACCGGTCCGGTGATCGCGGTGACGGGCGCGCTGCTCCTCACGCTCGGGGTGCCGGCGGTGGCCTGGTGGGTACGCCGCCGCCCGCACGGCTTCCTGCCGCGGTCGGTGCTGCACAACCCGGTCGTCGTGCGCAGCGCGCTGGCCGCGGCGGCGGTCCCGGCTGCGTGGTTCGCGCTGCTGATCGCCGTACCCGCCGTCCTCGTCGCCGCAGGCTGGGAGCCGTGGCAGGTGGGCCTCGCGCTGATCCCCAGCGCCGCCACCGGCCTCGCGGCCCCGAAGGTCGCGGCGCCCCTGCTCAGCCGGATCGGCGGCTCGTCGGCGCTCGCGGTGTCCGGCCTGGTCGCCGCCGCCGCGCTGCTCGTCGCGGCCGAAGGTGCGCACGTCGAGTCGGCGGCGCTGCTGGTCACCGCCGTCGTCGCGGTGACGTTCGCGTTCGGGCTCGGGCAGCCCGCCCTGATGGCCGTCGTGGGCGACGCGGTGGACGACGACGTCCGCGGAGTCGCGCTCGGCATCGCCACGCTGATGTTCCTGGTCGGTGGAGGCGTCGGCTCGGCCGTGGTCGGCGGGCTGGCGCACCCGCTGGGCATGGACGGCGCGCTGCTGCTGCTCGCCGGCTTCCCGCTGCTCGGCATCACCGCGATCGCGCGGCAGGTGCGGGTGTCGACCGAGGCCGGCTGAGCTCAGCCGACGGACTCGAGCAGCTTGGCGCGCAGCGTCAGGGCGCAGCGGGTGTGGAGCTGGCTGACCCGGGACTCCGAGACGCCGAGCACCTGGCCGATCTCGGACAGGGTCAGCTGCTCGAAGTAGTAGAGCGTGACGATGATCTGGTCGCGCTCCGGGAGGCTCCGGATGGCGTGCACGAGCGCGCTGCGCATCTCGTCGTCGTCGGTGTCGAGGTGGATGGTGGTCGGTGCCAGGTCCTCGCCCATCCCGACCTCGTCGAGGTAGGCGACGCCGGTGTAGGACGCCTTCGTGTAGAGCTCGCGCAGCTCCTCGACCGAGATGGCCAGCTCCGCCGCGATCTCGCGGTCGTCGGGGGTGTAGCCGAGCCGGCTCTCCAACGTGGCCTGGGCGCGCTCGATCTCGCGGATCTTGGTGCGGACCGCGCGGGGTACCCAGTCGGTCGCGCGCAGGCCGTCGAGGATCGCGCCCCGGATGCGCGGCACGGCGTACGTCTGGAACTGCAGCCCCCGCTGCGGCTCGAACTTCTCGATCGCGTCCATCAGCCCGAGGACGCCGTCGGAGAGCAGGTCGGACATGTCGACGCTCTGCGGCAGCCCCGGACGGATCCGGCCGGCGACGTACTTCACGAGCGGGGAGTAGCGCAGCACGAGCCGGTTGCGCAGCTCCTGGTCACCGGACTCCCGGTACTCCCGCAACAGCTCGAGGGCGTCGCCGTCGCGCTCGTTCATCGATGGCACCCCGTCCTGGTCGTCTGCCCGGTTCCGGACAAACCCGAGCATGAGGACATTACCGCTCATAACGCTTCAGCAGCGCGGGATCCCTTGTGCAACACGCACTCAGACGGCGGGGAGCGCGATCAGCGCGCTCGCCGGGTCGGCGCGGTAGCGGACGATCAGCTCACCGGTCGCCTCGTCGATGCGCTCGTGCAGCGCGTGGCGGTACGCCGTGAGCTGCTGCTCCGCCGCCCGCAGCCGGTCGAGCGCCTCGCCGACCGCGGCGGCGTCGTGCGGGTCGACGTCGGTGACCCACATGTCGGTGAGGACGGGCAGGTCGGGCAGCGGGTCGGCCGGACGCACCCGCAGCAGGGCGTTGCGGGTCTGGCCGCTTCCGGTCTCGCCGAGCACGCGCACGAGGTCCTCGATGCCGAGCACGCCCTCGGTGTGCGACTCCGCCTCGATCACGTCCATGCGCGCGTGGACGAGCCGCCGCCAGTAGGACGCCTTCTCCTCCTCGAGGTTGAGCCGCTCGCGGTAGGCGCGCAGCTCCTGCAGCGTCAGGTCTGCCAGGTGTGGTGACGGCTCGGGTGCGGTGATCGTGCGACGCCGGCTTCCGGGCTGACCGCCCTTGCGCTCTGCCATCCCCGTCACGTCCGCCTTCTCGATCCTCGGCGTCGGAAGACGTTCCGGCGCACCACCGCGCATCGTATAGAAGTCGCGTGGACGCTGGTCAGACGGCGCCGTCGGCGAGGTGCCGCACCGAGGCCGGCACGTCGATCCCGGTGCGCAGGTCGGGCGCCGGCAGCGGGGCGTCGAACGTCGTCCGGATCGGTACGACGCCTGCCCACGCGTCGCCCTCGACGTCCGCCGGCTCGTCCTCGGGCCACTGCTCGGACACCCGCAGCGACCACACGTCGATCGGCATCGCCAGCACCGACGTCGCCGCGAGCTCCTTGGCGGTGGTCGCCCGCACCTCGCCGGTGCGGCCCGGGATGAAGTGCTCGGCGACCACGTCGAGCGCCGCCCGCTTGTCGTCGCCGTGCAGCGCGGTGAAGGTGCCGAACAGCACGGCGCTGCGGTAGTGGAACGACGACTCGAACGTCGACCGGGCGACCACGACCCCGTGCAGCGACGTCACGGTCACGCACGCGTCGCCGCCCGCGGCCAGCAGCCGCATCCAGCCGGAGCCGGTCGAGCCGTGCACCAGGAGACGGTCGCCGTCGCGCGCGAGGCCGGTCGGCACGACGAGCGGCTGCCCGTCCCGGACCAGGCCGACGTGGCCGACGTACTGGCTGTCGAGCAGTGCGTGCAGCTGCTCGAGGTCGCGCACGCCCTTCTCCGGCATGCGGGTCATCTCGATGTTCGGCACCCGGCGATCCTCCCACCCCGTGACGCAGTCGTGCGGCCCACGCCTCTCCCCACGGAGGCGTGAGCCGCACGACCCGGCCGGGGTCAGACCCCGACAGGCTCCGGGATCCGTGCCGCGGGGACGGCCGCCTCCTCGTGGGCGTCGACCATCGTGGTCTCGTCGAACGGGTCGCCGCCCGCGAGCACGAGGTCGAGCCGGGTGCGGTCCAGGCTGCTTGTCCACGTGCCGATCAGGACCGTGGCGACCGCGTTGCCCGCGAAGTTCGTCAGCGCACGCGCCTCGGACATGAAGCGGTCGATCCCGACGATCAGGCCGACGCCGTCGACGAGGTCCGGACGGTGCGAGGCGAGCCCGCCGGCCAGGGTGGCCAGACCGGCGCCGGTCACGCCGGCGGCGCCCTTGGACGCGACGATCATGAAGATCAGCAGGGAGGCCTGCTCGCCGAGGCTCAGCGGGTCGCCCATGGCCGAGGCGATGAACAGCGTCGCCATGGTCAGGTAGATCGCCGTGCCGTCGAGGTTGAACGAGTAGCCGGTGGGGACGACGACGCCGACCGTGGTCTTCTCGACGCCGGCGTGCTCCATCTTCGCGATCAGCCGCGGCAGGGCCGACTCCGACGAGGAGGTCGACAGGATCAGCAGGAACTCGCGGCCGAGGTAGCGCAGCAGGCTGAAGATGTTGACGCCGGTGGCGACCCGCAGCAGCGTGCCGAGGACCACGAAGACGAAGATCGCGCAGGTCGTGTAGAAGCCGAACATGATCACGGCCAGGCTCTTCAGGGCGTCCATGCCGGTCTCGCCGACCACGGCGGCGATCGCGCCGAACGCGCCGACGGGGGCGGCCCACATGATCATCGCCAGGACCCGGAACACCACGCGCTGCAGGTGCTCGATGCCGCGCAGCACCGGCTCGCCGGTCTTGCCCATCGCCTGGATCGCGAAGCCGACCAGCAGCGACACGAGGAGGGTCTGCAGCACCTCGCCCGAGGTGAGGGAGGAGAACATCGTGTCGGGGATGATCCCGAGCAGGAAGTCGGTGGTGCTCGCGTGGCCGGCGCTGGCCTGCTCCGCCGCGGCCGCCTTGGTGCCGTCGTCGATCCGCAGGCCGGTGCCCGGGTCGAGCAGGTTGCCGACGAGGAGGCCGACGCCGAGCGCGGCCGTCGACATCACGAGGAAGTAGCCGAGCGCGAGCCCGCCGACGTGGCCGACCTTGGCGGCGCTGCGCACCGAGCCGACGCCGAGGACGAGGGTGCAGAAGATGACCGGCGAGATCATCATCTTGATCAGGCCGACGAACGCCTGGCCGATCGGCTTGAGCTGCACGGCGAAGTCGGGGACGGCGAACCCGACGGCGATGCCGAGCAGGACGGCCACGATGACGGCCAGGTAGAGGTAGTGCGTACGGTCTTTCTTCGGGGCCGTCGTGCTGGTGGCTGCTGGGTAGGCCATGGGGTCCTCCGGTGGGCGGGCTGGGATCTGTCACCATGCTGGGACGCGGTGTGACGGCGGTCACCCTTGTGTACGTTGTGTTTACGAGGCGAGCGGAGGTCGCGTGCGCAGGACGCGGGATCGCTCGGTGGCGCAGCAGCTCTTCCTGCTGCAGACCCTGATCGTGCTCGTCGTGGTGGTCGCCGCGGTCTCGCTCGCGTACGCCGACGCGCGGCGCGACCAGCTGGAGACGGCCCGGACCCGGTCGCTCGACATCGCCGAGACCGTCGCGGACGCCCCCACCGTGCTCGACGCGCTCCGCGACGCTGATCCGTCGCGGGTGATCCAGCCCTACGCCGAGCAGGTGCGCCACGACACCGGCACCGACTTCGTCGTGGTGATGGCGCTGGACCGGACCCGCTACTCGCACCCGGACCCGGCCCGGATCGGCGAGCCCTTCATCGGCGACCTCGGGAGCGCGCCGCAGGGACGGCCGTTCACCCAGGAGTACACCGGGACGCTCGGCCGGTCGATGCGCGCGGTGGTTCCGGTGCGCGACGGCGGCCGGGTCGTCGCGCTGGCGTCGGTGGGCATCACCCTGGACCGGATCGACCGCCAGCTGGCGGGGAAGCTGCTGCCGATCGGGCTCGCCGCGGCCGCCGTCCTCGCCGCGGGGGCGGCCGGGGCCTGGTTGATCAGCCGCCGGCTGCGCAAGCAGACCCACGGCCTCGGCGCCGGCGAGATCACCCGGATGTACGAGTACTACGACTCGGTGCTGCACGCCGTGCGCGAGGGGCTGCTGCTGCTCGACGAGGACGGCCGGGTGCAGCTGGCCAACGACGAGGCGGCGCGGCTCCTCGCCCTCACCCCCCGACGCGGGACGCCGGTCGGGTCGCTCGGGCTGCCGGCCTCGCTGGCCGACTCGTTGGCGGACGGCACCGCGGGGCCGGACGAGATCTACCTGGTCGGGGAGCGGGTGCTCGTGGTCAACCAGGCTGCCGCGCGCTGGCAGGGCCGCGAGGTGGGCTCGGTCGTCACGCTGCGCGACCACACCGAGCTCCAGGCCGTGTCCGGGGAGCTCGACTCGGTCCGCGGGCTCGCCGAGGCGCTGCGGGCGCAGAACCACGAGGCCGCCAACCGGCTGCACGCGGTGGTGTCCCTGATCGAGCTCGGCCGCCAGGACGAGGCCGTCGAGTTCGCCACCGAGGAGCTGCAGACCGCGCAGCTGCTCACCGACCGGCTCGTCGGGTCGGTGGACGAACCGGTGGTCGCCGCGGTGCTGCTCGGCAAGTCCGCCCAGGCCGCCGAGCGCGGCATCGAGCTGCACGTCGACGACGACACCTCGGTGACCGGGCTGCCGGTCGAGGCCCGCGACGTCGTCACCCTCCTCGGCAACCTGCTGGACAACGCGTTCGACGCCGTCGCCGACCGGCCGGTGCGGCGGGTGGACGTCCTGGTCGTCGCCGACGACACCACCCTCGACATCGCGGTCGGGGACAGCGGCCCGGGCGTGCCGCCGGAGGTCGCGGCGAGCGTCTTCCAGCGCGGTTGGTCGACCAAGCGCGGCGACGCCGGGCTGGGCCGCGGCCTCGGCCTGGCGCTGGTCGGCCAGGTGGCGCGCCGCTACGGCGGTCAGGCCGAGGTCGGCGTCTCCGAGCTGGGCGGCGCGCTGTTCACGGTGCACCTCGGCGGCCTCCGATGAGCTACCGGGTGCTCGTCGTCGAGGACGAGGAGGTGGCCGCCGCGGCGCACGCGGCGTACGTCGGCCGCGTCTCCGGCTTCGCGGTCGCCGGCGTCGCGCGCTCCGGGGCCGACGCGGTCCGGCTGCTCCGCGAGGACCCGGCCGTCGACCTCGTCCTGCTCGACATGCACCTGCCGGACGTGCACGGCCTCGAGCTGCTCACGAGGATCCGGCAGGACGGCCACCTCTGCGACGTGATCGCGGTGACGTCGGCCCGTGACCTCGACGTGGTGCGCCGGTCGGTGGCCCAGGGGGTCGTGCAGTACCTCCTCAAGCCGTTCACCTTCGCCGGGCTGCGCGTGAAGCTCGAGCAGTACGCCGCCTTCCGTGCCCAGCTCGGCGCCGCCGAGTCGGAGGTGGTCCAGCACGAGGTCGACCAGCTGCTCGGGATGCTGCGGCCGGGCACGGACTCGGCGCCGCTGCCCAAGGGCATGAGCGCCGAGACGCTGCGGCTCGTCACCGACCGGCTCCGTTCCGGCGCAGGCGCGTCCGCCTCCGAGGTCGCCGAGGTGCTCGGGGCGTCGCGCGTGACGGCCCGGAGGTACCTCGAGCACCTCGCCGAGACCGGTCTCGTGGCCCGGCACTCGCGCTACGGCGGGGGTGGCCGCCCCGAGGTGGAGTACCGCTGGGTCCGCCGGACCTGACCCGGCCCCGCGTCCCAAGGACGTGCAGTCACCCCTCCGGGTGGTGGAGCGGGTGCTCGAGCGGCACGGTGGCGTGCTGGACGCCGCGACGCTGCGCCGTCTCACGTCCCGCCCGAAGATCCGGGTGGCGCTGGCCCGCGGCCGGATCGTCCGTGACGGCCGCGGCCGCTACGCCCTGCCCGGTGCCGACGAGGACCTCCGGGCGGCCAACGGGCTCAGCGGCGTGCTGTGCCTCGACAGCGCGGCCCGGCAGCACGGCTGGAAGCTCAAGCACCGACCCACGAGTCCCGCCGTCGCGGTGCCTCGCAACAGGAAGCTCACGCCGGAACGTCGCGCGGGGACGAGGGTGGTGTACGCCGACCTCGACCCGGCTGACGTCGTGGGGATGCGCGTCACCGGTCCCGTCCGCACGGTGATGGACTGCGCCGCCCGGCTGCCGTTCGACGAGGCGCTGGCCATCGCCGACTCGGCGCTCCGGGCGCGCGACGTCCCGGGCCTGCAGGTCCAGGCCCAGCGGACCATCCCCGGCATCGGCCGGCCCGACCTGGTCGACCGGGTGCTGCGCCTCGTCGTGGAGGCCGAGTCGTTCGAGTTCCACGGCAGGCGTCGGATGCTCAAGCACGACTGCGAGCGCTACAACGCGTTCGTCGTCGACGGCTGGCTGGTGATCCGGTTCGCGTGGGAGCACGTGATGTTCGAGCCGGCGTACGTCGCCGGCGTGCTCCGCGCGATCGTCGAGAGGCTCGGCGGCGCGTCCCAAGGACGTGCAGTCACGAACGGCGAAGGCCGCCTCTCAGCGTGAGCAGGCGGCCTTCGGTCGTCGAGTGCACGTCGGCGCGACCGACGGCGTACGAGGTCAGTTCTTGCGGGCGCGGGAGGCCATCCGGCCGCGGAGGTTCTGGTCGAGGACGACCTTGCGGATGCGGACCGTGTCGGGCGTGACCTCGACGCACTCGTCCTCGCGGCAGAACTCGAGGCTCTGCTCGAGCGAGAGCTTCTTCGGCGGGACCAGCTTCTCGAAGTTGTCCGAGCTGGAGGCCCGGACGTTCGTCTGCTTCTTCTCCTTGGTGATGTTGACGTCCATGTCGTCCTCGCGGGAGTTCTCGCCGACGATCATGCCCTCGTAGACCTCGGTGGTCGGCTCCACGAACATGGTGCCGCGCTCCTGCAGGTTGGTCATGGCGTACGACGTGGCCGCGCCGGAGCGGTCGGCCACCAGCGAGCCGGAGGCGCGCGAGCGGATCTCGCCGGCCCACGGCTCGTAGCCCTCGAACACGTGGTGCGCGATGCCGGTGCCGCGGGTGTCGGTGAGGAACTCGGTGCGGAAGCCGATCAGGCCGCGGGCCGGCACGAGGAACTCCATGCGGACCCAGCCGGTGCCGTGGTTGGTCATCTGCTCCATGCGGCCGCGGCGGACCGCGAGCAGCTGGGTGATCGTGCCGAGGTACTCCTCCGGCGCGTCGATGGTCAGGCGCTCGACCGGCTCGTGCAGCTTGCCGTTGACCTCGCGGGTGACCACCTGCGGCTTGCCGACGGTGAGCTCGTAGCCCTCGCGGCGCATCTGCTCGACCAGGATGGCCAGCGCGAGCTCGCCACGACCCTGGACCTCCCAGGCGTCAGGACGCTCGGTCGGGAGGATCTTGATCGACACGTTGCCGACGAGCTCGGCGTCGAGCCGGTCCTTCACCAGGCGGGCCGTGACCTTCGTGTTCTTGGTCGGGCCGCGACCGGCGAGCGGGGAGGTGTTGATGCCGATGGTCATCGAGATGGCCGGCTCGTCGACCGTGATCAGCGGCAGCGCGACCGGGTTGTCCACGTCGGCGAGCGTCTCGCCGATCATGATGTCGGGCATGCCGGCGATGGCGACGATGTCGCCGGGGCCGGCGGACTCGCCGGGAGTGCGCTCGAGGCCCTTGGTGATCAGGAGCTCGGTGACCTTGACGTTCTGGGTCGTGCCGTCGCGCTTCATCCACGCGACCTGCTGGCCCTTCTTCAGGGTGCCCTCCTTGACGCGGACCAGCGCGAGGCGGCCGAGGAACGGGGAGGCGTCGAGGTTGGTGACGTGGGCCTGCAGCGGCGCGTCGGCGTGGAAGACCGGCGCCGGGATCGTGTCGACGATCGTCTGGAACAGCGGCTCGAGGTTCTCGGAGTCGGGCAGCCCGCCGTTCTCCGGCATGTTCATGCTGGCGCGGCCGGCCTTGGCGCTGGCGTAGACGACCGGGAAGTCGAGCGCCTCGGCGCTGTGGCTGTCGTCGAGCAGGTCCATGAACAGCTCGTAGGTCTCGTCGACGACCTCGGCGATCCGGGCGTCGGACCGGTCCACCTTGTTGACGACCAGCACGACCGGCATGTCGGCGTTGAGCGCCTTGCGGAGCACGAACCGGGTCTGGGGGAGCGGGCCCTCGGAGGCGTCGACGAGCAGCACGATGCCGTCGACCATCGACAGGCCGCGCTCGACCTCGCCACCGAAGTCGGCGTGGCCCGGGGTGTCGATGATGTTGATGGTCATCGGGGTGCCGCCGGCGGCCGCGCCGGTGTACTTGATCGCGGTGTTCTTCGCGAGGATCGTGATGCCCTTCTCGCGCTCGAGGTCACCGGAGTCCATCGCCCGCTCGTCGACGTGCTGGTGCTCGCCGAACGCGCCGCCCTGCCAGAGCATCGCGTCGACCAGCGTGGTCTTGCCGTGGTCGACGTGCGCGACGATGGCGACGTTCCGGAGGTCGGTGCGGTGCTGCGGGGTGCTCTCGGGCATGAAGAATCGTTTCACTCGGGGCTTCGTGGGACGTCATACGAACCGAGGGCTATGGACACCAACAGGCATGACGTCCTGCCAGTCTATCGGCGTCAGGGCCACTCTCCGAATCGCTCGTTACGCTGGAGGTGTGGCCGACCTCCTCGATCCGCTCGCCAAGATGCTCTCGGAGGCGTCGCACGTGGTCGGGTTCACGGGCGCCGGCGTCTCGACCGAGTCGGGAATCCCGGACTTCCGGTCGCCGGGAGGGGTCTGGTCGCGGTTCGACCCGACGCAGTTCACGTTCAGCCGGTACGTCGAGTCCGCGGCGGTCCGCGCGAGGTCCTGGGCCATGCGGCGGGAGTTCTTCGCGACGCCGTTCGCCCCCAACGCCGCCCACGTCGCCCTGGCGAAGCTCGAGCAGGCCGGCCGGTGCCTCGGCGTGGTGACGCAGAACATCGACGGGCTGCACCAGCAGGCGGGCTCGCGCAACGTCGTCGAGCTGCACGGGAACGCCCGTGAGGTGATGTGCATCGGGCACCGCCCGCGCGGCGGCGAGCCCGAGGGCTGCGGGTTCCGGGCGCCGTACACCTGGGCGCTCGAGAGGGTCGCGGCCGGCGACGACGACCCGTTGTGCCCGCACTGCGGCGGGTTGGTGAAGTCGGCCACGGTGTCGTTCGAGGAGGTGCTGCCGGCGCGCGTCGTGGAGCGGGCCTACGACCTGGTGGGGAAGGCCGACCTGCTGGTCGCAGCCGGATCGTCGCTGCAGGTGTACCCGGCCGCCGGGCTGCCGAGCCTCGCCGTGGCCCGGGGCGCGAAGCTGGTGATCGTCAACGACGAGCCGACCCCGATGGACGACCAGGCACACCTGGTCATCCGCGGCCGCGCCGGCGAGGTTCTCGGCCCTGCCGTGGCACAGGTGCTCGGCGGCTGAGGAGTGGTCTCGACAGGCTCGACCAGCGGGAGGTCGACAGGCTCGACCAGCGGGGGGTCGACGCTCGACCAGCGGGGCTCGACCAGCGGGCTCAGCCGGCTGAGAGGGCGCGGTCGAGGGCGGCCTCGACGTGCAGGGTGGTGCAGGGGAAGACCGGGAGCTCGGAGTCGGCCTGCTTGACCAGCAGCTCGAGCTCGGTGCAGCCGAGGATCACGCCCTGCGCACCGGCGTCCCAGAGCTCGTCGATCAGGCCGACGACGGTGGAGCGGCTCGTGTCGAGCACCTTCCCGTGCACGAGCTCGTCGTACACGATCCGGTTGACGGTCTCGTGGTGACGCTCGTCGGGGACGACGACCTCGAGCCCGTGCGAGGCGATCCGGTCGGTGAAGAAGTCGCGACTCATGGTGAACGCGGTGCCGATCAGCCCGATCCTGGTCAGGCCCCGCTCCTTGGCCGCGAGCGCGACCACGTCGCCGAGGTGCAGCAGCGGGATGTCCACCGCGGCCTCCACCTCGTCGGCGACCTTGTGGAACGACGTGGTGCACATCAGCAGCATGTCGGCGCCGGCCGCCTCGATCCCGCGCGCGGCTCCGGCCAGCAGCGCGGCGACGTCGTCCCAGCGCTCGGCCCGCTGCAGCTCGGTGAGCTCGGCGAACTCGATGGAAGACATCACGGTCTTGGCGGAGTGCAACCCGCCCAGTCGCGCTTCGACGCCGGTGTTGAGCAGCTTGTAGTACTCGACGCTGCTCTCCCAGCTCATCCCGCCGAGGAGTCCGATGGTCAACACGGGACGAGTCTGACACAGCAGGGGTTTTACTTTGTCGGCGCCGGGCGGTAGTTCTGACCCATGACCCGTTGCACCTTCGTCCCGCCCTACCTGCTCGAACGCGTCGCGGCGACGCACCGGGACGACTCGGTGAGCGAGTGCTGCCGGGAGACGCTCGTCCTCGACGACGAGATCCGGACGCGGCGCACGGCACTCCCTCCCGTCCCGGCGCCCACGCCCGCCCCGCTGCCGGAGGGCGCCGGGCCGTTCGCGGTGCACAGCGCGGGCAACGGCACCACGTTGCCGGGTGCGCTGGTCCGGCCCGCAGGCGCCCCGGTGGTCGGCGACGCCGCGGTCGACGAGGCCTACGCGGGTGTCGAGGCGTCGCTGGCTCTGCTGCGCGAGGCGTTCGGCCGCTGGTCCTACGACGACCAGGGCGCCCCGGTGGTGGCGACCGTGCACTACGGCAGCGGCTACGACAACGCGTTCTGGGACGGCCGGCAGCTCGTGTTCGGCGACGGCGACCGCAGGGTGTTCGACCGGTTCACCAAGCCCGTCGACGTGCTCGGCCACGAGCTCGCGCACGCGGTGACCGAGCACACCGCGGGCCTGGAGTACGCCGGTCAGCCCGGCGCGCTCAACGAGTCGATGTCCGACGTCTTCGCGTCCTGCCTCAAGCAGCGGCTACTGCGACCAGACCGCCGCCGAGGCCGACTGGCTGATCGGCGAGGGCATCTTCATGCCGGCCGTGCGCGGGCGGGCGCTCCGGTCGATGTCCGACCCGGGCACGGCGTACGACGACCCCGTGCTCGGCCGCGACCCGCAGGTGGGATCCATGGCCGACTACGTGCAGACCACCCAGGACAACGGCGGCGTGCACCTGAACTCCGGGATCCCCAACCGGGCGTTCCACCTCGCCGCGACCGGCATCGGGGGCGCGTCGTGGGAGGGCGCCGGACCGATCTGGTACGCCGCACTCACCTCCGGGATCGGGCCGCGGGCCGGCTTCGCGGACTTCGCGGCAGCGACGGTGTCGGCCGCCGCGCAGGTTTCCCCGAGCGCGCGTGACGCGGTGCTCGACGCCTGGACGGCCGTCGGGGTGGCCCGAGGGCGCACGGCCGGCGAGCCGTGGGTCACCCCGTCGGTGGGGGAGCGGGTCGCGGTGACCCGGTCCGGCGGCTTCGCCGGGCTGCGGCAGTCGGGGGAGGTGCTCCTCGGCGACGACCCGCGCACGCCCGAGGTCGAGCGGCTGCTCGGCCGGGTGGACCTCGCGCGGGTGTCGACGTCGCGGCCGCAGCCGGACCGCTGCACGTCTACTCGTTCGTGGTGGCCGGGCAGGAGGTCGTGCTCGGCGAGCAGGACCTCCACCCCCGAGCTCGAGCAGCTCGCCCGACTGGTGCTCGAGGACCGGCCCTGACGGCTGCCGGTGTGGCCGCGGGTCAGGGGACGCGGTGGACCTTGTGCTGGGCGGCCTGCGCCCGCGGCCGGATCACCAGCTCGTCGATGTTCACGTGCGGCGGCCGGGTCGACCACCCAGGCGATCGCGTCCGCGACGTCCTCGGCGACGAGCGGCTCGGCCACGCCGGCGTACACCGACGCGGCCCGCTCCTCGTCGCCCTCGAAGCGCACGCAGCGCGAACTCGTCGGTCCGCACCATCCCCGGGGCGATCTCGCAGACCCTGACCGGCTGGTCGAAGAGCTCGAGCCGCAGCGTCTCGGTGACGACCTGCGTGCCGTGCTTGGCCGCCGTGCAGCCACCGCCGCCCTCGTAGGCGACCCGGCCCGCGGTCGAGCCCACGTTGACGATCACGCCCGCCCCGCCGGCGAGGAGCGCCGGCAGCAGCGCCTGGGTCACCTGCAGCAGGCCGATGACGTTGACCTCGTACATCCGGCGCCAGTCCTCGGCCTTCGCGCTCGCCACCGGGTCCGACCGAAGGCACCGCCGGCGTTGTTGACGAGCACGTCGAGCCGGTCGCCGACGACAGCCGCGAGCGCGGCCACCTCGTCGGCCGAGGTCACGTCGCAGCGGACCGCCGTACCGCCGATCTCCTCGGCCAGCGCCGCCACCCGGTCCTCGCGGCGTGCCGCGCAGAACACTGTGGAAGCCCTCGGCGGCGAGCCGGCGGGCCGTCGCCGCCCGATCCGCTGCTCGCGCCGGTCACCACTGCAGTCCTCGTCGTCATGGCGGCCATTGTGTCGGTCCACGGGATGAGCCGAGTGGTGCGCCCGGGTCCGGACACGGCACACTGCTGGCATGAGCGTGAGCAGGATCGGTCCCGTCGGGGCAGTCCTCGGCGGGCTCGTGTGGGTCGTCGCCGAGTCCTTTCCTGGGGCGAGGAAGAAGTCGACCCGTCGTCGTAACGTCGCCGGCCTGGCGCTGCTGGTGGTCGCGTTCGCCGCCCTCGGCTACTCCCTCGTCGCCACCGCGCCGGTCTGGCTGCGCGTGGTCGTCACGATCGCGACGCCCTTGCTGGGCGTGATGGTGTGGCTGACCTGCGCGAGCAGCCTGCCGTCGGACGACGTCTCCGCCATGGTCGGCGGCGTGCTGCTCTCGTCGGCGGCGGGATCGGCGTGGGACGCAGCCGGGGCACGAAGCCGCCCGCGAAGCCCGAGCCGCCGGCGCGCGGCCGCCGTGCCGCCCGCTGACGGCGGCGGGTCCGGGTACCGGTCCCGGGGGTGCTGTGGGTGGGCTCACGTTGGCATAGGTCGGCTTACCTAATACCTGCGTCGGTGAGCCTCTGCTGACCGGCGCGCCGAACTTCGTCACCACCGGCTTCTGGGGCCGCCTCGCCGCGTACGGCGACCCGGCCGGCCCTGGTGACCGCCGACGGCGCCGTGTCGACGGCGACCTCGCCGTCCGCGTCGCCGGTCTCGCCGAGCGGCTCGGCGGCACCCGGAGGCTCGTCCTCGTCGCCGGCGCCAACGACGTCGACGCCGTCGTGGCCTACCTCGCCGCGCTGGCCGGTGGGCATCCGGTGATCCTCGTCCCCGGCGACAACCCGGGAACCTCGACGCGATCGTCGACGCCTGCGACCCCGACGTCCTGCTGCGCGGCGGCGACCTCCTCGAGCGCCGCGCCGGCACCGTCCACGACCTGCACCCGGACCTCGCGCTGATGCTCTCGACGTCGGGCTCCACCGGCTCGCCGAAGCTGGTCCGGCTCTCCCACGAGAACCTCGCCTCCAACGCGGCGGCGATCGCGTCCTACCTGCGCATCCGCCCCCGCGACGTCGCGGCGACCACGCTGCCGATGCACTACTGCTACGGCCTCTCGGTGATCAACAGCCACCTCGCCGCCGGCGCGTCCCTGCTGCTGACCGAGCTCTCGGTCGTCGACGCGTGCTTCTGGGACGCCGTCCGCGCCCACCGGGTGACCACGTTCGCGGCGGTGCCCTACACGTTCGACCTGCTCGACCGGGTCGGGTTCGCCGACCTGGACCTTCCGTCGCTGCGCTACCTGACCCAGGCCGGGGGGCGGCTCGCGCCCGACCGGGTGCGGGAGTACGCCGACCTCGGCCGCCGTCGTGGGTGGGACCTGTTCGTGATGTACGGCCAGACCGAGGCCACCGCCCGGATGGCCTACCTCCCGCCCGACCTCGCCGCCACGTCGCCGTCGTCGGTCGGCCTCCCGATCCCCGGCGGGTCGTTCTCGCTGGAGCCGCTGCCCGAGCTGCCGCTGGCGTCCCCCCACGGCGTCGAGGTAGGTGAGCTCGTCTACGAGGGCGCCAACGTGATGCTCGGCTACGCCACGTCGCCGGCCGACCTCGGCCGCGGGCGCGACGTCGACGTGCTGCGCACCGGCGACGTGGCGCGCCGTACCCCGGACGGCCTCTACGAGATCATCGGCCGCCGCAACCGCTTCGCCGAAGGTGTTCGGCCTGCGGATCGACCTCGACCAGGTGGAGCAGGTGTACGCCGGCCTCGGCCACGTCGTGCACTGCGCCGACGGCGACGACCGGCTGGTGCTCGCCGTCGACGCGTCGGCGCGCCCGGTCGACGCCGACGCGCTGCGGGCGGAGGCCAAGGCGCACTTCGGGCTTCCCCCGCGGGCGGTGCAGGTGCTCGCGCTGACCGACGTACCGCGCCTGCCGACCGGCAAGCCGGACTACCGCTCGATCGTGGCCCGGGCACAAGCCACCACTCACAGGGGAACAACCCCGCACCCAACGGTGAACAACCCCGCACTCGACGGGGGTGGGGGACGGGGGGTGCTGGGGGTGTTCGCGGCGGTGCTGGGGCGGCCGGACGCGACGCAGGACGACACGTTCGTGTCGCTGGAGGGGGACTCGCTGTCCTACGTGGAGATGTCGATCCGGCTCGAGGAGGTGCTCGGGGCGCTGCCCGTGGGCTGGCACACCGCCCGATCCGCGACCTGGCCGCGACCACCGCGGAGCCCCGGCCGGCCGCACGCTCGAGACCAACGTGCTGCTGCGCGCCCTGGCGATCGTGATGATCGTCGGCACGCACGCCAACCTGTTCGCGCTCGCCGGCGGCGCCCACGTGCTGCTCGGGGTGGCCGGCTTCAACTTCGGCCGGTTCCACCTCACCGCGGCGCCCCGCGACGACCGGGTGCGCCACCTCCTCACCAGCGTCAGCCGGGTCGTCGTGCCGTCGGTGCTCTGGCTGGGCGCCGTCGCAGTGACGACCCGGGACATCGGGCTCACCAACGTGCTGCTGCTCAACGGCGTGCTCGGCCCGCGCGGCTGGACCGAGCCGCAGTGGTGGTACTGGTTCATCGAGGCACTCGTCGCCACCCTGCTCGTGCTCACCGCGGTGATGGCGGTGCCCTGGGTCGACCGGCTCGAGCGACGCTGGTCGTTCTGGCTGCCGTTCGGCCTCGCGCTGGCGGGGCTGCTCACGCGGTACGACGTGGTGTCGGTCTTCGGCGGTGACGAGATCCACCGGGCGCACGTCGTGTTCTGGCTGTTCGCGCTCGGCTGGGCGACCGTGAAGTCGAGCGTCTGGTGGCAGCGCGCTCTGGTGTCCGCGGTCGTGGTCGCGACCGTGCCGGGGTTCTTCGAGTCGCCCGGCCGGGAGGCCGTCGTGGTCGCCGGGATGCTGCTGCTCGTGTGGCTGCGGGCGGTGCGGGTCCCCGGGTGGCTCGCCCAGGCGTCCGGCGTACTGGCGGCGGCGTCGCTCTACATCTACCTCGCGCACTGGCAGATCTACCCGCACCTCGAGGACCGGTTCCCGCTCCTCGCCACGGTGCTGTCGCTGGCGGGCGGCATCGCCTTCTGGCAGCTGTCCACCCGCGGCGGCGCCGCGCTGCGCGGCCGGTTCCTGCCGGCCCGCGACAGGCGCGTGGAGCTCGTCCGGCGCTAGGTGCGGCCGACGCGGTCGATGAGGGCGAGGGCGTCGTGCGGGGCGTAGCCCTTGGCGTCGTTGTCGAAGTAGACGAACACGTCCAGCCCCTGCGCGGCCCATGCGCGGCACTTGGCGGCCCACCGGTCGAGCGCAGCGGCGGAGTAGCCACTGGCGTAGAGCTCCTTGTCGCCGTGCAGCCGGACGTACATGTGGTCCGACGTCGGCTCCTCGATCAGCGGCCACCGGCCGGCCGTATCGGCGACGACCAGGGCGACGTCGTGCTCGCGGAGCAGCGCGGGCGTCTCGGGGGTGGCGAACGACTGGTGCCGGACCTCGAGCGCGTGCCGCAGGGGTACGTCGACCAGCGCGGTCGTCA
>CAVRMN010000047.1:0-89930 GCA_963721855.1 uncultured Actinomycetota bacterium | reverse complement strand
CCTGCTGACGCAACCTTTTCCCGGCCCGCCCGTAGATCAGGTATGCAGGTGGTCAGCATCGACGCGAGGGAGACCGTGGAGCAGGACAGGTTCGGCGCCATGTTCTTCGCGCACGCCGGACGGCTGGTCCGGCTCGCGGCCCTGCTCGGCGACGACGACCCGGAGGACGTCGTGCAGGAAGCGTTCTGCAAGCTGTACGGCGCCCGCGCGCGGCTGCGCGGCCCGGACCCCGTCGGCTACCTGAACAGGATCGTGGTCAACGAGGTCAGGGACCGGCACCGCCGGCGCAGCGTGGCCCGTCGGGATGCGCACCTGCTGGTGACCCCAGACGTCGCTACAGCCTGGCGCCGAGCCCGGCGAGCGCGAGGCCGTCGTGGCCGCGCTGGCGGCGTTGCCGCAGCGGCAGCGCGAGGCACTGGTGCTGCGCTACTGGCTCGACCTCCCACTGGCCGACATCGCGCTGGCCATGGGTGTGCGGGTCGGCACGGTGAAGTCCCAGATCTCCCGCGGCCTGGGCGTGCTCCAGGCCACGCTCGAGGACCGGACGGAGGCCCCGCGATGAGCGTCGAGGACCGCCTCACGCACGCGCTGCACGACGAGGCCGACACGCGCGCCGTCGACGTCCAGCGACTCTACGTCGACACACTCGACCGGCTCGGCAGCGCGCCCGCCCCCGGATCGGAGGTCCGGTTCCGACCGCTGGTGGCGGCCGCGGCGGTGCTGGTCCTCCTCGGTGCCGGCATCGGGGGCGTGCGGCTGCTCGACGACGGCATCAGCCGGGGCATGCCGGCCACCGACTCCCGGCGCGGTGGGGTCGAGGACAGGTTCACCTGCCAGGCCCAGCACACGCTCCGGTTCGGCGAGAACAACGACGACGACTCGTTCCTCCCCGGCCTCGACCGTGCCCGGCAGCCCGTCGCAGACGCGGCGCGAGCGCCGCGCTTCGAGGTAGTCGACAAGGACGGCCTGACCCTGCTGCGCCTGGGCAACGCCGACGGCACCCTGGCCAGCGTCAGCACGTTCCGGCACGGACCCGACGGCTACCGGCTTCTCGAGGCCACCCGCTGCCAGGGGGACGACGGCTCGATCCTCGTTCCGGTCCGCGACGCGGGCAGGCTGGGTCGGCATGGTGGCCCGGCCTGGGACCCGGCGCTGGTCCCGCACCCCGAGCGACACGGCGGCCTGGTCGTCGACGACCGCGCCTACTACGACACCGCCGGGCTGACGAGCCGGCGCGCGATCTGGGTCACCCCGTGCGGGCGCAACCGACTCTGCGTCACAGGCGGCATCGAGACGTCGACGGTCACCGCGCGCCTCCGGCCGGGTGCCCTCGACCCGAGCGACCTGACCGGGATGTTCCTGCCCCCCGACGAGATGGTGGGCAAGCGGTCGCCGTACCTCCTCGTCGGGCTCTGGGACCGCGACAGCGAGCTCACCGGGGTCACCTGGACGGACGGCTCCGGGGACGCAAATCCGGTCGAGGCGCTGACCGGGGGGTGGGAGGGCCGGGTCTTCCTCGCCCTGGCGCCCGATGACGACATTCGGTCGATCGAGCTGCAGCTCCCCGCCCGCACGATGTCGTTCTCGGCCGCGGAGCTGCGCGGCCGAGACTGACCCGCATCCGGCGCCGGCTGATCGGGACGGCGCGGCACGGCGCGACTGGTCTCGGAATTCGAGCCTCCAAGGGTCCGACAAAGCCTGCGAATACAGCGGAAACGCCCTGATCGCGGACGACACCAAGGGGTCATTGCTCAGGATCGGCTGCGCCGCCTACCGTGCCAAGGGGACAAGGGGGCGGTTCTTGGGACAACCGATCCAGGAGGGGCGTTCACCATGTCTGCACGAAAAAACCGGAAGTCTGCGTCATTGCCAGGAGTGCTCGCCCTTGTGGTCGGAGCCCTGGTCGCGGTCATCCTCCCCGTGATGACCGGCGCCGGCCCGGCCGGGGCGGCCAAGCCGGTCGTCGACAGCACCGTCGCGACCGCCATCAGGTTCGACTCGGTGACGACACCGCCCAGCACGATCCCCCTGCCGAACACCCCGGGCGCGCAGAACCTCTGGTACGTCGTGGGCGGCGCGTCGTCGCTCGATGCCGGCGGAAACCCGGTCTACGGACCCGGCACTCCTTTCGACGTGGACCTCAGCTTCGTCCGCCAGGACGCCACCAGCGGCGCGTGGGTGCCGGCCCCGCTGTCGACGAGCAAGGTGGTCACGGTCACGGTGAAGTACGGCTCGACGATCCTCGGGACCCAGGACGTCGCCCCGGGCGTCGAGACGGCCAAGCTCGCCGGCCTGAGGATCGACGTCCCCGCCTCCAACGTGACCCTGACCGCGACGGCGGACACCAAGCCCAAGGCGGTCACCGGCACCTCGCGAGCCTTCGACGTGCTGATCCAGTCACTGGGCGTCGCCGGCTCGTTGACGTCGATCGGCGGTGGCGCGAGCACCGGCCCGTGCAGCCCCGGCTACAAGACCGTCTGCGGCGACCTCATTCCGCCGGCCGGGGCGACCTTCGGTGACGGAGGCCTCCTCTCGCGCGGCCTCTGCGCCGGCACACGCTGCAAGGACACCTATGTCCAGGCGCTCGTCACGTTCACGCCGTCCGTGACCAACCCGGCGACCCTGCTCATGAAGTGCGACAAGGACCTCTGTGGGGTCGGGTCGATCAAGAACAAGACGCTCGACGTCACGCTCTCTCCCGGCAGCCAGGTGCAGGGTGACCCGCGGGCGGCCACCTACGAGGCGCCGGCGTGTGCGGCGAAGGGCATCGTCACCTACGACTCGACAGCGGGGATCAGCTCGACGAACCTGCCGTTCTGCGTGGACTACGTGCAGAGCACGCGGGACAACGCCGGCGACACGATCCTGTTCCTGCTGTTCGTCGAGGACGCCAAGGTCCGCTTCCCGTGACCTGACGGACGGGCAAACGTGGCGGAAAGCGCCGCATCGCGGTCGATCGGCCACCGTTTGCCCGTTCGACGGGTCAGCCGGGCAGGAGACCGGGCGGCAGCGGCAGCGCGACGACGCCGAGGCCGGCCAGGATCGCGTGCGGGTCGAGCGCCTCCGGGTCCTCGGCGGGCACGAGGTGGGCAGCCGAGGGCGTGCCCGCGACCCGGGCGAGTCCCAGCCGGGTGAGCGCCTCCTCGTAACGGTTGTCCTCGTCGCGCGCCGCCTCGAGCCCGGCGAGCAGCTCCGCTGCTGCGGCGTCGCGGTGGCCCGAGGCCAGCAGCGCGGTCCCCCGCAGCCGGTGCAGCATCGGGACCAGCGCGTCGTCGTCGGGCGCGGGCAGCGCGGCGAGACGATCGAGGCAGCCGGCGGCGTCGCCTGCGAGGAGCAGCCCCTCGCAGGCCGCCAGCTCGGTGACAGGGACCTCCTCGGGCTCGTCGATCTCATCGAAGACCGCCACCGCCTGGGCGAACGCCTCGAGGCCACCTGCGAGGTCACCGTTGCGACAGGCGATCCGGCCCAGCTCGCGCAGCACCAGCCCGACCAGCTCGTCGTCGGAGACGGCGCGGGCGGTCAGCAGCGTCTCGTCGAGGAGCGGACGTGCCTGGTCGAGCCGGCCCTGCCGGACGAGCACCTCGGCCCGGTTGTAGGTGGCGAGCCCCTCCCCCTGGGTGTCGCCGATGCGGCGGTAGATCTCGGCGGCACGGCCGAACGTCTCGGCGGCCTCGGGCCACCGGTTGTGGTCCAACGCGGAGACCGCGAGGTTGTTGGTGCAGTCGGCCTGGTGCGGCAGGTCGTCGAGCTCGGTATAGGCCTGGAGGGCGAGCTCGCCGTAGGGCATCGGTGGCTCGCGGACCACGGCCACGTAGATCCCGTGCAGCGTCGCATAGGCCTGCGCCAGGGTGGGCTTGTCGACCGACTCCTCGGCGTCGTCCGCGGCCCGGTGCCCCCAGGCCAGCGCCTCCTCCACCCGCCCCTGCGCCAGCCGACTGATGGCGTAGCGCATCGCCAGCAGCGACCGTGCCGAGCAGGCCCACCGGCCCGGCTCCTGCTCGAGGGTGCGCAGCGCGCGGCTGACCCGGCGCAGGGACTGCGGCAGCCGGCGCAGCCTTTGGTCGATCCGGGCCTCCTTGGCCACCACCCGTGCGGCCCACACCGGGTCCTCGGCGAGCTGGCGCCGCGCCCGCCGGTAGGCGTCGGCGGCCTGCTCCGGCAGGCCGATCGCGAACCAGGTGTCCCCCAGCTCCTCCAGCACCGCGCCGAGGTCGGCGGCCGGCACCGTGCCCCGCGGACCCCGCCGCTCGGCCTCCACCGCGCGGCGGAACAGGTCCACCGCCTCCTGGTTGGCGAACCGGGCGGCCGCGTGGCGCGCCGCCTTCGTCGAGTAGCGCCACGCCTTGTCGAAGCGCCGCGCCTCGAGGAAGTGCAGCGACAGCAGCTCGAAGCTGTCGTCCGGGTTCGTGGCCTCGAGCTGCTCCCCGACGCGGGCGTGCAGGCCCTGACGCGTCCGGTAGGGCAGGCCCTGGTAGGCGACGTCGCGCATCAGCGCGTGCCGGAAGCGCAGCATCGCGCCGGAGTCGCGGACCAGGAACTCCCGCAGCCGTGCATAGGTGTGCTGCTCGGGCGCGGGCGCGTGCCCCAGCACCAGGGTCGCGAGGTCGTGGGTGTTGAAGCGCATGCCCAGGACCGAGGCGTAGCGCAGCACCACCCGGTCCGCCGGCGCGAGCCGGTCCACCTGGGCGGTGACGAGGTCCTGCACCGAGTGCGGCAGGTCCGTCACCGAGCCGGCCTGGTCGGCGGCGTGGATCAGCGACTCGAGGAACAGCGGGTTGCCGCCCGCTCGCCGGGCGATGGCCTCGATGGTGGGCCGCGGCAACGGGTGCTCCTCGGTGGCCACCTGCAGCAGCCGGACCGACTCCCCGTCGCTGAGCGGCGACAGCCGCAGGGTGCCGACCGGCGAGGTCGGGCCCGCCCAGCCCTGGCCCGCCTCTCGCTCGCGTCGTGCCGTGATCACGAGCCAGGGCTCGTCGGGCACGCGCTGGGCGAGGTGGGCGAACAGGTCCGCCGAGGCGCTGTCCAGGAAGTGCGCGTCGTCCAGCAGGATCACGGCGGGCGTGGGCAGCAGGTGGTGCAGGAACTCCGCCACGACCTCCTCGACCCGTCGCTTGCGGAACTCGTCGCTGAGGCTGCGGGTGCTGTCGTTCTCGGGGAGGTCCAGGCCCAGCGGCACCCCCAGCAGCGGCTGCCACTCGACCAGGTGCGGGGCGTTGGCGTGGACCCGGGCGAGGAGCCGGTCCCGGGCCGCCGCCAGGTCGGTCCCCGGCCGGATCCCCATCAGGTCGCGCAGCAGCAGCCGGACCGAGTGGTAGGGCGTCGACGCCTCGAACTCGTCACAGGTCACCGCCAGCACGGTCAGGTCCTCGGCCATCGAGCGGATCTCGTCGAGCAGCCGGGACTTGCCCAGCCCGGCCTCGCCCACGATGTCGAGGTAGCCGCCCCGGCGGGCCCGGGCGTCGCGCACGGCTGACTCGAGGACCCGCACCTCGTCACCGCGGCCCACCAGCGGTCCCGCGACCCGGCTCCAGACCTCGGCCTCCCGGACCACCGGGCCCACGTCGACCGCGTGGATCAGGCGGGCCTTGCCCTTGACGGTGAACGGCGGGAGCGGCCGCAGGGCGAACGTGGTCTGGGACTGCTCGGGGACGACCGTCGTGGCGAGCACCTGGCCGGGCTCGGCGCGGGCCACCAGGCGGGCCGCGAGGTTGATCGCGTCGCCCTTGACCGAGTAGGTGCGCCGGAACGACGGCCCGAAGTCACCGGAGAAGACGTTGCCGACGTTGACGCCCACGCGCATCGGCAGCCGGCCGGCCCGTTCCACGATCACCCGGGCGGCCCGGAGCATCCGCTCGGCGTCGTGGCCCGCGCTGGTGGGCGCGCCCGCGGTCAGCATGATCTTGCCGCCGTCGCGGTTGATGTCGGTCTCGAAGAACGTCACCTTGTGGTCGGCCACCGCGTCCGCGACCGTGCGGATGCAGTGGTCGAGCGCCTC
Source organism: uncultured Actinomycetota bacterium (assembly GCA_963721855.1). GTDB lineage: Bacteria > Actinomycetota > Actinomycetes > Propionibacteriales > Nocardioidaceae > Nocardioides_B. Next base: position 83,935 of record CAVRMN010000047.1, on the reverse strand, counting down.
GGCCGTCGCCTCCGGCCCCTCCTCCGCGAGCATCCGGTCGGTGTCCGAGAACGCCACGAACCCGACGGCGATGTGCCGGTGCTCGGGCTCGGCCGGTCCCTGCAGCAGGTGGTCACGAATGGCCACCGGGAGGCCGCGTACGACGTCCTCGGGCCACACGTGCCGGACCACGCTCGGCACCGGCTCGGGCAGCGCTGGCTCGCGGCGCAGCAGCCGGCCCACGTCCCCGGCCGGCCCGCCGAGCAGCGCGGGGTCGAGCAACGCGCAGGTCGCCGGGCTGAGCGCGATCTGGCCCGCGTTGGCCTGTGCCTCGACCTCCGCGACCGTGCTGACGTCGGGCCCGCAGACGATGAGCTCGCGGTGCAGCGCCGGGTCGCCGACGAGGAAGAAGTGGAAGGTGCCGCTGTGCACGCCCACGGACATCCGGAGGCGGGCGTGCCCGGCACTCGTGGTCAACCGTCCGACGGTGCGCAGCCGGGCCCGCATCCGGAACGCCGCGCGGGCGGCGCGGGCGGCATGGGCGGGCCCGTCGAAGAGCAGCAGCACCGCGTCCCCGCCCCACTTGACCAGGTCGGCGCCGTCGGCGTGCGCCTCCCCGAGCAGCTGGGTGAAGGTGGCGTCGAGGGCGTCGCTCATCTCCTCCGCCCCGACCCGCCCGAGCCGGGCCAGGCGCTCGGTGAGCCGGGTGAAGCCGGAGATGTCGGCGAACACCAACGTGCCCTCGACGGCCCGGTGGGTCTGCGCCGGGGTCGAGGTCAGCCAGTCACCGAGGATGCGCGGCAGGTAGGCGGCCAGGGCGTGCGGCGTCGCCCGGTCCACCGGCGACCGGGCGCTCTCCACGGACGCCAGGACCATGTCCCTCCCTGTCGGGCTGCCCTACCGGGCAGCACCCCCGGAAACGACCATGCCCCGGCGTCGACGGGCCTGTCCAGACCGCGTCCACGGTGCCGCGGCCATATGCCCGGGTTCGCCCCGGGATGGACCTCCGGTTCGCCCGGCTATGCCCCCGCGCGAAGGTCAGGCGCTGCCGTAGCGGCGGTCGCGCCGGGCGTAGGTGTCGACGGCCTGCCAGAGGTGCCGACGGTCGACGTCGGGCCAGAGCACGTCGGTGAAGACCATCTCGGAGTACGCCGCCTGCCACAGCATGAAGTTGCTCAGCCGCTGCTCCCCCGAGGTGCGCCAGACCAGGTCCGCGTCCGCCCACTCCGGCACGTAGAGGTGCTTGGCGAACACCTTCTCGTCGACCTTGTCGGGGTCGAGGCGGCCGGCGGCGACCTCGCGGGCGATCGACCGGGCCGCGTCGGCGACCTCGGCGCGGCCGCCGTAGTTGACGCACATCGTCAGCGTGAGGACGTCGTTGTCGCGGGTCAGCTCCTCGGCGACCTGGAGCTCGCGGATCACCGACTTCCACAGCCGCGGCGCGCGCCCGGCCCACCGGACCCGGACGCCGAGCTCGTGCATCTCGTCGCGGCGGCGCCGGATCACGTCGCGGTTGAAGCCCATCAGGAAGCGGACCTCGTCGGGGCTGCGGCTCCAGTTCTCGGTGGAGAACGCGTAGGCCGAGACGGCCTTCACGCCGATCTCGATGGCGCCCTCGACGACGTCGAACAGCGAGTGCTCGCCCTGCTCGTGGCCGGCGGTGCGCGGCAGCCCGCGCTCCTTGGCCCAGCGGCCGTTGCCGTCCATCACGATGGCTACGTGCCGCGGGACGAGCTCGGCGGGGATCGACCGGGGGCGTCGCCCCGGAGGGATGCGGGGTCGGCGGGCGCACCGCACGTCGACGTCCGCCCCGTTTCACGACCGCTCCTCGGCATACCGACCCATATGCTTCATCCAACACCACCGTGCGATGACCTGGGAGATGCACTCACGTGGATGAAGCCAACCAGAAGATCGAGCAGCAGATGACCGTGCTGCTGCGTCGTGTCCAGCGCATCCACCTCTCCACGTCCGCCGGCGAGATGTACCTCGAGCGCTCCGCCTACGGCATCCTCTGCCAGCTCGCCGACGAGGGCCCGCAGCGCCTCGGCGCGCTGGCCACCGCGTTCGGCCTCGACCCGTCCACGATCACCCGCCAGGTGAAGGCTCTCGAGGACGCCGGCCTGGCCACCCGCGAGACCGACCCCTCCGACCGGCGCGCCTCGATCCTCGACCTGACCCCGGAGGGCCGGTCTGCGCTGGAGGCCACCCGGACGTACCGCCGCGGCCGCCTGTTCGAGGCGATGGCGGACTGGACCGACGACGAGCGGGCCGAGTTCGGCCGGCTGCTCGAGCAGTTCAACCACGCGGTCGACCGGTTCGCCTCGCAGGAGACGTGAGGGCGCTCAACGCTCCACGTGGGACAGCGACTTGAGGCCGCGCTCGAGGTGCCAGGCGAGGTACGCCGACACCAGGCTGGTCGCCTCCTTGCGGTGCCGGGGGTCGCTGGACTCCACGACCGCCCAGTCGCCGGCGAGCAGCGCCCCGAGCAGCGCCACCGTCTCGAGGGCCGGGCTCGCGGTGCCCGGGACCCGGCAGCCGCTGCACAGCATCCCGCCCGACGACGGGCTGAACGCCCGGTGCGGACCCTCCAGCCCGCAGCGCGCGCAGGCCTCGAACGACGGGGCGTAGCCGGCCACGGCCAGCGACCGGAGCAGGAACGAGTCGAGCACCTGGCTCGGCGGCCGCCCGGTCTCGCACATCGCCCGCAGCGCGCCCACGAGCAGCAGGAACTGCTGGAGCGCCGGCTCCTTGTCCTCGACGACGAGCCGCTCGGCCGTCTCCAGCATCACGGTGCCCGCGGTGTAGCGCTCGTAGTCGGAGCCCATCCGGCCGCCGAACGGGCTGAGCGTCTCGGCCTGGGTCACCACGTCGAGCGACCGGCCCTCGGCGAGCTGGAGGTCGACGTGGGTGAACGGCTCCAGCCGGGACCCGAACCGTGAGGTGGTGCGGCGTACGCCCTTGGCCACCGCGCGCACCCGGCCGCTGTTGCGGGTCAGCAGCGTGATGATGCGGTCCGCCTCACCCAGCTTCTGGGTGCGCAGCACGATCGCCTCGTCACGGTAGAGCCCCACGCCCCCCATCATCCCCCAGGCAAGGCCGTTACCGGGCCAGGCCCAGGGCGGACCCTGCGGCGGCCTACGGCAGGGCGGGCGGTGCGGCGCCGGCGTGCGGTGGTGCGCCAGCACTCGGCCACGAACTCGACCGCCTCGGCGTTGAGCCGCTCGGGCCGCAGCCGCCACTCCCAGATGCTGCGGGCGGCGACGAACCGGGAGGCGGGCAGCTCGCCCGCGAGCATCTCCGCGTCGGCCCAGGGGTGGATCGGGTCGCGCGGGTGGCCGACCACGAGCGCCGGCGCCTGGATCAGCTTGCGACGCCGGCTCGGCGGGGCGATCCGCCCGAAGAAGATGCCGTGGATGGCGGCGGCCATCGGGGCCGGCTTCTGGTTGAGCGTGTCGAGGCCGATGCCGACCCAGAACGGGACGATCCCGCGCGGCACGAGCCGGGCCAGCTTGCTCACCGCGGTGATGCTGATCGGGAGGAACCGGGCCAGGAACATCGGCGGCCCGAAGGCGATCAGCCCGGCCTCGAGGGCGTTGTCGAGGACCGGCATCTCCAGGATCAGGCCGCGGACCCGGCCGGGCGCGTGGTCGGCGACCTCGAGCGCGACGTTGGCGCCGAGCGACGTGCCGCCGACGACGGCCTGCGGGGCGCCGAGGTGGTCGAGCAGCGCGACCACCTGCTCGCCGAAGGCCGTCATCGAGTACTCCTTCGGGTCCACCGGCCGGTCGGACCGGCCGTGGCCGAGGAGGTCGACCGTGACGACGTGGAAGCCCTCGGACGCGATCGCGCGCGCCAGCGGCTGGTGCATCCGACGCGGCATCAGCTGCCCGTGGACGAGCACCACCCAGCGCTCGCCTGCGCCGTACTCGGTGTACTCGATCCGGTCGTGCTCGAGGAAGAACTGCCCGATGTGCTCCGACACCAGCATGGCCACGTCGCTGTTCCTTTCGCGCGGGACGTCAGCGTATTACCGCGGCCGGTGCCCGGAGAAGGCGACCACCTGCTGGAACGTCGGCCGGTTCTGCCAGTCGATGGGCCGGACGCCCACCGTGCCCGCGGTGTTGCTGCGGATGTAGTCGATGCTCTTGTCGTAGGTCAGCTCGCCGACGCGGTCGACGTCCTGCCGCGCCAGGATCCGGTCCACCGCACCCTTCAGGGAGGCCCGCAGGGTCGCCCGGCAGTCCTTCAGGACCCCCCGGCCGCAGTAGGACCAGGTGTAGGGGTCCGCCGTACGACGCCCGAGCAGCGTGCGGAGGTCCTTGTTGACGTAGCCGTACCAGGCGACGGCGTTCCAGGCCGAGCCGACGCCGAGGCGCGGGTGGTCGTCGAGGAACTGGGGCAGCCTGCGGGTGCGCTTGGCCCCGAGCCGGTCGGCGAGCACGTCGTAGGCGACGGACTGCTTGCCGCTCTCCCACCACTCGTCGAACAGCGCGACCGCCTGCTCGTCGGCGTAGTGACCGTCGCGGTCGCGGTCGACCCGCTGGGCGCCGTCGGCCAGCCAGTCGCCGAGCACCCGGCGGGCGGCACGCGTCTTCGGGTCCTTGCCGATCACCTTGAGCAGCCAGGGCAGCGTGTAGCGGGCCCGCGAGTCCTCGGTGGCCGCCTGCGCCATCACGCCGGTGACCCCCGGGACGTCGAGCCTCGTGTCGTTGCGGATCTCGCGCTTCAGGCCGTCCTCGAGCGCCAGCGACCGGTAGACCGAGCCGTAGCCCCAGACGTCGTCGGCGGCGGAGAAGCCGGGCGCGGTCTTGTTGTTCCAGCTGACCAGGTAGCCGCGGTCGGGGTTCGTCTCGTGCGGGTGCCGGGCGAACGACAGCCAGCCGCGCCAGTCGTAGGCCGCGTCGCCCCAGCGCGGGAGGTCGAAGTCGACGCCCTTGGCCCGGACCGGCAGCAGCCCCGAGGAGTAGTAGGAGATGTCCCGGTCGTCGGTGTAGAACCAGTTGAACGTGTAGTCGATGGCCGACACCGCCTGCTGGAACGAGGCCGGGTCGTGCACGTAGCCCGGGTCGTTGAGGCGCGCGAACCCGACCGCGGAGTCGACCTCGTGGCCGTAGGTGCTGCGCTGGTGGACCAGGGCCACCGGCTGCCCGCCGACCGTGGTCCGCTCCTGCACCAGTCCGTGCCGGGTGCGCAGCACCAGGAACGTGTGCTGCGCGGGCGGCTCCTGCGACCCGGCGCTCGGGGTGGTGGTCTCGGTGTGCTCGAAGCGCTCCATCGGGGTGCACTTCTCCCCGACCAGGTAGGCCTCCGAGTCGACGGTGGGCTTGCTGCCGTCCACGTTGCACAGCCGCTCGACGACCGTGTCGACCAGGTCGTTGGACGCGCTGGTGGCCGACCAGGCGTAGTCCTCGCCGCGGCCGAGCTGGACGATCAGGTTGGTGCCGGCGAAGGAGACGCCGCGGGCCTTGATGCCGGGCCCGACGAGCACCTGCTCGGTCAGCAGCTGCGGCGTGAAGTAGCCGGTCTGCGGGCCGAACACCGTGATCGGCTTGCCGGTGGTGGTGTGCTTCCCGCCGACGAGCAGCGCGTTGCTCATCCCGTGCTGGTGCAGCGGCACCTCGATGCTGCCGCCGGGCAGGTCGATCGAGGGGGTGGGCCCGGAGGCGTCGGCGGCCGGGCCTGCGGGTGCGCCGCCGTCGAGGCTGCCACCGCTGCCGGGTGCCGTCGGCCCGCCGATGTCGGGCAGGGCCACGCCCGGGCGGCGCGGGTGCACCCCGCCGCCGCCGTACGGCGCCCGGATGCTCGAGCTGGTCGGGGCGTCCTCGTCGTTCTTGTGGCGCAGGTCGTTGTAGATCTGCGTGCCCTTCTCCAGGCCGTAGCGGTGCACCAGGCGCTGCAGCCAGATCGCGTTGTCCGCCTCGCGGCCGCCGCCCTTGCCGAAGATGCCGCCCACGAGCGAGGCGACGTAGACGACGTCGGCCCGGGTCCAGGGCTGGGGGGTCTTCTGCAGCGCGGCGTACTCGGCCGGGCACTCCTGGCCGGTCGGCAGGCCGCCCGGGCACATCTCGTCCTGCGCGGCGTTGATGCCCGCGACGTAGGCGTCGACCGCGGCGGCGAGCTTCTGGCCCTCCGCGCCGTAGCGCTCGGCGATCTCGCCGATCTGGGCCTGCGCCTCCTCGGGCGTGTAGTAGGCGGACGCGAGCTGGTTGCGGTCCATGGCGAGGTTGCCGGGGGTGCCGCCGGCGAACTCCGCGAGGCGGGCCTGCCCCGAGTGGCGCAGGGCGTCCATCAGGAACATCCGGTCGCGGGTGGCTGCGTAGCCGGCTCCGAACATCACGTCGTCGTAGGTGGCGCCGTTGACGTAGGGCACCCCGAACTGGTCCCACTTGATGTCGACCCCGGCCTTGGGCGTCGCGGTCCGCTTCACCTGCTCGGGCGTGAACGTCTCGTGCTTGTAGAGCGTGTCGAGATCGGGGCCGGTGAGCGTCTCCGGGTCGTGCGTGGTGAGCGCGTCGTACATCTCGAGCTGGTCGGCGAAGTTCTCCGGCGTGGTCCCGGTGGCCTCGAGGCCCGGGCCGACCGGCCAGCAGGTCGGTCGCGGTGACCGTGCCGGACTGCCCGGGCGGGAGGATGTTCCAGACCGTGCCGTAGGGGTCGGGCTCGGCGGCGCTGTAGGCGGCCGGGGCCGTGCCCGCGAGCCCTCCGGTCAGCAGGGCGAGTCCGGTGACGGCGACGGTGGCCAGCCCGGCACGGGTGCGGTGCATGAAGGAGCTCCTCGCTAGAACGTGTTCTCACCGGGAGAACGACCCGGACAGCCAGGTGTTACGGCCGCGGCTCCCCCTGCGCCCGACAAATCGGGTGCGGGCCGGACACGCCGGGTGAAAGGCTCCGGAGGTGGACGACACGCTGCTCGGGACCCTGGAGACCTACTACGACACCGCCCCGCGGGCGTCGGCGGACGCCGAGGAGGTCGGCCCGTTCACGCTGTTCGTGCGGCGCGACCCGGAGGGCTGGCCGTTCTACGCGCGGCCGCGGCTCGGGCTGTCCGGTGACGTCACGGCCGACGACGTCGCAGGCGTCCTGGCCCGCCAGGCCGAGCTCGGGCTGCCGGGCAACCTCGAGTGGGTGCACGAGACCACCCCGTCGCTGCTCGCCGCCGCCCGGGCCGCCGGCCTCGCCGTCGCGCAGTGCCCCCTCCTCGTCCTCGCCGAGGAGTCACGACTTCCCGCTTGGTCGCCGCCTGTCCGGGAGGATGCGGCCCCTCGTACGGCGGTCCTGTCCGCGGACGACCCCGACCTGCCGCTGGTGGTCGGCGCCGTCCACGCCGGGTTCTCCTCCTCCGACGCCGTCGAGCCCCGCGACGCCTCCCGGCAGCAGCGGCTCATGGAGCGCGGGCTGCTCGGCGTGGTCGCGGCGTACGACGAGCAGGGGCGCGTCGTGGGCGGGGGCTCGCACGGGCCGCGGGAAGGCACCACCGAGCTGACCGGGATCGCCGTGGTCCCGCGGGCCCGTCGCCGCGGGGTGGGGGCCGCGGTGACGGCTGCGCTCGTCGCCGACGCGCGCGAGCGGGGCGTGCGGACGGTGTTCCTCTCCGCCGAGGACGACGCCGTCGCGCGGGTCTACGAGCGCGTCGGGTTCGTGCGGGTCGGCACGGCCTGCCTCGCCGAGGAGGAGTCCTCGTGAGCGACGTGACGGTGCGGCAGACCACCGGGGACGACTGGAAGGTGTGGCGCGACCTGAGGCTGCGGGCGCTGCAGGACACCCCGACCGCCTTCGGCTCGACGCACGAGCGGGAGGCCGCCTTCACCGAGGCCGACTGGCGTGACCGGACCTCCAGCGGCGACGGCATCAGCGTGCTGGCGTTCCTGGACGACGTGGCGGTCGGGATGGGCGGCGGTTTCCGCGACCTGCCCGGCTGGCTGCACGTCGTGGCGATGTGGACCGAGCCGTCCTGGCGTGGGCACGGCGCCGGCAGCGCGGTGCTCGAGCACCTGAAGGCGTGGTCGGCCGCGGCGGGGCTGCGGGTGCACCTCGACGTCGAGACCGGCAACCAGGGCGCACGACGGCTCTACGAGCGCGCCGGCTTCGTGCTCACCGGCGAGACCCGTCCGCTGCGGGACGGCTCGTCGTACTCCGTCGAGCGGATGGTGCTGCCTGGCGCCCGTCCGGTCGACTGAGAGCCAAGGCCCGGAGGTACGCGTCGACCTCCTCGTGCTCACGGCGTCGCTTGAACAGGCTTGCGCTCGCCTCGGCCGCGTTGGCGCGCGCGACGTGCTGGTCCGCCAGGTGGCGCAGTCTCATCATCGCGGTCCTTCGGATCGTGTTCCGATGTCGACTCGACCCGGGCGGCGGGTGGGTGCAGGGACGCCGCTGCGTGAGCGGCGCCCCTGAACACCCCCGTTGTCCGCAGCCGAATCGACGGCGCGGAGTCTCAGGCGCCGGCGCCTGGCCGGACCGGCGCTGTGGGGATTCGGGTGACGACCGGAATCGATCCCGCAGCGCATCATCAGCACGCCCTTGGCCCGCTCACCGACGGGACGGTTGGCGTCGATCACGCGCAGGCCCGGGACCGTTGTGGGTTCCGGCACCACCGCTTGGTCGGCGGCGCGCCAGCGCCGCAGTGCTTCGAGCAGGTTGTCAATCGCGCGCTGATCTGGACGGGGAGCTGAGAGGCGGGCATTCGATGATCCCTCGGGGAGAGCCTTTGCGGCCTTGGACTTCGGCCGCGGGCTGCAATCCCAACCCACGTCTACGAACCTAGGTCACCCTTGCGGGGTTGTCGAGGGTGTCCAGCCAATGGTCGGACGGTGGATGGTGGCAAGGCCGGTGCCGCCGAGGCAGACTGGACACGTGAGCGAGCCGATCCGCGTGATCCGCGCCGCCGAGCTGCTGGCGGCCGACCCGACGCCGGGGATGACACGCAGCCTCGCGTTCGAGGTGCCGATCCTGTGGGCCGGGCGGGTCGAGACCGCCCCCGGGTCCGTGTCCGGCTGGCACCACCACGACGTCAACCAGAGCAGCCTGTACGTCGTCTCCGGCGTGCTGCGTCTGGAGTTCGAGGGCCACGACGGCTACCTGGACGCCCTCCCCGGCGACTTCGTGCACGTGCCGGCGTTCACCGTGCACCGCGAGAGCAACCCGACCGACGAGGTGGCCGTCGCGGTGATCGCGCGGGCCGGCGGAGGGATCCCCACCGTCAACGTGGACCCGCCGTCGCGCTGAGCCGGCTCAGCGGAACGCGTCGAGGCCGGTCAGCGCCTGTCCCATGCTCAGCAGGTGCATCTCCTCGGTGCCCTCGTAGGTCAGCACCGTCTCGAGGTTGTTCATGTGCCGCATCACGGTGTGGTCGAGGGTGATGCCGGCGCCGCCGAGCATGGTGCGCGCGGTGCGCGCGACGTCGATCGCGGCGCGCACGTTGGCGTACTTGCCGAAGCTCACCTGCGCCGGCTCGAGCTTGCCTGCGTCCTTGAGCCGGCCGAGGTGCAGCGCGGTCATCTGCGCCTGGTTCACCGCCACCAGCATCTCCGCGAGCTTGCGCTGGCTGAGCTGGAAGCCGGCGATCTGCCTGCCGAACTGGCTGCGCGCCATCGTGTAGTCGAGCGCCTCGAGGTAGCAGGACCGCGCGGCGCCGACCGCGCCCCAGATGATCCCGAAGCGCGCCTCGTTGAGCACCGACAGCGGACCCTTGAGCCCGCGGACCTCGGGCAGGGCGGCCGAGCCCGGCAGCCGGAGCCCGTCGAACGACAGCTCGGCGGTGACCGAGGCGCGCATCGAGAGCTTGCGGGTGATCTTGTTGGCGGTGAACCCCTGCGTGTCCGTCGGCACCACGAACCCGCGGATGCCCTCGTCGGTCTGCGCCCAGACCACCGCGACGTCGGCCAAGGTCCCGTTCGTGATCCACATCTTGCTGCCGGTGATCACCCAGTCGTCGCCGTCGCGCCGGGCGTGCGTGCGCATCGAGCCGGGGTCGCTGCCGGCGTCGGGCTCGGTGAGACCGAAGCAGCCGAGGGCCTCGCCGGCCGCCATCTGCGGCAGCCACTCGTCCTTCTGCTCGTCGCTGCCCCAGCGGTAGAGCGAGTACATCGCCAGCGAGCCCTGCACCGAGACGTAGCTGCGCAGGCCGGTGTCGACGGCCTCCAGCTCGCGGCAGGCCACGCCGTACGCCGTGGCGCTCGTCCCGGCACAGCCGTAGCCCTGCAGGTGCATGCCGAACAGGCCGAGCTTGGCGAACCGGCTGGAGAGGTCCTCCGGCAGCGTGCCCGCGTCGTACCACTCCGCGATGTAGGGCGCGAGCTCGTCGGCCGCGAAGTCGCGCACCGTGTCACGCACCGCGCGTTCCTCGTCGGTCAGCAGGTCGTCGAGAGCCAGGAAGTCACGCGGGTCCATCCGTCCATCCTGTCACCCCGTCGCCAGGAGTCACCCGCCCCGGCACCCGCAGAACCCGATGTCGGACCGGAGTCAGGCGCGGTTGACGGCGGAGATGACGGCCTTCAGCGAGGCGGTCACGATGTTGGCGTCGAGGCCGACCCCCCACAGCAGCTGGTCGCCGACGGCGCACTCGACGTAGGCCGCCGCGATCGCGTCGCCGCCCGAGGACAGCGCGTGCTCGTGGTAGTCGAGCACCCGGATGTCGCCCCGGTCGTCGAACATCGGGTTGCGCTTGGCCTGCTCGTCCTCGGTCAGCTGCGTTGAGCGCGGTGACGAACGCCGCGATCGGACCGTTGCCGGTGCCCTCGAGCGACCGCAGCTCGCCGTCGACGTAGACGTTGACCGTCGAGGGCGTCCTTCTCCCCCGCCGCCGACGAGGTGTGCACGCTGTTGAGCTTCAGCGGCGCCTCGCGGTCGAGGTACTCCGCCCGGAACGCCGCCAGATGTCGTCCGGCGACATCTCGGTGCCGGAGTCGTCGGTGTGCTGCTGCACCACGCGGCTGAACTCGATCTGCAGCCGGCGCGGCAGCTCCAGCTTGTGGTCGGCCTTGAGGATGTAGGCCACGCCGCCCTTGCCGGACTGGCTGTTGACCCGGATGACCGCCTCGTAGGAGCGGCCCACGTCCTTGGGGTCGATCGGGAGGTACGGCGCCTCCCACGGCATCTCGCCGACGGGCTTGCCGGCCTCGGCGGCGGCCTTGTCGAGCGCCTCGAGGCCCTTCTTGATCGCGTCCTGGTGCGACCCGGAGAAGGCGGTGTAGACGAGGTCGCCGGCGTAGGGGTGCCGCGGGTGCACCGGCAGCTGCGTGCAGTACTCCACCGTGCGGCGGATCTCGTCGATGTCGGAGAAGTCGATCTGCGGGTCGATGCCCTGGCTGAACAGGTTCATGCCCAGCGTGACCAGGCAGACGTTGCCGGTGCGCTCGCCGTGGCCGAACAGGCAGCCCTCGACGCGGTCGGCGCCGGCCATCATCGCCAGCTCGGTCGCGGCGACGGCGGTGCCGCGGTCGTTGTGCGGGTGCAGCGAGATCGCGCTGTGCTCGCGCCGGGTCAGCTGGCGCGAGAACCACTCGATCTGGTCGGCGTAGACGTTGGGCGTCGACATCTCGACCGTCGCCGGCAGGTTGAGGATGATCTCGCGGCCCGGGCCCGGCTGCCACACGTCGGACACGGCCTCGCAGACGTCGACGGCGAACTCCAGCTCGGTGCCGGTGAAGATCTCGGGTGAGTACTGGTAGCCGAAGTCGGTCTCCCCCAGCAGCTCCTCGGCGTACTTCATCACGATCTCGGTGCCGCGTACGGCGATCGAGCGGCACTCGTCCTTCTCGACGCCGAACACCACCCGGCGGAACAGCGGCGCCGTGGCGTTGTAGAGGTGCACGTTGGCCCGCGCCGTCCCCACCAGCGACTGCACGGTCCGCTCGATCAGGTCCTCACGGGCCTGGGTCAGCACCGAGATCGTCACGTCGTCGGGGATCTTGTCGCCCTCGACGAGCTGGCGGACGAAGTCGAAGTCGGTCTGGCTGGCGCTCGGGAAGCCGACCTCGATCTCCTTGTAGCCCATCCGGACCAGCAGCTCGAACATCGTCATCTTGCGGGCGGGGCTCATCGGGTCGATCAGCGCCTGGTTGCCGTCGCGCAGGTCGGTGGAGAGCCAGCGCGGCGTCGCGTCGACCGTGCGACCCGGCCAGGTGCGGTCGGGGAGGTCGATCGGGGGGAACGCGTGGTAGCGCTGGTGCGGCATCCCGCTGGGCTTCTGCTGGTTGGTGGTCATGATGTCCTCGTCTGGTCTGCGGCCTGTGGTCCGTGGTGCAGCCGGCACGACGTACTCCCGCAGCGAGGGGTCCGGCTAGAGGACCTCGCTGCGGCACCCAAGGAGGAGGTTGCGCGCGCTCATGACCTGCCCAGGATAGACCTGCCCTCCACGCGGGGCGACCCGGTCCGGCCGGAAAATGAGACGACAGCGCCGGTTTAATGTCCCGGTGAGCATCCGCATCGAACGCCTCGACCCCTTCGACCTCGACCTCGGCACCGCCGAGGAGATGGCCGAGGTGGGCTCCGCCATCCAGCAGGCCGACGGCATCCGCACCTCCTCGCCCTCCGGCCCGACCCGCCTGAAGGAGTACCAGCACGGCTCCGACGGCACGCCCTACGGCGGCATCTGGCTGGCCCGTGGCGACGACGGCCGGCTGGTCGGGATGGCGGCGGCGGTCTTCCCCCGGCGGGAGAACGTCGACATGGCGGGCGTGCGGGGCGGGGTGCACCCGGACCACCGGGGCCAGGGGCTCGGCCGGGCCCTGCTCGAGCGGGTCCGCTCCGACGCGGCGGAGGTGGGCCGCACCAAGGTCTACAGCGGAACCGTGCAGGGCACCGCCGGTGAGGCCGCGATGACCGCCCTCGGGTTCGAGGCCATCCACGCCTACGCGATCAGCCGGCTCGACCTGCACGGCGCCGACACCGGCCGGTGGGACCGGCTGTACGACGACGCCGCGGCCGCGTCCGCCGACTACGACCTGGTCCGCATCGTCGGCGAGACGCCCCCGGAGCAGGTCGAGGACGTGGTCGCGCTGTTCGCGGCGATCAACGACGCCCCGATGACCGACCCCGACGCCGAGCCCGACGTGTGGGACGCCGACCGCGTCCGCGGCTACGACGCCGCGATGGCCGCGCGCCGGCAGACGGTCTACCGGGTGATGGCCCGGCACCGGCCGACCGGCGCCTGGGCCGGGCACACCGTGCTGTGCATCGACGAGTTCGACCCGGCCGTGGGCCACCAGGAGGACACCTCCGTCGTGGGCGACCACCGCGGGCACCGGCTCGGGCTGCGGCTGAAGATCGAGATGCTGCGCTGGATCGCCGAGGAGCGCCCCGAGGTGCGCGGCACCGAGACGTGGAACTCGGTCGAGAACCACCACATGCTCGCGGTGAACGAGCTGCTCGGCACCGAGGTCGTGGACAGACACCTGTCGATGCGGCTCGTGTAGGTCCGCGTCCGACCCCTGCTCCCCTGGCAGGATCGTCCGGTGACCTTCCGCATCCACCGTGTCGACCCGCTCGACCTCGACCTCGCCACCGCGGACGCGCTGGCCGAGGTGCTCACCGCAGCCAACGCCGCCGACGGCGTCCCGCTGCCGGCGAGGGTGGGTGCGTCCGTGCTCGGCTACCGCCGGCTGCAGTCCGACGGCCGGCCGATGGACGGGCTCTGGCTGGCCTTCGACGGCGACCGGGTGGTCGGCCAGGTCGACCTGCAGCTGCCCTGGCGGGAGAACACCACCAGCGCCATGGTCCGCGGCCACGTCCACCCCGACGTGCGCCGGCAGGGCCTCGGGTCGGCGCTCCTCGACGCGGCGGTCGGCGCCGCGCGGGACGCCGGCCGGACGCGGGTCTACTCCGGTGGCTTCGCCGGGGGCGACGGCGTGGCGGCCCTGGCCGCCTGGGGCTTCGAGCCCAACGACGGCCGCTACGCCGTACGCCGGGTCGACCTGCGCGCCGCGCCCGAGGGCCGGTGGGACCGGTTGTACGACGAGGCCTCCACCCACGCGGCCGACTACGAGCTGGTCCGGCTGGTCGGGCCGACCCCCGCGGACCTGCTCGCGGGCATGGCCGAGCTGCACGAGGCCATCAACGACGCCCCGGCGAACGACGCCGACGAGGAGCCGTCCTCGTTCGACCCGCAGCGGGTGCGGGACTACGACCAGGCCATGGCCGGGCGCGGGCAGACCGTGCACCGGGTGCTCGCTCGGCACCGCGCGACCGGCGACTGGGCCGGGATCTCCATGCTGTGCATCGACGAGCACGCCCCTGCCGTGGCGATCCAGGAGGACACCTCGGTCGTCCGCGCGCACCGCGGGCACCGGCTGGGGCTGCTGATGAAGGCCGACATGCTCCGCTGGGTCGCCGCCGAGCGCCCGGACGTCGCGGCCACGGACACCTGGAACGCCGTCTCCAACGCGCACATGATCGCCGTCAACGAACGGCTCGGCGCCACGGTCGTGGCGGAGTTCGTCGGGGTTCGCAAGGACGTGTAGCGGGTCCCGATTCGGGACCAACGGCCGTGGCCCGACGGCCCCCGCCCGGGAGACGCTCGGAGCACCACGAGCAAGAAGGGGTGTGCCATGGATGTCGCGTCCATGATCCAGACCGCGAACGCGCTCGTCGCCCCGGGGAAGGGCATCCTCGCTGCCGACGAGAGCTCGCCGACGATCGCGAAGCGTCTCGCCTCGATCGGCCTCGAGTCGACCGACGAGCGGCGCCGGGCCTACCGCGAGATCCTGTTCACCACCCCCGGGGTCGGCGAGTTCGTCAGCGGCGTCATCCTCTTCGACGAGACCATCCGGCAGAGCGCTGCCGACGGGACCCCGTTCCCCGAGGTGCTGCGCCGGCAGGGCGTCATCCCGGGGATCAAGGTCGACGCGGGCACGAAACCGCTCGCCGGCTTCCCCGGCGAGGTCGTCACCGAGGGCCTGGACGGGCTCCGCCAGCGGCTGGAGGAGTACGCCGGCCTGGGCGCCCGGTTCGCCAAGTGGCGCGCGGTGATCCGCATCGGCGACGGGCTCCCGAGCGACTTCTGCCTCGAGGCCAACGCCCACGCGCTGGCGCGCTACGCCGCCCTGTCGCAGGAGGCCGGGCTGACCCCCATCGTGGAGCCCGAGGTCCTGATGGACGGGACCCACACGCTCGAGCGGTGCGCCGAGGTCACCGAGACCACCCAGCGGGCCCTCTACGCGTGGCTCGCCGCCCACCAGGTCGTGCTCGAGGGCTCGCTGCTCAAGCCGAACATGGTGCTGCCGGGCAAGGACTGCCCGGTCCAGGCCGGCGCGGACGAGATCGCCGACGCCACGATCGCCGTGCTGCGGCGGACCGTCCCGGCGGCGGTGCCCGGCATCGTCTTCCTCTCCGGCGGCATGACCGACGAGCAGGCCACCGAGCGGCTGAACGCGATGAACGCACGCGGACCCCAGCCGTGGCAGCTGAGCTTCTCCTTCGGCCGCGCCCTGCAAGCCCCGGTGCTGCGGGCCTGGGCCGGGGAGGACGCCCACCACGACGCCGCCCAGGCGGCCCTGCTGCACCGCGCCCGGCTCAACGGCGCGGCGCGCCACGGCAGCTACCGGCCGGAGATGGAGCAGCTCGCGGACCGGCGGGCCTGACCGGCTCGGGCAGGATGGGCCCATGGCCCGCCTGCTCGTCGTCCACCACTCGCCCACGCGCGGCGTCTCCCGGCTCACCGAGACGGTCCTGGCGGGCGCGCAGGACGATGCGATCGAGGGGGTCGAGGTCGTCGTACGCCCGGCGCTGGAGGCGACCGCCGACGACGTGCTGACCGCTGACGGCTACCTCCTCGGCACGCCGGCGAACTTCGGCTACATGTCGGGCGCGCTCAAGCACTTCTTCGACTCGACGTTCCTGCAGGTCGGCGGGGCGCTGTCGTCGACGGGTGCCGCCGACGAGTCGTCGGGCAGCACCGCCGGGCGGCCGTTCGGGCTCTACGTGCACGGTCGCTACGACACCGCCGGCGCGGTCCGGTCGGTGCTGTCGATCACCGGCGCGCTCGGCTGGCGACAGTCCGCCGGGGTGCTCGAGGTCCTGGGCGACGTCACCGAGAACCATCTGGCGGCGGCGTACGACCTGGGCGGGACCCTGGCGGCTCTGCTGAGCCCGGGCTGACGTCGGGCCACGTCCCGGTAGGCGGTTCGGAGCCCCGCAGCGCCCCGAAGTTCGCGACGACGACCGCCACCGGCGGGATCACCGCGGCCACGACGCTCATCACGACCGCGGCGGTCGTGGACCAGAACCGCACCACGTTCCAGGCGAGCAGGATCAGGACGAGGCACGTGCCCATCAGCACGAAGTAGGCCCGTTTCCGGTCCAGCCGAGGCATGCTCCGACGGTACGCCGCCGAGCGGCCGGACGGCACGGCGCGGGCCGCGGGTACCCTGTTCGGCACCCCTTCCCCCTACGTCCAGAGGTTCCTCCCGCGTGCTCGGCCGACTTGCCCTCCTCCCCCTGCTGCTGGCGCTGGCGTCCTGCACCGCCACCGGGACCGGAGCCTCGGACCAGGCCTCGGTCGACCCGCCGGAGGTCGGCGCCTGCCGCCTGCTGACCCCGGAGGACATCCAGGCCACCAGCAACGACTCCCCGGTCGTCGACTGCGCCGACCGGCACACGGCCGAGACGTTCGCGGTGGGCGAGTTCCCCGACGACGTGGCGGGTGACGGCGACATCGACGACCCGGCGCTCGGCTCCTACGTGTTCGACACCTGTGAGCAGAAGTTCGCCACGTTCCTCGGCGGCAACGAGAGTCTGGTGATGCGCGCCACCGTGACCTGGGCCTGGTTCCGGCCGAGCAAGGACGCCTGGGAGCAGGGCGCCCGCTGGTGGCGCTGCGACGTGGTCGGCGGCGGGGAGCAGTCGACGTCGCTGGTGGACCTGCCGAAGACCGCGAAGGGAATCCTGCTCGGCGTGCCCGACGACCGGTGGACCGTGTGCGTCGACGGCCCCACCGTGGCCGACTCGGTGAAGATCCCGTGCAGCGAGAAGCACAACTGGCGCGCGGTGACCACGATCGTGCTCGGCACGCCCGATGACGACTACCCCGGCGACCGGCTGGTCGAGATCCGCACCCGGGACTTCTGCTCGGACTCGGTCGGCGCGTGGCTGAACTACCCGGTCGACTACGACTACGGCTACACCTGGTTCCACGAGGCCGAGTGGAAGGCCGGGAACCGCCGTTCGATCTGCTGGGCCAGGACCCCGCAGTGACCTTGGCCCGCGCGCTCGGGGCGGCGGCCACCTCGTTGCTGCTCCTGGCCGGCTGTACGTCGGGCGCGGACGACCCTGCCGCGGAGCCGAGCGCCGGGTCCGCCTCCGCGTCGGTGTCGACGACCTCCTCGCCCGCGGCCACCCCGGCCGCGGTCCCGCCCGCCCCGAAGCAGGGGGCCTGCTACCGGCTGGGCTTCGACCAGGCTCACCGAGCCGTCGAACGACAGCCGCCCGGTGCCGTGTGCCGGCCGGCACGACGCCCAGACCATCCACGTCGGCCGCCTCGACACCGTGGTGGACGGCCACGCCGTCGCCGTGGACTCCGACCGGGTGCTGCGGCAGCTGTCCACCGAGTGCCCCCGCCGGTTCGCGGGCTACGTCGGCGGCACCCCCCAGGACCGGGACCTGAGCCGGCTCGCGGTGGTGTGGTTCGGCCCCACCCTGGAGCAGGGCGACCAGGGCGCGGACTGGTTCCGCTGCGACCTCGTCGCGCTCGCGGGCCAGGACGCCCTGTTCCCGCTGCCGGCGCCCCGGCGGCTCGTCAAGGTGCTCGACGGCTCCGGCGCGGCGGCGTACGGGCTGTGCGGCACCGCCGCTCCCGGCGACCCCGACTTCGCGCGGGTGATCTGCGCGCGCCGGCACGGCTGGCGAGCGGTCGCGACGATCCCGCTCCCCGGCGGGAAGGCCTACCCCGGCGCCGGGTCGGTGCGTGGCTCCGGCGACGAGACGTGCCGTGACCGGGTGCGGCAGGATGCGGCGGACCCGTTGAAGTTCCGCTACGGCTGGGAGTGGCCTACCCGGGAGCAGTGGCAGCGGGGCCAGCACTTCGGCTACTGCTGGGCGCCCGACTGACCTCCGGCGTCCAGTGCCGGTCGGCCTTGAGCAGCAGGAACATCGCGCTCACCATCGGGACCGACCAGATGAGATACCAGAAGCTGAACGACAGCAGCGCCACGTGGAAGGCCGCGATGAGGACGAACGCGGCCCGGCGCCACCGGCCACCGACCAGCACCAGCACCCCCATCGTCGCCTCGAAGACGACCAGGAGCGTGATGAAGAAGGCCTCGTGGGGCACGACCAGCGACTCCCAGGTCGACCGCACGAACGCGAACGACGACCCCTGCGCGAAGTGGGAGTAGCCCCGGTCGAGCAGGAGGTACGCCGCGTTGACCGCGGCCCCGGCGCCCAGGAACAGGGCGGCCAGGGCCCCGAGCGCAAGCCGGTAGGCCCTCCGGCTCCGCCCGGCGCGCAGGGCGCAGCCGATCGTCAACGAACCGAGTATCAGCCAGCTGATCTGGACCATCGCACACCCCCAGTCACAGGCTTGCCCGTGCCCGGAGGTCCCACCAGGGGCCAAGGTCCCCGCCCGGGGAGACCGGACGGCCCCGGCCTAGAACCCCAGGCGGCGCAGCTGCTTGGGGTCGCGCTGCCAGTCCTTGGCGATCTTCACGTGCAGGTCGAGGTAGACCGGCGTGCCGAGCATCGCCTCGATGTTCTTGCGGGCCTGGGTGCCGACCTCGCGCAGGCGGGAGCCCTTGTGCCCGATCACGATCCCCTTCTGCGAGGACCGCTCGACGAACAGGTTGGCGTGAATGTCGAGCAGCGGCTTGTCGTCGGGCCGGTCCTCCCGCAGCCCCATCTCCTCGACCACGACGGCGATCGAGTGCGGGAGCTCGTCCCGCACGCCCTCGAGGGCGGCCTCGCGGATCAGCTCCGCGACGATCGCCTCCTCCGGCGAGTCGGACAGGTCCCCGTCGGGGTAGAGCGGTGGGCCCTCCGGCAGCAGCTTCACCAGCAGGTCGGCCAGCAGCCCCACCTGGTCGCCGGACTTGGCCGACACCGGCACGATCTCGGCCCAGTCGGTGTCGGTGTCGTGCCCGAGCTTGTCGATCGCCAGCAGGTGCTCCCCGAGCTGCTCGGGGGTGGCCAGGTCGGTCTTGGTGGCGATCGCGACCTTCTTGGTGCGACGTACCTTCGACAGCTCGTTGACGATGAACCGGTCGCCCGGGCCGATCTTCTCGTTGGCCGGGAAGCACACCGCCACCACGTCGACCTCGGACAGCGTGCCCTTCACCAGGTCGTTGAGCCGCTCGCCCAGCAGCGTGCGGGGCCGGTGCAGGCCCGGGGTGTCGACCAGGATGAGCTGCGCGTCCGGCCGGTGCACGATGCCGCGCACGACGGTGCGGGTGGTCTGCGGCTTCGAGGAGGTGATCACGACCTTGGTGCCGACCAGCGCGTTGGTCAGGGTGGACTTGCCGGCGTTGGGCCGGCCGACGAAGGAGACGAAGCCGCTTCGGAACTCAGGGGTGTCAGGCACCTCCGGATTGTGTCACCCCGTCGACGGTGCGGCGGTCCCGGAGGGCGCCGGGGCCGCCTCGGCGTCGGTCGACCCCCCGGTCGTGTCGTCGGACTGCGCCGACGGCTGCTCCGCGGTGGCGTCGCCGGTCGGTGAGCTCGTCGGCGGCGCGGTCGGGTCGGCGGTCGGGTCGCTCCCGACTCGGGACTCCCCCTCCGTGAGCCCCGGGTCGGGATCGGGTGTGCCGTCCGTGCCGCTGGACGGGTCGGCCGTGGGTGCGTCCGAGGGCGCCGGGTCGGTGGGACTCTCCGTCGGCGCGACCGCCTCGTCCGAGGCACGCGCGGACGGGTCTGCGGACGGCGTCGGGACGTCGCTCGAGGCACTCAGGCCGTCGCTCGGCGCGGTCGGGTCCTCGGTGGCTCTGCCGGTCGCCGGGTCCGTCGGCGCCACCCGCTCCGGCGCCGGGTCGTCGTCGACCTGGGTGGCGCGGTTGCGCGGCTGCGGGAAGTGGAACGGCAGGTAGCGCTCGGACAGCTGGGCCACCACGCGCTGCGCCGCCTCGGGCAGCTCGTTGGCGGCGGCGGCCACGCCCGTGACGGTCAGCGAGGACAGCAGCGCAGCGGCCGAGCCCATGGCGACGAGCCGGCGGCGCGATCGGGGGGTGGCGGGCGGCGGCGGTGCGGCCATCAGGGCGGCCAGGGCCGGGGACGGGGCGGGGGCCTCGTCGGGCACGAGCTCGCGCAGCGCGGACACCACGGCCTCGAGGTCGGCGGCGTGCTCGGGCGGGAGGCCGGCCTCGGCGACGAGCTGCTCGGTCGACGTACTCACAGCGTCACCTCCCCGCGCTCGACGAGGGTGCGGAGCTCGAGGAGCCCGCGACGCTGCAGCTGCTTCACGGCGCCGGTCGACTTGCCGACCACGTCCGCCGTCTGCTCGAGAGTCAGGTCGCCCAGGACTCTCAACGTGATCACCGCTCTCTGCTCGTCGTTCAGCTGGTCGAGCACCTCCCGGACCCGCCGGCCGCTCGCGTCCGCGAGCGCGTCCGACTCCGCGGAGGACACCACGCGCAGGTCGAGCTCGGGCTCGTAGGACGAGGACACCGGGCGCCGCGCCCGCCGACGGATCTCGTCGACGGCACGTGCATGGGCCACCGAGAAGACGAACGTCCGCAGCTCGGCCGGGCCACCGCGCAGTCCCCCGAGCTTCGTGATCACCTGCAGGAACACCTCGCTCGTCAGACCGTCGGGGTCCTCGACGCCGCGCGCACGCAGGTAGCCCAGGACCTTGGGTGAGAGCACCGTGTAGACGGTCCCGACAGCGTCCGGATCCCCGGCACGCGCAGCCGACACGACGTCGTCGCTCAGCTCCGCCATCCGCAGCTCTCCTCTCGGATGCTCAGGTGCGGGCTCGGTGGGTGGACCACCGAGCCCACACGCTGGGCCGCTGCGCCGCCGGGACATGGCAGGGACGCTGCTCACTTCCCGGTCTGCCCCCGCGGCGCTGGGTGTTGTCCCTCCCACAGCCACGGACGCAGGCTCTACTCCCGCTATCGCATCGAGGCCGTGAAAGGTTACGCGGGAACCAAACTACGTCGGTTGGCGCGCAGATGGGGTGGATCCGGCAGGCTCTCCCTCCCAGATCTCGCGCAGCGGGAAGCCGGACCCACCGCGCTCGTCGGGACGCACGCCGAGCACCTGGTGCAGCTGGATCTCGTTGCGCTCGAACGACAGCCGCGAGCCCGCCATGTAGAGACCCCACACCTTCGCTGTCCCCTCGCCGACCTCCGCGACGCACTCGTCCCAGTTCTCGACGAGGTTGTCGCACCAGGCCTCGAGGGTCAGCGCGTAGTGCTCGCGGAGGTTCTCCTCGTGCCGCACCTCGAGCCCGACGTCCTGCATCGCGGTGATGATCCGGCCGGAGCCGGTGAGCTCGCCGTCGGGGAACACGTAGCGGTCGATGAACGCCCCGGTGGTCGCCCGGGCGTGGTTGTGCGAGCGGGTGATGCAGTGGTTGAGGAGGCGGCCACCGGGCACCAGCTTGTCCCGCAGGAACGTGAAGTACGCCGGGTAGTTCCGCACGCCGATGTGCTCGGTGAGGCCGATCGAGCTGACCGCGTCGAACCCGGCCTCCCGCACCTCGCGGTAGTCGCCGAAGCGGACCTCCGCGCGGTCGGCCAGGCCGTCCCGCTCGACGGCGGCCTGCCCCCAGGCGGCCTGCTCCTTCGACAACGTCACGCCGATGACCTCGGCGCCGTACTCCCGGGCCGCGTGCCGCACCATCCCGCCCCAGCCGCAGCCCACGTCGAGCAGCCGCATCCCGGGTTTCAGGCCGAGCTTGCGGCAGACCAGGTCGTACTTGTAGGTCTGTGCCTCCTCGAGCGTGGCGCC
This sequence comes from uncultured Actinomycetota bacterium, assembly GCA_963721855.1. GTDB lineage: Bacteria > Actinomycetota > Actinomycetes > Propionibacteriales > Nocardioidaceae > Nocardioides_B. The sequence goes on along the minus strand of CAVRMN010000047.1, from coordinate 62,083 downwards.
GGCGTAGGGGAAGCACGCGCAGGTGTAGGTCATCGAGGGCCCGAGCACCAGCTCGTAGAACCGGTTCGAGACGTCGTAGTGGTGGTGGATCGCCTCGGCGTCGCGGGTCCGCGAGTGCCGGAAGCCCTCGAGCAGCCGGCGCCAGCGCGGCAGCGCCTCCTGCGGGGGCGGCTCCGGCGGCAGCAGCTTGCCGAGCCCGATCCCGCGGGCCAGCTGGAAGGCCTCCGCCGGCGAGGGGATCCGGAACTTCAGGTTGCTCTGCAGCCGCACCATCGCGTCGTAGGGGTTGCCGGGGTGGACCCCCTCGAGCTCCAGGTCGCCCGACACGTAGGCGCGCGCCATCCCGAGGTCGCCGGGGGCGGACAGCAGGTAGGACAGCCCGCGCTCGTTCTTCAGCCGCAGGTGGATCGGGGAGTCCGGCGGGCCGGCGGTGCTGCCGTCGTACGCCGTGAACCGGAACGGGACGCCGCCGACCATCAGCCGGGTCAGCGCCTCCCCGATCGTCACCTGCGGGGCCCGGGCCTCGGGTCGGTCGATCGTGTTGGTCATCTGCGTCCCACCGCTTTCTCGTAGAGCTCGGTCAGCCGTCCGTCCGGGTCGGTCTCCTTGCGGACCGTGCGGGCGAAGGACTGGTCGTAGAGCAGGTCGAAGGTCTCCCGGTCGTAGTAGGCGTCGGAGTAGAGCGACTTGTGCCCGCCGAGCGCTGCCACCTCGGTCTCGATGGCCCGGTTGCGGTCGCCGTCGCGGGCGCCGGGCTCGATCGGGACGGTGCCCCAGAAGCCGACGTTGACGTAGGTGGCGCCGGGGCGGAGCGGGTACGACGGCCACGTGCGGGTGCTGCGCAGCGGGCAGAGCCACACCGGCCGCATCCCGATGTGCTCGTCGAACCAGCTGAGGAACTCGGGCAGTCCACTCCACGGGGATCTCGACGTCCTGGATGACCCGCTCCCGGTCGGGCAGCCCGCGCGCCCGGTCGATGCGCGCCTTCACGCCGTAGCGGTTCTCCAGGCCGACCAGCTTGTGGAACACGTCGCTGCGCCGCCACCGCCGCGGCCAGGCCCGCCGCACCCACGGCCGGTCGAGGCCGAACGCCCCCGAGCACCAGAACCAGTCGGTGTCCCAGCGCCACAGGTAGTCGTACATCGTGAGCAGGTCGGTGCTCCGCCGCTGGATCGAGCGGTAGTAGGGCTCGACGCCCGTGTAGTCGCTCGTCGCCGGGTCCGGCCCTGTGTCGAGCCCTGCCCTCGGGTGGTCGAGCCTGTCGAGACCCCACCGCGCCAGCGTCAGGTACGCCTCCCCCGGCGCGAACACCACGCCGTCCACGGCGTCGACCCGCACCCCGTCGTACGCCCCGTCGGCGACCACCGACTCGATGCTCGCGGCGAGGACGTCGAGATCGTGGAACCGGACGTGCCGCAGCGTGACGTGGCGGGGCACCCGCTCGAGCCGGATCCGGAGCCGCGTCGCGTAGCCCAGCGACCCGTAGGAGTTGGGGAACGCGTCGAACAGGTCGTCGCCGGGCCGCACCGTGCGCACGCGGCCGTCGCCGGTGAGCACGTCCATCTCCAGCACCGACTCGTGCGGCAGGCCGCTGCGGAACGACGTGGACTCGATGCCGAGACCGGTGACCGCGCCGCCGAGCGTGATCGTGCGCAGCTGGGGAACGACGAGCGGGATGAATCCGCGGGCCAGGGTGACGTCGACGAGGTCCTCGTAGGTGCACATTCCCTGCACGTCGGCGGTGCCGGCAGCCTCGTCCACGTCGACGACGCCGCGCAGCCCGGACACGTCCAGTCCGGGAGCCGTGCTCCGCGCCCGGTTGCGGAACAGGTTCGACGTCGACTTCGCGAGGCGCACGGGCGCGCCCGCGGGGATCGCCCGGTAGGACGCGAGCAGCCGTGCGACCGCCTCGTCGTGCCGGGTCCGTCCGACCAGGTCACTCACGCTCAGCAACCTACACAGGCCGGGCGCCCGACGTCATGGGCCAATAGGGTCAGAGGTTGCGTATCACCCGGGCCGGGTTGCCGACCGCCACCACCCGCGCCGGAAGGTCCTTGACGACCACCGAGCCGGCTCCGACGACGGTGTCGGCGCCGATCGTGACCCCCGGGCAGACGATCACCCCGCCGCCGAGCCAGACGTTGTCGCCGATGGTGATCGGCTCGGCGGCCTCCCACCTGTCCCGGCGCTGGTCCGGGTCGGTCGGGTGGGTCGGGGTGAGCAGCTGCACGTTCGGGCCGATCTGCACGTCCGCGCCGATCTCGATCCGGCCGACGTCGGCGGCGACCAGGCCCCAGTTGGCGAACGTGCGGGGGCCGACGTGGATCTGGTAGCCGTAGTCGACCCGGAACGGCTGCCGGATCTCGACGTCCTCGCCGACCGACCCGAGCAGGTCCTCGAGGATGCGCCGCCGGCCGGTCCGGTCGGAGGGCGCCGTGGCGTTGTAGTCGGCGGTCAGCTCGGCGGCCCGCAGCGCCTCGGCCTGCAGCTCCGGGTCGTCGGCCAGGTAGAGCTCGCCGGCCAGCATCCGCTGCTTCTGGCCACTGCTGCTCATGAGGTCAGGGACGCGACGACGGACCCGTCCGGGGCGGCGAGGTGGACCGGCACGCCGGCGCCGGCGAAGTCGCGTACGACGGACAGGTCGGCCTCGTCGAGCACCGCCGCGTCGCCGAGCACGACCACGGCCTCGAGGCCGGCCGCCCCCGAGGTGACGGCCATCGCGACGGCCACCTGGGCCGCCGTGAGCTGCAACGACGGGAGGTCGACGGTCGCGGCGGCGTACGTCCGCCCGTCCAGGTCGCGCACGCAGGCCCCCTCGGCGGCACGGGTGCGCGCCCGGGTGGAGCGGGCGAGGGTGACGAGCTTGGCGTCGTCCGGGTCAGTGAGCTCGGTCGGCATGGTTGTCAGCGTAGGACTCGTCCTCGGCGGACAGGTCGACAGGCTCCACCCGAGAGATCAGCACCGTGCCGATCCGGTTGCGGCGCCCGGCCGGCGCCTCCGCCTCGAACCGGAGGCCGTGCGACTCCACGACCGACCCGGCGATCGGGACCCGGCCGAGGTGCTTGGCCATCAGGCCGCCGACGGTGTCGACGTCGTCGTCCTCGATCGCCACGCCGCAGATGTGCTCGATGTCGTCGACCGGGTAGCGCGAGCTGACCCGGGTGCTGCCGTTGGCGAGGTGCTCGACGTCGATGTGCTCGACGTCGTACTCGTCGGTGATCTCGCCGACGATCTCCTCCAGGACGTCCTCGATGGTGACCAGGCCGGCGGTGCCGCCGTACTCGTCGACGACGACCGCGACGTGCTTGCGCTCGGACTGCATCTCGCGCAGCAGCGCGTCGATCGGCTTGGAGTCGGGGACGTACATCACCGGGCGCATCACCGACTCGACCTTCTCGGTCTGCTCGGCCTCGTGCCGGTCGAAGACCCGGCGGGTGAGGTCCTTGAGGTAGGCGAAGCCGACGATGTCGTCGAGGTTCTCCCCCACGACCGGGATGCGCGAGTAGCCGCTGCGCAGCGCCAGCGACATCGCCTGCCGCAGGGTCTTGTTGCGCTCGATGAAGACCACGTCGGTGCGCGGCACCATCACCTCGCGGACAAGGGTGTCGCCGAGCTCGAAGACGGAGTGGATCATCGCCCGCTCGCCCGACTCGATGACGCTGGACGCCTCCGCGAGGTCGACGAGCTCACGCAGCTCGGCCTCGGAGGCGAACGGTCCCTCGCTGAAGCCGCGGCCGGGGGTGATCGCGTTGCCGACCAGGATCAGCAGCTGCGGCAGCGGGCCGAGCACCTTGGTGATCGCGAGGAGCGGGCCGGACGACAGCAGCGCGACCCGCTCGGAGTGCTGGCGGCCGACCGTGCGGGGGGCGACGCCGATCACGACGAACGAGACCACGAGCGAGATGCCGAGCGCGGCGAGCATCGCCATCCAGCGTCCGCTGGAGACCTCGGGCCCGCCCTCGGCGCCGTGGCGCACGATCAGGTCCAGCATCACGACCGTCACCATGATGATCGCGGAGATCTCGCACAGCATCCGCAGGAACAGCGCCGTGTTGAGGTAGCGCGGCGGGTCGGCCACGATCACCAGCAGCCGGCCGGCCCCGGAGCGGCCCTCGTGGGAGAGCTCCTCGGCGCGGGCCTTGGAGAAGGACGACAGCGCGGCGTCGGCGCTGCTGAACAGGCCGGCGACGAAGACCAGGACGGCCGCGAGGACCAGCAGCCAGATGTCTATTGCGCTCATCCGGGTGCCTGGGTGGGCTGCTCCGCGGCCCCGGGCAGCTCGTCGCCGGGCAGCACCTCGCCGCGCCGGGCGCCCTGCCACTCGGCGAGGAGGCGGGCCTGGAGGCCGAACATCTCCCGGTGCTCGTCCGGCTCGGCGTGGTCGTAGCCGAGCAGGTGCAGGATGCCGTGCACGGTCAGCAGGTCGACCTCGTCGGCCACCGAATAGCCTGCATGACCCGCATTTCGTGCTTGCTCCGCCTGCTTCTCGGCGATGGAGTGGCAGAGCACGAGGTCGCCGAGGACACCCTCCTCGGGCTCCTCGTTGACCAGACCGGGACGCAGCTCGTCCATCGGGAAGGCCAGCACGTCGGTCGGCCCTTCCTTGTCCATCCACTGCGCGTTGAGCTGCGCGATGGTGTCCTCGTCGACCAGCTTGATGCACAGCTCGGCCTGCGGGTGGACGCGCATCCGGTCCATGGCGAAGCGGGCCAGCCGAGCCAGCTCCTTGACGTCGACCTCCGCGCCGGACTCGTTGAGGATCTCAATGGTCATTCGGGGTCCCCGCGGAGGTGTGAGCGAAGCGAGCAGCTTCGTGGGGTGATCACGCTCGGTGGCTCCTGGGTCTGCGGTCGGTGTCGCCGTCGCCGTCCTGGCGACGGGCCTCTTCGTACTCGTCGTAGGCCGCGACGATGTGGCCGACCAGGCGGTGGCGCACGACGTCGTGGGAGGTGAGCCGGTTGAAGGACACGTCCTCGATGCCGTCGAGGATGCCCTCGACGATCCGCAGGCCGCTCTTCGTGCCGCTCGGCAGGTCGACCTGGGTGACGTCGCCGGTGACGACCATCTTCGAGCCGAAGCCGAGCCGGGTGAGGAACATCTTCATCTGCTCGGGCGAGGTGTTCTGCGCCTCGTCGAGGATGATGAACGCGTCGTTGAGCGTGTTGTGCGTGACCAGGAAGTCGTCGGTCACGTAGAGCGAGTCCGCGGCCGCGACCTGGATGCACATCGTGTCCTGCTCGCCGGCCGGCTCGATGCTGTCGATGAAGCGCATCGGACGGCCGCCGCCGGCGGTGTCGTAGGCGTCCCGCTTCCGGATCAGCCGGAACGGCGGGAGCCCGGCGGGCAGCCGGATGTCGACGACGTACGCGTCGTGGCGGTAGGGCACCGGTCGGCCGTTGGCCAGGCCGGGTGACCGTCCCTCGGCGGGGCGGGTCCGCCAGTAGGCCACACCACCGAGCGAGCGGACCAGGAAGACCACGTCGTCACGCAGCTGCGGCGAGGTGGTGCAGTAGTGCACCCGGCAGGTGCGGCCGTCCTGGCTCACCGGTCCGCCGTCGGTGTCGAGCAGCCCCTGGAGCAGGGCCAGTCGCCGGGCGGCCGAGTTCTGGAGGTACTGCTGCGGCACGAACTTGGTCGACGACCGGGTCCCGGCCAGACCGAGGGTCCGCAGGATCTCTGTCACGGGGTTGGCCGTGATCACGCCACCGCGCCCGCCACCGTCTGCGCGCCGGAGGACGTAGTTGATCTCGTCCTTCCGATGGAGCTCGACCTCCGGGAGCCGGGCCTGCAGCTCTTCCGCGAGCTGGGGGTCGGCCGTGGTGAAGCTCGGCGTCGTCGAGGTGGTGAGGCAGCCGTCGCCGAGGAGCAGACCGAGGGCGTAGGGGTCCATCGGCACGCTCTGCGGCACGAGCTCGACCGCACTCACCACGGGCAGCTCGAAGCGCCGGATGCGGCCGCGGCGGAGCCTGCCGATCATCTCGCGGGTCTCGAGCACCCGGGTGCGGTTGCGGCGCTTGTCCTCCGGGGTCCGGACGGTCCAGAGGTGCTCGCCGCAGGCCAGCGTGCTCGCACCGTCCTGGGTCGTGACCCGGTAGACCTGCTTGCGGCCCTGGGGGTAGATGCCGATCACGGGCGTCGGCAGACCGTCGGACCCGACCACGAGGTCCCCGACCTCGAGCGACCCGAGTGCGCGGAAGCCGTCCGGGGTCAGGACCTGGCTGTCGTAGGGCTGCGCCCGGCCACGCATGTAGGCCAGGGGGGCGACCTCGATGGTGCCGGCCGCGAGCAGCTTGGGGATCGTGTCCGGGTCGAGCATGTCGTGCAGGGCGTCGTACAGCGGCCGCAGGTAGGGGTCGATCTTGTCGCTGAGCGTGCCGGGCAGGAAGCCGAGCCGCTCCCCCGCCTCGACGGCGGGCCGGGTCAGGATGATCCGGTTGACGTTCTTGGCCTGCAGCGCCTGCACGGCCTTGGCCATCGCGAGGTAGGTCTTGCCGGTGCCGGCGGGCCCGATGCCGAACACGATCGTGTGCTTGTCGATGGAGTCGACGTAGCGCTTCTGGTTCAGCGTCTTGGGCCGGATCGTCCGTCCACGGTTGGACAGGATGTTCATGCTCAGCACGTCGGCCGGGTGCTCGTGGGTCTCTGCGCGGAGCATGCCGATCGCCCGCTCGACGGTCTCGGGCGTGATGCCCTGACCGGTGCGGATGATGGTGGACAGCTCGTCGAGCAGACGCTCGGCGAGAGCGACCTCGGCGGCGTCGCCGCGCAAGGTGACCTGGTTGCCGCGGACGTGGATGTCGGCCTTGAAGTTCTTCTCGATCAGGGCGAGGTGCTCGTCGCTGGGTCCCAGCAGGGCGACCATCGGGACACTCGCCGGAATCACGATCGTGTGCGTCGGTAGCTCGGTCTCTGTCATAGGTGGCCCGGTGGGGCCGCCCTCCCCTGATATGCGGCGATAGGTCGTTGTCCATGCTACGGGAGTGCGCAGGATCCGCCCATCTGGTTACGGCCGGGTCACGAGCAGCATGCCGAGGCACATCTCGTCGGTGGTCCCCTCGCCCCAGGCGACGTAGCGCTCCTCCTGCCCCTGGAACGCGGGCAGCATGTCGCGCAGCGACTGGTCGTGGCGGCAGGTCACCCGGACGGTGTCGCCGGGCACGAGCCTCACCGGGTCGACGGGGCGCGAGCCCTGGTTGTCGAAGTCCCACACCGGGATGTTCAGCACGGTGCGGGCCCGCGGGGTGCCCGGGTTGACCTCGATGCGGATCTTGCGGCCGAGCAGGTGCATGTGGCCCGCCACCGCACGGATCGTGGTGGGCTCCTGGATCGTGCGGTCGCAGTGCTGGACCGGGCCGATCTCCGCGGCGCCGCAGAGCAGGTGCAGGTAGTTCGCGGTCTGCGCCACCCGGCCGAAGCGCCGCGCGTTGTCGGCGAGCGCGGCGGTGCGGTCGCACAGCGGGCTCTGGTCGTGGCCGAGCCGGCAGGGCAGCTCGACGGGCGCGGGAAGCAGCATCGTCTGGAGCGGCGCCAGGTCCTTGTCACCCGGGGCGAGGCGCAGCCGGGCAGCCGAGACGTCCGGCTCCTGGCCGGCGAGCAGGTTGTAGTGCACCTGCATGATCACGCGGGACCCCGCCTCGAGCGGGATGCCGACGTCCTTGGCCATCACCCGCTCGCCGCCGCCGGGTGCCCACGCCCCGAGCCACGGCGCGTCGTCGAGCTGGGCCCCGCTGTCGAGCCCGGTGCCACCGAAGCAGGTCCAGCCCTGGCCCGGTTCCTCGGCGTCCGTGGCCTGCGCCTTGGCGACCGACTCCGGCGGCACGCGGAACAGGATGACGTGGTGGACGACGTCCTCGTTGCCGGGCAGCACGTCCAGGCCGGTGATGAAGGAGTCCTTCCGGAGCTTCGGGTCGAGCAGGAAGCAGCGGTAGTCGTCGGTCCCGGTGCCGGTGGGGGCCGAGGGGGTGTACGCCGCCGGCATGGTGAGCTCGCTGAAGCGCTCACCCGCCCGCAGCGGCCGGCTCGCGGGGCGCGCGGCGCCCGAGGCGTGACCGCTGTGGGCGCCGCGCGGACGGGCTCGGCGCGGACTCGTTGTCTGTCGCGGTGCCGGTCGCCGCGACCTCGGGGTCGCTGCCGCTGCAGCCGGCGAGCACGAGGGTCACACCCACGGCGGCGACCAGCAGGGCGGAGCGCAGCCGGGTCATCCCGGAGGCCAGCCCATCGAGCGGCCGCCGAGCACGTGCAGGTGGGCGTGGAAGACGGTCTGGTGCGCGGCGGCGCCGGTGTTGAGGACCATCCGGTAGCCCTCGCCGAGGCCCTCCTGCTCCGCGACGGCGGCAGCCGCCCGGAACAGGTCGACGGACACGTCCGGCTCGGCGACGGCGAGCTCGGCCGCGTTGGCGTGGTGGCTGCGCGGGACCACCAGCACGTGCGTCGGCGCCTGCGGCTCGATGTCGCGGAAGGCGACCGTCGTGGCGGTGCTGAGCACGACGTCGGCCGGGATGTCACCGGCCACGATCTTGCAGAACAGGCAGTCCCGGTCAGTCGGCATGGCCCCAGCGTACGGGCCTCTACGCGGCGGGGGCCTCCGCCTGCTCGTCCCCGTGGGCGACCGGACCGGCGTCCCACCAGGGCTCCGCGCCCGGGCGCGTGTAGTCAGAGTTCCAGGTGCTGCTCAACTCGTCCCTCCCGACGATCGGCCTTCCCCGTTCCTCGTGCGTCTACCGCAGCGCGCCGGGCCGGAAACCCCGGCGTTCCGGTGGCCTAGTCGGGCGGCGGCCGGACACCCCGGCGCGCCCCGCGTGTAAACCGGCGGGTCCGCCGTCGCGTGCAACTACCGTGAGGAACGAACTGCTTCTGCGACCCGGGCTTGGGGGTGCCGTGCACGACTCGAGTGCGTGGGACGCCGACGCCGCGGTGGAGGAGCTGTACGCCGGCCACTACCGGCAGCTCGTGCGGCTCTCCGTCCTGCTGGTGCGGGACGTCGAGACGGCCGAGGAGGTCGTGCAGGACTCCTTCGTCGCGATGCACGGTCGCTGGCGCCGGCTGCGTGAACCCGACAAGGGCCTGGCCTACCTGCGGCAGACGGTCGTGAACCGGTCCCGGTCGGTGCTGCGTCACCGCGCCGTGCAGGCGCGGCACCTCAGCCCCGTCGGGGCGGACCGGCCCGGGGCCGACCACGACGCGATCGCGACGGAACGGCGTACCCAGGTCCTCGACGCGCTCCGCGCCCTCCCGACCCGGCAGCGCGAGGTCCTCGCACTGCGCTACTACCTCGACCTGTCCGAGGCCCAGATCGCCGAGACGCTCGGGATCAGCCGCGGCGCGGTCAAGAGCCACGCGTCCCGGGGCGCGGCATCCCTTCGCCAGCTGCTGGAGGACCCATCATGAACCCGCGTGACGACGACCGGCTGCGTGAGCTCCTCGACGACGCGGTCTCCGGTGTCGAGCCGCAGCACGGCCTCGACGCCATCCAGTCCCGAACGAAGGTGCGCCCCATGAGCAACCGTCCCTGGCTCCTCGGCGTCGGCGCGGCCGTCGTCGCCACCGCCGCGACCATCGCGGCGTTCGCCGTGATCGACGACGACGCGGGCACGACCAGCACCGAGCCGGTGCCTGCGGCGTCACCGTCGAAGCCCGTCGCCTCCGCGGACGACTCACCCTCCGAGGGCACGAGCGCCGCCCCCGCACCCACCCGCGTGGCCCTTCCCGTCTACTACGTCGGCCAGACCGGGCAGGGCCCGCGGCTCTACCGCGAGTTCCACCAGTCCCCGACGGCCGACACCGACGCCGCCGTGGCCGAGGCGGTGCACCAGGCCGTCGCGGTCGCCCCGCAGGACCCGGACTACGCGTCGCTGTGGCCTACAGGGGCGGACGTGCAGCACGTGGAGGTCAGCGGCGACACCATCGTCGTGGACCTGAAGGGCGCCGCACCTGCTGCACGACCGTCCGGGCGGGATGAGCGACAAGCAGGCGCAGATCTCCGTCGAGCAGCTGATCTACACGGCGCAGGCGGGCTACCAGATGCGCGCTCCCGTGCGGTTCCTGCTCGACGGCCGGCCCACCGACACGCTGCTGGGGGTGCCCACCTCCGAGCCGCTGGCGCAGGGCGACGAGACGTCGACGCTGGCGCAGGTCTGGATCATCGACCCGGCCCAGGGCGCCGAGGTGTCCAGCGGCTTCGAGGTGACGGGCATCGGCGCGTTCTTCGAGGCCAACGTGACCTGGGAGCTCCGGCAGGGCGACACGGTCGTGAAGAGCGGCTTCGCGACCGCCGAGGAGTGCTGCCGGATGGCGCCGTACTCCTTCACGGTCGACGCTCCCGCCGGCGACTACACCCTCGTGGTCAAGGACGAGGACGCGTCCGGCGGCGAGGGCTTCCCGCCCTTCGAGGACACGAAGGACCTCACGATCCGCTGAGCCCACCCTCCGCGCGGACCAGAGCAGTCGTACAGATCACACGACTACCTCCCGGTAACCGCCGCGAGTTGTGTAAATTCTGCTGGACGTAGGGCTGCAGGGCCGGATCCGGCCGCTGGCCCCGGTTCTCGGCGCGGCCACCGACACGGATCGGCCCGTTCGGGAGAAGACAGGACTCAGAGGTAGGCATGGCTTGGCAACGCGTGACCTGTGCAGGGGGCCGGCGAAGCCGTGCGTGACGTCGTGCAGGAAGACGTGACCACCGCCGAGGGCGTCGCCTCCCAGGCATCCGCCGCGCACCTGCTCCGGCGCGCCCAGCAGGTGGCGGACGAGCTGCGTGCCCACGCCCAGCAGGATGCGGACGAGGCCGCTGCCCTCCGCCGGGAGGCGGAGCTGGAGGCGAGCCGTCTCCACGACGAGGCGGCCGCGGAGCGCGCCGAGGCCGCTCGCGTGGTGCAAGCGGCCCGCGAGCAGCTCGAAGCCGCCTCCCAGGAGGCCCAGCAGACGGTCGCCGACGCCGCCGAGCAGGCGACGCTCCTGATGCAGGCGGCCGAACTGCAGCGCAACGAGATCCTCGCCGACGCCCGGACCGGCGCCGCGGAGGAGAGTGCGGCCGCGACCCGCGCCGTCGAGACGGCGCGCAACGAGGCGACCCGGCTCCGTGACGATGCCCAGGCGGAGGCCAGCGCGACGCTCGCCGACGCCACCGCACGAGCCCAGGAACAGCTCGCCCAGAGCGCCGAGCTGGCGGAGCAGCGTCGCGCCGAGACCGACAGCAGCATCGCCGCCCTCCTGGCGGAGGCCGAGCAGGCGGCCGCGGCCACCCGGGAACAGGCCGACGCCGACGCGGCAGCCGTGCGCGACGCCGCGGAGCGGGAGGCGGCCGCCCTGCGGGGGGAGGCCGAGCTGCTGCACAGCGAGTCGCAGGGCAAGGCCGCGCAGCTGCTCCGGGAGGCCCGCGAGGAGGCCGACCAGGCGATGGCCTCGGCGGCCGAGCAGACCGCCTGGACCCAGCAGACCATGGACGCGCTGCTCGCCGCGGCCGAGCTCGAGGCGCAGCGGGTCCGCGTCGCAGGCCATGCCGAGGCCACCCGGCACCAACGCCAGGTCCGGCGTCGGCTCCAGGACCTGCTGGCCCGGCTCCATGCCCGGCTCGCCGACGTGGTGCAGCAGGCCGACGACCGTGCCGTCGAGCTCGGTGACGTCGCCGCCCAGGTGCTGGCGGCGGCCCAGAAGGAGGCCGAGGGCATCCTCTCGGAGGCGGAGCAGCAGGCTGCCCGCATCGACGCCGACGCCGAGGAACGTGCCCGCCAGGTCCAGGAGCGCGCCCAGCGGCGGCTGGACGAGGCGGAGTCCGGGGCCCGGATCCTGCGAGAACGGGTGGCCGAGGAGGTCATGCGCAGCCAGCGCACCGCCCAGGACGAGCTCCGCAGCGCCCGCGAGCAGACGGTCGCGCACGTCATCGAGGCCCGGCAGGAGGCCGACGCCGTCCGGTCCCAGGCGCGCACCCTGCTCGACGACGCGCGGCAGGAGGTCGCCCTGCTGACCCGCCGCCGCGACGAGATCGCCGCCGAGCTGAGCCAGCTCTCCGGCGTGATCCACGCCCTCGCCGTACCCACCGACACCGCCTTCCCGAGCCAGGGCGGCACCGACCCGGACCACGGGTCCACCCCCGGACAACCCACCGACAGCAAAGAGGACCACCAGTCATGAGCGACTCCCCCACCCCCTTCCGCGTCGTCCTGCGCGGCTACGACCCGAGCCAGGTCGACCGCCGGGTCAGCGAGCTCGCCGAGAGCGCCGAGCAGGCCCGCCGGCAGGCGCAGGCGCTCGAGACGCGGGTGCAGCAGCTCGAGGAGGAGCAGTCCCGACCGGTCGAGGAGCGCCCGGCAGAGCCGGTCACCTTCAGCCACCTCGGTGAGCGCGTCGGCCAGATCCTCGAGCTCGCGGACACCGAGGCCAACGAGCTGCGCGAACGGGCCCGGGAGGAGGCGGCGGCCCACCGCGCCAAGGTGGACGAGGCCGCGGCCGGGATCCGCGGCGCCGCCGACGGCTACGCCGCCCAGCGCCGCAGCGAGGCCGAGGCCGAGGCCGCCCGGGTGCTCGAGGAGGCCCGGCGCAGCGCGGACGAGCGGCTCGACGTGGCCGAGCGCGACGCCGCCGCGCGCCTCCAGGAGGCCGAGGCGGTCTACGAGACGCAGCGTGCCAAGTCGGCGAAGGCGGCCGCCGACTTCGAGACGACCCTCGCGACGCGTCGGCAGCAGTCCGAGGAGGAGTTCACCCAGCAGATGGCGGAGGCCCAGGAGCGACTCGAGGAGCTTCGGCGGCACGTCGAGACCTCGCGCGCCGAGGCGGAGGCCGCCCAGGCCGACGCCGCCCGCGAGTCGCGCCGCCTGATCGACGACGCCGAGCAGCAGGCGGCCACCATCGTCGGCGACGCGAAGGTCGTGGCTGCCCGGATCCGCGCCGAGTCCGAGCGTGAGCTCGCCGCCGCCACGCAGCGGCGCGACAGCATCAACGCCCAGCTCGCCAACGTCCGGCAGATGCTGACCACCCTCACCGGGGCGGCACCGAGCGCGCTCGTGGACCAGGTCATCGGCGAGACGCAGCCCGACGTCGAGCACCCGGAGGACGAGAGCTCCGCGGAGGCGAGCCACACGGTGCCCGAGCAGTCACGCACCGAGCCCGAGGCGACCTCTGAGGCGCACGACGACCGGCACGAGGACGACGAGGAGGGGGCCGACCAGGAGGAGGTCTTCACCCCCTACGTGCCGCCCAGGATCGGCTGAGCCGACCCGCGGCACCGCTGGCCCGGCGCGATGCTCAGCCTGCGCGACCTGAACCGCACGCTGCTCGCGCGGCAGCACCTGCTCGAGCGCGCCGCCGTCCCGGCGCTGGACATGGTCGAGCACCTGGTCGGCCTGCAGGCGCAGGACAACCTGCCGCCGTACCTGTCGCTGGCCGCGCGCATCGACGGACTTCGACCCGTCGGACCTGTCGGACGCGATCGGTTCCGGCGCCGCGGTGCGGCTGCTGACGCATGCGCGGCACCATCCACGTGCTCGTCCCCGACGACGCGCTGACCCTGCGCAGGTGGGTGCAGCCGGCGCTCGACCAGGCGAGCCGGTCGCAACCAGCATGAACCGTGCCGGCGCGGGACGTTCCGGTGCCGGACGTGGTCGCCGCGACCAGGCGGCTGCTGGGCGCCGGCCCGCTGCCGGTGAAGGAGCTCGGCGACCGGCTCGCCGAGCAGTTCCCGGCGTGCCGGCGCAGCGCCCTCGCCCACGTCGCACGCGAGCGGGTGCCGCTGGTGCAGCTGCCGCCGCGCGGGCTGTGGCAGCGCTCGGGCGGCGTGGTCTACCAGACCGTCGAGAACCACCTCGGCCGGCCGACCGCCGAGGTCGACCTCCGCGGAGCTGGTGCGGCGCTACCTCCGCGCGTTCGGTCCGGCGACGCGCGGCCGACATGACGACGTGGTCGCGGGTGACCCGGCTCGGCCCGGTCTTCACGTCGATGGCCGACGAGCTCGAGGTCGTGGAGTGCGAGGACGGGCGGAGGCGGTACGACGTGCCCGGGGCGCCGTACGTCGACGGGGACGCCCACGCTCCGGTCCGGCTGCTCGGCGACCTACGACAACGTGTGGCTCTCGCATGCGGACCGGTCGCACGATCGATGGCCGAGGTGGCACGGCGCCGGTGGATGGGGGCCAACGGCGGCAACGGCGGCACCGTCTTCGTCGACGGGTTCATGGCCGGTCTGTGGTGGTGGCGCGACGGTGCCGTCGCCCTGGACGTGCCGGGCAGTCTCACCAGGTCACAGCGGGCCGAGCTCGCCGAGGAGACCGACCGCGTCACGGTGCTGCTGCGCGGCTGAGGGGGCTCAGCGCCAGCGGGTGCGGGCGAGCAGGGCCGCGGTCGCGGCCACGCCGGCCGTCGAGGTGCGCAGCACCGACGACCCGAGCCGGACCGGCTCGGCGCCGACCTGCGGCGAACGCCGCGAGCTCCTCGTCGCTGATCCCGCCCTCGGGACCGACCACGATGACGATCTCGCCGCGGCCCGGGACCGGCAGGTCCGCGAGCGGTCCGGACGCGGCCTCGTGCAGCACCACCGGCACGGACGCGTTCTTCAGCAGCGCGACCACCTCGTCGAGGCCGACCATCTCGGTGACCTCGGGGAACCAGGACCGGCGGGCCTGCTTGGCGGCCTCGCGGGCCGTCGAGCGCCACTTGGCGAGCGACTTGGCGGCGCGGTCGCCACGCCACACAGCGACGGACCGGGCGGCGGCCCACGGCACGATCACGTCGACGCCCACCTCGGTGAGCATCTCGACGGCGAGCTCGCCCCGGTCGCCCTTCGGGATCGCCTGCACCACGACCACGCGCGGCATCTCCGGCTCGATGGTGCGCACGGCGTCGACCGTCCCGGTCAGCGACGACCTGGTGGTGTCGGTGACGGTCACCGTGGCCGTCGTACCCTCGCCGTCGGTGAGCGCGACCTGCTCGCCGGCGCGGATGCGCTTGACCACGACGGCGTGGCGGGCCTCGTCGCCGTCGAGGGTCACGGTGCCGCCCTCGGCCAGGCCGGAGAGCTGCGGGTGCACGAACATCGGCAGGCTCATCAGCGCGGCCCGAACGCGTCGCGGAAGCGGCTGAAGACCGACTTGGGCGCCTCGTGGACGCGGCCGTCGGGCGACTCCTCGTCGCGGAGCGCGGCGAGCTCGCGCAGCAGCTCCTCCTGGCGCTCGTCGAGCCGGGTGGGCGTCTCGACGACGACCCGGACCACGATGTCGCCGCGGCCGGAGCCGCGCAGCGCCGGGACCCCGCGCGCATGCAGCACCGTCTCGGCGCCGGACTGGGTGCCGGGCAGGATGTCGAGCTCGACCGTCGTCTCCAGGTCGCTGCTCCCGTCGGCCCCGGCCAGGTCGGCCTCGAGCAGCGGCAGCTCGATCGTGGTGCCGAGCGCGGCCGCCGTCATCGGGACGGTCACCGTGCAGTGCAGGTCGGTGCCCGCGCGCACGAACACCGGGTGGTCGGCGACGTGGATCTCGACGTAGAGGTCGCCGGCCGGGCCGCCGCCGGGGCCGACCTCGCCCTGGCCGGAGAGCTGCACCCGGGTGCCGGTGTCGACGCCGGCGGGGATCTTCACGGTCAGCGTGCGGCGCGACCGGACCCGGCCGTCGCCGGAGCACTCGCGGCACGGCTCGGGGATGATCGTGCCGTAGCCGCGGCAGGCGGCACACGGACGCATGGTGCGGATCTCGCCGAGGAACGAGCGCTGCACGGCGACGGTCTCGCCGTGGCCATGGCAGGTCTCGCAGGTCTTCGGCGCGGAGCCGGGCGCGGCACCGTCGCCACCGCAGACCGTGCAGAGCACCGCGGTGTCGACCTTGAGCTCGCGGGTCGTGCCGAACGCCGCCTCGGCGAGGTCCACCTCGAGCCGGATCAGCGCGTCCTGACCGCGACGGGTGCGCGGCCGGGGACCGCGGCCCCCCGCGGCGCCTGCCCCGCTGCCGCCGAAGAACGCGTCCATGATGTCGGTGAACGAGAAGCCCTGGCCCGCCCCCGCGAAGCCGCCGGCGGCACCGTTGAACGGGTCGCCGCCGAGGTCGTACATCCGGCGCTTCTCCGGGTCGGAGAGCACCTCGTAGGCGCGGGTGACGTCCTTGAACCGCTCCTGCGTCTCCGGGTCGGGGTTCACGTCGGGGTGGAGCTGACGGGCCAGCTTCCGGTACGCCTTCTTGATGGCGTCGCCGTCCGCGTCCCGGGCAACCCCGAGGGTGTCGTAGAGGTCCTGGCTCACAGTGTCCTTGTCATCCTTCGTCGAGGATCCGGCTCACGTAGCGCGCGACCGCGCGCACCGAGGCCATCGTCCCTGGGTAGTCCATGCGGGTGGGGCCCACGATGCCGAGCGTCGCCAGCGCCTCGTCGCCCGGCCCGTAGCCGGTGGCGACGACCGACGTGGTCGCCAGCTCCTGGTAGGGCCCCTCGTGACCGATGCGGACCGTCACGGTGGACGACGACGTCGCCTCGCCGAGCAGCTTGAGCAGCACG
This sequence comes from uncultured Actinomycetota bacterium, assembly GCA_963721855.1. Taxonomy (GTDB): domain Bacteria; phylum Actinomycetota; class Actinomycetes; order Propionibacteriales; family Nocardioidaceae; genus Nocardioides_B. The sequence continues at coordinate 45,617 of CAVRMN010000047.1, read as the reverse complement.
ACGTGCTCCTCGAGCGCCTCCAGCATCGGCCGGATGCTCATGTCGAAGCCGTCGCCGAAGCGGGCCAGGTTGGCGGTGCCGCCGACGGCGACCCGCTCGTCGGACCGGTGGTCGCTCATCGCCTCGACCAGCGAGGCGACCAGGGCGGCGATCGGCGCGCGCTTGCCGGGCTCGTAGTCGTCCGGCAGCTGCACCAGCTTGTCGGAGGCGTCCGCGAGGCGCTCGCCGATCACGGCACGGTTGAGCCGGCTGCGGAGGTCGGCGACGTCCTCCTCCTCGAGCGCCTCGGGCAGCTCCACGACGCGCTGCTCCACCCGGCCGGTGGAGAGGATCAGCACCAGCAGCAGCCGGGTCCCGGTGAGCGGCACCACCTCGACGTGCCGCACGGTGGAGCGCGACAGCACGGGGTACTGCACGACCGCGACCTGGCGGGTCAGCTGCGCGAGCAGCCGGACGCTGCGCTGGACGACGTCGTCGAGGTCGACCGCACCCTCGAGCAGGGTGGCGATCGCGCGCTTCTCGGCGGCCGACAGCGGCTTGACCGAGCTGAGCCGGTCGACGAAGAGGCGGTAGCCCTTGTCGGTGGGGATCCGGCCGGCGCTGGTGTGCGGCTGGGTGATGAACCCCTCCTCCTCCAGCGCGGCCATGTCGTTGCGCACCGTGGCGGGGCTGACCCCGAGCCGGTGCCGGTCCACGAGCGCCTTGGAGCCCACCGGCTCCTGCGTCGAGACGTAGTCCTCGACGATCGCGCGCAGCACGGCGAGCTTGCGGTCCTCGCTCATGACGCCTCGCCTCCCTGCTCGTCGACTGCCCTGGCACTCACCTGTTCCGAGTGCCAATCGTACCCACCTGGGCCGCGACTCAACGAGTCCTGCCCCGTACGGTGACGCCATGAGTGAGATCCCCCACGACGTGGGCTTCGTCGAGATCGCCGACCGCTGCTGGGTGGCGCGCTTCGACTTCCTCGACGTCAACGTCGGGCTCGTCGGCGGCGACCGCGGCCTGCTCGTGGTCGACACGCACGCCTCGGAGGTCGAGGCCCGGCGCGTCGTCGACGAGGTCCGTCGCCTCGGCGCCGGCGACGTGGTGGCCGTGGTCAACACCCACCTGCACTTCGACCACACCTTCGGCAACGTCGTGCTCGCCGAGGAGTACGCCGACCCCGAGCTGATCTGCCACGACGCCGCGGCGGCCGGCCTCCCGGAGCACGCCGAGGCGATCAAGGCCGAGTGCCGCGCGGACACCTCCGACCCCCGGCACGCCGACGTGGCGGCGACGCGGGTCGTCGTACCGTCCACGACGTTCTCCTCGGCCAAGGTGGTCGACCTCGGCGACCGGCTGGTGGAGCTGATCCACCCGGGCCGCGGGCACACCGCCGGCGACGCGGTCGTCCGCGTGGGTGACGCCGACGTGCTGTTCGCCGGCGACCTCGTCGAGCAGTCGGGACACCCCGGCTACGGCGACGACAGCTTCCCGATGGAGTGGCCGTCGTCCCTCGACCTCGTGGTCAGCATGCTGACGCCGGCCACCGTGGTCGTCCCGGGGCACGGAACGCCGGTCGACCTGGACTTCGTGCAGGAGCAGCGCAGCGCGATCGGCGTCGTCGCCGAGACGATCCGCGACCTGGCCTCGCGCGGCGTCCCCCTCGCCGACGCGCTCGACGCGACCGAGTGGCCCTACCCGAGGGAGCACCTGCGGCACGCGGTCACCCGCGGCTACGAGCACCTCCCGCGCTCCGCCCGCTCCCTCCCGCTCCTCTGACCGATCGCCCGGGGATGCGGGCGTGTGGCTCAGCAGCCGCGGCGGCGGGACCGGGCGAACCAGAGCACGCCGAGCACGAGGAACACCAGGAACGGCGCCTTCAGCAGCATCGCGAGACCCACCACGATGAGGATCAGCGGCAGCAACGGCAGCCGCGGACCACGACGCACCGGAGCCCGGTACGCCGGCCACGGGGTGGACGGGCTCGGAGCCGGGCGCGCCGCCCGCGGGGTCGCCGGCGCGTAGGGGTGCGGCGCCGGCAGGTCGGTGAACAGCGGCGCCACCTCGGCGGCGGTGCGTGCCTTGAGCGCCCGGTCCGCGCGCTCGTCGTACTCCTCGCGGGTCAGCCGACCGGACGCGTAGTGCTCACCGAGCGCGCTGACCGCGGCCTCGCGCTCGGCGTCGCCGATCCGCATGCCCGGCCAGGGCGCGGCGTTCATTCCGGGTCCCCCTCCGCGAGCAGCCCGTAGAGCTTGCGACGGGTCTCGGCGAGGATCTCGGCCGCCTCGGCCTGCTGCTGGCGGGTGCCGGTGGTGACCACCTGCCACACCGCGCCCATCACCTGACCGATCACCGGCTTGAGGTCGGGGCCGTTGGACTCACGCTCCGCGGAGGCGGCCTCGTCGAAGGCGCGCCAGGTCGCGGCCATCTCGTCGGGGTGCTCCTCGACGTAGGCGCGGCCCTCGTCGGTGAGCCGCAGCAGCCGGCGCCCGTCGCCGTCGGTCCCCTCGACCAGCCCCTCGTCCTCGAGCTGCTGCACCGTCGGGTACACCGACCCCGGGCTCGGCTTCCAGGCCCCGCCGGACCGCTCGGCGATCTGCTGGATGATCTGGTAGCCGTTCATCGGCTCGACCGCCAGCACGTCGAGGATCGCGGCTCGCACGTCGCCGCGCCGCACCTTCGGTCCGCGAGGCGCCTGCGCCCCGGACTGCGCGAGGCCGATCAGCCCCTGCAGCCACGGCGGCGGCCCCGAGCTCCACGGGGACCCGCCCCGTCGCGAGCCCGGCCCGCGCTGTCCCCGCGGGTCGTCCCACGGGCTGTCCCATCCGTGCCCCATGTCCTGCTCCCTCCGAGCGTTAGCGATACGTCGACGATATATCGCAACCGGTCGCCGGACAATGGGAAAAGCCAGCCAGACCAGCCGACTCGGCGACACTGAGCCAGCCAGACGAGCCGACTCGGCGGGAGCGGCGTGGCCCGCCGGCGACGATGGCCCGCCCGGCTTAGGGTTCGGGGATGCACGACCGATACGGCTCCGACGTCCTGAACACCGACTGGCGCGCCCCGAAGCGCGGCCGCGCCGTCGAGATCGACGCCGACAAGGGGCTCGTCGTCGAGGAGGTCACCACCGACTGGTGCGGCGAGATCGTCGCGGTCGAGCGCGACCTCGGCACCGTGACGCTGGAGGACCGCCGCGGCAAGCGCCGCACGTTCCCGCTCGGCACCGGCTTCCTGCTCGAGGGGGTCCCGGTCATCCTGGTGCCGCCGACGCGCAGCGGCCCGGCCGTCAACACCCGCACCGCCTCCGGCTCGGTCGCCGTGCCCGGCAGCAAGGCCCGCGTCGCGCGCGCCAGCCGGATCTTCGTCGAGGGCCGGCACGACGCCGAGCTCGTCGAGAAGGTCTGGGGCGACGACCTGCGGGTCGAGGGCGTCGTCGTGGAGTACCTCGAAGGCATCGACGACCTCTCCGAGCACCTGCGCGACTTCCGCCCCGGTCCCGAGCGCCGCGTCGGCGTCCTGGTCGACCACCTCGTCGCCGGGTCGAAGGAGAGCCGCATCGCGCAGAGCGTGGCGAAGAGCCCGCTCGGCAAGCACGTGCTGATCGTCGGGCATCCGTTCGTCGACGTGTGGCAGTCGGTGAAGCCGGACCGCCTCAACATGAAGGCCTGGCCGACCATCCCCCGCAACGTCGAGTGGAAGAAGGGCGTCTGCCAGTCGCTGGGCTGGCCGCACCGTGACCAGGCCGACATCGCCCGTGCCTGGAAGCACATTCTCGGCAAGGTGACGCTCGTACGCCGACCTCGAGCCCGCGCTGCTCGGTAGAGTCGAAGAGCTGATCGACTTCGTCACCACACAGGAGGCGTCATGAGCAACCCACCCGGCCCGCCGGCACCGCCGCCCGGCTACGGACCCGTCGCCGTACCCAGCCAGGAGGAGCGCAACTGGGCCCTCGCCGCCCACGTCGGCACCTTCGTCGCCGCGTGGCTCGCGATGGGCTTCCTGGCGCCGCTGATCATCATGCTGATGAAGGGCAACGACTCCGCGTTCATCCGTCGGCACGCCGTCGAGTCCCTGAACTTCCAGATCTCGCTGCTCATCTACCTGGTGATCAGCTTCGTCCTGGCGTTCGTGCTGGTCGGCTTCCTGCTGATGGCCGTGGTCGGTGTCTTCGCGCTGGTCGTGATCATCCTGGCGACGGTCAAGGCGGCGAACGGCGAGGACTACCGCTACCCGCTCTGCATCCGGATGGTCAGCTGAGCGTCAGGGCAGCAGGTCGCGGACCACGGCGTCCGCGAGCAGCCGGCCGCGCAGCGTGAGCACGACGCGTCCGCCGGCAAGCTCGTCCGGCTCGACCAGCCCGCGCTCCACCTGGGCCGGCAGGGCGGCGCGTCCGGCCTCGTCGAGCGCGTCCACCGGGAGCCCCGCGCGGAGCCGGGTCTCCAGCAGCACCCGCTCGACGCGCTGCGTCTCCGCGTCCAGCACCTCGCGGGCCTGGGCCGGGCTCGCGCCCGCCGCGATGCGGCCGGCGTACGCCGTCGGGTGCTTCACGTTCCACCACCGCACGCCCCCGACGTGGGAGTGTGCGCCCGGGCCGACGCCCCACCAGTCGCCGCCGGTCCAGTAGGCCACGTTGTGCCGGCACGCCGCGGCATCGTCACGCGCCCAGTTCGACACCTCGTACCAGCGCAGCCCGGCCGCCTCGAGCGCCGCGTCCGTGGCGAGGTACTTGTCCGCGAGGTCGTCGTCGTCGGTCATCGGCAGCTCACCGCGCTTGACCCGACGGGCCAGGGCGGTGCCCTCCTCGACGATCAGCGCGTACGCCGACAGGTGGTCCGGCCGGCAGGCCAGCGCGGCGTCCAGGGACGCCTGCCAGTCCGCGGCCGACTCCCCCGGCGTGCCGTAGATCAGGTCGAGGCTGACCTGCTCGAACCCGGCCGCACGGGCCCAGTCGACCACCTGCGGAACCCGGAGCGGGTCGTGCGTGCGGTCCAGGACGGCGAGCACGTGGGGCACGGCCGACTGCATCCCGAACGAGACCCGGTTGATGCCGCCGGCCCGGAGCTGCTCGAGGGCGCGCAGGTCGACGCTGTCGGGGTTCGACTCGGTGGTGACCTCGGCGCCGGGCGCGAGGCCGAACTCGTCCCGGACCGCCTCGACGATCCGGACCAGGTCCGCGGGAGGCAGCAGCGTGGGCGTGCCGCCGCCGAAGAAGACCGTCTCCACCGGGAGGTCGGCGTCCCCGAGCACGCGGCGGGCCTGCCGGATCTCGGCGACGGCGGCGTCGGCGTACGACGTCCGCGACGCACCGGGCACGTCGCCGAGCTCGGTCGCGGTGTAGGTGTTGAAGTCGCAGTAGCCGCAGCGGACCGTGCAGAACGGCACGTGCACGTAGACGCCGAACGGCCGCCTTCCAAGCCCGAGCAGCGCGGACTCCGGCAGCGACCCGTCGGTGGGGACGGGCTCACCGTCGGGCAGGGCTGAGGGCATGCTCGAATCGTGTCACGCCCTCAGCAGCGCGCGCCTTCGCCCCGTCAGACGGTCAGACGCCGCGTCACGATGTCGTCGGCAGCCGACCGGGCCTCGCGCTGGCCGGTGACCGCTGACAGGAAGTCGTCGCGCTCCAGCGCCAGCAGCTCGGTGTCCTCGACCGCGGTGATGGTGGCCGTGCGCGGTACGTCGCGCAGCAGCCCGATCTCGCCGAAGAAGTCGCCCGGGCCCTCGCGGCGCAGCACCGCGAACGCCTGGGTGACCTCGACCAGGCCCGACTCGATGATGTAGAAGCGGTCCGACTCCTCGCCCTCGCGGAGCACCACCTCGCCCGCGAGGACGGGCACCCGGATCAGGCTGTTCGCCAGGGACTCGAGGACGGCCGGCGTGAGCGGCGCGAACATCGGGATCGACTCGATCAGCGACAGGCCGGCAGGGCGGCCGAGTCGCAGGTCGAGTCCACGCATCCGCGGCAGCCCCACGAGCGCCAGCAACGTCACCGCCACGCCGAGCACGGCGAGCGCGCCTCGCAGCCCCAGCCAGTGGACCAGGAACGGCATCACGGCGGCCCCCAGGGCCATCGTGGCGATCAGGCAGGTCTCGAGTGCCCCGAACACGCGGCCCAGTACCGCATCGGGCGTGATCCGCTGGATGATCGTGTCCATGTTGACGTCGACGAGCGGGTTGCCGAACCCGAGGATGACGACCGCGGCGAAGGCCGCCACGGGGGTCGGCCAGACGGTCACCAGCAGCAGCGGGAACGCCCAGAGCATCACGCCGGCGGTCATGTCCCGGGCCAGCCGCTGCCGGGAGGCGCGCGAGATGGCGAAGAACCCGCCGACGATCGCCCCGACCCCGAACATCGAGTCGAGGTAGCCGACGCCCTTCGCGCCGGTGCCGAGGATGTCCACGGCGATCACCACCATGAACACCGCCGACGCGCCGGCGACGACGGTCTGGGCACACACCTCGGCTGTGACGACCATCAGGTCCTTGTCGCGCAGGATCGTGCGGAACCCGGCCATCGTCTCGCTGAGGAAGCCCGGCGTCGGCGCGGCGTCGGCCGGGCTGTCGGCCTCGGGCGGATCCGCGGGCTCGGGCACGGCGTCCTTGCGGACCCGGATGCCCAGGACGAGGACGGTCGACCAGACGAACGTGCCGGCGTTCACCAGGAACACGACGGGGACGTCGGCCACCCCGATGAGCAGGGCCCCGAGCGCCGGCCCGGCGAAGAACGCCAGGCTCTCCAGCGTGCTCGAGGTGCCGTTGGAGGCGGTCAGCTCCTCGGGCCGGTTCGCCAGGGCCGGCATCAGCGCACGCTGCGCAGGCCGGAACGCGCTGCCGCACAGGGCGGTGACCGTGGCGAGCACGAAGACCGTCGCCGCCGGGAGGTCGAGGAACAGGCAGACCGCCGCCACGGTGACGAGCGAGGCCCGGAGCAGGTCCGAGACCACCATCACCGTCTTGCGGGGGTACTTGTCGGCGATGGCCGCGCCGACAGGCGAGGTGAACGCCATCAGGGTCAGCCGGACCGCCGACCAGATGCCGACCGCCTGCGCCCCGCCGATCCCGTAGGCCCACACCGCGACCGCGGTGGCGTAGGCCCAGTCGCCGATCATCGAGCCCGCGAGCGCGAGCTGGACCTTGCGGAGGTTGGGGTTGCGGAAGACCGAGCTCAGCGACTCCCGGGTCTCGCGCACCGCCGCTCGGGCAGCGCCCTGGGCACTCGGCCGCTCCGCGGGTTCTTCCGCAGGTGGTCGTTCGGTCACATCGGCCATGGCATCCCCTTGCGCTCTATGGCCGCCCGAGCGACAAAAACGAGGGTAACGGCAATGCTGCGGAAAGTCCTTTGCCTGGCGTTTGCACTCGTTCGGGAGCGCTGACGCCTTTCAGAGAAATGCCGGGGCCCGCGACGAACGGATCGTCGCGGGCCCCGGCGCTGCTCGGGTGGTGCCGGCTCAGGAGTAGAGCGCGGCGATGCGGTCCTTGTAGTTCTCCTCGACGACGTTGCGCTTCACCTTCATCGACGGGGTGAGCTCACCGGACTCGATGGTGAGGTCGTGGTCGAGCAGCTCCCACTTCTTGATGGTCTCCCACCGGTTGAGCTTGCCGTTCAGCTCGTCGACGTACTCGCCGACCATCGTCTTGACCTTGTCGGAGTTCACGATCTCGGTGTAGGACGCGCCGGCCATGCCGTTCTCGGTCGCCCAGCCCTCCATCGCGTCGGGGTCCAGCGTGATCAGCGCGATGCAGTAGTTGCGCTCGTTGCCGAACACCAGGAACTGGCTGGCGTAGGGGCACACCGCCTTGAACTTCGACTCGATCGCCGACGGGGCGATGTACTTGCCGCCCGAGGTCTTGAACAGGTCCTTGATCCGGCCGGTGATCCGCAGGTAGCCGTCGTCGATCGCACCCTTGTCGCCGGTGCGCAGCCAGCCGTCCTCGGTGAGCGAGGAAGCGGTCTCCTCGGGCAGGTTGTGGTAGCCGTCCATGACGCCCGGGCCCTTGATCAGGACCTCGTCGTTGTCCCCCAGCTTCACCTCGCTGCCGGGAAGGACCGGGCCCACGGTGCCGAACCGGTAGTCCGAGGGGACGTTCACGAACGACCCGGCGGAGGTCTCGGTGAGGCCGTAGCCCTCCAGGATGATGATGCCGGCCGCGTGGAACCACTCGGCGATCTCCTGGTTCAGCGCGGCGGCGCCGGACACGAAGAAGCGGACCCGTCCGCCGAAGCGTTCCCGGATCTTGCTGAACACGAGCTTGTCGAAGAGCGCGTGCTGCTTGGCCATCAGGAACGGCACGGGCTTGCCGGCCCGCTTGCGCCGGTCCACCTCGAGGCCGACCTTGAACGCCTGGTTGAAGATCTTCTCCTTGAGGCCGCCCTCGGCCTTCTGCATCAGGACGATGCGGTCGTGCGCCTTCTCGAAGATCCGGGGCGCCGCAGCCATGAACGTCGGCCGGATGACCCCGGAGTTCTCGACGATCTTCTCGACCCGCCCGTCGACCGCGGTGGCGAAGCCGATCGCGAGCTGGGTGGAGAGCAGCACCTTGCCGAACGAGTGGGCCATCGGCAGCCACAGGAACTGCAGGTCGTCCTCGTGGAGGATGTCCAGTGCGTCGATCGCCGACCCCTCGTAGGTCCACGAGTTGTGCCGCAGCCGCACGCCCTTGGGACGGCCGGTGGTGCCGGAGGTGTAGATCAGCGTGGCGAGGTGCTCCGGCTCGATCCTGGCGACGGCGTCGTCGACGACGTCCGGCTTCTCGGCGAGCAGCTCCTCGCCGCGCTTCTCGAGGTCGTCCAGGCCGATCACCCAGTCGCCGTCGGGGGTGCCGTCGAACACCACGACCTTGTCCAGGTGCGGCAGCTCGGACTTGTGCTCCCTGAGCTTGGCCACCTGCTCGTCGTCCTCGGCGAAGACCACGCGGCACTCCGAGTCGGCCAGGATGTAGGCGACGTCCTCGGAGATCGTCGTCGGGTACACCGTGGTCGTGGCGGCCCCGGCGCACATGATCGCCAGGTCCGCGAGGATCCACTCGAAGCGGGTCCCGGAGGCGATGCCCACGCGCTGCTGGTCCTCGACGCCGATCGCGATCAGGCCGGCCGCCAGCCGGGTGACGCGGTCGCCTGTCTCGGCCCAGGTCAACGACTCCCAGGACTCACCCTTGGGGTACCGGTAGGCCTCGCGGTTCGCGCTCGTCCTCACCCGCTCCTGGAACTGCACGGCGACGTTCTTGGGCCGGTTGTCGACGCGGGACATGTCGGGTTTCACGGGGGACACGGGTGATCGGACTCCCTGTTTCTCTGCCGAGTGGGGCGCTGGGCGCGCACCGACCCGCTGTGGATGGTTGCTGACAACCTAGAACATGGGGTTTACCGGTGGGTAGCGATCCCACGGAATAGAACGCGTTCCGCCCCGGGTTGCCCTGGTTCGTGCTCAGCCGGTGGCGTCGACGTACGCACGGGCGGCCTCGAGGGCCTCGGGGTCGATGCGGTCCAGATCGGCGAGCCGGGGCAGCAGGTCACGCCGCGTGGTCAGCGCAGCGAACATGGTGCTCACCGTGACGTCGTGGCCGGGACGGTGCTCGACGCGCAGCGTGTCCCCGGCCTGCAGGTGGCCGGGCTCGAGCACGCGCAGGTAGGGACCCGGCCGGCCCTCGTCCGCGAACCGCTTGACCCACGCGGTGTCGTCGTAGCCCGCCAGCGCGACCCAGCCCTTGAACACCGAGCACGGGATGCGCACCCCGACGACCTCCAGCAGCACGCTGCCGACCCGCCACCGCTCGCCGACCAGGGCCTCGTTGACGTCGATCCCCCGGGTGGTGAGGTTCTCCCCGAACATGCCCGGCGGGACGGGTACGCCGAGCCGGGTCGACCACAGGTCGAGGTCCTCCTGCGCGAACGCGTAGACGGCGTGGAACGGGCCGAAGTGGTCGGGGTCGGCCGGCTGGTCCCCGTCGAGGCCCGCCTCGTCGACGTGCACCGGTCCCTCGACGGGCTGCTTGCGGATCGCGGTGCGCCTCTCGCGCCCGCCGAGCACCTCCGTGCGGGGCAGGCCGACGTGGACGGCGACGAGGTGCGGCGACATGTCTGAGATCGTCTCGCACGACGACGGACCGGGCCACCGGATTTCCAGTGGCCCGGCGGCGACCAGACGGTCGACCGGGGAAGCGAGCCGGGACCGCCTGGCCGGGCTCATCGTGCGACCTGGCGGGTGCACGTGCTGCCAGTGTGTGCTGTCCCTTCATGGATACCCGTGGGGGCATCACCGCCACCAGGGCCCTAGGACCCCTCTCCGTGGGCGAACAGGTCATTCCTGCACGGCTTTGGCGATGGAGACGCAGATCGTGACCCAGGCCCGCTCCTCGGCGTCGAGCCCGCGGCCGGCCCGCAGGGCGTCCTCGAAGGTCCACATCGCGTTGTGCATCTCGCGCACCACGACCCAGTCGCGGGCGCGGTCCTCGTCGAGGCCGGCGGCGTCGACGACGGTGTGGAACCGGCGGCGTACGGCGTCCCGGACGTTCCCGGAGGCGACGACCTCCTCCCAGCGGTTCCACAGCAGCGGCGCCACCTCGTAGTGCGGGTCGCCCGACACCGGCTTGGGGTCGATCGCCAGCCAGGGCTCACGGTCGGCGGCCAGCACGTTCTCGTAGTGCAGGTCGGTGTGGATCATCGTGCCGATCGACGCCGGGTCGGCGACCAGGTCCCGGCCCAACGACAGCGCCTGCTCGACGAGCCGGCGCGGGACCGGTGCGTCCCGCGGCAGCGCCGCCAGGTCCGCGCTCCATCGCTCGACGTACGACGTGAGCGTGCGCAGCTGCGGCGGGGCCGGCACGTGCAGCCGCCCGTAGAGGCCGGCCACGACCTCGCAGGCCTCGAGGTCCCCGAGGTCGGTGAGGTCCTCGCGGTGCAGCCGCTCGAGCAGCAGCGCGTAGCGGCGCGGGTCGGCCCGGAGCAGCGACACCGCGCCGTTGCCGTGCCAGTGCTGGAGGGCGAGGTGCTCGTGCTCGGACTCGTCGTCGGGGAAGCCGACCTTCAGCACCGCGGGCCGACCGGAGACGGTGCGGACCGGGACGACCAGGGCGCAGAAGCCGTGGGTGGGCTCACCGTCGAAGGTCAGCTCCCAGTCGTCCGCGACCTCGGCGACCAGCCGGGACAGCCCGTCGAGCCAGGCCGCCCAGTCGTCGCCGAGGGCCGCCTGGGCCCGCAGCCCGGCGGGGACGTCGAAGGGCAGGGCGGCGCACGCGGCCATCGTGCCAGGGCGGTCCGCGCGAGGCCGGTGCGCCGACGGGTCAGCGGCAGAACGCGTGCAGCGTGCCGCGACGGTCGCCGGTCCACACCGCGAAGCCGACCGCGGAGTCGAGGTAGGCCGCTCGCCGGCCGGGCAACGTGACCACCGCGTGGCCGGGCACCCGGTCGCGCATCCAGCGCGGCGCGTCACCGCTCCAGCAGTCGTGGGCCCGCACCAGCCTGCCGCACCCGCTCGGTCGGCGATCGACAGCGCTGACGGCCTCCGGCGCCGGCTCGGCGACCTCGGCGTGCGACTCGACGAAGCGCCAGCCCGTCCGGCAGCACCACCGCGGCCACGGCGTGGCTGCCCACGAAGGCCCCGAGCACGGCTGTCGGCCAGAGCACGGCGGCGGTCAGCCGGCCGGCGAGCGTTGCACTGCGCACGAGGAGCCCTTCGTCGATGACGCAGCAAGAACGACCCGCGACACCTCCGGGTTACGGCTCGCCGCGCGGGCGCGGCGGGCGTCCAGACCCTGGGCCTCCTCAGAAGGGCACCCGCGTGGCGAGCAGCCCGGCGCCCGGCTCCCGCCCCGACACGGTGCGGCAGAAGTCGACCGCGTCGAGCTCGATCCGCTCCCCCGCCGCCGGCGTGCCCCAGCTGCCGCCGGCCGGACCGGTGAGCTCCAGCGAGTACGGCGACCCGTGGGCGGCCGCCCACTCCTGCACCACGTCGTCGACCAGGCGGCCGTCGTGGTCGGACGTCAGCACCGGCTGCCGACCCGTGGCCCGGCAGATGTCGACCCGGTGCATCCAGGCGTCGCGGGTGTAGATGCGGCCCATCAGGTAGCCGAGCGGCCGCACGCCGAGCGGCGGCCCGAACGGCAGCGGGAGGGCACGGACGGGGCCGGGCAGCCGCGACCGCGCGGCCACGCCGCGGGCACCGGACGACGCCAGGTCGTCCACGAGCGCGGCGGGCGCCCGGTCGGCGCGCTCGGCCACCTGGACGGCGTTCATCTTGTCGACGAGGTCGCCGTCGCGGCGGGCCTTCCGGCCCGCCCGGGCCTGCCGGAGCATCTCGCGCACGGACGCGTTGGCCTCGGCGGCGCCGACCAGGTGGGCGACCATCGCGCGCACGTCCCACTCGTCGCAGTCGGTGGGCCGCGTCCACTCGTCGGGGCCGAGGTCGCGGAGCAGGACGTCGAGACGCCGGTACTCCTCCGTGGCGGCGGCCATCCAGTCGTCGTACGTCATCGACGCACTGCCCGCCGTGTCCCATCTCCGTCTCCCTCATCGCCACCCTCCAAGTCCCTAACATTGTTAGGATTCTGCGACCGGACGAGTGCACGCGTCAACCACTTCTCCTAATGTAGTTAGGTAAAGTCTGCGGACCAGGAGGGCGCGATGACCACGAGCACGAAGCCGGACCCCCGCGTGGCACGGCGGGAGGCGTCGCTGCGCCGCATCCTCGACGCGGCCTGGGAGCTCAGCCGCGAGCGCGGCCTCACCGGCTGGACGCTGCGCGACCTCGGGACGGCGGTCGGCATGCGGGCCCCGTCGCTCTACGTCTACTTCGACTCGAAGTTCGCCCTGTACGACGCCCTGTTCGCCGACGGCTACCGCGTCCTGCTGGACCGGGTCGCCGGGCTCGACCGTTCGCTGGCCGCCCGCGAGGGCCTCCGGGAGGCGGCCCACATGTACGTCGCCTTCTGCGTGGAGGACCCGGCCCGGACGCAGCTGCTCTTCCTCCGGACGATCCCCGGCTTCGAGCCGACCGCGGAGTCCTACGCCCTTGCGCAGCAGGTGCTGTCCGGGCTCGAGGACAAGCTCGCGGAGGCCGGCCTACCGGCGCAGGAGGACCTCGACCTGTGGACCGCGGTGCTCACCGGGCTGGCCACGCAACAGACCAGCAACGACCCGGGCGGCGACCGGTGGAGCCGGCTCGTGGACACCGCCGTCGACCGGATGCTGCCCTGACTACTTCTTCTTCTCCCCCGGGCCGGCGTCGGACGAGAGGGCGGCGATGAAGGCCTCCTGCGGCACCTCGACCCGGCCGACCATCTTCATCCGCTTCTTGCCTTCCTTCTGCTTCTCGAGCAGCTTGCGCTTGCGGGTGATGTCACCGCCGTAGCACTTGGCGAGCACGTCCTTGCGGATCGCGCGGATCGTCTCGCGGGCGATCACCCGGGCGCCGATGGCGGCCTGGATCGGCACCTCGAACTGCTGGCGGGGGATCAGCTCGCGCAGCTTGCCGGCCAGCGCGACGCCGTAGGAGTAGGCGTGGTCGCGGTGCACGACCGCGCTGAACGCGTCGACGGTCTCGCCCTGGAGCAGGATGTCGACCTTCACCAGGTCGGCGGCCTGGTCGCCGATCGGTTCGTAGTCGAGCGAGGCGTAGCCCTTGGTCCGCGACTTCAGCTGGTCGAAGAAGTCGAAGACGATCTCGGCGAGCGGCAGGGTGTAGCGCATCTCGACGCGGTCCTCGGACAGGTAGTCCATGCCCTGGAGCTGGCCGCGCTTGGACTGGCAGAGCTCCATGATCACGCCGATGTAGTCGCTCGGGCTGAGGATCGTGGCGCGGACGACGGGCTCGCGGACCTCCGCGATCTTGCCGCCCGAGGGGTACTCGCTCGGGTTGGTGACCTTGACCCTGCTGCCGTCCTCCATCACCACCTCGTAGACCACGTTGGGCGCGGTCGAGATCAGCTCGAGGTTGAACTCGCGCTCGAGGCGCTCCCGGACGATCTCCATGTGCAGCAGGCCGAGGAAGCCGCAGCGGAAGCCGAAGCCGAGCGCGCCGGACGTCTCCGGCTCGTAGGCCAGCGCCGCGTCGTTGAGCTGCAGCCGGTCGAGCGCGTCGCGCAGCGTCGGGTAGTCGTCGCCGTCGATGGGGAACAGCCCGGCGAACACCATCGGGTTCGGGTGCTTGTAGCCCCCGAGCGGCTCGGTCGCGCCGTGGTTCTGGCTGGTCACGGTGTCACCGACCCGGGACTGGCGGACGTCCTTCACGCCGGTGATCAGGTAGCCCACCTCGCCGACCCCGAGGTCGCCGGCCTTGATCGGCTCCGGCGAGATCACGCCCACCTCGAGCATCTCGTGGACGACGCCGGTCGACATCATCTTGATCCGGTCGCGGTGGCTGAGCTTGCCGTCGACGACTCGCACGTAGGTGACCACGCCGCGGTAGGTGTCGTAGACCGAGTCGAAGATCAGCGCCCGCGGCGGCGCGTCGGCGTCGCCGACAGGCGCCGGCGTCTGCCGGACGATCTCGTTCATCAGGTGCTCGACCCCCATCCCGGTCTTCGCCGAGACCTGGAGGACGTCGGAGGGGTCGCAGCCGATGATGTGCGCGAGCTCGGCGGCGTACTTCTCCGGCTGCGCGGAGGGCAGGTCGATCTTGTTCAGCACCGGGATGATCGTCAGGTCCGCGCCGAGGGCGAGGTAGAGGTTCGCCAGGGTCTGCGCCTCGATCCCCTGGGCCGCGTCGACGAGCAGGACGGCGGCCTCGCAGGCCTCCAGCGAGCGGGAGACCTCGTAGGTGAAGTCCACGTGCCCCGGCGTGTCGATCATGTTGAGCACGTAGGTGCCCGGCTCCGCACCGGCGTCGTTGTCGGCCGGGACCGTCCAGGGCATCCGCACGGCCTGGCTCTTGATGGTGATCCCGCGCTCGCGCTCGATGTCCATCCGGTCGAGGTACTGGGCGCGCGAGTGCCGCTCGTCGACGACTCCGGTGTACTGCAGCATCCGGTCCGCCAGCGTGGACTTGCCGTGGTCGATGTGGGCGATGATGCAGAAGTTCCGGATGATCGCGGGGTCGGTCTTGCCCGGTTGAGGGGCGTGCTGCTGGGACACGGGCTGCTTTCTCGGGTCGGCGGCAGGGTGGCGAGGAGGGCCGTCGGGGGAATGGGCGTCGTCGTACGGTCCGCCATTCTCCCACGCACGCACGTCATACCGTTATCGGAGGCGTGGAGCACCGGATACGGTGCCCCGGCCACACCGACAACGGAGGGAACAGCAACCGTGAACGCCCCGCAGGACCTGGCCGACGTCGAGAACGTGCCGCACGGGAAGACCGCCCGCCGCCTCGAGTGGCCGCACCTGCCTCCCGCCGTCCGCGCCCTGGTCGAGCGGCACCTCGGCTCGCCGGTGGCGAAGGCCGAGTCACAGGGCTCCGGCTTCACCCCGGGGTTCGCCTCACGGCTGACCGCGGAGGACGGCTCGCGGATGTTCGTGAAGGCGGCCAGCAAGAAGGCGCAGGCGCCGTTCGCCGCGTCCTACGCGGAGGAGGCCCGCAAGCTGGCGCAGCTCCCTGCCGGGCTCGCCGTGCCCCGGCTGCTGTGGCAGCACGAGGACGACCTGTGGGTGGTGCTCGGCTTCGAGTGCGTCGACGGCAGGCCGCCCCGGCGACCCTGGGTGCGCGCCGAGCTCGACGCCTGCCTGGACACCCTCACCGAGGTGGCCGAGGCGATGAACCCGCTGCCGGCCGGCATGCGGCTCAACCCGATCACCGCGGACCTGCCGGGGCTGGTGACCGGTTGGGAGTACGTCGCGCGCACCCACCCCGACTGGCCGCACCTGGACGACGTACGCCGGCTCGCCGCGGCCTACGACTCCTTCCCGGGCAACGACCGCTTCGTGCACTCCGACGCCCGTGACGACAACTTCCTGCTGACCAAGCAGGGCGAGGCGCTGCTGTGCGACTGGAACTGGCCCTCGCTCGGGCCGGTCTGGGTCGACGCGGTCGACCTGGTCGCGTCGGCGTACGGCGACGGCCTCGACGCGGACGCGATCCTCGCCGGGCACCCGCTCACCCGGGACGCCGACCCCGACCACGTGGACGCGTGGCTCGCGATGCTGTGCGGCTTCATGCTCGAGGGGCGCGACCGGCCGGTGCCGCCGACCTCGCCGTACCTCCGGGTGCACACCCGCTGGTGGTCCGAGGTCACCTGGGCGTGGCTGGCGCAGCGCCGCGGCTGGACCTGACCGCGGGTCCGCGCTCGCCCTACCCGTCGATTTGGGCGCCCCGTGGACCCGCTGGTATCGTTTCCCCTTGCGTGTCCGCCGGTCGGCGTGCCCGCACCCAGTCCATCTACGTTGAACTGCAGAGGCCTGCCCCGTGGCGAACATCAAGTCCCAGATCAAGCGCAACCGACAGAACGAGGCTGCGCACGAGCGCAACAAGTCCGTGAAGTCCGCGCTGAAGTCTGCCGTGCGCAAGTTCCGCGAGGCCGCCGAGTCCGGCGACGGCGAGAAGGCGCGCGAGCTCGCGAAGAACGCCGCCAAGAAGCTCGACAAGGCTGCGTCCGCCGGCGTGATCCACAAGAACCAGGCGGCCAACAAGAAGTCCGCGATCCACAAGAAGGCCGCGTCGCTCTGACCTGAGCCGCATCGCGAGGCGCCGCTCCCTCCGGGGGTCGGCGCCTTTCGCATGTCCCGGCCCGGATCGGCGGCTCCGCGCGGCACACTGGCCGCGTGCGACCCTCCCCCGCCGACGACGCCCCCAGCGACGACGCCGCCACGGATCCCACCAGCGACGCCGGCGACTCCGGTGCGCGCCCGTGTCCCGGCGGGCGCTGCTCACCGGCGCCGGGCTGCTCGGGACCGGCCTGGTCGCCGCGGCGGTCGGGGTCGACCAGGGTGTGCTCCCCGGCCGGTCGTGGCTCTACCGGCACTTCGGGCCGGACGGCCCGCCGGGAGTGGTGCCGGCGGTGACCCCGGGCCGCACCGTGAGCGGCAGCTTCGCCTCCGCCGCGCGCCTCGGCGAGCGCTGCGGCTGGTCCCTGGCCTTCCCACCCGGCTCCGGTCGCCACCTGCCCGTGGCCGTGGTGCTGCACGGGCGCGGGGCCGACCACGCCTCGGCGTTCGACCCGGGCTACCTGGGCCTCGACCGGTTCCTCGCGGCGGCCGTCGCCGCGGGCGCCCGTCCGTTCGCGCTGGCGAGCGTCGACGGCGGGGAGAGCTACTGGCACGCCCGGGACAGCGGCGAGGACGCCGGCGCCATGGTCGTCGACGAGTTCCTCCCCCTGCTCGCCGACCAGGGCGTCGACGTGCGCAGGGTCGGGTTCCTGGGCTGGTCGATGGGAGGGTACGGCGCCCTCAGCCTCGCCGGGCGGCTCGGGCGCGACCGGGTGGCCGGGGTCGCCGCCGAGAGCCCCGCGCTGTGGCACGACTTCGACGACAGCGCGCCCGGTGCCTTCGACAGCGCCCAGGACTTCGCCGAGGCGACCGTCTTCGGCCGCGAGGCGGCGCTCGACGGGATCCCGCTGCGCATCGACTGCGGGGAGGGCGACCCGTTCTACGCCGCCACCCGCGACTACGTGGACGGCCTGCCCGACCGGCCTGCCGGCGGTTTCGAGCCCGGCAACCACGACGTTGCCTACTGGCGACGGATGGCTCCCGCGCAGCTGCGGTTCCTGGCCCGGGCGTTCGCCGCCCAGCCGGCCTGACCCGTCCCGTCCGGTCCCGTCCCGGAGGTATCACCCGGGGCGGTGGTGCCTCCTCGGGAATGTGACTTCTCGGTCGGCACGAACGGATGGGACAACCATGACCCCTGTTGCGCAGATGTGGCGGTCGGTCCTTGTCGGGATGGTGGCCGTCGTGGTGCTCGCGGCCCTGATCGTGCGCGTCGCTTCGTGAGGCCCCGATGATTCCCCGGCCGTTCGCGTTGTGGAGCGTCGAGCCTCCGGCCGCGGCACCCGAGCGCCGGGCCCGCGGAGGCGCCGTGCGCTCCTCGCGTCCGGGGCTCATGCCGGGCACCCGGTCCACCTGGCGCCGGGCCACCGCGGCGGGCTCGGGACAGACGGCTCAGCGGCCGACGCGGGCCGCGGTCACCTTGAGCACCATCCGCTCGAGTGCGTAGGCCGCGTCGCTGGCCGCGCCCTTGACGTCGGCGTCGGCCTTCGCCACCGCGACGATGGCCGTGGCGAGGCCCCGGTCGTCCCAGCCGCGTGCCTGCTCACGGATCACCCGCAGCTTCCACGGCGGCACGCCGGCCTCGCGGGCCAGGTCGGCCTCCCGCAGCCCGCGCGGGGCCGAGGTGAACCGGGCCAGCCCCCGCAGGCCGCTCGCGAACGCGGAGGTCACGAGCACCGACGGGGTGCCGCTGTCGAGCGCCCAGCGCAGCTCCTCGAGCGCGGCGGCGGTGCGGCCGTAGAGCGCGGCGTCGGCGATGGCGAAGGACTTCACCTCGGCCCGACCGCCGAAGTAGCGCTGCACGACGATCTCCGTGATCGGTCCGTCCGGGAAGTCGCTGGTCAGCTGGTGGGCCGCCGCGGACAGCGCCCGGAGGTCCTGTCCCACTGCCTGCACGAGCATCTGCGCGGCGGCGTCGGCCATCCGGCCGCCACGGCCCCGCACCTCGGACTCGACGAAGCGGGCGAACTCCGAGGGCTTCAGGCTCGCCGACTTCACCTCGGTGACGCCCTTGACCTTGCGGAGCTTGTTCAGCAGCCCGGAGCCCTTCTGGCCGCCCGAGTGGACCAGGATCAGCCCCACGTCCTCCACCGGCGCCGCGGCGTAGTCGAGCAGGCCCGGGTGCACGTCCTCGGGGAGGTTCTCCAGGCCGCGGACCACCACGCAGCGCACGGAGGAGAACAGCGACGGTGCGGCGAGGTCGGACAGCGAGGCCATCGACATCTGGTCCGCGGTCGTCTCGCTCACCTCGGACTCGGGGTCGGCCGCCCGCACGGCCGCCAGGGCGGCCGAGACCGTGCGCTGGTTGAGGAACTCCTCCGGCCCGGTCACGAGCGTGATCCGACCGAGGATGTCGGATGCCTGGGGGTTCGCCATGCCTGTCCTGAGCTCGTCGTGGGGGTGGGCACAGCCTGCCACAGTGGACCGACGCCTCGTGCGACGCGTAGGCGGGCCTGAGGTGGGTACGACGACCGGGAACCGTGTTCTCTCTCGGAAGGATCTCCATTGCAGCCCGAGCTGATCGGCGGCCGCTACCGCGTCCAGAGAGCGATCGGGCAAGGCGGCATGGGCACGGTGTGGCTGTGCCGCGACGAGAAGCTCACCCGCGACGTCGCGGTGAAGCAGGTCGGACTGCTGCCCGGCGAGTCCGTCACCGACTCCGCCCGCGCGCTGCGCGAGGCCCGGTCGTCGGCCGCACTGAGCCACCGCAACGTCGTCACCGTCTTCGACGTCGTCGATGAGGACCGGCACATCTGGATGGTGATGGAGAACGTGCCGTCCCGGTCGCTGTCCGACCTGATCCGCGACGAGGGCGCGCTGCCGCCCGAACGCGTCGCCGCGATCGGCGCCCAGGTCGCCGACGGGCTGGCCTCGGCCCACGCGGCCGGCATCACCCACCGCGACGTCAAGCCCGGCAACGTGCTGGTCCGCGACGACGGGGTGGCGAAGATCAGCGACTTCGGCATCGCGCGCACCGCCGGCGACCCCGCGCTCACCCAGACCGGCCTGTTCATCGGCACCCCCACCTACTTCTCCCCCGAGCTGGCCCGCGGCGCCGAGCCCGACCCCTCGGCCGACGTGTGGGCGCTCGGCGCGACGCTGTACGCCGCGGTCGAGGGGCGGCCGCCCTACGAGCAGAAGACCAACGCGGTCGCCGTGATCAGCGAGATCGCCAACCAGCCACCACCGCCGCCGCAGCGTGCCGGCGCCCTCGAGCCGGTGCTGCGCAGGATGCTCGACAGCGACCCCGGGTCCCGGTGGTCGATGGCCGACGCCGCGCACGCGCTGCACCGGCTCGCCGACCGTCCCGCCGAGCGCACCCGCTCCGCGACCACGACGGCCGACGGCGGCTCCGGCCTCCGCGGCGCCCCGAGCCCGCGTCGGACCCCGACGCGTCGCCCCGGCGGCGTGGCCGGCTCCTCGTCCTGCTCGCCGCAGTCGCCCTGCTCCTCGTGGGAGGTGTCGCCTTCGCCGCGGTCACCCAGGACGACGACCCGACCACCTCCCCCGAGGTCTCGGACTCGCCGACGGCCGACGGCCAGGCGTCCGACAAGCCGTCGTCGAGCGCGACGAGCACCCCGGAGCAGTCCCCGAGCCAGGAGCAGACGAACAGCCCGGCGGCCCCACCCGCCACCAGCGGCGGCCGGGTCGGCTTCCTGCAGGACTACTTCAGCACGGTTCCGGGGGACCTCGACACCGGCTGGAGCATGCTCTCGCCGCGGATGCAGGCCGAGGTCGGCCGCGACTCCTACGACGGCTTCTGGGGCACCGTGTCCTCCGTGGAGGCCAGCGACTTCTCACCGCACGGCAACGCTGTCGACCTCACCCTGCGCTACACGATGAACGACGGCAGCGTCCAGGTGGAACGGCACCGGATCGACCTGGTCCGGGGCGACAACGGCTACCTGGTCGACGACGACACCGCGATCGGCTAGTAGTGATGTGACACCCGGTGCCGGCCCGGGTCTCGCGCCGACCTCGGTCGTGCCGCGCCGTCTCCTCCGGGTCACGTACCTCGTGACGAGCACGGCCGCGATCCCGGGAACCAGACCGATCAGCAGCACCTCGTCGAACGACAGCCCGTCGATGTTCGGCTGGAGATCCTCCTCGGTCGCCCAGCCGAACCAGACCTCACTGATGAACAGGCCGCTGACGAAGTACGTCGCCGCGGCGATCAGCCCCACCCAGCGCGTCGTCGACCTGCCCACCCACACCTGGGCGACGAGGCCGATGCCGAGCGACATCGCGACGAGCACCGCCACACCTTGGAGTCCGAGATCCCACTGCATGGCTGACACCTCCTCATGGCACGCTGTCAGCGCATCCCTGCTCGGGAGCTCCCCGGCAGACAGTTCTCCTGACTACATCGTGGTGCCGGCCCGCCGGCGCTGACAGTGACCTCGGACCCGGTCGGACGGGTCGTTGGGCACCAGCCGCGACCGCGACCCGCCGATCAGCGCGACACCACCCGCAACGCTCCGCTGTCGTCGACCACCACCGCGACGTCGCCGCGCTGGTCGGTCCGCGCCACCGTCGCGCCGCCCCCGCGCAGCAGGTCGAGGGTGCTCCGGGCGGGGTGGCCGTAGTCGTTGTCCTCCCCCACCGACACCACTGCCAGCCGGGCCCCGAGGCTGGTCAGCCAGGCCGGGTCCTGGTAGCGGCTGCCGTGGTGCGGCACCTTGAGCACGTCGACGCGCAGGCCCGGCAGCTCCTCGGCGAGCAGCTCCTGGGCCTCCGGCTCGACGTCCCCCGCGGCGAGGATGCGCACGCCCGCGGACCTGGACGAGCAGCACCACGCTGGCGTTGTTGGCCGGCGACCCCTCGCTGCGCAGCGGCGCCGCGCTCGCAGGCCCGAGCACCTGCCAGGTCAGGTCGCCGAGGGTCCGGACCTCGCCGTACGCCGGCACCCGCACCGGCACGTCCGCGTCCGCCGCCCACCGGTCCACGGCGGCAGCCCCCGACGTCGGGGTCCCGCAGCCCGGTGACCTCGACCTCGCCGACGGACCGGCCGTCGAGCACGCCCGGCAGGCCGTCGACGTGGTCGGCGTGGAAGTGGGTGAGCACGACGACCGGCACCCGACGTACCCCGAGACGCTGCAGGCACCGGTCGATCAGCACGGGGTCCGGCCCCGCGTCGACCACGACGGCCCCGGCTCCCCCCGCGTTGAGGACCAGTCCGTCGCCCTGCCCGACGTCGCAGGCGACCATCACCCAGCCGTCGGGCGGCCAGCCCGGGGTCGGCAGCGGCCGCACCATCACGACCACGAGCAGCACGCACAGGCGCACCGAGGCGCCGCGGCGGCGGAGCACGGCGCCGAGCCCGGCCAGGCAGAGCCAGGCACACCGCGGTGAGGAGCACCAGCGAGCCCGCACCGGTCCCCCACTCCACCGCCGCGACCGGGAGCCGGGCGAGATGGGTCGCCACCGCGACGATCCACCAGCCGAAGAGCCCGGCCACCCAGCCGCAGGCGCTGCCGAGGGCGGGGACGACGAGGGTCAGCAGGCCGCCGAGGAGTCCGAGAACGGTGGCCGGCGCCACCGCCGGGGCGACCACGATGTTCGCCACGACGGCCACCAGGCTGACCTGGCCCGACAGCGCGGCGACGACGGGCGTGCACACGAGCTGCGCGGCAAGCGGGACGGCCACGGCCTCGGCGGCCCAGCGGGGCAGCCAGGCGCGCAGCTGGTCGCGGAAGGCCGGCGCGAGGAAGAGGATGCCTGCCGTCGCCAGCACCGAGAGCACGAAGCCGAACGACAGGGCGAGCCACGGGTCGACCAGCAGCAACGTCACGGTGGCGACGCCGAGGGCCCGGACGCCCTGGCTGCGGCCGTGGGTGCCCATCCCGACCAGCGCGACCGTCCCCATCGCCGCGGCCCGGACCACGCTGGGCTCGGCCCGTGCCACGAGCACGAAGCCGACGACGCCGAGCCCGCCGACCAGCACCAGGCCGCGAGCGCGCACGCCGGCCCAGCGGGCCAGCACCAGCAGCGACCCCACCACCAGCGTGAGGTTCGTGCCGGACACGGCGGCCAGGTGGGTGAGCCCGCAGGTCCGGAAGTCGTCGACGACCGCCTGCGGCATCCGCCGGTCGTCGCCCGACGACCAGGGCCGGCACGAGGGTGCGGGCCTCGGGGCTGCTCCCGGCCAGCGAAGCGCGGATCCCCGCCCGCACCGCCTCGGCCCCGTCGAGCAGGCCACCGGCGTCCTCGACGACCACGGGCTTCCGGCCGCTCGACAGCACCGCCGCGGTGGCCAGGTCGTCCGGTGGCGCCAGCCGGCCGGTCACCTCGACGGTCTGGCCGAGCGCCACCGCTGCCCAGCTCGCGTCGCCGACCACCAGCACGCGCGCCGAGGTCGGTGTAGGCCCGGCCCCGGCCGCTGACCTGCGTGACGTCGAGGCGGACCAGGACGTAGTCCCCGAACCTGCCCTCCCGGCAGGACCGGGTCGGAGGCGACCCGGGCGGTCAGCGACACCACCGCGTGCTGGTCGGCCAGCCGCGCCACCGGGCCGTGGTGGGTGCTCTCGAGCCGCACCACCGAGCCGGTGCCGACCGCCAGCGCCGCCAGCAGGCACCCGGCCAGCACCCACGCCGGGGCCCCACGCCGCCAGGAGAGGAGCAGCGCGGCCAGCCCCGCGGCCAGCGACCGCCCCGCCGACCCACCGCGGAGCAAGGAACGCGAGCAGCGCGCCGGCCCAGCCGGAGGCGCCGAGCACCACCATCCGCAGGTCGGGCCGGTCCGGTGGCCCGGGCGAGGTCGTCCGGGCCGGTCAGCACGCGGTCACACGGTGACGAACGGGGCGATGTCGGCCAGCGTCGCCTCGCCGATGCCGGAGACCTCCATCAGCTCGTCGACGGCGCTGAAGGCGCCGTTGTCGGTGCGCCACTGCAGGATCGCCTGGGCGGTCACCGGCCCGATCCCCGGCAGCGTCTCGAGCTCCGCCTGGGTGGCGGTGTTGATGTTGACCAGCGCCCCGGGTGGCGGCCCCGCACCGGGGACGGACGCGGCCGAGGCGGCGACGCCCGGCGGAGCCGGCAGCCCGACCACCACCTGCTCCCCGTCCACGAGGACGCGCGCGAGGTTGAGCCCGCTCAGCTCGACTCCGCGGCGCGGACCGCCCGCCGCCTCGACGGCATCGACCACTCGGGAGCCCAGCGGGCAACCGGACGATGCCCGGGCGACGTACCTTGCCGGTCACGTCGACGACGACCTCCGCGGTCGCGGACGCGCTGCCCACCGGGGGCGACGCGGCGCCGACCGGGACGGCCGCCGGGGTGACGAGCGCCGAGGACGCCGCTGTCGTGGAGCCGGTGAGCGACCGTGCCGGGACCAGGTCGCCCGGGTCGCTCGCGCGGACCGAGGTCCACGCGAGCGCGGCCATCACGGCGGCGACCAGGACGGCCAGTGCCGCGAGGTGGGGCGCGCCGATGCGCACCCGCCCCTGCAGGCGGGCCGGCAGCCGGTCCTGGAGCCAGCCACCCGCCAAGGCGGCCCGGCTCGATCGGGCGCGCCGCGTGCCGGCCGGGCCGCCTCGAGCCGGTCGCGCCGCCGGACCCGGCACCGCGTCCTGCTCGCGGAACGCCTCGAGGTCACGTGGTGGCTCGCCGGACCCGTCCCGGACCGGGCGCGACGGGGGTTCATGCCCGGGGTCGGGACGGATCGCGGCGAGCTCGGCGCTCAGCAGCTCGCAGCCGCCGCCGTGCCACCTCGGCGGCTTCTTCGTTGGCTGACCTGCGTGAGCGCATGCCGTGAAACTACGAAGCCGCGCAGCCAGCCCGCGACCGTGCTTTCCGAAGCTGTGGACAGCCGCGGCCGGGCGACAGCGGTGGACGAAACCCGGCGCGGGCTCAGCGGGGGGCGACGACGACGGCGACCATGCCGGGGCCGACGTGCGCGCCGATGACGGCCCCGACCTCGCCGACGAACACCTCACGGCCGTCGAGGTTCGCGGCGAGCCGTGTGCCCAGCCGCGTCGCGAGCTCCTGGGCGCGGTCCTCGGCCGGAGAGGTGCGCGACCGCGACGTCCACCTTCTGGTCATCGGCCGCCGCGACGGCGAGCTCCTCCAGCCGGGCCAGCGCACGGGACGAGGTCCGCACCTTCTCCAACGGCCTGATCCGGCCGTCGGTCACGGTCAGCAGCGGCTTCACCGCCAGCGCCGAGCCGAGCACGGCTGCCGCTGCGCCGATGCGGCCGCCGCGGCGGAGGTACTCCAGGGTGTCGACGTAGAACAGCGACGTGGTGGCCCCGGCCCGGGCCAGCGCGGCCCCCGCGGCCTCCTCGGCCGGGCCGCCCGCGTCCAGGACGTCGGCGGCGGCCAGGACGGCGTACCCGGTCGCCATGCCGAGCTGCCGGGTGTCCACGGTGAGGACGGGGACGGACGCCTCGCGGGCGGCGAGCTGGGCCGACTCGAACGTGCCGCTCACCTCGCCCGACAGGTGCACCGACAGCACCCCGTCCGCCCCGTCGGCGGCGGCGCGCTGGTAGGCCTCGAGGAAGACCGCCGGCGTCGGCCGCGACGTGCTGACCGGGGTGTAGGCGCGCAGCGCCTCGGCGATCGTGGCGGGCGTCGCCTCGGGGTCCACGCCCTCGTCGTACGACTTGGCGCCGATCACCACCTGCAGCGGCACGACCGTGATGCCGCGCTCCTCCGCGAGAGGCGCCGGAAGCATCGCGGTGGAGTCGGTGACGAGCGCGATCCGAGGCATGCGGCGAAGGTTACCGCCCGGTCGGCAGGTCGGAGGGTCAGTCCCGGTGTGAGGAAGCGGTCGGCGCGGGTAGGGGCCCGGGACACCTACGGAAGGAGACCCATGCGGGTCGTCATCGCCGGCGGACACGGCCAGATCGCGCTGCTGCTCGAGCGCAGGCTCACCGAGCTCGGGGACGAGGCGGTCGGCATCGTCCGGAACCCCGACCACGTCGAGGACGTCGCGGCGACGGGCGCCGAGGCAGCGGTCCTCGACCTCGAGCACGCGACCGTCGAGGAGCTCGCCGCGCTGCTGGCCGGCGCCGACGCGGTCGTCTTCGCCGCGGGCGGCGGCCCGTCGAGCGGCGCCGCGCGCAAGGAGACCGTCGACAAGGGCGCCGCGATCCTGCTCGCCGACGCGGCGGAACAGGCCGAGGTACGCCGCTACGTGATGGTGTCGTCGATGGGCACCGACCGGGCCGACCCCGACAGCGACGACGTGTTCCAGGTCTACCTGCGCGCCAAGGCCGCGGCCGACGACGACCTCCGGGCCCGTGACCTGGACTGGACGGTCGTCCGGCCGGGCCGCCTCACCGACGACCCCGGCACCGGGAAGGTCCGGGTGGGTGGCCTCGAGCGTGGCGAGGTCCCCCGGGCCGACGTCGCCGCCGTGCTCGCCGCCGCGCTCCACGAGGACCGCACGATCGGGAAGACGTTCGACCTGCTCGCCGGCGACACGCCGGTCGAGGACGCCCTGCGCGCACTGTGACCATCCCCGCGGGGACCTTCGCCTCTGGCAGTTGCGCGACGACCGTCGAAAGCCTGAGAGCGGTGGCTCAGTCCGCCGAGGTACGGCGGCCGCCCGCCACCGGGAAGGTTGATCCGATGGCCACGACCCACACCCCACTGACCGAGGCACAGATGCGGGCAGTCGGCGAGCGAGATGCTCGAGGCGTGGAACCGGCACGACGTCGAGGAGATCCTGGAGCACCTGCACCCGGACGTCGTCTGGACTGACCCCACGCTCGAGGCGCCGGCCCACGGCAAGGAGGCGGTCCGGGCGACGCTGAAGAACACGTTCACGGCGTTCCCCGACTTCCACGTCCCCACCGAGGACTTCGAGGTCTACATGGACGCCAAGACCCAGACGGGCGTCTCCACCTGGACGTTCAGCGGCACCATGACAGGCCCGCTCGACATCGGGGTCCCGGCGACCGGAAAGTCCGTGCGGATCCGCGGGGCCAACCAGTCCCGCTACCGCGACGGCCTGATCAGCGAGTACACCCAGTACTACGACTCCTACGAGCTGATGCAGCAGATGGGCACTGCTGCCCAAGGCGACCGGCCTCGGCTTCAAGGCCCTGGTGCTGGCCGACGTCATGGCCGGCAAGGCGATGAAGGTCCTGCAGCGGCACTAGCGCCCACGGCGGCGTGACGTCATACGGATGGTGGGCAGTGACCCGCCATCCGTATGACGTCCGGTGTCGGCCGACGCGTCAGCCGGCGACGATGTTGACCAGCTTGGGGGCCCGGACGATCACCTTGCGGACGGTCTTGCCGTCCAGCGACCGCTGCACCGCCTCGTCGGCCAGGGCCAGCGCCTCCAGGTCCGCCTCGGAGATGTCGGGCGACACCTCCAGCTTGGCCCGCAGCTTGCCCTGCACCTGCACGATCGCGGTGACCGAGTCCTCGACCAGCAGCGCCTCGTCGACGGCCGGCCAGCCGGCCCGCGCCACGGTCGGCTCGTGGCCCAGCCGCGACCACATCTCCTCGGCCGTGTAGGGCGCGACCAGCGACAGCAGGATCGCCACCGCCTCGGCGGCCTCACGCACCGCCGGGTCGTCCGGGCCGCAGCCGGTGTCGATCGCCTTGCGGGTGGCGTTCACCAGCTCCATGATCCGGGCGACCATGACGTTGAACCGGTGGCTGTCGATCAGCGCCTCGGAGTCGTGCACGGTCTTGTGCGTGACCTTGCGCAGCGTCACGTCGCCGCCCTCGGCGGACGTCCCCGGCGCCGAGGTCACGTCACCGCTCAGCCGCCAGGCGCGCTGCAGGAACTTCAGCGACCCCGCGGGCGACAGGTCCGCCCAGTCGATGTCGTCCTCGGGCGGCCCGGCGAACACCATGGTCAGCCGGACCGCGTCGACGCCGTACTCGTCGATGGTGTCGCCCAGGTTCACCCCGTTGCCCAGCGACTTGCTCATCGCCTTGCCGCCGTTGATGACCTGGCCCTGGTTCATCAGCGCCTGGAAGGGCTCGTCGAAGTCCACCATGCCCATGTCGTGCAGCACCTTGGTGAAGAAGCGGCTGTACAGCAGGTGCAGGATGGCGTGCTCGACGCCGCCGACGTATTGATGCGCCGGCATCCACCTCCGCACGGCCTCCGGGTCGAACGGGCCCTCGGTGTAGTGCGGCGAGCAGTAGCGCAGGAAGTACCACGACGAGTCCACGAAGGTGTCCATCGTGTCGCTGTCGCGCTTCGCGTCCTTGCCGCACTGAGGGCAGGGCACGTTGACCCAGTCCTCGGCCGCCGCCAGGGGCGAGGTGCCCTTCGGCTTCAGGTCCGCGCCGCGCAGGTCGGGCAGCACGACGGGCAGCTCGTCGTCGGGCACCGGCACCTCGCCGCAGTCGGCACAGTGCACGATCGGGATCGGGGCGCCCCAGAACCGCTGACGCGACAGCAGCCAGTCGCGCAGCCGGAAGTTCACCGCGCCCTTGCCCCGCCCGTCGGCCTCCAGGCGCGCGACGATCGCCGCGACGCCGGCGGCCTTGTCGGTCAGCCCGTCCAGGCTGAACCCTTCACTGGCGCTGTTGACGTAGGCACCGTCACCCGAGGTGGCGACGTAGGTCTCCTCCGGGTTGTCCTCGCCGGTGTCGACCACACGGCGCACCGGCAGGCCGAACGCCTTCGCGAAGTCCAGGTCGCGCTGGTCGTGCGCGGGCACCGCCATCACGGCACCGGTGCCGTAGTCGGCCAGCACGTAGTCGGCCGCCCACACCGGGATCCGCTCGCCGTTGACCGGGTTGACCGCGTGGCGGCCCAGGAACACGCCGGTCTTCGGCCGCTCGGTCGCCAGCCGGTCGATCTCGGACTCCTTGCGGACCTCGGTCAGGTAGGCCTCGAACTCAGCGCGCTGCTCCGGGCGCGCACAGCTCGTCGGCCAGCTTCGCGTCGACGGCGACCACGAAGAACGTCGCGCCGTACAACGTGTCCGGCCGCGTCGTGAAGACCGTGACCCTCCGCCCGTCCCGCCCTCCGGCGTCGACGGCTCGATGTCGAAGTCGACGTGCGCGCCCTCGGACCGGCCGATCCAGTTGCGCTGCATGGCGATGACGCGCTCGGGCCAGGTCTCCCGCAGCGGCTCCAGGTCGTCCAGCAGCCGCTGCGCGTAGTCGGTGACCTTGAAGTACCACTGCGACAGCTCGCGCTTGGTCACCTCGGCGCCGCAGCGCTCGCACATGCCCTGCACGACCTGCTCGTTGGCCAGCACGGTCTGGTCGTTGGGGCACCAGTTCACCGGCGAGAACTTGCGGTAGGCCAGACCGCGCTCGCGGAAGCGCAGGAACAGCCACTGGGTCCAGCGGTAGTACTCCGGGTCGGACGTGTGCAGCCGGCGCGACCAGTCGAACGAGATCCCGTAGCGGCGGAACGACTCGGCCTGCACCTCGATGTTGGCGTAGGTGTAGGTCGACGGGTGCTCGTCGCGCTTGATCGCGGCGTTCTCGGCCGGCAGGCCGAACGAGTCCCAGCCGATCGGGTTCAGCACGTCGTACCCGCGCTGCCACCAGTAGCGCGCGATCACGTCGTGCAGGGCCATCACCTCGGCGTGGCCCATGTGCAGGTCCCCGCTCGGGTAGGGGAACATCGTCAGCGCGTAGCGCCGCCGCTCGTTGCCCTCGCCGGGGTCGTCGGCGGCCTCGAACGGGTTCAGGTCGTCCCAGACCTTGCGCCACCTGTCCTGCGCGGCGACCACGTCGTACGTCGCCGCCTCGGCTGCTGCGTCCTGCTGCTGCTCGGTCATCGTCTTCGTCTTCCTGGTTGCGGTGGTCTCTTGGCGCGCTCCTCGCCCGGCCGGACCCGGGCACAAAAAAACCCCTCAGGCACGAGGGGTAGCCGCGTGGACGTCGAGCCCGGGAACGGGCTAGGTCAACGCGGCCTGCTAAGCAGGAGGCTCTTCCGCATGACTTCAGGGTATCGCACCCCCTCCCCGGGGGCGCAGGAGGTTTTTCAGCCGCCCTCGGGGACGCGGTCGAGGACCGTCTCGAGCTGGGCGAGCCCGTGACGCAGCTGCACGTAGGTGTCCTGGCCCAGCGCCGCCGCCCAGGCGGTCTCGACCTGCAGCGCCGTCTCACGGATCACGTCGAGCGCTGCCCAGCCCCGCTCGGTGAGCCGCACGACGCGCGTGCGACGGTCGCGCAGGTGCGCCTCGCGGCGGATGTAGCCGCCTGTCTCGAGCTGGTGCAGCAGGTGGTTCATCGCCTGCTTGGACGCGCGGGTGCGCGTCGCGAGGATGCCCGGGCGCAGCCCGTCCGGACCGGGGTGCTGGAAGACCCCGAGGTGCGCCGGGAGGATGTCGGTGTAGCCGGCGGCGCGGAGACCGGCCATGACCTCGTGCCGGATCAGGACGGCCGGCCGGCGCAGCAGCACCGCCACCGGCGGTACGTCGACGTGCTCGACCTGCGCTGATGGGACGCTTCCGCCCGATGTTCCCCCGTCCATGCTGGAATTCTGCAGGGACTTTGCGCCCTATTTGTCCATTTCGCCGGAAAAATGACCGAACGGTCAGCCGGTCATGCCAGACGGACCAGGGACAACCGGCCCACCCCGTAGGACGCGATCGTGGTCTCGAGGTCGATCCGCCGGCCGAGCACCCCCGCGAAGGCGACGACGTCCGACGGCGCCGGGACCCCGACCGGGTACACCGCGTGCAGCCTCACGTGCGGCTGCGCCGTCGGCGGTGAACAGCGCCGCGCAGACGTCGAGCACCTCGGCGAGGTTCTCCTGGAGCATCGGGGTCAGCGCCCGTCGCTCCACCGCTGTCCGCGCCGCCCGGACCGGGACCAGGCCGATGGCGGCGGCCGAGAAGGCGGAGAACGCCAGGTCCGCCACGGCCACCGCACGGGCGCGCAGCGCGTCGTCGACGTACACCGCGAACGTGGCGGGCCGGCCGGGCTCGGGGGCGAACGGCTCGACGACGGCCACGTCGACGTCGCGGCCGAGCAGCCCCGCGAGGAGGTCGCGCACGGCCTTCGGCGACGGCACCCCGTCGAGCGGCCCACCCGGCACTCCGCTTTCGTCGTCGGCCTCGGTGCCGGAGCGGGGGTCGTCGGCGTCGTACCGCCGGCCCGACCCGGGGCCAGGTGTCGCGCCGGCCAGGGGCAGGTTCTCCCGGAACGACTCGGGCGTGAACGGCTTGGCGATCACGAACAGCGCGCCGGCCCGCTGCGCCCGGGCCACCACCTCCGGCGAGCTCGCCGCAGTGACGAACCCGAACGGCACCGGGTTGCCGCCGGCCCGGAGCGTGGCCAGCAGCTCCAGGCCGCCCATCCCGGGGAGGTCCCAGTCGGACAGGACCAGGTCCGGCGTGTGACAGGACACCGCGCGCAGACCCTCGTGACCGTTGCCCGCCTCGAGCAGCTCGTGGCCGACGAAGCCGGCCTGGCGCAGCGTGCGGACGACGAGCCCACGCATCACCCGACTGTCGTCGACGATGAGGATCTTCATGGGCGTCCCGGGGCTCCTTCGTTCCCCGGTGCATCGGCACCGGCACCGGCGAACTGAGGAGTCCGACCGGCTAGGGTCGGAGCACCTTTCGACGACAGAGGAGCCCAGGCGTGACGTGGTTGGTGACAGGCGGGGCCGGTTACATCGGTGCCCACGTGGTGGAGGCGTTCCGCGCCGAGGGCCTGAGCTGCGCGGTCGTGGACGACCTCTCCAGCGGCCACCGTGACTTCGTCCCCGCCGACGTGCCGTTCGTCCAGGGCAGCATCCTCGACGCCGACCTGATGGCCCGCACGCTGCGTGAGCACGACGTCGTCGGCGTGGTGCACGTCGCGGGCTACAAGTACGCCGGCGTCTCGGTCGAACGCCCGCTGCACACCTACGAGCAGAACGTCACCGGCACGGTGCGCGTGCTGCAGGCGATGCAGGACGTCGGCGTCGACAAGATCGTGTTCTCCTCCAGCGCCGCCACGTTCGGGACCCCGGACGACGAGGTGGTGACCGAGCAGAGCGCGACACGCCCGGAGTCGCCGTACGGCGAGACCAAGCTCATCGGCGAGTGGCTGCTGCGCGACCAGGCCACCGCGACGGGGCTCACCCACACGTCGCTGCGCTACTTCAACGTGGTCGGCTCGGGGACCGAGCGGCTCCACGACACCAGCCCGCACAACCTGTTCCCGCTGGTGATCGAGGCGCTCGCCGCCGGCCGCACGCCCCGGATCAACGGCGACGACTACCCCACCCCGGACGGCACCTGCGTGCGCGACTACATCCACGTGGCCGACCTCGCCGTGTCGCACGTCGCCGCGGCCCGCGCGCTGGCCGCCGGCACGCCGCTCGAGCCCGTCTACAACCTCGGCAGCGGCGAGGGCCTCTCCGTGCGGCAGATCATGGACGCCATGGCCCGCGGCACCGGGATCGACTTCACCCCCGAGATCCACCCCCGGCGCCCCGGCGACCCGGCCCGGATCGTCGCCTCCGGGGAGCTCGCCGCCCGCGACCTCGACTGGCGGATGCGGCACACCGTCGACGACATGGTCACCAGCGCCTGGGCCGCGCGCCAGGCCGCGCACGCCTGATCCCCCCGCACCCGAGGAGACCCACGATGACCGTTCTCGACCTGTTCCGCCTCGACGGCAAGGTGGCGATCGTGACCGGCGCCTCGTCCGGCCTCGGCGTCGCCTTCGCGGAGGCGCTGGCCGAGGCGGGCGCCGACGTGGTGCTCGGCGCCCGCCGGGTGGACAGGCTCGAGGAGACCCGCAAGCTCGTCGAGGACGCCGGGCGCCGGGCCGTCGTCGTGCAGACCGACGTCGCCGACCCCGAGGACTGCCAGCGGCTCGTGGACACCGCGATGCTGGAGTTCGGCCACGTCGACGTGCTGGTGAACAACGCCGGCATCGGCACCGCGGTCCCGGCCACCAAGGAGACCCCCGAGGAGTTCCGCCGGGTCATCGACGTCAACGTCAACGGCTGCTACTGGATGGCGCAGGCGTGCGGCCGGGTGATGCGGCCGGGCAGCAGCATCGTCAACATCAGCAGCGTCCTGGGCCTGACCACCGCGGGGCTGCCGCAGGCGGCGTACTCCGCGAGCAAGGCCGCGGTGATCGGGATGACCCGCGACCTCGCGCAGCAGTGGACGGGCCGGAAGGGGATCCGGGTCAACTCGCTCGCCCCGGGCTTCTTCGAGTCGGAGATGACCGAGCAGTACCCCGAGGGCTACCTCGAGGCGATGCACATCCGCATCCCGTCGGGGCGCAAGGGCGAGGCCCGTGAGCTCGCCGCCGCGCTGGTCTTCCTGGCCAGCGACGCCGGCGGCTACGTGACCGGCCAGACGATCGCCGTCGACGGCGGCATGACCATCACCTGAGCCCTGCCTGGGCCGGTGGTGCGACGATGGACGCATGAGCACCCCGCACAGCCTCCGCTCCGGCCTGACCCTCGAGTTCCCGATGTCGCTCGGGGTCTACGACCGCTACGACGACGCCCAGAAGGCCGTCGACTTCCTGTCCGACCACGAGTTTCCCGTCGAGAACTGCATGATCGTCGGCACCGACCTCAAGCAGGTCGAGCGCGTCACCGGCAGGCTCACCACCGGCCGGGTCGCCCTCGGCGGCCTGCTCTCCGGCGTCTGGATGGGTCTGTTCGTGGGGCTGGTCCTCTCGCTCTTCGGCACCGGGTCGACGCTCGGCATCGTCGCCTCCACGGCGGTGTTCGGCGCCCTGTTCGGCCTGATCTGGGCCCTGGTCGGGTACGCCGCCGCGCGCGGACGCCGCGACTTCACGTCGGTGAGCCAGGTCGTGGCCACCCGCTACGAGGTGCTCGTCGAGCACAAGCATGCCGCCCGAGGGCGCGAGCTCCTGGCCACGATGACCGGCGGGTCCTCGGCCCCGACCGGATTCTGAGAGCGGTGCCGACCGTGTCCGCGACGAGCCGCACCCTGCGCGCGCTGCTGCTGGCGGTCCTCACCGTCACGGGGCTCGCCCTGACCTCCTGCTCCTCCACCCCCTCCCCGACCGCCGACCCCGCCCCGCAGGTGCGCATGGTCGACACGGCCGAGGTGCAGTCGCTCATCGACGACGGAGCCGAGGTCATCGACGTCCGCACGCCTGAGGAGTTCACCGCCGGCCACCTCCGCGGCGCCACCAACCTCGACGTCCAGGCCGCCGACTTCCACCAGCGGGCGGGAGAGCTCGACAAGGACGCGACCTACGTCCTCTACTGCCGCACCGGCGGCAGGGCGGGCGCCGCCGGCGACATGCTGGCCGACATGGGGTTCACCGACGTGGTCAACGCCGGCGGCTTCGACGACCTCACCGCCGCCGGCCTGCCCTCCGAGTGACAGGCGCGCGGCGTCGGCGAAGGGCTCAGCCCTCGTCGTCCTGCTCGGCCGCGTCGGGAACCGCCACCGGCCGCAGCCGTGCCCAGACGAGGAACACCGCCGCGAAGACGGCCATCCCGATGCCGGCGGTCAGGTTGATGTTGAGCCCGCCTGCGTCCTTCAGGTCCTGGTCCGACGTGGCGAAGATGCCCGTCAGCACGAGCACCACCCCGTAGATCCCGATGAGCAGGGCGATGATCGTGCGGATGTCGAAGGCACCCGCGTAGTGCCGCTTGCGCTTGGTCGCCTCGGGTGCCGGCGCCGTCTTCGTGGTCGTGGTCGTGTCGGTCATCTTCTTCTCCTCACCAGAACAGGATGTTCAGGGCCACCACGGCCACCAGGCCGATGCCGGCGAGCTTGGTCGGCTGCTCGAACCAGGCCAGGCGGCCCTGGCCCTCGTCATGGAAGTCGGACTTCGGGGTCAGCGAGTAGACCAGGCCGCGCAGCTCCGACTCGGGCTTCGGGCTGGTCACCATGCTGACCGCCACGCTGACGACGATGTCCACCACGAACGCGGCACCCGCCGCCACGAAGCTGGCGCCCTGCCCGCTGAGGCCGAGCACGCCCATCGACAGCCCGCCGAGCGTGTCCTCGCTGAGCACGCCTACCAGCACCGCGGCGCCGGTGCCGGACACCAGACCGACCCAGCCGGCCGTGGGCGTCATCCGCTTCCAGAACATGCCGAGGATGAAGGTGGCGAACAGGGGTGCGTTGAAGAAGCCGAACAGCGTCTGGAGGTAGTCCATGATGTTGGAGTACGACGCCGCGAACGTCGCCGTGCCGATGGCCACCAGCGTCGCCGCGACGGTCGCCGCACGGCCGACACCCGTGTAGTAGTCGTCCTCGCGGTCCTTGACGAAGTAGGTCTCCCACAGGTCGTAGGAGAAGACCGTGTTGAACGCGGAGATGTTGGCCGCCATGCCCGCCATGAAGGACGCCAGCAGGCCGGCGATCGCGACCCCGAGCATGCCGTTCGGCAGCAGGTCGCGCATCAGGTAGAGCAGGGCGTTGTTGTAGTCGGGCTCGCCGCCCGACGCCTTGGGCTGCGCGATCTCGTTGACCAGCACCGCGGCGATCATGCCCGGCAGGATCACGATGAACGGGATGAGCATCTTCGGGAAGGCGCCGATGATCGGGGACCGCTGCGCCGCGGAGATCGAGTCCGACGCCATCGCCCGCTGCACCTCGACGAAGTTCGTCGTCCAGTAGCCGAACGAGAGCACGAAGCCCAGGCCGAACACGATGCCGATCACCGAGAGGACCGGGTTGTCGATGCCGGTCATGGCGGTGCCCGACCACGACGACAGCTGCTCGGCTCCCCCGGACTCGGTGAGCTTGGCCTTCAGCCCGTCGTAGCCGCCCACCCGGCTGAGGCCCACCAGGGTCAGGGGCAGCAGGGCCGCGACGATCACGAAGAACTGCAGCACCTCGTTGTAGATCGCGGCCGACAGCCCGCCGAGGGCGGTGTAGGTGAGCACGATGGCGGCGGCGACGCCGAGCGAGACCCACAGCGGCCAACCGAGCAACGTCTCGACGATGCTCGCGAGGAGGTAGAGGTTGATGCCCGCGATGAGCAGCTGGGCCACCGCGAAGCTGATCGCGTTGACCAGGTGCGCCGTGTTGCCGAACCTGCGCCGCATGAACTCGGGGACCGAGCGCACCTTGGAGCCGTAGTAGAACGGCATCATCACGATGCCGAGGAAGAGCATCGCCGGCACCGCGCCGATCCAGAAGTAGTGCACGGTGGGCACGCCGTAGTTGGCCCCGTTGGCCGACATGCCGATGATCTCGACCGCGCCGAGGTTGGCCGAGATGAAGGCGAGTCCGGTGACCCAGGCCGGCAGCGAGCGGCCGGAGAGGAAGAAGTCCACGCTGCTCGACACCGACCGTTTGGCGACGATCCCGATGCCGAGGACGAATGCGAAGTACAACGCGATCAACGAGTAGTCCACCCAGTTCGCATCGATGCGAAGCTGGGCATCTGCGGCGAAAATCATCAGCACTCCTCCGGTCCGGCCCGAGCGGCCCGCCATCCCTCCTTCCCCGCCGCGCAGAGGCCAAACCGGCAGGTAACCGGCATGTGGGGCTCAGCCGACCCGACCGGCCGGCCCGGTCGTCAGGAGGGCCAGGCGTCCAGGGCGTCGACCACGGCCCGGCACACGGCGTCGACGGGTCCGGTGACGTCGAAGACGCGGCCGGCCTCGTCGTCCTCGAGCGGCTCGAGCGTGTCGAGCTGGGACCGCAGGAGCGACGGCGGCATGAAGTGCTCCCGTGACTCCATCCGCCTCCGGAGCACGGCTTCGGGCGCGGCCAGGTGCACGAAGTAGACGCTGCCCTCGGGCAGGCCGGCGCGGAGGATGTCGCGGTAGGAGCGGCGCAGCGCCGAGCACGTCAGCACGGCCGCGATCCCGTCGGCGTGGTGGAACGTGAGCAGGGCGTTCAGGGTCTGCAGCCACGGCCGCCGGTCGTCGTCGTCGAGCGGATGCCCGGCCGACATCTTGGCGATGTTGGCCCCCGGGTGCAGGCTGTCGCCCTCGATGAAGGTCGCGTCCAGACGACGGGCGAGCTCGGCACCGACCGTCGTCTTGCCCGTGCCGGAGACCCCCATCACCACGACGTGGCGGACCGTGGTCACCGTGCCGGCCATGCCGAGGTCCTCCTGCTCGTGGTGTGGCTACGCTGGCGTGCATGTCGACCGTCTACCACTCCGTGCTCGCCGACCTCGGCCCGCGGATCGTCGGCGGGGAGCTGGCCCCCGGCACCGTCATCACCCTGGAGTGGCTCGGCGAGAAGTACGGCGTCTCGCGCACCATCGCGCGCGAGGTGGTCCAGGTGCTCGCCTCGATGAACCTCGTGGAGAGCCGCCGTCGCACCGGGATCCGCATCCTGCCGCAGGAGGAGTGGGACGCCTTCGACCCCGCACTGATCCGGTGGCGCCTCAGCGGGGAGGGCCGGCGCGGTCACCTCCAGGAGCTCTCGCAGCTGCGGGCCGCGGTCGAGCCGACCTCCGCCGCGCTGGCCGCCCAGCACGCCGACGCGGCCGAGCGGGCGGAGATCGTCCGGCTGGCCGGCCTGATGGAGACCTCGGGCGCCGCGGGTGACCTGGCGACCTTCCTCGAGCAGGACGTCGCCTTCCACCGGCTGCTGCTGCGGGCCTCCGGCAACCCGATGTTCGCCGGTCTCGGCGACGTCGTGGAGGAGGTCCTGCGCGGCCGCACCGACCACGACCTGATGCCGCCCACGCCCAAGCCCGAGGCCCGGCGCCTGCACCAGATGGTGGCCGACGCGGTCGCGGCCCAGGATCCCGAGGTCGCCCGGACGGCGATGAGCGCGATCTGCGCCGAGGTGGTCTCGGAGCTCGGCCGCACCCGCTGAGCTCACAGGAGGCCGGCCACCGGCCACAGCAGCGCGGCGAACGCGAAGGCCGTGACCCCGAGCGTGGTCTCCATGACCGTCCAGGTCTTCAGCGTGGTCTTCTCGTCCATGCCGAAGAACCGGCTCACCAGCCAGAAACCCGAGTCGTTCACGTGCGAGAGCACGGTGGCACCCGCGGCGATGGCGATCACCAGCAGCGCGATGTGCAGGTTGTCGAGCCCGGCGGCCTGGCTGGCGATGAGCCCGGCCGCAGTGGTCAGGGCGACCGTCGCCGACCCCTGCGCCACACGGAGAGCGGTGGCGATCAGGAACGCCTGCAGCAGCAGCGGCAGGCCCAGGTCGGACAGCGAGGAGGTCAGCGCCTCGCCGATGCCGCTGGTGCGCAGGACGCCGCCGAACATGCCGCCGGCGCCGGTGATCAGGATGATCGAGCAGATCGGGCCGAGGGCCTGGTCGAGGATCGTCGAGGTGTCGGCCATCGACCCGTCCCGGCGACCGAGCACGAGGATGGCGACCAGCAGCGTGACCAGCAGGGCGACGGGGGTGTTGCCCAGCAGCTGGAGGGTCTCGACCCAGGTCTGCCCCTCGGCGACGTGCCCGGAGGAGACGAGCGTGGTGAGCACGGTGTTGAAGGAGATCAGCACGAGCGGGATCAGCAGCAGGCCGAGCACGGTCCCGAAGGACGGCGCGGTCGACGGCGCGGGCGGCGCGGCGACCGTCGTGGTCGTGGTCGCCGTGCCGGTGCCGGTGCCGGCAGCCGCACCGGGCTGGGGAGCGGCGCCGCCCGTGGGCGAGCCGTCCGGGCCGGTGGCGTCGCGGCCGCCGTTGACCTCGCCGAAGATCAGGTCGGGCAGCGCGACGTACACGCGGCGGGCGATGACCCGCGACACCAGGAAGACGCCGACGTACCAGGACAGCAGCGCGACCGGCAGGCCGACGAGCAGCACGACTCCGATGTCTCCACCGAGCACGGTGCCCGCGGCGACCGGTCCCGGGTGCGGCGGGACGATGGCGTGCATCGCCGCGAAGGCGCCGGCGGCGGGCAGCGCGTAGTAGAGCACCGAGCCGCCGAAGCGGCGGGCCACGGTCAGGATGATCGGCAGGAAGACCACGAGGCCGGCGTCGAAGAAGATCGGGAAGCCGAAGATCAGGGCGGCCACGCCGAGGGCGAACGGGGCGCGGTGCTCACCGAAGCGGCTCACCAGGGTGTCGGCGAGGACCTGCGCGCCCCCGGTCACCTCCAGCAGGCGGCCGAGCATCACGCCGAAGCCGACCAGCAGGGCGACGGAGCCCAGCGTGGAGCCGAAGCCCGTGAGCAGCGCGGTCGGCACGTCGACCACGGGGATGCCGGCGACGACGGCGGTGATCAGGCTGACCAGGACGAGCGAGACGAAGGCGTGCAGCCGGACCTTCATGATCAGGAACAGCAGCAGCGCGACGGCGGCGGCGGCGATGAGCAGCAGCACGGCGGTGCTGTGTGCCGGTTGGATGGCGTCCACGGGATCTCCAGGTGTGGTGACGGTCACAAGGTGTCCGGCGAGTGTGCCTGAAAGGTATTACCTTTGACAACCCCTCGGGAACGACAAAGACGCCCCGGCAGTGCCGAGGCGTCTTGTGTGGGGTGGAGCTGAGGGGACTCGAACCCCTGACCCCCTCCATGCCATGGAGGTGCGCTACCAGCTGCGCCACAGCCCCGCCGCCCCCGAAAGGGCAACTCGGGAATCTTAGCCAACGGGTGCACCGGATGCGAAATCGGGGGCGGGCGGGTCAGCCCTCGTCCGGCAGACGCTGCGGGGCGTCGTGCCCGGGCCGCACGGACTCGTTGTAACCGACGAGGCGCAGCCCGCTGCCGAGCGAGAGCTCTTCCACGGTGACCCACGCACAGTTGTCGATCCCCCGGAGCGACATCGCGAGCTCGCGGGGCCAGTCCAGCAGCGCGACGACCCCCACCTTGAGGCAGGCGCCATGCGTGACCACGATGCCGGTCTGGCCGGCCATCAGTTCGTCAAGGCAGCTGCGCAGAACCGGCAGCATCCGCCCCTCCACGTCGGCGTGGTTCTCGGCCTCCGGGAGCCGGAGCGTGCCGTCGCCGGTGAGCCAGTTCGCGTGCTCCTCGGGGTAGCGCTCGGCGAACTCCGGGATGGTCAGGCCCTGGCGGGCGCCCACGTCGAACTCGCGCAGCCGGGGGTCCTCGGCGGCCACCAGACCGGCGGCCTTCTCCACGTAGGCACACGTCTGTCGTGCCCGGGCCAGGTCCGAGGTCCACAGCGCCGCGGGCCCGAGCGAGGCCAGGTACGGCGCAGCGGCGGCGGCCTGCTCGTGGCCGAGCTCGTCGAGCTCGACGTCAGCGTGCCCCTGCGCGCGGCCGGCCGCGTTCCAGGCCGTGCGGCCGTGCCGGAGCACCACCAGCCGGCGGCCGGGCTCGTCGCCGGCGCCCGCCACCGGGTGGAGCTCCGTGGTCACTTCCCGCGGCCGGAGGTCACCGTCTCCGGGAGCTCGATCAGCGGGCAGTCGCGCCACAGCCGCTCGAGAGCGTAGAAGGACCGCTCCTCCTCGTGCTGCACGTGCACCACGATGTCGGCGTAGTCGATCAGCACCCAGCGGCCGTCGCGCTCCCCCTCGCGGCGCAGCGGCTTCGCACCGATCTCGCGCAGCCGGTCCTCGATCTCGTCGACGATCGCCTTGACCTGGCGGTCGTTGGGGGCCGAGGCCAGCAGGAAGGCGTCGGTGATGACCAGCTGGTCGGAGACGTCGAAGGCCATGATGTTCTCGGCGAGCTTGTCCGAGGCAGCCTGGGCGGCGGTGCGGACGAGCTCGAGGGCTCTTTCGGTGGCGGTCACGTGTTTCCTAGCGTTGATTCGGGGTGGCGGTCGGGCGAGTAGAGGTCGTACTTGTGGATGTACTGCACGACGCCGTCGGGAACGAGGTACCAGACCGGGTCGCCCGCGGCCTTGCGGTTGCGGCAGTCGGTCGAGGAGATGGCGAGCGCGGGGATCTCGACGATGGTCACGCTCTCCTCCGGGATGCCTTCCAGCGTGGAGGGATGCAGGTCGTAGCCGGGCCGGGTGCAGCCGACGAAGTGCGCGAGCTCGAACAGCTCGTCGGCGTCGCGCCAGGTGAAGATGTCGCTCAGCGCGTCGGCGCCGGTGATGAAGTAGAGGTCCGCGTCGGGCATCGCCTTGGCGAGGTCCCGCAGCGTGTCGATGGTGTACGTCGGCCCGGCCCGGTCGATGTCGACCCGGGAGACCCAGAATCGCGGGTTCGAGGCCGTCGCGATCACGGTCATCAGGTAACGGTGCTCAGCCGGGGAGACCTCCCGGTCCGACTTCTGCCACGGCTGGCCGGTCGGCACGAACACGACCTCGCTCAGCCCGAACCAGGACTGGACCTCGCTCGCGGCGACCAGGTGGCCGTGGTGGATCGGGTCGAACGTGCCACCCATCACCCCGACCCGGCGTCGTCCCGGAGTGGTCCCGGTGGGGGCCCGCTCAGCCACGCAACGCCGTCATCAGGTCAGGGGTCTCAGGAGTGGTCGCGGCCGGCGCCGAACATCAGCAGCGCGACCATCAGTGCGACGAGCAGCGCGAAGACGCCGATGCCGATGAACCAGGGGTTGACGGTGGGCTCGGAGGCAGCCTCGGACGCGACCGTCGTGATCAGGGACGTGAGCAGCATGCGCCCACCTTATCGTGCCGGGACGGGCAGCCCGACGCGTGCCAGCCTGGCGAGCGACACGCACTTGAGCGTGAGCAGGACGAGCGCGATCGCGAGCCCGAGCAGCGGCATCCCGGTCACCAGCAGGATCACCGCGAAGATCGCCGAGTTGGCCGCCTTGGCCGGCTTCGACCAGTTCCACAGCCAGATGGGGCGGTCCACGACGTAGAAGTAGTTGGGGCTGCGGATCGGCCAGGCCAGGAACGCCAGCGACAGGAAGCAGTCGACCACCATGAACTCGGCCAGGTAGACGAGCACCGGCAGCACGTGCTCGGGCTGCAGCCAGGCCAGCCCGAAGTAGAACGCCGCCGCGCAGAACCGGTCGGAGAGGATGTCGAGCACCGCGCCGATGCGGGTCTCGCAGCCGCGCAGCCGCGCGACCAGGCCGTCCAGCATGTCGCCGACCCAGTAGACCGCGAGCGAGACCACGAGCAGGGTGAGGCTGTCGCCGCGGATCGCCAGTCCCGCCAGCACGACTGCCGCCACCGTGCGGACCACCGTGATGACGTTGGCCGAGGTGCCCAGCCGTTCGGACGCCGCGTCGGCGTACACGTCGAGGGTGGAGCCCTCCGCAAGCGTCATGAGGCAACCCTAGCCGCGCCGCGCGTCCGTCCCGGACCGAACGGTCAGGCCAGCAGTTCCTTGTGCGCCATCCCCGGGAAACGGACCGTGAACCGGGTGTCGCCCACCAGCGCCTGGAACGCCTCGACCCTCTCGTCGACCGCCCGTCGGGTGGCCGCCGGCACGTCGACGAAGTAGCGCTGGCGGTTCTCGCCATCCGGCGCGTGCGCCCACGCGCCGACGACCCGGCCGTCCGCCCAGATCGCCGGCCCGGCGTTGCCGTTGCGGTCGAACAGGTCCGCGGCGGCGTCGGGGAGGTACCACTCCCGCTGCTTCCAGCCCATCGTGGTCGGGTC
Organism: uncultured Actinomycetota bacterium; assembly: GCA_963721855.1. Classification (GTDB taxonomy): domain Bacteria; phylum Actinomycetota; class Actinomycetes; order Propionibacteriales; family Nocardioidaceae; genus Nocardioides_B. Next base: position 3,720 of record CAVRMN010000047.1, on the reverse strand, counting down.
CAGCCCGGGGAGCAGGGCGACCCACTCCCCGGGGTCGGCGACCGTGGCCTCGTCCCCGGCGGCCAGCCAGCCGGGGACGGTCCCCGCGCCCTCCGCCGGCTCGAGGTCGGCCGGGACCGCCTCGCAGTCGGCCAGCGCCTGCTTGGTGAGCGCGGCCGTCCAGCCCGTCCACCACTGCAGGTCGGCCGTTGTCCCGGGCCCGAACCGTCGCAGCCACCGGTCGGCGAGGTCCCGTGCCGCGTCACGCTCCGGCAGGTCCCCCAGGCCGCCGGGGAGCCAGGCGTCCATGGCGGCATAGGTGTACTGCCCGCTGACCCAGGTGCCGACCGGTCGTGCCCGGACGATCTCGCCCTCGAACCCCAGCTGAAGGATCACCCGGGTGTGGGCGGCCACCGTGACCTCGTTCCTCGATCCCGGCGCCAGCACCAGCGGGTGCCGCAGCTCGGGCACCTCCTCCCCCAGCCGGCGTGCACTCATCGGCCCGCGGTCGTGCAGGACGCTGAGCACCTGGTCACGGGCCGCGCGCAGCCAGGCCTCGGGGTCCGCGATGCCGCTCTCGGCGAGCAGCTTGGCGGTGCGGCGGTGCTCGATCGCGAAGAGCCGCCGGGTGGCGGCGGCGTGGACGAGGCGCACCACCTCGGGCGTCGCCACCCAGAGCGTGCGGCGCATGCCGTGGTGGCGCACCACGCTGCGGTCGTCGTACAGCGCCTTCTCGACCGCGGCCAGCGACGGCGCCTGCATCCGGGCCGCCGCGGACAGGTAGACGCTCACCGGGTCGCTCGAGTGCAGCGCCACCAGGTCGTCGGCGACGGTCGCGACGTCGTCGCTGCGGGTCTCGGGGAGCAGCCGGTGCCGGAGCGCGAGACGGGCGCGGCGCTCCGCGACCGTCACGGTGCGGGTCAGCGGACGTGCCCCTCGCCGGTGACGACGTACTTCGTCGAGGTCATCTCCGGCAGCCCCATCGGGCCGCGTGCGTGCAGCTTCTGGGTCGAGATGCCGATCTCCGCGCCGAAGCCGAACTCGCCGCCGTCGGTGAACCGGGTGGAGGCGTTGACCAGCACCGCCGCGGAGTCGACGGCAGCGGTGAACCTGCGCGCGGCCTGCTGCGAGCGGGTCACGATCGCCTCGGTGTGGCCCGAGGAGTAGCGGCGGATGTGCGCCACCGCCGCGTCCAGGGTGGGTACGACGGCCGCGGAGATGTCGAGCGAGAGGTACTCCTTGCCGAAGTCCTCCTCGGTCGCCGGCTCGACCCCGGACAGCCTCGAGAACGCCTCGTCGCCGTGGACCGTCACGCCGGCCTCCTGCAGGGCGGTGACGACCCGCGGGAGGAAGTCGAGGGCCACGTCGGCGTGCACGAGCAGCGACTCCGCGGCGTTGCAGACCGAGGGCCGCTGGGTCTTGGCGTTGAGCACGATCGCCAGCGCCTGGTCGAGGTCGGCGTCGGCGTCGACGTAGACGTGGCAGTTGCCCACGCCGGTCTCGATGACCGGCACGGTGGACTCCTCGACGCACCGACCGGATCAGGCCGGCACCGCCGCGCGGGATGAGCACGTCGACGAGGCCGCGGGCCCGCATCAGCGCCTTCGCGGGCTCGTGCCCCTCGCCGGGGACGAGCTGGACGACGTCCTCGGGGAGCCCCACCGAGGCCGCCGCCTCGCGGAGCACCTCCACGATCGCGGTGTTCGACCGGAGCGCGCTGGACGAGCCGCGCAGCAGCACGGCGTTGCCGCTCTTGAGGCAGATCCCGGCCGCGTCGGCGGTCACGTTGGGGCGTGCCTCGTAGATGATCCCGACCACCCCGAACGGCACCCGCACCTGGCGCAGCTCGAGGCCGTTGGCCAGGGTCGAGCCACGGACCACCTCCCCGACCGGGTCGGCCAGCCCGGCGACCTCGCGGAGCCCGGCCGCCATCGCCTCGACCCGGCCCGCGTCGAGACGCAGCCGGTCGACGAGGGACACCGACGTGCCGGCCGCCTCGGCGGCGGCGACGTCCTGCGCGTTGCCGGAGAGGACGTCGGAGGTTGCGGCGACGAGCGCGTCGGCCATCGCGTGCAGCGCGGCGTCCTTGGTGGCCCGGGTGGCCAGGGCCAGGTCCGTGGCGGCGACGCGCGCGCGCCGCGCGACCTCTTCGACGGTCAGCTCAGTCATGCCCCAAGCCTAGTCCGCGAGGCCCGTCAGGCGGCGCTCAGAACGGCAGGGGTGTCACATCATGCAGGTCGACGATGGTGGCGTACTCCATGCCGCGGCTGAGGTAGACCTGGCGCTCCAGGACCTCGAGGCCGACGACCTCCCAGCGGGGCAGGCCCGCGGACTCGCGGTGCTCGTTCCAGACCCGGAGCGCGAGCGAGGAGGCGTCGAGCAGCGTCTCGGCCTCTTCCCAGTACTGCACCTCGGCGCGGCCGCCGGCGTACTTCAGCGAGTGCAGGAACGGGCGTTGGTCACTCAGCCGCCGCAGCGCGTTGCGCACGATGAGCGGCTCGACCTGCTCACCGGCGACCGTGACGGTGACATGCCAGAGTCGGATGTGTTCAGCCACGTACCCACCTCTCCCAGACCCCCGAGACTGCCTGTTCATCCGGGAGCAACGGGGGCTCCCGGAATGCGTCCAGTGTTCCCGGCTTTGCCGGATGACGTGCCGGAAACCGAGAAATGAGCGCCGGTTTCAGGAGCGGAGCAGCACCAGGTCGTCGCGGTGCACGACCTCACGCTCGTAGGACGCGCCCAGCTCGCGGGCCAGGTCGTGCGTGGACCGCCCGAGAAGCCCGGGCAGCTCGGCCGAGTCGTAGTTGACCAGCCCCCGTGCGACGGCGCGGCCGGACGGGTCGACGAGGTCGACGGGGTCGCCGGCCACGAAGGTGCCGCTGACCTCGGCGATGCCGGCCGGCAGCAGCGAGGCCCGGCGCTCGGTGACGGCGCGGACGGCGCCGTCGTCCAGGTGCAGCCGGCCCTTGGCCTCGGTGGCGTGGGCCAGCCAGAGCAGCCGGGTGGGCCGGCGCTTGCCGGTGGGGTGGAACATCGTGCCGACCCGCTCACCTGCGAGGGCGCGGTCGGCCTGGTCGGCGGCGGTGAGCACGACGGGGATGCCGGCGCCCGTGGCGATCCGGGCCGCCTCGATCTTGGTCTGCATGCCGCCGGTGCCGACGCCGGCGCCGCCGGTCCGGCCGACCTCGACGCCGTCCAGGTCGGCCTCGGAGGACACCTCGGCCAGGAGGGTCGCCCCCGGCGCGCGCGGGTCGCCGTCGTAGAGCCCCTCGACGTCGCTGAGCAGCACCAGCAGGTCCGCGTGCACGAGGTGGGCGACGAGAGCGGCCAGCCGGTCGTTGTCGCCGAAGCGGATCTCGGAGGTCGCGACCGTGTCGTTCTCGTTGACGATCGGGAGCACGCCGAGCTCGAGCAGCTTGGCGAACGTGCGGTAGGCGTTGCGGTAGTGGCTGCGCCGGGTGATGTCGTCGACGGTGAGCAGCACCTGGCCGACGCCGAGGCCGTGCCGGGCGAACTCCTCGGTGTAACGGTGCACCAGCAGGCCCTGGCCGACCGAGGCGGCGGCCTGCTGGGTCGCGAGGTCCCGGGGCCGACGGGCCAGCGACAGCGGCGCGAGGCCCGCGGCGATCGCCCCGGAGGACACGAGCACGACCTCGGCGCCGCGGGCGCGGAGCCCGGCGAGCGCGTCGACGAGCGAGCGCACCCGCTCCGGGTCGATTCCTCCGGCGGCCGTCGTCA
>CAVRMN010000046.1:0-38446 GCA_963721855.1 uncultured Actinomycetota bacterium | reverse complement strand
AGCACCGGCAGAACACAGCAGACAAAGGAGGATCCCCGGCCGCCCGTGCCGGGGATCCTCCTTTGTTCGTGCGCCTCAGTGCTTCTCAGGGTCAGCCGAAGCAGTCCTGGTCAGCGGTCGCCAGGGCGAGCTCGTCGAGCTTCTCGTGGTCGAACGTCATGACGTACTGCGCGGTGTCCGAGGCGGGGGCCGTCAGCCCGCTGACCTTCCCGGTCAGGTGGGCGAAGGCCCGCTTGACCTCGGTGATGCCGGAGCCGACGTGGATGCCCTGCGGCGTCTCGATGCCCTTGTCGACGAAGATCGCCACGACGCCCTTGCCGCGGGAGAGGAAGCCCATGCCGAGGGAGCGCCCACTGTCCGGGTCCAGCAGTCCGAACGCCGAGCACCCGGCTCCGTGGCCGTCCTCGAACGTGACGATCCCGGTGGATTCCGCCTCGGTGGCCGTCATGCCGAGCTTCAGCGGTCCGTAGCCGTCTGGCCCCAGGAAGGTCGCCGCGGTCGCCGGAGCGCCGGCGTCGTCGGCGTGGTCCCGCACCCGGTCGGCAGCGGTGTCGAGCAGCCGCTGCAACGAGAAGCGGGAGTCGTCGACGCCGAGCTGCATGTCACCGCCGAGCGCGACGTGCACGAGCACGAGGTGCCGTCCCACCTGGACCGCGCCCTCGTAGTCGTCCCACGCCGCGTCGCACTCCACGCACCGTTCCGGTGCCGTCAGCTTGACGGCGCGCCAGAAGGAGATGCCGTCGGGGAGCCGGGTGATGTGCGGCTCGCCGAGACCGCCGTCGACCGCCTTCACCAGCCGGTGGGTGGGGTCGACCTGCACCTCGCACTGGCTGACCCACTCACCGACGGTGTCGTACGCCGTGCCGGCAGCGAGCTCGCTGGAGAACCCCAGCACGGCCGTGCCGGCGAACGCGTCGAGGTCGCCGCTCGTGCCGCGCGCCTCGAACTGCCGGTAGTCGGCGGTGTCGGCGCCCAGCGAGCCGAGCCACCGCTCCTGGCAGGCCAGCGTCGCTGTCTGGCTGTCCGGCACCGTCTCGAGCTCGTCGACGTCGGTGCCCGCGCGGAGGTCCGCCTCGTCGAGGAGGAGCTCCGGCCCCGGGTCGGTGACCTCGCCGGGTCCGGCGGCGGTCGAGGGCTCGCCGCAGCCGATGTCGGTCGTCTCGTCGGCGAAGGGGCACATGTTCGTCGCCAGCACCTTGTAGACGTCGAGCTCGCTGTCCGCCACCGCACGCACCTGGCTCCTCGTGGCGCCGAACTCGCCGTCGAAGGCGAGCGAGACGATGGCGTTGCCGACCCGCAGCACCATCCAGTGGGTGGCCAGCGTGGTCAGGCCGTAGTCGCTGTAGCCGTGGTTCACCGAGACGATCGAGGCGTCGGCCGGCACTCCGGCCGGCTCGACGTCCGAGAGATCCCAGACGTCGCGGCTGACGCCGTCGTCGTAGGCGTACTGCGGGCAGCGCTCCAGCTCGCCCTTCGCGAGCAGCATCGCCTCGTTGGCCGCCGACGAGCTCTCGTAGACGACGATCTCGTGCAGGTAGGTGTAGCCCGGGCCCGACTGCGTCACCCGCCGGTAGTCGGTCCGGCCGGCGTCGACGGCGGCGTCGGCGTTGTTGTGGCACGGGTCGAAGATCCGCGGGGCGCCGAGCGCCCGCACGGTCTTCCGGTCGGTGTCGACGTCCTCGTCGGGCAGACCCTCCAGCAGCGGGAAGCCCGCGGGGACGCTCAGCGCCTGCTTTGTCCGCGGCGTGCCCGCGTCCGGCGTCGGGTCGCCCGGCTTCGGGCTCGGGTCCTGGCTCTGGGTGGCCGGCGGTGGCTGCGGGGCCGAGCCGGTCAGGTTGCCGCCCACGGCGATGCCGCCGGTGGTGATGACGGCCACCGCGCAGGCGGCTCCGACCGCGCGGACGACCGTGCGCCGGCGGCGCATCCGGTCGCCGCGACGGCGTACCTCGGCGGCGGGGAGGGCGGGACCGGCCGGTCCTTCGTCGAGGTGCTCGAGGGTCTCGAACGGGTCAGACATGGCTCGCTCCTTCCGCCATTCCGTTGCTGGGTTCGTCGCCGAGGATCGCCAGGAGCGCGGTGCGCCCCCGGGAGAGCCGGGCCTTGATGGTTCCTTCGGGTACGCCGACCTCGGCGGCGACGGCCTGGACCGGGAGGTCGCACACGTGGTGCAGCACCAGCGCGCGCCGCTGCGCCTCGGGCAGCTGCCGGAGCGCGTCGATCAGCGCGACGCGGTCCTCGGTCGGGCCACCCGGCGGCCGGTGGTCCTGCAGCGCCCGGTCGGGGGCGCGGCGGGCGCGGACGGTGCGGCGCCAGCGGCTCACGGCGAGCCGGTAGGCCGTCGTACGCACCCACGCCTCGGGCGCTCGTGCCTTGTCCAGCTGCTTGCGGTGGGACCAGGCCCGGACGAACGCCTCCTGGACACATTCCTGTGCCTCGTCGCGGTCGCCGATCATGGCGTGGACCTGCCCGACAAGCCGCGGATACGACGCCGCGTAGAAGTCGTCGAACTCCTCCGCATCCATCCGTTCCCCCGTTCCTCGTGTGCTGTCGAGTGTTCTACGCCCCTCCCGCCCCCAAGGTTGCATCCCGCCCCGTCGAGTGTGGGCTTGTTCGCGCACGAGTGCGGGGTTCTTCACCTCGCGCCGTGAACAAGCCCGCACTCAACGGGGAACAAGCCCGCACTCAACGGGGAACAAGCCCGCACTCAACGGGGAGGGGGTCAGGTGACGAGGTTGCGGACGGCGTACTCGGGGCGCCGGTGCTCGTCGGCGTCCATCACCGCGACGAGGTGGTCGACGGCGTCCCAGACGTCGGCGTGCGAGACGTAGAGCGGGGCGAAGCCGAACCGGGCCACGTCGGGGGTGCGGAAGTCGCCGATGACGCCGCGGGCGATCAGCGCCTGCACCACGCCGTAGGCCTCGGGGTGCTTCAGCGACACCTGGCTGCCGCGCAGCGCCCGGTCGCGCGGAGTGATCACCTCGAACGTGTCGCCGAGCCGCGCGTCGACGAGCTCGATGAAGTAGTCGGTCAGCGACAGGGACGTCTCGCGCAGCACCGCCACGTCGACGCCGTCGAAGGCGTCGAGCGCGGCGTCGAGCGCCGACAGCGCCAGCACCGGCGGCGTGCCCGAGGCCATCCGGGCCACGCCGGGCGCGGGGGTGTAGTCGAGGTCCATGTCGAACGGCCGGGCGTGGCCCATCCAGCCGGTGATCGGCTGGCGGAGCGCCTCCTGGTGGCGCGGCGCGACGTAGACGAACGCGGGGGAGCCGGGGCCGCCGTTGAGGTACTTGTAGGTGCAGCCGACCGCGAAGTCGGCGTCGACCGCGGTGAGGTCGACCGGGACGGCGCCGGTGGAGTGGCAGAGGTCCCACTGCACGACGGCGCCGACGGCGTGGGCGGCCTTCGTGAGCGCGGCCAGGTCGTACATCGCACCGGACCGGAAGTCGACGTGGGTGAGCGCGAGCAGCGCGACGTCCTCGTCGAGCGAGGCCGCCGGGTCGGCCGGGTCGCACCAGCGCAGCTCGAGGTCGAGCAGGTCGGCGAGCCCGGCGGCGACGTAGCCGTCGGTGGGGAACGTGGTCGGCTCGAGCACGAGCACCCGGCGCTCCGGCCGCAGGCGCAGCGCGGCGACCATCGTCTTGAACAGCAGCACGCTGGTGGAGTCGCCGACGTGCACGTCGGCTGCCGGACACCCCGATGTGCGGGGCGATCTTCGCCGCGACCCGCCGCGGCAGGTTGATCCAGTCGGCGTCGTTCCACGAGGAGATCAGGCCGCCGCCCCACTCGGCGAGCACCACCGCGGCCACCCGGTCGGCCACCGACCGCGGCAGCGCGCCGAGCGAGTTGCCGTCGAGGTAGACGACGCCGTCGGGGAGGTCGAAGCGGTCGCGGTGCCGGCGCAGCGGGTTCTTCGCGTCGAGCGCAAGGGCGGTCTCGCGAGCCGCGCGGGGGGATTCGGTGCTCACGCACCGACCCTAGTCCAGGCTGGCCCGGGCCGGACTCAGTCGAGCTCGAGCAGCCGGTCGCCGGCGCGGACCACCAGGTCCCGGAAGTGCTGGGTGCTCATGTCGTCGTGCGGGGCCGTGACGAACAGCAGGTCGGCGACGGTGCGTCCCACCCGGACGAAGCCGATGCGGAACCGGACGGCCTTGTGCTCGGAGACCTCGGTCCGCAGGTCCCACGTCGCCCACTCCGCGCCGGACCGTGCGACCCGGCCCTGGCCGGCGTTCGTGACGGTGGTCGCCAGGTCGCGGTCCTCGCACTTCGCGACCCGCGCGCGCACGTCGGCCATGAACCGGCGGGCCTTCTTGGCGTTCTCGAAGACGCCGTAGGCCTCGGACAGGCCGAAGCGCTTGGGCACCTTGGCCTGGGGGATCAGGTAGACCCGGGCCCGGGCGTCGACTGCGCCGGACCGGATGAACTCGGCCTGGTCGCAGGTGCTGCGGGACGGGTTGGGGCCGGCCGGGATGTCGGCGCCCACCCAGGGCTTGTCGATGCTGCCCACGGGCGGCAGGTCCGGCACCGCGAGGATGCCCTTGCCCTCGCCGGAGGGCGGCGGGGGCACGACGCGGTACTCCGGCTGCTTCGCGCAGCCGACCGACCCGCTGCGGGCGCAGAGCATCGCCACGGAGTCGGCCAGCGACTGGGTGATCTGCTCGGGCGGCGGCGGGGTCGCCCCGACGGTGCGGGCCACGGTGGACGTGGTCACGGCCCCGATCCGGGCGACGGCCACGGAGTACGTCGTCACCGGCTTCTTCCAGACCCGGATCATCAGCACGCCGGCCTCGTCGCCGATGTTGTCGACCTGGTAGGCGTCGAGCAGCTGGAGCCGGCTGAGCTGGCAGCCGGCGTACCACCCGAGCGTGGTGTCGAAGCCCTCGCCGGCCTGCTCGGCGGAGGCGGAGACCTCGACGGTCTGGACGGCGTCGCGCGTGGGCTTCCCGGAGGCCTCGAACGTGCGCACCACGGCGGAGAGCCCGTCGGGGTCGGCGAACCGGTCCTGCTGGCAGATCGTGTTGATGCCGTCGCCGCTGGTGTTGTTGTGGGTGTGGGTGACCTGCCACTCCTCGCTCATCCCGAGCCGCCGGATCTGGTCCTCGTCGAGGAGGTTGTCGGCGGTCGGCAGGTCGACCTTCTCGCCGGTGCTCGGGCGATGCTGGGGGAGCACGTCGTCGAGGGTGCGGTGCTGACCGGCCGGCGGCTGGTAGGCGACCGCCCCGACGCCGACGGCGACGGCGGTCGCGGCGACCGCGGCGACCAGGGTGTGCCCCTGCCGCCGCTTCTGACCCGCCCGCCGGATGATCGAGGCGCGCGGCAGGGTCACGTCGTGCACGGCGTCCCCGAGGCCGAGCAGCCGGCGGCGCAGCTGCACGGCGTCGGTGTCGAGCGCGACGGCGAGGTTGGCGGTGGCGGTCTGCAGGGTCCGCTCGGCGGCGACCTGGGTGACGCCGAGCTCACGGGCGGCCCGGTCGAGGGGGACGCCGGCCAGCTGCACCAGCAGCAGGGTCCGCCGCTGCGTCCCGGTGAGCTTCGCCAGCCCGTCGAGGACGGCGCTGTGCTCGGCGGAGAGGCCCTTGTTGCGGTGCCAGATCCGGCCGGCGTGGCGGCGCTGCGCGAGGTGCCAGGCGTGCCGGCGCAGCCAGGCGTCCTTGTCCTCGAGACGCTCCACCTTGCGCCAGTGGTGCCAGGCGGCGACGTAGGCGTCGCGGACCGCGCCCTGGGCGGCGAGGAGGTCGCCGGTGAGGGCGAAGGCCTGGTGCAGCACCTGGCGACGGGTGGTCCGGTAGAAGGCGTCGAAGGTCTCCTGCCGGTCCATCACACCTCCGCTCGCCACACCACTCCCCGCTCTCGACAATCCCTCTACGGTACGTGCCCACCGGGTCCGCAGGATAACCGGCGTGGGACCACGGAACCGGCCCCGCGCTCGGGGAGGATGGAGCGCGATGACCGATCTGCTCACCGCCGCCGCCCACCGGATCGCACCCCCGAGAGGCGCCGACCCGGCCCAGCGGAGACCGCTGTGGCTGAGCGCCGGGTTCGCCGGCCTGGTCGCCTCCGGCGCGGTGCTCCTCGGCTGCATGGCGCTCGGCCTGGTCGGCTGGTTCGCCTCCGACGCGGGCACCCACGGCGACACCCGCGACGCGCTGCGCGTCGGCGCGGACGCCTGGCTGCTCGGGCACGGCGCGCAGCTGCGGCTCGCCGAGGCGACGATCAGCCTGGTGCCGCTCGGGCTCACCGCCTTCTGTGCCTACGTCGCGCACCGGCTCGGCCGCTGGGCCACGCTCACGTCCGCGCCCGAGGACCTCGCCGGGACCGGCCTGGCCGCCGTGGTGCTCGCCGGGCTGTACGGCGTGGTGGCGGTCGTCACCTCGGTGCTGGCCTCCCTCGAGAGCGCCGAGCTCACCCTCGGGCGCGCGTTCGTCGGGGGCTTCCTGGTCGGCCTGCTCGGCGGCGGCAGCGGGCTGCTGGCCTCCTCGGAGGCGGGCTCGTCGCTGCGCGCCCGCGTCCCCGAGACGGTCCGCGCCGTCGCCACCGGTGCGCTGGCGGTCGTGCTGCTCGTCCTCGCCGCGGGTGCCGCGCTGGTCGTCGTCGCGCTGCTGCTCGACCTGGGCGAGGCCGCCAACGTGCTGTCCCGGCTGCACCCGGACGCCGCCGGGGCGGGCCTCTACACCGTGGTCGTCGCGGGGGTGGCGCCCAACGCCGCGCTGCTCGGCGGCGCCTACCTGCTCGGTCCGGGCTTCGCCGTCGGCGCCGGCACGCTGGTGTCCCCGGCGATGGTCGTGCTCGGGCCGGTGCCGGCCTTCCCGCTGCTCGCCGCGCTGCCCGGCAACGGCGCCGGCCCCGCGTGGGCCACCGCCCTCGTGGGTGTCCCGGTGCTGCTCGCCGCGGCGGCCGCCGCGCTCGCCGTACGCCGTCACCCGGCCCCCGGCTACGAGACCGGCGCCGCCCGCGGGCTCGCCGCCGGCGCCATCGGAGGCGTGGTCGTCACCCTGCTCGTCCACGTCGCCGGCGGCTCCGTCGGCCCCGGCCGGATGGCCGAGGTCGGAGCCCCGTTCACCGCGGTCCTCGTGGCGGCCGTCGTCGCGCTGGGCGCCGGTGGCCTGGTCGGCGGCGTCGTCGCGACCTGGTGGCTGCGCCGCGGGGCGCACGAGCCGGCCGCCACGGACGAGGGGTCCACCGAGGACACCGTCCGGCTCTGAGACGTCCGGGCCTCGCTACCCTGGGCGCGTGTCCCCACGCTCCCCGCGCCGTCCGGCACGCCTCGTCGTGCTCGTGTCCGGCGCCGGCACGAACCTCCAGGCCCTGCTCGACGCGTGCGCGGACCCGGCGTACGGCGCGACCGTGGTCGCCGTCGGCGCCGACCGGAAGGGCATCGAGGGGCTGGCCCGCGCCGAGCGCGCCGGGGTCCCGACGTTCGTGCACTCGGTGAAGGAGCACGCCACCCGCGAGGAGTGGGACGCCGCGCTCACCGCGTCCTGCCGCGAGCACGACCCCGACCTCGTCGTGCTGGCCGGCTTCATGAAGCTCACCGGGCCGGCCTTCCTCGCCGCGTTCGGCGGCCGCTGCGTCAACACCCACCCGGCGCTGTCGCCGTCGTTCCCGGGCATGCACGGGCCGGCGGACGCCCTGGCGTACGGCGTGAAGGTCACCGGCGCCACGCTGTTCGTGGTCGACGCCGGAGTCGACACCGGGCCGATCGTGGACCAGGTGGCGGTCCGGGTCGAGGACGACGACGATGTGGAGACGCTGCACGAGCGGATCAAGGTCGCCGAGCGCGCGATGCTCGTCGACAACGTCGGCAGGATGGCCCGCGAGGGCTTCACCATCACGAACAGGTTGGTCAGGTTCGGCGCCCCGGCCCAGGGGTCGTCAGCGTTGAACTAGAGTGAGGGCACACGACTGGCGCAGGTGGGCAACCACCAGGGAGTGAAGTCGAGCGCATCGAACGCCTGGGTGCCCTCATCGATCCGATGAGGAGTGGCATGTCAGAGCAGGCAGTGCAGTCCGGGCGCATCACCATCAAGCGGGCCCTGGTCTCGGTCTACGACAAGACCGGGCTGGAGGAGCTCGCCCGCCGCCTCCACGAGGCCGGGGTCTCGATCGTCTCCACCGGGTCCACGGCGTCCCGCATCGCCGACGCGGGCGTGCCGGTCACGAAGGTCGAGGAGCTCACCGGCTTCCCCGAGTGCCTCGACGGCCGGGTGAAGACGCTGCACCCGAAGGTGCACGCCGGCATCCTCGCCGACCGCCGGCTCGAGTCGCACCGCGAGCAGCTCGTCGAGCTCGGCATCGAGCCGTTCGACCTGGTGGTCTCCAACCTCTACCCGTTCACCGACACGGTGATGTCGGGCGCCTCGCAGGACGAGTGCATCGAGCAGATCGACATCGGCGGCCCGTCGATGGTCCGGGCCGCCGCGAAGAACCACGCGAGCGTCGCGATCGTCACCTCGCCCGCGCAGTACGACGCGGTCCTCGCCGCGCTGGGGGACGGCGGCTTCACGCTGTCGCAGCGGCGCCGGCTGGCCGCCGAGGCGTTCGTGCACACCGCGACGTACGACGTGAACGTCGCGTCCTGGATGGGCAACGTGGTGACCGACACCAGCGAGGGCAGCGGCTTCCCCGCCTGGATCGGCGCGACCTGGGACAAGGCCGCCGTGCTGCGCTACGGCGAGAACCCGCACCAGCAGGCAGCGCTCTACACGTCGGGCTTCGCCCCGGAAGGTGGTCTCGCCCAGGCGGACCAGCTGCACGGCAAGGAGATGTCCTACAACAACTACGTCGACGCGGACGCGGCGCGGCGGGCGGCGTACGACTTCGACCAGCCGGCGGTCGCGATCATCAAGCACGCGAACCCCTGCGGCATCGCGGTCGGCACCGATGTCGCCGAGGCGCACCGGCGCGCGCACGCGTGCGACCCGGTCTCGGCGTTCGGCGGCGTGATCGCCACCAACGTGCCGGTGAGCAAGGAGATGGCCGAGCAGGTCGCCGAGGTGTTCACCGAGGTCGTCGTGGCGCCCGGCTACGAGGACGGGGCCGTCGAGCTGCTGTCCGCCAAGAAGAACATCCGGCTGCTGCAGTGCGGGCCGATGGCGCGCGGGGGCGTGGAGATCCGCACCATCTCCGGCGGCATGCTCGTGCAGCAGCGCGACGCGATCGACGCGCGGATCGACAACGGTGGCGACGACCCGGCCGCGTGGCGCCTGGCCTGCGGCGAGCCAGCGTCTGCGGCCGACCTCGCTGATCTGGCGTTCGCCTGGCGGGCCTGCCGCGCCGTGAAGTCCAACGCGATCCTGCTCGCCTCCGGAGGCGCCTCGGTCGGCGTCGGGATGGGCCAGGTCAACCGGGTCGACTCCGCACGCCTCGCCGTCGAGCGGGCCGGGGAGCGGGCCGCCGGCTCGGTCGCCGCCTCGGACGCGTTCTTCCCGTTCGCCGACGGCCTGCAGATCCTGGTCGACGCGGGCGTGAAGGCCGTCGTGCAGCCCGGCGGCTCGGTCCGGGACGAGGAGGTCGTCGAGGCGGCCAAGGCAGCCGGCATCACGATGTACCTCACCGGCACCCGGCACTTCTTCCACTGAGCGACCGGTGCGGACGACCTGGATGCGAGGATGACGACGTGACTGCACAGATCCTGGACGGCACGAAGACCGCGGCCGCGATCAAGGCCGAGCTCACGGACCGCGTGGCCAAGCTGCGCGAGCAGGGCGTCGTGCCCGGCCTCGGCACGGTGCTCGTCGGCGACGACCCGGGCAGCCGGTGGTACGTCAACGGCAAGCACAAGGACTGCGCCGAGGTCGGCATCAACTCGCTGCGCGTGGACCTCCCGGCGACGGCGTCGCAGGCCGAGGTCGAGGCGGCGGTCGACGAGCTCAACGCCAACCCGGAGTGCACCGGCTACATCGTGCAGCTGCCGCTGCCCAAGCACATGGACGAGAACGCCGTCCTCGGCCGGATCGACCCCCACAAGGACGCCGACGGCCTGCACCCGACCAACCTCGGCTGGCTGGTGCTCGGCAAGGAGGCCCCGCTTCCCTGCACGCCCCACGGCATCATCGAGCTGCTCCGCCGCCACGACGTCGAGATCGCCGGCGCCGAGGTGTGCGTGGTCGGCCGCGGGGTCACCGTGGGCCGGCCGCTGGGCCTGATGCTCACCCGCCGCAGCGAGAACGCGACCGTCACGCTGTGCCACACCGGCACCCGGGACCTTGCGATGCACGTCCGGCAGGCCGACATCGTGGTGGCGGCGGCCGGCGTGCCCGGCATCATCCGCGGCGACATGGTCAAGCCGGGTGCCGCCGTCCTCGACGTCGGCGTCTCCCGGGTCGACGGCAAGCTCGCCGGCGACGTGGCCGCCGACGTGTACGACGTGGCCGGCTGGGTCTCGCCCAACCCCGGCGGGGTCGGCCCGATGACCCGGGCGATGCTGCTGTCGAACATCGTCCGGGCCGCCGAGCAGTCGCTCGACACCGCCCGGTGACCGCGCCCGTCCCCGAGGAGGGTCCCCGGCGGCTGCCCCGGACCCTCGGCGGCATGGTCTACATCCTCGTCGTGGGGATGGCCGTGGTCGGTCTCGGCATCACCGTCGCCGGCGCCTGGCGCACCGGGGTCGGCTGGATGGGCGCCGGCCTGCTCGTCGCGGCGCTCGCCCGCGCGGTCCTGAGCGAGCGCGGCGCCGGGATGCTCCGGGTGCGCCGACGCTGGTCCGACGTGCTCACCCTCACGGTGGCCGGCGTGGCCCTGATCGTCCTCGCCGTCATCGTCCCCGAGCAACCCCTCTGACCTCGGTGATCAGTCACGGGGTATGACGAACGGGCGGCCCCCCGCTGGGGAACCGCCCGTCTCGTGAGCTTCGCGCTCGTCAGATCAGGCCATGCAGTGACGGCCTTCGTCTGCCTCGCGCTTCGCGCTCGTCAGATCAGGCCGAGGTCCTTCACGGCGTCGCGCTCCTCGACCAGCTCGGCCGCGGTGGCGTCCATCTTGGCGCGCGAGAAGTCGTCGATCTCGAGGCCCTCGACGATCTCCCAGTCCCCGTTGGAGGTGGTGACCGGGTAGGAGTAGATGAGGCCCTCGGGCACGCCGTACTCGCCCTTCGAGCGGACCGCCATCGACACCCAGTCGCCCTCGGGGCTGCCGGTCAGCCAGTCGCGGGCGGCGTCGATGGTCGCGGACGCGGCCGACGCGGCCGAGGAGGAGCCGCGGGCCTCGATGATCGCCGCACCGCGCTTGGCGACGGTCGGGATGAAGTCGTTCTCGATCCAGGACTGGTCGTCGACGACCTCGGCGGCGTTCTTGCCGTTGATCTCCGCGTGGAAGATGTCGGAGTACTGGGTCGCCGAGTGGTTGCCCCAGATCGTCAGCTTCTTGATGTCCTTGACCGTGACGCCGGCCTTCTTCGCCAGCTGGGTGAGGGCGCGGTTGTGGTCGAGGCGGGTCAGCGCCGAGAAGCGCTCCTGGGGGATGTCGGGCGCGTTGCTCATCGCGATCAGCGCGTTGGTGTTGGCCGGGTTGCCGGTCACGCCGATGCGGATGTCGTCGGCGGCCACGGCGTTGAGGGCCTTGCCCTGGGCGGTGAAGATCGCGCCGTTGGCCTCCAGCAGGTCGCCACGCTCCATGCCCTTGGTGCGCGGGCGGGCGCCGACGAGCAGGGCCAGGTTGGCGCCGTCGAAGATCTGGTTGGCGTCGTCGCCGATCTCGACGCCGGCCAGCGTCGGGAAGGCGCAGTCGTCGAGCTCCATCACGACGCCCTCGAGCGCCTTCAGCGCGGGAGTGATCTCCAGCAGCTGCAGCTGCACGGGGGTGTCGGGGCCCAGCAGCGCACCACTGGCGATGCGGAAGAGCAGGCTGTAGCCGATCTGGCCGGCGGCACCGGTGACGGCGACCTTGACGGGGGTGTTGCTCACGACGACTCCTCGATCCTGTAAGCGACTTTGACCCGACGCTAGCAGCGTGACGGGGCCCACGCCGCCGCGGGTTCGGGGGACGAACCCTGCTCGATCAGCCCTGGGTCGCGGCCTCCAGCGGGGCGGTCGGCCCTCCCTCGCCGAACAGTGCGCGGTAGGAGAAACCGGCGGCCAGCGCGCCCGCGATGGGCGCCACGATGAAGAGCCAGAGCTGGACGGTCGCGTCGCCGCCGACGAACAGGGCGGGCCCGATCGACCTGGCCGGGTTCACCGAGGTGTTCGTGACCGGGATGCTGGCCAGGTGGATCAGGGTCAGCGTGAGCCCGATCGCGATCGGTGCGAAGCCCTTCGGCGCGCGGGTGTCGGTGACCCCGAGGATCACGTAGAGGAACACCGCGGTGAGGACCAGCTCGACGACCAGCGCGCTGAGCAGGTTGTAGCCGCCGGGGGAGCGGTCGCCGTAGCCGTTCGTGGCGAAGCCCGACTCCGACGCCGAGAACCCGTCGACGCCCGAGGCCACGATGAAGAGCACCGTCGCCGCAGCGACGGCGGCCGCCACCTGCGTCCCGATGTAGCTCAGCGTGTCGCGCCAGGCGAACCGGCCCGACGCCGCCAGGCCGAGGGTGACCGCGGGGTTGAAGTGGCCGCCCGAGATGTGGCCGACGGCGTACGCCATGGTCAGCACGCTCAGGCCGAAGGCCAGCGCGACGCCCGCGAAGCCGATGCCCAGGTGGACGCCCTGGTCGTTCACGAAGCCCGCGGCCAGGACCGCGGAGCCGCAGCCTCCGAAGACGAGCACGAACGTGCCCAGGAACTCGGCGGCGAGCCGTTGCGGAGTGCTCGGAGTCGTGACGCTCATCTGGGTCTCCCTCGTACGGTCCTGGCCCCGACGCTACGCCGCCGTACGTCGTGCCCCACTGACCCGAACGGACCGTTTTCAGGCTCCGGGGATCCGGACCAGGAAGCGCGAACCCGCCTCGATCTGCACCGTCCCGCCGTGCCCCTCGGCGACGGACCGGACGATCGCGAGCCCCAGCCCGGTGCCGGGACGGGTGCGGTCCCGGGCGGAGTCGACCCGGTAGAAGCGGTCGAAGACCCGGTCCCGGTGCTCGGCCGGCACCCCGGGGCCGTCGTCCTCCACGGCGAGCACGACGTCGTGCCCGTCGCCGTCGGTGCGCAGCGACAGGTCGACCCGCGACGCGGCGTGGGCGAGGGCGTTGGCGAGCAGGTTGCGCACCATCCGGGCCAGGTCGTCGCGCCGGCCGCGCACCGGTGCCGCGGTCACGTCGGCATGCACCGCGACCGCGGCCGAGGGGCGCAGCCGCTCGACCTCCTCGCGCACCACGTCGTCGAGGTCGAGCATCCGGGGCTCCGGGAGGGCCGCGTCCTCGGCCCGGGCCAGGAAGAGCAGGTCGGCGACGAGCGACTCCATCCGCGCGGTCTCGGCCGAGAGGCTGCGCGCCGTGGCCCGCCAGTCGGCGGCCTCGGGGTGGGCGAGCGCCACCTCGAGCTCGGCCCGGAACGCGGTGAGCGGGCTCTGCAGGTCGTGCGAGGCGTTGGCGACGAACTCCCGCTGCCGGGCGTCGGCGGCCTCGAGCCGGGCCAGCATCGCGTTCATGGTCGTGGCCAGCCGGGCGACCTCGTCGCCGGTCGCGGGGACCGGCACGCGCCGGTCCAGGTCGTGCGCCGACAACGTCGCGACCTCGGCGCGGATCGCCTCCACCGGGCGCAGCGCACGGCCCACGACGTACCAGATCGCCAGTGCCAGCAGCAGGATCAGCGCCGGCAGCCCGAGCAGCAGGCTGCGGGTCAGCCGGGCCACGGTCTCCTGCGAGGCTTCCAGGCTGGGCCCGACGTAGACCACGGCGTTGCCGTCCGGCGTCGTGGTCCGCAGCGCCCAGACCCGGTAGTCCTCGCGCTCCTGGTCGTCGGGCAGGCCCCGCATCGTGCGCACGGCGGGGCCGTCCCCGTCGGGGACG
Organism: uncultured Actinomycetota bacterium; assembly: GCA_963721855.1. Classification (GTDB taxonomy): domain Bacteria; phylum Actinomycetota; class Actinomycetes; order Propionibacteriales; family Nocardioidaceae; genus Nocardioides_B. The sequence continues at coordinate 24,570 of CAVRMN010000046.1, read as the reverse complement.
AAGGCGCTCACGGGCGGCCGGCCGGCGATGTTGGCCGACGCCGCCAGCACCACGGTGCCGTCCGCGGAGACCACCTGGGCGAGCGAGTCGTCGCCGATCCCGCTGACCTCGGCGGGCAGGTCCCCCGACGCGGCGAGCCCGGCCAGCTCGGCGGCCCGGGCCCGTGCCTGGTCGTCCTCGGCGCGGGTGAGCGAGCGGCTCAGCGTGCCCACGAGCAGCATCGACGCGAGCACCAGCACGGCGGTCACCGCCAGCACCGCGAGCAGCGTGCTGCGCGCCCGCACCGACCGGGGGCGCCACCGGGCGCGGCCGGCCATCAGCCGCCGTCCGGGTCGAGGACGTAGCCCGCGCCACGCACCGTGCGCAGGCTCTGCCGGCCGAACGGGAGGTCGATCCGCGTGCGCAGCTGGCGCACGTAGACCTCGACGATGTTGGCGTCGCCGTCGAACGCGAAGTCCCACACGTGCTCGAGGATCACCCGCTTGGGCTGCACCTCGCCGGCCCGCCGGATCAGGAACTCCAGCAGTGCGAACTGCCGCGGGGTGAGCTCGACCGGCTGGTCACCGCGGAGCACCCGGTGCGCGGCCGGGTCCAGGCTCAGGTCGCCGGCGGTCAGCACGGCGGGCCGCTCGTCGCCGTGCCGGCGCAGCAGCGCCCGGATCCGGGCGACGAGCACGCCGAACGAGAACGGCTTGGCGAGGAAGTCGTCGGCGCCGGTGTCCAGCGCGTGCACCTCGTCCTCGGCGCCGTTCTTCGCGGTGAGCATGAGGATCGGCGTCCAGTTGCCCGCGCGGCGCAGCCGGCGGCACAGCTCGTAGCCGTCGACCCCCGGCAGCATCACGTCGAGCACGAGGGCGTCGTAGGCGTTCTCACCGGCCAGCCACTCGCCCTCGGTGCCGTCGGCGGCGACGTCGACCGCGAAGCCCTCCGCCTCGAGGCCGCGGGTGACCGCCCGGGCGACCCGGGCGTCGTCGTCCACGACGAGGATCCGCATGAGCCCACGGTGGCACGAGATCGCTGAACGTGCGCTGAACGCGGGCTGAGCGGCACCGTTCAGCGCCGCTTCAGGTGCGGGGGTCCAGGCTGGCCCCATGAGCACCACCACCCGGTGAGCACCCGGCACGACGAGCACAGGAGGACCCGATGAACAGGAAGCAGCGCATCGCAGCGGCGACGGGCATCGCCCTCGCGGCAGTCGCCACCGCCGGGGGAGTGGCCGTGGCGAGCGGCGACGGGGGCGACGACGGCGACGTCACCGTCACCGGGTCCGACGCCGACGAGGCGACGAAGGCCGCGCTGGAGCTCACCCACGGCGGGACGGCCAACTCGGTGGAACGCGACTCCGAGAACGGGGCCACGTGGGAGGTCGAGGTCACCCGCGAGGACGGGACCACCGTCGACGTACGCCTCGACGAGCACTTCGACCTGGTCGTGATCGAGGGAGACGGCGAGCAGCACGACGGCTGAGCCCGGCGCCGGACAGCCCCTCGCGCCCCCGTTCCTGCCGAGGCAGGATGGGGGCGCTGGTCGTTCCGGACCGGCGTGAGATATCTTGACGTCAAGACACTATCTGCGACTCGAACGGAGCCCCGGTGACGGACAGCCCGAATTCCTCGAAGATCATCTACACGCACACGGACGAGGCGCCCGCGCTCGCCACCTACTCGCTGCTCCCGATCGTCGAGACGTACGCCGCCGCGGCGGGCGTGTCCGTCGAGACCCGCGACATCTCGCTGGCGGGCCGCATCATCGCCCAGTTCGCGGACCGGCTCCCCGAGGACCAGCGCGTCGACGACGCGCTCGCCGAGCTCGGCGCCCTGGCCACGAAGCCCGAGGCCAACATCATCAAGCTGCCGAACATCAGCGCCTCGATCCCGCAGCTGAAGGCCGCGATCGCCGAGCTCCAGGAGCACGGCTACGACCTGCCGGCCTACCCCGACGAGCCGAAGACCGACGAGGAGAAGGACGCCCGGGCCCGCTACGACAAGGTCAAGGGCAGCGCGGTCAACCCGGTCCTCCGCGAGGGCAACTCCGACCGCCGCGCGCCGGCCTCGGTGAAGCAGTACGCCCGCAAGCACCCGCACTCGATGGGCGCCTGGTCGGCCGACTCCAAGACCAACGTCGCGCACATGACCGCCGACGACTTCCGAGCAAGTGAGAAGTCCGCCGTCATCGAGAAGGAGGGCTCGCTGCGCATCGAGCTCGCCGGCGACGACGGCAGCACCACGGTGCTGCGCGAGTCCGTCCCGGTCCTCGCCGACGAGGTCGTCGACGGCACCGTGATGCGCGTCGCCGCGCTGCGCGAGTTCCTCACCGAGCAGATCGCGCGCGCCAAGGCCGACGACGTGCTGTTCTCGGTGCACCTGAAGGCCACGATGATGAAGGTCTCCGACCCGATCATCTTCGGCCACGTCGTGCGCGCCTTCCTGCCCGACCTGTTCGCGCAGCACGGCGACAAGCTCGCGGCGGCCGGCCTGAGCCCCAACGACGGCCTCGGCGCGATCCTCAAGGGCGTCGAGTCGCTGCCCGAGGCCGACGAGATCAAGGCCGCCGTCACGGCCGGCCTCGACGCCGGCCCGGCCCTGGCCATGGTCGACTCCGACAAGGGCATCACCAACCTGCACGTGCCGAGCGACGTGATCGTCGACGCGTCGATGCCGGCGATGATCCGCACCTCCGGCCACATGTGGGGCCCCGACGGCAACGAGGCCGACACCCTCGCGGTGATCCCGGACAGCAGCTACGCCGGCATCTACCAGGTCGTGATCGACGACTGCCGCGCCCACGGCGCCTACGACCCGGCCACGATGGGCTCGGTGTCCAACGTCGGCCTGATGGCCCAGGCCGCCGAGGAGTACGGCAGCCACGACAAGACCTTCGAGATCCCCGCGACCGGCACCGTCCGCGTGGTCGACCAGGACGGCAACGTCGTGCTCGAGCACACGGTCAGCGCCGGCGACATCTGGCGGATGTGCCAGACCAAGGACGTCCCGGTCCGCGACTGGGTGAAGCTCGCCGTCACCCGGGCCCGCGCCACCGGCGACCCGGCGGTGTTCTGGCTCGACGAGGGCCGCGCCCACGACGCCAACCTGATCGCCAAGGTCAACGCGTACCTCCCCGAGCACGACACCGACGGCCTCGACATCCGGATCATGTCGCCGGTCGACGCGATCGCGTTCTCGCTCGAGCGGATCCGCAAGGGCGAGGACACCATCTCGGTGACCGGCAACGTGCTGCGTGACTACCTCACCGACCTGTTCCCGATCCTCGAGCTCGGCACCAGCGCCAAGATGCTGTCGGTGGTCCCGCTGATCAACGGCGGCGGCCTGTTCGAGACCGGCGCCGGCGGCTCGGCGCCCAAGCACGTGCAGCAGCTCGTCAAGGAGAACCACCTGCGCTGGGACAGCCTCGGCGAGTTCCTCGCGCTGGCGGTGAGCTTCGAGCACCTCGCCGAGACCACCGGCAACGCCAAGGCCCAGGTCCTCGCCGACACGCTCGACCGCGCGACGGCCACGTTCCTCGAGGAGAACAAGTCCCCGAGCCGCAAGGCCGGCGAGATCGACAACCGCGGCAGCCACTTCTACCTCGGCCTCTACTGGGCGCAGGAGCTGGCGAAGCAGACCGACGACACCGAGCTCGCCGGCCTGTTCACCGAGCTCGCCAAGGCGCTCGCCGACAACGAGCCGGCGATCGTCGAGGAGCTGCTGGCCGTGCAGGGGTCGCCGGTCGACATCGGCGGCTACTACCAGCCCGACCCCGAGAAGGCGGACGCCGTGATGCGGCCGTCGAAGACGCTCAACGAGACGCTGGCCACCCTGGCGTAACGCCGTCGCGGGTCATGTCGTTGACGCGACATGACCCGCGTCCTCGTCGCCCTCCTGCTCGCCCTCGGACTTCTCGGCGCCGTCCCGCTCGCCCAGGCGCAGCCCGACGACGCCGCTCCCCGTCCTCGCCAGGTCGGCCGGTGGCTGCTCGACGGGCAGGGCCGGGTGCGCATCGACCACGGCGTCAACATGGTCTACAAGCGGCCGCCCTACGCCGCGGACGCGGCCGGCTTCGGCGCCGACGACGCCCGCTTCCTGGCCCGCAACGGCTTCACCACCGTGCGGCTCGGGCTGACCTGGAAGGCCGTCGAGCCGGAGCCGGGGCACTACGACGACGCCTACCTCGACCGGGTGCGCCGCACCGTCCGGATGCTCGACGACCACGGCATCGTCTCGCTGCTCGACTTCCACCAGGACCTCTACCACGAGCGCTTCCAGGGCGAGGGCGCACCGGACTGGGCGGTCCAGGACGACGGCCTCCCGGCGCAGCCGCAGCTCGGCTTCCCCGGCAACTACTTCGCGATGGCCGCGATGTGGCGCGCCTTCGACCACTTCTGGGCCAACGACCCGGGTCCCGGCGGGGTCGGCCTGCAGGACCGGTACGCCGCCGCGTGGCGGCACGTCGCCGCCCGCTTCCGCGGCACCCCCGGCGTGCAGGGCATCGACCTGTTCAACGAGCCGTTCCCCGGGTCGGAGTGGGAGACCTGCCTCAACGTGGTCGGCTGCCCGGCGTACGACGCGAAGCTGCAGGAGTTCTCCCAGCGCGCCATCGACGCGATCCGCACCGTCGACGCGAAGACGGTCGTCTACTACGAGCCGAACCTGTTCTTCAACGACGGCGTGCCCACCTACGTGGTGCCGAAGGGCCGCCGGCTCGGGTTCTCGTTCCACGACTACTGCGGCACCTCGGCGCTGGCCGACACCTACGGCGTGCAGTGCGACGCGCTCGACGGGATGGTGTTCGACAACGCCGACGCGCAGGCCGCCGACCACGACGTCGTGCCGCTGCTCACCGAGTTCGGCGCGACCACCGACCAGGACACCCTGCGCGGGGTGGTCGACCTGGCCGCGAAGCACCGGACCGGCTGGCAGTACTGGGCCTACTGCGGCTGCGACGACCCGACCACGACCGGCCCGGGCACCAAGCAGGCGCTGGTCATCGACCCGGCGAAGCCGCCGCGCGGCGACAACGTGGACCGGGCGAAGCTCCGCGCGCTCGCCGTCGCGCACCCGCTGCGGGTCGCGGGGACCCCGAAGGCCTACGCCTTCGACCGGAGCAGCCACGTGTTCACGCTGCGCTACACCGCCGAGCGGGTGGGGTCCGGCACGGACTACTTCCCGGCCGGGTCGCGCACCACGGTCGCGCTGCCGCGGCTGCAGTACCCGCACGGCTACCGGGTGCGGGTCACCGGCGCCGAGGTCGTCTCCGAGCCGGGCGCCCGCACGCTGGTGCTGTCGCTGCTGAAGGGCGCCGGTGCCGTCGCGGTGCGGGTGACGCCGCGCGGCTGAGCCGCTACGACGCGGCCGCTGCGTCGCCGTGGGGGACCGGGCAGCCCCGCGGGAACGTGCCGAGCTGCTCGACGTCGTAGCCGTCCGGGTAGGTCCGGATCCAGCGCAGGTCCTCGCACGTGCATCGGGCGTACGCCGTGCCGGCAGCAGCCGCTCGGCCCGGCCACGGAGCCGCAGCGCGGCCCGCGACGCCCGGGCCACCGCGGCGGGCGGAGCCCGGTAGCCGAACGCCCTCAGCAGCGGCTCGTCCATCAGCGCCCGGGAGAACACGTCGACGGGCCCGGCGACCGCGCGCGGGTAGAACGTCCTCATCAGCGCCATCGTCGCGTCGGCCACCCGCCGCGAGGCGGGGTCGTAGCGGAAGTGCGTCGCCTCGTAGTCGTCGAGCAGCCGCTCGAACTCGTCGTAGGTCTCCGGGATCTCCTTGATCCCCATCAGCCGGCCGAGCTCGCGGTAGTAGCGGGTGCTCGCCTCGACCTCGGCCGGCGTGAAGGGCCGCCAGCCGTAGTCGTCCATCCAGCGCTTCGGCACGACCACGAACGTGGACAGCACGTAGCGCATGTCGTCGTTGCTGATGTCGTAGGCGCCGTGCATCTGGTTGATCCGCCGGATCGCGCGTCGGCCGCCGTCGGAGTGCAGCCCGTGGATCGACACCTGGTCGAGCAGCAGCGCGGTGTCGTCGTACCTCTTCTGGGTGTCCCGCTCGAACTCGCCGGTCGCGTCGAGCAGCCGCCCGATCGAGGGGACGGCGTAGGTGCGGAACAGCGCGAAGGAGAGCGCCTGGTTCATGTCCCACGGGAACTCGTGGGTGACCGTGACCCGGTAGATCTCCTCGTAGTCCGTCGCCGGGTCGAGCCGGGCGATGTGCCGGAGCCAGTGCGTACGCCGCAGCATCGAGACCTCCAAGGGGACGGTCCTCGGAGTCTTTACAATCACCCGAAACTGTCAAGGAGGTGTCCGGCAGCAGGACGAGACCGGAATATCCGCGGCGCCCGTGGCCTTGTGACCCACTGTGACCACGATGACCGAAACGCCCGTGCGGCCCACCCGCACCCGCACTCGCCACGTGCTCTGGGCGACGGTCGCTCTCGCCATGGGCGGCTTCGCCATCGGCACCACCGAGTTCGTCACGATGGGCCTGCTGCCCGAGGTGGCGGAGGGCGTCAGCGTGTCGATCCCGCAGGCCGGACACGTCATCTCGGCCTACGCGCTCGGCGTGGTCGTCGGCGCCCCCCTGATCGCGGTCTTCGGCGCCCGGCTGCCGCGCCGCGGACTGCTCGTCGCGCTGATGGCGGCCTTCGCGGTCGCCAACGCGGGCAGCGCGCTGGCGCAGGGCTTCGACCAGCTCACCGCTCGCGCGCTTCCTCGCCGGCGTGCCGCACGGCGCCTACTTCGGCCTCGCCTCGCTGGTCGCCGCCGACCTGGTTCCGCCGCACCGGCGCGGTCGCGCGGTGAGCTGGGTGATGCTCGGCCTGCCGGTCGCCACCGTGCTCGGCGTGCCGGTGGGCACCTGGATGGGACAGCACCTGGGCTGGCGCTGGGTGTACGGCGTGGTCGCCCTGATCGCCTTGCTGACCGTCGTGCTCGTGCTCGCGCTGGTGCCGTCCACGCCGGGCGACCGGCACGCCACCGGGCGCCGCGAGCTCAAGGCCTTCGCCAGTGCGCAGGTCTGGCTCACGCTGCTGGTCGGCGCGGTCGGCTTCGGCGGGATGTTCGCGATGTACTCCTACATCGCCCCGACCGTCACCGACGTCACCGGGCTGTCGCGGTCCGCGGTCCCGGTCTTCCTGCTCTCCTTCGGCCTCGGCGCGTTCGTCGGGACGATGCTCGGCGGCCGGCTGGCCGACTGGTCGGTGCTCCGCTCGCTGGTGATCAGCTCGGTCGCGATGGGGTCGACGCTCGCGCTGTTCACGTTCACCGCGCAGGACTACCTCGCCGGCGTCCTCACGATCTTCGTGATCTCGGCCGTCGGCGGGGTGCTCGTGGTCAACCTGCAGCTGCGGCTGATGGAGGTGGCCGGCTCCGCGCAGACCCTCGGCGCCGCCCTCAACCACGCCTCGCTCAACCTGGCCAACGCCCTGGGGGCCTGGCTCGGCGGTCTCGTGATCGCGGCCGGCTGGGGCTACACCGCCCCGAGCTGGGTCGGGGCCGGGCTGTCGCTGGCGGGGCTGGTCGTGCTCGCCGGGTCGGTGCTGCTGCACCGGCGTACCGCGCCGGCGAGGGTCGCCTCAGGCGCCGTCCTGGATGCCTGACCACTCGTCGACGAGCTGGTCGTAGCAGGCGGTGTCCATCAGGGTGCCGTCGCGCATCCTCGTGCCCCGGCGCTCGATGCCGTAGAGCGTGAACCCGTTGGCCTCGATCACCCGGCGCGACGCGGTGTTCTCCACGCCGGCGAGGATCGTCACCCGCTGCAGCCCGAGGCCGCCGTCGTCCTCGGGGACGAAGGCGTGGCGCACGACGAGACCGCATGCCTCCGTCATCACGCCCCGCCCGCGGGCCTCGGGGTGCGACCAGTAGCCGATCTCCGCCTCGAAGCCCGGCTTGAGGTCGAACGCCGAGATCGTCCCCAGCAGGTCGTCGGTCTCGGGATCGGCGATCGCCCACGTGATGCCGCTGCCGGTGGCGAGCTGCTCCTTGCGGGCCTCGAGGTACGCCCGGGCGTCGTCGATCGTGTACGGCGACGGCAGGTCGCGCAGCCAGTGCTGCGTCCGCTCGTGCGAGCAGGCCTGCTGGACCCGCCGGGCGTCCTCGTCCCGGTAGCCCCGCAGCACCACGTGCCGGCCGTGGATCACCGGCACGTCGAACCACGGGGTCCGCGGCTCGCGCGGGTCGGACACGGTGAGCGCGCCGACCCAGGCGTCGAGGAGCTCGCCGCGCTGGGGCAGCCACCGCCGGACGGTGCCGTCCAGGCTGAAGCCGAGCCGCCAGGCGAGCCGGCGCGAGGCCCAGTTGCCCTCGTTGGCCCACCAGATCACGGTCTCGAGGTGCTTGTGGCGGAAGCCCCAGTCGAGGAGCAGCCGGCAGGCCCGCTCCATGACGCCCCGGCCGCGGGCCCAGGGGTGGGCGCCGTACGCGATCTCCGCCCGCCGGTCGCCCCTGTCGCGCAGCTCGACCGTGCCGCAGAAGCGCGGGGTGCCGTCATCGTCCGCGACCTCCACGGCGAAGGCCCACGCCTCACCGCCCTCCCAGGCGGCCGGGATGATCTTGGTGGCGAAGTGGCGCGAGCTGTCCTCCGAGGACGGCACCGGGACGGTGGTCCACTCCACCATCAGCGGATCGATGGCCTGCTCCAGCAGCGGGACCACGTCGCCCTCGTGGTGGGCGCGGAGCGTCACGACGCCGTCGCTCAGGCGGGGGACGTCCTCGGGGAACTTCACCTCGCACACCCTGCCGGGCAAAGGTCCGGCCAGCAAACCCTTATCGTGGTGCGCATGGATGAAGGTCATAGACCATGAACGGCACGCTCGCCAACATCGGGCTTGTCGTTGTCTTCGTCCTCATCGGCGGACTGTTCGCTGCTGCGGAGATCGCGCTGGTGTCGCTCCGGGACAGCCAGGCACGCAACCTCGCCACGCGCAACAAGCGTGGGCGGATCGTGGCCGAGCTCAACGAGGACCCCAACCGCTTCCTCGCCGCCGTCCAGGTGGGCGTCACCCTCGCGGGGTTCCTGTCCGCGGCCTTCGGTGGCGCGACGCTGTCCGGGGACCTCGAGCCGGTGCTCGCCGGCTGGGGCGTCCCCAAGGGGCTCGCCGGCCCGCTGGCGCTGATCCTGGTCACGATCGCCATCTCCTACCTCTCGCTGGTCTTCGGCGAGCTCGCGCCCAAGCGGCTCGCGCTCCAGCGCGCCGAGGGCATCGCGCTCGCGCTCGGCCCGATGATCGACAAGGTCTCGAAGATCTCGCGGCCGATCATCTGGCTGCTGTCGGTCTCCACCGACGCCGTGGTCCGGCTGCTCGGCGGCGACCCGCACGCCAAGAGCGAGCAGATGAGCGACGAGGAGCTCCGCGAGCTGGTCAGCGCGCACGACACCCTGGGTGAGGAGGAGCGCCGCATCGTCGAGGACGTCTTCGAGGCGGGCGACCGGCAGATCCGCGAGGTGATGATCCCGCGCACCGAGGTCGACTTCCTCGACTCGAACACCCCGGTCTACAGGGCGGCCCGCGAGGCGCTCACCCAGCCGCACTCGCGCTACCCGGTCATCCGCGGCTCGGCCGACGACGTGATCGGCTTCGTGCACGTGCGCGACCTGCTGGACCCCGACATGGCCAACCGCACTGTCCGGGTCGGCGAGCTGATCCGCGACGCGCTCGTGCTGCCGTGGACCCGGCCGATCCTCGCCGCGCTGGCCGACATGCGGCGCGAGGGCAGCCATCTGGCGATCGTGGCCGACGAGTACGGCGGCACCGCCGGCATCGTCACGATGGAGGACCTCGTCGAGGAGCTCGTCGGCGACATCAAGGACGAGTACGACGTCAACGAGGCCGAGACCACGCGGCACCGGGGCGGCGACATCGAGGTCGACGGCCTGCTGAACCTCGACGACTTCGAGGACGAGACCGGGATCGAGCTCCCGGAAGGCCCTTACGAGACGGTGGCCGGCTACATCATGGCGCAGCTCGGCCGGCTGCCCGAGGAGGGCGACAGCGTCGACTTCGACGGCCATCGGATCGTCGTGCGCGACGTCGAGAACCGCCGGGTCGGTCGCGTCCTGGTCACCGCCGTCCCCCCGGACGTGGTCGTCGACCCGACCCTGACCACGGTCACCCCGGACGAGGGGACGTCTCGGACGGAGCAGGCCGAGGCCACGGAGCACCGGACCGTCGAGGGCGACCAGGCGTCCTGACCGGCCTGACCAGCCGGTGTCGGCCGACCCGGCTCACCCTCCGTGGTCGCGTGTCCCGGACAGCCTGACAGAATGCGGGCCATGCCCGAAGCAACTGCGTCGACCCCGCCGACCGCGCGCCCGCGCGTGCTCTCCGGCATCCAGCCGACCGCCGACTCGTTCCACTTCGGCAACTACCTCGGTGCGCTGCGGCAGTGGGTGGCGCTCCAGGAGGAGCACGAGCCGTTCTTCTTCATCGCCGACCTGCACGCGATCACCGTCGAGCAGGACCCCAAGCTGCTGCGGGAGCGCACCCTGCGGGCCGCCGCCCAGCTGCTCGCGATGGGCATCGACCCCGAGCGCGCCGCGATCTTCGTGCAGTCCCAGGTGCCGGCCCACGCCCAGCTCGGCTGGGTGCTGCAGTGCCTCACCGGGTTCGGCGAGGCGCGCCGGATGACGCAGTTCAAGGACAAGTCCGCCAAGGGCGGTGAGGGTGCTGCGTCGGTGGGGCTGTTCACCTACCCGGTGCTCCAGGCCGCGGACATCCTGCTCTACCGCCCCGCCTACGTCCCGGTCGGCGAGGACCAGCGCCAGCACCTCGAGCTGACCCGCGACCTCGCGGGCCGGTTCAACCACCGCTACAAGAAGACGTTCCGGCTGCCGGAGCCCTACATCCTCAAGGCGACCGCGAAGATCCTCGACCTGCAGGAGCCCGGCGCCAAGATGTCGAAGTCGGCGTCGTCACCGGGCGGGATCATCGAGATGCTCGACGACCCCAAGGTGTCGGCGAAGAAGATCCGCTCCGCGGTCACCGACTCCGGCAGCGAGGTCCGGTTCGACGAGGAGGAGAAGCCGGGCATCTCCAACCTGCTCACGATCTTCTCCGCGCTCAGCGGCAAGGGGATCGAGGAGCTGGAGAAGGAGTACGCCGGCCGCGGGTACGGCGACTTCAAGGGCGACCTCGCCGACGCCGTCGTCGACTTCGTGACGCCGTTCCGCGACCGCACCCTCGAGCTGCTCGACGACCGCGCCCAGCTCGACGCGATCCTCGCGGACGGGTCGGAGCGCGCCAACGCCGTCGCCGAGCGCACCCTCGACGACGTGTACGACCGGGTCGGCTTCGTGCGCCCGGGTCGGTAGGGTCACGACGGTGACGACGACGATCGGTGTGGCCATCGCCGTACCCGAGCCCTGGGGCGCCCAGCTCCAGGACTACCGCACCGCGCTCGGGGACGAGTCGGCGACCGGTATCCCGACGCACATCACGCTGATGCCGCCCTACGAGATCGACCGCGCGGAACTGCCGGCCATCGAGCAGCACCTCGCCGAGGCGTCCGCGACCAACCCGGCCTTCCGCGTGCACCTGCGCGGCACCAGCACCTTCCGGCCGGTCTCGCCGGTGGTCTTCGTGACCGTCGTCGAGGGGATCTCGGGCTGCGAGCAGCTCGCCCTGTCGATCCGCCGCGGACCGCTCGCGTGCGACCTGCAGTTCCCCTACCACCCGCACGTGACGGTCGCCCACCACCTCGACGACGCAAGGCTCGACCGCGCGTTCGCCGACCTCGCGGACTTCGAGTGCGCGTTCGAGGCCGACCACTTCTCCCTCTACGTGCACGAGACCGGCACGGGATGGGTCCCCACGCGTGACTACGGACTCACCGCTCGCGCCGACGACTGAGCGGATGGCTCGACGCCGGATGGGCACCCGCCGGATGGGTAGGACGTAGCCATGCCCTCGACCAAGCGCCGTGTGACGGCCAAGCTGGACCGCTTCCGCGGGCGGCACCACAAGCTCGACCACGTGATCCGCATGGTGACGCACTACGGGAGCGTGGGCGGCAACGCCCAGGCCGGTGCGGTGACATTCTTCGGTTTCCTGTCCGTCTTCCCGATCCTGGCCCTGGCGTTCTTCGCCGTCGGGATGCTCGCGCAGGTCTACCCGGACCTGCGCGAGGACATCATCAAGCTGATCGAGAACGTGCTTCCCGGAGTGGTGGGCAGCGACGACGGCGAGATCCCGTTGAGCACCTTCGAGAACTACGCAGCGACCGTCGGGATCGTGGGTCTCCTGGTTCTCCTCTACTCGGGCCTCGGCTGGCTGTCGGGCATGCGTGTCGCCCTGGAGACGATGTTCGTCCTGCCGACGAAGGAGCACCCCAACTTCTTCGTCGGCAAGCTCCGCGACCTGGGCACGCTCCTCCTGCTGGGGTTGGTGCTGCTCGTCTCGGTCGCGCTCTCCGGCCTCGTCGCCGGGTTCTCCGAGCGGCTGCTCGACTGGGTCGGCGCGATCCCGATGGGGTGGTGCCCAACGCTTTGCTGTGGCTGCTGTCGCACGGGCTCGCCATCGCTGCGTCCACCGTGCTGCTGCTCACCCTGTTCAAGCTCCTCGCGCAGCCGCACGTTCCCCGGCGGTCGCTGCTCGACGGCGCGCTGCTCGGTGCGGTCGGCTTCGAGCTGCTCAAGGCGGCGGCCTACTTCCTGATCGCGCAGACGAAGGGGAATCCTGCCTTCCAGGTGTTCGGTGTCTCGCTGATCCTGTTGATCTGGATCAACTACTTCTCCCGGCTGGTGCTGTACGCCGCCTCCTACGCCTACACGTCCCCGGCCGCCGTCCGGCTGCGTGAGGCCGAGTCCGAGCCGGCCGAGGCCGAGGCGGCAGAGGCAGCCGGAGTCTGAGGCAGCAGAGGGCTAGCCGGGGGCGGCGGCGGTGCTTGCCCGGCGCCGCGCGAGAATGTCCCGGTGAAGCTCGAACGCAAGCACGCCGTCCTGTTCCTCGCGATCGCGGGCTGGAACGTCTTCAGCTACGCCAACTTCGCCAAGAACCTCGCCGAGGCGCACCAACGCGGCGAGGACCGGCCGACCGGCTACTGGGTCGCGCACATCGTGCTGATCGTGGTGAACCTGGTGATCGCTGCGGTGCTGGGTCGCCTCGGCGTGAAGGCCTGGCGCGGCCACCGGTAGCCGCACCTCCGAACCGGTGTCGTGACCTCGCTGACCCTGCCCGGTCGGTCGGACGTCGCCGAGGCGGCCGCCAGGATCGCCGGGGGAGTACGGCGTACCCCGGTCATCGAGCTCGACGGCGACGAGGTCGGCGTCGCGGGTCGGGTCTTCCTGAAGCTCGAGCTGCTCCAGCACACCGGGTCGTTCAAGGCCCGCGGTGCGCTGAACAACGTGCTGTCCCTCCCGGCGGACGCCACCGGTGTCTGCGCGGCCTCCGGCGGCAACCACGGCGCGGCCGTGGCCTGGGCCGCGTCCCGCGCGGGCCTGCGGGCGGACGTCTTCGTGCCGGCGTCGTCCACGCCGACGAAGCTGCAGCGCATCGAGGGGTACGGCGCCGTCCTGCACCGGGTCGACGGCCACGTCGGCGACGCCCTCGACGCCTGTCTGGAGTTCAGCACCGTGCACGGGGTCCCGATGCTGCACCCCTACGACACCTTCGCCACCGTGTGCGGCGCCGGGACCGTGGGCCTCGAGCTGGTGGACCAGGTGCCGGGTCTCGACCGGGTCGTCATCGCCTGCGGAGGTGGGGGTCTCTACGCCGGTGTCGCCAACGCGCTCACCGGCCAGGTCGACGTCCAGCCGGTCGAGCCCGAGCTGTGCCCGCACCTGCACGACGCGGTCACGGCGGGGGAGCCCGTCGACCGCGTCGCAGCCGGTGTGGCCGCCGACGCGCTCGGCCCGCTCTCCATCGGGCGGCACGCCTTCGAGACCGCCCGCACCCTCGGGGCGGTTCCCCTGCTGGTCAGCGAGGAAGCCATCATCGAGGCGCGGCGGTTCCTCTGGGAACGCGTCCGTGTGCTCGCCGAACCTGCGGCGAGCGTCCCGCTGGCCGCAGTGATGAGTGGTGTGGTTCCGGTCGAGGCAGGGATGAGCGTCGCGCTGGTCGTCAGCGGCGGCAACAACCCCACGATTCCCTGATCCCTTGTCTGCCTGGCTTGCCCGACTGGCCAGCCATGCCGGCCTACTCGGGCTGTCTGTCACGTCCGTCTGGTGAAGCGGACCTTGCCGTTGGGGAGTCGGTTCATGTCGTAGGTCTGGGGGTGGTCGGCCATCCGGTGGTGCGGGGCGCAGAACGAGATGCCCTCCTGGTCGCGGTCTCCTCCGCGGGGTCGGGGCGGCGCTCGGTCCTCTGCGGCGCCCCGACCGCTGGGCTTGCCGTGTCGGCTTCGCCGCCACGCCTCGCTTTACGCGGCTCGGGACCCCTCCGCGGCCCGACCACCGCCATTCGCGGCCCGACAGGTCCCAGGACACCTCACCGCCGGTGACGGCGAGATCAGGCCGGCCTTGCACGCCAGCCGGCGGGCCTCCCCGGCCGAGATCCGGTGCCCGGTGTCCACGGTGGCCACCCCCAGCCCGGACACCAGCGCGTCGTCCCGATCGTGACGACCAGGGTGAACGGCGACCCGTTCACGCTCGGCAGGTCGGACGAGGTGGTTCTCGACCAGCTCCATCAGGCCGTGCCCGAGCAGCGTCGCGTGCGGCAGCTTCTTCCCGGTCGCCGGGTCCAGGCGGCCCTCCCCGATCCGCCGCGGCTGAGGTGAGCGCCTCCAGCGCCTTCTTCAACAGGTCCGCGTGCAGGGTGGGCAGCTTGAACCGGCCCTCGCTGGTGCCGTCGCCGTGGTCACGGACCGAGAAGTGCGCCAACGCCCGCGCCTTGGCCTCCTCCTTGGCCAGCCTGGCGCCCTCGGCCGCGTCGGCGGCCTCCGGGCAGACCACCTCGAACAACCGCTTGCCCAGCTGCCCGCAACGTCGGGGCGTCGAAGGCCTGCGCCTGGTCGACCAGGTGCGCCTCGGCCGCCTCGTGGGTCCCGGCCGGCAGGTCGTCGTACTCGGAGGTGAGTGCCTCGACCGCGGCGGTGACGATCCCGGCCTTCTCCACATCGATCAGCCCGGCCGCCAACGCGTCCCGGGTCTGCGGTGAACGTCTCGTCGAGCTTGCGGGCCAGGTGCAGGTCCCGGTGCCGGGACGTGGTGGTGGTCTTCGTCGCGTGCGCCAGCCACGCCGGCGTCGAGGTCGCCCCGGAGTCGGCACCCACGCCGTCCCGGTCGGCCTGCACCAGCAGCCGCAGCTCCAGCTCCTCCAACCGCGTCCGCTGCCGGCGCAGCTCCACCAGAACCGTCCGTTCCTCCTCCGGCGTCATCGACCACAGCGGCGTCCCCGCCAACCCGTCCAACGCCCCCGACAACGACGCCGACGAACCGCACCACCGCATGCGGAGTCCGCGCACCACCCGCAGGGGGCGTCGGCGGAACCAGCGTCAAGGTCATGACCCCCACGCTAGAAGCCACCCACCCCCACCGTCCGAACCAGATAACGAACCGTGGACAACCAGCCCCGTCCTGAAACTGGGGACGAAAACCGGCTTAATACGTCGAGCGGCCCCCGCGTGTCAGTCCGACGCTCGGAACGTCAGAGACCGCCTCCGGGGTTGAAACCACCCGGGCCTTGCTGCGCCCGATATCCCGACTCCAGCACCGCCGAGGCGAAGTACGCCTGACCGTACGGAAGGTAGGCGGCCCCCGCCTCCCAGTACGACGCATAGACGCCGCCGATCTTGACCTTGCGGATCTCCGGCGACTCGCCGTTCTCGACACGAACCGCATCTTGGGCGCAGGCACCCACGGTGCGCAGGCCACGCCCCGGGGCAGCCCACCGGACGTCCCGGACCGAGGGGCCGTGCTGGGGGTTGAAGAAGCACGGCGTCCGAAGCTCGGGGACCGGCCGTCCCTCCAGGCGCGCCTGGACACACGCCAAGGCATAGCGCCCGGTCGACAGCGTGTCGACCACGGTGCTGACCTCTTCTGCGGACCGGAGGCGTGGCACGGCGCGCTTGGCGGACTCGTAGGCGTCGAGCGCCGTCTGGTAGTCCGCGCGCGTCGCCCCGTCCATCGCCGCCACCGAGGACTCGTCGCCCAGCCGGGACAGCTGCTCGCCGAGCAGCGTCGTGTCCTCGTCCGCCATCGCAACGACACCGCGGAGCTCCTCGGCGTCGCTCCTGCGTTGTTCCCGGAGCCGCACCAGGCGCCGGAGAAGGATGACCCCACCAGTTCCGCCGGCCATTGCGGCGAGCAACCACTCCATCCCGCCCCCTTTGTCCCGTTCGAGGTTCCGAGTCTCGCACGAGCCCGTTCAGCCGCCCGGGCGGAGTCAGCGCCGGGGCCACGCCCAGCGACGGAGTGCGAAGAGCCCGGGAAGCAGGAGCACGAGGAACATCAGGCCCCCCACGTGGTCGCCCAGGTCGGTGCCGAAGGCGAACAGCAGCGTGCCCATCAGCACGAACGGTGACGTGAGCACGGCGACGACCCAGAACACCGCCCTGCGCACGGGATGGCTGCGGACCTCGCGGGGCAGGCCGCCGAGCCCTTGCAGGACGCTGTCGAGGTCGCCGTACGTGCGGGCCGCCAGGGCGCTCGTCGTCCGGCTCTCGAGCTCGGTCGTCGACAGCCTGCCCTCCGAGAACGCGGCCGCGAGCCGTTCGACCGCCGCGTCCCGGTCGGCGTCCGCGGCCAGCAGCCCGGCCCGCTCCTGCTCCTCCGCGGCGGCGCGCTCGGCGTCCGCGGGCCACAGGGAGTCCACCAGCCGGGTCACCGGGGTCAGGTCGATCGTGGACAGCAGGTCGACCGTCGACGGCCAGGAGGTCATGATGTGCGACGCCTCCTGCCGTCCCGCAGGGGTCAGCGTCGCGGTGTCGTCCGTCGTCGCGACCAGGCCGGAGTTCTCCAGCCGCGCGACGGCGGCCCGGACCGACTCGACCGGCTGCCCGAGCTGCTGGGCGAGCGCGGGGACCGGGCTGTCCGCGGACTTCAGCGACGCGAGCACCAACAGCTCGATCACCTTCGCGTCAGGCTGGCTCAGCACGTCGCACAGGCTAGTCACGATCCGTGCGACGCATGTCCGAAACGTCGCGATCGGCGCCGACGACGGGCCTCACCCGACGGGCTTCGTGCCGACGACCACCGTGGCGCCGAGGTCGTCCGAGCTCACCACGCGGGCGGCCAGCCCGTGCGCCCCGAAGAGGACCGTCGTCGCGTCCGCCTGCGGCTCGCTCGACTCCACGAGCAGGTGGCCACCGGGCGCCAGCCACTCGGCTGCCACGGAAGCCAGCCGGCGCACGATGTCGAGGCCGTCGACGCCGCCGTCGAGGGCCACCCGGGGCTCGTGGTCGCGGGCCTCGGGAGGCATCAGCGGGAGCGAGGAGGTCGGGACGTACGGCGGGCACGCCACCAGCAGGTCCACCCGCCCCCGGAGCGACTCGGGCAGCGGCGCGGCCAGGTCGCCCTCGTAGACGTGGCCGCCCACCGGCTCCACGTTGCGGCGCGCGCACCGGACGGCGACGGGGTCGACGTCGGCGGCGTGCAGCTCCACCGGGCCGGACTCGACCCGGCCGAGCGCCGCGGCGATGGCGACCCCGATCGCCCCGGAGCCGCAGCAGAGATCGAGCACGACGGCGCCGGGCGAGGCCAGCGCCACCGCCTCGCCGACCAGCAGCTCGGTGCGCCGCCGCGGGACGAAGACGCCCGGCTCGAGGGCGATCCGGAGCCCGCAGAACTCGGCCCACCCCACGATGTGCTCGAGCGGCAGGCCGGCGACCCGGCGCACGACCATCTCCTCGAGCTCACCGGGGGAGCCGGCCGCGGCCACCAGCAGCGCGGCCTCCTCCTCGGCGAAGACGCAGCCGGCGGCGCGCAGCCGCTCCACCAGCTCGGCAAGCGCTGGCGGGGGCGCGGAGGCGCCGGAGGTCGGAGGCTGCGTCATGGCGCGCCCACGCTACCGGCGGACGGCACGGCGCACCCCCGTAGGCTCGAGAGATGTCAGCCTCCGCACCCGAACGCACCGCCCGCCCCGTCTCTCGCCCCGCTGGTGGGTCACCGACCGGGACGGCCACGTCGTGGTGGCGCAGTGGCCCAACGCCGCGCTCTGGGTCTGGGCCCTGGCCCTGGTCGCCCGGGTGACCGGCCTCCTCGGAGACGGCAACGACGACCTCCTCTCGGGGGTCGGCCGCGGCGCGCTGATCGTCTGGGGGCTCGACGAGGTCTGGCGGGGCGCGAGCCCGGTGCGCCGCCTGATCGGCGGCGTCGTCCTCGTCGCGCAGGTAGTCGGCCTGGTCCTCGCTGGGTAGCGTCTCCCCGGGCAGACCCTGAGCGGTTCTCAGGGTCCGGCCCAGGGTCGAACCAGCCTGTTCCCGGATGTGCGGCAGGCCGTCCGGCGGCCAGGCTTCTACCCATGATCCGAGTTGAAGCACTGAGCAAGCAGTACGGCGGTTTCAACGCCGTCGACCACATCACGTTCGCGGCCAACCCCGGTCGAGTCACCGGGTTTCTCGGGCCCAACGGCGCCGGCAAGTCGACCACCATGCGCATCATGGTCGGCCTGACCCCGCCCACGTCGGGGAGTGCCACGATCTTCGGGCGGCGGTTCGCCGACCTGCCCAACCCGGGCCGCCAGGTCGGCGTCCTGCTCGACGCGTCGGCGCAGCACGCCGGCCGCACCGGCCGGGAGATCCTGACCATCGCGCAGCGCACGATGGGGCTGCCCGCCCACCGCGTCCCCGAGATGCTGGAGCGGGTCAGCCTCACCGAGACCGAGGCCGGCCGCCGCGTCCGCAACTACTCCCTCGGCATGCGCCAGCGCCTGGGCATCGCCACCGCCCTGATCGGCGACCCCGAGGTCCTCATCCTCGACGAGCCGGCCAACGGCCTCGACCCGGCCGGCATCCGCTGGATGCGCGACCTGCTCCGCGACTACGCGAACCGCGGCGGGACCGTCCTGCTGTCCTCGCACCTGCTGCACGAGATCGAGGTCATCGCCGACGACATCGTGGTCATCGGCAACGGCACGATCGTGGCGCAGGGGACGAAGGCCGAGCTGCTCGAGGCCGCCGGGACCGTCGTACGCGCGGCGAAGCCGGCCGAGCTGCACCGGGCCCTCGACGCCGCGGGGCTGAGCGCCACCCGCGCCGGCGACGGGGCGCTCCACACCGAAGCAGACCCCGAGCAGGTGGGGCGGATCGCCCTCCACGCCGGACTCGCCCTCACCGAGCTGAGGTCCGCCGACAGCGCGGGCCTGGAGGAGATGTTCCTCGAGCTCACCGCCGACACCCAACGAGAAGGAACAGCAGCATGACCACCCTGGTAGTCGACCGACCGGTCCAGCAGATCCGAGCCGAGCAGAGCCGCGTGCCGATGTCGCGCCTGGTCGGGGTCGAGCTCCGCAAGATGTTCGACACCCGTTCGGGCTTCTGGTTGATGGCGAGCATCGTCATCACCGCTCTCGTCGCCACCGGGGCAGTCATCCTGTTCGCGCCCGACGACCAGCTCACCTACGACACGTTCTCCGCCGCGATCGGGTTCCCGATGACGGTGATCCTGCCCATGGTCGCGATCCTGTCGGTGACCGGCGAGTGGAGCCAGCGAAGCGGCCTGACGACCTTCACGCTGGTGCCGCACCGCGGCCGGGTGATCGGCGCCAAGGTGCTGTCATCGGTCCTCGTCGGCGTGGTCTCCATCCCGCTGGCGTTCGCGATCGGTGCGGTGGGCAACGTCGTCGGTACGGCGATCGCCGGCACCGACCTGGTGTGGGACATGTCGGTCGCCCACGCGGCGTACATCGTCCTCGGCAACGTCCTCGGCATGCTGGTCGGCTTCATGCTCGGCGTGCTGATCCGGAGCTCGGCGGGCGCGATCGTGGCCTACTTCGTCTTCGCCTTCGTGCTGCCGACCCTGTCCGGCCTGCTGGCCGCGAGCCAGTCGTGGTTCCGCGACCTGCAGCCGTGGGTGGACTTCAACTTCGCGCAGGGTGCCCTGTTCAACGGCGACATGACCGGCGAGCACTGGGCGAACCTCGGCACCGCCGGCTCGCTGTGGCTGCTGCTGCCGCTGACCGTCGGCCTCGTGCTGGTGCGGCGCTCGGAGGTCAAGTAGCACCTCCTGCCGCGACGAACCGACCGGCCCGCCGTCACCCGACGGCGGGCCGATCGGCGTGACGAAGAGGCTGACGAGGGGGCATCGGCCGGGTTAGCGTGCCGGGGTGAGACGCGACCCACATGAGAACGTCGCGACCGTCCTGGTCGAGCCGCGTGTTCTCGCCGACCTCGAGCTCGAGCTGATGGCGCTCGACCTGAGGCTGTGGCCGGTCAGGACCGCGCCGATCTGCCCGGACGGGCCGCGGGCCGCGTTCCAGATCCGGCGCCGGCTGCTGATGAAGCACTCCGGGGAGTGGGACCTGGCCGCCGACTGGACACCGGTGTGGATCGGCTTCGGCGCCACCTGGCACAACGGTGACGAGCCGTTGTCCTGGACGGCGCACGCGACGCTGTGGCGGGTGCTCGACTCGCACGCCGAGCACGTCCGCTTCCACCGCAGGCTCGGCGGCGTCCGGCCGCTGCCCATGCCCGAGGGCGTCGACCTCTGAGGAGCCCCGGTCACGGTGGTCCGTGACCGGGGCCCCTGCCGATCAGGAGAGGTCGAACCGGTCCAGGTTCATGACCTTGACCCAGGCCGCGACGAAGTCCCGGACGAGCTTCTCCTGCGCGTCCGCGGCGGCGTAGACCTCCGCGATCGCCCGGAGCTGGGAGTTCGAGCCGAAGACGAGGTCGACGGCCGTGGCGCTCCACCGGGCCTCACCCGTGGCGTGGTCCCGGCCGTCGAACACGTTCTCCGACGACGCCGACGGCTTCCACTCCGTGCCCATGTCGAGCAGGTTCACGAAGAAGTCGTTCGTCAACGTCCCGGGACGGTCGGTGAGGACCCCGTGCCCGGTGTCCCCGGCGGTCGCACCGAGCGCCCGCAGACCGCCGACCAGGACGGTCATCTCGGGCGCGGTCAGCGTGAGCAGGTTGGCCCGGTCCAGCAGCAGCGTCTCCGGCGGCAGCTTCTCCCCGGCGCGCAGGTAGTTGCGGAACCCGTCGGCCTTCGGCTCGAGCACGGCGAACGACTCGACGTCGGTCTGCTCCTGCGAGGCGTCGGTGCGTCCCGGCGCGAACGGGACGGTGACGTCGTACCCCGCGCTCCTCGCCGCCTGCTCGACGGCCGCGCAGCCGCCCAGCACGATCACGTCGGCGAGCGAGACCCGCTTCCCGCCGGACTGTGCGCCGTTGAAGTCCTGCTGGACCTGCTCGAGGGTCTGCAGCACGGTGGCGAGCTCGGCCGGGTCGTTGGACGCCCAGCTCTTCTGCGGCTCGAGGCGGATGCGTGCCCCGTTGGCGCCACCGCGCATGTCGGTGCCGCGGAAGGTCGACGCGGACGCCCACGCGGTCGAGGCGAGCTGCGCGACGGACAGTCCCGAGTCGAGGATCTTGGCCTTGAGAGCGGCGACATCCTCGTCCGTGACCAGCTCGTGGTCGACCGCGGGCACGGGGTCCTGCCACAGCTGGGGCTCCGGGACCCACGGGCCGAGGTAGCGCGAGACGGGGCCCATGTCGCGGTGCAGGAGCTTGTACCAAGCCTTCGCGAACGCCTCGGCGAACTCGTCCGGGTTCTCGAAGAAGTGCCGGCTGATCTTGGCGTATTCGGGGTCCTCCCGCAGCGCGAGGTCGGTGGTCGCCATCATCGGGGCGTGGCGCACCGACGGGTCGTGCGGCGCCGGGACGGCGTCCGCGGCGGCGCCGTCCTTCGGCTTCCACTGCTTGGCGCCGGCGGGGCTCTCGCCGAGCTCCCACTCGTAGCCGAACAGGGTCTCCCAGAAGCTGTTGTCCCAGGTGGTCGGCGTCGGCGTCCAGGCGCCCTCGAGACCGCTGGTGATAGCGTCCTTGCCCTTGCCGGTGCCGAAGCTGCTCTTCCAGCCCAGGCCCTGGTGCTCGACCGGGCAGCCCTCGGGCTCCGGGCCGACCAGGCTGGGGTCGCCCGCCCCGTGGGTCTTGCCGAAGGTGTGGCCGCCGGCGATCAGCGCGACCGTCTCGTAGTCGTTCATCGCCATCCGGCGGAAGGTCTCCCGGATGTCCCGGGCGGACGCGAGCGGGTCCGGCTTACCGTTCGGGCCCTCCGGGTTCACGTAGATGAGGCCCATCTGCACGGCACCGAAGGGACCGGTCAGCTCCCTGTCGCCGCTGTAGCGCTCGTCGCCGAGCCAGGTGTCCTCGGGTCCCCAGAAGATCTCCTCGGGCTCCCAGATGTCCTCGCGCCCGAACCCGAAGCCGAAGGTCGTGAAGCCCATCGACTCCAGGGCCACGTTGCCGGCGAAGACCAGGAGGTCCGCCCACGAGAGCTTCCGGCCGTACTTCTGCTTGACCGGCCACAGCAGCCGGCGGGCCTTGTCGAGGTTCGCGTTGTCGGGCCAGCTGTTGAGGGGGGCGAAGCGCTGGGAGCCGTCACCACCACCGCCGCGGCCGTCCTCGATGCGGTAGGTGCCGGCGGAGTGCCAGCTCATCCGGATGAAGAGCGGCCCGTAGTGGCCGTAGTCGGCCGGCCACCAGTCCTGCGACGTCGTCATCACGTCCAGCACGTCCCGCTTGAGCTCCTCGACGTCGAGGGACTTGAACTCCTCGGCGTAGTCGAAGTCCTCGCCCATCGGGTTGGCTCGTGGCGAGTGCTGGTGGAGAACCTGCAGGTTCGGCTGGTTCGGCCACCAGTCCTGGTTCGTCCTGGGCCGGCTCGGGGTCGGAGTGGGCGCCTCGATTACCGGGTTCTCACTCTCGCTGCCGTTTTCGGACACGGTCGTTCTCCTGTCTTGATGTCTTGGTCAACGGGTTGCTGGTGCGGCGGCACAATCGGGGCAGACGCCCCAGTAGGTGACCTCGGCCTCGTCGATCGAGAAGCCCTGGTCGTCGGACGCGGTCAGGCAGGGGGTCTCGCCGACGGCGCAGTCGACGTCGGCGATGGCACCGCACGAGCGGCACACGACGTGGTGGTGGTTGTCCCCGACCCGCGACTCGTAGCGAGCCACCGAGCCGGACGGCTGGATGCGCCGCACCAGCCCGGCGGCGGTGAGCGCCCGCAGCACGTCGTACACGGCCTGCTGGGACACCTGGGGGAGCTCCCCCGCGCACGGCGCCGATGAGCGAGTCGGTGTCGGCGTGCGGATGCGCATGCACCGCAGCGAGCACCGCCAGCCGCGGGCGGGTCACGCGGAGCGCGGCCCCGCGCAGCAGGCGCTCGAAGTCCGAGGTCAGGGGCACGCTGCGCAGTATGCTCCGCTTTCTTGAATGCTTCAAGATTCCGGTCCCACCGGCAAGAGGCCCGGATCAACTGCCAGTGTCGAGGAGCGCCATGCCGTCGATCGCCATCGTGACGGCGAACTCCAGGTTCGCCGCCCAGGCGTGCAGCGCATCCTCCACGGTCGTGTTCCACCTGGCGGCGAGCTCGTCCGGCCAAGAACGATCAGCCTCATCCTCGACGGGCCAGTCGTCACAGAGCCACGCCACCTCGGCGCCGCGGAACGCTGCGACTTGCAGGCCGGCCGTCGCCGCGGCGGCCGCCAGGTCGGACGAGGGTCACCGTTCCAGCCGAACGACCGCAGTCCACGCAGGTAGGCCTCGGTCGAGGCAGTTCGGTGGGCCGCCAGGTCGGCGGGCGCAACCTGCCACTGGATCATCCCACTGCCGACGTGATGGCCGAAGGTCTGCGCCGACCGGGGAGATGCCGAGAAAGCTCCAGTCGATAGCGATTGTCCCGGGCTCACCACTCGCGGTCTGTCCGCGGAACAGGTTGAGCTGGAGATCGCGAGCCGCCCTACGGTGGTCGGCAGCCTCGCGAGGGTCTCCAGCAGCGGGTTTGCTCCGGCGACGACGTCGCGGTACCGCGCGGCCGTGGACGCGTCGACTGAGCCGGCCAAGCGGGAGCTCGTCCAGCAGGCTCCGTGCTCAGCGGCGGGCCCAGGTCGCCATCGCGAAGCCCGTCTGGACCCAGCCGCGAAGCCACGACCGAGCCACCCAAGGGATGTCCCGACAACGCTGAGACCAGGTCGACTCCTTGAGCGCTGAAGGCACCGACGTCGTACGCAGCGCCGGCCAGCTCCGACACCGACCAGGGCTTCCGCGGCTGGGCGCCCTCCAGGGCCTCGAGCCAGAGCCAGACCTCGTCGGCGCGGCGCTCCACGGTGTCGAGGCAGCGCACCGGGACGAGCGGATGCCGGTAGGCGGAGGTGATGTCCGAGCCGTAGACGAGGAACTCGCGCTTCCAGTAGTTCCAGTCGCCGGGCTCGCGGGAATAGCCGGTCTCCAGTGGCGTGCCGCTCAGATCGACGGCGGTGACTACCTTCAGGATGGCCATCGACGGGATGCCGCGGTTGGCGCTGCTGTTCGCCGTACCGGTGAAGCGGAACAGTCCGGAGGTCGTCGGGTTGATCGCCGCCCAGTCGAGCCGCTCCGACTGCCACGCGACAGGCCGAAATCATCGCGCAATGCTCCCTGGGACGACCTCGGTGAGGTCGTCCATGGTGAGCGCGTCGATGTCGTCTTGCAGCGTCATCACGCCACGCTA
>CAVRMN010000045.1:0-16277 GCA_963721855.1 uncultured Actinomycetota bacterium | reverse complement strand
ATCGTCCGCTCGCTGCGGCTGCTGCGGACCAAGCGCGAGACGCTGCCGCCCAAGAAGCACGGGAACATCCCGCTGTGACCGGGCCGGTGAGCGAGCCCGGCCAGACCACGCCCCGCTGCTGTTCTCGGTCAAGGGCGACGCGACCCCCGAGGAGGTCGCGGCGCTGGTCGCCGTGCTCCAGGGCGATCGCCGCGTCGGCGGCCCCGCCCGAGCGGAGGCCCCGGTCCACCTGGGCGGCGCCTCAGCGGCGGGTGCGGCCCCGCCCCACGCCTGGGGCCCGGGCGGCTGGCGGGCCAGCGCGATGCCGCGCTGACGGTCGCGCGCAGCCCCGAGGGCGCGCCACCGCGGCGACGACGAGCAGCTCCACCACCAGCACGTTGCGCAGCGCGAGCGCGCCGACCGGACCCACCCGGCCCGCCGCGCCGGTGGTGACGGCGCCGTACGTCGTCGGGAACACCACCTGGGTCAGCGCCGCGCCGAGCAGCAGCGCCGCCGTCCAGGCGGCGCAGCGGGCCGGAGTCCGCGACGGCGACCCAGGCCGGCCGCGGCCGGCAGCACCCAGAGCAGGTACTGCGGGCTGAGCACCTTGCCGGTCACGACGAAGCCCAGGACCGCGGCCAGCGCCAGCCACAGCGCGGTCCGCGGCCGGACCCGCGTCGCGGACCTGCCAGAGCCGCCGCCGGCCACCACCAGACCGACGACGTAGCCACACGCTCAGCAGCGTGCTCACGGCGAGCAGCACGTCGACCCCGGGCCCGGTGACCTCGTAGGACTTGCTCGGCGCGTAGGCCACCATCCCAGCGGGCCGGGTCGGCCACCAGCCGAGCATCGCCGGTGTCGCCAGCACCGACTCGATCTGCAGGCCGCGGTCGGTCTGGTAGGTGAGCGGCGACACCAGCCGGCCCCAGCCGGCCGAGGACCACGCTGGCCGCGGCGAGGGCGAGGCCGGTCCCGGCGAGCACGATCGTCGTCGCACGTCGCGGCCGGGCCACCGCGAGCAGCGGCGGGACCACCAGGGCCGGCCAGCAGCTTGATCCCGGTCGCCACCGCGACGCAGGCCGCCGCGGTCCGGGGGATGCCGGGCGACCAGCAGGACGGCCACCCCGCAGAGCACCCCCGGCAGCAGGTCGAAGCGGGCATAGGCGGTGGCGCCGAGCAGCGGGACGGCGAGCAGCCAGGCCAGCACCGGCAGCGCGCCGCGTCCGGCCCGGGCCAGCAGCACGGTGAACGCGAGGTCGGTGAGGCCGGCGGCGACCATCAGCAGCACGCCGTACGCCCCGTCGACCCCGGCCACCTGCTCCACCAGCTGCGCGACCAGCCAGGGCAGCGCGAGGACGCCGACGGCCGGCAGCGGGTACTCCACCAGCGTCCCGGACAGCCCCGACACGCCGACCGCGGCCAGGCTGGCGTCGAAGTACGACACGTCGCCGCTGACCCACTCCTGCGGCCCGAGAAGCAGCCACACCAGCAGCGCACGCGTGGCCAGCCACGCGACCGCCACCAACCCCGTCCTCACCAGGCGACGCTATCCCGAACCGGCTCGACATAGGGTGTGCTGCTGTGACCCACGACACCAACGAAGCCCTCCGCCCGGTGGACGCCATCGCCGACACCTACGTGGACGACTACTGCGCCCTCGACCCGGTGACCGCCACCTACCTCGGCGTCCCGGGGCACGAGCACCGGCTGACCGACTACTCCCCCGAGGGCTACGCCGCCCGGGAGGCCCTCACCCGCAAGGCGCTCGCCGACGCGACGGCGGCCACCCCGGTGGACGAGCGCGAGCGGGTCGCCCAGGAGGCGTTCCTCGAGCGCCTCGGGCTCGAGGTCGAGATGTACGACGCGCACGTGCCCCAGTCCGAGGTGTCGGTGCTGACCGGCGCGCTGCACGAGATGCGCTCGGTCTTCGACCTGATGGACACCGCCGACGAGGCGGGGTGGCGCAACGTCGACGCCCGGCTCGCCGCGTTCCCGGAGGCGCTCGCGGGCGTGCGCACCACGCTGCTGCGGTCCGCCGACGCCGGCTACGTCGCGGCCCAGCGGCAGCTCCACGCGGTCGCCGAGCAGATCCGCTACTGGACCGGGCAGAAGGGCACCGGCGGCGACTTCTTCGCCCACCTCGTCCAGGACGCCGAGGTCGACGGCGGTCTCGGAGCCGACCTGCAGCGGCACGCGGCCGAGGCCAGCGACGCCACCGCCGCCTTCGGCCGGTTCCTCGACGAGGACCTCGCGCCCCGCGGCCGCGAGACCGACGCCTGCGGCCGGGAGCGCTACTCGCTCGGCTCGCGCTACTTCCTCGGCACCGCCATCGACCTGGAGGAGACCTACGCCTGGGGCTGGGAGGAGCTCGCCCGCATCGAGGACGCGATGGCGGAGGTCGCCGGCCAGATCGTGCCCGGCGGCTCCGTCGACGACGCGGTCGCCGCGCTCGACGCGGACCCCGCGCGCAACATCCACGGCAAGCAGGACTTCGCGGCCTGGATGCAACGGCTGGCCGACCGGACCGTGGATGCGATGGCCGGGGTGCACTTCGACATCCCCGAGCCGGTGCGGCGCATCGAGTGCCGGATCGCGCCCACGAGCGACGGCGGGATCTACTACACCGGCCCCAGCGAGGACTTCAGCCGCCCCGGGCGGATGTGGTGGGCGGTGCCCGACGGCACGGAGTCGTTCTCCACGTGGCGCGAGGTGACGACCGTCTACCACGAGGGCGTCCCCGGCCATCACCTCCAGGTCGGCCAGACGGCCTACCGCAGCGAGCTGCTCAACCGCTGGCAACGGCTGATGTGCTGGGTCTCCGGCCACGGCGAGGGCTGGGCGCTCTACGCCGAGCGGCTGATGGACGAGCTCGGCTACCTCGACGACCCGGCCGACAAGCTCGGCATGCTCGACGCGCAGAGCTTCCGCGCGGCCCGGGTCATCGTCGACATCGGCATGCACCTCGAGCTCGAGATCCCCCGCGACAACCCGTTCGGGTTCCGGCCGGGCGAGACCTGGAACCACGACCTCGGCCTGGAGTTCATGCGTCAGCACTGCCGGATGGAGGACGAGCTGCATCAAGTTCGAGGTGAACCGCTACCTCGGCTGGCCGGGCCAGGCGCCGTCGTACAAGGTCGGCGAGCGCATCTGGCTGCAGGCGCGCGAGGAGGCGATGGCCCGCCTCGGCGGCGGCTTCGACCTCAAGGCGTTCCACCGCGCCGCCCTCGACCTCGGCTCGATCGGCCTGGACCCGCTGCAGGCCGCGCTCGCCCGCATCTCGTGAGCACCCCGCGACGCTGCTCGCTGCGCTCGCACCGCCCCGGGGACCCCGCATGAGCCTCCGTCTCGTCCTCGGGTCGGCCTCGCCGGCACGGCTGGCGACCCTGCGCAGCGCCGGCGTCGAGCCCGACGTGCTCGTCTCGGGCGTCGACGAGTCGCAGCTGACCGAGCCGGACCCGGCGACGCTGGCGGCGCGGCTGGCCGAGCTCAAGGCCGAGGCGGTGGTCGCCCGGCTGACGGACCGCGCGGACGCGGACGGCGCCGACCTGCTCGTGCTCGGCTGCGACTCGGTGCTGGAGCTCGACGGCCGGGTCCTCGGCAAGCCCGACGACGCCGACGACGCCCGGGCCCGGTGGCGCTCGATGCGCGGCCGGTCCGGGGTGCTGCACACCGGGCACTGCCTGTGCGACCTGACCAGCGGCCGGCGGCTGGTCCGCTCGGTCGACACCGTCGTGCACTTCGCCGACGTGTCCGACGAGGAGGTGGAGGCGTACGTCGCCAGCGGCGAGCCGCTGCACGTCGCGGGGGCCTTCACGATCGACGGCCTCGGCGGCGCGTTCGTGCGGGGCATCGAGGGTGACCCGCACTGCGTGGTCGGGGTCAGCCTGCCGGCGCTGCGGGAGATGGTGATCGAGCTCGGCCACCGCTGGACCGACCTGTGGGACCGGACCCGCTGAGCGCGGTCTGGCAGACTGCCGGGCATGCGAGGCATCATTCTGGCCGGCGGTTCGGGCACCCGGCTGCACCCGATCACCCGCGGTCTCAGCAAGCAGCTGGTGCCGGTCTACGACAAGCCGATGGTCTACTACCCGCTGGCCACGCTGATGCTGGCGGGGATCCGCGACATCCTCGTGATCACCACGCCCGAGGACGCCCCCTCCTTCACCCGGCTGCTCGGTGACGGCAGCGACTTCGGGATCAACCTGACCTACGCCGTCCAGGCCTCGCCCGACGGGCTCGCCCAGGCGTTCGTCATCGGCGAGGAGTTCATCGGCACCGACGCGTCCGCGCTCGTGCTGGGCGACAACATCTTCTACGGCCCGGGCTTCGGCCGGAAGCTCGCGCGGTTCAGCGAGATCGACGGCGCAGCGGTCTTCGCCTACCAGGTCTCCGACCCCAGCGCCTACGGCGTGGTGGAGTTCGACGAGACCGGCAAGGCCCTCTCGCTGGAGGAGAAGCCCGCGAAGCCGCGGAGCAAGTACGCCATCCCCGGCCTCTACTTCTACGACAACGACGTCATCGAGATCGCCAAGGGACTCAAGCCGTCCGCGCGCGGCGAGTACGAGATCACCGACGTCAACCGCGCCTACCTCGAGCAGGGCCGGCTGCAGGTGGAGGTCCTCGAGCGCGGCATCGCCTGGCTCGACACCGGCACGTTCGAGTCGCTCAACGACGCCAGCAACTTCATCCGCACGGTCGAGTCCCGGCAGGGGCTCAAGATCGGCTCACCCGAGGAGATCGCCTGGCGGCAGGGCTTCCTCACCGACGACGAGCTGCGCCAGCGGGCGGAGACCCTGCTGAAGTCCGGCTACGGCGACTACCTGCTCAGCCTGCTGGAGGACTGAGCACGACGGGAGCGGCGACCCGCCACCGTTCCCGCCAGTCGCCGATCGGGTCGACGCCGTGGCGCACCAGCGCGTCGTGGCCGAGGACGGAGTACGCCGGCCGCGGCGCCGGGCGGACGAACTGGTCGCTCGTCGTCGGCTTGACGATCGCGGGGTCCAGCCCGTCGGCCGCGACCACCTCGCGGGCGAAGTCGAACCAGCTGCACCGCCCCGACGAGGTGGCGTGGTAGGTCCCGGCCGGCACGCCCGCCTCCACGAGGCGCACGACGAGGTCCGCGACGTCGACGGTCCACGTGGGCTGGCCGACCTGGTCGTCGACGACCGAGATCTCGCCCTTCTCGCGGGCGACCCGGGCGATCGTGCGCGGGAAGCAGCCGCCGTGCGCACCGTAGAGCCACGCCGTCCGCACGACCAGGTGACGCTCCGGCAGCGCGGCCCGGACCGCCTCCTCCCCCGCGGCCTTGGTCCGGCCGTAGGCCGACGCCGGCGACATCGGGGCGTCCTCGGCGTAGGGCGAGGTGGCCCGGCCGTCGAAGACGTAGTCGGTGCTGACGTGGACCAGGCGCCCCTCGCCCTCGGCGACGGCCCGTGCGAGCAGGTCGGGGACGACGCCGTTCACCTGCAAGGCCTCCGCCTCCTGGGTCTCGGCATCGTCGACGGCGGTCCAGGCCGCACAGTTCACGACCACGTCGAACCCCTCGACGAGCTCCCGGACCCCCTGCGGGTCACCCAGGTCGGCCGAGGCGCGAGTGGCACCGGCGACGTCGTAGCCGCGGCGGCGCAGCGCCTCCACGAGATCGGTGCCCAGCATCCCCGCCGAGCCCGTGACCAACCAGCGCACGTGTCCCACTTCCCTTGTGTCCGAGCCGGATCCGGCGGTTTGTACCCTAGCCGCATGGAGATCCGCGAGCTCAAGGTCAAGGACGCCTACGAGGTCCGCCCGCAGATCCACGGCGACAGCCGCGGCGCGTTCCTCGAGTGGTTCCGCGCCGACAGGCTCGAGGAGGCCACCGGGCGGCGGCTCGAGCTGCTCCAGGCCAACGCCTCGATCTCCGCGGCCGGTGCCGTGCGGGGCGTCCACTTCGCCGACGTGCCGCCGAGCCAGGCGAAGTGGGTGACCTGCCCCCGGGGCGCGCTGCTCGACGTCGTGGTCGACATCCGCGTCGGCTCACCGACGTTCGGCGCCTGGGACGCGGTGCTCCTCGACGACGTCGAGCGCCGCTGCGTCTTCGTGTCCGAGGGGCTCGGGCACGCCTTCATGGCGCTCGAGGACGACACGATGATCAGCTACCTGTGCACCGCGACCTACAACCCCGGCCGCGAGCACGGCGTGCACCCGCTCGACCCGGCGCTGGGGATCGACTGGCCGACCACGGGCCGCGACGGCGCGCCCCTCGAGCCGCTGCTGTCGGTGAGGGACACCGAGGCGCCCACGCTCGCGGAAGCCCGGGAGCAGGGCCTGCTCCCCGACTACACCGAGGTCCAGGACTTCCTCGCCTCGCTGCGCGCCCGGGCGGTCACTGCCGGGGGATGACGCCGACGGTGAAGCCGCCCAGGGGGGCGTAGACGGTCCGGGTTTCCGGGTCCACCGCGGGCTGCCCGGCCCAGATGCTGCCCGGAGCCGGAGCGACACGCCCGACCACCTCCAGGCGATCGAGGTCGAGCACAGCCATGCCGCCGTCCTGGCCGGCCCCGGTGACGTAGGCCGTCGCGCTGTCGTGGTCGACCTGCAGCCCGAACGGACCGGAGCCGCCCACCGCCACCTTGCCGACCAGCTCGTGGGTGCTGGTCTTGACGACGCTCACCGTTCCGAAGCCACGGTTCGCCACCACCAGCATGCCCGCGGCGGGATCCGTGGCCATCATCCCGGCGTGCAGGCCGTCGATCGTGTCGACGACCTCCCGGCTACGTGCGTCGATGACGACGAGCGCCTCCTCGGTCGCGACATAGACCTCCCCCACGACAGCGTCGACAGCGAGGTAGATGGGCCGACCCCGGACCGGGATCGTGTCCACGACCCGCCAGGTCCGGGTGTCGACGACGCCGACCGCGCTCGCGCCGTTCTCGGCCACGAACAGCGTGTGGCTCCCGGCGTCGTCGGCCAGGTCGAAGGGAAGAGTGCCCACGCCGAGGGGGATCGAGTGAACGACCCGGCGGCTGCTCGTGTCGATGACCGAGACCGAGCCCACCGACGCGACCTCGTTGTTCGCCACGTAGACGTAGCCCGCGTCGGGGTCGATCGCCAGACCGCTCGGCTGCATCCCGACGTCGATGGTCCGGACGACGGCCCTCGTCCCTGTGTCGATCACCGAGACCTTGGCCTTGCTGCGCTCGGAGACGTAGACGGACCCGTGCGCGGGGTCGGCGACGAGCTCCTCCGGGGAGTCGCCCACCGGGATGGTCCCGAGCAGGGGGATCCGGGGTGCCCCGTCGGTGGGGGAGACAGGTTCCGCAGACCGGTCCACGCCGGTCCACGTCGTCGCTGCCACCACCGTCAGCGCGACTGCCAGCGCGAAGCCGACGACGGTCAGCCGACGGCGCCGGGCCCGCTCGCCCCGGGTGAGGAGCGCGTCGAGATCGGGGATCGGAGTCAGGGCGTCCGCCTCGGAGACCAGGGTCTTGCGCACCCGCTGCTCGATGCTCATCGTCCGTCCTCCTCGTGGGTGGAGCTCGCCAGCGGGACCGACAGTCTCGTGGAGAGGGCGGCCAGTGCCGCACGTGCGTGGCCCTTGACGCTGCCCGGAGCGATGTGGAGGACGTCGGCGATCTCGGCCTCCGTCAGCTGCTCGTAGTAGCGCAGCACCACGACGGCACGTTGGCGCGGGGTCAGGTGCCTCAGCGCGTCCCACACCTCCGCCGTCTCCGTCAGGGCCTCCTCGGGCCCCGGCCGGACCTCGCGGTCGGCCAAGGTGAGCACGTCACCGGACACCCGCTCCGTCGTCCAGAGACGGCGGTGCTGGGAGATCGACTCGTTGACGAGCATCCGGCGGACGTAGCTCTCCGGGTTGTCGGCTCGGCAGACCCGGCCCCACGAGACGTAGGCCCGGGTGAGGACGGTCTGCACCAGGTCCTCTGCCGTGTGGTGGTTACCGGTGATCAGGTACGCCGTCCGGTAGAGGGCGGCGTACCGCCCGGTCGCGAACTCGACGTAACGGGCCTTCTCGCGCTCCCGCACCCCGGCCTCCTCACGGTCCCCTGTCCCGGGCCCCGGTGCGGAGAACCCCTTACCAGTAAGACGCATCGAGCGAGGTCGCTCGTTCAGTCGGACGGAGACAAGAGGCTCTGCAGGCTCGCCTCCACGGTGCCACCAAGCGGCGGCGACGTCACTTCTTCTTGAGGGGTTCCCACCAGTCGCGGTGGTCGACGTACCACGCGACGGTCGCCGCGAGGCCGTCGTCGAGGCTGAAGGCCGGCGTGTAGCCCAGCTCGTCGTGGATCTTGGCCCAGTCGACGGAGTAGCGACGGTCGTGGCCGAGCCGGTCGGCGACCTGCTCGACCCTGTCCCAGCCGGTGCCGGTGGCCGCGAGCAGCCGCTCGGTGAGCTCCTTGTTGGTCAGCTCGGTGCCGCCGCCGATGTTGTAGACCTCCCCGCCCCGGCCGCCGGCCAGGACCAGGTGGATCGCCCGGCAGTGGTCGTCGACGTGCAGCCAGTCGCGGACGTTGCCGCCATCGCCGTACAACGGCACGGTCAGCCCGTCGATGAGGTTGGTGACGAACAGCGGGATGACCTTCTCGGGGAACTGGTAGGGCCCGTAGTTGTTGGAGCACCGGGTCACCCGCACGTCGAGGCCGTGCGTGCGGAAGAACGCCCGCGCGAGCAGGTCGCTGGACGCCTTCGACGCGGAGTACGGCGAGTTCGGCTCCAGCGGCTGCTCCTCGGTCCACGAGCCCGACTCGATCGAGCCGTAGACCTCGTCGGTGGACACGTGCACGAAGCGGCCGAGCTCGTGGCGCAGCGCGGCGTCGAGCAGGGTCTGGGTGCCGACCACGTTGGTCTTCACGAAGTCCTCGGCGCCCGCGATCGAGCGGTCGACGTGCGACTCGGCGGCGAAGTGCACGACCGCGTCGACCTCGCCCATCAGCGAGTCGACGAGCACCGGGTCGCAGATGTCGCCCTGCACGAAGCGCAGCCGCGGGTCGTCCCGGACCGGCTCCAGGTTGGCCAGGTTGCCGGCATAGGTGAGCTTGTCGAGCACCACCACCTGCTCCGGGACCTCGACCCCCCCAGGCGTCGCCCAGCACGCTCCGCACGTAGTGCGAGCCGATGAACCCAGCACCTCCGGTCACCAAGATCCTCATGGGCTCATCCAACCAGAGACCCTCGAGGGCGTCGCTCGGGCGTATCTCAGGACCGGGCGGCCAGCTCCCGCTCCTGGATGCGGTGCGGGCTGAGGAAGATGAACCGCCGGAAGGCCCAGAACCTGGCCGCGGTGCCCAGGCCGAGGCCGACCACGTTGGCGGCGATGTTGTCCGAGACCGGGTCCTCGAGGCCGAGCGCGTAGCGGCTCAGCGCCAGGCAGCCGAGGGGGATCACCATCGAGGCCAGGTTGATGACGTAGAAGGCCAGCCGGCCGCCCGCGGCACCCACGGTCTGCCGGTTGCGGAACGCCCAGGACCGGCTGCCCCGGTAGCTGACGAACATGCCGATGGTGTTGGCGAGGACGAACGCCAGGAGCGGCTGCTGGTTCAGCGGGCCGGGGCCGCCGAAGTAGCCGTGCACCGTCGCGTTGAAGATCACGAAGGAGATGAGGGTGGCGACCCCGCCCACCGTGAGGAACTTCGTCACCTCCGCGAGGAAGTGCTGCCATCGCCGACCCATTGGCCCAGGTTAGTCGGCAACACCCACTACTCGACCGGAAGACCACGCCCGCGGGCGATCAGCATCCGCTGCACCTCCGAGGTGCCCTCGCCGATCTCGAGCACCTTGGCGTCGCGGTAGAACCGGGTGACCGGGTACTCCTCCATGAAGCCGTAGCCGCCGAAGACCTGCGTGGCGATCCGGGTCGCGGTCACCGCGGACTCGGTGGCGTAGAGCTTCGCGATCGCCGCGGCCTGCTTGAACTCCTTCACCGGCCGGCCGGCGTCCTTCATGGCGGCCGCCTTGTAGGTGAGCAGCCGGGAGGCCTCGAGCATGACCTCGAGGTCGGCGACCTGGAAGGCGACGCCCTGCTTGGAGCCGATCGGCACCCCGAAGGTGGTCCGCTCGCCGGCGTACTGCACCGACATGTCGAGGCACGCCTGGATGCAGCCGACCGCCAGCGCCGCGATCGCGACGCGGCCGTCGTCGAGGGTGGCCAGGAACTGGGCGAAGCCGCGGCCGCGCTCGCCGAGGAGGTTGGCCTCGGGGACGTGCACGTCGGTGAAGGTCAGCGGGTGCGTGTCGGAGGCGTGCCAGCCGAGCTTGTCGTAGGCCGGCTCGGCGGTGAACCCCTTCGTCCCCGAGGGCACGATGATCGTGCTGATCTCGGCCTTGCCCGCCCCGGTGGTCGAGCCGGTCGAGACCGTGCCGGTGCGCGCGGTCACGGTGACGACCGACGTGATGTCGGAGCCGGAGTTGGTGATGAACTGCTTCGAGCCGTTGACGACCCACTCGCCGTCGACGAGCTCGGCCTTGGTCTTGGTGGCGCCCGCGTCGGAGCCGGAGCCCGGCTCGGTCAGGCCGAAGCCGGCCAGCGTCCGGCCGGCCACGAGGTCGGGCAGCCAGGTCTGCTTCTGCTCGTCGGTGCCGAAGGTGAGGATCGGGTTGATGCCGAGGCCCACGGCCGCCTCGAGGGTGATGCCCATCGACTGGTCGACCCGGCCGATCTCCTCGATCGCGACGCACAGCGACGTGAAGTCCCCGTCCTCGCCGGCGCCGCCGAACTCCTCCGGAGCGGTCAGGCCGAACAGGCCGAGCTGGCCCATCTTCTGGACCACGTCGGTCGGGAAGTGGTGCTTCTTGTCCCACTCGGCGGCGTGCGGGGCGATCTCCGCCTCCGCGAACTCGCGGACGCTCCTGCGGAAGGCCTGGTGCTCGGCGGACAGCTCGTACGACACGGTCTCGGGGTCCCTTCGTGGCTTACGCTTACGTGAACGTAAGGATGCTAGGTCGCTTACGTTACGTAAGCGCAAGGGAGCGTCGATGCCCACGACCGACCCCGGCCGCACCTGGACGATCACCGAGCTGGCGCGTGACTTCGGGGTGACGCTGCGGACGCTGCGGCACTACGAGGAGGTCGGGCTGCTCGCCCCCGAGCGCCGCGGCACGACCCGGGTGTTCCACCACCGCGACCGGATCCGGCTGGAGCTGATCCTGCGGGGCAAGCGGCTCGGCTTCACACTGCCGGAGATCGCCACGATCGTGAACATGTACGACGACCAGCCCGGCGAGGCGGGCCAGCTGCAGTACCTCATCGACCAGATCGACGTCCGCCGCGACGAGCTCGAGCAGCGCCGCCGGGACATCGACCACACGATCGCCGAGCTGGCCGAGGTGGAGGCCCGCTGCCGCGACGACCTGAAGAAGCTCGCCGCGCGATGACCGCCCACTTCGAGACGCGTCCGCTCACGCCCGACACCTGGGCCGACCTGGAGGCCCTGTTCGACCTGCCCGGCGGCTCGATCGTGCGCGGCTGCTGGTGCATGTACTACCGCAAGACCGGCAAGGTCTCGGTCGGCCAGGCTGCCGGCGCGGACAACAAGCAGGCCCTGTGCGACCTGGTGAACGGCGGCACCGTCCCTGGACTGGTCGGCTACCTCGACGGCGTCCCGGTCGGCTGGATCAGCCTGGGCCCGCGCGAGGACTACCTCAAGCTCGCGCGCTCGCGGGTGATGAAGCCGGTCGACGACGCCGAGGTCTGGTCGGTGATCTGCACCTACGTGGCGCGGGCGCATCGCGGGCAGGGCCTGCAGCACCGCCTGCTGGCGGCCGCCATCGGCTACGCGCGGGACAACGGCGTGCGCCTGCTGGAGGCCTACCCGGTGGACAAGCCGACCCGGAGCGCCGACGACTTCATGTTCTTCGGGTCGCGGTCGCTCTACGAACGCGCCGGCTTCCGTGAGGTGGTGCGCCGGTCCCCCACCCGGGTCGTGATGCGCCGGTCGCTGAGGCCGCGGGTCAGCAGACCATCGACGTAGCCTCGCCGAACGCGCAGGTGACCATCTGTCGCAGGTTCTCGTGGGCGGCCATGTGCTCCGGAGCCCGCATCGCCATCAGCACGGTGAGCAGCATTCCCTGGGCGACGAAGTCGCGGACCTGCTCGGCCTCCATGCCGCTGCTGCGCAGCAGCCGGGCGATCTCGTCCATGGACTCCCGGGCCCGGGCGCCGATCTCCTCGTTGTCGCCGGCGGCGAAGCCGTGCAGCAGGACCAGCATCAGCTCGCGGTCCTCGAGCAGGCCGGTGTAGGCGGCCCCCAGGCGCGCCTGGTCCTCCTCGTCCGCGGGATCGAAGTCGCCGTCCTCCAGGACCTCGGCGAACGCCTCGCGGATGCGCTCGCCCGCCCGGGTGAACGCCTCGAGGAAGAGCGCCTGCTTGGTGCCGAAGATGCGGACGACGTAGGGCTGCGAGACGCCCGCCTCGCGGGCGATCGCGTCGGTGCTGGTGCCGGCGAACCCGGTGCGGCCGAAGCACCGCGTCGCGGCGTCGAGGACCAGGGTGCGGCGCTCGTCGCCGCGCATCCGGGCCCCCGGAGCGGGGGTGTCGGACGCGTCGGGAGCGGTGTCGGTGGTGGCCATGAGCAAAGATTATCAGTTGATTACTTAAAGGTCTTGACGAGTAATCGATCGATTACTTATCGTCGTCTTCTCGGCTTGTAATCATTCGATGCCTTCTTGGAGACCTGATGACCACCACCCTGACCGAGCCCGCGGTCGCCGCGGCTCCCCCGGCGGCGACCCGCTCCCGCCGGACCGCCCCTGTCTGGCTCGTCGTCCTCGCGACGTCGCTCCCGATGTTCATGGCCACCCTCGACAACCTGGTGATGACCACCGCGCTGCCGGTGGTCCAGACCGACCTGGGCGCCTCGGTCGGTCAGCTCGCCTGGTTCGTCAACGCCTACACGCTGGCCTTCGCCACGTTCATGCTCCCCGCGGCCACGCTCGGCGACCGGATCGGCCGGCGCCGGATGATGCTGCTCGGCCTGAGCCTGTTCACCGCCGCGTCGATCGGCTCCGCGCTCAGCGACAGCGCCGGCGCCCTCATCACCGCCCGGGCGCTGCAGGGCCTCGGGGCGGCGGCGATCATGCCGCTGTCGCTGACCCTGCTCGCGGCCGCGGTGCCGCCGGCCCGCCGCGCGATGGCGATCGGCATCTGGGGCGGCGTGTCCGGCCTCGGCGTCGCGCTCGGCCCGGTGATCGGCGGCGCCGTCGTCGAGGGCCTGAGCTGGCAGGCGATCTTCTGGCTCAACGTGCCCGTGGCCCTGGTCGCGGTGCCGCTGATCCTGCTCACGGTCACCGAGTCCCGCGGCGACGCGCGCCGGCTCGACCTGCGCGGCACGCTGATGCTGGGTGGCGCGGTCTTCCTCGGTGTGTGGGCGATCGTGCACGGCAACGACGACGGCTGGGGCTCGCCCGGCATCCTCGCCACGCTGGCCGTTGCGGCCCTGCTGGTCCCGGGCTACGTGCTGCACGCCCGTGGCCGGGAGCACGCGGTGCTGCCGCTGCGGCTCTTCGCCTCACGCGGCTTCTCCGTGGCGAACACCCTCGGCGTCTTCTTCACCCTCGGCATGTTCGGCGCGGTGTTCCTGCTCTCGCAGAACCTGCAGATCGTGATGGGCTACTCGCCCCTCGAAGCCGGGCTGCGCACGCTGCCGTGGACCGCCGCGCCGATGCTCGTCGCACCGATCGCCGGCGCCCTGGTCCCGCGCACCGGGCTGCGCGCGCTGCTCGTGCCCGGCCTGGTGCTGCAGGCGACGTCGCTGGTGTGGCTGGCCGTGGTCACCGAGCAGGCGGCGGCGTACGGCGCCTTCGTCCCCGCGCTCGCGATGGCCGGCATCGGCATGGGCCTGACGTTCGCACCGAGCGCCACCGCGGTGCTCGACGGGATGGCCGACGCCGACTTCGGGGTCGCGAGCTCGGCGAACTCCACGATCCGTGAGTTCGGCGTCGCCCTCGGGGTCGCCCTCCTCACCGCGGTGTTCCTCGCGCAGGGCGGGACGCTGACACCGACCGGCTACGACGGTGCGATCGGCCCCGCCCTCCTCGTCGGAGCAGGCGCGGTGGCCGTCGCCGCGGTGGCGGCCCTCTTCGCCCCGGGGCGGGTCCGGGCCTGACCCCCAGGGTCACCGAGACGGACGAACCGGGTCGTACCGGGTGTGGTTGGATCGCGACATGCGCTACGCCATCACCGGTGCGACCGGGTTCGTCGGAGGCGCTCTCGCCTCGCAGCTCCGCAAGGCCGGCCACGACGTGGTCGCCCTGGTCCGCGACCGTTCCCGCGCCGGCCGGCTCGAGGCGCTCGGTGTCGAGTTCGTCGAGGGCGACCTCGACGACGCCGCGGCGCTCGACCGGCTCTGCGCCGGAGCGGACGGCCTCTTCCACGTGGCCGGTTGGTACAAGCTCGGTCAGCGCGACCCTTCCCTCGGCGACCACGGTCAACGTCGAGGGCACCCGCAACGCCCTGGCCGCCGCGCAGCGCGCGGGCGTGCCGCGGGTCGTCTACACCAGCACCCTCGCGGTCAACTCCGACACCGAGGAGCAGGTCGTCGACGAGACCTACCGGTTCACCGGCGAGCACGTGTCGGTCTACGACCGCACCAAGGCCGAGGCGCACGACATCGCCCTCGACTTCGTGGACCAGGGCCTCGACGTGGTGATCGTCCAGCCCGGGCTGGTCTACGGCCCCGGCGACACCGCGCAGACCGGCGAGCTCATCGCCCAGGTCGCCCGGGGCAAGCGACCGCTGGTCCCCCAGGGCGGCGGGGTCTGCTGGGCCCACGTCGACGACGTCGCCGACGGCCACGTGCGCGCGATGGAGCGCGGGCGCAAGGGCGAGTCCTACTTCCTCGCCGGACCGCGGGCGACGCTCGCCGAGGGGCTGCAGCAGGTCGCGGACCTGGCCGGCACCAAGGGACCGGTCGTCCTCCCCAGCCGGATGGTCGCCGCCACCGCCGCCCTGATGGGGCTGCTCGGCAAGGTCGTGCCGGTGCCCCCGGACTACTCGGCCGAGACGATGCGGGCCGGCCTGGCCACCTACTACGGCACCGCGGCCAAGGCGGAGCGAGAGCTGGACTGGCACGCCCGCCCGCTCGAGCAGGGGCTGCGCGAGACGGTCCGGCTGCTCCCCACGCACTGAGCCGACCGCCGCCTCAGCGGTGCAGCCAGGCCACCAGCTCGGCCGGCAGCGAGCCCGGCGACGCGGGCCTCGTAGCGGGCCAGCTCGCCCGCGGTGAGCACCTCGCGCCCGGTCCCTGAGCGACCGCTCCGGAAGAACGCCCGGTTGTCCTTAGGACCCCGAGCGCGTTCGGGGTCACCACGTCCGCCCGCTCCCGCATCCGCGCGAACGTCGCCGCGTCGACGAGGGCCGGCCACTGTTCCTCGGGCACGGCGAGCGCCAGCCGCCCGGCGAGCCGGCGCATCTCGCCCTCGAGGTCGGCCAGCAGGTCCGCGTAGTGGACCAGCACGACGTTCGGCTCGTGCCGGCGGAGCCAGGCGTCGGCGGCGTGGTGCAGCACGCCGACGAGGGAGTCCATCTGGTCCTGGGGAGTCGCCTCCGCCGTCGTCCAGGACACGAGCCAGTCGTGCAGGGACGGCCGGGCCGCCCGCGGGCGCGCCGGCGAGCCGGTGAGCGCCGCCAGCCGCTCGCGGTCGATGTTGTCGCTCTGGTGGTAGAGCGACACGGCCAGGTCGAGCGGGTGCCGCGCCACCACGACGTACGTCGCTCGGGGGTCCAGCGGCACGCCGTCGAGAGGGGTGTGCGTCTTGACGAACCGCCGGTGCCGCTGGGCCTCGAGACGGCGTACGACGTCCTCGACCGGCTCGATCTGGTGGTCGAGCCACGGCGACAGCACCGGCAGCGGGGCGGGCAGGTCGGGACTCCCGAGCACCAGCAGCGCACAGATCATCTGCATCCACGTCGTGCCGCTCTTCGACCGGGTGCTGATCACGATGTCGCCGTCGCGGAAGCGGAAGCCGTCCCAGCGAGCGCTGTCCTCGTCGGGTGAGACGTAGCGCAGAGGTGCCGTGCTCACCCGGGCACCTTAGCGACGGTGCGGCATGCGTCACAGCGCACCTGCTGGGACGCCTGGCCTCCTCCGGGAGCCGCTCCCCTAGACTCCGGCGGAGAGCACCGACGAACGAGGAGAGGCCACCGTGGCCGGTACGTCCGAGGTCAAGCCGCTGCAGAAGGTCCTGGTCGCCAACCGCGGCGAGATCGCGGTCCGGGTGATCCGCGCCTGCAAGGACGCCGGCATCGGCAGCGTCGCGGTCTACGCGGAGCCCGACCGGGACGCGCTCTTCGTGCGGCTGGCCGACGAGGC
>CAVRMN010000044.1:0-21224 GCA_963721855.1 uncultured Actinomycetota bacterium | reverse complement strand
CGAGATAGTCGAGCGCCGCGTCGGGCGGGGCATGCTGTGCCAACTCCGCAAGGTAAGGCGCGGCGGCGTAGGCCGCGTCGTAGGTCGTGCCCTCCGAACAGATCTCCGGCCACATCTCTGCGAACGCTGCGCGGGGTTGGCTGTGAGAGTGCGGAGCGCGTCCCGCACGCGCTCGCCGTCGAGCCCCATGCGCGTGCTGAGTTGCCCCCAGCGCGGGCTGTCCAAGGGGAGCGGTCGAACCGTGACTTCCATGACCAACAGTCTGCCGATCCTATTGACCGTCGTGCACTCACATCGGTTCCACGCGCATCTCGGCATGATCGCGCTTTCACTGTTTGCGGCAGATGAGTGCGTGTTGTCCTCGCACCCTGATCTCTGCATCAGGGGCCGTTTGCCTTCGTACCTCTGGCGCCCGCCCGTGGCATCATCGGGGCGTGCTGCGTCCCCAGAGTCCTCTTGCCCGGGTGATCATCCCTGCCGTGGTCGTGGCCATCATGGCGCTCATCGGGTGGATGTGGCTGTGGGACGAGGATCGCCAGTGGCTCCCTCACCGGCGCCCTTGTCCTCGGCGTGCTCGTCGCCGCTGGGCAGTGGGGGAGCATCCCGCCGCGAGACTCGCCGTCTCCGTAGTCAGCCCGCTGGACCACCCGGGGCCACACCACCACGCCGCCACCAACGAGGTAGCCCAACCCAAACGGGATCTTGACCCGCCTGTTGAGCACGAACAGCGGCAGATCCGGGCGTTGCGTGTGCGGTGCGGCCTAGCCTGTCTGCATGCGACGCTTCGACGACGAGGACCTCACCGGCGCAGAGTACCGCGAATGCGACCTGAGTAGAGCGCGGATGGTCGGCGTGGTCATGCAGGACGCCGAGATCGACGGCCTGGTCACCAATCTCGTGGTCAACGGGGTCGAGGTGATGTCGTACGTCGAGGCGGAGCTCGACCGCCGTCACCGGGTCCGGCTGCTGATCCGCTCCGATCAGCCGGCCGACGTGCGAGAGGCCTGGCGGCAACTGCGGGACGATTGGGCGACGACTACCGAGCGAGTTAGGTCCATGCCCGAGAACAGCGAGCATCACTGCGTCGACGGCGAGTGGTCGATGGTCGAAACCCTGCGTCACCTTGTTTTCGTGCACGACTCTTGGTTCCGACACTGCGTGCTCGGGCTCACCGAGCCGTTCACGGCCATGGGACTTGGTCCACCGTTCGTCATGGACCAGGAGGAGAACGAGCTCGACCGGTCCGCCCAACCGAGCCTGGAGGAGGTGCTTGCCGTACGAATCCGGCAGGCTTCGGAG
Organism: uncultured Actinomycetota bacterium; assembly: GCA_963721855.1. Taxonomy (GTDB): domain Bacteria; phylum Actinomycetota; class Actinomycetes; order Propionibacteriales; family Nocardioidaceae; genus Nocardioides_B. Next base: position 19,925 of record CAVRMN010000044.1, on the reverse strand, counting down.
ATCGAGACATGGCTGGTCGAGGTCACCCCTGATCAGCTCGCGCAGACCGCGCCGGTGCCCGACGACGACAGATGGCCCCCGTACGCCAAGGGGCGGACAGTGCGGCAATGCCTCGCCACCGTGCTCGACGAGGAATGGGCTCCCACCACGGATTCTGCAAACGTGACCTGGGCAAACTGTCGCGTCAGGATTCTTCGCAGGATTCATGAGCGAACTCTGAGCCTGGTGCTGCCGTACTTCGGGGCCGTCGCGCTCATGTGGGTACCCCCAGGTTGTGCTCAGCGATCTGGACACCACTGAACTCGTGACGAGTAGGTCACGACTGGCGGCATGTCAGTGCGTTGGGCGGGTGCGCGGCGGCGCGCGAACTACCCCACCATCGGCCCTGGCCATCGCAGAACTGCAGGTGCAGGCACTGAAGATTCGTCAGGCCTATGCCCGGGAGACCGCCCGTCGCTACGGCCGCAGTTGGACGACTGAGGAATACATGCTGGGCTTTCTGGGCCTTGGCCGACTGCTATGACGTCGACCTGGAGGCTGCTTTCACCAAGACCATGCAGGACATCGCTGACCACGTGGAGTCGCGCGATATCGATCAGCCTCTCGACTGATCGGTCGGTAGTCGCAGACGCGTCCTCATCGGGGGTTGAGTTACTTGTCCGCGGCAGTTCCGGACGTTGCGATGCCGTAACGGCGGGGATCGTCGGGAGCGGTCCGGCGCTACCGTGCGGACATGCGCACACTCGGCCCATGGATCGCGGGCTTCATCGCCCTCGTTGCCTTGTGGCCCACCTTGTGCATGTCTTCAGAAGACGGCCCCACCAGTTGCCAGAGCGCTGTATTCCTCCCTTTGCCGTGGGGCGAGAGTGCAGACACCTGGGGAATGGTCGTGGCACTTGGGGCAGCCGTGCTTGTTTACTTCGGTGTCCGCTACCTGCTTCGGCACACTGAGCGTCACGGTTCCTGACTCTGCTGGGCTGGACGTCCGCTCGTCAGCAAGCCGCGCGGATCGCGGCATGAGCGGGCGGTTGATCGGTCTGATGAAGGCCACGGTCTTCTCGCTGCTGTGAGCCTTGAACTCTTGATCTCGTGACTCGCCATTTGGACCCCGTCGGGCACCGTACGAGGAGCGGGGCGAGGGATATCCTCGTACGCTGCCACCGACGGGCTGAGAGCAGGAGATCGATGCGGATCAGGATGCGGCGATGACGTCGTTCAAGGAGGCGCACGACTGGAGTCGCTACAACGAGACCCAGACCGACCGCCTGGAAGAGCGACAACTTGCCCGCAAGGTGCTTGATCTTGCTGGACCCGGGGCGGGGCGCCGAGCCATCGACCTCGGGGGCGGCGCTGGCGTGGAGACGCAAGCCATCCTTCGACGCGGGTGGGAAGTACTGGCGATCGACTACGACCCTGAGGCCGCCGCGTTCGCGACGGCTCGTCTCACGAACTCGGAACGGGCCCGCCTGACGTTCCGCACCCAGGACTTCACTGAGATCAGCGCACTACCTGCGAGTGATCTCATCCACGCAGCCTGGTCGTTGCCGTTCGCAGGAGACCACCTCGTCCCCCTGTGGGAGGTCCTGCTCGACGCGCTGAACTCAGGCGGGTGGCTTGCGTGCGAACTGTTCGGGGATCGCGACTCGGAGGCACAGGACCCAGACGTCGCCACCCTGACGAGGCAGCAGATAGACCGCCTGCTCGAACCTCTGGACGTCGTGTCGTTCGAAACACTGGAGCAGGACAGCACGTCCTTCACCGGTCCACATCACCGGCACGTGTTCACGTTGGTAGCTCGCAAGCCCTGACCCTGGACCTGCCGGCACCGAGGCCAGGGCGTCGACGCTCGCGGATCGCGCCAGTCGCCGTGCACCACGGTGGTGATCCCGTGCTCGGCAAGAAACTCATCGGTCACCCGGAGCGGGGCATCCGCTATCACCTCGTCGACGTACCTGCACGACTCGATCACGGCGACACGCTCCGCAAGGGTCATGACGGGACGACGCTTGCAGGAGGCCGCGGTGTCGTCGGCCAGCACACCGACTATCAGCCAGTCACCATGGCGGCGCGCCTCCCGGAGGAGCTATGCGTGGCCGACGTGGAACAGGTCTCCCACCATGTCGACGTACACCCGCGATGCGGCAGCAGCACTCACGCCTGGGTCTCCACAACTATTCACCTGCTTCTTCACCGACCTTGGTCGCGGTCGCTCACCGTTCTACCGGACGGGGCCGGTTAGGCGCGCCCCTCGGAAGGACCGGGAGTTCACTGTCCGCGGCGTGCGGGTGGCCGCAGCGGGACGCTATCTGTGACAGATGCGGTCGGACGGGACCGTGCTCTGCCTGCGAGCTGTGGCCCGTCTCGACGAGTTCACTTTCGCCAGAAGAGGTGGTGGACGACGCCGCTCCCGCTGGGTACGACGTCACGGTGGTACCGGTCGAGGAGCTCATCGGGAGAGCTCCACAGCCGGGATCCGGCACCAAGCTCCACAGGGGCGACGGCTACGTGCAGAGTGTCGACGAGATCGGCGTCGAGGAACTGCCGGATGGTGTTCGCGCCGCCTCCCAGCCGGACGTCCTTGCCGTCGGCTGCTTCGAGCGCGAGCTGCAGCACGTCCTTGGCCGCGCCGCTGACGAAGTTGAACGTGGTGTCGGAGAGCGTGAACGACGGACGCTCGTGATGGGTCATGACGAAGACCGGGGTGTGGAACGGTGGCTCGTCACCCCACCAGCCCCGCCAGTCGTGGTCTTTCCACGGGCCACGGTGGGGGCTGAACTTGTTGCGACCCATGATTTCCGCGCCGATGTTGCGGTGGAAGTCGCGCACCAGATAGTCGTCGAGGCCGCGGCTGCCGCCGGGGTCCGTGCGCGTTGGCCAGCTCGCCGTCGCGCCAGTCCACGAGAAGAGCGCGGCGGGGTCGGCGTGGCCGAACGGGTGCTCCAGGCTCTGTCGTTCGCCGGAGGCGTAGCCGTCACTCGACACGTTGAAGTTGTGGACTCTCACCATCTGGGGCACTTCTACTCCTCTCGACGCGGTCGTCTGGTGATAGGACCTCCCAAGACGGAACTTATCGCCTCAACGCCCCGAAACGGCCGTGCGACGGCACGGCTGGCAACGCAGCTCGGCAGACCGCACGCTATCTGCGGCAGGTCCGGTTGGCCGCAGCGCACGCTATGCGGCAGATCCGGTTATTGACGGAGGCGCTCCGAATCCACGGACTGCTCCGGTGCCTTGCTTCGCGCCAACCGCCTGTTCACCTCGCGCACGAGGACAACGACCAAGTACACGGCGAACGCTGCAGGGACGAGCGACTCCCAGTGCCAGACGCCAATCGTCAGAGGACCGGTAGCCCACAGTGCACTGAAGAGACCCACCAGACCGGTCGCGGCAACAAGCGCCCACGATGCTTCCCCGGGCGGCACCCTCCAGAGGCGCATGCAGTTCCGCGCGGCCAGTGCCAAGACCGCCAAGCCAACCAGGCTGGCAATCGTGGACAACGCTGCGTACCCGGCGTCCCACGACGCGCCCGGCTCCCTCAAAGGTGCCGCGAGCACAGTGCCTACCCAGACTTGGGCGAACGCCATGACCGGTAGCGGCCACGTGGGAAGGGGTTTCGGCGTCACGAGCGCGAGTTTACCTACGGTTCAGCGCACATCCGCTCATCGGCAGGAGCGCGGACAGCGGCAGATGCGGGCGTTCACTTCGTGAATTGACGCGCCCAGCCCCGGGGCAAAGATCCGGGGCTTTCTCTAGTCGCCGCGGGCCGCACCGCGTGCGACATGGTGTCCTCGTCGGGCCGGGTTGGCGACGGTCATGAGTGGTTGCCCAGTCGTCGCCGCACCACACGCCGCCGCAGGGTGGGCGAGGCCACCACCTCGTAACCGGCCTCGAGGAAGACCTGCACCAGCCCGACCGAGGCTTCGTCCCAGATCACGGTCTTGCCCGGCGGCGGCTCGATCGGGTAGCCCTCCAGGACGCGGGCGCCGACCTGCTCGCCGTACTCGACGGTGGCGGTGGCGAGCTCGTAGGTCAGCCCCGACTGGCGCCGGCCCTTGCGCACGACGAAACACGTGACAGACCAGACGCCCTCGAGCTCGGGGTCCATCCGCATCCACGCCTGCTTCCGGCTCCACAGCCTGGGGTAATTCTCCCGCGGCTCGACCGCGACCCAGCCGGCCGCCTCGCCGTCGACGTACCCGATCAGCCCAGACGTCGGTCCGGCGGTGCCGCAGGCGGTTTGCTCCAGCAGCGCGGCGTCCCTCTGCTCCTGGGTGGTGTCGCGCCAGATCCAGCCGGGCACCTTCAGTGCTTGGCAACGGCACTTGTGGGCTCCCCCCGTGGCGAAGACCGCCTCGACGTCCTCCGTCGCTGCTTGGTTGGCCGGGAGCCAGGTGAAGTCGGGCATGCGGCGACCCTAGTTGCCAGCCGGACGCTTTGACGCCGATCGGGGCCGGAGAAGGCGGTACGGGCGAGGCGCTCGGCGCGGAGAGCCGAACTCCGCTTTCACCCTCCACGGCCCGGGCACAAGGACCCGCACGCTCATCCGCAGATCAGTGCGTCTCGCAAGTTGATCCGTGCATGATCACCACATGACCAAGACGTCCGTGACTCCTGACGCTGCTGCATGGCAGCGCCTTTGCAGGGCTACTGGCATCGCAGGGCTGACCACCGTGGTCCTGCTGTTCGTCGTCCTTGTCGGGTCGCGCGCTGAACCGTCCTTTGACGCCCCGGCGGCCGAGTTCCTCACCCACTACCAGGCACCGAACACGGTTGCGTCCCCGTTCCGGTCGTTCGCTCTCACTATCGCGCAGATCTCCTTCGTCTGGTTCGGCGTCGCGCTCTCGATCTTGCTGCGGCGCGCCGAGGGCGTGGCGCCGTGGCGGTCGTCGATCGCCATGGTCTCCGGTGTCTTGTTCGGGGCACTGGTCCTGTCGGGGAACGAGGTCGCTGCCGTGTTCACCGCCGATGATCTCGACCCACAGGTCGCCCGGTATGCGTTCGAGGAGTCGCAGGCGGCGTTCGCCAACGCACGCGTGGCGTTGGGCAGCTTCGCCGTTTGCTGCGGCTGGGTCATAGCGGCGACCCGATTCCTGCCCCGTTGGGTCGGGTGGCTGGCAATCGCAAGCGGAGGAGGCCTCGTCCTCTGCCGCATCGACTGGTCGAACATCATCTGGTTGGTGCCATACCTGCTGTTCTGGTCTTGGGTGCTGACGGTCGCGGTCCTGCTCCTGCGGCGCAGCTTCCACGGCGCTGGCCAAGCAGATTGAAGCGCGCCCAGTCAGGCGAGCCGGATGACGAGCAGGCCGGCGATCGCCACGAGCCAGCTCGTGAAGCTGCCGATGAGGAAGTACTCCGAGAGGTCGGTCGGTCCCTCCTCGCGCGCGGTGCGCTGCAGCTCGGGGTAGCGCAGCAGACCCTTCGCGGCCACCACGACCGCGGCGGCGCCGAGCTGGCCGCTGTGGCCGAGCAGGATGATGAACAGCCGTTCCATCGGGCCGAGCACCCGACCGCCCTTGAGCTTCTTCTCGTTGGTGGCCGCGGGGACGCCGATCGCGTCGAGGAGCAGCCGCACCAGGATGTTCGCGCTGCTGAGCTGGAAGAGGCCGACTCCGACGACGAGCACGATCTCGTCGAGCGGGTAGGCGGTGAACAGCGTGCCCTCGAGGAAGCCGGGCACGGTCATCCCCACCGAGACGGCGTCACCGACGGCGAACAGCACGGCCAGCGGGACGGCCAGGGACAGGAACGCGGCGGTGCGCCAGCCGCGGCGGTGCGTCACGGTCGCGGTCGCGTCCAGCGCCGCCGACGAGGTGACCAGCCAGGCCACGAGTCCGAACGTCCACACCAGGGCGAGCGGCAGGACGGCGCCGGAGGAGAGGTCGAGCACGAGCAGCGCCATCGCGAACAGGGCGAGGCCCACGCCCACGAGGAGGAAGCGGTGCCGGGCGGTGATCGTGTCGCGGGTGGCGCGCAGCAGGTCGCAGACGCCGGCCACCGCGAGGAAGGCGCCGAGCGCGATCATGAGGCTCCCGAGTGGTCGTCCAGCAGGGTGTGCGCGTCCACGATGGCACCGACCCCCCGCGAGAACTGCTGGGACACGGCCGAGCGGGTGATCTGCTCGATCTCCGCGATCTCCTTCTGGGGGTGCCCGAGCAGCGCCAGCCGGAGGATCCGCAGCCCACGGTCGTTGAGCCGGTCGACGAGCTGGTCGCGGCAGAGCAGGAAGGCGTTGACGCTGCCGGCGTCGGGACCGTCGAACGCCGTACGCCGGTGCGCGCGGCCGGCCCCGAGGCTCTCGATCGCGGCGCGGGCCGACCACCAGCCCGGCCCGTCCTGGAGCAGGGGTCGGCGTGACTCGTCGTGCACGGTGACCGCGCCGTGGCCGAGGCCGCAGCGGGTGTCCCCGGCGGGGAGGAGGGCGAGCCGGACCAGCAACGAGGCGCGGGCCGCGTCCGCGAGGGTCAGGCAGGCGCCCTGGTACTCGTCGCCGACGGTCGGCTCGAAGGCCTGCCGGGGCGCGATGCTGCGGTTGACGGCCTCGAGCGCCTCGCCGAGCGCGTGCTGCAGGGCGGACCGGTCGGGAGCGACGCGGGACCCGACCAGGTCACCGATCACGGTGTAGAGCACCTCGGACACAGCCATGAGTTCAGTATATGGCTGAACTGGGCTAAAAGTAAGCGCTCTGCTGAACCGAGGTCAGAGGTACATCCCGCTGCGGCCGCCCTCGTCGTTCCCGGGGGCGCGGTGGGCCTGCGCCTCCTGCGCGGCGGCGATCGCCTCGTCGGAGGGAACCATCCCCGCGGGCAGGGCCCGGCGCATCTGCTCGAGCTGTGCCCGCGCGGCCATCTGCTGGGCGTAGATCGCGGTCTGGATGCCGTGGAAGAGGCCCTCGAGCCACCCGACGAGCTGGGCCTGGGCGATCCGGAGCTCGGCCTCGGACGGGGTGTCGGAGCTGAACGGCAGCGAGAGCCGCTCGAGCTCCTCGACCAGCTCGGGCGCGAGCCCGGCCTCGAGCTCCTTGATCGACGACTTGTGGATGTCGGCCAGCCGGGCGCGGCTCGCCTCGTCGAGCGGTGCCGACTTCACCTCTTCGAGGAGCTGGCGGATCATGCTGCCGATCCGCATCACCTTGGCGGGCTGCTCGACCAGGTCGGTGATGTGCCGCTCGGCGTCCTCCTCGGACTCCTCCACGGAACCGTCGGAGGAACCGGACCCCCCGGCGATCGCCATCCCGTCGGGACCCAGCACCACCACGCGCGGGTCCTGGTCGGAGTCGGGCTGCTTGTCGGTCATGCGTCCCACCTTACGAGGTCAGCACGATCTTCCCGACGTGACCGCTGTCCTCCATCAGCTGGTGCGCCTCGCCGGCCTTCTCCAGCGGGAAGCTCGCGTGCACGATCGGCTTCACCGAGCCATCCGCGACGAGCGGCCACACGTGCTCGACGACGGCCGCGCAGATCGCCGCCTTCTCCTCGACCGGGCGGGCGCGCAGCGAGGTCGCGACCACCGCGCCGCGCTTGCGCAGCAGCTTGGCGATGTCGAGCTCGCCCTTGGTGCCGCCCTGCATGCCGATGATCACCAGCCGGCCCTCGGTGGCCAGGGCGTCGACGTTCCTGCCGAGGTAGGACGCGCCCATGTTGTCGAGGATGACGTCGGCGCCGCGGCCGTCGGTCGCCGCACGGACCTCCTCGACGAAGTCCTGCTCGTGGTAGTCGATCGTGACGTCGGCCCCCAGCGACCGGCAGACGTCGAGCTTCTCGGCGGAGCCCGCCGTGGTGACCACGCGCGCGCCGAGGGCGTGTGCGAGCTGGATCGCCATCGTGCCGATGCCGCCCGCCCCGCCGTGCACGAGCAGGGTCTCGTCGGGCTGCAGGCCGGCGACCATGAAGACGTTGGACCAGACGGTGCAGGCCACCTCGGGCAGCGCGCCTGCGGTGACCAGGTCGACGCCGTCCGGGACGGGCATCACCTGCCCGGCAGGGACGGCCACCTTCTCGGCGTACCCGCCGCCGGCGAGCAGCGCGCACACCTGGTCGCCGACCTGCCACCGCTCGACGCCCTCGCCGACCGCGCTGACCACCCCGGAGCACTCGAGACCGAGCACGTCGGAGGCCCCGGGCGGGGGCGGGTAGAACCCCTGCCGCTGCAGGGTGTCCGCCCGGTTGACCGCGGTCGCGGCCATGTCGATGACGACCTCGCCGGCGCCCGGCGTGGGGTCGTCGACGTCGGTGACGGTGAGGACCTCGGGCCCTCCGGGCTCGGTGGCGATGACGGCGCGCATGACCGCGACGCTAGCCGACCCGTGGATGCCGGATCAGTCCACGTCCACCAGTGCGTCGTCGACGTCCTCGACCTCGACCTCGACCTCTCCTCGAGCTCGTCGGCCTTCTCCCCGCCCCACTTCTCGGCCAGCTCGGTGGCGCGCGCCGCGAGCTCCTCGACCTTCTCCGGACTGCCCCCGGCCAGCGCGGCGGCGTAGCCCAGGAGGTAGGTCGTGATCGGGGCGGCCGGACGCTCGACGGCATGCGCCGCGTCGCGAGCGAGATCGAGGATGATCCCCTCGTCGATCTCGGCTTCGATGTCGAGGGCGTCGCAGAGTTCGTCAATCCAGTCGTGCAAGGTCACCCGTCCAGACTTCTACGCGTCCGCGATTCCCGCAAGGGATCAGCCCAACCGGATGGCAGTGTCGCGAGTTGTAGAGGTGCAGGCATTCGGCAGAAGGGGGCGCACGTGGGCGACGACACGTCGTACGTCGAGTTCGTGACGGGTCGCTGGCCGGCGCTGTTCCGGCTGTCGTACCTGCTCACCGGCGCGCACGAGCCGGCCGAGGACCTGCTCCAGTCGGTGCTGATGAAGGCCTACGCCTCCTGGGGCCGGATCCACCGGATGGAGTCGCCGGACGCCTACGTCCGCCGGATGCTGGTGAACGGCGCCATCTCGGCGGGAAAGCGCGGCTGGCGCCGCGAGCACCCGACCGAGCAGGTCCCGGAGACGGCCCGGACGGGCCACGAGCAGGGGTACGTCGACCGCGCCGCCCTGTGGCCGGTCGTCCAGACCCTCCCGCCCCGCCAGCGCGCCGTCGTCGTCCTGCGCTACTACGAGGACCTGTCCGAGGAGGAGATCGCCCGCGTCCTGGGCTGCTCCCGCGGCACGGTCAAGTCCCAGGCGTCCGACGCGCTGAAGTCGCTGCGCCGCACGCTCGTCACCGCCCCGGAAGGAGGGGACGCATGAGCACCGACACCGAGATCACGCGCTCGCTGCACGAGGCGGCCGAGGACGCCGCCGTCCCTCCCGTCGACCTGGACGCGCTGCGTGCGGGCGGACGCCGGCACGCACGCCGCCGCAGCGCCGCCGTGACGGCGGCTGCCGCCCTGGTGCTCGCCGTCGTCGGCGGAGGCGTCGCGCTCGGCCCCGACGCGCTGCGTTCCGACGCGCCGCCCGCGCAACGCGACGACAGCCCACGAACGGTGGCCGACCTCCCGGTGGGCGACGCGCCTGCGCTCGCCTACGTGGTGGGCGAAGGGTCCGGGCACCTGATGGGCCTGCGCTACGGCGGCGGGGTGACTCTGGGCCTGGACGACAGGCGCGGCGTCGTCGAGGTCGCACTCGACGGCAGCAGACGCGTGCTCGACGCCGACGCCACCGGCTACCCCGCGGTCAGCCCGGACGGCGGCTGGGCCGCGTGGCCGGTCACCTCGGACGGGGCGGACGCGCGGATCGTCCTCTGGTCGGTCGAGGCCGGGAAGCAGTCCGGGGTCTTCACCGTCCCCGAGCAGCCGCAGTGCTGTGACTCCGGCTTCCACGTCGCGGGGGTCGACGACGACGGGCGCGTCTACGTGACCGGCGACCAGGCCCACTACGTCCGCGACCCGGGGGCCGCCGAGCCGCGGGTCATCGACAACCTGCGCGCGGGCTCCGACGAGATCAGGGTGGCCGCGCACGGCGTCGTCGTGCTCAGGGCGCCCGGCGAGAAGGGGGCGAACGGCCAAGCGCGGCTCTTCGACGTCATGGACGGACGGCTCGATCCCACGACGGTCCTGAGCGCTCCTGAGCTCGCCGGATCGACGTGGTGGTCGCCCTACGAGAACGATCTGTTCCTCTCCCACGGCTCGTCCGGCGGGCTCCGGCTGTGGTCGCTCGAGCGGCGCCAGGACAGCGCCTCCCAGCCGATCGCGGTGCCGGCCGACGTCGACGTCAGGGGCGTGGCGTGGGAGTCGGCCGACGCGATGCTGGTCGACGTCGTGGAGGGCAAGGACGCCCACGCCTGGTGGCTCCGTTGCTCGATGGAGCGCCGCACGTGCGAGCGTGCCGCCGACCTGGGCCCGGAAGGCACGGTCATCCTGCCGACGCGATGACCGGCTCGCCGCCCATCGCCCCGTGGACGTTGTGGGCGGCCGACCCTTCATTGATCGAGGTGCCGCAAGTCCTTCCAGCTGTCGATGTCGAAGGCCTCGTTGCCGACGACCGGGACCTCGGCGAGCCGGAGCAGGCCGACCAGCCGGCGTACCGCCAGGCCGTGCTCCTGCTCGCGGTCGGCCGGCCGCGACGCGTGCAGCGACGCGGTCCGGTAGACCGCGGCCAGCGTCTGCCGCTGCCCGCCGTCGTCCACGAGCACGGCACCGTCGACGTCCGGGTCGCCCTCGACCGCCCAGGTCAGCCGCGCCACCGTCCCCGCATTGACCTTCGGCATGTCCACGGCCAGCACGCACACCAGGTCGGGGACGCGCAGGAACCGGTCGATCCCGGCCAGGATCCCGGCCGCCGGCCCACCCAGCGGCGGGTCCTCGCGGGTCCACGTCACGGGCCGGCTCGTCGGCACCTGCTGGCCGACCACCACGACCTCGAGGGCGGACAGGGTCGCGGCCAGCGCGCGCTCGAGCAGCGTCACGCCGTCGATCTCGATCGAGGCCTTGTCGACGCCATCCATCCGGGCAGCCGTGCCGCCGGTCAGGATCACCGCGCCGAGCCGCAGGGGGTCGCTCATGCGGTCAGTCTGGCAGGCTGGCCCGATGGACACCCTGGGCGTCTTCCTGGTCCAGCGCTCGTCGAGCCTGGACCCCGCGGAGAACCGTGCCGCGCTCGACGTGGTCACCGAGATCTGCTCGGGTCGCCCCCCGGTCCACCTGGTGGTCTTCCCCGAGGTGTTCGCCCGTGACTTCGGCAAGCCCGGCTCGGACGTCGCCGCGTTCGCCGAGCCGCTCGACGGCCCGTTCGTGACCCGGCTGGGCGAGCTCGCCGCCGCGAACGACGTCACGATCGTCGCCGGCATGTTCGAGGTCAGCGACGACCCCGCCCGGCCGTTCAACACCCTCGTCGTCGTCGACCCGGCCGGGCTGCGGGCGACGTACCGCAAGATCCACCTCTACGACTCCTTCGGCTACAAGGAGTCCGACCGCCTCAGCGCCGGCGACCTCGAGCCGGTCGTCGTCGACGTGATGGGCTGGCAGGTCGGCCTGATGACCTGCTACGACCTGCGGTTCCCCGAGCTCGCCCGGGCGCTCGTCGACCGCGGCGCCGAGCTGCTCGTCGTACCGGCCGCCTGGGTCGCGGGCGACGCGCAAGGTCGACCACTGGCGCACGCTGCTGCGGGCGCGTGCCATCGAGAACACGGTGTACGTCGCGGCGGCCGGCCAGCCGGGTCCCCGCTACTGCGGCCACTCGCTGATCGTCGGCCCGGACGGCGACGTCCTCGTCGAGGCGGACCAGGACGACGACGGCACCGGCGCCTTCTCGGGCGTGAACCGTCCACACCTCGCGGCGGTGCGGAGCACCAACCCGTCGCTCGCGAACCGGCGCCTATAGTTGCCGACCGTGAGTCGACCGGAGCAGAAGCCAGGTCGCCGGCGCGCAGAACCCGAGCCGCGGCGGGCCCGGAAGACCCGGGAGCCCCGGGAGCCCCGCCCCGCTCGGACCCCTCGCCCGCCCCGCGACCACTCGCTCTCGGCGCGCACCCTCACCCTCGGCTGGTTCCTCGTGGTGCTCGCGGCCACGGCCGCCCTCGTCGCGGACCACACCCCGCTGACGGTGCCGTCCTGGGCGCCGGTGGCCGGCGCGGTGACCGTGACCACCACCTACACGGTCGCGCTGGCGGTCCGGTCCGGCGGCCGCCCGGTCATCGCCGGGCTGCTGGCGCTGGTGCTCACCGTCGCCGCGGTGGTCTCCGGGATCCCGGTGCTGCTCGCGGGCGCCGCGGTCTCGACCGCCGCCGTCGGCGCGGTGCTCGGCGTCCTCGCCACCACGCCCGCTCCTCGCTTCGTCGGAGTGGTCCGGGAGGTCCTGCTCGCCACCGCGGTGGCGGCCGTCTCGGCTCTCGCGGCCGATGCGTACGACGCCCACCTCGCGCTGGAGCGCGCGGGCTACCTCGCTCTCGCGCTGGCGCTGCTGACCGCGCTGGCCCTGGTCTTCCGGCTCGGCGCCGGACTGCAGGGCCTCGGCACCCGCGGCGGCGTCGTCGTGGTCGGCGGGCTGCTGCTCCTCGCCGTGACGCTCGCCTACGCCGAGGCGCTCAGCCGGTGGGGCTCGCCGGGGATGACCGAGAGCATCGAGGACGTGCTGGCCCGGATCCGTGAGGTGGCCGGGGCGGTCCCCCGGCCGATCGAGTTCCTGCTCGGCTTCCCGGCCCTGGCCTGGGGGGTCTCGACCCGCGCCCGGCGACGCCAGGGCTGGTGGGCCTGCGCCTTCGGGGCGGCCGGGCTGGCCGGCGTCTCCACCAGCCTCATCGCCACCGACCTGTCGCGCGCGGAGGTCGCGCTGGGGCTCGGCTACTCGCTGGTGCTGGGCCTGGCGCATCGGCTACCTGGTGATCCGGGCCGACACGTTCCTGTCCGGCACGCGCGGCGCCCGGGCCCGGCGTGCCGAGGAGGCGTCCGCCCACCGGCCCGAGCCGCGACGGACGCAGCCGCTGCTCTGAGCCCGCGGTGAGCGTCTAGACCGCATGACCCACCTCACACCTCCCGCATAACTCCGACGCGTCCCGCGCAGTTTGTGCAGCGAGGTGCGGAACCGCGCGGTTCCCCTGGGGCACCGGTCTCCTTCTGGAGGATGCATGAGGCGCAAGGTGGGTACGGCCGTCGCCGTGGTGGGACTGGTCGGGGCGTTCGCCTTCGTCGGGCCCGGACAGGCCGACAGCAGCTTCAAGAACAAGTACCCCGGCGGTGAGCACTCGCAGACGTGCGACCGCGGGGACGTGATCACGTACGTCGGGCCCGAGATGCTCTGGCCGCCGAACCACAAGCTCCAGGACGTGCTGTTCATCGCGACCAACAACGGCGCCGACACCTCGACGACGCTGGCGGTCACGTCCGACGTCACCGACGAGGTGGGCGGTGACGGCGGTCCCGCGCACGACCCCGACTTCATCCCGGCGGGCCGACGGCTCGGGCAGCGACGAGGCCACCGTCCCGGCGCAGATCCGCAGCGAGCGGTCGGGCAAGGGCGAGGGGCGGACCTACACGATCCACGCCGCCGCGACGTTCGACATGATCCCGTGCACCAAGGACTTCACGTCACGGTCCCGCACGACATGGGTGGCGGGGCTGACTGGAAGTGAGTACTCGCCAGGACGCCCCGACTGCGTGGACGACGAGCCTTCGCCTCGTGGTCCCGGGCGTCCTGGCTGCCCTCACCCTGGCCGGCTGCGCTGCCCAAGGAAGCGCGGCCGGCCAGGGCTCACCCACCCCGCGGGCCGACCTGGCCGGCCAGGCCGAGGTGGCCGCGCGGAACCTGAGGCAACAGCCGGCCGGGACCCCCACGAAGCGTGGGCACCACGAGCGCACCCCGGGGACGGGCCGGACCCGGATCGCGAACGGGTCCGGCCCTGCCCCCGAGGACAACGACCCGGTGGGGAGCTCGGGCTCCGCCGAGGGCGTCGGCACGTCGGCGACCTGGCAGCCGGTCCGGCTGGCCGCGGACGCACGGGGAGACCACGGCAACGGGCCGGCGTACGCCGACCTCGGCTCGCTCACCCTCGAGGACGACGGCACCCGCCTGCGGCGTCACGTTCGAGCTCGGCGGCACCGTGCCGGGCCGGCTGGCCGACGGCGAGGTGCAGGGCGTCGGGCTCGACCTCTACCGCAGCGGCCGCGACGAGAGCGACTTCCAGGTCTTCCTCGACGGCGGCTCCGACGGGTGGCACGCCTACCTCCAGACACCGCGCGGGTTCGTGAGCTACCCGGGGACGCTGACGGTCGACGGCCGGATGCTCGTGGCGGTCGTCCCGTGGTCGGCCCTCGGCGGCCGGGGCGGCGCGCAGGTGTCCGCGTTCGCCGACTGGTCGGACGGCGCGGGCGCGTCCTCCGCCGACACCGTGGACCGCGGGCCGATGCAGGTCGGCTGACCCGAGGCCGGCGTACCTGCGGGTAATCGTCGCGGTTGTGTACCGTCGCCGCCATGGCCCGTGACGCGCGCACCGCAGACATCGTCGCCGAGATGGTGGCCAACGTGATGACGGTGACCGTCGCTCCCGGGGACAGCGTCGCCGCGGGCGACACCGTGATCCTGCTGGAGTCGATGAAGATGGAGATCCCCGTCCTCACCGAGCACCCCGGCACGGTCACCGCGGTGAAGGTCTCTCCCGGCGACGTCGTGCAGGAGGGAGACGTCCTCGTCTCCCTCGACCTCACCTAGACTCGCCTGCGTGCACCGGCCTGGCCGGGCGCACGGAGGGGTGCCGGAGTGGCCGATCGGAACCGCCTTGAAAGCGGTCGCTGGCAGAGATGTCAGCCGCGGGTTCGAATCCCGCCCCCTCTGCTGCCGGCTGGCTCCTACTCGGATCCGCCGAGCTCCAGCGCGACGCTGTCGTAGACGAGGTCGTTGACCCGCTGCCGGTGGTGCTCGAGCGCCGCGACGAGGCGCACCAGCTCGGCGCGCACGCTGTCGAGGTCGTCGTCCTCGAGCACGGCCGGGCCGAGCGAGGTCAGCCGGCGCAGCAGGGTGTTGCGCTCGCGGTGCAGGGTGATCTCGCGAGGGGCGAGCCACGCGTCCCCGCCCCGGGACCACTCCCCGTGCAGGGCTTCCTTGACCAGGGACAACCGGTTGCGTACCAGCCATCGCCACATGTGGTGGCGGGGCGGGCTGTCGAGGGCCTGCTTCAGGCCGTGGATGGCGTTCTCGAGACCGCTCATGGCGACCGCCTAGTGGAGGGGGGGACTTACGAGTGTGAGCCCGGTCACAGTCTTGTGACAAGGGCCATGGCTGTCCTATTTGGTCGCTCGGCCCCGGTTGGGTCTAATTTCTTTCCGTGACCTCCGACTATCGACTTTCCGCACCCGTCCTCGTCCGGATGATGGGTGCGGGCCTGGCGGTCGCCGGCCTGCTGGTGCTGGTCGTCGTGCTCGGCGGGCTCGTGTTCTCCTGGCCCACGGCGGTCCTCTCGACCGTCGTCGTGGTCGCGGTGCTCGGCGTCCTGGTGCTGGCCGCGGTGCTCTGGCGGCTCGCTCCGGTGGTCACCCTGGGCGAGGTGGGCTACGAGGTCCGCTGGGTGCGCGGTGCCGGCGTGCGGCAGGGCCGGTGGAAGGACGTCGAGGACGTGCTCGCGACGACCGTGGCCGGCGCGCGGGTCGTGGTGCTCCGCCGGCGGGACGGCACGACCACCACGATCCCGGTCGGGATCCTCGCCGGGTCGGCCGACGACTTCGTCCGCGACCTGCAGCAGCACCTCAACCGGGGACACGGCTACCGCCCGATTCAGTGATGTCGAACAGGTTCGGGTAGCGTGTCCCTCGCTGTCTGGAGGCGTCGCCTAGCCCGGTTTATGGCGCCCGCCTGCTAAGCGGGTTGAGGGTAATCCCCTCTCGCGGGTTCAAATCCCGCCGCCTCCGCCAGATCAGGAACGGCCCCGGCGCTCGTGCGCGCGGGGCCGTTCCGCGTTCCCGGGCGCTCAGTCCTCGTCGAGCTCGAGCCGGACGAACTCGCCGACCACGAACTCGCCGTTGGTGCGCACGGTCACCGGCTGGATCCCGACCGGGCGTCCCTCGGCGTAGGTCACCAGGCTGACCTCGGCGTCGCGGCGCAGCTTGGAGCCGATCGCCACGGCGTACGCCGCCCCGCCGGTCGTCCCGTTGGTGTAGGTGTAGCCGGCCTTCCCGTTCGTGCCGATGACCCGGTCGGGCCCGACCTGGAGGTGCAGGTGGCCGGCGAGCACGAGGTCCACGCACCCGCGCGCGAGCGCGAGCCGGCCGGCGTTGGCGTCGTGCACCAGCAGGGTCGAGACGCGGTCGCCGTCGGCGTCGTTCTCGCAGGCCAGGTCGGCGAGGAGGTCCTGCTGGTCCGCGAACGTCACGTCGCGCTCGTCGCGCCAGCTGCCCAGGCCGCTGCTGCGGACGTCGCTGGCGCCGAGCAGCCGGATCCCCTCCGGGCCGTCGACCACCTCGCCGGCGAGCGTGCTGAAGCCCAGGTGGTCGAGGTGCTGCACGACGAAGTCGCCGTTGTCGTGGTTGCCCGCGATGGCGTAGCGGTCGTCGAAGTCGGCGAACGCCTTGTCGAGGGACTCCAGGCTGAACGCCTCCCAGGAGCCGCCCGTCGAGGTGTCGTCGCCGGCGTCGAGGAGGAACGTCGCGCCGCCCGCGTCCGCGACGGCGCGGGCGACCGGGTCCATCCCGATGTTGTCGTGCCGGTCGCTGACGAGCAGCGCCACCACCTCGCCGTCCTCCGGCTGGCGCAGCTGCGACGCCAGCGCGGGTGCCTGGTCGGCCAGGGACCGATAGAACTCGAGGCTCTTGCGGTACGACGACACCGCGCTCTCCACGAGCCGACGGGTGCCGCTCGTGATCAGCCCGCCCTGGACCTCGATGTCGGCGGCCTCGTCGGGGATGGTCACGTCCGGCAGTGCCGCGGAGAGTGACTCCCAGGCGTTGCCGCCCACCGACGGCTCGGTGTCGTCACGGGCGACGACGAAGGAGCCGGCCAGCATGACGACCGCGACGACCGCCCCCGCGGCCGCTCGCGGTGGCCAGGGGTGTGCGAGCTCCGCCCACCGCCGCCGACCGACGAGCAGCACCAGCCCCGGGCCCGCGAGCCCGAGGACGCCGCCCAGCAGCAGGCTGTCCTCGGCGAGGTCGAGCAGCGTCGCCTGCACCTTGGCGATCTGCCCCTCGGGCTGGCTGGCGATGAAGGCGTAGCGCCGGATCAGCGCGTCGTAGCTGTCCAGGTCGGTGGCGCCCAGGTCGAGATAGGCGCCGACCCGGCTCCCGCTCGGCACGCGGAAGCTGGGCACGTAGGGCCCGAGGTCGAGGGTCGCGTAGCCGTCGAGCGTCGGGCTGACAACCGCGTCGTGACCGGCGACGACGGTGCTGCGCGAGCCGGTGAGGAAGAGGAGCGCCGCGAGCGGGAGCGTCACGACCAGCCAGAGTGCCGTGAGCTCGAGAACCGTGCGGGTCTCGGGCCGGCGGCGGGGTCGGGGCAGCCTCATCACCACGAGGATAGGCGGCGGAGCGCCGTGTGCCGGGGACGCCCACCCCTTGTCAGGCTTGCACAACTACGCAAGCATGCTGACGAGCTTTACTGTCTGTGGAGAGGGGTCAGCGCCCGACTTGTCCGCTTTCAGGGGCTTGATCCGCCCACGGATGGCACTGGGTGCAGTATCCACCCGACCTGCGTGCGCTGTCTCGGTTTCCGCGCTTTTGCAGAAACATGCAGTGCACACTCCTGCGGTGCCAATTTGTGGCCGGACGGGGCAATGGTGACCGACACTTGAGGTCAGACGGGAAACCGTCACCCCTGGGACTAGAGCATGAGGTAGGCAATGAAGGACAACCGCAAGGTCGCTCGGCTCCTCGCCGGCATCGTCGTCGTCACCGGCGTGTTCGCCGGCGCCGCCGCCCCGGCGCAGGCCTTTGACTCGGGCTGGAACGGCACCCGCGTGGCGCCGACCTCAGACACCACCCGGTAGGCCCCCGGCCACCCCCACAAACGCGTTCAGTCCACTCCCCCCCGGGCTGGAACGCCACAAAGGTCAAAGACGAGGACGAACGAGTCAACCCCCCCGGCAGTTCGCCCCAGTGCCATCCCCCCGGCCCGTCTTTGACCGCACAGCGAGGGCAGCTCATCGTCACGGTGACTGCCCTCGCAGCGTGCCCGGAGGAACTCGACCTTCAGTCCTCGGGGTCCTGGTCGATCGGGGGTTCCTCCCCGGTCTTGGGGGCCCCCTGCGGCCGGCCCATGGCGTAGCCGAGCTGGAAGCGGGTCTGCACGCCGTACTCGTCCTTCAGCGCCGCGATGTAGCCCGCGTAGGTCCGCGTGCTCACGCCGAGCCGCTTGGCGCTCGCCGGGTCGCTGTGCCCCTCGACCAGCAGCCGGATCGTCATCGCCCGCACGTCGTCGGCGATGTGGCGCTCGGCCTGGGCCCCGCTGACGTTGAACGGCTGGGCGCGCTCCCAGGCCCGCTCGAAGATGTCGACCAGGTAGGCGATCAGCGACTTGTCGTGGATGGCGATCGCGACGTGGTGGTTGTCGGAGGCCGGCACGACCGCCACCTGCCGGTCGCAGACGATGAGCCGCCGGAAGAACTCGTCGAGCGTGCGCACCTCCGCGCCGTGGGAGGTGATGTCGGCGACGTACTCCCGGGTGGCGGGACTGTGCCGCGCGGAGTGCTGGTAGAGCGTGCGCATCCGGGCGCCGCGGGCCAACAGCTTCACGTCGCGGTCCTCGGCGACCGCGAGCGTGCTGGCCGGCCGGCGGCCGTTCGGCTGGGCGGTCAGCATTTCCTGGCGGGTGTCGTTGACCGCCGCGGCGATGAAGTTGTTGATGTTGTCGAGTCCGTGGATCTCGGTGATCGGGCTGACCGTGGCCTGCGGGGAGGTGCGGAACACCTGGCCGAGGTCGCTGAAGGTGTCGGCCCACCGGGCCGACTCGGTGAGCAGGTCGGCGCCCTGGCGGCCGAGAGGGACGACGATCTGGGCCTGGACCGCTGCCGGGTCCACCGGGAAGTAGCGGTTGCCGCCCTCGTCGTGGCGGAGCAGGCCCAGGTCGAGCAGGAGGTCGACCGCCGGAGCCATGCTGTCCTCGCACAGGCGTGGGTCGTCGGCGGGCAGCGAGCCGTGCGCGACGGCGTTGCTGTAGACGCGGGTCGCCGCCGTCTCCAGCAGGAGCCTGTCGTCGGGGCCGTAGCTACCGCGTGGCACGTCCGTCCTTTCCCGTCACGAGTCGAAAGTATGCCGTAGCGGACAACGACGAAGGCCCCACCCGTGCGGGTGGGGCCTTCGTCGCGTGTCTCTGTCGGTCGGGCCTAGGCGCCGAGGCGAGCCTTCAGCCCGTCGAGCTCGGTCCAGAGCACGGCCGGCAGGTTGTCGCCGAACTTCTCGAACCACTCGGTGATCTGCGGGATCTCGGCCTTCCACTCCTCGACGTCGACCTCGAGCGCCGCGGCGAGCTGCTGCTCGGTCACGTCGAGGCCGTCGGTGTCGAGGGCCCCCGGGGTCGGCACGTAGCCGATCGGGGTCTCCACGGCCTCGGCCTGTCCCTCCATGCGCTCGACGATCCACTTGAGCACCCGGCTGTTCTCGCCGAAGCCCGGCCACAGGAAGCCGCCGTCCTCGTCACGACGGAACCAGTTGACGTAGAAGATCTTCGGCAGCTTGGACGCGTCGTTGTCCTTGCCGACGGTGATCCAGTGGTTGAAGTAGTCGCCGGCGTTGTAGCCGATGAACGGCAGCATCGCCATCGGGTCGCGACGCACGATGCCGACCGCGCCGGTGGCGGCCGCCGTGGTCTCCGAGGAGAGCGTGGCGCCCATGAAGGTGCCGTGGACCCAGTCGCGGGCCTCGGTCACCAGGGGGATGGTGGTCTTGCGGCGGCCGCCGAAGAGGATGGCGTCGATCGGCACGCCGCGCGGGTCGTCGTACTCCGGCGCCAGGATCGGGCACTGCTTGATCGGCGTGCAGTAGCGGCTGTTCGGGTGGCTGGACAGCTCGTCGGAGTCGGGCGTCCAC
>CAVRMN010000043.1:0-66896 GCA_963721855.1 uncultured Actinomycetota bacterium | reverse complement strand
CCACCCCGAGATGCCCTACACCTGGGGGCTGCTGTCCTCGGTGCCTGACGTCCGGGGCGACACCGAGGCCCGGTTGATCCCGATCCCGGGCAACCCGCCGTCGCTGCTCGACCCGCCGCCCGGCTGCGCCTTCCACCCGCGCTGCCTGCACAAGGACAAGGTGCCGGGGGACCTGTGCAGCACCGAGCTGCCGCCGCTGGTCGAGGGCAACCGCACCGGCCACCTCAAGCGCTGCCACCTGGCGAACCCGGACGAGATCTACCTGACCGAGGTCCTGCCCGAGATCGCCCCCGACCTGGTGGATCTCGTGAGTGCGGACGGCTCCACTGACGACGGATCGGCCGCGGCCGCCCCGGAAGACCGGTGATCAAGGACAATGACTTCCATGACGAACCCTGACGTCGCCCCTGCCCAGGCGGAGACCTTCGAGACGGGCACGCCCATCCTCGAGGTCACCAACCTGCGGAAGTACTTCCCGGTCCGGTCCTCCGGTCTGATCCGGCGCACGATCGGCCAGGTGCAGGCCGTCGACGGCGTCTCCTTCCAGGTCCGCCGGGGCAGCGCCCTCGGCCTGGTGGGGGAGTCCGGCTGCGGCAAGTCCACGACCGGGCGGCTGATCACCCGGCTCTACGACCCCACCTCCGGCTCGATGAAGTTCGACGGCCGCGAGATCGGGACCCTCTCCAACAAGGAGATGCTCCCGCTGCGCAGCGAGATCCAGATGATCTTCCAGGACCCCTACAGCTCGCTGAACCCCCGGCACACGGTCGGGACGATCGTCGGCACGCCGTTGCGGGTGCACAAGATGGTGCCTGAGAAGCAGACGCTGAAGCGGGTCCAGGAGCTCCTCGAGGTCGTCGGCCTCAACCCCGAGCACTACAACCGCTACCCCAACGAGTTCTCCGGCGGGCAGCGCCAGCGCATCGGCATCGCCCGGCGCGCTCGCCCTGCAGCCGAAGCTCCTGGTCGCCGACGAGCCGGTGTCCGCCCTCGACGTGTCGATCCAGGCGCAGGTGGTGAACCTCCTGCAGCGACGTGCAGAAGGAGTTCGGGATCGCCTTCCTGTTCATCGCGCACGACCTCGCGGTGGTCCGGCACTTCTGCCCGGAGATCGCGGTGATGTACCTCGGCAAGATCGTCGAGATCGGCGACCGGGACACCCTCTACAACCGCCCGCACCACCCGTACACGCAGGCCCTGCTCTCCGCGGTGCCCGACGTGAAGCAGGCGGCGATCGGCGGCCGCCGGGAGCGCATCCCGCTCGAGGGCGACGTGCCCAGCCCGATCAACCCGCCGTCGGGCTGCCGGTTCCGCACGCGGTGCTGGCGGGCGCAGGACATCTGCGCCAAGCAGGAGCCGCCGCTGCTCCAGATCGGCAAGACGCACAAGGTCGCCTGCCACTTCGCCGGCGAGTTCGACAACCCCAGCCCGCACCCGATCACGCTCAGCGCGCTCGGCGTCGACCACGACGGCACGCCCGTCGCCGGTGCGACACCCAGCACCGAGGACCTGAACAAGGCCGGGTTCGCCGACACGTGGACGGACCTGTCCACGCACCAGGCCGCCTCGAAGAAGCTGGACGAGGGCGGCACCACCCCGGAGTGACCCGCCCCGGCGACATAGGCTGACCCGCGTGGAAAGCCTCTTCGACATGGGTGCGCCCAGCGGACCGACCGGATCGGGCGGGACCCTGGCGGGCAACACGCACGCCTCGGCCCCGCTCGCCGTCCGGATGCGCCCGCGCACGCTCGACGAGCTGGTGGGCCAGCAGCACCTGCTGGCCCCCGGGGCGCCGCTGCGCCGGCTCATCGAGGGCGACCAGCCGATGTCGCTGCTGCTGTGGGGGCCACCCGGCACCGGCAAGACCACGATCGCCTCGATCGTTTCGCAGCAGACCAACCGACGTTTCGTCGAGGTGTCCGCGGTGGCCGCCGGCGTCAAGGAGGTGCGGGCCGCGATCGACGGGGCCCGGGCCCAGCTGACGCGGGGCGGACCGGAGACGGTGCTGTTCGTCGACGAGGTCCACCGGTTCACCAAGGCGCAGCAGGACGCCCTGCTCCCCGGGGTGGAGAACCGCTGGGTGACCCTCGTCGCGGCCACCACGGAGAACCCGTTCTTCTCGGTCATCTCCCCGCTGCTGTCGCGGTCGCTGCTCCTGACCCTCGAGCCGCTGACCGACGACGACGTGCGCGGCGTCATCGAGCTCGCGCTCCTCGACGAACGCGGCCTCGGCGGCGAGGTGAGCCTCGAGGAAGACGCCCGCGAGCACCTGGTGCGGCTGGCCGGAGGCGACGCACGCCGGGCGCTGACCTATCTCGAGGCCGCGGCCGGCGCGGCCGTGGCGACCGGCCAGGAGGCCGTCGACCTCTCCACCGCCGAGACGGCCGTGGACCGGGCGGCCGTGCGCTACGACCGCCAGGGCGACCAGCACTACGACGTGATCAGCGCGTTCATCAAGTCGGTGCGCGGCTCCGACGCCGACGCCGCCCTGCACTACCTGGCCCGCATGGTCGAGGCAGGGGAGGACCCACGGTTCATCGCTCGCCGGCTGGTGATCCTGGCCAGCGAGGACATCGGCCTGGCCGACCCGACGGCCCTGACGACCGCGGTCGCCGCGGCCCAGGCGGTGCAGCTGATCGGCATGCCCGAGGGACGGCTCAACCTCGCCCAGGCGACGATCGCCCTGGCGCTCGCGCCGAAGTCGAACGCCGTGATCACCGCCATCGACGCCGCCTCCGCGGACGTCCGCGCGGGCAAGGTCGGGTCGGTGCCGAGCCACCTGCGCGACGCCCACTACGGCGGCTCCAAGAAGCTCGGCCACGGCACGGGCTACAAGTACGCCCACGACGAGCCGTTCGGCATCGCCGAGCAGCAGTACGCCCCCGACGTGGTGGCCGACGCGACCTACTACCGGCCGACCTCCCTCGGTGCCGAGTCGGCGCTCAAGGAGCGCTGGGAGCGCATCCGTCAGATGGTCCGAGGGCGCGACTCCCGGCGGGACCGCTCAGGGTAGGGTCACCTGCTATGAGTCCGGGGCTGCTGATGGCGCTTGCGACGGCCACGACGGTCGTCGTGCTGCTCGTTCTCACCCTGCTCCTGGTCCGTGCCCTGGGCGGCCGGAGACGGCTCGAGGACGACCTCGCCGCGTCCCGCGAGGAGCTCGCCGCGGTGCAGCGGCGCCTCGACGCGCTGGCCCGGCGGATCGAGCCCCGGCCCGTCGCCGACGCCACGGAGTACGTCATCACCACTGCCGGCGAGCCCGACCCCGCGGACCTGCCGGCGTCGAGCCCGCCGTCCCCGGTGACCGGGAGGCAGTTCGCCTCCCTGGCCGTGGGGGAGTCCCTGGTGACGCTCTTCTCCCTCGGGTACGGCGTCCGGCGGGCGCTGTCCGCGGAGAACCGCAACCGCATCGGCTTCGAGATGAAGCGCGAGGTCCGCCGGTCCCGCAAGCAGCGCAAGCGCGACGAGAAGCAGGCCCGCCGGCACCTGCGCGAGACCCGGCAGCCGGAGGCGGGCCGCTTCGCCGAGGACGCAGCATGAGGGGCCGCAGATGAGCCGGGCGGCCTGGTTCGTGGCCGGTGCCGGTGCCGGCGTCTATGCGATGGTGAAGGCCCGGCGCACCGCCGAGGCGCTCACCCCCGAGGGCCTCGCCGACCGGCTCGCCGGGCTCTCCGTCGGTGCCCGTCTCTTCGGGGACGAGGTCCGCGCGGGGATGGCCGAGAAGGAAACCGAGTTGCGCGACCGGCTCGGTCTCGCGCTCCATGGAACGACCACCCACCAGATCACGAGCGGAAAGGGCAACGACTGATGGACACCGCGGAGGTCCGCCGACGGTTCATCGCGCACTTCGAGGCGCGAGGACACCAGGTGGTGCCGTCGGCATCGTTGCTGCTCGACGACCCGAACCTGTTGTTCGTGAACGCCGGCATGGTGCCGTTCAAGCCCTACTTCCTCGGCCAGGAGACGCCGGCGTACAAGCGCGCCGTCTCGGTGCAGAAGTGCGTGCGCACCCTCGACATCGAGGAGGTCGGCAAGACCACCCGGCACGGCACGTTCTTCCAGATGAACGGCAACTTCTCGTTCGGCGACTACTTCAAGGAGGGCGCCATCGAGCTCGCCTGGGAGCTGGTCACCCGGTCGGTGGCCGACGGCGGCTACGGGATCGACGAGTCCAAGCTCTACGCCAGCGTCTACCAGGACGACGACGAGGCGGTGCACTTCTGGAAGAAGGTCGCGGGGCTCCCCGACGACCGGATCATCCGGCTGGGCAAGAAGGACAACTACTGGAGCATGGGCGTGCCCGGACCGGGCGGTCCCTGCAGCGAGATCCTGATCGACCGGGGCCCCGAGTTCGGCGCCGACCGCGACTGGGACGCGGGTGACCGCTACCTCGAGTTCTGGAACCTGGTGTTCATGCAGGAGGAGCTCAGCGCGGTCCGCAGCAAGGAGGACTTCGACGTCCGCGGGCCGCTGCCGAGCAAGAACATCGACACCGGCATGGGCCTGGAGCGGGTCGCCTACCTGCTCCAGGGCAAGGACAACATCTACGAGATCGACGAGGTCTTCCCGGTCATCGAGCGGGCGGCGGAGATGGCCGGCAAGAAGTACGGCGCCGGGGGCAGCCAGGGCCACGAGGACGACGTCCGGTTCCGGGTCGTGGCCGACCACGTCCGCAGCGGCATGATGCTGATCGCCGACGGCGTCACGCCGGGCAACGAGGCGCGGGGCTACGTGCTGCGCCGGCTGCTGCGCCGCGCGGTCCGCTCCATGCGGCTGCTCGGCGTCGAGGACCGCACGCTGCCGGAGCTGCTGCCGGTCAGCCGCGACAAGATGCGGATCTCCTACCCCGAGCTCGAGTCCGACTGGGAGCGGATCAGCACGATCGCCTACGCCGAGGAGGACGCCTTCCGGCAGACGCTGAAGACCGGGACGACGATCTTCGACCTGGCCGCGCAGGATGCCAAGAAGGCCGGGGAGCCCAGCCTGTCGGGCTCCAAGGCGTTCGCCCTGCACGACACCTACGGCTTCCCGATCGACCTGACGCTGGAGATGGCGTCCGAGCAGGGCCTGTCCGTCGACGAGGAGGGCTTCCGCCGGCTCATGACCGAGCAGCGCGACCGCGCCAAGGCGGACGCGAAGGCCAAGAAGGGCCAGCACGCCGACGCGGGCTACTACCGCGCGGTGTCCGACACCCTGGGCCGGGCGGTCGAGTTCACCGGCTACACCGAGGTGGTCTCCGAGGCGACCGTCAGCGGGCTCGTGTCCGGCTCCGGCCCGGTGTCCGCGGCGCGTGAGGGCGACGAGGTCGAGCTGGTCCTCGACCGGACGCCGTTCTACGCCGAGGGCGGCGGCCAGCTCGCCGACCAGGGCGTCGTCGAGCTGTCCAACGGCGCGGTGCTGGAGGTGCGCGACGTGCAGTCGCCGATCACCGGCCTGGTCGTGCACCAGGCCAAGGTGCTCTCGGGCGAGGTCACGGTCGGCGCCCACGCGCAGGCGATGGTCGACGTCGAGCGTCGCCGGTCGATCAGCCGCGCGCACACCGCGACGCACATGGTGCACAAGGCGTTCCGTGAGGCGCTGGGGGAGACCGCGACCCAGGCCGGTTCGGAGAACGCGCCGGGCCGCTTCCGGTTCGACTTCTCCGCCACCGGCGCGGTGCCCGCGTCGGCGATGGTCGACGTGGAGGAGCGCGTCAACGACCTGGTCCTCGCGGACCTCGCCGTGCACGCCGAGGTGATGACGCAGGACGAGGCGCGCAAGTCCGGCGCGATGGCGCTGTTCGGCGAGAAGTACGGCGACAAGGTGCGCGTGATCTCGGTCGGCGACTGGGCCAAGGAGCTCTGCGGCGGGACGCACGCCGGCCGCTCCGGGCAGCTCGGGGTGATCAAGCTCCTCGGCGAGTCCTCGATCGGCTCCGGCGTGCGACGGGTCGAGGCGCTCGTGGGCGGCGACGCCTACCGGTTCCTCGCCCGCGAGCACGTGCTGGTCGCGCAGCTCAGCGAGGTGCTCAAGGTGCGCTCCGAGGAGCTGCCCGAGCGGGTCAACGACATCGTGGAACGGCTGCGGACCGCGGAGAAGGAGATCGAGCGGATCCGCGTCGGACAGCTGCTCGCCGCCGCGGGCGAGCTCGCGGTCGGCGCCAAGGACGTCTACGGCGTCGGCTTCGTGGGCCACCGGGTCGACGGCGCGGGAGCGGGCGACGTACGCAAGCTGGCGCTCGACATCCGCGGCCGCATGCCCCACGGCAAGCCCAGCGTGGTCGCCATCATCGGGTCCACCAACGGCAAGCCTGCGGTCGTCGTCGCGGTCAACGACGAGGCCCGGGCCTGGGGCATCTCCGCCAACGCGCTCGTGAAGGCGGCCGCGACGGCGCTGGGCGGCTCCGGCGGCGGCAAGGACGACGTCGCGCAGGGCGGCGGCGTCGACGTGACGCACGTCGACCAGGCGCTGCTCGACGTGGAGCACGAGGTCGGTCGCATCGCGACCAGCCGCTGATGCGCCCCGGCGCCCGGCTGGGGGTCGACGTCGGCGACGTGCGGATCGGCGTCGCCCGCAGCGACCCGTCCGGCCTGATCGCGACCCCGGTCGAGACGGTGGCGCGCGGGAAGGGCGACCTCGCCCGGCTGCGCGCCCTGGCCGAGGAGGAGGCCGCTGTCGAGGTGGTCGTCGGCCTGCCCCGCAGCCTTTCTGGTGGGGAGGGTCCCGCGGCGGCTAAGGTGCGCGAGTTCGCAACCGCCCTGGCCGGGGTACTACTACCGGTGCCGGTGCGGCTGTGCGACGAGCGGCTCAGCACGGTGAGCGCGGAGTCGATGCTCCGCGAACGTGGCAAGAAGGGACAGAAGCGGCGCGCGGTCGTGGACCAGGCAGCCGCCGTGGTGATCCTGCAGAATGCGCTGGACACCGAACGCAGCACAGGGCGGGCACCGGGCGAGATCGTCCGACCACCGCTCGACGAGTGCCGGCAACCGCCGGCATGACAGCACGGGGCGAAACAGGGATTGGTGTGAAGCAGGCCGTTGAGCGAACTCGGACTTGACCTCGGGACCCACCGCAAGCACAAGCCACGCCGTGGGTTCGGCTGCCTTGCGGTGCTCATCGCGCTCGTGGTCCTGGTCGGCGGCGGCTACTTCGCCGCGACGACCGGGATGAGCGCGCTCAAGGAACGGTTCAGCCCGCCGCCGGACTACAGCGGTGCCGGATCGGGCTCCGTGCTCGTCGAGGTGCACGACGGTGACAGCTCCTCCGACATCGCGGTCACGCTCAAGGAGAAGGACGTCGTCAAGAGCGTCGAGGCGTTCACCGACGCCGCCCAGGAGAACCCCGAGTCGGTGGGCATCCAGGTGGGCTTCTACAAGCTCCGCAAGCAGATGTCGGCCGAGTCCGCGCTCGGCCTGCTGATCGACCCGAGCAACCTGATCCAGGACGCCCTGACCATCCCCGAGGGCTGGACGGTCGAGCAGATCGTCGCGCGGCTGGCGGACAAGACCGACTTCTCCGCGCGCCAGTACCAGCGTGTCCTCCGCGACCCGAAGTCCATCGGGCTGCCGAAGTACGCCAACGGCAACGCCGAGGGCTACCTCTTCCCGGCGACCTACATGGTCCCGCCCAACGCCACTCCGAAGTCGATCCTCTCGATGATGGTCGAGCGGTGGCGGTCCGCCGCCGAGGAAGCCGACCTCGAGGAGGCGGCGCAGCGGCTGGGCTACACCCCTGCCGAGCTGATGGTCGTGGCGAGCCTCGTCGAGGCCGAGTCCAACCGCGACGCCGACCGCGGCAAGGTCGCCCGGGTGATCTACAACAGGGTCGAGACCGACGCGACCAACCACCTGCTCCAGATCGACGCGGCGGTGAACTACGCGCACGACCGTGACCTCGGCGTCGCGCTGACCACCGAGGACCTGGAGATCGACTCGCCCTACAACACCTACAAGAACCCCGGCCTGCCGCCGACGCCGATCGAGGCACCCGGCGACGCCGCCATCGAGGCGGCCGCCCACCCGACCGACGGGCCGTGGATCTACTACGTGACGGTGAACCTGCGCACCGGCGAGACCAAGTTCACCGACGACTACGACGAGTTCCTGACGTTCAAGAACGAGTACAAGGACTACTGCGCGACCCAGTCGGACAACTGCTGATCCGATGCGTCGACGTTGTGCCGTCCTCGGCAGCCCGATCGGGCACTCGCTCTCCCCGGTGCTGCACCGGGCCGCCTACGCCGAGCTCGGCCTGGACTGGGAGTACGACGCCGTCGAGGTCCGCGAGGACGGCCTGCGGGCCTTCCTCGACGGCCTCGACGAGTCCTGGCGCGGGCTCTCGCTGACGATGCCGCTCAAGCGGGCGGTGATGCCGCTGCTCGACGAGGCGTCGCCCCGCGCGCGGCAGGCGGGGGCCGCCAACACGGTCGTCCTCGAGGACGGTCGGCGGATCGGCGACAACACCGACGTGCCGGGGGCTGTGGCGGCCCTGACCGAGCGCTACGACGGGCCGTTCGGCACCGCGACCGTGCTCGGCGGCGGCGCCACCGCGGCGTCGCTCCTGCTGGCGCTCGCCGACCTCGGCTGCCGGTCGGCCACCCTGCTGGTGCGCGACCCCGCCCGGGCGGGGGAGACGCTCGAGGCGGTGGCCCGCCACCCGCGGGCGCCACGGGTCGACGTACGCCTCCTCGACGACCCGGGCGGGCCGGGCGACGTCCTGGTGTCGACGATCCCGGCGACGGCGCAGACGCCCGCGCTGGTCGCGCTCGCGGGTTCCGCCGGGGTCGTGTTCGAGGTGGTCTACGACCCGTGGCCGACGCCGCTGGCCGAGGCTGCGGTGCGGCTCGGCCGGCCGCTGGTGTCCGGCCTCGATCTGCTGCTGCACCAGGCCGCGCTCCAGGTGGAGCTGATGACCGGGCTTCCCGCGCCGGTAGCGGCGATGCGCGCCGCCCTCCCGGCCGGAACTGGCTAGGGTCGCGGCGTGGACTGGCACCTCGACACCGCCGTGGCATGCGCCCTCTACGGGCTGCTGATGGGCCAGGTCGTGCCCGCGCTGATCGCGCGGGTGCCCGAGCCCGAGCCCGAGGACCCGGACGCGGAGGACGGGGGAGCGCCGGTCGCGGAGGAGCCGAAGGAGCTCTACGCCGACATCGCCCGGCGCCGCGGGCTGCGCTGGAAGGCGTCCCTCGCGACGGCGGTGGTCGCCGGGCTGATGGGCGCCGCGGTCGGCTGGTCGCCCGCGCTGTCGTTCCTGCTCTACCTGGCGCCGGTCGGCGTCGCGCTCGCGGTGATCGACTGGCGGACCCGGCTGCTCCCCACGAAGGTGATCGCCCCGTCGTACCTCGTCGTCGGCGCCCTCGCCGCGGTCGCCGCCTGGTCGGAGTCCGACCTCGACGCGCTGGTCACGGCCGGGCTGGGCTGGCTGGTCGCCGGCGGCACGTTCTTCCTGCTCTGGTTCATCTACCCGCGGGGGATGGGCTACGGCGACGTCCGGCTCTCCGGCGTGCTCGGGATCGCGCTGGGCTACCTCGGCTGGAGCGAGCTGCTGGTCGGGGTGTACGCCGGCTTCATCATCGGAGGTCTCGGCGGCGGGCTGCTCTCGCTGCTGCGGGTCGTGGACCGCAAGGCCTACCCGTTCGGGCCGTTCATGCTCGTCGGCGCCGTGGTCGGTGTCCTGTTCGGGCCCTATGTCGCCGACTGGTACGCCTGATCTCGCGCGCCGGGCCGCGTGAAACACTGGCCCCATGCTGCGTTGGCTCACTGCGGGCGAGTCCCACGGCCCTGCCCTGGTCGCCGTCCTCGAAGGACTTCCGGCCCACGTCTCGGTGACGTCGGGCGACATCGCCGACGCGTTGGCCCGGCGCCGGCTCGGCTACGGCCGGGGCGCCCGGATGAAGTTCGAGCAGGACGAGATCGAGATCATCGGTGGCCTGCGGCACGGGCGGACGCTCGGCAGCCCGGTCGCGATCCGGATCGGCAACAGCGAGTGGCCCAAGTGGGACAAGGTGATGTCGGCCGACCCGGTCGACGAGGCGGAGCTCGAGGCGCTGGCGCGCAACGCCGCCCTGACCCGGCCGCGGCCCGGTCACGCCGACCTGGTGGGCATGCAGAAGTACGACTTCGAGGAGGCGCGCCCGATCCTCGAGCGTGCCTCTGCGCGTGAGACGGCCGCCCGGGTCGCCCTCGGTGCGGTCGCGACCGCGTTCCTGGAGCAGGCCTGCGGCGCGGAGGTGGTCTCCCACGTGGTCGGCCTCGGCCCGGTGTCCTCGCCGGCCGGGTCCGTCCCGACCGCGGCCGACGTGGCCTACCTCGACGAGGACCCGGTGCGCTGCCTCGACCCCGACACCAGCAAGCAGATGGTGGCCGCGATCGACCAGGCCCACAAGGACGGTGACACCCTCGGCGGCGTCGTCGAGGTCGTCGTGCACGGGCTGCCGCCCGGCCTCGGGTCGCACGTGCACTGGGACCGGCGGCTCGACGCCAAGCTGGCCGGCGCGCTGATGGGCATCCAGGCGATCAAGGGCGTCGAGGTCGGCGACGGCTTCGGTCTCGCCGCCGACCCCGGGTCGAAGGCCCACGACGAGATCGTCAGCACCGCCGACGGGATCCGTCGCACGTCGGGCCGCTCCGGCGGCACCGAGGGCGGCATGTCCACGGGCGAGACCCTGCGGGTGCGGGCCGCGATGAAGCCGATCGCCACGGTGCCCCGCGCCCTGCGGACCGTCGACGTGGCGACCGGCGAGGAGGCCGTGGCGCACCACCAGCGCTCCGACGTCTGTGCCGTGCCCGCGGCCGGGATCGTCGCCGAGGCGATGGTCGCGCTGGTGCTCGCCGACGTCGTGCTGGAGAAGTTCGGCGGGGACTCGGTCGCCGAGACCCGCCGCAACGTCGACTCCTACCTGGCCAACCTGAGGTTCAAGTGACGGGTCCCCGCGTCGTCCTCGTCGGGCCGATGGGTGCGGGCAAGTCCACGGTCGCCGCGCTGCTCGCCGCCCGCTGGGGGCTGCCCGTCCGCGACACCGACCACGACGTGGAGGCAGCGGAAGGCCGCGAGATCTCCGAGATCTTCGTCGACGACGGCGAGGAGCACTTCCGCGCCCTCGAGCGTGACGCCGTCCGCGCCGCGCTGGCCGAGCACGCAGGCGTGCTGGCGCTGGGCGGCGGTGCCGTGCTCGACCCCGGCACCCAGGAGCTGCTGCGCGGCCACCGGGTGGTCTTCCTCAACGTGGGGATGGCCGACGCGGTGAAGCGGGTCGGGCTCGGTGTCGGACGACCGCTGCTCCTGGGCAACGTGCGCTCGCGGGTCAAGGCGATCCTGGACGAGCGCGGTCCCGTCTACCGAAGTGTGGCCACCGCCGTCGTCGACACCGACGGCAAGTCCCCCGAGGAGGTCGCCGACGAGGTGGCCGCCGCCGTCGAGCAGCTGGAGGAGAGCCCCCGATGAGCCCCGAGCCCGACAAGACCGTGCTGCACGTGGCCGGTGCGTCGCCGTACGACGTGGTCGTCGGCACCGGCCTGCTCGGGGAGCTGCCCGGGATGCTCGGGTCGGGCGTGCAGCGGGTCGCGGTCATCCACCCGCGTGGCCTGGCCGCCACCGGCGAGGCGATCCGGCAGGACCTCAAGGAGCAGGGCTACGACGCCCACGCCATCGAGATCCCCGACGGCGAGGAGGCCAAGCTCGCCCCGGTCGCGTCGTTCTGCTGGCAGGTGCTCGGCCAGACCGGCTTCACCCGCTCCGACGCGGTGGTGACCGTCGGCGGAGGCGCCACCACCGACATGGGCGGCTTCGTCGCGGCGACCTGGCTGCGTGGCGTCAAGGTCGTGCACATGCCCACCACGCTGCTCGCGATGGTCGACGCCGCGGTCGGCGGCAAGACCGGGATGAACACCACCGAGGGCAAGAACCTCGTCGGTGCGTTCCACGAGCCGGCCGGGGTGCTCTGCGACCTCGCCACGCTCGAGACGCTGCCCCGCAACGAGCTGATCAGCGGCCTCGCCGAGGTGATCAAGTGCGGCTTCATCGCCGACCCCGTGATCCTCGACCTGGTCGAGGGCGACCCGATCGCCGCGACGACACCGGGCTCGGCCACCCTGCGCGAGCTCATCGAGCGGGCGATCGCGGTGAAGATCGACGTCGTCGTCGCCGACCTGAAGGAGACCGGCGGCGTCGGCGGGCATCCCGGGCGTGAGGCGCTGAACTACGGGCACACCCTCGGGCACGCGATCGAGAAGGTCGAGCGCTACCGCTTCCGGCACGGTGCCGCGGTGTCGATCGGGATGATGTACGTCGCCGAGCTGGCCCGGCTGGCCGGACGGCTCGACGAGGCCACGGCGGACCGGCACCGGACGGTGCTCGAGCTGGTCGGGCTGCCCACGTCGTACTCGGGGTCCCCCTGGGGCCAGCTGCACGAGGCGATGAAGCTCGACAAGAAGTCGCGCGGCGACACGCTGCGGTTCGTGGTGCTCGACGCGCTGGCGAGGCCGTCGGTGCTCAGCGCGCCCGACCCGGCGCTGCTGACCGCGGCCTTCGCGGAGGTCTCGGGGGACGCGCGGTGAGGGTCCTCGTCCTCAACGGGCCCAACCTGGGGCGGCTGGGCCGCCGGCAGCCGGAGATCTACGGCACCACCACGCACGCCGAGCTCGCCGACCTGTGCGTCGGGTGGGGCCGCGACCTCGGGCTCGACGTGGAGGTGCGGCAGACCAACCACGAGGGCGACCTGCTCGACTGGCTCAACGAGGCGGCCGACTCCGGCACGGCGGTGGTGCTCAACGCGGCCGCGTGGACGCACTACTCCTACGCCCTCCTCGACGCCTGCGCCCAGCTCGTGGCGCCGCTGGTCGAGGTGCACCTCTCCGACCCGGCCCAGCGGCCGGAGGAGTTCCGGCACCACTCGGTCGTCACGCCCTACGCCGCGCGGGTCATCGCCGGCCACGGCACCGAGGGCTACCGGATGGCGCTGGAGCACCTCGCCACCTCCGCCGGGGCTGGTTCGTCCTCGGGTGGTTGAGGAGCGAACGGAGTGAGCGTCTCGAAACCACTGTGATCCGGTGGTTTCCCTTTGTGCGCAACGGTTTGCGGGTCCGGGAACTGTCGGTGGCTGCTCGTAGGGTCTGTCCATGGAGCTGCGGTGGATCGAGGTGACCGATGGGCAGGCTGCGGCCGATGCCCTGGTCGCGAACCATGCCCGGCTGGTCGAGGCGGAGGCGGCGGAGCTGGCGTTGGCGGCGCACTGGGCGGACCCCGCAACTGCCGATGCCAGCGCGTTGCAGGGCGGCGCTGGTCTCGTGGGGTGATCGGTCGTACAGTCAAAGGACCGACGGGTTCCTCGTGCGCGGTCAATCAGACCATTGTCACTCCCGGCGAGCAACCAACACGGAGCGGGTCCGGGTGAAGTCGCCGCTTCAGGGCCGGGAAGTCACGTGTCTGTCACCAACGGACTAGCCGACGCACGCCAGCTGTACGTTGACACCGTCACCCACCCCTCGAGTGTCTGGATTCTGCTCCGGGGGGAAGCGGACATTGCAACTGCCGCCGAGCTCGATACCGCCTTGGACGCTGTTCAGCTGGCCGAACATCAGTCCGTGCACCTTCACGTCGGCGAGCTGAGGTTTGCCGATGTCAGGACGCTGGCCAGCTCGCCCTGTTCGCTCGCCGGGCCAGAGGAGCGGGTCATACGGTCATGACCTGCCGCGCGCAGCCGACGCTGCGCCGGGTCGCAGCGTTTCTCGGCATCCACGACGAGCTCGGGGTTCTCCCTGAATCCCCGGGTCTGACCGGTAGCGCCTCGAGCCCCGGCGCCACCGGTACCCACCTCACTTGAAATTCCCGAGCCTGCGCGGTCCGGATGACCGGCGAGTGCGGGGAAAGCCTGCTGATTCGGTGGGCGCGTGGCCGTTGGCTAGACTGGGCGGCTGCTGCCGTACGGGCGGCCCGACATCTCCGGAACCACCTCCACACGAAGGCATTGACTGCGCGATGGCAACGACCAACGACCTCAAGAACGGCATGGTTCTCAACCTGGACGGCCAGCTCTGGTCCGTGATCTGGTTCCAGCACCACAAGCCGGGCAAGGGCGGCGCTGTCGTGCGCACCAAGCTGAAGAACATCGGGTCCGGCAAGACCGTGGACAAGACGTTCAACGCCGACGTGAAGGTCGAGATCGCCAACGTCGACAAGCGGACGATGCAGTACCTCTACAACGACGGCACCAGCTACGTCTTCATGGACACCGCCACCTTCGAGCAGACCGAGGTCTCGCCGGAGATCGTCGGCGACGCGAAGAACTTCCTGCTCGAGAACCAGGACGCCATCGTGGCGACCAACGAGGGCCGCGTGCTCTACATCGAGCTGCCCGCCTCGGTGGAGCTGCTCGTCGAGTACACCGAGCCCGGCCTGCAGGGTGACCGCTCCACCGGCGGCACCAAGCCGGCCCGTCTCGAGACCGGTCACGAGATCGCCGTCCCGCTGTTCATCACCACGGGCGAGAAGATCAAGGTCGACACCCGCGACAGCAGCTACCTGGGCCGCGTCAGCTCCTGATGGCAGCCCGATCCAAGGCACGCAAGCGTGCCCTCGACATCCTCTTCGAGTGCGAGGTCCGCGGAACCCCGCTCGGTGAGACGCTCGACGACCGCGTGCTCGCCGCAGAGCCCCCGGTCAACGACTACACCGTCACGCTGATCCGCGGGATCATCGAGCACCAGGCCCGCATCGACGAGGTCATCTCCACCTACGCCCAGGGCTGGTCCCTGGAGCG
This sequence comes from uncultured Actinomycetota bacterium, assembly GCA_963721855.1. Classification (GTDB taxonomy): domain Bacteria; phylum Actinomycetota; class Actinomycetes; order Propionibacteriales; family Nocardioidaceae; genus Nocardioides_B. Next base: position 52,162 of record CAVRMN010000043.1, on the reverse strand, counting down.
GATGCCGACCGTGGACCGCAACGTGCTGCGGCTCGGCGTCCTCGAGGTGATGTACGTCGACGAGACGCCCGACGCCGTCGCGGTCAGCGAGGCGATGAACCTCGTCCGCGACCTGTCCACCGACGAGTCGCCGAACTTCGTCAACGGCGTCCTCGGCAACATCGTCCGCGACAAGGCCACGCTCGCACTCTGACCCGCCCTTCGTCCTCCGTGCTTGAGTGGGGGAATGGATCCAGAGCAGGTGGACGTCGTAGTCATTGGCCTCGGCCCGGGCGGGGAGGCCGTCGCGACCCAGCTGGCGCAGGCCGGGCTGAGCGTCGTGGGGGTCGACCGCCGGCTGGTCGGGGGCGAGTGCCCCTACTACGGGTGCGTCCCCAGCAAGATGATGGTCCGCGCCGCCGACGCGCTGGCCGAGGCCCGGCGCGTCCCGGGGCTCGCCGGCCAGAGCACCGTGACCCCCGACTGGTCGCCGGTGCACGCGCGCATCCGCGACGAGGCCACCACCGACTGGGACGACCAGATCGCCGTCGACCGGCTGGTGGCTGCCGGGGTCACGTTCGTGCGCGGCAGCGCCCGGCTCACCGGGCCGCGCCAGGTCGAGGTGGACGGTACGACGTACGCCGCGGCCAGGGGCGTGGTGCTGAACACGGGGACCGAGCCGGTGGCGCCGCCGATCGAGGGCCTCGCGGACACGCCCTACTGGACCAACCGCGACGCCGTGCAGGTGGAGACGCTGCCCGCGAGCCTCATCGTCATCGGCGGCGGGGCCATCGGCGCGGAGATGGCCCAGGCGTTCGCGCGCTTCGGCGTGCAGGTGACCGTGCTGGAGGTCGCCGACCGCCTCCTGGCGCCCGAGGAGCCGGAGTCCAGCCGGCTGCTCGCCGACGTCTTCGCCCGGGACGGCATCCAGGTGCTGACCGGGGCCACCATCGCGTCCGTCGCCTGTGCCGACGGCCGGTTCACGGTCCACGTGGACGGTCACGCAGCTGCACGCCGACAAGCTGCTCGTCGCGGCCGGGCGCCGCACGAACCTGGCCGACCTGGGGCTGGACAGCGTGGGTCTCGACCCGTCCGCCCGCGCAGTCGAGGTCGACGAGCGGATGCGGGCCGGTGACGGACTCTGGGCGATCGGCGACATCACCGGCAAGGGAGCCTTCACCCACATGTCGATGTACCAGGCGGCGATCGCGGTGCGCGACATCCTCGGCCAGGACGGTCCCGAGGCGGCCTACCACGCGGTGCCCCGGGTCACCTTCACGGACCCGGAGGTGGGGTCGGTCGGGCTGACCGAGCAGCAGGCCCGCGACGCCGGGCTGAACGTCCGGGTCGGTGTCACCGACCTGGCCTCCTCCACCCGCGGCTGGATCGCCAAGGGCGAAGGGCTGGTCAAGCTCGTCGAGGACGCCGACCGGGGCGTGCTCGTCGGCGCCACTGCCGTGGGCCCGTCGGGCGGGGAGGTGCTCTCGATGCTGACCACCGCGGTGCACGCCCGGGTGCCGACCGAGACCCTGCGGTCGATGATCTACGCCTACCCGACGTTCCACCGCGCCGTCGAGGCGGCGCTCGGCGACCTGGGCTGACGACAACGTCGGCGACCTCCTCGTCGCTGAGGTCACCGCGCAGCCGGCCCGTGCCGCGCAGGTCCTGCGCGAAGAGCAGCATGTTCGCGGCACGTCGCTCGTTGACCTGTCCAGCGCGGCCGCCCGGGTCCCCTCCGCGCGCGTCCGCAGGTGCGCTGCGCACCTCAGACGGTGTCGACGGACACCTTCGCGCGGCGGGCCACCTCGGCGACCGACGTGTCGGCGTACCCCCGTCCGGTGAACAGCGAGCGGGCCGCCCACGGAGCTGCGCCTCCCCGGCGACGACGGCCTGCCGATGGCCGACGAGATCGCCCGCTGGAACGAGGTCGGCCCGCGCTACGGCCTCGAGGTCGTCGGACCGCCCATCCCGGAGTAGCCGGGCGCCTGTTACGCTCGACCCGATCGACATCCTTTAACGAGCCGTCCTGTGAGGCGGAGAAGGAGGTCCGGCACGCTGATGCCTGCCCGCACTTCGGCCCAAGCCGCCAGCACCGTGATGGACGCGCGTGACGTCTCCCGCGCACTCACCCGCATCGCCCACGAGATCCTCGAGCGCAACAAGGGCGCCTCGGACCTCCTCCTGCTCGGCATCCCGTCGCGCGGGGTGCCGCTCGCGAAGCGCATCGCCGAGCGCATCGCCTCCGTCGAGGGGATCGACGTCCCGGTCGGCTCGCTCGACGTGACGATGTACCGCGACGACCTGCGGATGCGGCCGGCCCGCACGCTGATGCCCACCGACATCCCGACCGGCGGCATCGACGGCAAGGTCGTCGTCCTCGTCGACGACGTGCTGTTCTCCGGCCGCACCATCCGCGCCGCGCTCGACGCCATGAACGACCTCGGCCGCCCGCAGGCGGTCCGGCTGGCGGTGCTCGTCGACCGCGGCCACCGCGAGCTGCCCATCCGGGCGGACTTCGTCGGCAAGAACCTCCCGACCTCCCTGGTCGAGAAGGTCTCGGTGCGGCTCGCCGAGTTCGACGGCGAGGACGCCGTGACGATCGAGGGGGTCTCCGCATGAAGAAGCACCTGCTGAGCGCCGGCGACCTGACCCGCGACGACGCCGAGCTGATCCTCGCCACCGCCGAGGAGATGCGCTCGCTGGCCGACCGGCCGATCAAGAAGCTGCCCGCGCTGCGGGGCCGCACGATCGTCAACCTGTTCTTCGAGGACTCGACGCGCACCCGGATCTCGTTCGAGGCCGCGGCCAAGCGGCTCAGCGCCGACGTCATCAACTTCTCCGCGAAGGGCTCCAGCCTGAGCAAGGGCGAGTCGCTCAAGGACACCTCGCTCACCCTCGAGGCCATGGGCGCCGACGCCGTCGTCGTGCGGCACTGGGCCTCGGGCGCCCCGCACCTGCTGGCCAACGCCGGCTGGTCGCGCTCCAGCGTGGTCAACGCCGGCGACGGCACCCACGAGCACCCCACCCAGGCACTGCTGGACGCCTTCACCATGTGGCGCCACCTGGGCCCGCTCGACGGCCGCCGGGTCGCGATCGTCGGCGACGTGCTGCACAGCCGGGTGGCGCGCTCCAACGCGCTGCTGCTGAAGACGCTCGGTGCCGAGGTCACGCTGGTCGGCCCACCGACGCTGCTGCCCTTCGGGGTGGACGGCTGGGACGTGGAGACGTCGTACGACCTCGACGCGGTGCTGCCCAAGACCGACGTGGTGATGATGCTCCGGGTCCAGAAGGAGCGCATGAACGCGTCGTTCTTCCCGACCGTGCGGGAGTACAGCCGCCGCTACGGCCTCGACGGCCGCCGGATGGCGACCCTGCAGGACCACACCATCGTGATGCACCCCGGCCCGATGATCCGCGGCATGGAGATCACCGCCGACGTCGCCGACTCGGACCGCTCGGTGATCGTCGAGCAGGTCACCAACGGCGTCGCCGTCCGGATGGCCGTGCTCTACCTGCTGCTCGGAGGCAGCGAACCCGCCGTCGGCACGACGGGCCGACGGGCACGACGAGCCAGGAGACGGCCGAATGACGACGTACCTCATCAAGTCCGCCCGGGTCCTCGGCGGCGAGCCGACCGACCTGCTGCTGAAGGACGGCGTGATCGCGGAGGTCTCGGAGGTTTCGAGACGCTCGCAAGCTCGCTCCTCAACCACCGAGGGCGTCGAGGTGATCGACGCCGAGGGGCTCATCGCCCTGCCGGGCCTCGTCGACCTGCACACCCACCTGCGCGAGCCCGGCCGCGAGGACGCGGAGACCGTCGAGACCGGCACGCTCGCCGCAGCCCTGGGTGGCTTCACCGCGGTGTTCGCGATGGCCAACACCGACCCGGTCGCCGACACCGCCGGCGTCGTCGAGCAGGTCTGGCGGCTCGGCCGCGAGGCCGGCCACTGCGACGTCTACCCGGTCGGCGCGGTCACCGTCGGGCTCGGGGGCGAGCGGCTCGCCGAGCTCGGGGCGATGGCCGACTCCGCCGCGCACGTCCGCGTCTTCTCCGACGACGGCAAGTGCGTGTCCGACGCCGTGCTGATGCGCCGCGCGCTGGAGTACGTCAAGGCGTTCGACGGGGTCGTCGCGCAGCACGCCCAGGAGCCGCGGCTCACGGAGGACGCCCAGATGAACGAGGGCGAGCTCTCCGGCCGCCTCGGTCTCCGGGGCTGGCCCGCGGTCGCCGAGGAGGCGATCATCGCCCGCGACTGCCTGCTCGCCGCGCACGTCGGCTCGCGGCTGCACGTCTGCCACGTCTCCACCGCCGGGTCGGTCGAGATCGTGCGCTGGGCCAAGAGCAAGGGCTGGCCGGTCACCGCCGAGGCCTGCCCGCACCACCTGCTGCTGACCGACGAGCTGGCCGCGACCTACGACCCGATCTACAAGGTGAACCCGCCGCTGCGCTCGGCCGCCGACGTCGAGGCGCTGCGCGCCGGGCTGGCCGACGGCACGATCGACATCGTCGCCACCGACCACGCCCCGCACCCGCACGAGGACAAGGACTGCGAGTGGCAGGCCGCCGCGTTCGGGATGGTCGGCCTCGAGACCGCCCTGTCGATCGTGCAGCGGACGATGGTCGACACCGGCCTCCTCGACTGGGCCGGTGTCGCCGAGCGCATGTCGGCCAAGCCCGCCGAGATCGGCCGCGCCACCGGGCAGGGCCGCCCGCTGGCGGTCGGCGAGCCCGCGAACGTCGTGCTCTACGACCCCGCGGCGCGCCGGGTGGTGGACCCGACCGAGACCGCGTCGCTGTCGCGCAACACGCCGTACGCCGGCATGGAGCTGCCCGGCCGCGTCGTCGCGACGTTCCTGCGGGGCAAGCCCACCGTCCTCGACGGCAAGCCGGCATGAGCACCTGGGAATCCGTCCTCGTCCTGGTCGCCGTCCTGCTGCTCGCCTACCTGGCGATGTGGCGCGGCTGGCGCAAGCGCGGGCGGAAGCACGACCTGCCGCCGCTGGTGGCCGCGCCGTCCGTCGCCGACCTGCCCGAGGCCAAGCTGGTCGGGGGAGCCCGCTACTTCGGCACCACGGTCAGCGGCGACTGGCTCGACCGCGTGGTGGCGCACGGGCTCGGCGCCCGCAGCGGCTGCCGGCTGAACCTGTCCGGCGAGGGGCTGGACGTGATCCGGCTGGCCGGGTCGTTCCGCATCCCCGCCTCCGCGCTGCGCGGCGCCCGGCACGACCAGGGCATCGCCGGCAAGGTCGTGCCGCCGCACGGCCTGCTGGTCGTCACCTGGCAGCACGGGGACCTCACGCTCGACACCGGCTTCCGGCTCACCGACGAGGCCGTGCAGGACAAGGGCGTGACCGAGGCCCACAACACCTGGATCCGAGCGATCTCGCAAGATGGCCGAAGGAGAACGCATGAGCACGCCCGCACTGCTCGTCCTCGAGGACGGCCGCACCTTCCACGGCGAGGCCTACGGTGCCGAGGGCGAGACCTTCGGCGAGGCGGTCTTCTCCACCGGCATGACCGGCTACCAGGAGACGCTGACCGACCCGTCGTACCACCGCCAGGTCGTGGTGATGACCGCGCCGCACGTCGGCAACACCGGCATGAACGACGAGGACCCGGAGTCGCGCAAGATCTGGGTGAGCGGCTACGTCGTGCGCGACCCCGCCCGCGTGCCGTCGAACTGGCGCTCGACCCGCAGCCTCGACGACGCGCTCCGCGAGCAGGGCGTCGTCGGCATCTCCGGGATCGACACCCGGGCGCTGACCCGCCACCTGCGCGAGCGCGGCGCCATGCGCGTGGGCATCTCCACCACCGAGACCGACCCCGAGGCGCTGCTGCGCCGGGTGCTGGAGTCCGCCGAGATGGCCGGCTCCGAGCTGGCCGGTGAGGTGTCGACCAACGAGACCTACGTCGTGCCCGCGGTGGGGGAGAAGCGGTTCACCGTGGCCGCCGTCGACCTCGGCATCAAGAGCAACACCCCGCGGATGATGGCCGAGCGCGGCATCGAGGTGCACGTGATGCCGGCGCTCTCCAGCGTCGACGAGGTGCTCGCCGTGCAGCCCGACGGGGTGTTCTTCTCCAACGGCCCGGGCGACCCGGCGGCCACGACCCACCAGGTCGAGCTGCTCCGGTCGCTGCTGGGCCGCGGCGTGCCCTACTTCGGGATCTGCTTCGGCAACCAGCTGTTCGGCCGGGCGCTCGGCTTCGGCACGTTCAAGCTGAAGTACGGCCACCGAGGCATCAACCAGCCGGTGATGGACCGCACCACCGGCAAGGTCGAGGTCACCGCGCACAACCACGGCTTCGCCGTCGATGCTCCCCTGGACGAACCGACCAGGACGGAGTACGGCGAGGCCACGGTCAGCCACGTCTGCCTCAACGACGACGTGGTCGAGGGGCTCGAGCTCCGTGACGACACCGGCGCCCTCAAGGCGTTCTCGGTGCAGTACCACCCGGAGGCCGCGGCCGGACCGCACGACGCGGCGTACCTCTTCGACCGGTTCTGCGACCTGATGGAGGCCAACTGATGCCGAAGCGGACTGACATCCACAGCGTGCTGGTGATCGGCTCGGGGCCGATCATCATCGGCCAGGCGTGCGAGTTCGACTACTCGGGCACGCAGGCGTGCCGCGTGCTCCGGGCCGAGGGCATCCGGGTGATCCTGGTGAACTCGAACCCGGCCACGATCATGACCGACCCCGAGTTCGCCGACGCGACCTACATCGAGCCGATCACGCCCGAGTTCGTCGAGAAGGTCATCGAGAAGGAGCGCCCCGACGCGCTGCTCGCGACCCTGGGCGGGCAGACCGCGCTCAACGCCGCGATGGCGCTGGACAAGGCCGGCGTGCTCGAGAAGTACGGCGTGGAGCTGATCGGCGCCAGCATCGAGGCGATCGAGCGCGGCGAGAACCGTGAGTCGTTCAAGCGGATCGTCGAGGAGCTCGGCGGCGAGACCGCGAAGTCGGTCGTCTGCCACACCATGGAGGACTGCCTGGGCGCGGCCGACGAGCTCGGCTACCCGATGGTCGTGCGTCCCTCCTTCACGATGGGCGGCACCGGCTCGGGGATGGCCTACGACGAGCAGGACCTGCGCCGCATCGCCGGCTCCGGCCTGGCGGCGAGCCCGACCACCGAGGTCCTCCTCGAGGAGTCGATCATCGGCTGGAAGGAGTACGAGCTCGAGGTCATGCGCGACAAGGCCGACAACGTGGTCATCGTCTGCAGCATCGAGAACCTCGACCCGATGGGCGTGCACACCGGCGACTCGATCACCGTCGCCCCGGCGATGACGCTCACCGACCGCGAGTACCAGAAGATGCGCGACCTCTCGATCGGGATCATCCGGTCGGTCGGCGTCGACACCGGTGGGTGCAACATCCAGTTCGCGGTCGACCCGAAGGACGGGCGGCTCATCGTGATCGAGATGAACCCGCGGGTGTCCCGGTCCAGCGCGCTGGCGTCGAAGGCCACCGGCTTCCCGATCGCGAAGATCGCGGCCAAGGTGGCCATCGGCTACACGCTCGACGAGATCCCCAACGACATCACCCGCGAGACGCCGGCGAGCTTCGAGCCCAGCCTCGACTACGTCGTGGTGAAGGTGCCGCGGTTCGCGTTCGAGAAGTTCCCGATGGCCGACCCCCGGCTGACCACGCACATGAAGTCGGTCGGCGAGGCGATGGCGATCGGCCGCAACTTCACCGAGGCCCTGCAGAAGGCGCTCCGCTCCCTGGAGAGCAAGGACGCGCCGTTCGACTGGAGCCACCGGTGGGTCGAGCTCGACAAGGCCGCGCTGCTCGAGGAGATCGCCGTCCCGCACGACGGCCGGCTGAAGAAGGTCATGGACGCGATCCGGGCCGGTGCCACGCCGGAGGAGATCTTCGACGCGACCGCGATCGACCCCTGGTTCGTCGACCAGCTCGCGCTGATCAACGAGGTCGCGATGGAGGTCCTCGAGGCCCCCGAGCTCACCCCGGCGGTGCTGCGGCGCGCCAAGCGGCACGGCTTCTCCGACGTGCAGGTCGGCAAGCTCCGCGACCTGAGCCCCGACGTCGTGCGCGGCGTGCGGCACGCGCTGGGCATCCGGCCGGTCTTCAAGACGGTGGACACCTGCGCGGCCGAGTTCGCCGCGCGCACGCCGTACCACTACTCCTCCTACGACGAGGAGAACGAGGTCCAGCCTCGCGAGAGGCCCGCGGTCATCATCCTCGGCTCGGGTCCCAACCGGATCGGGCAGGGCATCGAGTTCGACTACTCGTGCGTGCACGCCAGCCTCGCGCTGTCGGAGGCCGGCTACGAGACCGTCATGGTCAACTGCAACCCCGAGACGGTCTCCACCGACTACGACACCTCGGACCGGCTCTACTTCGAGCCGCTCACCCTCGAGGACGTCCTCGAGGTCGTGCACGCCGAGCGGGCGGCCGGCCCGGTGGCGGGCGTCATCTGCCAGCTCGGCGGCCAGACCCCGCTCGGGCTCGCGCAGGGCCTGGAGGACGCCGGCGTACCGATCGTCGGCACCACCCCCGAGGCGATCCACCTCGCCGAGGAGCGCGGCGCCTTCGGCCGGGTGCTCGCCGCCGCGGGGCTGCCCGCCCCGAAGCACGGGATGGCGACGTCGTACGACGAGGCGCGGGCGATCGCGGAGGAGATCACCTACCCGGTGCTCGTCCGGCCCTCCTACGTGCTCGGCGGGCGCGGCATGGAGATCGTCTACGACGACGAGGCGCTGCGCGGCTACATCACCCGCGCGACGGAGATCAGCCCGGAGCACCCGGTGCTCGTCGACCGGTTCCTCGACGACGCGGTCGAGATCGACGTCGACGCGCTCTACGACGGCGAGCAGCTGTTCCTCGGCGGCGTCATGGAGCACATCGAGGAGGCCGGCATCCACTCCGGCGACTCGTCGTGCGCGCTGCCGCCGATCACGCTCGGTCGCGAGGTGATCGACCGCATCCGCACGTCCACCGAGGCGATCGCCGCGGGCGTCGGCGTCCGCGGCCTGCTCAACGTGCAGTACGCCATGGCCTCCGACGTCCTCTACGTGCTCGAGGCGAACCCGCGTGCGTCGCGGACGGTGCCGTTCGTGTCGAAGGCGACCGGGACGTCGCTGGCCAAGGCCGCGGCCCGCGTGATGATGGGCACCTCCATCGCGGACCTGCGTGCGGAGGGGATCCTGCCGGCCGAGGGTGACGGTGGCGACCTGCCGCCCGACGCCCCGATCGCGGTCAAGGAGGCGGTGATGCCGTTCAACCGCTTCAAGACGCTGGAGGGCAAGACCGTCGACGCGGTGCTCGGGCCCGAGATGCGCTCGACCGGCGAGGTGATGGGCTTCGACGCGGTGTTCGGCACCGCGTTCGCCAAGGCGCAGACCGCGGCCTACGGGGCGCTGCCCACCGAGGGCAAGATCTTCGTCAGCGTCGCCAACGTCGACAAGCGCCACATGATCTTCCCGATCAAGCGGCTGGCCGACCTGGGCTACGAGATCCTCGCGACCGCCGGCACCGCCGAGGTGCTGCGTCGCAACGGCGTCGAGACCACGGTCGTGCGCAAGCACACCGAGGGGGTCGGTCCCGACGGCGAGCTCACCATCGTCGGCCGGATCCTGGCCGGCGAGGTCAAGCTCGTGGTCAACACGCCGCACGGCACCAGCAAGGGCGGCTCGCCGCGCCTCGACGGCTACGAGATCCGCACCGCGGCGATCCTGACCAACATCCCGTGCATCACCACGGTGCAGGGGCTGGCGGCCGCGGTGCAGGGCATCGAGGCGGTGCGTGCCGGCGACATCGGCGTCCGCTCCCTGCAGGACTGGATGAAGGCCCAGTGACGGCCTACCGCTGGCTGTTCGACCACGTCGCGGTCCGGGTCGACGCCGAGACCGCCCACAAGGTCGGCTTCGCCGCGCTCCGGGCCGGCCGCCCGCTGCTGGCGGGTCGCGACAAGCTCGACCAGCGGAGGTCCCGGGACGACCGGACCCCCGTGAAGGCGCTGGGCCTGGAGTTCCCCGGACCGCTCGGGCTGGCCGCCGGCTTCGACAAGAACGCCGAGGGGATCGACGCGCTCGCCGCGCTCGGCTTCTCGTTCGTCGAGGTCGGCACCGTCACCGGCGAGCCGCAGCCCGGCAACCCCACCCCGCGGCTCTTCCGGCTCCCGAAGGACCGTGCGGTCGTCAACCGGATGGGCTTCAACAACGACGGCGCCGAGGTCGTCGCCGAGCGGCTCGCCAAGCGCAAGCTCAAGCTCAAGCGCCGCGGTCGCGACGTCATCGTCGGCGTCAACATCGGCAAGACCAAGGCGGTGCCCGAGGCCGACGCCGACGCGGTGATCGAGGACTACGAGAAGTCCACGCGGCTGCTCGCCCCCTACGCGCACTACCTGGTCGTCAACGTGAGCTCGCCCAACACGCCCGGCCTGCGCGACCTGCAGTCCGTCGAGCGGCTGCGCCCGCTGCTCCAGGCCGTACGCCGCCAGGCCGACGCGGTCACCGACACCCACGTGCCGCTGCTGGTGAAGATCGCGCCCGACCTGTCCGACGAGGACGTGCTCGCGGTCGCGGACCTCGCCACCGAGCTCGGGCTCGACGGCATCGTCGCCACCAACACCACGATCAGCCGCGACGGCCTGAGGTCCACGCCCGAGGAGGTCGTCCGGGCCGGCGCCGGGGGCCTCTCCGGGGCGCCGCTGAAGGCACGGGCCCTCGAGGTGCTGCGCCTGGTCCGTGACCGGGTCGGTGACGAGATGACGGTCATCGCCGTCGGCGGGATCGGCAACGCCGCGGACGCCCGTGAGCGGCTCGACGCCGGCGCGACGCTGCTCCAGGCCTACACCGCGTTCGTCTACGAAGGAGCCGGCTGGCCCACCACGGTGCAGCGGGAGCTGGCCGGACGATGACGGCACCGGGGGCGCAGACGACGGGGGCCGTCCAGGTCACGGGGGAGGTGCTGAGCGTCAAGCGCGTCGGCGCGCACCACCACCTCACCCTGGTAGCACCGGGCGTCGCCGAGCGGTTCCGGCCCGGCAACGTCGTCGCGCTGTCGGTGGGCGGCGCGCTGTCCGACCGCGTCACCCGCGTCACGCTCCCGATCCACCGGGTCCGGGCGACCGGGGCGTACGGCGGCACCGTGGAGATCGTGCTCACCGCGACCGACCCGGCGACGCAGTGGCTGGCCACCGCCCCGGCCGGCACCGGCCTCGGGGTCGTCGGACCGCTGGGCCGGCCCTTCGCGCTGCCGAAGGAGGCCGTGACCTGCGTGCTGGTCGGCGACGGCGCGGGCAGCGCCCCGCTGTTCAGCCTCGCCGAGCGGCTGCGCGACCGGGGCTGCGCCGTGCACATGCTGATCGGCGGCCGCACCGAGGCCCATCTCTTCGGCGCGCTCGAGGCACGCCGGGCCACCCGCGGCGTCACGGTCACCACCGAGGACGGGTCGGTCGGGATCGCCGGCACGGTGGCCGACGCGCTGCCCGACCTGCTGTCGCGCACCGAGGCCGACGTCGTCTACGCGAGCGCACCGGTGGCGACCCTGCACGCCGTCGCGGCCGCTGCCGAGCGGCACGGGGCCTGGAGCCAGACCCTGCTCGACCTGCCGATGCCCTGTGGCACCGGCGTCTGCCACGGCTGCACCCTTCCCGTGGTGGGCGAGGACGGCGTCACCCGCATGGTGCGCGCCTGCACCGAGGGGCCGGTGCTCCGCGGCGACCGGGTCCGCTGGGCCGACCTCGGCACCGTCCCCGAGGACGCCCGATGACTCACCCCACGAGTGACCTCACCACGACGCTGGCCGGGCTGACGATGCCGACCCCGGTGATGACGGCCGCGGGCTGCGCCGGCACCGGACGCGAGCTGGCGCCGTACCTCGACCTCGCCGCCCTCGGCGCCTTCACCACCCGCACGATCACCCTCGACGCGCGCGCCGGCTCCCCGGTCCCCAGGGTCGTGGACACGCCCGCCGGCGTGCTCGCCGACACCGGCCTGCAGAACCCCGGCCTGCAGGGCTTCCTGGCCTCCGAGCTGCCCTGGCTGGCGCAGCAGAAGGTGCGGACCGTCGTGTCGATCACGGGGACGTCGCTGGGGGAGTACGGCGAGCTGGCCCGCCGCCTCGGGAACAGCCCCGGCGTGTCCGGGGTGGAGGTCAACCTCGCCGGCCTCGACGCCGACCCCTACCAGGCCGGGAAGGTGCTGCACGTCGTACGCCGTGACGTGCCGCGCGGCGTCGCCGTGCTGGCCAAGCTCAGCCCCCGGCCCGGGGTCGCCGACGTGGCCCGGGCGGTCGTCAAGAACGGCGCCGACGCGGTCGTGCTGGTGCACGGCTTCCCCGGCATCCTGTTCGACCCGGGCACGCTGCGGCCCGTCCTCGGCGCGGGCACCGGCGCGGTCAGCGGCCCCGCCGTGCTCGCCCAGGCGCTGCGCTGCGTCTGGGAGGTCCACGCCACCCTCCCGGACGTCCCGGTCGTCGGGGTCGGGGGAGTGCGCAGCGGCTTCGACGTCGTCCAGATGCTGCTCGCCGGCGCGACCGCGGTGCAGCTCGGCAGCATCCTGTTCCACGACCCCTCCGCGCCGCAGCGGGTCGCCGACGAGCTCCGCCAGGAGCTCGCGGCCCGCGGCATCGACAGCCCCGCCGACCTCGTCGGCGTCGGCCACCACCCACCCGAAGGGAACCACCCATGACGTTCGGCAGCAGGCTCCGCGACGCCATCGACGGCCGGGGCCGCCTCTGTGTCGGCATCGACCCGCACCCCGCGCTGCTCGACGCCTGGGGGCTCACCGACTCGGCGTTCGGGCTCGAGAAGTTCGCGATGACGACCGTCGAGGCGATCGCCGGGACTGCCGCGGTGGTCAAGCCGCAGTCGGCGTTCTTCGAGCGGCACGGCTCGGCCGGCATCGCCGTCCTGGAGAAGGTCATCGCCGGCTGCCGCGAGCTCGGCGCGATCGTGCTGCTCGACGTCAAGCGCGGTGACATCGGCAGCACCGCCCAGGCCTACGCCGACGCCTACCTCGACCCGAACAGCCCCCTCGCCAGCGACGCGATCACCGTCAGCCCGTTCCTCGGGGTGGGGTCGCTGGAGCCGATGGTCGACACCGCGCTGCGCCACGGGGCCGGGGTGTTCGTGCTCGCGCTGACCTCCAACCCGGAGGGCCCGCAGTTCCAGCACGCCACCACGGCCGACGGGCGCACCGTCGCCGGCACCGTGCTGGACGCGGTGGCCTCGCTCAACGTGGACGCCGAGGACCTCGGCTCGGTGGGCGCGGTCGTCGGGGCCACGATCGGGGAGACGTCGGAGAACCTCGACGTGAACGGGCCGCTGCTGGTGCCCGGGATCGGCGCGCAGGGCGGCACCGTGGACGACGTACGACGGATCTTCGGGCCGGCCGCCCGCAACGTGCTGCCGAGCAGCTCGCGCGAGGTCCTCGGTGCCGGCCCCGACAAGAGCGCCCTGCACGAGGCAGCCCTGCGTGCCGCGGACTCCTTCTCGTCCCTGGGGTGAGGTAGAACTGTGCGCATGGCCCTCGACGAGACCAACCCCTTCGCCGCCCCCAGCACGTTGCCGTTCGCGTTCCCACCCTTCGACGCGATCCGCCACGAGCACTACCGACCCGCGTTCGACGCCGGCGTCGCCGAGCACCTCGCGGAGATCGACGCGATCACCGCCGACCCCGCTCCCGCGACGTTCGAGAACACCATCGAGGCGCTCGAGCGGTCCGGTCGGCTGCTCGACCGCACCATGCGGGTCTTCTACGAGATGGCCAACTCGATGGCCGGCCCCGAGATGCAGGAGCTCGAGGCGGCCGTGATGCCGGCCTACTCCGCGCACTCCGACGCGGTGCTGCTGAACGCGGCGCTGTTCGCCCGGGTCGACGCCGTGCACGCGCAGCGGGAGGAGGCCGGCCTGACCGAGGAGCAGCGCCGGCTCGTGGAGCGGCACCACACCGACTTCGTCCGTGCCGGCGCCTCGCTGGCGCCCGAGCAGCAGCAGCGCCTGCGCGAGCTCAACGAGGAGATCTCCCGGGCGACCACGCAGTTCGGCACCACCCTGCTCGCGGCCGCCAACGCCGGCGCCGTGCACGTCACCGACCGGGACCGGCTCGCCGGGCTCTCCGACGACGCCATCGAGTCCGCCGCGCTCGCCGCCAAGGAGCGTGACCTCGACGGCTACGTGCTCACCCTGCTGTCCCCGACGATCCAGCCGGCCCTCTCCTCGCTGCGCGACCGCGACCTGCGCAGGCAGCTGCACGAGGCGTCCACGACCCGCGGCCTGCGCGGGGGACCGCACGACACCCGCGCGCTGATCACGAGGATCGCCGCCCTGCGCGCCGAGCGGGCCGGGCTCCTCGGCTACCCCGACCACGCCTCCTACGTGGTCGCCGACCAGACCGCGGGCACCACCGCTGCCGTGACCGAGATGCTCGACGCGATGGCGGCTCCGGCGATGCGCAACCTCGAGCAGGAGCGCGCCGACATCGAGGCCGCGATGCGCGCCGACGGCGTCGACGGACCGGTCCAGCCGTGGGACTGGTCCTACTACGCGGCCAGGGTGAAGGCCGCGACGTACGACGTCGACACCGCCGCGCTCCGGCCCTACTTCTCCCTCGACCGGGTGCTGCGCGACGGCGTCTTCCACGCCGCCGAGAAGCTCTACGGGCTGACGTTCGCCGAGCGGCACGACCTGCCGGCCTACGCGCCCGACGTCCGCGTCTACGAGGTCTTCGACCACGACGGCTCGACGCTCGGCCTGTTCGTCTGCGACTGGTTCGCCCGGCCGACCAAGCGCGGCGGTGCCTGGATGGACGAGTTCGTCACGCAGACGCACCTGCTCGGCCAGCGTCCCGTCGTCGTGGTGTGCCTCAACGTGCCCCCGCCCGCGGAGGGCCAGCCCGCGCTGATGACCGTCGACGAGGTGCGCACCGCGTTCCACGAGTTCGGCCACGCGCTGCACGGGCTCTTCTCCGACGTGACCTACGCGCGGATCGCCGGCACCGAGACGCCGCGCGACTTCGTGGAGTTCCCCTCCCAGGTCAACGAGATGTGGCAGTTCTGGCCCGAGGTGCTGGCCAGCTACGCCCGGCACCACCAGACCGGCGAGCCCCTGGCCCAGGACGTCGCCGACCGGCTGATCGCCTCGCAGAGCGCCGGGATGGGCTTCGACACCGTCGCCATGCTCGGCGCGGCGCTGCTCGACCACGAGTGGCACCGGCTGGCCCCCGGCGCCGCGCCCGTGGCGCCGGAGGACGTCGAGGCGTTCGAGGCGGCCGCGCTCGAGCGGCACGGCGTGCTCTCCGACCTGGTGCCTCCGCGCTACCGCAGCGGCTACTTCGCGCACGCGTTCACCAACGGCTACGACGCGGGCTACTACTCCTACCTGTGGAGCGAGGTGCTCGACGCCGACATGGTCGACTGGTTCACCGAGAGCGGCGGGCTGACCCGTGCGAACGGCGACGTGTTCCGTGCGCGGCTGCTGTCGCGGGGCGGCGCCGTCGACCCGATCGAGGCGTTCACGTCCATCCGCGGCAGCGCGCCGAGCACGACGCCGCTGCTGCGCCGCCGCGGCCTGGCGGGCTGACGTGCCGCGAGCCCGCGCGGGCGCCCTGGGGGCTGCCCTCCTGCTGCTGGTGCTGCCGCTGGCCGGCTGCTCCAGCCAGCAGGAGACCTACTGCTCGACCCTCGAGGACGAGCAGAAGACCCTCGAGAGCCTCTCGGCCGGTGCGGACGACCCGGGCAACGGCGACCTGTCGGAGACGATCGACGTCTTCGAGCGGCTGCGCGCCGACGCTCCCGACGACGTGCTCGACGAGTGGGACACCTACGTGACCGCGCTCCAGGGCCTCGAGAAGGCGCTCCACGACGCCGGCGCCGACGAGAGCATGTTCACCGACGGCGAGCGGCCCGACGGGATGAGCAAGGACGACTACGAGCGGATCTCGTCGGCCGCCGTGGAGCTCCGCTCGACCCGCGTGGTGGAGGCGGGTGCCGGAATCGAGCAGCACGCCCTCGACGTCTGCAAGGTCGACCTGAACGGCTCCGGCCTCGCGCCGTGACGGTTGTCGCACCCGTGCGTCGCGCGTTGCAGGTGGACGCATCGGGTGGCTAGATTGCGACCTGTCCGCATCCTGCTCATTCGCCCCCTAGTCAGACGAGGTCCCCACCGTGGCTTTGCCGGAACTCACCCCGGAGCAGCGACAGGCGAACCTGGAGAAGGCCGCCGCCTCCCGCCGGGAGCGAGCCGAGGTGAAGAACCGGCTCAAGCACTCAGGGGCCTCCATCGTCGACGTGCTGCGCCAGGGCCAGGAGAACGAGGTCATCGGCAAGATGCGGGTCCTCGACCTGCTGCAGGCGATGCCGGGTCTGGGCAAGGTCCGCGCCCGCCAGATGATGGAGCGGCTGAGCATCTCCGAGAGCCGCCGCGTGCGGGGCCTCGGCGCCAACCAGATCGCCGCCCTCGAGCGCGAGTTCGGCGCGCGTGGCTGATCCGGCCCCCGCACGCGGCCGGTCCCGGCTGACCGTGCTGGCCGGTCCCACCGCGGTCGGCAAGGGCAGCGTCGCGGCCGACATCCGCAAGAACCACCCCGAGGTCTGGATCTCGGTCTCGGTGACCACCCGGATGCCGCGCCCCGGGGAGGTGCACGGCCGCCACTACTTCTTCGTCACCGACGAGGAGTTCGACGCGCTCGTCGCCGACGACCAGCTGCTCGAGTGGGCCGTGGTGCACAAGGCCGCCCGCTACGGCACCCCCCGGATCCCCGTCGAGGACGCCCTCGCCCAGGGCCGTCCGGCACTGCTGGAGATCGACCTCCAGGGCGCCCGGCAGGTCCGGACGACCATGCCGGACGCGCTGTTCGTGTTCCTCAAGCCCCCGAGCTGGGACGAGCTGGTCCGCCGGCTGGTCGGCCGCGGCACCGAGTCCGAGGCCGAGCGGGAGCGCCGCCTGGAGACCGCGCGGGAGGAGATGGCGGCCGAGTCGGAGTTCGACGTGACGATCGTGAACACCGAGATTCACCTCGCGAGCGAAGAGTTGGTAGCCTTGATGAAGAATCCACCCGTCTTTCCCAACGAACCGTGAGGTCGTAACCGCGTGTCTGGAACCGCACCTGTCGCCGAGGGCATCACCAACCCGCCCATCGACGAGCTTCTGACGAAGACCGACTCGAAGTACAAGCTGGTCCTCTACAGCGCCAAGCGGGCGCGTCAGATCAACGCCTACTACTCGCAGCTCGGCGAGGGCCTGCTCGAGTACGTCGGCCCCCTCGTGGACACGCACGTGCAGGAGAAGCCGCTGTCGATCGCGCTCCGCGAGATCAACGCCGACCTCCTCACCTGTGAGGACATCGACCCCGAGGCCGCCGCCGCCGACGCGGCGACCGAGGCCTGAGACACCACCCCGCAGCCATGGCCGGCCCCTTGGCTGACGGAGAGGCAGACCGCCCTCGCCCCCGGGTAGTCCTCGGGGTGAGCGGCGGCATTGCTGCGTACAAGGCCTGTGAGCTGCTCCGCCGGCTCACCGAGTCCGGACACGACGTGACGGTCGTCCCGACGGCGGCGGCACTCGAGTTCGTCGGTGCGCCCACCTGGGCGGCCCTGTCGGGCAAGCCGGTGTCGACCGATGTCTGGGAGTCGGTCCACGAGGTCCCGCACGTCCGGATCGGGCAGACCGCCGACCTGGTGCTGGTCGCCCCCGCGACGGCGGACCTGATGGCCAAGGCCGCGCACGGCCTCGCCGACGACCTGCTCACCAACACGCTGCTCACCGCCCGCTGCCCGGTGGTCTTCGCCCCGGCGATGCACACCGAGATGTGGGAGCACCCGGCCACCCAGGACAACGTCGCCACGCTGCGCCGCCGGGGTGCGCTGGTGATCGAGCCGGCCGAGGGTCGCCTCACCGGCGCCGACACCGGCAAGGGCCGCTTCCCGGAGCCCGCGGAGATCTTCGAGGTCGCCCGCGACGTGCTGTCGCGGGCCGACTCGCCCAGCCTGCTCGACCTGGCCGGGCGCCACGTGGTCGTCTCCGCCGGCGGCACCCGCGAGTACCTCGACCCGGTGCGCTTCCTCGGCAACCGCTCCTCGGGCCTCCAGGGCTACGCGCTCGCGCGCACCGCGGCGGCGCGTGGCGCCGAGGTGACGCTGGTGTCCGCCAACGTGGCGCTGCCGGACCCCGCCGGGGTCAAGGTGGTCCGGGTCGAGACGACGGCCGAGCTGCGTCAGGCGGTGCTGACCGCAGCGGCGACCGCCGACGTGGTCGTGATGGCCGCCGCTCCCGCCGACTACCGCCCCACGACGACCGCGGAGTCGAAGATCAAGAAGGCCGAGGACGGCTCGGCGCCCGCCCTCCAGCTGGTCCAGAACCCCGACATCCTCGCCGAGCTCTCCCGCGACCGGGTCCGTCCCGGGTCCGTCATCGTCGGGTTCGCCGCGGAGACCGGGGACGACAGCGGCAGCGTGCTCGAGCACGCGCGGGCGAAGCTCGCCCGCAAGGGCTGCGACCTGCTCGTGGTCAACGACGTCAGCGGCGGCAAGGTCTTCGGGTCGCCGGACAACGAGGCCGTCGTGCTCGACGCCGAGGGCGCATCCACCCCCGTCCCACGCGGGTCGAAGTCGGCCCTCGCCCAGGTCATCTGGGATCGTGTGACAGCCCGCCTCGGCTAGGACCGGCGCAGGCACAGAGTGAGACCGGCTGCCCACCTGTTGGGATGTCGGGTTATCTTCAGAGAAGCTCAACACCATCGACTAGCGCGTCCGTGAGGGCGCGGCGAGAGGGTACGACGACGTGGCCGGACGCCTTTTCACCTCCGAGTCCGTGACCGAGGGTCACCCGGACAAGATCGCTGACCAGATCAGCGACTCCGTGCTCGACGAGCTGCTGCGGCAGGACCCCTCGAGCCGGGTCGCGGTCGAGACGCTGCTCACCACCGGCCTCGTCGTGGTCGCCGGCGAGGTCACGACCAAGGCCTACGCCGACATCAAGGACCTCGTCCGCAAGCGGATCCTCACCATCGGCTACGACTCGTCCCTCAAGGGCTTCGACGGCCACTCGTGCGGCGTGATGGTCGCGATCGGCGGCCAGTCCGGCGACATCGCCCAGGGCGTCGACACCGGGCACGAGCACCGCAGCGAGTCGTCCGCGGACCCGCTCGACCGCCAGGGCGCGGGCGACCAGGGGCTGATGTTCGGCTACGCCTGCGACGACACCCCCGAGCTGATGCCGCTGCCGATCATGATCGCCCACCGGCTCGCCGAGCGGCTGTCCGAGGTCCGCAAGAACGGGACGCTGTCCTACCTGCGGCCCGACGGCAAGACCCAGGTCACCATCGAGTACGACGAGGACGACCGCCCGGTCCGCGTCGACACCGTCGTGGTCTCCACCCAGCACGCCGCCGACATCGACCTCGACGCGATGCTCACCCCCGACATCCGCAAGCACGTCGTGGACCACGTGCTCGCGCAGTTCGACCTGCCGGCCGACGACTACCGGCTGCTGGTCAACCCGACCGGGCGCTTCGAGGTCGGCGGCCCGATGGGCGACGCCGGCCTGACCGGTCGCAAGATCATCATCGACACCTACGGCGGCATGGCCCGTCACGGTGGCGGTGCGTTCTCCGGCAAGGACCCGTCGAAGGTGGACCGCTCGGCGGCGTACGCCATGCGCTGGGTGGCCAAGAACGTCGTCGCCGCGGGCCTGGCCCGTCGCTGCGAGGTGCAGGTCGCCTACGCGATCGGCAAGGCGCAGCCGGTCGGCTTCTACGTCGACTGCTTCGGCACCGAGACGGTCCCGGTCGCGTCGATCCAGAAGGCGGTGCTCGAGGTGTTCGACCTGCGCCCCGCCGCGATCATCCGCGACCTCGACCTGCTCCGGCCGATCTACGCCGAGACGGCCGCCTACGGCCACTTCGGGCGCGAGCTGCCGGACTTCACCTGGGAGCGGACCGACCGGGTCGACGCCCTCAAGGCCGCCGCCGGAGTCTGAGCCGCTGCTTCGGCGCGCCCGGCCCCAGGACGTCAGAACCGTTCAATTGACCCTGTGTGACGTCGAATCCGGCTGATTCGACGTCACAACAGGTCAATTGCGCTCTTGGGGCAAGGGCCCCGGTGCCGTCCGGGCGCCTGCGCGCCCGGGGGTCCGTCGCTTGGGCGGCGCGTCGGCGCCGGGGTTTCCGCTGAGAAGAGTGGGTACGGCGCCGCCGCGGCCAAGCCCTCTGACGCTCCTTGACGCCCGGGCGCTCCGGCGCCCCTCCCACCACCGCAGCGCAAGAATCGCGCACAGGTGCGTTGGTCGCGCGGCAAGGTGCTGTTGGCGCGTCAAAATCGCGCCCAGGCGGGTTTGTGGCGCGCAGCGGTTTGCGTCCGGGCATGCGTGCCAACGCCCGGGCACTCCGGCACCCTCCCTTCCGCGCCCTCGTGCTGCACCGTCGGTGGGGGCTGGGAGACTTCCTGCCGTGACCGACCGCAGGCCTGACGACGCCGAGGGGCAGCTGGAGCTGCCTGGGCTCGTGCGTGCGCAGGCGAGGAAGGCCCAGCAGAGCGCCGAGGCGAAGGCCAAGGCGCCCAAGCCGGTCGACCCCGCGGCGGAGAAGCCGGTCGCGCGCGTCCTGGTGGACGTGCCGCTGGCGCACCTGGACCGCCCCTTCGACTACCTCGTGCCGCAGAAGCTCGACGCCCAGGTGGTGCCGGGCTCGCGGGTGAAGGTGCGCTTCGCGGGCCAGGACGTCGACGGCTTCGTCCTCGAGCGGGTCGACACCAGCGAGCACGAGGGCCGGCTCGCGCCGCTGCGCCGTGCGGTGAGTCCCGAGCCGGTGCTGCTGCCGCAGGTCGCGCGGCTGTCCGAGCTGGTCGCCGCGAGGTACGCCGGCACCCGCAGCGACGTGCTGCGGCTGGCCGTCCCGCACCGGCACGCCACGGTCGAGAAGCAGCAGCCGACCCCGGCCGCTCCCGAGGTCGCGGTGGACGTCGCCGCGGCGGCGCGGCCGTGGGCGCCGTACGACGGTGGCGCCTTCCTCGCCGAGCTCGCCGCGGGGGAGGCGCCGCGCCGGGTGTGGAGCGCCCTCCCGGGCGCCGACTGGCCGGCGCTGCTGGCCGGTGCCGCCGCCGCGACCCTGGCCTCCGGGCGCGGGGCGCTCCTCTGCGTGCCCGACCACCGCGACGTGGCCCGGCTCGACGCGGCCCTGACCGCGGTGCTGGGCGAGGGGCGCCACGTGGTGCTCACCGCCGACCTCGGACCCGCGCAGCGCTACCGGGCGTTCCTCGCGGTGGCCCGCGGGGCCGTGAAGGTGGTGGTCGGCACCCGTGCCGCGGCGTTCGCGCCGGTCCACGACCTCGGGCTCGTCACGCTCTGGGACGACGGCGACGACCTCTACGCCGAGCCCCGCGCGCCCTACCCGCACACCCGGGAGGTGCTCCTGCTCCGGGCCCAGGAGGAGTCCTGCGCGCTGCTGGTCGGCGGCTTCGCCCGCACCGTCGAGGGCGAGTACCTCGTCCGCACCGGCTGGGCCGCCCAGATCGTGGCGGACCGCACCACCCTGCGTGCCGCGTCGCCGCTGGTCTCGATCACCGGCGCCACCGACAAGGAGCTCGAGCGCGACCCGCTGGCCCGCTCCGAGCGGCTGCCCCGGTCCGCCTTCGAGGCGATCCGGGCCGGCCTCGCCCACGGCCCGGTGCTGATCCAGACCCCGCGGCACGGCTACGTCACCAGCCTCTCCTGCGACCGCTGCCGTACGCCGGCACGCTGCCGCACGTGCCGCGGCCCGCTCCAGCTCACCGCCCCGCAGGAACCACCGAGCTGTCGCTGGTGCGGCACCCCCGAGCCACAGTGGGCGTGTGCCGAGTGCGGCAACCGCGGCCTCCGGGCGCCGGTGCTGGGGGAGCGGCGCACCGCCGAGGAGATCGGCCGAGCGTTCCCGAAGGTCCCGGTCCGCACCTCCGGCGGCGACCGGGTGGTGCCCGAGGTCGACGCGCAGCCCGCCGTCGTGGTCGCCACGCCGGGAGCCGAGCCGCTCGCCGACGGCGGCTACGCCTGCGTGGTGCTGCTCGACACCTGGCTGATGTTGGCCCGGCCCGACCTGCGGACCGCGGAGGAGTCGCTGCGGCGCTGGCTCAACGCCGCCGCCCTGGCACGTCCCGCCGATGCCGGCGGGCGGGTCGTGGCGGTGGGGGAGCCGAGCGACCCCGCGCTCCAGGCGCTGGTGCGCTGGGACCCGGCCGGGTTCGCCCACCGGGAGATGACCGAGCGGCAGTCGGCGCACCTGCCGCCCGCCTCCCGGCTCGCCACCGTCACCGGCCCCGAGGACGACGTCGAGCAGGCCGTGGCGATGCTCGAGCTTCCTCCCGGCGCCGAGGTTCTCGGGCCCGCCCCGGTGCCGCCGCCTCCCGGAGCGGCGCCGGCCGGCGTACCGTCCGCGCCCCTCGAGGTCCGCGCGGTCCTGCGGGTGCCACGCGCCGCCGGAGCCGCCCTCTCCCGGACGCTGGTGCAGATGCAGGGCGTCCGCGACGCGAAGAAGCTCGGCCCGGTCCGGGTCCAGGTCGACCCCGTGGGCCTGGAGTGACCCACCCACGTCCGTAGACTGGGGCTTCCCTGCCTACGCCCCTGAGGAGCCCCGTGCCCGTCCAGCCGATCCGCCTGTTCGGAGACCCGGTGCTGCGCAGCCCCGCCGTCGCCGTGACGGACTTCGACAAGGAGCTGCAGCGCCTCGTCTCGGACCTCACCGACACGATGATGAACGCCCCCGGCGCCGGCCTCGCCGCGCCGCAGATCGGCGTAGGGCTGCGGGTGTTCACCTGGTACGTCGACGGCGAGCTCGGCCACCTGGTCAACCCCTCGCTCGACCTCTCCGAGGAGATCCAGGACGGCCCCGAGGGCTGCCTGTCGCTGCCGGACCTGACCTTCGACTGCAAGCGCGCGCTGTCGGTGGTGGCGAAGGGCTTCAACATGTACGGCGACCCGGTCACCATCGAGGGCTCCGAGCTGCTGGCCCGGGCCATCCAGCACGAGACCGACCACCTCGACGGCGTGCTGTTCATCGACCGGCTGGACCGAGAGGCCCGCAAGGCCGCCATGAAGGCGATCCGCGAGTCCGAGTGGTTCGGCGCGAGCACCGGCAACGGGATGCCCACGGTGAGGATCTCCCCGCACCCGACCAACGGGCTGGGGCTCTGAGATGCGCGTCGTCTTCGCCGGGACCCCTGAGGTCGCCGTCCCCGCCCTCGACGCCATCGCCGCCAGCCCGCACGAGCTGGTGGGCGTGGTCACGCGTCCGGACGCGCCGGCCGGCCGCGGCCGCAAGCTGGTCGCGTCCCCGGTGGCGCAGCGGGCCGAGGAGCTCGGCGTACCCGTGCTCAAGCCCGTTCACCCCAAGGACCCCGACTTCCAGGAGGAGCTGAAGGCGCTGGCGCCCGACTGCTGCCCGGTGGTCGCCTACGGGGCGCTGCTGCCGCAGAGCGCCCTCGACATCCCCGAGCACGGCTGGGTCAACCTGCACTTCTCGCTGCTGCCCGCGTGGCGAGGCGCGGCACCGGTGCAGCACGCGATCTGGGCCGGCGACGAGGTGACGGGGGCGACGACGTTCCGGATCGTCAAGGAGCTCGACGCCGGTCCGACCTACGGCCTGATGACCGAGACCGTCCGGCCCACCGACACCGCCGGCGACCTGCTCGGACGGCTGGCGCAGGGCGGCGCCCAGCTGCTCGTCGCCACGCTCGACGGGATCGAGTCCGGGGAGCTGGAGGCCCGCGAGCAGCCCGCCGACGGGGTCAGCTATGCGCCGAAGATCTTGGTCGAGGACGCCGAGGTCGACTGGACCGAGTCCGCCAAGCGCGTCGACCGCCGGATCCGGGCCTGCACGCCGGGACCCGGTGCCTGGACGACGTTCGAGGGGGAGCGGTTCAAGCTCGGTCCCGTGACGATCGAGGGCAACGCCGCCCAGCTCGAGCCGGGCGTGCTCGAGGTGCGCAAGGACGCCGTCCTCGCCGGCACCGGCACCCTCACGGTCCGGCTCGGCGACGTGAAGCCTTTCGGCAAGAAGCAGATGCCCGCGGCCGACTGGGCCCGCGGCGTGCGCGTCGCGTCCGGCGCCCGCTTCACCGCTGCCCCAGACGCCGGATGAGCCGCGTCGACGCGGCCCGCGAGGCGGCGTACGACGTCCTGGCCGCGGTCCGCGAGCAGGACGCCTACACCAACCTGCTGCTCGCCCAGGTGCTGCGCGCCCGGGGCATCCGCGAGCGCGACGCCGCGTTCACCACCGAGCTCGTGTCGGGGACGATCCGCCGGCAGGGGACCTACGACGCGGTGCTGGCCGGCCTGGTGAACCGGCCGCTCGCGAAGGTCGACCCCGCCGTGCTCGACGCGCTGCGCCTCGGGGTGCACCAGCTTCTGGGCATGCGCGTCCCCTCGCACGCCGCGGTCGGCACCACCGTGGACCTGGTCCGGGCGAAAGTGGGCCACCGACCGGCCGGCTTCGCCAACGCGGTGCTGCGCAAGGTCGCGGCCCACGACCTCGAGGGGTGGGTACGCCGCGTCGCGCCGGACCCGGGGTCGGACCCCGTCGGCTACGCGACCGTCGCCCACTCGCACCCGCGCTGGGTCGTCGAGGAGCTGGCCGCCGCGCTCGGGCCGGCCTCCGGCGAGCTCGAGGCGCTGCTCGCCGCCGACAACGCGCCGCCCAAGGTCACCCTGGTGGCCCGCCCCGGCCTCGCCACCGTGGACGAGCTGGTGGCGGCCGGGGGAGAGGCGTCCTCGATGTCGCCCTACGCCGTGACGCTTCCCGGCGGTGATCCGGGCGGGGTGGCGGCCGTGGCCGAAGGACGCGCCGGGGTGCAGGACGAGGGGTCGCAGCTCGTCGCGCTCGCGCTGGCCGCCGCCTCCGTGGAGGGGCGCGACGAGCGCTGGCTCGACCTGTGCGCCGGTCCGGGTGGCAAGGCGGCGCTGCTCGGTGCGGTCGCCGGGTCACGAGGGGCCCGGCTGCTCGCCGCCGAGCGGCAGCAGCACCGTGCCGTGCTGGTCCGCTCCGGCACCGCCGCGGTCGGTCGCGGGCTGCTCGGCGTGGTGACGGCGGACGGCCGGCGTCCTGCCTGGGCGCCGGGATCCTTCGACCGGGCGCTCGTCGACGCGCCCTGCACCGGCCTCGGTGCGCTCCGGCGACGTCCCGAGGCGCGCTGGCGTCGCACCCCGAAGGACGTGACCGACCTCGTGCCGCTGCAGCGCGACCTGCTGCACTCCGCGCTCGACTCGGTCCGCACCGGCGGCGTGGTGGCCTACGTGACGTGCTCCCCGGTGCTCGCCGAGACGTCCGGGGTGGTCTCCGACGTGCTGGCCGCGCGGGACGACGTACTGCTCGAGGACGCGGCGCCGCTGTTCCACGACCTGCCCGACCTGCACCCGGAGCAGATGACGCTGCCGGGCACGGTGCAGCTGTGGCCGCACCGGCAGGGCACCGACGCGATGTTCTTCGCTCTGCTGCGCAGGAGCTGACGAGCCGCCAGAATCGCGGGATGAACCTCGTGGGTACCCGCGTCGTCGCTGGGGTCATCGCCTTGTTCTGGCTCGTCCCGTTCTTCGGTCTCATCGACCTGCTCGTGGTGGTGGAGAACGATCCCGGCTGGCGCAGGGACTACCTGCTCGAGGCCGGCTGGGGTGCGCTGTTCACGTTCCTGGTGGCGGGACCCCAGGTGGCTCTGGCAGCGCGGCGGTCGGTGGCGCCCGGCGTCGTCGTGGCCGAGCTGCTGGCCGTGGCGGTGGCGATCACGGGAGCCGCGCTGTGGAGCGGCTCGCTGCCGCTGCTGGTCGCTGCCGTTCCCGTGGCGGCCAACGCCCTGCTCCTCGGAGTGATGAGCGAGGTCCGACGCGCGTTTCCTCCGCTCGACCACGCGCTCCGCATCCTGGTCGTGGTGGGCGCCGCGCTCGGGGGTGCGTTCGCCGCGAGCGTCCTCGCCGACCACCCGATGGTGAAGCCGGACATCACCAATGGGCTCGACCACCTGCCGATGCAGGCGGCACTGGGCCTGGCGATGGCCACGGTCGGGGCCGTCGCGGCTGCCGCCGTCGGCGGACGCGTGCCCGGGTGGCGGGTGCCGGTGTGGACGCTCGCGCTGGCCGTGGGCTGGGTCGGCGGCTGGTCGATCGTCTACCCCGACCTCGTAGGCAGCATGGGCAACGGTCTCGGCACGGCCGCCGTCGCCTGGGCCGTCGTGTTCGCGGTGACCGCAGAGTGGCGTGCGCGTCGTACGGCGCGGGAGGTGGTCGCTCGGTGATGGCCGTGACCCGTCCCTGACGCAGCCCGGCCCGCCCGCGGCCACTAGGATCGGCGGCACCATGGGAATCCAGATCTCTCCGAGCCTGCTCGCCTGCGACTTCGCCAACCTGGCCTCCGAGGCCGACCGGATCTCCAACGCCGACTGGCTCCACGTCGACGTGATGGACAACCACTTCGTGCCGAACCTGACGCTCGGGCTCCCCGTCGTCGAGGCGCTCGGCAAGGCTGCCTCCACGCCGATGGACTGCCACCTGATGATCGAGGACCCCGACCGGTGGGCCCCGGCCTACGTCGAGGCCGGCGCCGGGTCGGTCACCTTCCACGTCGAGGCCGCCGCCGCCCCGGTGCGGCTGGCGCGCGAGCTGCGTGCGATGGGCGCCCGCGCCGGCATGGGCCTCAGGCCGGCGACGCCGATCGAGCCCTACGAGGACCTGCTCCCCGAGCTCGACATGCTGCTGGTGATGACCGTCGAGCCCGGCTTCGGCGGCCAGGCCTTCCTGGACATGACGCTGCCGAAGATCCGGCGCACCCGTGAGCTGATCGACAAGCACGGGCTCGACCTGTGGCTGCAGGTCGACGGCGGCGTCTCGCTGGAGACGATCGAGCGGTGTGCCGAGGCCGGCGCCGACATGTTCGTCGCGGGCTCGGCGGTCTTCAAGGCCGACGACCCGAACCAGATGGTCGAGGACCTCCGTGCCGCGGCCACCAAGGCGACCGGCTAAAGCCCGCCGACCTCACCGCGTGTACTCGATGGTGAAGACCGTGTCGTCCCGGCTCACGGCGCGCCCGCTCACGGTGCCCGTCGCCCCGTCGAACGCTCCTGTGCCACCGGTGACGTGGCCCGCGAACCTCGCCGGTGCCGCACCAACAGTGTGAACGCGGGTCAGGAGAATGCCGCGCTTGAAAGCGAACGCGGTCTCGTAGACGACCGTGTGGGGCTTGACATGCCCGCGGAAGGTGTCGAACCCGACGACCTCGTGGGTGACGCGTGACCGGACCCGCTCGGTCCCGACGAAGTGGAGCTGGTCGAGGCTGCGGCCCGCCGTCACGTGGAGCTTCAGGTGCAAGGTTGTTGTGGCCGCCGTGGCGGTCTGCTGGGTCGTCGCCGCTCCCGCGCCCGCGGGAATCACGGCCAGGAGCAGGGCTGCGGCCGCGTACTTCTTGATCATCGCCGTCCTCGATTCTGCAGAGGACCGGTGGCGGACGGGAAGGCGCCACCGGTGCCGGTGGGGCGGAGCCCTCCCTCTCTTGCTTCGCCGCGGGAAGTCGCCGCGCCATCTTCCTATTTGGATATCCAGTACACACCTCCCCGCCGCCGGGACGGAACCCACGAACCGGAGCGCTGAAGCGAGTCGCCTAGACGAGCCCCCGCGGCAGTGGGTGCCGCGAAGCGAGTCAAAGAGCGGCGGCTCTACACAGACCTACCCACGCCGGTCGTCACCAGATGGACGTTCTTTCGGATGCGCTGAAGTCAACCCGCGGCCTAGCGTCGGTGCCTGAAGGTTTCCGTGGGGAGGTCATCGCCATGAGTGATCCCGGCGTAGAGAACAGATACCCCGAACGTCGCGGCCACCGCGCCCGTGCGCAGTTGCTGGACGCGACCCCGGTCACGGAACGACAGCTGGTGCTGGCTGGGATCTCCACCACTGTGCTCGTCGGGGGGGACGGCCCGCCGATCGTCCTGCTGCACGGTCCAGGAGAGTTCGCCTTCACCTGGCTTCGCGTGATTCCGGAGCTCGTGAAGACCAACCGGGTGATCGTCCCCGACCTTCCGGGCCACGGAGACTCCCGGCTGGGCGAGGCGCCACTCGACGCGGACCGTGTGCTCGTGTGGCTGGGAGAACTCATCGAACGGACCTGCCCGTCGCCTGCCTACCTGGTTGGTCACCTGCTCGGCGGTGCGGTCGGGGCGCGATTCGCCATCGCTCACAGCGAGAAGCTCTGTGGGCTTGTCCTGATAGACACGTTCGGTCTGTGCAATCTCCGGCCATCGCCGCTCTTCACGCTCACGCTGGTCAACTTCCTCGCAAGGCCAACGGCGGGCAGCCGTGATCGGTTCTTCCGGCAGTGCTTCGTCGACATGAACGGACTGAAGGACCACCTTGGGCCGCTCTGGGAGCCACTCATGACATGCGCCCTCGACGGCGCCAACTCACCTGACCAGAAGGCGGCGCTTCGAAGCATGATGCCGCAGCTCGGGTGGCGCGCGATCCCCGAGGAAGAGCTCGCGAGGATTTCGGTCCCCACGACCCTCATCTGGGGGCGCCATGACCGCCAGAACCGGCTGGCCGTGGCCCAGCGAGCCAGCGTCCGTTACGGATGGCCGTTGCACGTCATCGAAGACGCCGCCGACGACCCCGCCTTCGAGCAACCCGAGGCCGTGCTGAAAGCCCTCGCTGTCGCCCGATCCCTGGGCCGATGACGCGGGCCGCCAACGCCGCGGACTGCAGCGCCATCGCCTCGATTGAGGTCATGCACGTCGACGCAGCGGACGCAGCGCTACCAGCTTCGAGAACTGTCGGTGGGGTCTGGTTGAGTCGGGTCATGGGATGCCCGACGGACTCGCCGCTCGAGGAGCGCAGTGTGGAGCAGACGCTCGACGCGGTGGAGTTGTTGTGGTTGGAGTCGTTGGAGGGGAACTGCGAGATCTTCTTGGCGGCGGCGCACTATGCGGATCTGTGCAGTGGTGAGGGTTTGCCGGCCGTGGGTCACGGCCGGGTGTTGCCGGGTATGGAGCGGTCGGTGCGGCTCGGGGGTGCGGGCACCCCGCGGGTGGCGGAGTTCGCGGCGGCTGCGTTCGGGGCGCGGTTGCGGATGGGTGCGGTGGGCGGCAGGGCGATGATCGCGGACGCGTTGGACGCCCGGCACCGGCTGCCGCGGATGTACTCGCGGGTGGTGGCGCGGGAGGCGCGGGTGCCGTGGGTGCGTCATGTGGCGCGGC
This sequence comes from uncultured Actinomycetota bacterium, assembly GCA_963721855.1. Lineage (GTDB taxonomy): Bacteria > Actinomycetota > Actinomycetes > Propionibacteriales > Nocardioidaceae > Nocardioides_B. Next base: position 23,023 of record CAVRMN010000043.1, on the reverse strand, counting down.
GGACCCGGGAGCTGTCGCTGGAGGCTGCCGGGCGGGTGGATGCGGAGATGGCCGAGCTGGTGGACGGGCGGGTGCCGTGGTCGCGGTTCTGCGCCGCCCTGGAGGGGCGGGTCGTGGCGGCGGATCCGGAGGCGGCGGCGCGGCGCGAGGAGGACGCCCGGCGGGAGGCGTTCGCGAGGTCGACGCGGTCCTCGGCGCACGGCATGAAGGGGTTCTACCTGCGTGGGCCGGCGGCGTTGGTGATCCGGTTCGAGGCCACGGTGGCGTTCCTGGCCGAGGCGTTGAAGGCGTTGGGTGACACCGATGATGAGGACCAGCGTCGGGTCAAGGCGTGTCTGGTGTTGGCGAACCCGATGCAGGCCGTGGAGCTGCTGGCGGCGTTCGCGGCGCACCGTTCGGGCACCGGCGTCGTCGACGACCCGTTGCCCGAGGACCAGCTTCCACTCGAGGACGAGGCAGATGAGGCTGACGCCGGGGCGGTCCCGGACCACGAGGCGGCTGACGCCGGGGCGGTCCCGGACGACGAGGCGCCCGAGGCGAGGCGGCTGACGACGGGGCGGGTGCGTCGGTGGGGCCGGTGGTGCCGCGGGTGTTCCGGCCGGCGGAGCTGCCGGGTTGGCTGGCCCGGGCCAGTGACCCGACCACCTCGTTGGGTGCGGTGGTGCTGGACTGGCCGGGGTTGCTGCCGCGGGTGAACGTCTTCCTGCACCTGGCCGAGGAGACGGTGAACGCGGCCCGCGACGGAACCCCCGACGGGGTCGTCCGGTGGGAGGGCGAGGGGCCGGTCACGCTGCAGTACGTCCGCGAGCAGCTCGCGCCCTACCACGCGTTCACGATCACCCCGGTGGTCGACCTGGCCGGCCAGGAACCGGTGGACGGCTACGAGCTGCCCGCCCGACATAGGAGGGCCGTGCGTCTGCGGACGCCGGCCGACTGCTTCCCGTTCGCTGCGAACCTGGACCCCGTGGACATCGACCACACCCAGGCCTACCAGCACGCGTCCCACGCACCCGGGGAGCAGGAAGCACCAGGTGGGCAGTCGCGGATGGGGAACTACGGGCCGCTGGGGCGCTTCCACCACCGGATCAAGACCCACGGCCGGTGGCAGGTCGCCCAGCCGTTCGACGGGATCTACGTGTGGCGTGACCCGCACGGGCACTTCTACCTGGTCGACCACACCGGCACCCGCAAGGTCACCCCGCCCGCGGGCCGGGAGCCGCGGACGAAGCCCCGCCGGCCGGTGGTGATCGAGCTCTACCGCAGCGACGTCACCCTCGACCTCGACGGTCTCAGCCACCACGCGGCCTGACCCGCCCGGGTGCGCAGGGTCACATCCCGGGCACGTACCCTCGCCGACCGGCTGTGTGGCAGGCTTGACCCGACGAGTGAACAGCTCGCGTGCTCTGGGGTCGGTGTAATTCCGAGCCGGCGGTGAAAGTCCGCGACCCGGCTGCAGCCAGCAGCCGGTTGAGCAGGTGGAACTCCTGCACCGACGGTGAAAGTCCGGATGGGAAGCGCACGCAGCCGTACGTCGCCGGTGATCGATGTGTCCACCAACCACATCGGGGAGCCCGCGACGACGGCTCCGTCTTCCACGAGCCCCGGGGTCCGCACAGGACGAGAGGGGCCAGGGAGATGGCCGGCAGCTCGACGGAGCGCACGGCGATGCTGCGCGCCCTCGAGCTCGCGGCGACGCCCGGCGTGCCTCTCGGCCCCAACCCCCGGGTGGGCTGCGTGCTGCTGGCACCGGACGGCACGACGGTCGCCGAGGGCTTCCACCGTGGCGCCGGGACGGCCCACGCCGAGGCCGACGCGCTCGCCCAGGCAGGCGAGCGAGCTCGCGGCGCCACGGCCGTCGTCACCCTCGAGCCCTGCAACCACACCGGCCGCACCGGCCCGTGCGCCGCAGCGCTCGTGGCTGCCGGCGTGGCCCGGGTGGTCTACGCGCAGGGTGACACCAGCCCCGTCGCGACCGGCGGCGCCGAGACGCTCCGGGCCGCCGGCATCGAGGTCGAGGGCGGGCTGCTGGCCGACGAGGCGCGCGCGCTCAACCGGGTGTGGAGCTTCGCCGTCGAGCACCAGCGCCCGTTCGTCACCTGGAAGTTCGCCACGACGCTGGACGGGCGCAGCGCCGCGGCCGACGGGACCTCGCGCTGGGTCAGCTCGCTGCCAGCGAGGCGCGACACGCACCGCCTCCGCGCGCTGTGCGACACGATCCTGGTCGGCACCGAGACGGTCCTCGTCGACGACCCGCAGCTCACGGTCCGCGACGAGGACGACCGGCCCCTGCCGCGCGAGCAGCAGCTGCTGCGCGCCGTGATGGGCCTGCGCGACGTCCCGGCCGACCGGCGGGTCCTCGACGACGCCGCCGAGACCGTCGTACTCCCGACCCGGGACCCGCAGGAGGCACTGGCCATCCTGTTCGCCCGCGGGCGGCAGCACGTGTTCCTCGAGGGCGGGCCGACGCTCGCCGCCGCCTTCCTGACCGCGGGGCTGGTCGACGAGGTGGTCACCTACGTGGCGCCGATGCTGCTCGGCGCAGGGCGCAGCGCGGTGGCCGACCTCGGCATCGGCACGATCGCGGATGCGGTCCACCTCGACGTGAGCGACGTGACCGTCCTGGGCGAGGGGCCCGACACCAACGTGCGGCTGACCATGGCGTCGCGCGGACATGACGAGAAGCAGGGGAGTGCCTGAATGTTCACCGGAATCGTGGAGGAGCTCGGCGTCGTCGAGGGACTCGAGGAGCAGACGGACGCCATCCGGCTCACCGTCCGCGGCCCGCACGTGGTCACCGACGCCCGGCTCGGCGACTCGATCTCGGTGAACGGGTGCTGCCTCACCGTGGCGGAGCGGGACGGCGAGACGTTCACCGCCGACGTGATGCGCGAGACGCTCGACAAGACCTCGCTCGGGGCCCTCGAGCCCGGCTCGAAGGTCAACCTCGAGCGCGCCGTCACCGCGACCACCCGGCTCGGCGGCCACATCGTCCAGGGCCACGTCGACGGCACCGGCGAGGTGCTGAACCGCACGCCCAGCGAGCACTGGGAGCTCGTCGAGGTGTCCCTGCCGGACGAGCTGGCGCGCTACCTCGTCGACAAGGGGTCGATCACCGTCGACGGGATCTCGCTGACCGTCGTCGAGGTCAAGGACGGCTCGTTCACGGTCTCGCTGATCCCCGAGACGCTGGCCCGCACCACGCTCGGCTTCAAGCAGCCGGGGGAGCGGGTCAACCTCGAGGTCGACGTGATCGCGAAGTACGTCGAGCGACTGCTGGTCTCGACAGGCTCGACCACCGATGACAAGGAGAAGGCATGAACGCCCCCCAGGTGCGGCTCGACACGGTCGAGCAGGCCGTCGCCGCCATCGCCGCCGGCCAGGCCGTGATCGTCGTCGACGACGAGGACCGTGAGAACGAGGGCGACCTGATCTTCGCTGCCAGCAGGGCCACCCCGGCGCTGATGGCGTTCACGATCCGCTACAGCTCCGGCGTGATCTGCGCGCCGATGACCGCCGAGACCCTCGACCGGCTCGGCATCCCGCTGATGACCCCGCACAACCGCGACCGCTACCGGACGGCGTACACCGTCTCGGTCGACGCGCGTGACGGCGTCAGCACCGGCATCTCCGCGGCCGACCGTGCGCACACGGTCCGCGTGCTCAACGACTCGGCGACCGAGCCCTTCGAGATCACCCAGCCCGGTCACGTCTTCCCGCTGCGCTACACCGAGGGCGGCGTCCTGGTCCGCCCCGGCCACACCGAGGCCGCGGTGGATCTCGCCCGGATGGCAGGCCTCACCCCGGCCGGTGTCATCTCCGAGATCGTCAACGACGACGGGACCATGAAGCGCGGTCAGCAGCTGCGCGACTTCGCCGACGAGCACGGCCTGGTGATGATCTCGATCGAGGACCTGATCCACTACCGGCGCCGCCACGAGACCCACGTGGAGCGTGTCGCCGAGACGCACCTGCCGGCACGAGCCGGCGACTTCACGGCCTACGGCTACCGGATCACCATCGACGACTCGGAGCACGTCGCGCTCGTCCACGGCGACATCAGCAGTGGCGAGGACGTGCTTACGCGGGTGCACTCCGAGTGCCTCACCGGCGACGTCTTCGGCTCGCACCGCTGCGACTGCGGGCCGCAGCTCGAGGAGGCCATGGAGCGCATCGTCAAGGAGGGCCGCGGCGTCGTGGTCTACCTGCGCGGCCACGAGGGCCGGGGGATCGGGCTGGTCGCCAAGCTGCAGGCCTACCAGCTCCAGGACGGCGGCCGCGACACGGTCGACGCCAACCTCGACCTCGGCCTGCCCGCCGACGCCCGCCACTACGGCACCGCCACGCAGATCCTGCGCGACCTCGGCGTCACGTCGGTCCGGCTGCTGACGAACAACCCGGACAAGGTGACGAACCTCGAGGAGTACGGCGTGCCCGTCAGCGAGCGGGTACCCCTGACGCCGCACCCCAACGACCACAACATCGGCTACCTGCTGACCAAGCGCGACCGGATGGGGCACCACCTCCCGGACCTGCAGCACACCACCGACGAAGGAGGCGCCGCATGAGCGGAGCAGGAAGCCCCACCGAGCAGCCGGTCGACTGTCACGAGCTCCGCGTGGCGGTCGTCGCCGCGAGCTGGCACCAGCAGGTGATGGACGGGCTCGTCGCCGGCGCCAAGCGCGCGCTCGACGCCTACCAGGTCGAGGCGCCCACGCTCGTGCGCGTCCCCGGGTCCTTCGAGCTGCCGGTCGTGGCCTCCGCGCTGGCCGAGAAGGGCTACGACGCGGTCGTCGCGCTCGGCGTCGTCATTCGCGGCGGCACCCCGCACTTCGACTACGTCTGCTCCGCCGCCACCGACGGGCTCAACCGGGTGGCGCTCGACACCTCCACGCCGATCGGGTTCGGCCTGCTCACCTGCGACACCGAGGAACAGGCCCTGGACCGCGCCGGGCTCGAGGGGTCCTCGGAGGACAAGGGCTACGAGGCGACCGCGGCCGCGCTGGTGACGGCACTCTGCCTGCGCAAGATCCGCCGCGGCTACGAGGTCGACGAGCAGATCTGAGACGGCGCCCCCGGCGAGCCGGACGGCACGCCGTACCCTGGACCCGTCCTGCGAGGACTACACGGAAAGCATGCGGATGAAGACGTTCGAGGAGCTCTGGACCGAGCTCAACGAGAAGGCACAGACCCGGCCTGAGGGCAGCGGCACCGTCGCGGCTCTCGACGCGGGCGTCCATGCGATCGGCAAGAAGCTGGTCGAGGAGGCTGCCGAGTCCTGGATGGCCGCGGAGCATGAGGGCCGCGAACGGGCCGCCGAGGAGATCAGCCAGCTGATCTACCACGCCCAGGTGCTGATGATCGCCAGCGGCATCGGCCTCGAAGACGTCTACGCCCACCTCTGAGCTCTCCCGAGGAGACCCGCATGAGCAACGAACTTCTGCGGATCGCGATCCCCAACAAGGGGTCGCTGTCCCAGTCCGCCTCCGACATCCTGCGCGAGGCCGGTTACAAGCAGCGCAGCGACGGCAAGCAGCTCACCCTGACCGACGGCGACAACGGCGTCGAGTTCTTCTACCTGCGTCCGCGTGACATCGCGCTGTACGTCGGTGAGGGGACGCTCGACATCGGCATCACCGGACGCGACCTGCTGCTCGACTCGGGCGCCAAGGCCGAGGAGGTGCTGCAGCTCGGCTTCGGCCGGTCGCGGTTCCGTTTCGCCGCCCGGCCCGGCACGGTGACCACCACGGCCGACCTGGCCGGCAAGCGGATCGCCACGTCGTACGACGGGGTGGTGCGCGCCTACCTCGAGGAGCGCGGCATCGACGCGACCGTCACGCGGCTCGACGGGGCGGTGGAGACCAGCGTCCAGCTCGGCGTCGCCGACGTGATCGCCGACGTCGTCGAGACCGGCAGCACGCTGCGCCAGGCCGGCCTCGAGGTCTTCGGTGAGCCGATCCTCGAGTCCGAGGCCGTGCTCATCACCCGGTCCGGCGCGGGCCTGCCCGCCGGCTTCGAGGTGTTCCAGCGCCGGCTCGAGGGCGTCCTCGTCGCGCGCTCCTACGTGATGATGGACTACGACATCCGCGTCGAGCGGGTCGAGGAGGCCGTCGCGCTGACCCCCGGCATCGAGAGCCCCACCGTGTCGCCCCTTCATCGCGAAGGGTGGGTCGCGGTGCGGTCGATGGTCCGCCGTGACTCCGCCCAGCGCGTCATGGACGAGCTCTACGAGCTCGGCGCCCGCGGCATCCTCTCCACGGACATCCATGCCTGCCGCCTCTGAACCGCTCCTCCCGTTGCCGCACACGTTCCGACCGCTCGGCGCACGGATCGCGGTCTACGTCCTCGGCGCGCTGCTGTTCGGCCTCGGGCTGGCCATCTGGATCGCGTTCCCGCCCGAGATCCGGGCGAAGTTCACGGCCTTCCAGATCGGCACGATCATCTTTCTCAGCCTGGGCTTCGCGGCCCTCGGCTGGGGCATCGCACGCAGCCGCGTGGAGGCCGGCGAGGTCGGGATCCGGGTGGTCAACGGCTATCGGGTCCACGACTTCGAGTGGAGCGAGATCCTCGGGATCACGCTGCGGCCGGGCAGCCCGTGGGCGGTGCTCGACCTCAGCGACGGTACGTCGGCCAGCGCGATCGGCATCCAGGGCTCCGACGGGCCCCGGGCCACCAAGGCGGTCCGGCAGCTCCGGGCTCTCGCGGAGCACCACTCCCGCACCGAACGCGACGACTAGGCGACCGCCCTTTTTGACCGGCGACCGAAGGCGGCGGGGGAGCCTATGCTCCGGAAATGGAGTCGGACAGAGGACTGAGCGCCGTGGCAAGTGTCCTGGACGCAGCGGAGGCTGCCTCGCCCGTCGAGGCTGTCGAGGCGGTCACCCGCGAGCTCGGTCGTGCGCTCGGAGCGACGCGGGTCTCCTTCCTCATCGCCGACCTGTCCGGGAGGGCCCTGGTCCGGCTCGCCCACGTCCAGCTGGCCAGCGCCCCGCTCGCGCGTGACGAGCGTCGAGCTCTCGAGGAGTCAGCGACGGTGTTCCCGTTCGACGGTGGCCCTGCGGAGCGGGCGGTGCGTTCCCAAGTGGCCCAGGTGGTTGCACCTGACGCCGCGGGATCGGAGCCCGGGACGTGGCGGGTGCTGGCCCCGGTGACCGAGCGCGGCGAGGTCATCGGCCTGCTGGAGCTCGTTCTTCCCACGGAACCGGAGCCCGAGTCGGTCCGTGACATCGCACGGCTCGCGCACCTGCTGGCGTTCGTCGTGATCGCCAACCGCCGGCACACCGATCTGTACGAGTGGGGACAGCGCACCCGGCCGTTGAGCCTGTCCGCCGAGATCCAGCACCGGCTGCTCCCGGGGCCCCAGACGTGCGAAGCCGGGGCCTTCACGCTCGCGGGCTGGCTGGAGCCCGCAGCCGGCATCGCCGGGGACACGTTCGACTTCAGTCTGGACCGCGACCTGCTGCATGTGTCCTTGACCGACGCGATGGGTCACGGAGTCGGGGCTGCACTGACCGCCACCTTGTGCGTGGGAAGCCTACGGAACGCACGCAACGAGGGAGCCTCCCTGCTCGAGCAGGTCACCGCGGCGAACACGGCCCTCGTCGAGCACGCAGCGGAGAGCAGGCTCGACGACTTCGTGACCGGGGTGGTCGGTCGCCTCGACCTGCGCACCGGGGGCATGGATCTGATCAATGCAGGGCATGTCGCGCCCTACCTCGCTCGCGGCCCGGACGTCAGTGTCGTGAAGCTGCCCATCGACCTTCCGCTGGGCCTGTTCGAGGACAGCACCCATCGGGCGAGCCATCTTGCCCTGGAACCGGGGGATCGGCTGGTGTTCGTGACTGACGGGATGCTCGAGCGCAACGCAGTCGGTGTCGACCTCAGCGGGGAGATCAGGGACACGAGGTCGCTGCACCCGCGCGAGGCGGTCCGCGCCCTGGCCGACCGTGTTCTCGCCTCGACCGGCCACGAGCTCAGCGACGACGCCACCGTCCTGTGCCTGGACTGGCACGGCGGCCACGGGCGGGACCGCGACGGCGTCTACGGCGCGGAGCAGTCCCGGGCCAGCTACCGGCTTCCCTGAACCGCCACCGCGAGGGCGTCGAGCGCCTGGGTGAAGCACTCCATCGGCGGCGTGACGAGACCGGCACCCACCTGGCCGGTGCCGGCGACGCGGCCGGCCATCCCGGTGTTGATCTGCGGGAGCACGCCGGTGCGCACCACCGAGGTCACGTCGATGCCGGTCGGCGCCCCCCGGAACTCCAGGATCGGGATGGCGAAGGCCGGGTTCTCGCCGACCGTGATGTCATACATCCGCTGCGTCGTCGCCAGCGCGTCCGGCACCGAGCCGCCGACGAACCGGACGATCGCGGGCGCGGTCGCCATCGACATCCCGCCGATGCCGGCGGTCTCCGTGATCGCCGAGTCGCCGATGTCGGGGTTGGCGTCGTCGGGACCGTACGCCCCGAGGTAGAGCCCCTCCGGCGTGTTCGCCGGCGCGGTGAACCACCGGTCGCCGGTGCCGGACGTCTGGATCCCGAAGTCGGTGCCGTTGCGGGCCATCACGGTGACGACGGTGGAGCCCGGTACGTCGGCAGCGGCGCGGGTCTGCAGCTTGCAGGCCGGCATCCCCAGGTTGAGGAAGAAGTGATCGTTGCCGGAGACGAACCGCACGGCCTCGGCCACCTCGCTGCTCGGGCGGCCGCTGTCGATCATGGCGGGGAGCACCTCCCGCAGGAACATCAGCGTCCCGGCCCGGTTGCGGTTGTGCCCCTCGTCGCCCATCTGCACCATCTGCGCGATGATCGCGCGGACGTCGACCGGGCCGCCGGAACGCACGGCGTCGGCCAGCAGCGGGCCGAGCACGTCGCCCATCCAGCGCAGCCGGTCGATCACCTCCGGGCCGTAGGCGCCGTAGCGCAGCACCTTCCCGAGGCCCTCGTTCAAGGTGCACCACGACGTGTTGCCGTGGGCCTCGTCGCGCAGCTCGAAGACCCACATCGACGGGGACACGACGCCCGCCATCGGGCCGACGGCGCCGCGGTGGTGGCACGGCTCCCAGCCGACCCCGTCGCCGGTGGCGAGCTTCCGCTCGGCCTCCTCGGGGTCGGAGGCGAGCCCCTCGAGCAGCAGCGCGCCGATCAGCGCACCGCGCATCGGGCCCGACGCCCGCTCCCAGTCCACGGGTGGGCCGGCGTGCAGCAGCTGACCGCGCTCGAGGCCGAGCGCCTCGGAGGCGGGACGGACGTCGACGAGGGTGGCCTCCGCGGAGAGCATCGCCTGCAGCGCCCGCTCGTTCGCGGGCCGGCGGCGCGGGTCGCCCATCACGGCCGCCAGGGCCTCCGCGTCGCCGACCGGGGGCTGCCAGTCGACGCGATGGGTGGTGACGGCCTGATGCTCGACGGTGTCGGCGAGGAGGCTCGCCCCGGCCGTCACCACGGCGGTCGGCGTGAACAGCCCGTTCATGACGCGCCTCCTGCGATCAGGTCGAGGGCCGCCCGGGTGGCGGCGGCGTTGGAGAGGTGGACGGCGGCACCGGCGGCGTTGAGGGCGGCGCACTGGGCCCGGGTGCCCTGGGGGTCGTCCTGCGTCCCGACGACGGAGACGACGACGGGCAGGCCGCTCGCGGTCGCCCGGCGGACCGGCTCGACCAGCGAGGCGGCCGGGTCGGGGTCGGCGCCGAGGCCGAGCACCACGTCGAGGAGCAGCACCCCCGTGGCCGGGTCGTCGACCTCCGCGAGCATCCGCTCGACGCGGAGGGTGCCGTCGATCATCGGGTGCGGACGGCCCCGGGTCAGCTCGTCGTCGCCGAAGTCGATCATCGTGTGGCCACGGGCCACCAAGTCGGCGCCCAGCGCGTCCGCGGGGTCCAGCGGGATGTTGGACGCGATCGGCCCGAGCGACTCGGCGGCGATCAGCATGGCCTCGTCGCACAGGGTGCCGCCGGCGAACAGGCCACGCAGGCTGCCTCCTGGGCGTCCGGTCGTGACCGCGCCCGGCCAGCTCTCCGGTGCGGCCCAGGGCCGGCCGGCGGCCTCGACGACCGACTGCGCGGTCGTGGTGAGGTCCGGCTGCCCGGCGCCGAGCAGCCCGAACAGCACCGGCGTCGTCAGCGTCGCGGCGTGCGCGCGGACGGCCTCGGCCACGGCTGCGGCCGGCGGCTTGGACACCACCACGATCAGCTCGGTGGACGGGTCCGCGTCGAGCAGGTCGAGCGCCCGCAGCGTGGACAGCCCGCCTACGGCGTCGGACAGGTCACGCCCGCCGACACCGAGGCAGTGCGAGACCCCGACGCCGGCGCCGTCGAGCAGCGACATCAGGTGCTGGGCGCCGGTGCCGGAGGCGGCGACGATCCCGACCGGGCCGGGACGGACCACGTTGGCGAAGCCGAGGCCGACCCCGCCGACGACGGCGGTGCCGCAGTCAGGCCCCATCACCAGGACGCCGGCCTCGGCGGCACGCTGCTTGAGCAGGACCTCCTGCTCCAGCGGCACGTTGTCGCTGAAGACCATCGTGAGCAGGCCGGCGTCGACCGCGTCGAGGGCGTCGGCGAAGGCGTAGCGGCCCGGGGTGGACACCAGCGCGACGGTCGTGGCCGGGTCGACGGACTTCGCGGCGGCGGCGACCGTGGCCGACGGCGGTGCCGACCCGAACCCGCCGGTGGCCGGCCGTGAGGACGCGGTGAGCGCCGCGTCCACCTCGGCCCGGGCGGCGGCGAGCGCCTCCTCGGACTCCGCGTCGAGGGCCACCAGCATCTCGTTGCCGGTGAGGCCGTCGGGGACCGCGAAGCCCATCCCGGCGGCCAGCTCGAGGTTGAGGTCGGTGGCCATCGCGACCAGCGCGGCGTTCACCCCGTCCAGCGCACCGACTCGCTTGCTCACCTGCATCAACGTCACCGAGTCGACGTAGGCGCCCTTGCGCGTGTCCAGGCTGCGGGTCATGCGACTCCTTCGTGGCTGCCGGTCGTGGCACGGGTCGTGAGCGTGTGGACGACCCCGTCGAGGAGGGCGTCGCCGGAGGAGTGGCCCAGCGCCCGCAGCCGGGCGAGCGGGCCGTCGAGGTCGCCGCCGCGGCACAGCGCGACGAGCAGCTCGGCGAGCTGCGGGGTGGCGTAGCCGTCGAGCGCGTGGTGCAGCATTCCGCGGGAGACCGCGGTGGTGCGCCGCGTGGCCAGCGCCTCGCGGGTGGCCGCGCACCAGGCGTCGAGGCGCGGGTCGGCGGTGGCGTGGGCGGTCACCAGGGCGCCGGCCAGCACGTCGTCCCCCTCGGGGGTCAGACCGGCGCCCCGGCCCAGCAGCGCGGACGGGACCAGGACGTCGTACGGCGTGCAGGCGAGCGTCGCGACGCGGTCCGGCGGCGGCGGGGCGAGGCCGACGGGGCGGCACGGGTGCCACCACCGAGTGACCCGCCAGGTGGCGTCGACGAGCTCCGGCGCCGACGGGAGCACCGAGGTGACGAAGGTGTGGGGGAGCAGGACCGCGTCGGGGGTCGCCACGCAGAGGACCGGCACGTCGGTGCGGCCGGTGTCGTAGTGGACCGAGGTGCGGGTGCGGGCCACCTCGGTGAGCCGCAGCCCGGGCTGCATGAGCAGGTCCGCGAGCAGTGTCGACGCGGCGCCGGGGAACTCCCCGGAGAACTCGTCGACGAGACAGGTCGAGGTCACCCGGCCGAGCCTACGACTCCGGTAGCGTCAGCCGCATGGGTGAACTTGCCAACGATCTGCGTGACAGTGGGCGTGAGTTGCCAGCCGGGGACGTCGGTCAGATGCTCACGCTGCTGGAACGCCGCGACGGGGTTCAGCGCGAGCTGGTGAACGCGGTGCTCGCCGGCGGCGACCTGACCGAGGTGGCCTCCCGGATCCGCGACCACCTCGGCGGCTCGGTGCTGGTGACGACCGTCGACGGCCGGGTGCTCAGTCTCGTCGGGGATCCGGACGCGCTCGGTCGCCTCCAGGAGTCGTCGCTGTTCCACCCGAGCGGCCGGTTCCTCGCCGAGGTGTCGGTGCCTGGGCTGCACACCGCCGCCGACGTCGGCGGGTCCCATGCCGTGGTCCCCGTGGCCGGCGGCCGGATCGACCACGGCCGGCTGGTGCTCTTCCACCCCGACCGGCAGCTCGACGTCGAGGACCTCGCCGTCCTGGAGCGCGCGGCGGACGTGGTGGCGATCTGCCTGACCAAGCAGCTCGCGGTGACCGCGGTGGAGAGCAAGTACCGCGGTGACTTCCTCCGCGACGTGCTCAGCGGCCGGGCGGGGGAGGGCGACGACGTGGTCGGCCACGCGCGCAGCCTCGGCTGGGACCTCGAGCGCCCCATGGTCGTGGTGGTCGCCGCGCTGGAGACCGACGACGCGCCCCCGATGTCGCACGGCTACCGGGGCCCGCTCGAGCTGGAGCGGTTCTCCGCGGCCTGGTCGACGGTGGTGGGAGCGCACGACGGCGGTGCGCCGGTGGTCGGGTTCGCCGCGGAGGTCGTGGCGCTGCTGCCGGTGCCCGAGCCGGGGGCGGAGCGCGCGGTCGTCGAGAAGACGGTGCGCGGCGTGCGCGGCGACGGTGGCGGCGGCCGGCGCACCTTCGCCGCCGGCGTCAGCCGGGTGATCACCGAGCCCGACGGCCTGCCGGCGGCCTACGAGCAGGCCCGCAAGGCGCTCCAGGCGGGTCGCCGGCTGCACGGTCCCAGCGCCGTCGCGCACTTCGACGACCTCGGTGTCTTCCGGCTGCTCAGCCTGATCGAGGACGCCGACGAGCTGGACCGGTTCGTCCGCGAGACGCTCAAGGAGCTCGCGCCGGGCCCCGGTGCCACCGACGAGGCGGCCACCCTGCGGGCGACGTTGCAGGTGCTGCTCGACACGAACCTCAACGTGGCGGAGGCGGCCCGGGTGCTGCACTTCCACTACAACACGCTGCGCTACCGGATCGGCAAGATCGAGCGGATCGTCGGGCCGTTCACCGGCGACGCGACGCTGCGGCTCGACCTGGCGCTCGCGCTCCGCGTGGTGACCATGCGGGAGCTCTGAGCGGTCCGCTCGCGGCTTTGGCAACAGTCGCCAGCCGAACCGGCCAGGTTTCGGCAGATCTGCGCTGGGCGCGTCCCTCATCGGCGTGTTGGACTCGGGCACAGTGGGCGAGACCCGTGACGCAAGTCACCTGAGCAGGAGGCCTGAGATGGCTATTGGCTGGAAAGTCGTCTACGACGGGAAGACCCCGCCGCCCGGACAAGCTGTTGCCCCTGACGAGCGTCTGTCCTGGGGAAGGACCGCCGGACTCGGCGCACAGCACGTGGTCGCGATGTTCGGCGCCACGTTCGTGTTCCCGATCATCATGGGCCTGAACCCGCAGCTCGCGATCATGATGAGCGGCATCGCGACGATCGCGTTCCTGCTGATCGTCCAGGGCAAGGTGCCCAGCTACCTCGGCACCTCCGCCTCGTTCGTCGGTGGTGCGACCGCGATCTACACCTATCAGGGCTCGGGCGGCCCCGGCGGCCCCGCGGACGTCACCGGCGCGATCCTCGTCGCCGGAGTCGTGCTCGCCCTCGTCGGCGTGCTGATCCACTTCGCCGGGACGAAGATGCTGCACGCGGTGCTGCCGCCGGTCGTCACGGGTGCCGTGGTGATGCTGATCGGCTTCAACCTCGCGCCTGTGGTGGCCGACATCTACTGGCCGCAGGACCAGTGGGTCGCGCTCCTCGTGATGTTCTTCGTGATCCTGTTCGCCGTCGGCGTCCGGGGCTTCCTCGGCCGCATCGCGATCTTCATGGGCCTGATCTTCGGCTACGCCCTGTCCTGGGTCTTCGACCAGGTGGGCGGCAAGATCACGTCGCTCGACCCCGCCGCCGGCAAGGTCACCGAGCACTGGCGCGTCAACTGGGACGGGGTCAAGGCTGCCGACTGGTTCGGCTTCCCGGTGCACACCGCCGACGGCCTCGTGGGCAACCAGACCAACGCCGGCAACCTCGGCGCTGTCGGCTGGCACATGCCCAGCTTCTCGCTCACCTTCGTGCTCCTCGTGCTGCCGGCCGTGATCGCGCTGATCGCGGAGAACACCGGCCACGTCAAGGCCGTGGCCGAGATGACGAACCGCGACCTCGACCCGGTGATGGGCCGTGCGATCGCCGCGGACGGTGTCGGCACCGTCATCGCCTCAGCCGTGGGCGGCTCGCCCACCACGACGTACGCCGAGAACATCGGAGTCATGGCGGCGACCCGGATCTACTCGACGGCCGCCTACTTCGTGGCGGCGGTCGTCGCGCTCGGGTTCGGCTTCTCGCCGAAGTTCGGCGCGCTGGTCTCGGCGACACCCGGTGGCGTGCTCGGCGGCATCACCGTCGTGCTCTACGGCATGATCGGCCTGCTCGGCGCGAAGATCTGGAAGGAGAACCGGGTCGACTTCGCCAACCCGGTCAACCTGGTCCCGGTCGCCGCCGGAATCATCATCGCGATCGGCGACACGTCCCTGAAGATCACCGACAACTTCGTGCTCTCCGGGATCGCGCTCGGCACGATCGTCACCCTGGTCGGCTACCACCTGGCCAGGATGGTCGCTCCGGCCAACCTGAAGGAGGACGTCAGCCTCATCACGGTGGAGCGCCCCGGCGTGCAGGAGCAGGAAGAGATCGAGGGCCGCGACAGCGGCCACCGGCACTGACCACGACCGCAAGAGAGGCTCGGCAAGTCACCTCGTGAAGCCACCCCCGTTCACCTACCACCGTCCGCGCTCCACCGACGAGGCCGTGCAGATGCTTGCCGGCCTCGACGGGGAGCCCGGCGGCGCCAAGGTCCTCGCGGGCGGGCAGAGCCTGATCCCCCTGATGTCGATGAGGCTGGCCGCACCCGGCCACCTCGTCGACATCAACCACCTCCCCGGTCTCGACGCCGTGGAGGTCAGCCAGAACGGCGTCCGGGTCGGCGCGCTCGCCCGGCACTCCCGGGTCGAGCGCGACGACGCGGCGTACGCCGCTCTTCCCCTGCTGCGCCAGGCGCTGCGCAACGTCGCACACCCGACCATCCGCAACCGCGGTACGACGGTCGGCAGCCTCGTCCACGGCGACCCGGCTGCGGAGATGACCGCCGTGCTGGCGCTGCTCGACGGCAGCGTGGAGCTCGCCGGCCCCGCGGGCACCCGTGAGGTGACCGCGCTGGACTTCTTCGTCGGCCCGATGGAGACGGCCACCGGCCCGGCCGAGCTCGCCGTGGCAGCCACCTTCCGACGACCGCCGACGGGCAGCGGATCGGCGTTCGTGGAGATGGCGCGACGACACGGTGACTACGCGATGTGCGGCGTCGCGGCCGTCGTGACCGTGGACCCCGACCTCGCGATGACGTCCGTGCGCGTCGGCCTGATCAGCGTCGGACCCGGACCCGTCGTCACCGACCTGACCGAGGCCGTCACCGGCAGCGGTGGCGGGATCGACAGCGCCCGGCTCCGCGACCTGCTCGACGACGTGATCGACCCGGAGGACGACATCCACGCCACCGCCGCCTACCGGCGCAACCTCGCCCACGTGCTCACCGAGCGCGCTGTCGACCAGGCCCGCGACGACGCCGTCGCCCGGCGGCGCGACGGGAGGGCCGCCTGATGGAGCAGCAGGTCCCCGTGTCCCTGACCGTCAACGGCACCCGCCACGAGCTCGAGCTGCCGGCCCGTCGGCTGCTGTCCGACGCGCTGCGCCACGACCTCCGGATGACCGGCACCCACGTCGGCTGCGAGCACGGCGTCTGCGGAGCGTGCACCGTCCTGGTCGACGGCGCGCCGACCCGATCCTGCCTCGTCTTCGCGGTCAGCCTCGACGGTGCCGAGATCACCACCGTGGAGGGCTGCCGGTCCGCCGACGGCGGGATGGGCCCGGTGCAGCAGGCGTTCCGCGAGTGCCACGCCCTGCAGTGCGGCTTCTGCACCCCGGGCTTCATCACGACGATCACCGCCTACCTGGACGAGAACCCCGTCCCGACCGCCGAGGAGGCCCGCGAGGCGATCAGCGGGAACCTCTGCCGCTGCACCGGCTACCAGAACATCGTCGCCGCCGTCCTCCGCGGCAGTGAGCTGCGGGCCGAGGCATGACGACCAAGCTGTTCGGGCAGCCGGTCCTGCGGTCGGAGGACCCGCGCCTCGTGACCGGCCGGGGCCGCTACCTCGACGACCTCGGGCACGACGCCCTCGAGGTCGCGTTCGTCCGGAGCCCGCACGCGCACGCCCGGGTCGTCGACATCGACGTCACCGACGCGCTGGACGTCGACGGGCTGGTCGCGATCTACACCTACGACGACCTGGCAGCGGACCAGGACGAGCACGGCACCCGTGTCGCCGAGCCGCTGCCGCTGCTGATCCCGCACCCGACGCTGACCCACGGCCGCACCCAGTACGCCCTGGCGAAGGACGAGGTCAACTACGTCGGCGAGGCCATCGTGATGGTGGTGGCCTCCAGCCGCTACACCGCCGAGGACGTCGTGGACCGGATCCGCGTCGACTACGAGTTCCTTCCCGCCGTGGTGGGGATCGAGGCGGCGCGGGCGGCGCAGCACCTCGTCCACGACGACGTACCGGGCAACGTGGCCGCCCGGATGGTCCAGGAGACCGGCGACGCCGACGCCGCGATCGACGCGGCCCCCCACCGGCTCGAGCTCGAGCTCGCGATCGAGCGCAGCGCCTCGATGCCCCTGGAGGGCAAGGGCGTCCTCGCCAAGTGGGACTCCGACGACCTGTCGCTGACCGTGCACACGTCCACCCAGACGTCGACCAGCGTGCGCCAGGCCATCGCCGCGAAGCTCGCGCTGCCCGTCGACCGGGTCGAGGTGATCACCCCGGACGTGGGCGGCGGCTTCGGGGTGAAGATCGTGCACCCGTGGCCCGAGGAGGTGCTGGTGCCCTGGGCCGCCTGCCGGCTCGGGCAGCCGGTGAAGTGGACCGAGGACCGTCGCGAGCACTTCGTCTCCAGCGCCCACGAGCGCGGCCAGCTGCACCAGGTGCGGGTGGGCTACGACGACGACGGCCGGCTGCTCGGCCTGTCGGTGAAGTTCTGGCACGACCACGGCGCCTACATCCCCTACGGGCTGATCGTGCCGATCATCACCTCGACGCAGCTGCTCGGTCCCTACAAGCCGGGCGTCTACCGGGTCGAGTTCGCGAGCCTCTACACCAACACCGTGATCGTCACCCCCTACCGCGGCGCGGGCCGACCGCAGGGCTGCTTCGTCATGGAGCGCACGATGGACGCCATCGCGCGGGACCTGGGCCTGGACCGCACGGTCGTCCGTGAGCGCAACTTCATCCAGCCCGAGGAGATGCCCTACGACCAGGGGCTGATCTTCCAGGACGGCCGGCCGCTGCTCTACGACTCGGGCGACTTCCCGGCCTCGCTCGACAAGCTCAAGGCGCTCGTCGGCTGGGACGACTTCGAGGCCTACCGCGACCAGGCCCGTGCCGAGGGGCGGCGGGTCGGCATCGGGCTGGCCTGCTACGTCGAGGGCACCGGCGTCGGCCCCTACGAGGGCGGTCACATCCGGGTCGAGACCGACGGCACCGTGGTCGTCTCCACCGGGCTGACCACGCAGGGCCAGGGCCACCAGACGATGCTCGCGCAGATCGTCGGCGACGAGCTCGGCGTCCCGTTCGACCGGATCAAGGTCACCACCGGTGACACGCGACGGTTCAAGTACGCCGTCGGCACGTTCGCGTCCCGCACCGCCGTGATGAGCGGCAGCGCGATCGCCGTGACCGCCCGCAAGGTGCGCGAGAAGGCGCTGCGGATCGCCGCCCAGGCGCTCGAGGCGTCCGTCGACGACCTGGAGATCGTCGACGGGCACGTCCGGGTCAAGGGCAGCCCGTCGGCCCAGATCGATCTCGGTGCCGTCGCCGTGCTCTCGAACCCGCTTCGCTACGCCTTCGACGAGGCGTCCAAGCGGGCCACGCAGTTCGCCGCACCCGCGGACCCGGACCGGCCGCCGGTCGAGGCGGGGGAGTCACCGGGGCTGGAGGGCACCGACTACTACTCGCCGCCGCGCTCGACGTTCGCCAACGGCATGCACGCGGTCGTCGTCGAGACCGACCCGGAGACCGCGGACATCAGGATCCTGCGCTACTGCGTCGTGCACGACTGCGGCACCCTGATCAACCCGATGATCGTGGAGGGCCAGATCCACGGCGGCGTCGCGCAGGGCGTCGGCGGCGCGCTCTACGAGCGGATGGAGTACGCCCCCGACGGCCAGCTGCTCAACGCGTCCTTCATGGACTTCCTGATGCCCTACGCCTCCGAGGTGCCCGAGATCGAGATCGACCACCTGGTCACCCCGTCCCCGCTGAACCCGCTGGGCGTCAAGGGTGCGGGCGAGGCCGGCGTGATCCCCGGCTCCGCCGCCATCGCGGCCGCCATCGAGGACGCCGAGGGCATCACGATCACCCGCATGCCCATCTCCCCGAGCGAGCTCTTCGAGCTGCGCGCAGAGTAGGACCAATCATGAAGATCTCCGGCACCTCGACCCTCACCGCCGACAGGACGACGGTCTTCGCGGCGTTGAACGACCCGGCCGTCCTGGTCGCGGCGATCCCCGGCTGCCAGCGTCTCGAGGCGCTGGGCGGCGACGCCTACAAGATGACGGTCGCCGCGGGCGTCGGCTCGATCAAGGGCGTGTACGACGGCGAGGTCCACCTCTCCGAGCAGCAGGAGCCGCTGTCGTTCCGCATGAAGGCGCAGGGCGCCGGCGCCCCGGGAACGATCGGGGCCGAGGTGATGGTGATCCTCGAGGAGGGGGACGGCGGCAGCACGATCCTGAGCTACGACGCGGACGCCGTCGTCGGCGGCATGATCGGCGGCGTCGGCCAGCGCATGCTCACCGGAGTCTCCAAGCGGATGGCCGACGAGTTCTTCCGCAACGTCGACGCGGTCATCCTCGCCGGTGGCCCGGGGGTGCGCCGACCGTCGCCACGGCAGGGACAGCCCCCGCTCCGTCGGTGCAGCCCGCTGGCGGGTCCGTCTCCGGCCAGGTCTTCACGGCGCCGGGAGCGGTCTCGACAGGCTCGCCCACCGGGAGCGGCTTCATCGTGGGCGTTGCGGTGGGGGCTGCGGCTGCGCTGGTGGGGGCGCTGGTGGGCGGCTGGATCGCAGGGCGGCGACGCTGATCCATGCCTGACATCCACGTCTACAGCACGGCCCGGGCGATGGCGGCCGCCGTCGCGGCGAAGGAGATCTCCGCGCGGGAGCTGCTCGAGCTGCACCTGACGCAGATCGACCGCGTCAACCCCGCAGGTCAACGCGGTGGTCTCGATGGACCCCGAGCGTTCCCGGGCTGCCGCCGCCGAGGCCGACGCGAAGACGGCGTCGGGGGAACCGCTCGGGCCGCTGCACGGGCTGCCGCACGCGTTCAAGGACACCCACGAGGTGGCCGGCTGGACGACGACGTTCGGGTCACCGCTGCGCAAGGACTACGTGCCCAAGCGCGACGAGCTGATCGCCGAGCGGATCCGCGCGGCCGGGGTCGTCGTGCTCGGCAAGACCAACGTGCCCGAGTGGGCGGCGGGCTCGCACACGTTCAACCCCGTCTTCGGCACCACCCGCAACCCCTACGACCTGAGCCGCTCGGCGGGCGGGTCCAGCGGGGGAGCGGCCGCCGCCCTCGCGTCGGGAATGGTGCCGCTGGCCGACGGCAGCGACATGGGCGGCTCGCTGCGCAACCCCGCGTCGTTCTGCAACGTGGTCGGGCTGCGGCCGAGCGTCGGCCGGGTCCCGGCCTGGCCGACCACCAACGCCTGGGAGCTCACCTCGGTGGGCGGGCCGATGGCGCGCAACGTCGAGGACCTCGCTCTGCTGCTGTCGGTGATCGCCGGCCCGAGCACCCGCGCCCGGCTGTCGCTGGAGACGCCGGGCAGCTCCTTCGCCCCGCCGCTGACCGGCGACCTGAGGGGGCTCCGGGTCGCGCTGTCGACGGACCTCGGCGGCGCGTTCCAGGTCGACCACGAGGTGGCCGCGATCGTGACCGCCCAGGCCGGCGTACTGGCCGGCGCCGGCGCCGAGGTCAGCGACGACCACCTCGACGTCACGGGTGCCGAGGCCGCCTTCCGCACCCTGCGGGCCTGGCTGTTCCAGGCCCGTTTCGGGGCGATGCTGCAGCGACGCCCCGAGGCGTTCAAGCCGTCCCTGGCCGACAACATCCGCGCCGGCGAGAGCCTGTCCGGCGCGGACGTCGCGACGGCCTACCAGCGCCTCACCTCGCTCGCGGAGAAGGTCCGGCTGTTCTTCGAGACGTACGACGTCCTCGTCCTCCCGGTCAGCCAGGTGCCGCCGTTCGACGCGGGGGAGGAGTTCCCGGCCGCGATCAACGGCCAGGAGCAGACGACCTACCTCGACTGGATGCGCTCGGCCTTCCTGATCACCGTCACCGGCTGCCCGGCGATGTCGGTCCCGGCCGGCTTCACCCGCGAGGGCTGGCCGGTGGGCCTGCAGCTCGTCGCCGCGCCCAGCAACGAACGACGCCTGCTCGAGGTCGCGCACGCCTTCGAGCAGCTCACCCGCGTCGGAGACCGACGCCCGACCCTGACCGACACGGAAGAGACCCGATGACCAGCCCCCGCAGCATCCGCATCGGCATCGACACCGGTGGCACGTTCACCGACGTCGTGGCCGTCGACGAGCACACCGGCGAGCTCGCCGCGACCAAGACGCCGTCCACCCCGCACGACCCCGCGGTCGGCTTCATGGCCGGCGTGCACAAGGTGCTCGCCATGCTCGGGCTCGACGGCGACGCGGTGAGCGCGGTCAGCCACGGCACCACCGTCGCCACCAACAAGCTGCTCGAGGGGAAGGTCGAGAACCTCGGCTTCATCACCACCGAGGGCTACGAGTTCATGCTCGAGATCGCCCGGCAGTCGGTGCCGGACGGCTACGGCAACTCCTACTTCTGGGTGAAGCCGGAGCGCATCGTGCCGGCGCACCGGGTGAAGACCGTGGGCGGCCGGATGAACGTCGACGGCGAGGAGATCCGTCCGTTCGACGCCGAGCAGGCGATGGCCGTCGCCGCGTGGTTCCGGGACC
This sequence comes from uncultured Actinomycetota bacterium, assembly GCA_963721855.1. Lineage (GTDB taxonomy): Bacteria > Actinomycetota > Actinomycetes > Propionibacteriales > Nocardioidaceae > Nocardioides_B. The sequence continues at coordinate 2,009 of CAVRMN010000043.1, read as the reverse complement.
AGGGGATCAACACGATCGGCGTGTGCTTCCTGCACTCCTACGCCGCGGACGCGCACGAGATCGCGATGCGGGCGATCCTCGCCGAGGTCCACCCCGAGGCGACCGTGTCGATCTCCAGCGAGGTGCTGCGGGAGTACCGCGAGTACGAACGCTCCGTCACCACCCTCGTCGACGCGGCCGTGAAGCCCAACATCCGCAACTACGTCGCCAACATCAGCCAGCACCTCGGCTCGCTCGGCAGCGGCATCCCGTTCTACGTGATGAAGTCCAACGGCGGCGTGCTGTCGGCCGAGGAGGTCGTGCACCAGCCGATCACCACCGTCCTGTCCGGCCCCGCCGCCGGCGCTCTCGGCGCCGCCGTGGTCGCCGAGAAGGCGGGCTTCCCGCAGGTCGTCACCTGTGACGGCGGGGGTACGTCGACCGACGTCACGGTCGTCATCGACGGCCGGCCGGCGCTGACCACCGAGGGTCACGTCGGGGCCTACCCGTCGAAGATCCCGATGATCGACGTGGTGACCGTCGGGGCGGGCGGCGGCTCGATCGCGTGGATCTCGCCCGAGGGCACGCTGAAGGTCGGGCCGCAGTCGGCAGGCGCCGACCCCGGGCCGATGTGCTACCGCGCCGGCGGCTCCGACCCGACGATCACCGACGCGCACGCCGTGCTCGGCCGGATCCCCCCGCACCTGCTCGGTGGTGAGGTGCCGCTCGACGTCGACCTCGCCGCGCAGGGCATCCGTGACCTCGCCGGCAAGCTCGGCCTCGGCTTCGAGGCCTGCGCCACCGGGGTCCTGGAGATCTCGGCGTGGAACCAGGCCAACGCGCTGCGCCAGGTCACGGTCAACCGCGGGCTCGACGTCCGCGACTTCACGATGGTGACCTTCGGCGGCTCCGGCTCGCTGCTGGCCTGCCGGCTCGTCGACATCCTCGGCCTCGAGGGCGTGCTGGTCCCGCTGAACCCCGGGAACCTGTCGGCGTACGGCCTGCTCACCGTCGACGTCCGCAACGACTACGTGCAGACCGCCGTCGCCCGCCAGTCGCACCTCGACCCCGGGCACCTGCAGACGGTCTTCGACGACCTCGGCCGGCAGGCCGACGGGGCGCTGGAGCGGGAGGGCTTCCTCGGCGAGCAGCGCCGGTTCGTGCGCACGGCGGACCTGCGCTACTACGGGCAGGCCTACGAGGTCCGCGTCGAGGTGCCGGAGGGACCGGTCACCGCGGAGCTCCTCGCCACCGTCGCCGGACGGTTCCACGACGAGCACAAGGTGCTCTACGACTACGACTTCCGCGACGACCCGCGCCAGGAGGTCGAGTGGGTGAACCTGCGGGTCACCGGCATCGGCCCGATCCGCAAGCCCGAGGTCCGCGAGGCGGCACCCGGCAACGGTGCGGAGACCGCGCGCACCGGCACCCGCCCGGTCTACTTCGACGACTGGGCCGACACCCCGGTCTACGACCGGGCCCGGCTCGGCGCCGGCGACGTCGTCGAGGGGCCGGCGGTGTTCGAGGAGTTCAGCTCGACCGTGCCGCTGCACCCCGGCTTCACCGCCCGGGTGGACACCTTCGGCAACCTGATCATCACCCGCACCCCGCTGGTTGAGGAGCGAACGAAGTGAGCGTCTCGAAACCCACCGCCACGCCCTACCGGCTGACCGACGCGGCGGGCACCGCACCGGACCCCGTGCTCGTGGAGATCGTCGAGGGCTACCTCGCCTCGGTCGAGCAGGAGGTCGAGACCGCCATCGGCCGCACGTCGCGGTCGCCGATGATCCGGGACGCGCACGACTACCGGGCCGGCATCCACGACCGGCACCTGCGCAAGCTCACCGGCCGGTCCTACTCCGCGCTGGTGCAGCCGGTCGTGCGCGACTACCCGCTGGAGGACATGCGTCCCGGTGACGTGTTCTTCCACAACGACGTCTACCTCTCGGAGGGCGGCATCGGCCACCTCCCGGACCTCTGCGTCACGGCACCTGTGTTCCACGACAGCGGGAACGGCCCGGAGGTCGTCG
>CAVRMN010000042.1:0-200292 GCA_963721855.1 uncultured Actinomycetota bacterium | reverse complement strand
GGCGTCTGGTCGCGCCAGGCGGCGTAGGAGGTCGGTCGCTGCAGTAGAAGGAGCCGTTGATCTCGATGCTGGTCATCCGCTCGGCGGCGTACTCCCGACTCCCGCCGCTGGACCAGGCCGGGTGGGTAGAAGTCGCCGCGCCATCCCGGGTAGGTCCAGCCGGGAGTGCCGACCCGGATGCGCCCCATCCGTCGAGGATAGGTGGCCGGTCTCGACGGCCCTGGCGAACCGGGACCAGCCCGGGAGACGACTCGGGGCCCGCAGCTCTCGCTGCGGGCCCCAGAGCTACGTCCGTGTTAGGGGTTCACGGACGGTTTCCGGACCCGGATGCGCTGTGCCCCGAGCTGGTCTCGTCGGCGGTGTCGGTGCCCGACGCGGAGGCGCCGTCACCACTGTCCGCGGTGGCGTCCCCGGCCGTGCCGGTCCCGCCGTTGTTGGGGTGCTCGACCGGCGCCTCGCCGGAGTCGGAGTCGGTGTCGTCGGCGGCGTCCTCCGGGGTTGCCGGAGCGGTGTGGTCGGCACCGGCGCGGCTCTTGCCGCCGGAGGCGAAGGTGGAGATCTCGGCGCCCTTGTCGACGCCCTCGGCGGTGTCGACGTGGCGAGCCCGGAGACGTCCGCGCCCTTGCCCTGGGAGTCGGTCTCGGTCTCCGTGGCGTCGCTCTCGGTGCCCTCGGTGTCCGTCTCGTCCACCTCGGTGGAGGTGCCGCGCAGGTCGGCGTGGCCCGCGGAGTGCGCGTCCGGGCCGGGGACCTCGATGCCCAGGGTGCCGAGCCAGGTGTGGGCGGTGTCCTGGGCTGCGCCCGGGAGCGCGCCGGCGGCGGCGGCGCCGACCCCGGCGAAGAGGAAGCAACCGGCGCCGATCGTCGACGCGACGGCGACCTTGGTGCGGCTGGGGGTGGAGAACATCGAGAACCTCCTGGTGCGGTGCGGGGATGCGCGGAAGGCGGCCAGCGCCTGCGCCTCGCCGGGCTGTGGGCCGGCCTCGGCCGGGGCAGCGGCGGCGGCAAGCAGCAGTGCCACGCGCTCGTCGGGCGTGGCGTCGTGCTCGCGGGGGTTCTGGCTCACCATGTCCGTCTGAGTAACCGTTGCGGACTCCGGATGCGTTACATCGGCGTCCGGAGAGCTCTCGAGCATCTCGGCGAGGCGGGCCAGACCTCGGTGGGCAGCGACTCGCACGGTGCCGTCCTTCTTGCCGAGCACCCGTGCCGTGGTGGGCACGTCGAAGCCGGCGACGTGCCGCAGCAGCACGACAGCGGCCTCCGTGCGGGGCAGCCGGGCGACGAGTGCGAGGGCGGCCTCGGTGGTGACGATCTCCTCGACCCGGGTCGGCACGTCCTCGGGGTCGGCCCGGGACGCGAGCCGGGCGGCGGCGTCCAGCGGCACGGGATCCCGGACGGCCCGCCGCTGGGCGTCGCGCAGCCGCGCGTGGCCGATCGTGAACACCCAGGCCCGCCAGCCGGCCTCGTCGCCGGTGAACTTCGGGAGTCCGCGCACGACGCTGAGCCAGGTCTCGGCCGCCGCGTCCTCGGCGAGGCTCCCGCCCAACGTGGCGAGGTAGCGCAGCAGGGTCGGCTGCACCGCCCGGAACGGCGTCGAACGCAGCCTCGTCACCGGCCTTCGCGGCAGCCAGGCGTTCGAAGTCCGACATCGCCCCTCCCAAAGCTTTGTCTTCGCGGACCAAGATGACATATCCGACGCACTGTGGCGAGCCGGGCGGAGCGGGTCTCAACAGGCTCGACCAGCCGTGCGACCGGCTGGACCAGCCGCGCAGGCGGGCTTCGACGGGCGCGTCGGGGAATACGTGAGAATCGGGGCAGGTTCAGCCTGTCGGAGGTATGCCCTACGTGACAGCTCAGCCCCCTCGCACCCGGCAGCCGCGCGGCACGCACGGCCGGGTCGCGATGATCAGCCTGCACACGTCCCCGCTGGACCAGCCCGGCACCGGTGACGCGGGCGGCATGAACGTCTACGTCGTCGAGCTCGTCGAAGCGGCTCGCCGCGCGCAACATCGCCGTCGAGATCTACACCCGCGCGACCTCCTCCACGCTGCCGCAGACGATCCAGGCGTTCGACGGGGTCACTGGTCCACCACGTGCACGCCGGCCCGTTCGAGGGCCTGAGCAAGGGCGAGCTGCCCGGCCAGATGTGCGCGTTCGCGCGCGAGGTGCTCCGGGCCGAGGCGCGGCACGACCAGGGCTGGTACGACGTCATCCACTCGCACTACTGGCTCTCCGGCCAGGTCGGCGCGCTCGTGCGCGACCGGTGGGGCGTCCCGCTGGCGCACTCGATGCACACGATGGCGAAGGTCAAGAACGAGTCTGCTCGCCGAGGGCGACACCCCCGAGCCCGAGGGCCGGGTGATCGGCGAGGAGCAGGTGGTCGAGGCCGCCGACATGCTGATCGCCAACACCGACATCGAGGCCAAGCAGCTGATCAACCTCTACGACGCCGACCCGGCCGCGTCGAGGTCGTGCACCCCGGCGTCGACCTGTCGGTGTTCCGGCCCCGCTCACCGGCCCGGGCCCGGCTCGGCGTCGCCGAGGACGCGGTGGTCGTGATGTTCGCCGGCCGGATCCAGCCGCTGAAGGCGCCCGACGTGCTGCTCCGCGCGGTCGCCCTGCTGCTCGCACGAGGACCCGTCCCTGCGGTCGCGGCTGGTCGTGCCGGTGGTCGGCGGCCCGTCCGGCTGCGGCCTCGAGCACCCCGAGTCCGTCGCCCAGCTCGCCGGCACGCTCGGCCTCGACGACGTGGTGCGGTTCGTCCCGCCGGTCGCCCAGTCGGTGCTGGCCGACTGGTACGCCGCGGCGACGCTGGTCTGCGTGCCGTCGTACAACGAGTCCTTCGGGCTGGTCGCCGTCGAGGCCCAGGCCTCCGGCACGCCGGTCGTGGCGGCCGCCGTCGGCGGGCTGCACGACCGTGGTCCGCGACGGCGTCTCCGGCTTCCTGGTCGACGGCCACGACCCGGCCGACTACGCCGCGGTGATGGCCAGCGGTCGTCGCCCAGCCGGCCCTGCGCGAGGAGCTCTCGCGCGGCGCCGTCGTGCAGGCCGGCCGAGTTCACCTGGGACCGCACCGCCGACCGCACCGTCGAGGTCTACCGCCAGGCCGTGCGGGCCATGCGTGAGGACCTGCGCAGAGGTGCGTGGATGATCGCCGCATGACCGCGCGACCACCGAGCAGGACCGCGCCATCGAGGTCGTCCGGGACGTGCCTGGCGGACGGCGACCTGGAGTGGCAGGAGCTCTCCGACCGGCGTCTTCAGCGTCGTGCTGCCCGGGCGAGAAGAAGCTCCAGACGCCGGTGCGGCTCGACGTCGGCCGGCACGCGCTCGGCGTGCACGCGTTCGTCGCCCGGCACCCCGACGAGAACCACGAGCGGGTCTACCGCTGGCTGCTCGAGCGCAACCTGAAGCTGTTCGGCGTGGCGTTCGCGGTCGACCACCTCGGCGACATCTACCTCGACGGCCGGCTGCCGCTGTCGTCGGTGACGCCCGACGAGGTCGACCGGCTGCTCGGTGCGGTGCTCACCTACGCCGACGAGTCGTTCAACACGATCCTCGAGCTCGGGTTCGCCTCCTCGATCCGCAAGGAGTGGGAGTGGCGGCTCTCGCGCGGGGAGTCCACCAAGAACCTCGAGGCGTTCCGCGGCTGGCTGGAGAAGGACCAGGCCTAGCCGCCGCTGCTGTCCCCGCCGATCCCTTCGCCGTGGGAGGCCAGGTAGCCGGCTGACGGCAGGGCGACGACGAGGACCAGCGCCGTGACCGCGCCGACGAAGCCGAGCAGGCGGCCGCCCGGCTGCCACGCTCGCAGGGCGCACACCCCGGCCGCCCCGACGAGCGGCAGCCCCACCGCGCCGAGCAGCGCCCAGTCGTGCGACGTGTCCATCGCCTGCAGGGACAGCACGGCGGCGGCGAGCAGCGTCACCGCGGCCGCCACCAGCGCGACCCGCTGGCGAGCCGCCGGGAGGAACGCGCCTACGCCGCCTCGACCGCACCGAGCAGCGACACCACCGCCGGCTCGCACTCAGTGCCCGCTCATCGCCTCGGTCGGGACCGACGGTGTGGTTCGAGCTGCCGCGCTGACGGGCGCGGGCGCGGCTTCCGGCGGGCCAGCGAGACACCGACCAGGGCGAGCGCGCCGCCGACGTACGCCAGCGCGGGCGGCGTCTCCGCCGAGCAGCAGCCAGGCCATCAGCACGGTGATCGGCGGCACCAGGTAGGTCGTCACGCCGAGGCTGCTCGCGCTCATGTGGGTCAGCGCGTAGGCGTACGTCGTGAACGCGATCGCCGTCGGCAGCACGCCGAGGTAGACCACCCAGCCGAGGTCGGCGACCGGAGCGTCCGCCGCCTCGCCGGCGAGCTGCCCGGCGAACGGCAGGCAGGCCACCGCGCCGACCGTGCAGGCGATCCAGGTGACCTGGATGGCCGGCAGCCGCGACAGCAGCGGCTTCTGCAGGATCACGCTGACCGAGTACGCCGCCGCGGAGACCAGGCACAGCAGCACGCCCAGCACGTCGCTGTTGCCACCGGAGCTCGTCGCGAGGCTGATCACCGCGACGCCGCGCGAACGCGACCACGAGGCCGACCCACAGCGTCGGGGCCGAGCGTTCCCGCAGGAACAGCACGGCCAGCACCGCGATCAGCACCGGCGACAGCTGGATGAGCATCGACGCGGTGCCGGCGTCCACGCGCCGCTCGCCCTCGTTGAGCGCGACGTTGTAGAGCCCGAACCAGAGCAGGCCGATCGCGACCAGCGGCAGCCAGTCGGCGCGGCGCGGCCGGACCCAGCCGCGGCTCAGCAGGACCGCGCCGAGCACCAGCGAGCCGACGACCAGCCGGCCGAGCGACAGCGCGCCGGGCGAGAACGTCGAGCCGAGGTGCCGGATCGCGACGAAGGCCGAGGCCCAGAGCACCAGCGTCGTGGCGACGGCGAGCAGCGGCAGCGCCGGGTGGCGCGGAGTCGTCATACCGGCACGCTATCCGTGTCCACCGACGTGATGCGCGCGGGTTTCGGACATGCAGTCGCGAGGGTGCGGCGGGGGTGCGGCGGGGGTGCGGGTGGTCTCGACAAGCTCGACCAGCGGGGGGTCGGGAGTGGTCTCGACAAGCTCGACCAACGGGGGGACGACCCGGCCCGGGGGGTGCAAATGCGCTGATCTGGGGCATTCGGCGGTTAGGGTCCCCGCGAACGTTCCCCGACGAAGGTGACCTCGCTGTGCGCCACGCGGACCCGCAGCCCCGAGGCCGACGCCTGGCCTGGTGGCTGGTGGCCCTGTCCCTCCTGCTCACGCTCCTGCCCGTGCTCGACCGCGACGGGCGACGACGACGGCCTCAAGCACCGCAAGCACAAGGTCGAGCGGCGCATGGAGCACGCGCACGACGAGCTGGCGGCCTCGACCCGACGGCTGATCCGGGCCAAGAAGACGCTGGACGCAGGTCCGGCGACCGCCTCGACGCCGCGCGCGACGCCTACGACGAGGCGCACAGCAAGGTGGTCGCCGCCGCGCTGCGTCGACGACCGGGCGCAGGCAGACCTCGACGCGGCCCAGATCTCGCTGGACCGGGCCGAGGCCCGGGTGGGCGAGTCGATGGACCGGATCCTCCAGGAGGAGACGATGCTGAGCGACCTACGCGGTGGACGCCTTCCAGAGCGGCGACCCCACCCTGCTGTCGCTGTCGATGGTGCTCACCACCGACGAGCCTGACGACCTGATGGGCCGGCTCGAGCTCGATGGACACCGTGGTCGACCGGCAGGCGAGCGCGCTGTCTCGGCTGGAGGCCGCCAAGGTCGTGCACGAGGTCGAGCGCGCCCGGGTCGAGGAGACGCGCGACCTCGTCGCCGAGCGGCGCGCACGGGCCGCCGAGACCCTCAGGGAGCGCCGGTCCACCGAGCAGGCGGCGCAGGCGGCCAAGGCTGCGGTCCGCGACCTCGTCGACCAGAAGCGCGCGCAGAAGGAGATCGCCGCCAAGGCGCGCGACAAGGACCGCAAGCACCTGCGCAAGCTCCGCAAGGAGCGGGCGCACGTGCAGCGGCTGCTGCGCAAGTACTACGCCGCCCAGCGACGCAAGGCACGCGCCGCCGCCCACCACGCTCCCACGAAGGGCGACCGGGATGCCGTGGCCCGCGAGCGGGTGGATCAGCTCGCCGTTCGGCATGCGGATGCACCCGGTCTACCACCGGTGGACGCTGCACGACGGGCTCGACATCGCCGCGCCGTGCGGCCGGCCGGTCCGGGTGGCGGCGCGCGGCGTGGTGGTGGCGCGCTACTACAGCTTCGCCTACGGCAACCGTGTGATCGTCGCGCACGGGCTCCGCAACGGGGTCGGGCTGGCCACGGCGTACAACCACCTCAGCCGCTACTCCACGTTCCGGGGGCAGCGGGTCCGCCAGGGTGACGTCATCGGGTACGTCGGCTCGACCGGCTTCTCGACCGGGTGCCACCTGCACTTCATGGTGATGCGCAACGGGCGCCCGGTGAACCCGAGGCCCTGGCTCCGCTAGAGCTCGAGCTTGTAGCCGAGGCCGCGGACGGTGGTGAGGTAGGTCGGGTTGCCGGGGTCGGGCTCGATCTTCGCCCGCAGCCGCTTCACGTGCACGTCGAGCGTCTTGGTGTCGCCGACGTAGTCGGAGCCCCAGACCCGGTCGATGAGCTGCCCGCGCGTGAGCACCCGGCCGGGGTTGCGCAGGAACATCTCGAGCAGCTCGAACTCCTTGAGCGGCAGCCTGGTGTCCTCGCCGTTGACCGTGACGACGTGCCGCTCGACGTCCATGCGGACCGGCCCGGCCTCCAGCGTCGCCGGGGCCAGCTCGACCTCCTGGCCGCGCCGCAGCACCGCCCGGATCCGCGCCACGAGCTCGCGCGGGGCGTAGGGCTTGGTGACGTAGTCGTCCGCGCCGAGCTCGAGCCCGACCACCTTGTCGACCTCGGAGTCCTTGGCGCTGACCATGATCACCGGCACGTTCGACGTCTGCCGGATCCGCCGGCACACCTCCGTGCCGGGCATGCCGGGCAGCATCAGGTCGAGCAGCACGATGTCGGCGCCGGACTTCTCGAACTCCGCGATGGCGTCGGGGCCGGTGCTGGCCAGTGAGACCTCGAACCCCTCCTTGCGCAGCATGTAGGCCAACGCGTCGCTGTAGGACTCCTCGTCCTCGACGACGAGCACTCGGGTCACGGGCTTGCCTCCTGGTCGGTGCGGGTGCGAGCTGAGGGGGACGCCGCGTCGGACGTCGTGCGGCGGGGGAGCGACAGGGTGAACGTGGAACCGTGGCCCTCGACCGACCACACGGTGACCTCGCCGCCGTGCGAGGCCGCCACGTGCTTGACGATCGAGAGCCCGAGGCCGGTGCCGCCGGTGGAGCGGTGCCGCGCCGGGTCGACCCGGTAGAACCGCTCGAAGATCCGGTCGAGCTCGCCGGCGGGGATGCCGATGCCCTGGTCGGTGACGGAGATGTCGACGCTCAGGTCGTCGGGCTTCGCGGCGACGACGACGCGGCTGTTGTCGGGGGAGTACGCCACGGCGTTGGACACCAGGTTGCTCAGCGCGAGCGCCACCTCGTCGGTGTTGCCGAGGACCTCCAGGCCGCGCTCGCCGTCCTGGAGGAGCTCGATCCCGCGGGAGGCGGCGTCGATCGAGCTCTGGTCGAGCGCGCGGGCGACCACCTCGTCGACCGAGACCGGCTTCGGGTCCTCGAGCGGGTCGTCGCCCTGGAGCCGCGACAGCTCGATGATCTGCTGCACGAGCCGGGTCAGCCGGGCGCTCTCGGTCTGCATCCGCCCGGCGAACCGGGTGACCGCCTCCGGGTCGTCGGCCGCCTCCTGGACGGCCTCGGCGAGCAGGTTCAGCGCCCCGACGGGGGTCTTGAGCTCGTGGGAGACGTTGGCGACGAAGTCGCGCCGGATCGACTCGATGCGGCGCTCGCGGGTCCGGTCCTCCAGCAGCGCGAGCACCAGCCGGCTGTTCAGCGGGGCGATCCGGGCGGTGACGTGCAGCGGAGGCCCGGTGCGGCCACGGCGCAGGGTCAGCTCGGTCTCGCGGATCTGGCCGTCACGGCGTACCTGCCGGACCAGGTCCGCGAGGTCGTCGGAGGTGAGCGCGTTGTCGCTGACCAGGCCGAGGGCGTACGTCGGGGCCGACGCCTTGAGCACCTGGTCGTTCTCGTCGACGACGACCGCGCTGGAGCGGAGCACGCCGAGGACGGTCGCGACGCCCGGCGGGAGGACCGGCTCCGGCTGCGGCGGGAGCTCGCGGAGCTCGCGCTCGGACACGCGCCAGGCGAGCACGACACCGGCCCCGAGCACGCCGCCGAGCAGCGCGAACAGAAGCGCTTGCGTCAGCGTGTCCACGTCGACGATCGTACGCACCTCCGGAGGGGTGCTCGCCCCGTGGACGGCGTCTGACCTGCGCTTTCGTCGACTGTTCACCTTGCGTTCACGCCTCGTCGCCCCTCGGTCACCTGCTCGTCAGGCGCGGCTCGTAGTCTCGCCACCATGCGTAACGCCTACTTCGACCAGCTCGACGCCATCGTCGACGACCTCGTGACCATGACGCGCGAGGTGCAGTCCGCCGTCCGCAAGGCCACCGTGGCACTGCTGACCGCGGACGCCGAGGTGGCCGAGCAGGTCATCTCCGAGGACGCCGCCATCGACGCGATGCGCGAGAGGATCGAGGCCAGCTCCTTCGAGCTCCTCGCCCTGCAGCAGCCCGTCGCCGGCGAGCTGCGGATGCTCGTCGCGACCCTGCGGATGGTGTCCGACCTCGAGCGGATGGGCGACCTCTCCGTGCACGTCGCCAAGGTGGCCCGGCTCCGGGTGCCGCAGGTCGCGATCCCCGACGAGCTCGTGCCGACCATCGAGCGGATGGCCGAGGTCGCCGAGAAGATGGTGGGCCAGGCCGCCGGGATCATCGCCGACCGCGACGTCGAGGGTGCCTTCGCGCTCGAGGAGAGCGACGAGGAGATGGACGCGCTGCGCAGCTCCTCCTTCCGGATGATGCTCGACGACTACTGGTCGCACGGCGTGGAGCCGGCCGTCGACATCGCGCTGCTCGGCCGCTACTACGAGCGGATCGCCGACCACGCGGTCTCGCTGGCCCGTCGGGTCGTCTACCTCGTGACCGGAGAGACGGTCACCGTCGAGCACCGGTAGTGCCATGATTGACCGGTGAGCTCTCCGGGCACGACCACGCAGCTCGACTTCGTCGAGCAGTACGTCGCGGCCGCGGAGCGTTTCGCCGTCGCGGTGGCGACCGCCGACATGTCCGCGCGCGTGCCCGAGCTGTCCGGACTGGACGACGTACGACCTGGTCTGCCACATCGGCAACGTGCACGCCTGGGCCGCCACGATCGTCGAGACCGGGCGCCGGGCCGCCGAGCAGAACGACGAGCCGCACTCGCGCAAGCCACGGGTCGTCAGCGAGTGGTACGCCGGCAAGGCGGAGGACCTCTACGAGGTGCTCCGGACCGCCGACCCCGACAAGCCCTGCTGGAACTTCGCGTTCGACGAGGGCGGCGCCGGCTTCTGGCAGCGGCGCCAGCTGCACGAGACGACGGTCCACACCGTCGACCTGTTCGACGCGGGCGGCCGGCAGCTGGAGATCGACCCCGAGGTCGCGGCCGACGGGATCGACGAGGTGCTCACCGTGTTCCTGCACCGGATGCACCACCGGGGCTACCCCGCCACGCTGACCGCGCCGCTGTGCCTGGTGGCGACCGACGTCGACCGGGCCTGGACCGTGACGCCGCGCGCCGTCGTCACCGACCCGTCGGCGGGGGTGCCGGCGCAGCCGCGCGGCTCCTCGACCGAGGCCGCTCCGGCGCTGATCGAGGGCCCGCCCCGCGTGGTCGACCGCCGGCACCCGCAGGCCGACCAGGTCGCGGCCCCGGCCGACGTGCTCTACTGCGTGCTGTGGAACCGCCGCCACGCCGACGACCTGACGCTCACCGGCGACATCGCGCGCATCGAGGCGTTCCTCGCCTCCCGCCTCGTGCCCTGACGCCGACTCGGCGGGGTGAGGGCGACCAGATCGCGCCGACTCGGCGGGGTGGGGGCGACCAGACGCGCCGACTCGGCGTAATGGAGTGGCCACGATGCCGCGTTTGTCTAGGTTCGACACTCATGCCCGTCGTCGAAGCCCAGGACCTCCGTCGCAGCTACACCACCCGCACCGGGATCTTCAAACGCGAGAAGAAGACGGTCGACGCCGTGAAGGGCGTCAGCTTCGGGATCGAGCAGGGCGAGCTGTTCGGCCTGCTCGGCCCCAACGGCGCCGGCAAGACGACGACGATCAAGATGCTGATCACCCTGCTGCTGCCCACCGGCGGCAGCGCGAGCGTGCTCGGCCACGACGTCGTGTCCGACCCGCGTGAGGTGCGCCGGCACATCGGCTACGTGTTCGGCGGCGACCGCGGCCTCTACGAGCGGCTCAGCGCGCTCGACAACCTGCGCTACTTCGCCGAGCTGTACGGCGTCCCGCCGCGCGAGTCCAAGGCCCGCATCGGCGAGCTGCTCGAGCTGGTCGGCCTGACCGGCCGGGAGAAGGAGCGCGTCGAGGGCTTCTCCCGCGGCATGCGGCAGCGGCTGCACATCGCGCGCGGGCTGCTGCACGACCCCGAGGTGCTCTTCCTCGACGAGCCGACGATCGGCATCGACCCGGTCGGCGCCCGCGAGCTGCGCGGCACGATCGCCACGCTGAAGGACCAGGGCAAGACGATCCTGCTGACCACGCACTACATGTTCGAGGCCGACGAGCTGTGCGACCGGATCGCGGTGATCCGCGGCGGTGAGCTCGTCGCCGAGGGCACCCCGGAGGTGCTCAAGCGCGGGGTGACCGACGGCCACGTCGTCGAGGTGGAGACGTTCGGCATCCCGGAGACCGCGGTGGACGACGTACGCCTCCTCGCCGGTGTCCGCTCCGCCGCGCTGGAGGACCGCGGCCACGCGCAGCTGCTCCTGGTCCAGGTCGAGCCGGGTGCCGAGGTCACCTCCGCCGTGCTCGGCAGCCTCAACGGCGTCAACGTCGGCCGGGTCAGCTCGCGGCAGCCGACGCTGGAGGACGCCTACGTCGCGCTGGTCTCGACAAGCTCGACCACCCGCGCGTCATGAGGGTCCTCCGGCTGCTGGTCGTCTCCTACTGGCTGCACCTGAAGATGATCGCGGTCTCCGCGTTCGACGGGATCTTCCAGGTGATCTGGCCGCTGTACTTCGCCACGGTCGCGTTCCTGCTCTACGGCCAGGCCGACGACGAGCGGGTGATGGTGTACGCCGGCCTCGGTGCGGCCGTGATGGGCATCTGGTCGGTCGTCACCACGACGGCGAGCGGACTGCTCCAGCGGGAGAGGTGGCTCGGCACCCTGGAGCTCCTCGTGGCGTCGCCGACCCGGTTCGCGCTGATCCTGGTCCCGGTCACGACCGCGATGGCGTCGCTCGGCCTGTTCAGCCTCGGGTCGACGCTGCTGTGGGGCTGGCTGCTGTTCGACATCACCGTGCCGGTCGAGTCGCCGCTGCTGTTCGCGCTGTCGGTGGCGGTGTCCATCTTCTCGGTCGCCCTGCTCGGCTTCCTGCTCTCCGTCGCGGTGGTCCGCTACCGGACCGCCTGGGCGATGGGCAACATGCTGGAGTACCCCGGCTGGCTGCTGTGCGGGTTCCTCGTGCCGCTGGCGCTGTTCCCCGGCTGGGTCACCTGGATCGCCTACGCGCTCCCGCCGACCTGGGGGATGGCCGCCATCCGGTCGTCGGCCTCGGGGCAGTCGCCCTGGGCCGAGATCGTGCTGTGCCTCGGCACCGGTCTGGCCTACGGCCTCGCCGGGGCGCTGCTGTCCGAGTCGGTGCTCCGCTCCGCCCGCCGCCACGCGACGCTCTCCCTGACCTGAGGCCATCCATGACTTCCTTGCGCATCTTCTTCATCGGCGGCCTGATCAGCTTCCGGGCCCTGTTCAACTGGCTCAGCCCGTGGGTCTACATCCCCTCGATGCTCGTCGCGCCGATCGTGCAGATCCTGCTGTTCGCCTACATGGGCCGCGCGGCCGGCGTGGAGTCCGACGAGTTCTACGTGATCGGCAACGCGGTGCAGTACTCCGCGATCCCGTGCCTGTTCGCGATGGCCAACACCGTCGCGGGCGAGCGCTGGACCCAGACGCTCGGCATCGTGCTGGTGACCCCGGCGAACCGGCGTGGCGCTCTTCCTCGGCCGGTCGCTGCCCGTGGTGGTCAACGGCTTCTTCGTGTCGATGTTCTCGCTGCTGGTCGGCTCGCTGCTGCTCGGCGTCCGGCTGCCCGCGGCGTCGTGGCTCCCCGCTGGCGCTCGTCGTCGGCATCGCGGCCGTCTCGTGCACAGGTCTCGGGCTCGCCAACGCCGCCCTCGGCCTCCGGGTGCGGGAGACCGCGGTGATGTCCAACGTGCTGTTCGGCCTGCTGCTGATCTTCTGCGGCGCGAACATCGGGGTCGACTCGCTCCCGGCCTGGATGGAGTCGACCGCGCCGGTGGCTGCCGCTGACGCACGCGATCGAGGCCGCGCGGGCGATCGCCGACGGCGGCACGCTCGGCTCGGTCTCCGGGCTGATCGGCCGCGAGCTCGGGCTCGGGGTGCTGTACGGCGCGATCGGGCTCGTCGCGCTCCGCCTGCTCGAGGTCGAGGGCCGGCGCAAGGCCACGCTCGAGATCCAGTAGCGGCCGCTCGGTCAGTCCTCGGCGGGATCGCCGGCCGGCCGCTCCGGCTGCGTCCCCGTGCTCTCCTGGGCGGGCGGGCCGGGCTGGCTGCACCACCGTCACGCCCCTCGGTGCCCTCGTCGAGGTCGGCGATGTCGAAGACGGAGTCCGTGCTGGTGCGAAACTGCCTCATCGGGAAGCTCCCTTCCAGCCGCCACTGTCTCGCGTGCGGCCGCCGGAAAACCATGCCCCGAACGGGTCAGAAGGGACGCAACGGGGCGGGTCCCGGCGGTCAGCGGCCCTGGTTGGCGACCGCGGCGATGGCGTCGGCGGCGGCCGCGGGGTCGAGGTACTGACCGCCCCGTTCGACCGGTCGCATGTTCGCGTCGAGCTGGTAGACCAACGGGATGCCGGTGGGGATGTTGAGCCCCACGACGGCCTCCTCGGAGATGCCGTCGAGGTGCTTGACCAGCGCGCGCAGCGAGTTGCCGTGCGCCGCCACGCAGACCGTCTGGCCCGAGCGCAGGTCCGGCACGATCGCGTCGTACCAGTAGGGGAGCATCCGGTCCACGACGTCGGCCAGGCACTCGGTGCGCGGCTTGATCTCGTCGGGCAGGTCGGCGTAGCGGGGGTCGCCGACCTGGCTCCACTCGGAGCTGTCGTCGAGCCGCGGCGGCGGGGTGTCGTAGGACCGGCGCCAGAGCATGAACTGCTCCTCGCCGAACTCCTCCAGCGTGGCCTTCTTGTCCTTGCCCTGGAGCGCGCCGTAGTGGCGCTCGTTGAGCCGCCAGGACCGCTTCACCGGGATCCAGTGCCGCTCGCACGCGTCGAGGGCGAGGTGTGCGGTGGTGATCGCGCGACGGAGCACGGAGGTGTGCAGCACGTCGGGCAGCACACCCGCGTCGGCCATCAGGGCGCCGCCGCGCTCCGCCTCGGCCCGGCCCTTGTCGCTCAGGGCGACGTCGACCCAGCCGGTGAAGAGGTTCTTGGCGTTCCACTCGCTCTCGCCGTGGCGGAGCAGGACCAGGGTGTGCTCAGTCATGCGTGCAGCCTAGTGGTTTCGAGACGCTCGCTGCGCTCGCTCCTCAACCACCGGAGGGTTTCGCTGCGCTCGCTCCTCGACCACCCCGGGCGGTCAGGAGAGGGGGACGTCGGCGTAGGCGCCGTCGCCGGGCTCGACGACCGGGACGTCGAGGGTGACGGACTCGCTGCTCTGGAAGGCGAACGTCAGCGTGACGAAGGTGCCGGCCGTCGACCGCGTCGCCGGTGACCTTCGCGCCGCCCTCGTCGACGAGGCTGAGCAGCGAGCCGGCCTCGATGGTGGTCTTCGAAGGCGCCGTGACGCTGACCTGGTCGTCGCCGCCGGCGTTGATGCCGGTGAGCGTGTCGTCGTTCTCCTGGTCGTTGTTGACCAGCGTGGCCACCAGGGTGCCGCTGCCGTCCGAGCCGGACACGATGACGGCGTTGAGCACGTCGACGTCGCTGTCCTGGTTGTTGACCCCGACGGCCGGGTTGTAGACCTGGTCGGTCGGCTCGTCGAAGCCGCGCATGCTGCAGGACGAGAGCCCGAGGGACAGCGCCGCCGCCGTGAGGACGACAGTTGCCTTGGCGATGCTGCGACGAACGTTCACGGCTCGGATCCTCTCGATGCGACGCCGTTGCAGGGCGCGCGAAGACGTCAGTTGGGCGGGGTGGAGTCTATCGGCTACTGACGGAGGCCCACGGTCAGGGCGGCGATGACGATCCCGGCGCCGACGAGGGCGGTCCACGTCGTGGAGATCCAGAGCAGCTTGGGCGCCCCGATCCGCAGCGCGATCCGGAGCGGAAGGTGGGTCACCCCGGTCTCCCGGTCCTCGACCAGGTCGGGCAGCGCGTTGAGGAAGTGGATGCCGATGCCGAGGAGCGCCGCGAGCACGGTCATCGCGATGGTCGGCGGGCCGCCGTGCATGCCCCCGCCGAGGCCGCCGTACGACAGGAACGCCGGCAGCAGGCCGAAGCTGACGGCGTACGGCAGCCACGACAGCACCGTCCGCTTGAACCAGAAGTTGTAGAGCCACGCGCTGGCCACCGCGGCGAGGTGCGCGATGCCCGCGGCGGTGCCGTTGGCGATGGACAGCGGTATGACGAGCAGCACGGCGCACGCGGTGGCGAACACGACCGTGCCGGGGTCGATCCAGCCCATCGCCACCGGCTTGTCCTGGCGGCCGACCTGCCGGTCCCGGTCGCGGTCCACGACGTCGTTGATCCAGCCGACCGTGAGCTGGCCGGTGAGGACGGTGGCGGCGACCAGCCCGACCTCCACGCCGGACCGTCCGGTGAGGGCCGCGGCGGCCGTGAGCGCGACCGTCATCGCCAAGGTGGGAAGGGGATGTGAGGCCAGCGCAAGTGACACCGTCTGCCCGTGCTGCTTGCGGAACCTCATGCGCGCAGTATTGACCAGGTTCGTCCCGAGATGCGGGAACGACCTGCGGTTTCGTGGCCTCGAGGGTCCCCGCAGAGATCGTGGAATGCCCTTGCTTCATTGGGATCTGCACACGAATCGCGCATCTGTCAAGCCCCGATATGGCCTCTGACCTGCACAAACGTCGAAGGGGTGGTCTGCGAGCCGTGTTAGACTGGTCACCTAGGAAGGGGTACTTGGCACATGACATTCACCGTCGGCGAAACGGTTGTTTACCCAAATCACGGAGCGGCAGTAATCGAGGACATCGAGACTCGACAGATCAAGGGAGAGGACCGGCAGTACCTCGTACTCCGCATCGTCGCCCAGCAGGATCTGGTGGTTCGAGTTCCCGCCTGCAACCTCGACCTTGTCGGGGTCCGCGACGTTGTGGACAAGGAAGGTCTGGACCGCGTCTTCGACGTCCTGCGTGCTGCACACACCGAGGAGCCGACCAACTGGTCGCGTCGCTACAAGGCGAACCTCGAGAAGCTGCACAGCGGCGACGTCATGAAGGTGGCGGAGGTCGTCCGCGACCTGTGGCGCCGCGAGCGTGACCGCGGTCTGTCGGCGGGTGAGAAGCGGATGCTGGCCAAGGCGCGCCAGATCCTCGTCTCCGAGCTGGCCCTGGCCGAGCACACCAACGAGGACAAGGCCGAGGCTCTCCTCGACGAGGTCCTCGCCTCCTGATCGACCCTGTTTCTTCGGAAGCCCCTGGCGACTACGCGTCCCGGGGGCTTCCGTCGTCCTCGGGGGCGACGGGGGCCGAACAACGGAAGGTCTCGGATGACCGAGCTGGACGAAGCGGTGGGCGTGGTACCCACCGACGGGCGGGGTTCCCTCCCGTTCATGTTGCTGCACAACGAGTCGCTCGTCGCGGTCGCGGCGTGGGCGGTCGGTGAGGCCGGAGTCGAGCTGCTCGACTTCAACGCGCCCTGGTCGGCGGTGGTCGAGCGGGAGCTGCCGCTCGTGGTGCACGACCCGCTCTGCCCCGGCACCCCCGTGGAGTTCCTGCGTGCGGCCGTCGCGGAGGCGGCCTCCTCGGGGGCGGTCGTGGCCGGCGTCCGTCCGGTGACCGACACCGTCAAGGAGCTCGGGGACGGCGCCGTCGGTGCGACCGTGGACCGGTCCGCGCTCGTGGCCGTCGCCTCCCCGCTGGTGGTTCCGCCCGCCGTCGTCGCGGCCCTGGACGACTGGCCGGACCTCGACGACGTGCCGGCGCTGGTCGAGCACCTGCGCAGCCGGTTCCCGGTGACCTTCCTGGAGGCGCCGGCGGAGGCCCGCCGGATCGCCGACGAGTCGGACCTGCGGCTGCTCGAGGCGGCGACTCCGGCTCTCCTCTGAGTCGGTCGGAGTTACGGTTTCTTCACCGATTTCGACACCGCGGCCGACCGGCTCCTGAAAGAATCGACCGGCTCGGCGCTCGGGGCGCCGACGATCTGTCTCTCGGAGCTCCTGATGCATCTCTTCCGTGCGGCCTGTGCCGTCGCGCTGCCCTCCCTCGTCCTCGGCGTGCTGGCCGCGCCTCCCGCGTCCGCCGCGGAGACCTCCACCGGGGTCCGCTGCACCGTCGTCGGCACGTCCGCGCGACGACCTGCTGGTCGGTACGTCGTCGCGCGACGTGGTCTGCGGGCTCGGCGGCGACGACGTGATCCGCTCCGGCGGCGGCAACGACCTCATCGACGCGGGAGCGGGCGACGACGTCGTACGTGCCGGCTCCGGCGGCGACCGGGTCCTCGCCGCAGACGGGGCCGACGACGTCGCCGGCGGCGACGGTGACGACACCGTCGCGGGCGGCGGCGGTGCGGACGACATCGAGGGAGACGCGGGCGACGACACGATCTCGGGCGGCGCCGGCCAGGACGACCTCGCGGGCGAGGGTGGCGGCGACGACGTCTCCGGAGGTGCCGGCGACGACACGCTCGAGGGCGGCGGCGCGGGCGACGACCTCGAGGGTCAGGGCGGCGACGACGACCTCAGCGGCGGAAGCGGCGCAGACGCCCTCGACGGCGGTGTGGGCACCAACATCTGCATCGTCGACGCGGCCGACGAGAGCGTGCGCTGCAAGTACGACGAGCAGGCCCCCGTCATGGTCGAGACCGTGATCGACCCGGGCACGGTCGACGTGAGCGCCGGGGACGCCGACTTCACGGTGCGGGTGCACGCGACCGACGACACCGGCGTCGAGGACGTGCAGGTGCAGCTCTACGACGGCGACGTGTACGTCGACGTGCCGCCGCTCATGCCGGTCAGCGGCGACCAGCGCGACGGCTGGTGGGAGACGACGGCCACCGTCCCGCGGTGGACGCGGCCCGCCACGCTCAGCCCGACCGTGATCGTGCGGGACCGGCTCGACCGGACCCAGTACGACACCTCGAGCCCGGCCCGGCTCCAGGTGCTCGACGACGACCCGGACACCGAGACCCCCCGGATGTGGCTGCGCAGCCCGGTCGGCTCCGACCCGGTCGACGTGCGCACCGAGGGTGCCGACGTGAAGGTGAGCGTCCGTGCGACCGACGCCCAGTCCGGTGTCGACCGGGTCGACCTCTGCCTGAGCAGCCGGCGGACGAGAACCAGCTGATGCTCTACGGGATCTGCCGGGACGGCGTGCCGCGTGCCTCCGGCACGGCCCACGACGGTGTCTGGACCGCGGTGCTGCGGATCCCGAAGGGCGCGAGGAACGGCACCTGGAACGTGACCGCCTACGCCGACGACCGCGTCCACACCGACGGCGGCGTCAGCTGGCTCGGACCCGACGCCTACCAGCGCTACGTGGACCTGCACGCCTGCTGCGGCGAGGCGAACCCGTTCCCCGACGGCGCCGGCGCGCTCACGGTCATCGGCGCGGAGGACAACACCGCCGCCTGGACCGACGACGTCACGGTGACGCCGGCCGAGGTCGACACCCTGCCGGCCGACGCGACCACGCACGTGCGGGTCCGCGCCCAGGACGTGGCGGGCGAAGGGGTCACCCAGGTGACCTCGCTGCTCGTCGCCGACTCCAACCTCGCGACCGCGCCGCAGTTCGACCAGGTGGACCTGGCCCTGACGACGGGTGACCTCGAGGACGGCGTCTGGGAGGGTGACCTGGTGCTGCCGCAGGGCACGCCTCCGGGGACCTACCACGTGCTGACGTTCGTCACCGATGTCGCGCACTCGACCGGGTTCATCGGGCCGTCGTACCCGAACGACACCACCGGGTGGCGGATCCTCGCCTCCGACCCGAAGGTCGTGGTGAAGGACACCCGTCCCTAGGCGGACGGGCGCTCGCCGAGCAGTCGCTCGGCGAGAGCCACGTCCTCGGCGAAGGTGATCTTGAGGTTGGTTGCCGGGCTGGGCACGGCCCACACCGTCAGGTCGGTGTAGCGCTCGACGCAGGCCGCGGTGTCGGTGCCCTCGAAGCCGTCCGCTGCCGCCGCCCGGTAGGCCGCCAGCAGGTCGGACGCCCGAAAGGCCTGCGGGGTCTGTACGGCGACCAGCGGACCGGCCGCGGGGGTGCCGGGTGTCGCCGCAATGAGGCCGGGCTGCGCACGCACCGGGATCGCGGCCCCGTGCTCCACGGCGGCCGCGACGACGGCGTCGAAGAGCCCGGGTCCCGCCAGTGGGCGCGCGGTGTCGTGGATCGCCACCACGTCGACCTCGCCCGCGTCGATCTCCGCAGCCAGCGCCGTCAGCGCGTTCCACTCCGAGGCGTGCCGGGTGGCGCCTCCCTCGACGAGGCGCGTGCCTCCGGCGACGGCGGCCACCTCGGCGGCGTCCTCCGGCCGGTGCACGACGACCACCCGATCGACGTACGGCAGTCCCGCCACGGTGTGCACCGACCACGCCAGCACAGGCCGTCCGGCCAGCGGCAGCAGCACCTTGTTGACCTCGGCGCCGACCCGCGAGCCGGAGCCGGCCGCGAGCAGGACGACGGCGGTGCGGGGCATCGGCGGGGTCACGCGGCGACCGTACCGGGCCGGTCCGCGATGTTCATCGCCCCGTTACCTCGGGACGGGTCCCGGTGAAACAAACGCCGCCTAGCGTCGCGACCACGGCCCCGGGCGGCATCTCCCTCCCGCCACCCGGGGCCGGTCGCACCCGTCGGCCGGTGGCGGGGTGGTTTCGACACGCTCAACCACCCGACCGGGGGTTGTGAGGGTGTGAGGAGAAGTTGACGGAACCGGGCACCTCGACCTTCCGGCCACGCAACATCCGGTTCCTAGCGTCTCCTCACGAAGAGATCAGTTCCTCACCCCCAGGAGCCCGCCGTGAGCATGACCGAGACCGAGACCCGATCGGCCCAGGAACCCGCCGCCCCGCACCGGCGCGGCGGTCGCTGGATCGAGGAGTGGACGCCCGAGGAGCCGTCGTTCTGGGCGACCGGCGGCGCGCGGGTGGCGCGGCGCAACCTGATCTGGTCGATCCTCGCCGAGCACGTCGGCTTCTCCGTGTGGCTGCTCTGGAGCGCGGTCGTGGTCTACCTGCCGCAGGCCGGCTTCGCGTTCAGCGTGAACCAGCTGTTCTGGCTGGTCGCGCTGCCCAACCTGGTCGGCGCCACGATGCGCTTCCCCTACACGTTCGCGGTGGCGCGGTTCGGCGGCCGCAACTGGACGGTGGTCAGCGCGCTGCTGCTGCTGGTCCCGTTGACGCTGCTCGTCGTCGCGGTGAGCGACCCGGGCACGCCGTACTGGTTCTTCCTGGTCGCCGCCGCCTCGGCGGGTCTCGGCGGCGGCAACTTCGCCAGCAGCATGGCGAACATCTCCTACTTCTACCCGGACGCGAAGAAGGGCGCCGCGCTCGGCCTCAACGCGGCCGGCGGCAACATCGGTGTCTCCACCGTGCAGCTCGTCGTGCCGGCCGTGGTCGGGCTCTCGGTATTCGGCGCGGCCTCGGCGGTGAATCTCGAGAACATCGCGCTCGTGTGGGTGCCGCTGGCGCTGCTCGCGACCGCCGGTGCGTGGTTCTTCATGGACAACCTGGCGACGGCGAAGTCGACCGTGGCCGACCAGCTCAAGGTGGCCGGCCGCCCGCAGACGTGGGTGATGGCGTTCCTGTACGTCGGCACGTTCGGCTCGTTCATCGGCTACGGCGCCGCGATGCCGCTGCTGATGAAGACGCAGTTCCCCGACGTGACGGGCGTCTACTACGCGTTCCTCGGCGCCCTCGTCGGGTCGGCCTTCCGGCCCTTCGGCGGCTGGCTCGCCGACCGGGTCGGTGGCGCCCGCATCACCGCTGCCGTGTTCGTCGCGATGGGCCTCGGCGTGGTCGGCGTGATCGCCGCGGTCCGCGCCGGCTCCTTCGCGGCCTTCCTCGCCACGTTCCTGGTGCTGTTCGCGCTGGCCGGCATCGGCAACGGCACGACGTACCGGATGATCCCCGCGATCTTCCGCTCGCAGAGCGAGGACCCGATGACGGCCCGGCGGCACTCCGCGGCGGCCCTGGGCCTGGTCTCCGCGGTCGGCGCCTACGGAGGGTTCCTCGTCCCGCGGTCCTTCGGGATCTCGGTCGAGCGCACCGGCGGCATCGAGGCCGCGCTGGTCGGCTTCGTGGTCTTCTACGCGCTCTGCACGGCGGTCACCTGGTGGTGCTACCTGCGCAGCCGGGTGCTCGTGACCCGGGTGCCGAGCCTGGCGCACGCAGGGGTCTGAGCCATGACCGCCGCCACCACCGAGACGCACTGTCCCTACTGCTCGCTGCAGTGCGGCATGCGCCTCGCCGGGCGGCGGACCGTGGAGGTGACGCCGTGGGAGGAGTTCCCGGTCAACGACGGCGCGCTCTGCCGCAAGGGCTGGACCAGCGCGGCCCTGCTCCGGGACCGGGAACGCCTCACCAGCCCGCTGCTCCGCGACGCCGACGGCTCGTTCCGCACCGCCACCTGGGACGAGGCGCTCGGCTTCGTGGCGCGGCGGCTGCGCGAGCTGCAGGCCGAGTCCGGTCCGGACACGGTCGGGGTGTTCGGAGGGGGCGGGCTGACCAACGAGAAGGCCTACACGCTCGGCAAGTTCGCCCGGGCGGTGCTCGGCACGAGCGCCATCGACTACAACGGCCGCTGGTGCATGTCGTCGGCGGCCTCGGCGGGAACGCGTGCGTTCGGCGTGGACCGCGGGCTGCCGTTCCCGCTGGCCGACATCGAGCAGACCGACGTGCTGGTGCTGGTCGGCTCCAACCTCGCCGAGACGATGCCTCCGGCCGCGCGGCACCTCGACGCGCTGCGCGCCCGCGGCGGCACGGTCGTCGTGGTCGACCCGCGCCGCACGGCGACGGCCGACCGGGCCGACGTGTTCGTGCAGCCCGTCCCGGGGACGGACCTGGCGCTGGCGCTCGGGCTGCTCCATGTCGCGGTGGCCGGCGGGTTCGTCGACGCCGACTACGTGGAGCGCCGTACCCGTGGCTTCGACCGGGTCCGTGAGGAGGCCGCGTCCTGGTGGCCGGAGCGGGTCGAGCGGGTCACCGGCGTCGCCGCCGACGAGGTGCGGTCGCTCGGACGGCTGCTCGGGTCGGCCGCGCGGGTGACGGTGCTGACCGCCCGCGGTGCCGAGCAGCACGCGACGGGCAGCGACACCGTGCTCGGCTGGATCAACCTGGCGCTGGCGCTCGGGCAGTGCGGCACGCCGTACGCCGGCTACGGCTGCCTGACCGGACAGGGCAACGGCCAGGGCGGGCGCGAGCACGGCCAGAAGGCCGACCAGCTTCCCGGCTACCGCTCGATCGAGGACCCGGCCGCCCGGGCGCACGTCGCCGGCGTGTGGGGCGTGGCGCCGGAGTCCCTTCCAGGCAAGGGGAAGTCGGCCTACGAGCTGCTCTCCTCGCTGGGGACGCCCGACGGCCCTCGGGGGTTGCTCGTGTTCGGCTCCAACATCGTCGTGTCGGCGCCCAACGCGTCGTTCGTCTCCGAGCGGCTGGACGCGCTCGACCTGCTCGTCGTCGCCGACTTCGTGATGTCGGAGACCGCGGCCCGCGCCGACGTCGTCCTGCCGGTCACGCAGTGGGCCGAGGAGACCGGCACGATGACCAACCTCGAGGGCCGGGTGGTGCTGCGCCGCCAGGCGGTCTCGCCGCCCGAGGGCGTGCGCAGCGACCTCGACGTGCTGGCGGACCTGGCGGCGCTGCTCGGCTCGGAGGTGCCGATGCCGGTGGAGCCGGTCGAGGTGTTCGACGAGCTGCGGCGCGCCTCCGCGGGCGGGCCGGCGGACTACTCGGGGATCACCTACGAGGCGGTCACCGAACGGGGCGGCGTGTTCTGGCCGTGCCCGACCGGCTCGGAGGGGACGCCCCGGATGTTCCTCGACCGGTTCGCCCACCCCGACGGCCGGGCCCGGTTCCACCCGGTCACGCACCGGGGGACCGCCGAGCCGGTCAGCCCGGACTTCCCCGTGCACCTGACCACCGGCCGTGTGCTCGCGCAGTACCAGTCCGGGGCCCAGACCCGCCGCATCCGCGAGCTCGGCGACGACGGCCCGTTCGTCGAGCTGCACCCGTCGCTGGCCGGCCGGCTCGGGGTGGACGCGGACGGCCACGTCACCGTGGCGACGCGGCGCGGGGTGATGACCGCGCCGGCCCGCGTCACCGACCGGATCCGGCCGGACACGGTCTTCGTGCCGTTCCACTGGGTCGGCGCCAACCGGCTCACCAACGACGCCCTCGACCCCGCGTCGAAGATGCCCGAGTTCAAGGTGTGCGCGGCCCGGGTGAGCGCGGTGGCGACATGAGTGGTCTCGACAGGCTCGACCACCGGGAGCAGATCGACCACCGGGAGCAGGTCGACCACCGGGAGCAGGTCGACCACCGGGAGCAGGTCGACCACCGGGAGCAGATCGACCACCGGGAGCGGATCGTGGTGGTGGGGCAGGGGATGGCGGCGACGCGGCTCGTGGAGGAGCTGGTGGCGCGGGACACCGGCGCCTCGATCACCGTCATCGGCGACGAGCCGACCGGGTCCTACAACCGGATCCTGCTGTCCGCCGTGCTGGAGGGCTCCCACGTCCGCGACGCGCTCACCCTGCGCAGCGAGTCCTGGTACGACGACCACGGGGTCGCCGTGATGAGCGGCACCCGCGTCGCCGAGATCGACCGGGCCACCGGCGAGGTCGTCCTGGAGGGCGGCACCCGGGTCGGCTACGACCGGCTGGTGCTCGCCACCGGGTCGGTCCCGACGCTGCCGCCGATCCGCGGGCTCGTGACCGCCGACGGCCGCCTCCATCCGAAGGTGCACGCCTTCCGGTCCGTCGCCGACCTCGACCGTCTCGAGGCGGCCCTGCCCGACGCGCGGCGGGCCGTCGTCGTCGGCGGCGGTCTCCTCGGACTCCAGGTCGCCCGGGCGCTGTCGATCCGCGGTGTCGACACGGAGATGGTCGAGGGCGGCACCCACCTGCTGCGTTCCCAGGTCGGTGCCCGCGCCGGCGGCGTGCTCGCCCGCAGCCTGTCCGTGCTCGGCACCGCCGTCTACACGGAGGCCCGCGCGGTCCGGCTGACCGACGACGGGCTGCGGCTGGACAACGGCTACGTGCTCGAGACCGACCTGGTCGTCCTCACCGCGGGCGCGCGCCCGGCGACCTCGCTCGCCCGGCGGGCCGGGCTGTTCGTGCGCCGTGGCGTGGTGGTCGACGCCACGCTGACCTCGGTCACCGACGAGCGCATCTCGGCGCTCGGCGACTGCGCCGAGCACCGTGGCCGCACGACCGGCTTCGTGGCGCCCGCCTGGGAGCAGGCGGAGGTGCTGGCCGACGCGCTGACCGGCGGCGCCTCGACGTACACGGGCGACCGCTCGGTGGCCCGGCTGCGGGCGACAGGCCTCGACGTCGCCGTCCTCGGCGACCCGGAGAACGCGGCCGGCGAGGTCGTCGAGCGGGCGAACCCCCTGGCCGGGACCTACCGGAAGGCCGTCGTCCGCGACGGGGTGCTCGAGGCCGCCGTGCTCGTCGGCGACCTGTCGTCCGTCGGGCTGCTCACCCAGCTCTACGACCGCCGGACCGTGCTCGGCCGGGACGAACCGGGGTGGCTGCTCACCCCGCCGTCGGGCGCGGTGGCGGAGCCGCCGGTGCTCGCCGACGACGTCGAGGTGTGCGCGTGCGCCGGGGTCACGGCCGGCCGGATCCGGGCCTGCGCCTCGGTGGAGGAGGCGGCTGCGAGCACGCGCGCGACCACCGGGTGCGGCGGTTGCAGCCTCGTCGTCCGCGACCTGGTGGGGACGCGCGCCGTCGTGTGAGCAGGGGTTTTCCTCCCGGAAACATTCGCCAAACGTCCGCAAAACGTGGGCTACCTACCGTGAAGCATCGTCGAAGGAGGAACGTGATGAGTCAGCGGAAAACCCTGGTGGTCGCTGGTCACGGGATGGTCGGCCACCGGTTGGTGCAGGCAGCGGTCGAGCGCGGGCTGACCGAGCGCTACGACATCGTCGTCGTGGGCGAGGAGCCCCGGCCGGCCTACGACCGCGTGGCTCTCACGTCCTTCTTCGACGCGGCCTCGGCCGACGAGCTGTCGCTGCTCCCGGACGGCCGCTACGACGACCCGCGGGTGCGGCTCGTCCTCGACACCGCCGTCACGCAGCTCGACCGGTCCGCCCGGGTCGTCACGCTGGGCGACGGGCAGCAGGTGGCGTACGACGTGCTGGTGCTGGCCACCGGGGCACGTCCCTTCGTCCCGCCGATCCCCGGCCACGACCTCGACGGGTGCTTCGTCTACCGCACCATCGAGGACCTGGAGGCGATCCGCGAGGCGTCCCGGACGGCCACGGTCGGCGCGGTGGTCGGCGGCGGGCTGCTGGGCCTCGAGGCGGCCAACGCCCTGCTCCAGCTGGGCCTCGAGACGCACGTGGTCGAGATGGCACCGCGGCTGATGCCGGTCCAGCTCGACGAGGCCGGGGGCGGCACGCTGGTGCGGCACATCGAGAGCCTCGGCGTCCAGGTGCACACCGGCGTCGCCACCGACCACGTGGTCGAGCGGGACGGCACGGTCGGCGGGCTCGCGCTCGCGGACGGCACGATCGACGCGGAGGTGGTGGTGTTCTCCGCGGGCATCCGGCCGCGCGACGACCTGGCCCGGTCCTCGGGGCTCGAGGTCGCCGAGCGCGGCGGGGTCCTGGTCGACGAGCACTGCCGCACCTCCGACCCGGCGGTGTTCGCGGTCGGCGAGTGCGCGGCCCCGGCGGGCAGGATGTACGGACTGGTCGCGCCCGGCTACGACATGGCCGAGGTCGTCGTCGACCACCTGCTCGGCGGCGAGGGCGCGTTCACCGGCGCGGACATGTCCACCAAGCTGAAGCTGCTCGGGGTCGACGTGGCCAGCTTCGGCGACGCGTTCGCGACGACCCCGGGGTCGCTCGAGCTCGTCTACGCAGATGCCCTCACCGGCGTCTACAAGAAGCTCGTGGTCGGCGTCGACGACGACGGGAAGGCCAGCCGGCTCCTCGGCGGCATCCTCGTCGGGGACGCGGCGGCGTACGGCATCCTCCGTCCGATGGTCGCCAGCGGCATCGCGCTGCCGGACAACCCGGAGGACCTGATCCTCCCGGCCGGGCGGGGCGGCTCGACCCCCGGGCTGGTGGGGATGCCCGACGAGGCCGTGGTGTGCAGCTGCAACAACGTGACCAAGGCGGCGATCTGCGGTGCGGTCGCCGAGGGCAGCTGCGACACGGTCGCCTGCCTCAAGGCCTGCACGCGTGCCGGGTCGACGTGCGGCAGCTGCGTGCCGGTCGTGAAGAACCTGCTCGACGAGAAGCTCGCCGAGGCAGGACGCCTTGTCAGCAAGGGGATCTGCGAGCACTTCGAGCTCACCCGGCAGGAGCTGTTCGACGTCATCGCGGTGCACGGCTACCGGCACTTCAACGAGATCGTGGAGGCGCACGGACGCGGCCGCGGTTGTGACGTGTGCAAGCCGGCGATCGCCTCGATCCTGGCCAGCCAGCTCAACCACCACGTGCTCGGCGACGCCGTCGCGCTGCAGGACACCAACGACGCCTACCTGGCGAACATCCAGCGCAACGGCACCTACTCGGTGGTGCCGCGCATCCCCGGTGGGGAGATCACCCCGGACAAGCTGATCGTGATCGGCGAGGTCGCGCGCGAGTTCGACCTGTACACGAAGATCACCGGCGGCCAGCGGATCGACCTGTTCGGCGCCCGGCTCGAGCAGCTCCCCGAGATCTGGCGGCGGCTCGTCGACGCCGGCTTCGAGTCCGGGCACGCCTACGGCAAGTCGCTGCGCACGGTGAAGTCCTGCGTGGGATCGACGTGGTGCCGCTTCGGCGTGCAGGACTCGGTGAAGCTCGCCATCGACCTCGAGAACCGCTACCGCGGGCTGCGCTCGCCGCACAAGCTCAAGGGCGGGGTCAGCGGCTGCGCCCGCGAGTGCGCGGAGGCGCGCGCCAAGGACTTCGGCGTGATCGCCACCGAGAAGGGCTGGAACCTGTACGTCGGCGGCAACGGCGGTGCCAACCCGGCGCACGCCCGCCTGCTGGCCGGCGACCTCGACGAGGAGACGCTGGTCCGCTACCTCGACCGCTACCTCATGTACTACATCCGCACCGCCGACCGGCTGCAGCGCACCTCGACGTGGATCGACGCGCTCGACGGCGGGCTCGACCGGGTGCGCGAGGTCGTCGTCGACGACGCGCTCGGTCTCGGCGCCGAGCTCGAGGCGGAGATGGCGCGCCACGTCGACACCTACTTCGACGAGTGGCGCGCGACCCTCGACGACCCGGAGAAGCTGTCGCGGTTCGTCTCCTTCGTCAACGCGCCGGGTGTGCCGGACCCGAACATCTCGTTCGTGACCGAGCGTGGGCAGGTGGCGCCCGCGGTCGCCGACGAGCCGGTCCTGCTCGCCGGCGCGGCCATTCCGGTGGGCGCCCCGTGAGCACCGTGGCCTCGCGCCGCGACGACGTCTGGGTGGCGATCTGCCCGTTCGTGAACCTCCCGGTCGAGCGCGGGGTGGCCGCCCTGGTGCACGGCACAGCGGTTGCGGTCTTCCGCACCTATGACGACCAGGTCTACGCGCTCGGCAACCACGACCCGTTCAGCCGGGCGAGCGTGCTCTCGCGCGGCATCGTCGGCACCCGCGGCGACGTCCCGTTCGTGGCCTCGCCGATGCACAAGCAGGCGTTCGACCTGCGGACCGGTCAGTGCCTCGACGACCCCGCGGTCAGCGTGCCGTCCTACCCGGTGCGCATGGTCGACGGCGTCGTCCACGTCGGTCCCCGGAGCCAGGCATGACCGCGGCACTGGCGGCTGACCTGTCGGACGCCCTCCCGGACGGAGGGCCGCTGGCCGGGCGGCGGATCGCCGTCACCGCGACGCGCAAGGCCGCCGAGCTGTGCGGGCTCCTGGAGCGTCGTGGCGCCGCGGTCGTGCACGCGCCGACGCTCAAGGAGCAGGCCGTCGTGGACCACGACGCGCTGCGCCGTGCGACCGAGACGCTGGTCTCCGACGGGGTGGACGTGCTGGTGGCGACCACCGGCACCGGCGTGAACGCCTGGCTCGACGCGGCCTCGGGGTGGGACCTCGACGAGACGCTCGTCGCGACGCTGAACCGTGCCGACATCCTGGCCCGCGGGCCGAAGTCGGTCGGCGCCCTGCGCAGGCACGGGCTGCGCGAGCTGTGGAGCCCGGACACCGAGCAGCTCGACGACGTCCTCGCGCACCTGCGCCGGCGTGACCTCGCCGGTCGGCGGCTGGTGCTGCAGGAGCACGGCCAGTCCCTCGCCGTCGAGGCCGAGGCGCTCCGGCGGGTGGGCGCCCTGGTGACGGTGGTGTCGACGTACCGCTGCGAGGCCGCCGACGACCTCGGCCCCGTCTTCACGCTCGTCGACCTGGTCGTCGACCGCGCCCTCGACGCGGTCACCTTCACGAGCGCCCCGGCCGTGGTGACGCTGCTCCAGGTGGCGGCTGCCGCCGGTCTCAAGGAGGAGGTCGTCGAGGCGTTCCGTGGCGACGTGCTGGCGATGTGCGTCGGTCCGGTGACCGCCGCGGCGTGGCTGCCGTACGGCGTGCCCGCCGCTCACCCGTCCCGGTCCCGCCTGGGGGCGATGGTGTCCGCCCTGGAGACAGAGCTCGTGTCGCGGGAGGCGGGCGCTGTGCTCGAGGTCGCCGGCCGTTCCCTGCTGGTCTGCGGCGACCAGGTCAGCGTCGACGGGGCACCGGTGCGGTTGTCCGGCGCGCCCCTCGCGGTGCTGGCCGCCCTGGCCGAGCAGCCGGGTCGTGTGGTCTCGCGGCGGCAGCTGATGGCGCACCTGCCCAGTGGGCTGGCGTCGTCCGAGCACGCCGTCGAGATGGCGGTCGCACGGCTGCGCACCGCGATCGGCAGCGAGCTGGTGCAGACCGTGGTGAAGCGCGGCTACCGGCTCCCGGTGGGGTAGTCGCTGCGCGTGGTCCCGTTGGGGGAGTACGGCTCACGACTGTCGGCTCTAGCCTGTTCTTGGCACCACGTCCGACTTTCCCTCCTCACCAGGGAGCGCGATGGAGAAGCTGTGGCCCGCAGACCGGAGGGCTGGCTGGCTGGGCCTCGGGTTCCTCGTCCTGCTGCTCGCGAGCGAGGGTGCGCTGACCCTGCCTGACGAGGACGCCTCCGCGTCGTCCGTCGCGCACTTCTACGCCGCGCACCGTGCCGTCATCGTCGCCCTGCAGCTGGCCGGTTTCGTCGCCTGCGGCCTGCTGGCCGCGATGGCCTGGCGGCTCCGCGCCGTGGACAGGCGCGTCGGCGGTGCCGGGCTGGTCGTCGCAGCTGCCGCCCTGGCGCCCGGGCTGGTCACTCTGGTCGTGGCGATCGTCGCGGACCCCCAGCACCCGGCGAGCGCTGGGAGGTACAACGCCCTCGAACCGAGAGGCGACGACCTGCTGTTCCTCGGGATCGCGGTGTTCGGCCTCGCGATCGTGGCCGCCCGCCGGCGGGTGCCTTCCTGGCTCGCTGTGCTCGGCGCGGTCGTGGCGGCGACCAGCGTGCTGAGACTGGCCCTGGAGGCGCTCGGCCTGGAGCGTGGCGTCCTGGACTCGTTGGCTCCGCTGTCGTTCCTGGTGCTCGTCGCGGGCATGACCTGGCTCAGCTTCCGAGGGAGCCCGCGGAGCAGCAAGGACTTGGTGGAGGCGGCCTAGACCTGCGCCGGCCCTATGTCCGCCGGCGGAACCTGACCTCGCCCGACGGAAGTCGACGCATGGTGAACCTGTCGTCGTGGGCTCGTCGATGATGGAACCAACAGAGCGGGAGTCCGTTGTCGACGCTGGTCACGCCTCCGTCGCTCCATGCCTCCGGGTGGTGGATCTCGGTCCAGGCGAAGGGTCGTTCGCAGCCCTCGGCGGCGCAGGAGTCGTGCTTGAGCGAGAGCGCCCGCCGCTGTGCCTTCGTGTGCAGCCGCCGCTCGCGGCCCAGGTCGAGCGGCTCCGAGTCACCCCCGAGCACAGCCGGGACGAGTCCCGCGCCGCAGGCGAGCCGACGGGCCTCCCCGGCCGAGATGCGGGCGCCGGTGTCGAGCCCCGCCGAGGCGAGCCCGTCGCGAAGGTTCTGGAGGGTGACGTTGACCAGCAGCGTTGCGGCCACCGGTCCGTGACCGTCGGTCGGAAGGTGCTCCAGGAGCTCGCAGAAGCCGGCTCCCAGCTTCTCGGTCCACGAGAGGGTCCAGGCGCCGTTCAACGAGTCGTCGTCGACGGGCTCGCCGGCCTTGTTGTTCGACAGCCGCCGCGGGGCGGTCAGCCGTTCGAGGTAGTTGCGCAGCAGGTGGCCGTGCAGCTCGGGGATGGTGAACCGGCCGGAGAAGGTGCCGTCGCCGTTGTCGGAGAGCTGCATCCACGTCTCGTTCTCGGCCTTGCCCTCCTCCTTCTTCAGCTGCCCGGCCTCGTGCTCGTCGGCGAGCTCGCGGTTGATGTCCTCCAGCATCCGGCGGGCGGCCTGGCGCAGCCGACGGGCGTTCATGCCGTTGACCGCCTTCTCGACCAGGCCTGCCTCGGCCGCCACGCGCTGCTCGCGGGTGCAGGCGGCAGGTAGGTCCTCGGCGGCTCGGACGATCACGCGGACCTGGGCCTGGTTGATCCCGCCCGCCGCGAACGCCTCGCGCGTGGCGTCGTACTTGGAGCGCAGCAGGTTCGCCAGCCAGATCCCGCCGGACATCACACCGCGGGTGGTGCCGGTGAGCTTCGCGGCCCAGGCATCCGTGCCGGTGTCGCCGGTCTGGTCGGCGATCTGGCGGCGGTCGGCCTCGGCCAGCACGTCGAGCTTGATCGCGCCGACCCTTGCCTCGAGGACCGCGAGCTCGGACAGCACGTCGGGCAGCTCGTCGATGCCCAGAGAGCCGACCGGGATCTCCGCCATCCGGCGCAGGGCCGCGAGCGCAGCAGCGACCTCGCCGGCCATCGCCGGGGGTCGGAGCTGCTGGACTGTCATGGCACGACCCTCCCGGTGAGCGCCGACAGTTTCGCCCTTCTTGTCTCACTCACCGAGACACTTTCCGGAAATTGTTCGAAAATAGGCAACCCGGACCGTCCGGGGCAGGCAGTGGTGTGGCGCGGCTACCGGCTCCCGCGGGGGGAGTCGGTAGCCGCGCCGGTCGGTCTGGCCGTCAGACGGGGTCGCGCCGCTGGAACGTGACGCCGGCGGCGACCATGACGAGCGCGGTGTAGCCGAGCAGCAGGGCAGCGCTGGCCAGCACGGTCCCGACGGGGGCCTCCGCGCCGACGAGGGTCTGCGCGACGCCGCTCGGGGTCCAGTCGGAGATAGCGGGGCGCCGGAGCACCATCGGCAGCACCTCCTCGCCGACGAAGCGCCAGAGCAGCAGTGCGGTCAGCGCGAAGGCGGTGCTGCGGGTGAGCATCCCCAGCCCACCGGAAAGGACCGCGAACAACGCTCCGACGAGCACGGCGCCGCCGACTCCGGCCCACTGACCGGGGGTGCCCGCCGGCATCGTGACCCCCTCGGCGTGGGCGGTGACGAGGCTCGAGACGACGGCGCCGGTCATCCCGGCGAGGGTCACGAGCGCGCCGTACCCGGCGAGCACGAGTCCCTTCGCGACCAGCACCGGTGTGCGCTGCGGGGTCGCCAGCAAGGTCGTCCGGATCGTGCGGTGCTGCGACTCTCCCGCGGTCGCCACGACGGCGACCACCATCACCAGGAACCACAGCATCTCGGTGATCCCGCGTGCTGCATCCGGGATCGAGAAGCTGTCGCCCGGCTTCATCAGGTGGACCGCCACGGCGGCGATCCCGGCCGTGAACGCGACCGCGAAGGCGAGCACGCCCCAGGGGAGACGCAGCGTCACGAGCTTGCGCTGTTCGGAGACGAGGGTGGCGTTCATGAGGTGCTTCCCTTCTGGATGAGGTCGAGGAACAGTTCCTCGAGCGAGTCGGCTCGGCCTTGGGTGACCAGGTCGCGCATCGGACCACGCACCACGAGGCGGCCGTGGTCGATGACGACCACGTCGTCGACGGTCTGGGCCAGCTCGGCGAGCTGGTGGCTGGAGACGAGGACGGTGCGGCCCTCGGCGGCGAGGTCGCGCAGCAGGGTGCGCAGCCAGCGCACACCCATCGGGTCGAGGCCGTTCGCGGGTTCGTCGAGCACGAGGGTCGCGGGGTCGCCGAGCAGGGCTGCCGCGAGGCCGAGGCGCTGACGCATGCCCATCGAGTAGCCGCCGACCCGGCGCCGCGCGGCGTCCGTGAGGCCGACGAGCTCGAGGACCTCCTCGACGCGACGGTCCGGCAGGCCGCTGGCCGCGGTGAGCACGCGCAGTGCGTCGCGGCCGCGCCGCCGGGGGTGGAACACGTCGGGATCGGTGAGCGCGCCCACGACCCGGGCGGGGTGCCGAAGGTCGGCGTACCGCACGCCGTCGATCGTCGCCGACCCCGAGGTGGGACGGGTCAGGCCGAGCAGCATGCGCAGCGTCGTGGACTTGCCGGCGCCGTTGGCGCCGACGAAGCCGGTGATGGAACCGGCCTCGAGGGTGAAGCTGAGGTCGTCGACGGCGCACACCGAGCCGTAGCGCTTGGTGAGCCGTTCGATGTCGATGCGGGCCATGGGATCTTCCTCTCGTCGTTCTGGTTGCCTGTGTCCAGGCTGGTCCTGGAGCGTGGCCGCCCGCGTCGGCCGACAGGAGTCACCTGTCCTGCTCCGGAGGCCGGACGGCGTACTCCAGCGGGAGTAGGGCCCAGGCCTCCTGCGGGAGGTCGACACCCCGGGCCGTGTGGCGAAGGCTGAGGGAAAGGTCGGCCCGTGGGGGCCGCCGGTCCTAGCCTGTTGTCGGGCCGTCAGTGCGGGGAGGTGTCAGCCGGTGCAGATCGTGAGGCGCTCCTCGTTGCCGGTGCTGTGCGCGCTGTTGCAGCTCGTCTCGGTGGGCACCGGGGATCCGGATCCCGCGACCGGGATCGCCGGCGTCGCGTTCATCCTGCTCGGCGTCGCGTCGGGGCTTGCGCTGTTCTGGCGTGACCGTGCTCCGCTTGCGACGCTGGCCGCCGTCACCGTCGGCTTCGTCCTGCAGGTCGCCGTCGGAGGCCCGGCCCTGCCGGTGTGCGTCGCCGTGATGATGTACGCCGTGGGCCGTTGCGCCGCCTCCCGGGTGGACGGCCGGGACCGGCCGTTCCGCTGGACGGCGACCGCCATGCTCGCCGGGCTGCTCGGTGTGGTGGGCGCCTTGGTCGTCGCCGGTCACCCGGACCCGGCGGCCCCGTTCGGCCTGGTCACGGTCGCCGCCGGGCTCGCCGGCCTGCTGCTCGCGCTCCGGTCGGCTCGGGACGAGGAACGCCGACGGGAGCTGCTCGCGGCCGAGCGGATGCGGATCGCGCGCGACCTGCACGACATCGTCGGGCACGGCCTCGGCGCGATCACCGTGCAGGCCGGTGCCGCCCGGATGGCGGTCGCGGCGGGCGCCGCGACAGAAGCCACCGAGTCGCTGGCGGCGATCGAGTCAGCGGGCCGCGGGATGCTCCGGGAGGTCCGCTGGCTCGTCGGCCTGCTGCGCGAGGAGGGTGGCCATCCGGTGGTGGCCGACGTGGCCGAGCTGGTGGGGAACGCCCGACGCTCCGGCCTCGAGGTCGCGCTCCGGGTCTCGGGAGACCTGGAGAGCGTGCCGCCTGTCGCCGGCGAGGCGGCGTACCGCATCGTGCAGGAGGCGCTGACCAACGTGCTGCGGCATGGTGGCGGTACTGCCGACGTCTGCGTGACGGTCCACGACGCGCTGGACCTGCGCATCATCGACCGCGGGGCCGGTGCCGACCGCGTTGTGGCCGCAGAGTTCGTCGAGGGGAACGGGGTGCGGGGGATGAGGGAGCGAGCAGGCGCCGCGGGCGGGACTCTGCAGGCCGGGCCGTCGCCGGACGGCGGCTGGACGGTGCGCGCCCTGCTGCCACTGGGCAGGTCCTGATGGTCATCCGGGTCGGTATCGCCGACGACCAGCCGATGATCCGCAACGGCTTCCGTCTCCAGGTGCAGTACGCCGAGGACCTCGAGCTCGTGGGCGAGGCGTCGACCGGCGAGCAGGCGATCGCCCTGGCCCGCACGCAGCGACCCGACGTGCTGCTCATGGATGTGCGCATGCCGGTGATGGACGGCATCGAGGCCACTCGGCGCATCAGCGCAGACCCCGAGCTGCGCGGGGTCCGGGTGCTCGTGCTGACGACGTTCGACCTCGACGAGTACGTGTACGACGCGCTCCGTGCCGGCGCCTCCGGCTTCCTGCTCAAGGACACCTCGCCCGAGGACCTGCACCGGGCCGTGCAGGTGGTCGCCGACGGCGGGGCCCTGATCGCGCCGCACGTGACCCGACGGCTCGTCGCCGAGTTCTGCTCACGTCCCCAGGGCGCCGCGGACCCGGGAGCCTTGGTCGGGCAGCTGACCGCCCGCGAGGTCGAGGTGCTGCGGCTGGTGGCCCAGGGGCTGTCCAACGCGGAGCTGGCCAAGCGGCTGGTGCTCAGCCCGCTGACGACCAAGACCCATGTGAGCCGGATCCTCACCAAGCTCGGGCTGAGGGACCGGGCGCAGCTGGTCGTCGCCGCCTACGAGAGCGGCCTCGTGGTCCCCGGGGAGCCGGGGTGAGGACTACGCCTGGTCGGTGCCGGCGTCGCTCTCAGCGAGCGCCTTCAGCTGCTCCATCGAGGTGACGGTCTGCTTCGGCAGCGTCCGGGTGATGAAGGGCGTGAAGATCCTGGCGAAGCCGGAAGGCTGGACATGGATGGTGTGCGTCAGGCGGGTGCCGTCCGCGGTGGGGGCTCCGGCGAAGTCGACGTCGACGGTCATCATCTTGTCGGCATAGGTCATCGCGAACCGTCGGCCCGGCTCTGCGGCGGTGACACGGCCCTCCATCTGGCCCTCCCTGCGTCCGTCCTTGAAGAAGTAGCGCAGCGCGGTGCCCTGTCGGACCGGTCCCTCGGTCAGCTTGTCGATGCGCGTGCACCGCGGCTGCCAGTCCGGCGTCCGGTCGGTGTCGTTCAGGACGGCGAAGACCTGCTCGGGCGCGGCGGCGATGTCCAGGGTGTGCGTGTAGACGGGCATGCCCCCAGTCTGTCCCACCTGCGGCGGTCACCGGGCAGCGGTCACTCGGACGCGCACGGCGTGCTTTGACAGATGCGTTAGTCGTCACTAACGTATAGCGGGTGATCGACGCACTGTCCGCTGCTGCTGAGCCCACCAGGCGACGCATCCTGCAGCTGCTTGCGGCGCATCCACGCACGGTGAGCAGCATCGCCGCAGAGTTCACGGTCACCCGGTCAGCGATCTCCCAGCACCTGCTGCTGCTGGCCGACGTGGGCCTGGTGGAGGCCCAGAAGGTCGGCCGGGAGCGTGTCTACCGAGTCGTCCCCGCCGGACTCCGAAAGCTGCAGCAAGAGATCGACCGCTTCTGGACCACGGAGCTCGACCTCCTCGTCGCCGACGCACATGCCCTGAAGTCCCGCTCCACCGAAAGAGAGTCCTGATGTTCACCAAGACCGTCGTCCTGCCCGTCGACATCGACCAGGCGTTCGCCCTCATCACCGAGCCCGAGCGGCTCCGTCGGTGGCAGGCCGTGTCGGCCCGCGTCGATCTCCGCGTCGGCGGGGACTACCGCTGGACCGTCACCCCCGGCCACGTCGCGGCGGGCACCTTCCGCGAGGTCGAGCCGGGCAAGCGGGTCGTCTTCGGCTGGGGCTGGGAGGGAAGCACCGACCTCGCGCCCGACACGTCCACCGTGGCGGTGACCCTGGAGCCGGTCGAGGGAGGCACCCAGGTCACCCTGACCCACGACGGGCTGACAGACGAGCAGGCGGCGATGCACGCCGAAGGGTGGAACCACTACTTCGCTCGTCTCGAGAAGGCGGCCGTCACCGGTGACGCGGGCGCCGACGAGTGGTCGGCGATCCCCGAGCAGCTCGACGAGCTCTCAGCCGCTGAGGCGGCCTTGGCCGTCCTGCAGGGAGTGCTGCGCCAGCTCACCAACGAGGACCGTCCCAAGCAGACGCCCTGCGCCGACTTCACCTGTCATGAGCTCGCCGAGCACCTGTTCGGCTCGATGGTCGCGTTCGGCGAGATGGCCGGTGTCGAGGTGGTCAACCCGGAGGTCGGGCCACTCGAGCACCGGATCGCGACCATGGCGGCGCAGGCCATCGAAGGATGGCGGGCTCGCGGCCTCGACGGAACCGTGCCGGCTCCGGGCGGCGGTGAGATGCCGGCGGCCTTCGCCGCGGGCATCATGCCGGTGGAGTTCCTCCTGCACGCGTGGGACATGGCTCAGGGCAGCGGCAAGGAGATCGTGGTCGACGACCAGCTGGTGGACTACGTCCACAAGCTTGCCGAGCAGCTCGTCCCCGGGGGTCGTGGCTCGTCCTTCGCTGACGAGGTTCCCTCGCCGGCCGGGGCGGACCCGCTCGAGCAGCTGGCGGCGTTCGCTGGACGTCGTCCGGTCGAAGCCTGAGGATCAGGTCATGGAGATGCCGAAGCCCACCGAGCGGGACAAGGAGTTCTTCCGGTCGGTCGTGCCGGAGAGTCCGGACGTCGAGGTGAAGCCGATGTTCGGCAACCTCGGTGCGTTCGTGAACGGCAACATGTTTGCCGGTCTGTTCGGGTCCTCGGTCGGCGTGAAGCTGGCGCCGGACGACCTCGCGGAGCTGTCCGAGGTCGAGGGCGCCGGGCCGTTCGGGCCGGCCGAGCGTCCGATGGGCGGCTACGCCTCCCTGCCCGCGGCGTACACCCCGGAGCAGGCGACCGTCTGGGTCGAGAGGGCACGGGACTTCGTCTCGACCTTGCCGCCGAAGGTGAGGAAGAAGAAGGCGTAGGCCCGCCTTGCTGCAGGGCGGCTACTCGGGGCGGCGACCAGGCAGTCAGGGGCCGACGACGGCGAAGAGCGGCGAGTCGCGCCATCCTTCTCGGGTTGGTCGGGCCGATCGGCACTGGGGGCTCGGCGCAGCGGATGCCTACGGTGAGAGTGCCGTCAGCACGACCCGACGTCGCTCCGTCCCGCGCCCACGACCGGATGACCGAGAAAGTCGTGAAAGGCAGGGGATCCACGTGCTCACCCATCATCGGACCCGGAGGGGTCTCGTCGCACTCGTCACCGCCACGGCAGGTCTGGTGGCGTTCGGGGCACCGGCCGCCAGCCCGGCGGCGCCGGCACCGGTCGACCCGTCGACGCTCAGCCGGGGGGAGAACCCTGCTGTCGTCTACATGGTCAGGGACACCATCCGTGACGGCGCCCTGCGAGTGCCCGCCACCACGCTGGGCAGGCACTTCGACCTCTGGTCCACGTCCCGCGGGTACGTCGTGAAGGACCTGGTGCGCGGACCCTTCTTCCGACTGGTGTTCGTCGACCGGTCCGGAGCGAAGCGAGTGCTGGCCCGCGACGTGGCCACCGTGGCCGTGTCCGGCGACGGCACCCGCATCGCCTGGAGCAAGGATGTCGGCAGGTACGGCGGCCCACCTTCGGTCGTCACGATGGCGAACCCCAACAGCGGGAAGGTCATCGGGAGACACCGGTTCGGTCTCGGAGCCCGGGTCGTCGCGGTGACCGGGCACCGGGTGCTGCTGTCCCGGCTGTTCACCTCGATCACGGGCACGCTGTGGTGGCAGCCCACCGGCGACACGGTGCGGAAGATCTCCGACGAGTCCGCCGTCCGCGTCGACTTCGGGAACAACAGGATCGTCTTCGACATACCGCGTGACGCACCCGCGTGCAACCGGGTGGCGCCCTGGTCGAACTTCGACCGCACGTTGTGGCGCAGCTGCGACATCTACCCGGCCGCCTGGTCGCCGAACGGTGACTTCGCGCTCGCCACGCACACCTACTTCGACGACGTCGGGACCAACCTCTGGCTCACCATCGACGGCACGACCGGCGTGCGCCACAGCCGGGTGACCGGACGCCTGGACTGGGAGGCGGTCTGGGAGGACAACCAGCACTTCCTCACCATCGCCCAGGGTGACGACGGGATGGCGTCGATCATCCGGTGCACCACGGCCGGCGCCTGCGAACGGGCCAGCAGGCTCTGGGACATGGGCGTCCCCGACTACCAGCCCAACTACATCGCACCGCCGGTGGTGCTCCCGAACAACTGAGCCTGCGGCCTAGGTGAGGAGCAGCAGCGCGGTCGCGATCGCGGCCACGCCCTCGCCGCGGCCGGTCAGGCCGAGGCCGTCGGTCGTCGTCGCGGAGACCGTGACCGGCGCCCCGGCGGCCTCCGTCAGCGCCGACTCCGCCTCGGCTCGTCGCGGACCGACCTTCGGGCGGTTGCCGATGACCTGGACGGCGATGTTGCCGACCTCGTAGCCGGCTTCGCGGACCCGCCGTGCGGCCTCCGCCAGCAGGATCACACCGGCTGCGCCGGCCCACTCCGGCTCCGCCGTACCGAAGTTGCTGCCCAGGTCGCCGAGCCCGGCGGCGGAGAACAGCGCGTCGCAACACGCGTGCGCGGCGACGTCGCCGTCCGAGTGCCCGGCCAGTCCCTGCGGCTCGTCCGGGAAGGCGAGTCCGGCGAGGTGCAGGGGTACGCCGTCGGCGAGCCGGTGGACGTCCGTGCCGATGCCGATCCGCGGGGTCGCCGTCATGGTCCGTAATCATGCCGCACGACCTGAACCAGTCCGGCGACCCGCGGTGCGCGAACATAGGGGTGTGAGCACTCAGCGTCGGTACGTCGCGCTCGCCGGGGCCGTCGCGGGACTGTCCGGCATCGCGGTGAGCCACGCCGTGACCAACGCCCTCAACGCCCGGGCCACCCCGATCCAGGCCGTGGCCGAGGTGATCATCGCGAAGACCCCCGGCGGGATCGCGGAGTCGCTGATCCAGGTGGTCGGCCGCAAGGACAAGCCGATCCTCGTCGCCGGCGTCACGCTCGGCATCATCGGCCTCGGTGCCCTCGCCGGGGTGCTCTCCCGGCGCAGCCGCATGGCGGCCAACCTGGTGTTCCTGCTGATGGGCGGCGTCGCGCTGGCCGCGCTGATGTCACGTCCGGGGTTCACCGCGACGTCGATCCTGCCGCTCGCCGCGGGAGTGGTGGCCTGGTTGCTCGTGCTGGCCTTCCTGGTCGACGCGGCGCCGGTCTCGACAGGCTCGACCACCGGAGGGGAGGGTCTCGACCACCGGAGGGGAGGGCTCGACCACCGGGGTCTCGACGGGCTCGACCACCGACGTGTCGCGGCGGGGGTTCCTGGTCAAGACCGGGGTCGTCGCCGCCGGGTCGTTGGCCGTGGCGGCGAGCGGGCAGTTCTTCGGCCGCAGCCGCCGGGCGGTCGAGACGAGCCGTCGGCTGCTGCGCCTGCCGGTCAGCCGCGGCAGGGCACCGGCCGATGCCGAGCTCGGCCTCCCCCAGGTCACGCCGTGGCGCGTGTCCAACGACGAGTTCTACCGGATCGACACCGCCCTGGTGCTTCCCGCTATCGACCCCAACGAGTGGCGGCTGCGCATCCACGGGATGGTCGACAAGGAGATCACGCTGACCTACCAGGACCTCCTCGACCGCGAGATGACCGAGGCGTGGGTGACGCTGTGCTGCGTCTCCAACGAGGTCGGCGGCGACCTGATCGGCAACGCGTTCTGGAGCGGCGTACGCGTCGCCGACCTCCTCGCCGAGGCAGGTGTGTCGCCCGACGCCGACGCGGTGCGGCAGACGTCGGACGACGGCTGGAACTGCGGTACGCCGATCGAGGCGCTCACCGACGACCGCAACGCGATGCTCGCCCTGGCGATGAACGGCGAACCGCTGCCGGTCGACCACGGCTTCCCCGTGCGCATGGTGGTGCCCGGGCTCTACGGCTTCGTCTCGGCGACCAAGTGGGTCGTCGACCTCGAGGTGACGAGGTTCGACAAGTTCACGGCCTACTGGACCGAGCGCGGCTGGTCCGCGCACGGGCCGGTGAAGACCGAGTCGAAGATCGAGGTGCCGGGCAACGGCAGCGAGGTGAAGGCAGGGCCGATGCGCGTGGGCGGCTACGCCTGGGCGCAGCACACCGGCATCAGCGCCGTCGAGGTTCGCGT
This sequence comes from uncultured Actinomycetota bacterium, assembly GCA_963721855.1. Lineage (GTDB taxonomy): Bacteria > Actinomycetota > Actinomycetes > Propionibacteriales > Nocardioidaceae > Nocardioides_B. The sequence continues at coordinate 160,820 of CAVRMN010000042.1, read as the reverse complement.
CGACGGCAACAGCTGGGTGCCGGCCGAGCTCGGCGGCGTGCCCGGCAACGACACCTGGGTGCAGTGGGCCGCCACCGTCGACGTACCGAAGGGCGACCACACGCTCGCCGTGCGCGCCACCGACAAGTCCGGCTACACCCAGACCGCCGCGCGGGCCGACGTGATCCCCGACGGCGCCACCGGCTGGCACACCATCGACTTCACCGCGGCCTAGGCACCCTCCGCCGTCTGGTCGATCGCCGGCTACGGGCGCACTGGGTGCGCAACGTCGCCGGCCGGGTGCAGGATGGCAGGCATGATCGACCACCTGGGCATCAACTGCAGCGACCTCGCCGCCGCGTCGGCGTTCTACGACCGGGTCCTCGGCGTCCTCGGCCACCGCCGCCTCATGGACGTCGGCGTGGCGATCGGCTACGGCACGGACTCACCGAGCTTCTGGATCGCCGCACAGCCCCCGGAAGGGCCCGCGTCCGGTCCCAACCGGGAGATCCACGTGGCCTTCACGGCGTCGGACGCCACCACCGTGCGTGCGTTCTTCGAGGCGGCGGTGGCGATGGGCGCCGAGGTGCTGCACCAGCCGCGTCTCTGGCCGGAGTACCACGAGCACTACTTCGGTGCGTTCGTCCGCGACCCCGACGGCAACAACGTCGAGGCCGTCTGCCACAACGCCGCGCCGGGAGACTGATCATCCCGCCTCGCTAGACCGCGTACATGCGATCGAGGATGCCCTGCACCTCGGCGCGGTCCTTCTCGTCGGGGCAGCCGACGACCAGGAACTCCTTGCCCTGGTGGAGCTCCGCCGCCGACTCGAACCCGGCGTGCATCAAGGCTGCGCGCGCGACGGCCGGGTCGTGGCCCACGGGGACCTCGAACTCCAGCGCATGGGCACCAGGCTCGTGCAGCGCGGTCTCGCGTCGGGCCTCGTCGAACACCAGGTCCCGGAGGACCACTGCGACGGCCACGCCCACCACCAGGAAGACGATGAGCAAAATTCCGAATCCGGCCATGACATCTCCGATCCGCGATGCCCCGGCCGAGTGGGGGTGCGCCGTCTGAGGAGGCTCGCTCGCTCTCTGCGGATGCCATGAGTGTGAGCCGCTGAGGCCGTCCCGGGGAGAGACCTTCGTCCCCATCGAGGGGCCACAGGTCCTCTGGTTCAGGGCGTCAGGAAGGAAGCCCAGACCGACTTCTCGGCGTCGTCGTCATGGTCGACTCCCCAGTCGTGGCTGAGTCGGTCCACGATGGCCATGCCCCGTCCACCCGTCGAGGTGCGACCGGGCGGCAGCTGCACGGGCGAGGACGACGAACCGTCGTGCACCGTAAGGAGCACCGAGTCGCCGTCACCGCTCAGGTAGACCGTGAACGGAGTGCCCGCATGCTCGACGGCGTTCGCGGCCAGCTCGCTGACGACCATCACCATGTCGTCGCCGAGGAAGGCCAGATCGTGCTCGCCGAGGTGCAGGCGAACGAAGTCGCGGGCCGTCGACGCGCTCTGGTTCTCGCCGGCCAGCGCGGTCTCGTGCGCCCAGGTGTCGGCGCGCATCAGGACACCGGTCTCGTCCAGGGGCTACCGAATGCCGGGCTCCGCCACCAGCCGTCGCTCTCGTCGGTCCAGTGGTCGTCGCCGTCGCCTTCGTCGTGGTCGAACGCGCCGGCCGCGAGGATCTGTGCCGTGGACCAGCGGTTCCCCGGATCGGCGGCAAGCCGCATCGCCTGGTCGCCGACTGCGTGCTCCGGCGGAACCACGAGCAGCCGGAGGTCGGTCCGGCTCCACAGGCGCAGCAGGATCATGTGGCTGTCGTCGCCGGGGAAGGATCCGGCCTTGAGCAGGCCGCGCGCCACCCGCACGGTGTGCGGTTGGGTGTCCCAGTCCGGACGCGCGTAGAGCACGCGCTGCACGCGGCCCACCTCCGCCGGAAGGTGGTCGACCAGGTCGGCCAGCTCGAACTCGAGGTCGCGGGACTGGGGCCACCAGCCTCCGTCCAGGTTCCCACGCCCGGGGGACGGCGACAGCTCGAGGCGAAGGGGATCCCGGGGCCGGTAGGTGCCGGGAGAGTGGGGGATTTGTGCCGTGCTGGGGTGGGACGTCATGACGACGTCGCCTTTCCACCGACGATGAGAGCGACCCGAGGGGGCCGCTCAACTGTCCGGCTCCTTCCACAGTACGCGTGATGTGGGTGCCCGCACGCCAAACGGCTCGCAGTGCGTATCACCTCGGCACGGGACTCAGTAGTTTGGGTCGTATGTGCGACACCCTGGTGAGCCTCACCGACGACGGCGTCCTGTTCGCGAAGAACAGTGACCGTGACCCCAACGAGGCGCAGGTCCTGCGGTGGCACCCGGCGCAGGAGTACGCCGCCGGGAGCCGCCTGTCCTGCACCTGGACCGAGATCGACCAGGCGCCGGCCACGGCCGCGGTCCTGCTCAGCCGGCCGTGGTGGATGTGGGGCGCCGAGATGGGCGCCAACGAGCACGGCGTCGTGATCGGCAACGAGGCGGTCTTCACCCGCCGCACGGGCTCGGGCTCCGACGCCGGCGAGGGCGCGCTGCTCGGCATGGACCTGCTCCGGCTCGGGCTCGAACGCTCCACCTCGGCGCGGGACGCCGTCGACGTCATCGTCGGGCTGCTGGAGAAGCACGGGCAGGGCGGCTCGTGCAGCCACGAGCACCCGAAGTTCAGCTACGACAACAGCTACCTGGTCGCGGACCCGACCGGCGCCTTCGTCCTGGAGACGGCCGGCCGGCGCTGGGCGGTCGAGGAGGTCCGGGGACCCGGCCGCTCGATCAGCAACGGGCTGACCATCCCGGACTTCGCCCGCGCCCATGCCGACCCGGTGCGCGGCCGGGTGGCGCAGTGCGGCCTGCGGCGCACCCGCACCGAGACCGCCGCGTCCACCGCCTCCGGCCCGGCCGACCTGATGGCCGCGCTCCGCGACCACGGCCCCACCGGCACACCGCAGTGGTCGGTCGTCAACGGCGCGCTGAGCGCCCCGTGCGCGCACGCCGGCGGACGGGTCACGTCCACGCAGAGCACGGCCTCGTGGGTGGCCGACCTCGCTCGCGGCCGACACTGGGCCACCGCCACCTCGGCGCCCTGCACCTCGCTGTTCAAGCCCGTCCGGGTCCTGGAGCCGGCAGCGGTCGATCCGAGCGAGGCACCGACCAACAGCTACGACCAGGCCTACGTCTGGTGGCGGCACGAGCTCCTGCACCGGCTCGCCCTGCGCGACCACTCGCTGTCGACCGCGCGGTTCGTCGCCGAGCGGGACGCCGTCGAGCGAGCCTGGCTGGCCGAGCCGCCCACCACCGCGGAGGCGTTCGCGGAGGCCGACGTGCTCGAGGCGCGCTGGCTGGCCGACCTGAGGACGGCTGCGCTTCCCGACCGACGGCCGCGGTGGCTGCGCTCGCTCTGGTCGGGCTGGGACCGCGCGGCGGGTCTCGACCTGGCGGAGGTCGCGGCATGACCGGCGGGGAGGCGGGCGAGGGGGTGGTCTCGACGAGCTCGACCAGCGGGGAGGGCGCGCGGACCGACCGGCGGCCGGTCGTGGTGGTCGGCGCGGGGCTGGCGGGGCTCGCCGCGGCCCGGCGGCTGGTGGCGCTCGGCCGCGAGGTCGTCGTGCTCGAGGCGCGCGACCGGGTGGGCGGCCGGACGGAGGGCGGGGTGCTCGCCGACGGCACCCCGGTCGAGCTCGGCGGCACCTGGATCGGGCCGACGCAGAACCGGATGTACGCGCTGGTCGAGGAGCTCGGCCTGGAGACGTTCCGCACCTGGAACGACGAGGGCGCGCTGCTCGTCCAGCTGCAGGGCCGGCAGAGCCGGATGAAGCCCACGAAGGACGCGGTGCCGAAGGTCAACCCGTTCGCCCTCGCCGACCTGGCGCAGGGGCTGGCGCGGTTCGAACGGCTGGCCCGACGCGTGAACCTCACCGAGCCCTGGCGGACCCCGGGCGCCGCGCGGCTGGACGGCCAGACCTTCGAGACCTGGATCCACCGCAACCTGCGCACGCCGGCCGGCCGGGGCTACTTCCACCTCGCCTGCGAGGCGGTGTTCGCCGCGGAGGCGGCCGACCTCTCGCTGCTGCACGCGCTGTTCTACACGCACTCCGGCACCGACTTCGCGACCCTGGTCGCCGTCGACGAGGGCGCGCAGCAGGACCGGATCGTCGGCGGCAGCATCCGCATCGCCGAGGCGATGGCGGCCGCGCTGGGCGACCGGGTGCGGCTCGGCTCACCGGTCACCGCCGTGACGCAGGACGACCACGGCGTCCGGGTGACGCTGCGTGACGGCAGCGCGGTCGAGGGCAGCCACGCGGTCGTGACGCTGCCGCCGGCGCTGGCCGGGCGGCTCGACTACGACCCGATCCTGCCGTCGTGGCGCGACCAGCTCACGCAGAAGCTCCCGGCCGGTGCGGTGATGAAGACGTTCGCGGTCTATCCCGAGCCGTTCTGGCGCGCCGACGGGCTCAACGGCCAGGTGGCCTCCGACGAGGGCCCGGTCAAGGTCACCTTCGACGTGTCGCCGCCGAGCGGCACCCCCGGCGTGATGCTGGGCTTCCTCGAGGGCGACGCCGCCCGCGAGCTGGCCCGCCGTACCCCCGAGGAGCGACGCGGCGCGGTGCTGGACTGCCTCGTGCGCTACTTCGGACCGCGGGCCGCCGACCCGGTGGAGTACGTCGAGCGCGACTGGACCGCGGAGGAGTTCACCCGCGGCTGCTACGGCGCGCACTTCGCGCCGGGCGTGTGGACGTCCTACGGGCACGCCCTGCGCACCCCGGTCGGCCGCGTGCACTGGGCCGGCACCGAGTGCTCGCCGGTGTGGAACGGCTACATGGAGGGCGCGGTCCGCTCGGGCGAGGCCACCGCCGACGAGGTCGCGCGACTGCCCTGACGGGTCTCGACGGGCTCGACCACCCGGACGACGGGCTCGACCACCCGGACGACAGGCTGCCACCGGTGCTACCAGCTCGGCTCGGCGGCCACCGGGTGCTCGGGCAGCGGCGCGTCGGCCGGGTGGACCACGTAGACGAGCCCGTCGGACGAGTCCAGCCACGCCCGCGCGAACTGGGCCCGGTCGAAGACGACGCGCACCTCGTCGTTGCTCGGCACGCCGTGCGACGCGGGGTCGTTGCAGATCACGTCGCCCGCGTCGTCGAAGCCGACCACGACGAGCAGGTGGCCGGCGGTGTCGTAGCCCGCTCCGTCGAGCTGGTCACGCGTGAAGGACACCGACGCCACCAGGGGGATCCCGGCGGCGACGAACAGCTCCGCCTCGTCGAGCGAGCGCAGCCGGGTCACGAACGCCTCGGCGCCGTAGCGCGCGGCGTAGGCGGTGTTGAACGACCAGTTGCCGGCGCCGGCGTAGGCATGGTCGAAGACGTAGCGCGCCGCGTGGTTGACCACCGGGTCGGCGTACGACGGGTCCACCCAGGTGAGCTCCTCGTCACCCGGCCCGAGCTTCCAGCTGCTCAGCACCATGCTGGTCGCGGTCGGGGAGCACCAGGACTCGCCGCCGCTGTTGAGGTGCGGGTCCTGACCGCGGTGCAGCTGCTGGGAGTACGCCGGCACGGGCAGCTCGACCCCGCGGCCGGGCCCGCCGGCCGACGGAGTGTCCGGCGAGGCGCCGGGAGCGGACACCACGGCACCGAGCAGCGACACGGTCGGGGCCGCCGAGCTGTCCGGGCCGCGCATCAGGCTCACCCGCAGCTGGTAGGCCGTCCAGGTGACGTCGCCGCGGGCCGCGAGCACGTCCGTGGACACCGACGTCGACGCGTCACCCTGGCCGGGCACGGAGGTCGGGTGGATCTCCTCGTCCCCCTCCGCCCAGCACCCGAGCGACCACCAGCGTGACCAGTGGACGCCGTCGACCGAGGTGCGGGCCTCGACCTCGACCCAGCTGTCGCCCGGGGTGCGCGCGTTCCACGACGGGACCAGCTCGGTGAACGGGTGGCCGGGCGTCACGGCGGGGGACAGCCAGGCCCCCCAGGCGTAGGTCCGGCGGGCCGGCCCGTCGGCGTGCGGGTCGACGTACGCCCGCACCCCGGCGGGGTCGGCGAGCTCGAGCCCGTCCGGCCCCGGGGCGGTGCCCACGTGGGCGCTGGTGTCGAAGTCGGCCGTGCGCCACGCGTGGAACGAGACGTGCGTGCTCACCAGTTCGTCGCGCCGTTGCGGGCCGGCAGCGGGTGCGCGGCGTCCCGGATCACGTAGGCGACGCCGCCCGAGCCGCCGTTGCTGCCGCGCTTGAGCCAGGCGTCCTCGAGCTGGCCGCGGTCGTAGGTGCGTCGCACACCGGCCCGCGTGGCGGCGGCCGGGTCGTTGACGACGACGTCGCCGGAGGCCGTGAAGCCGACCACGACGAGCAGGTGGCCGTTGGTCCCGCGCGGCAGCGGCGAGTTGTCGAGCCCGCCGGCGCCGTACGTCAGGGACACGATCACCGGGATGCCGGCCTTGACGAAGCGCTCGACCCCGCGCAGCGAGGCGAACCGGGTGACGAACGCCTGGTCCGTGCGGGTCGCCGCGTAGGCGGTGTTGAACGGCCAGTTGCCGGTGCCCTCGTAGCCGTAGTCGTAGGTCATCCGCGCGACGTGGTCGACGACCGCGTCGGGGTGGTTCGCGCCCACCCAGGCGTAGTCGGCCGGCGGCGGGAGCGCGTCGTAGTAGGCGAGCACCATCGTCGTGGAGGTGGGGGAGCACCAGGCCTCGCCGCCGCCGTCGTACTGCGGGTAGTCGCCGTCGTGCGCCATCTGGGAGTAGCGCGGGACGGGCAGGGTGATCCCGGCGGCGACGCCCGGCCGGCTGGTGACGACCGAGGTGGAGGACGGGATCCGCGACACCATCGCGCCGAGCGCGTCGACCCGGGGCGTGTTGGTGGTCCCGGCGAGCCGGTTCAGCGTGACGCGCACCTGCCAGGAGTCGAGGGCCCCGTCGGCGACGAAGGTGTCGGTGGAGACGTGCGCGAGGTCGTCGGTCTGGGGCCCCTGGGAGGTACGCCGGAACCCGGCGTCGCCCGAGGCCCACCGGCCCACCGTGTCCCAGCTGCTCCGGCCGCCGGCGCCGCGACCGCGCACCTGCACCTCGACGAACGTGCCGTCGGGGGTGCGGGCCTCCCAGGACGGGACGAGCTCGGTGAACGAGAACCCCGGGGTGGTCCACGGCGAGGTCCACCGGCCGACGTCCCAGGTGCGCCCGGCGTAGCGGCGGGTCGAGCTCGGTGCGTCGAGCCGGAGCGCGTCCCGGGCGATGCGCACCGAGGCGAACGAGCCGGACGCGAGGTCGGCCGCGCTGTCCCAGGCGGTGTAGGCGATCGGGCGTTGCGCGGTCGCCGCGACCGCCCCGCCCGCCGTACCCGTCAGGGAGGTCAGCACCAGGGGAACGGCCGCGAGGGTCGTGAGAGTCTGCAGGGCTCGAACGCGCACCCGTCGACGATACGCCAGTTGCGTCACAGCAGCCCCTTCTTCCCCAACCGGCCCAGTGCCGCAACAACCTGCCGCGCGCCGCACGGCCCGGAGGCGGCGCTCGATAGGCTGACCTGCGTGAGCATCCGGATCTACGACACGGCGACCAGGCAGGTGCGCGACTTCGTCCCGCTCGAGGCGGGCAAGGCGGGCATCTACGTCTGTGGGCTCACCGTGCAGTCGGAGCCGCATGTCGGGCATGTCCGGTCCGCGGTGAACTTCGACGTCCTGCGCCGCTGGCTCGTGGTCCGCGGGTACGACGTGAACTTCATCCGCAACATCACCGACATCGACGACAAGATCCTGATCAAGTCGGCCGAGCAGGGCCGGCCCTGGTACAACCTCGCCTACGCCATGCGGATCGAGCTCGACAAGGCGTATGACGCCCTCAACGTCGCGCCGCCCACCTACGAGCCCGCCGCCACCGGGCACGTCCCCGAGGACATCGAGCTGATCGGCCGGCTCATCGGCAAGGGCCACGCCTATGCCGCCGAGGACGGCTCCGGCGACGTCTACTTCGACGTCCGGTCGTGGCCGGCGTACGGCGAGCTCACCGGGCAGCGCATCGACGACATGGAGGCGGCCGAGGACGCGGACCCCCGCGGCAAGCGGGACCCCCGTGACTTCGCGCTCTGGAAGGGCTGGAAGAAGGAGTCCGAGCCGGAGACCGCGGCCTGGCCGAGCCCGTGGGGTCCCGGCCGCCCGGGTTGGCACATCGAGTGCTCGGCGATGGCGCTGAAGTACCTCGGCGCGGCCTTCGACATCCACGGTGGCGGCGTGGACCTGCGCTTCCCGCACCACGAGAACGAGCAGGCCCAGTCCCGGGCGGCCGGCCACCCGTTCGCGTCGTACTGGATGCACAACGCCTGGATCACCACCGCCGGCGAGAAGATGAGCAAGTCGCTCGGCAACGTGCTGTCGATCCCGGCCGTGCTCCAGCGGGTCCGCGCGATCGACCTGCGCTTCTACATGGTCGCCGCGCACTACCGCTCGCACGTCGAGTTCAGCTTCGAGGCGCTCGAGGAGTCCGCCGCCGGGTTCGCCCGGATCGAGCACTTCCTCGACCGCGCCCGGGACCTCCTCGGCGAGGTCGGGATCGGCACGCACTGCGCCGAGTTCGAGACCGCCATGGACGACGACCTCGGCACCCCCGCCGCCGTCGCCGCGATCTACGACGTGGTGCGCGAGGGCAACAAGCTGCTCGCCGCGGGCCCGTCCGACGCGCTGAAGGGTGCGGCCTCCTCGGTCCGCGCCATGCTCGCCGTGCTCGGCCTGGACCCGTTCGACCCGCACTGGTCGACCGGCGGCTCGTCCGCCCGCGAGGAGAAGCTCACCACCGCCGTCGACGCGCTCGTCGCCGCGCTGCTCCAGCAGCGGGCCGACGCGCGCGCGGCGAAGGACTTCGCGGCGGCGGACGCGATCCGAGACCAGCTCAAGGCGGCGGGGATCGACCTCGAGGACACCCCCCAGGGTCCGCAGTGGTCTCTGTGACCACACTGACGGACCCGCAAACGAAGGACATCTGATGGCAGGCAACTCGTCGCGTCGCGGCGCGATCAAGAAGACCGGCAAGGGCAACCCGACCGCGGGGTCGGGCGGCCGGGTCAAGCGCGGCCTCGAGGGCCGCGGCCCGACCCCGAAGGCCAAGGACCGCGAGGGGCACAAGGTCTACAAGGAGCGGCAGCGGGCCGAGAAGACCGCGGCCAAGAAGCCCCGCCGGACGCCGTCGAAGACCGGCGACACCGAGTGGATCGCCGGCCGCAACTCCGTCGTGGAGGCGCTGCGGGCCAACATGCCGGTGTCCGGCGTCTACGTCGCCGAGGGCGCCGAGCGCGACGGCCGGCTGCGCGAGGCGTTCAAGATCGTCGCCGAGCGCGGCATCTCCCTGCTCGAGGTGACCCGCAACGAGCTCGACCGGATGACCAAGGGCGCCGTGCACCAGGGCCTCGCCGCGAAGGTCCCGGCCTACGAGTACGCCCACCCCGACGACCTGCTCGAGCGGGCCGCCGAGGCCAAGGAACCGGCGCTGATCGTGATGCTCGACTCCGTCACCGACCCCCGCAACCTCGGTGCGGTCGTCCGCTCCGCAGCGGGCTTCGGCGCGCACGGCGTGGTGATCCCCGAGCGCCGGGCCGCCGGGATGACGGCCTCGGCGTGGAAGACCTCGGCCGGCGCCGCCGCGCGCATCCCGGTCGCGCAGGCCACCAACCTCAACCGGCAGATCAAGGCCTACCAGGAGGCCGGCTGCATGGTGGTCGGCCTGGCCGCGGACGGCGACGTCTCGCTGCCCGACCTCGACCTGGCCGACGGGCCGCTCGTCGTCGTGGTCGGCTCCGAGGGCGGCGGGCTGTCCCGCCTGGTCGCCGAGAACTGCGACCAGCTGGTGTCGATCCCGATGGTCAACTCGCTCGAGTCGCTCAACGCCGGCGTCGCCGCGTCCGTGGCGCTCTACGCCGTCGCCCAGAAGCGCGCCCTGATCTGACCTCCCCTTGAGTGCGGGCTTGTTCCCAGGTCAGTGCGGGGTTGTTCACGCCACGTGCGCGAACAACCCCGCACTCATGGGTGAACAACCCCGCACTCGACGGGAGGGGGTCCGCTAGGGTCCGGCGGGTGAGCAGCGAACCTGACTTCGCGGGCCGGACCGGCTGCGCGCTCGTCGTCGGCGCGAGTGGCGGCCTGGGCTCGGCGGTCGCCGCGCTGCTCGCCGAGCGGGGCAGCGCGGTCGCGCTGACCTACCGGACCGATCCCGCGTCGGTCGCGGCCCTGGACGGTACGTCGTACCGTCTCGACCTCACCGACGCCGACCGCTGCGCCGACGTCGTGCGGCAGGTCGTCGCCGACCACGGGGGCCTGCACACCCTGGTCTACGCCGCCGGCCCGCACGTGCCGATGACCCACCTGTCGCAGGTCACGCCGGCGCAGATGCAGGACCAGCTGCGGGGCGACGCGGCCGCCTTCTTCAACGTCGTGCACCCCGCACTCCCGGCCCTGCGGGAGACGCGGGGCAGCATCGTCGCGGTGACCACCGCGGCCACCTCCCGCTACCCGGTCCGCGACGGGCTCTCGTCCGCCCCGAAGGCCGCGGTCGAGGCCATCGCGCGCGGCCTCGCCGCGGAGGAGGGACGCTTCGGCGTCCGGGTCAACTGCGTCGGCCCGGGGATGCTCACCGACGGGATGGCCGAGCGGCTGATGAGCAGCGGCGAGCTCGACGAGCGGGCCCTCGACGCGGCCCGCGCCAACATCCCGCTGCGCCGGTTCGGCACGGCCGCGGACGTCGCGGAGGCGGTCTGCTTCCTGGCCTCGGACCGGGCCGGCTTCGTGACCGGCCAGAAGCTCGACGTCGACGGCGGTTTCGGGGTCTAGACCGGCACGGAGGGGGCGAAACCCACCCTTTACCCGACACCCTTGCCGACAAACTAGAACGCGTTCTATTGTAGGCCGCGGAGAGGGAGACTCCGCGCGGGCCCGGCGTCGGGCCCGGCCGTGGTGGCGATCGTCACCTTTTCTGCCGCAGGTCGTTGACCGCAGCAGATCTGGTTCGACTAGGGCCGGCGCCTGACCTCACGGTCAGCCCGTCCGCAAGGAGCTCCCGTGCAGCAGGGTCGCACATCCGTCATCGCCGTCACCGTCGCCGTGCTGACGCTGGTGCTCGCCGCGTGCGGGTCGCAGCTCGACCCGGCCACCGTGCGCATGGCCAACGGCACGGCCGCCGGGGCCGCCGGGGTCGACGGTGCCGCCGCCGGCGAGCTCACCGGCACCGACCCCGGGGCCGCCGCGGGTGACCCGGGCGCGGCCGCGGGCGCCGATGCCGGGACCTCCGGCACCACCGCGGGCGGAGCCGCCGCGGGCGGTGGGGGAACCGCCGCGGGCCGGCGAGAACGCCGCGGCCGGCACCACCAAGGCCGGCAACTGCGCGGGCTTCAAGAACCAGACCGGCATCACCGACGACAAGATCATCATCGCCAACGCCGCCGACATCAGCGGCCCGGTCCCGGGCCTCTTCGAGTCGGCCCAGCAGGCGACCAAGGCCTACATCGCCTACTTCAACGCCACCTCCGACATCTGCGGCCGCAAGCTCGAGCTGATGGAGCTCGACAGCCGCACCGACGCCGGCGCCGACCAGCAGGCCTACGCCAAGGCCTGCGAGGGCGCGTTCGCCGCGGTCGGCTCGATGTCAGCGTTCGACTCGGGCGGTGCGGCCACCGCCGACAAGTGCGGCCTGCCCGACCTCCGCTCGGCCAACGTGAGCAACGAGCGCCAGTCCTGCAGCTCCTGCTTCGGCGTCCAGTCGGCCAACCCGGGCACCTTCCAGAACGCGGTGCCGGACCACATCATCAAGAACTACCCCGACGCCGCCAAGAACGCGGCCTACGTCTGGATCAACGCCGGTGTCGGCCCGCTGAACGCGCAGAACCAGGCCCGCGCCATGGAGCGCCGCGGCATGCGCTTCGTCTACAAGCGGGGCATCGACGTCTCGGAGTTCAACTACGCGCCCTACGTGCAGCAGATGAAGGACGAGGGCGTGAAGTACGTCCAGTTCCTCGGCGCCTACCAGCAGGCCGTCCGGCTCGCCCAGGCCATGCAGCAGCAGGGTTTCAAGCCCGACGCCTTCGTGCTCGACCCGACCGGCTACGACCCGCGCTACGTGCAGTCGGGCGGCTCGGCGGTCGAGGGCACCAAGATCTTCATCAACATCGCGATGTTCGAGGAGGCCCGCTCCAACCGGGAGATGGCGCTCTACCAGCAGTGGCTCCAGCAGGTGAAGCCCGGCGCCACCCCGACGTTCTTCGGCGTCTTCTCGTGGTCGGCCACCCGGCTCTTCGTCGAGCAGGCGATCGCCCTGGGCGGACGGCTGACCCGGCAGACCCTGGTCGACCGGGTCCGCAGCGTCGACAACTGGACGAGCAACGGCCTCCACAGCCCGCAGCACACCGGCCCGAAGCAGACCGGCGACTGCTGGCGCTGGATCACGCTCAAGGGCGGGACGTGGGTCCCCGAGGGCTCGACCAAGTACACCTGCAGCGGCGTGACGAAGGCCGACTGACATGGGCACCCTGCTCTCGTTCACCATCCTCGGTGTCTTCACCGGGGCGGCGTACGCCATCGCGGCGAGCGGGCTGGTGCTGACCTACAGCACCACCCGGGTCTTCAACGTCGCGCACGGCGCCTTCGGCATGGTGATGGCCTTCATCTTCTGGGACTTCTCCCAGCGGCAGGGGATGCCGTCCGGGCTGGCCCTCGCGCTCGTGCTCCTCGTGGTGGCGCCGCTGTTCGGCGTCCTCGTGCAGCGGTTCATGACCCGCGGCCTCGGCGACTCCCCGGTCAGCGTCTCCCTGGTCGTCACGGTCGGCCTCTTCGTCGGCCTGATCGGGGTCGCCCAGCAGATCTGGCCGCCCTCGGCCCGGACCGTCCCGCAGTTCTTCGGCCAGGGCGGCCTCGAGCTCGGCAGCGTCTACGTGACCTACCACCAGGTGCTCACGATCTTCCTGTCCGGCGTGGTGGCGCTCGGCCTCTACCTGCTGCTCAGCCGCACCCGCGTGGGCACGGCGATGCGCGCCAGCGTCGACAACCCCGAGCTGCTCAAGCTGTACGGCGGCCGCCCCGAGCTGGTGTCCGCGCTGGCCTGGGCCGTCGGTACGTCGCTCGCCGCCCTCGCCGGCATCCTGCTCACCCCGGTCATCGGCCTCGACTACTACGACCTCACGCTGCTCGTGATCAACGCCTACGCCGCGGCCATGCTCGGCCGGCTGAAGAGCCTGCCACTGACCTTCGCCGGCGCGATGGGCCTCGGGCTGATGCAGTCCTACGCGGTGGGCTACCTCCCGGGTGGTGGCGACCTGGCCGGCCTCCGGGCCGTCGTGCCGACGCTCTTCCTCTTCGTCGTCATCATCCTGATGCCCCAGGCCCAGCTGCGCGTCGGCCAGGTGAAGGGCATCGTGTCCGCGCCGCTGCCGTCGCTGCGGCGGATGGGCGGCGCCGGGGCCGGGCTGGTGCTCGTCGTCGCGGTGGTCAGCCTGATGCTCGGCCAGTCCAGCCTGCTGCTCGCCGGCACCGCCGCGACGTACGCCATGGTGATGCTCTCCCTGGTCCTGCTCACCGGCTACGGCGGCCACGTCTCGCTGGCCCAGTTCACGTTCGCCGGTGTGGGCGCGCTCGCCTACGCCAAGCTCGACTCGCCCAACCTCGTCGGCCTGGCCATGGCCGCGCTGGTCGCCGCGGGGGTGGGTGCGCTGGTCGCGCTGCCCGTGCTCCGGCTGACCGGGCTCTACCTCGCGCTGAGCACGCTCGCGTTCGGGCAGCTGATGGACAAGCTGGTCTTCCAGGCGTCGTTCGCGTTCGGCTTCAACGGCAGCCTGCCGGCCGAGCGGCTCTCGATCCTCGGCCTGCCGATCACCGACTCCAGCGCCTACGTCGTGCTGATGACGATCTTCTTCGTGCTGATGGGCATCGGCCTGCTGCTGCTGCGCCGCGGCAAGGTCGGCCGGATCCTGATCGCGATGCGCGACAGCCCGGCCGCCTGCGGCACGCTCGGCCTCAACATGCGCTGGTTCCGGGTCGGCCTGTTCGGCCTGTCGGCCGGGATGGCGGGCCTCGCCGGGGCGCTCTTCGCCGGCCTGCGCGAGAACATCGGCGCCACCGACTTCCAGCTCTTCGCCAGCCTGCCGCTGCTGCTGCTCGCGGTGGTCTGCGGCGTCACCTCGGTCACCGGCGCCGCGCTGGGTGGTGTCTTCCTGATGATGCTTCCGGTGCTGCAGTCGAGCTACCCGGGCATCGCCGGCCTCGCCTTCGTGGTGATCGGCTTCGGCGCCGTGGCGCTCGGCCGCGACCCCAACGGCCTCGCCAACCTGGCGTTCGGCCTGGGCCGGCGGCTGTCCGGCGTCGCGGGGCCGGTCCTCGTCGACCGGCTGCCCCGGCTGCCCGGCCGCCGGGGTGAGGTCGGCCCCGTCGACGGCGCCGAGCCGGAGGGCCCGTCGTACGACGGTGCCGGCGAGCCGGTCAGCGCCCGCGACTACGTGGGAACCACGCGGGAGGTGGGCGCGCATGCCGCTGCTCGAGGTTGAGAACGTCGTCGTCCAGTTCGGCGGCGTGACCGCCGTCAACGACGCGAGCTTCGCGATGGAGACCGGCACCGTCACCGGGCTGATCGGCCCGAACGGCGCCGGCAAGACGACCTGCTTCAACGTGATCACCGGGCTGCAGAAGCCGACCCGCGGCCGGGTGCGGTTCCAGGGCAAGGACGTCACGTCCGCCCCGGTCCACCGGCGTGCCCGGCAGGGGATGGCCCGCACGTTCCAGCGCCTGGAGGCGTTCGGGTCGCTCACCGTGCGGGACAACGTGCGGGCCGCGCTCGACATCCACAAGGGCCTGCGCGGGGTGCTCAGCCGCTCCCGCTCCGACGTCGACTACCTGCTCGAGCGGGTGGGCATCGCGGCCTACGCCAACGAGCGCGCCGACTCGATCCCCACCGGCACCGCCCGGCTCCTCGAGCTGGCCCGGGCGCTGGCCTGCGAGCCCACGCTGCTGCTGCTCGACGAGCCGTCCTCCGGCCTCGACGAGTCCGAGACCGACGACTTCGGGGACCTGCTGCGCGCGCTCGCCCGCGAGGGCCGCGGCGTGCTGATGGTCGAGCACGACATGGACCTCGTGATGAGCGTGTGCGACGAGATCCACGTGCTCGACTTCGGCCAGGTCATCGCCACCGGCACCCCGGCGGAGGTCCGGGCGAACAAGCGCGTCCAGGAGGCCTACCTCGGCGCCGCCGACAGCGACGACGAGCCGGTCGCGCCGCACGCCACCGACGAGACGATCGTGCTCGATCCGGTCGTCGACCTGACCACCCAGATCCCGGCGGTGCGACCATGACCCAGATACCCGATCCTCGAGGTCATGGGGCTGCACGCGGCCTACGGCCGCATCGAGGTCCTCCGCGGCGTCGACCTCACCGTGCCGCGCGGAGCGGTCGTCGCGCTGCTGGGCCCCAACGGCGCCGGCAAGTCCACGCTGCTCAAGGTGATCAGCGGCCAGATGGCCCCGACGAGCGGCGACATCCACCTGGCCGGCGTGCACGTCAAGGACGCCAGGACCGACGAGCTCGCGCGGCTCGGCCTCACCACGATCCCCGAGGGCCGCAGCGTCTTCCCGAACCTCACCGTCGAGGAGAACCTGCGGCTGATGTCCTACGCGGGCGTCCCGGCCGAGAAGGTGCTGGAGACGGCGTTCTCCTACTTCCCGCGGCTGCACCAGCGGCGGGACCAGATGGCCGGGACGATGTCCGGCGGCGAGCAGCAGATGCTCGCGCTCTCGCGGGCGCTGGCGTCCGACCCGGCGCTGCTGATGCTCGACGAGCTGTCGATGGGCCTGGCCCCGCTGATCGTCGAGGAGCTCTACGACACCGTCGCGCAGATCGCGCAGACGGGCGTCTCGATCCTCGTGGTCGAGCAGTTCGCGCGCACGGCGCTGCGGGTCTCCGACTACGCCGCCGTCATGTCCGGAGGACGGGTCGTCGCCACCGGCGAGCCCGACGAGATCAACGCAACGATGTCCGACGTCATCCTGGGAGGAGCAGCATGAGGAAGATCGGTATCGCCCTGGCGGCGGCCGCGCTGATGGGGGTGTCGCTTCCGGCATCCACCGCGGACGCCAAGCCGCAGTTCTCGGGCTTCTCCGCGGACGCGACGGCCACCCCGCTTCGCATCGCGATCTACGAGCCCGTCCTGCCGATCCCCTCCGAGCCGCAGGCGGAGGTCGACCTCGCCTACACCAGGGCCGAGTCGGCCACCGGCCCCAGCGCGACCGGGCGCGGGTCGTGGCTCTGGCCCGGCGACGCGGTCGGCGAGGGCTGCAAGACCTTCGTCGAGCTGCTCGGCCTCGGTGCCACCGGCGCCTGCTCCGACGGCTACCCGGTCCAGGTCAACTCGCAGACCCCGGGCGGCCCGGCCACCGACGCCGACGAGCCCGTGCCCGGCTCGGTGATGCGGACGAGCTCCTCGCCCGACCGGACGATCGCCAAGGTCGGCTGGTCCCCGGACGGCGACGTGAGCGAGCGCGAGCCCGACAAGGACAGCGGCGGCGTACCCGAGCTCCCCCTCCCGACCGGTGACCTCAGCCAGCTCGGTGCCGCGATCACCGGCAAGCAGGTGGCCGCCGCCGAGGAGCCGCCGCCGAACGCGATCTTCCCCGAGGAGCTCGCCGCCCTCGTCGACGTGGGCGGGATGAGCAGCATCAGCGAGCTCACCACCGGCGGCAACGTGATCCGGTCGGTCGGCACCAGCCGGATCACCGACCTGTCGCTGATCGGCGGGCTGATCACCGCCGACTCGGTCCGGGTCGTCACCTCGGCCGCGAGCGACGGCAAGAAGGCCACCTCCGACATCACCTCCCGCGTCGTGGGGCTGGCCATCTCCGGGACGCCGTTCACCGTCGACCGGGACGGCGTGCACGCCGCCGGCCAGACGCCGCCGATCGAGGGCCTGCCCGACGACCCGGCCACGGCGCTCGCGCAGCTCGGCATCTCGTTCGAGGTGCCGCAGGGCCAGCGCTCCGCCAAGGGCGAGACCGCGACCGCGTTCCTCGAAGGGCTGAGGATCAGCATCGACACCCGGGTGCTGCGCTCGCAGCTCGACACCTCCGCGGTCCAGGCTGCCGTCGAGCAGGTCACCGGCAACCTCCCCGACGACGCCGCCCAGCTCAAGAGCCTCGTCGGCGCCCTGTTCCAGGTCTCGCCCAAGGTCGTGATCACCGCCGGCAACGCGCAGGTCGCCGCGACCACCATCCAGGGCGTCACCTTCCCGCCGCTCGACCTGCCCACCGTGCCGGCCGGCACCTCCGCGACCGGGGTCGGCTCGGGTGCCTCGGGCAGCGGCGCGACCGGCGCCGGCTCGCTTCCCGGCGGTGCCGCACCCGCCCCGGCGGCCGGGGCCGGCGCCCCGGCCACCACCGACGTGGCCACCGCACCGGTGGCCGCCGGCCTGCCCCCGCTGGCCAGCATCCCCGGCGCCCTCCTCGTCGGCGGGCTGGTGCTGGCCTCCGGGGTCGGCTGGTGGCTGCAGCGCATCGGCGGCTTCGTCATCGGCGGGGCAGGAGCCTGCGCCCACGGTCTCGAGACCGGCATCCCCGACCTGCGAAAGGCATGACCATGACCACCACCCCCGTCACCGGCCCCGCCGCGACCACGATGCCCCGGGCCACCGCTGCCCGGTCGTCCGCCACCGGCACCGGCGCGGCGCCGCTGCGCAACAACGGCTACCGGATCCTCCAGGTCGTCCTGTTCGTCTCGGGCGCGGTGCTGCTGCCGCTCGGCCTCGTCGTGATCATCCTGGGCTGGTACGGCGCCGCCCACACGCCCTACCAGTACGACCAGCTGTCCTACCTGGTCAGCGGCGGCCTGCTCGGCCTCGGCCTCACGTTCTGCGGCGGGTTCCTCTACTTCGGCGCCTGGCTGGCCCGGATCGCCTCGGACAACCGCGACACCGCCAAGCGGCTCTCGGACACCCTGCTGGTGCTGGCCGACGTGGTCTCGCACAGCGCGTCCGTGGTGCAGAACGGTGCGGCCCCGACGGCTTCCCCCGCGGCGCAGCGCGACGCCGGAGCGGTGCTCGTCGTGGCCGGCGGCGGCCGCACGGTCCACCGCCGCGACTGCTCGCTCGTCGCGCACCGCGACGACCTGGTGCCGGCCGGCGGCGACGCCCCCGACCTCACCCCCTGTCGCCTCTGCAAGCCGGTCTGACCCGGGCCGGGCGCCGGCTGCGGGCCGCCGGAGGGGGCCCAGGAAGATGGCCCGAACGGGCTACTAACCGATTCCCGCGAGCGTCGTTGACCCGGTGAGACGGGGAGGATCCATGACCGACGCACTCGACCTCGACCTGCACGACGCCGACCTCATCGACGAGATCCATCTGGTGACCGAGCTGATGGCGGCCGCGGCCGCGTCGGCGCAGCAGCTGACCCAGGAGGCCATCGACGGCATCCTGGCCTCGCCGGCCCCGGAGGACCTCTCCCGGCTCGGCACCTGACCGTCGACGGAGGGCGGCGTCGTCCCGGCGCCCGTCGTCCCGGCGCCGGTCACTCCGGCGGCAGCGCGTCCGGCGGCAGGGCGTCCGGCGCGCTGCGGCTGACCGTGACCGCCTCGTCGGGGCGCTTGGCGAGCACGGACTCGAAGTAGAGCTTCGCGGCCTCGAACAGGTCGAGCTCCTTGCCGGTGCGCTCCGAGACGTACCACCGGTGCTCGAGGACCTCGTGGAACACCTCGGGCGGCTCGAGCCGTCCGCGCATCTCCCGCGGGATCATCCGGACGATCGGCTCGTAGACCGTGGTCAGCCACTTGTGCGCGACGACGGCGCGGTCCTCGCCGCCGAGCTCGAAGTGCGCGGTGAACGCGGCCAGGTCGTTGAGCAGCCGCCGGGCCTGGTTGTCCTCGACCGTGAGGCCGGTGAGCGCCTGCAGCTCCCGGGCGTGGTGGCCGGCCTCGACCACCTTCGGCTGGATCCGCACCGTGGAGCCGTCCCAGTCCGTGATGATGTCGAGCTCGTCGACGTCGAAGCCGAGGTCGTTGAGCCGCTCGATCCGCTTCTCGAGGCGCCACATCTCCTGGGTGGTGAACTCCTCGGTGGCGGTCAGCTCGGCCCACAGGGCGTCGTACCGCTCCAGGGCGATCGCGCCGATCTCGAACGGGTCGAACTTCTCGTCGAGCAGCCCGCCGGCCTGGAGGTCCATCAGCTCGCCGAAGATGTTCGTCTTCGCGACGTCGAGGTCGTGCAGGCGCTGCCCGTCGCTGAGCTGGGCGTGCAGCTCACCGGTCTCGGCGTCCACGAGGTAGGCGGTGAACGCGCCGGCGCTGCGGCGGAACAGCACGTTGGACAGCGACACGTCGCCCCAGAAGAAACCGGCCAGGTGCAGCCGCACGAGCAGCACGACCAGGGCGTCGATCAGGCTGGGCAGGCTCTCGGTGGGCAGCCCGTGGCTGAACAGCGACCGGTAGGGCAGCGAGAAGTGCAGGTGCCGGGTGACCAGGCACGGCTCGATCTCCTCGCCGTCCCTGCCGACGCGCCCCGCCACGACGCCGACGGGCTCGACGGTCGGCAGGTGCAGGCGGCGCAGGTCGCGCAGCAGGCGGTACTCCTGGAAGGCGTAGTGCTCCCGGGTCTCCTTCACGGCGTAGACGTCCTGGCCGAGCCGGACGATCCGCACGACGTGGCGGGACAGACCGCGGGGGAGGTCGACGACCACGTCGTCACCCCACTCCTCCAGCGGCAGGTGCCAGGGCAGGGTCACCAGCGCCGGGTTGGGTCTCGTCGCGACGATGCGCAGCGCCATGGGGGCCACCCTAGTGCCGCGGGGTGGGGCTAGCGCGAGCCGCTCACCGTCCGGGCCAGGGAGTCCAGCGTGTGCTGCATGGAGGGGCGCATGTCGCGGTGATGGGGGAGCAGCACGCCGTACAGCGCCTTGAGCGGTGGCAGCGGCGCGAGCGTGATCGCGTAGGAGTGCCGGACCAGGGTGCGGTCGCCGTCGCCCTCGAGCTCGTAGCGCCAGGTCGTGGAGTCGCGACGGGACGGGTCCCAGCGCTCGGGGACCGTGCGGAAGGCGAACGCCCGGCCGGGCCGGGCCTCCACGACCTCGCAGACGCGGCTCCACCGGGCGAGCCGGAAGCGGTTGTGTCCCCGGAACCGGGCCCCGACCACGGCGGCGTCTGCTCCGTCGAGCCACTCCACCTGCCGGCACTCGTTGCTGCGTTCCCCGGTGGTCGTGACGTCGGCGACGACGCGGTAGACCTCGCCGGCAGCTGCGTCCACGACGCGCTCGACGCTTGCTTCGGTGAGCCAGGGGCGAGCCATGACGTCACCCTAGGGCGCCGAGCTGGTCCGCACGGGGTTTCGGCGATCAGCGGCCGGTGGGCTCGAGGAAGACCGCGCCGGGGCCGCGGGGAGCGACCTCGTCAGCGGGGTTGTTCAGGGCGCACGTCTTGAGGCTCAGGCAGCCGCACCCGATGCACGAGTCGAGCTTGTCGCGCAGCCGCTCCAGCCGCTCGATCTGGGCGTCGATCCTCGGCCGCCAGGACCGCGAGAGGCGCGACCAGTCCGCCTTGGTGGGGGTGCGGCCCTCGGGGAGGGTCGCCAGCGCCTCGGCCACCTCGTCGAGGGTGAGGCCGACGCGCTGCGCCGACCGGATGAACGCCACCCGGCGCAGCGTCGCCTGGGCGTAGCGGCGCTGGTTGCCCGCGCTGCGCTCCGAGGCGATCAGGCCGAGAGTCTCGTAGTAGCGCAGGGCCGAGGTCGCCACGCCGGAGCGCGCGGACAGCTGGCCGATCGTCAGGTGGGCGCGGCTGCTCGACATGCCGTCAACGATAGCGGGGTTGACTTCAAGTGAACTTGAACTTGCATCGTTGGCTGCATGACATCGACACAGGCGCTCGGCGCACCGGCCGGGCTCACGTACGCCGACCTCCCGCGGCTGATGGCGCGGATGACGGGCGACGAGAAGCACTCGTCGGCCGCGACCTCGACGCTGGACGTGATCTGGGTGCTCTACGACCGGGTGCTGCGGGTCTCGCCGGCGACGATCGGCGACCCGTCGCGCGACCGGTTCTACCTGTCGAAGGGACACGGACCGATGGCCTACTACGCCACGTTGGCGGCCAAGGGCTTCTTCGACGAGGACCTGCTCGACGGCTGGGCGTCGTACGACTCGCCGCTGGGTCACCACCCGGACCGCACGCTCGTGCCGGGGGTGGAGATCTCCAGCGGATCGCTCGGGCACGGGCTGCCGCTCGCGGTCGGGTCGGCGCTCGGGATCAAGGCGCAGGGACTGGACGCACGGGTCGTGGTGCTCGTGGGAGACGCGGAGCTGGACGAAGGGAGCAACCATGAGGCGATCGAGCTGGCAGGGGCGATGGGGCTGGAGCAGCTCACGGTCGTGGTCGTCGACAACGACTCGTCGACCTGGAACGAGCGGGGCCGGATCGCAGGCAGGTTCGCCCACGAGGGCTGGCATGCCGTGGTGGTCGACGGCCGAGATCATGCGCAGCTCGAGCTCGCACTGAAGCGGCCGGTGCCGGGCCGGCCGTCGGTCGTCGTCGCGGAGGTGGAGGCGAAGTGAGCGACCCCAGGCAGACCTTCGCCCGCACGACGGCGGCGCTCCTCGACGAGGACCTGTCTGCGGCGCTCGTCTACGCCGAGATCAGCGGGCAGTACTTCCGCGACGTCGAGCGCCGGCACCCCGACCGGGTGGTCAACGTCGGCATCCGCGAGCAGCTCCTGGTGAGCGTCGGGGCCGGTCTCGCGCTCACCGGGATGCGCCCGATCGTGCACACCTTCGGCTCGTTCCTCGTCGAGCGCGCCTTCGAGCAGATCAAGCTCGGGTTCAACCACCAGGACGTCGGCGGCGTGCTGGTCGGGGCCGGCGGCTCGTTCGACAACACCGGCGGCGGTCGCACCCACCAGGCGCCCGGCGACGTCGCCCTCATCGACACGCTGCCCGGCTGGACGGTGCACGTCCCGGGCACCGCGGCGGAGGTCGAGGACTCGATGCGCCTCGCGGTGGCCGGGTCCGGGCGGGACTACGTCCGGGTGGTCGCCCAGCAGAACAGCACGGCGTACCCGGTCCGGCCCGGGCGCTTCCACGTCGTACGGCGCGGCCGGCTGGCCACGGTCGTCGCGGTGGGGCCGATGCTCGACCCGGTGCTCGCCGCCGTCGCGGGCCTGGACCTGACGGTGCTCTACGCCAACACGGTCCGGCCGTTCGACGGGCGGGGGCTCCGGGAGATGCTGCCGTCCTCGACCGGGCCGGCGGTGGTCCTGGTGGAGCCCTACCTGGCCGGCACGTCGAGCCGGCTGGTGTCCGACGTGCTGACGGACGTGCCGCACCGGCTGCTGGCGCTGGGGGTGGGGGCCGAGGAGCTGCGGCGCTACGGGCGGCCGGAGGACCACCTGGCTGCGCACGGTCTCGACCCGGCGGGACTGCGGAGGTCGATCACGAGGTTCGTCGCGGGACCGGAACGGTCCGGGTCACTGGTCGGTCGTGAGGCTGAACCCGCGTAGTGGACAACGTGCCCAGCCCCACGACCTTGTCTCAGTGGGGCAGGGGACGCCGGTCTGCGTAAGCGGCGTCCCCTGCCGCAGGGGTCTGTCAGGACTTGAAGGCGTCCTTGACCTTTTCGCCGGCCTGCTTGAGGTCGGCCTTGCTCTGGTCCTTCTTGCCCTCGGCCTGCATGTCGCTGTCGTTCGACGCGTCGCCGAGCTTCTCCTTCGCCTTGCCCTTGGTGCCTTCAGCGCTGTTCTTGAGCTTGTCGTCCATGCCCATGTGAGTCTCCTCCGTAGGTGGGAGATGCCTCCGTACCCACGTTCGAAGGCATCATGCTCCAGCCCTTACGATGTGCGCAAGCATTGCCGCTTTAGCTCAGCTGGTAGAGCACTCGCCTTGTAAGCGAAAGGTCGTCAGTTCGATCCTGACAAGCGGCTCCACCGCTCAGGGGTGCGGCCCCGGCTTGTCGTCGAGGTCGTCGGCGTCCACGCCGATGCGGGCCAGCAGGGCCGCGTCGCGGTCGGTGTCCACCGGGTCGGGGAGGATCTCCCGCGCCTCCTCGAGCCTGCCCGTGTCCCCGCGCTCCTCGACGAAATCGAGGACGGTCGACTTCTGGACCTCCATGCGTCACTCCTTCTCTCGGCGTGCTCTCGTCATGCCCCCGAACGACCCCGGCCATGCCTGGAACGCCCGATCGGACCCGCTCTGCCGGGTTCTCGGCGACCGCATCCTGGTCCCGCGGTTGACCCGTCGCGGCGATGGCTCCATCGTGAGGCGACCGCTGCCCGGCCGCCTCCAGAGGAGCTCCGCCCGATGTTCGACCTGATCCTGGCCGCCATCCCGGTGTTCGTTCTGGGCCTCGCGCTCGAGGCCGTCTCGTTCCGCTTCCTGCCCGACGACGACGAGCGGGGCTACGAGCTCCGGGACGCCGCGACCAGCGTGTCGATGGGGCTCGGCAACGTGGTCATCAACATCGGCTGGAAGCTCGTCGTGCTCGCGGCGTTCGCGGCGGCGTACCTGGTCTCCCCGATCCGGCTGCCCGCCGACAGCCCCTGGACCTGGGTGGCGCTGTTCCTCGCGGAGGACTTCGTCTACTACTGGTACCACCGCACGCACCACACCGTCCGGGTGCTCTGGGCGAGCCACGTCGTGCACCACTCCAGCCAGTTCTACAACCTCAGCACCGCGCTGCGGCAGACCTGGACCCCGATGACCGGCCTGCCCTACTGGCTGCCGCTGGCGTTCCTCGGGTTCTCGCCCTGGATGATCCTGCTCCAGCAGTCGGTCAGCCTGCTCTACCAGTTCTTCCTGCACACCGAGCGGGTGGACCGGCTGTGGCGCCCGGTCGAGCTGGTGATGAACACGCCCTCGCACCACCGGGTGCACCACGGCGCCAACGCGCAGTACCTCGACCGCAACTACGGCGGGATCCTGGTCGTCTGGGACCGGCTGTTCGGCACGTTCGAGGCCGAGGGGGAGCGGGTCGTCTACGGGCTGACCTCGAACATCGACACGTTCAACCCGGTGCGGGTGGCGACGCACGAGTACGCCGCGATCTGGGCCGACCTGCGCCGCGCCGGGTCGTGGCGCGAGCGGCTGGGCTACCTGTTCCGCGGCCCCGGCTGGTCGCCGGCGGCCTGACCCCTCGGCGGGCTCGCCACAGGCGGTCAACTGACCCGGTATGACATCGATCCGGCGGTTTTCGATGTCACAACGGGTCAATTGCGGCGTCGCGGTGCCCCTCGGCGGGTCAGCGGAGGCGGGTGGGCGCGAACGTGCGGGTGGGGGCGGCCAGCTCGTCCTGGGTCTGCACGATCCGCAGCTCGCGCTCGCCGGCCTCGGCCGTCGCGGCGACCACCGCGAACACCGACGCCGTGGTGCGGGCCAGCGCCTCGTCGAGCGGGCGCCCGTCGAGCAGGTTGGCCAGGAAGACCGCGGTGGTGAGGTCGCCGGCGCCGGGCGGGTTGACCTCCAGCCGCGGGAACCTCGTCCGCCAGGCGCCGTCCCCGGAGACTGCCACCATGTCGAGCTCGCCCTCGGGGGTGTCGTCGAGGACCACGCTGGTGACCAGCACGGTCCCGGGCCCCGTCGCACGCACGGCGTCGGCGGCGGCGAGGAGCTCGTCGTACGTCGTGGTGGTCGTCCCGGCCAGGAAGTCGAGCTCGAAGTGGTTGGGGGTGATCACGTCCGCGGCCGGGACGACCCGGTCCCGCATGAACTCCGGGATGCCGGGCCGCACGAACATCCCGCGGCCGACGTCACCCATGACCGGGTCGCAGCAGTAGAGCGCGCCGGGCGAGGCCGCCTTGACCGTGGCCACCGCGTCGAGGATCACCCCGCCGACGTCCTCGGCGCCCTGGTAGCCCGACAGGACCGCGTCGCAGCGCTCGAGGGCGCCGCGGTCGGACACCCCCGCGATCACGGACGCGATGTCCTCGGAGGTGAGCAGCGGGCCCTTCCAGTCGCCGTAGCCGGTGTGGTTGGAGAAGTGCACGGTCATCACCGGCCAGACGACCTTGCCGAGCCGCTGCAGCGGGAACAGGGCCGCGCTGTTGCCGGCGTGGCCGTAGGCGACGAGGGACTGGATCGACAGGATGCTCACGGGCCGATCCTTCCACTCAGCGCTGGAGCATCAGGTAGGGGTGGGGGCGCACGGCGGACGTGTAGCCGCCGCCGATCGGCCGGACCTCGAAGTGCAGGTGGCACCCGTCCGGGGCGCCGAGCTTGTTGGCGCGGGCGATGAGCCGGCCGGTGCGCACCCGGTCGCCGGGGGCGACGTACACCTTCTTGACGTGCCCGATCACCACGTCGACGCCCTTCTCGTGGTTGCGGATCCGGAACGCGTTCGGGCCGTACGCCGACCCCAGCGCCCCCGGGCTCGCCGGGCGGACCACCCAGCCGGGGAAGCCCGCGAACAGCTCGGTGCCGCACGGCATCGCCAGGTCGAGCCCGTGGTGGAAGCCGCGGTCGTCCGTGCAGCGCGGGTCGGGGTCGTAGTAGGGCGCCCGGGTGCAGCCGAAGCCGACCATCTTGCGGTGCGCGCCGGCGAACCACGGGGAGGTGTAGCGGTGGGTGTCCTGCACCCAGAAGCGGCGCGGCCCGTCCACGGTCGTCGCGGCCGTCGACGCGTTCGTGGTCGACGCGGTCTGGCCGGCCGCGACCTGGGCGGACGCCCCCGGGACGCCGAGGAGCGTGAGGAGGACGACGGTCAGGACCACGGCGCGCATGGGCCCATGAAACCACCGCGGAGCCGCCCGGGGGAGCGACTCGAGCGACCCCTTCCCGCCGAAACTAGAACGCGTTACAGTTACCGCTGAGCGTTGACGCACGACGCTGCGCGTACGGAACGAGGAGTGCATGAGCGAGCCGACCGTCACCCAGGCCGACTACGTCGTGGTCGGCGCCGGAAGTGCCGGGGCCATCGTCGCCCGGCGGCTCGCGGACAGCGGCGCGAGCGTGGTGCTCGTCGAGGCCGGCAAGGTCGACAAGACCCGGTTCGTGCGCAAGCCCGGCCTGATCGCGGTCTTCCACAACATCCCGCAGCTGAAGAAGACGCTCGACTGGGGCTTCTACACCGTGCCGCAGGAGAACGCCCTGGGCCGGCGGATCCCGCAGACCCGGGGCAAGGTGCTCGGCGGGTCGAGCTCGATCAACGGCATGCTGTTCGTCCGCGGCAACCCGAAGAACTTCGACGACTGGGCCGACGAGGGCTGCAAGGGCTGGGGCTGGGACGACGTCCTGCCGGCGTACAAGAAGATGGAGAACTGGGAGGGCGGCGCCAGCGACGTCCGCGGCGCGGGCGGCCCGGTGCAGGTCACCCGGGTCAAGAACGTCACCGAGGCGTCGCAGATGTTCACCCAGGCGATGAGCGAGGCCGCCGGCGTCCCGGTGATCGAGGACTACAACGGCCACACCCAGGAGGGTGTCTCCACCTTCCAGCAGAGCGCCCACAACGGCCTGCGCTACAGCTCCTCGGTGTCCTACCTCGACCGGCACGGCCTCGGCCACCTCACCGTGCTGGCCAACACCCTCGCCACCCGCGTCGTGATCGAGAACGGCCGCGCGACCGGGGTCGAGATCCGCGAGGGCCAGGCCACGCGGGTGATCCGTGCCGCCCGTGAGGTCGTCCTCTCCGCCGGCGCCTACCAGTCGCCGCAGCTGCTGCAGCTCTCCGGCGTCGGCCCGGCCGAGCACCTGCGCGGGCACGGCATCACGGTCCACGCCGACCTCCCGGTCGGCGACAACCTGCACGACCACATGTTCGTGCCGATGACCTTCGACATGCCCTCCGCGCGCAACCGCAGCTCGGCGTCGTACTTCGCCAAGGGCGTCCTGCAGGAGTACACCCGCGGCAACACCTGGGTCGGCCAGACGGTGTTCGAGGTGTGCGGCTTCGTCCGGTCCTCGCTGGCGCAGGACGTGCCCGACATCCAGATCCACGCACTGCCGTGGGGCTACCCGGGCCCCAACCAGGACGCCCCGGTCCGGCACGAGGTGCTGCCCGACCCGGCGCTCACGGTCTTCTCGACGCTGATCTACCCACGCAGCCGCGGCACGATCCGGCTCGCGTCGGCCGACCCGACGGCAGCGCCGCTGATCGACCCCCGGTTCCTCTCCGAGCCCGAGGACGGAAAGACGCTGGTCGAGGGCATCCAGCTGATCCGCGAGGCGATGCGCCGCCCGGCCGTCAAGGGGGCAGTGCTCAAGGAGCGGATGCCCGGTGCGGAGTACGCCGACGACGCGACGCTGCTTCAGGAGATCAAGAACCGCGCCACGACCGTCTACCACCCGGTCGGCAGCTGCCGGATGGGCAACGACGAGCGCGCCGTGGTCGACCCCGAGCTGAAGGTCCGCGGCATCGACGGGCTCCGGGTCGCCGACGCCTCGATCATGCCGAGCATCACCGGCGGCAACACGAACGCCCCGGCGATGATGATCGGCGAGCGCTGCGCCGAGCTCATGCTGCAGTCCTGACCCACCACACGCGAGGAGCACCATGGCACGCGAGGCACGCAACCTGACCGGCAAGGTCGTCGTGATCACCGGGGGAGGACGCGGCATCGGCGCATCGACCGCGCGGCTGCTGGTCGGTGAGGGGGCCCGCGTCGTCATCGCGGACCTCGACGAGGCTCTCGCGAAGGAGACGGCCTCGGCGCTGGGCGCGACGGGCCTCCGGCTCGACGTCACCGACCACGACGCGTTCACCGCGGTCCTCGACCAGGTCGAGCGCGAGGTCGGGCCGATCGACGCGCTGGTCAACAACGCCGGGATCATGCCGATCGCCCGCATCGAGGACGAGTCCGACGCCACCGCGTCGGCCCAGGTCGCGGTGAACCTCCTCGCGGTCATCCACGGCAGCAAGGAGATGGTCCGCCGCTGGAAGGGCAGCGGCGCGACCGGTCACATCGTCAACATCTCGTCGGCCGCGGGGCGGGTCCCGGTCGCCGGCGCGGCGACGTACACCGGGACCAAGCACGCGGTCTCCGGCTTCTCCAACGCCCTGCAGATCGAGCTCCGGGCCGACGGCGTCCCGATCGACGTCACCGCCGTGCACCCGGTGATCGTGCGGACCGAGCTGGCCGCCGGGCTCGGTGACACCCGCGGTGTTCCGCCGGTGGGCCCCGACGACGTGGCGGCCGCCGTCGTCGACGCGCTCAAGCACCCGCGCCCCGACGTCTACGTCCCGGCGCGGCTCGGCCACCTGGTGCGCTTCGCCACCGCGATGCCGCGCGGCTTCAGCGACTTCCTCAGCCGGGTGTTCAAGGCCGAGCGCGCCGTGCTCGACGCCGTCGACCACGTCGCCCGGCGTGAGTACGAAGCACGGATCGCGCCGGTCGCGGCGGCCCCGTCGTCCGAGAAGGAGCCCGCATGACCCCACGCGCACCTCCCTGCCCGCGTCGATCACCGACGGGCTGCTCACCCGGCTGACCTCCCGGGTGCCGTCCTCGAGCGGCGAGACCTGGAAGCTCACCGAGGTCTACACCGGCGAGGTCATCACCGCGCTGCCGCAGTCGTCGCCGGCCGACGTCGCGGACGCCTTCGCGGTCGCCCGGCGCGCCCAGCGCGAGTGGGCCGCGTGGCCGCTGTCCAAGCGGCTCAGGGTGATCCGGAAGTTCCACAAGCTGCTGATCGAGCACAACGACGTCGGTGGTCGACCTGATCCAGGCCGAGAGCGGCAAGGCGCGGCGGATGGCCTTCGAGGAGACCATCGACCCGATGATGATCGCCACCCACTACCTGAAGCGGGCGCCCAAGCTGCTCAAGCCGGTCAAGCGCGCCGGGCCGGTGCCGGTGGTGTCGTCGTCGACGGAGATCCGCCAGCCCAAGGGCGTCGTCGGGATCATCGCGCCGTGGAACTTCCCGTTCGCGACCGGACTCTCGGACGCGATCCCGGCGCTGATCGCCGGCAACGGCGTGGTGCTCAAGCCCGACAACAAGACCGCGCTGTCCCCGCTGTACGGCGTGGACCTGCTCTACCAGGCCGGGCTGCCCGAGGGGCTGTTCCAGGTGGTCTGCGGCGAGGGCGCGGTGGCCGGGCCGCCGGTCATCGACCACGCCAACTACGTGATGTTCACCGGCTCGACCGAGACCGGGCGCTTCATCGGGCAGCGGGCCGGGCAGAACCTGATCGGCTGCTGCCTCGAGCTCGGCGGCAAGAACCCGATGATCGTGCTGGACGACGCGAACCTCGACGAGCTCGTGCCGGGCGCGCTCGACGCGGTGTTCCGCAACACCGGCCAGGTCTGCATGCACGTGGAGCGGATGTACGTCCCCGACTCCCTCTACGACGAGTTCAAGCGGCGGTTCGTCGAGGCCGCCGGCGCGCTCCGTCTCGGGGCGGCCTACGACTTCGAGCCGCAGGTCGGCTCGCTGATCTCGGTCGACCACAGGGACCGGGTCGCCTCCCACGTGGAGGACGCGCGCGCGAAGGGCGCGACCGTGCTGCTCGGCGGTCGCGCGCGGCCGGACCTGGGGCCGGCGTTCTACGAGCCGACGATCCTCGAGGGCGTCACGAAGGACATGCTGACCGGCTCGTGCGAGACGTTCGGCCCGGTGGTCGCGCTGCACCGCTACACCTCGCTCGACGAGGCGGTCGCGCGGCGAACGACACCGACTACGGGCTGTCGGCGAGCGTCTGGGGGACCGACCTGAAGCGCGCGGCGGAGGTGGGGAAGCGCATCGAGGCCGGCAACGTGTCGGTCAACGAGGGCTTCGCGGCGGCGTACGCCTCGAAGGGCACGCCGTCAGGTGGCGTGAAGCAGTCGGGCGTGGGCGCGCGGCACGGCGACCAGGGCCTGCTGAAGTACACCGACGTGCAGAACCTCGCGGTGCTCAAGAAGCAGGTGATGAGCGCGCCGGCCGACCAGCCCTACGAGAAGCACGCCCGCACCACCCTCAAGACCATGGGCATCATGCGCCGCATCACCCGCTGACCCCTCCGTTGAGTGGGGGCTTGATCACGCATGAGTGCGGGGTTGTTCACGCGCGGCCCGCGAACAACCCCACACTCAACGGTGAACAACCCCGCACTCAACGGGAGGGGGAGGGGTCAGGCGACTTGGAGGCTGCGCTTGGAGAGGCCCATCCAGTAGCCGTCGATCAGCTGGTCGCCGGGCGTCTCCGGGTCGGAGGCCGCGCCGAGCGTGATGAACAGCGGCGTGTAGTGCTCGACGGTCGGGTGTGCGTAGGGCATGCCGGGCGCCTTCGTCCGGTACGACGCCAGCTCGTCGACGTCGCCGCGGGCCAGGGCCTCGGCCGCCCACGCGTCGAACTCGGTGGACCACCCGGGAGCGGCGGCCTCGATCCGGAACTCCTTGAGGAACGGCAGCCCGTGGGTCAGGAAGCCCGACCCGATGATCAGCACGCCCTCGTCGCGCAGCGGGCGGAGCCGGCGACCGAGCTCGAGGAGCTTGTAGGGGTCCTCGGTGGGCAGCGACAGCTGCAGCACCGGGATGTCGCCGGCCGGGTACATGATCTTCAGCGGCACCCAGGCGCCGTGGTCGAGACCGCGGCTCGCGTGCTGGTGGACCGGCTCGGTGTCGGGCATCATCGCCGCCACCCGGGCCGCGAACGCCGAGGCGTCGGGGGTGACGTACTGCATGTTGTAGTACTTCGGCGCGAACCCGCCGAAGTCGTAGATCAGCGGCGTCCCGGTGGCGGTGGCGGACAGGCTGACCGGGGCGGACTCCCAGTGGGCCGAGACGATGAGGATCGCCTTCGGACGCGGCAGGTCCTGCGCCCACGAGGCGAGCTGGCCGCTCCACAGGGCGTCGTCGAGCAGCGGCGGGGCGCCGTGCCCGATGTAGAGGGCGGGCATCCGGGCGGCGGTGTCGGTCATCTCGAGGCTCCTCGTCGTGCTGGTGATGTCACCCTACTCCAAGAAAGTTGAAGCATCAAGTATTCCATGAGTATGCTGTGCGCCATGACGCGATGGCTGAACGAGGACGAGCTGCGCGCCTGGCTGAAGCTGGCCGGCGTGATGCTCAAGCTCGCCCCGACCCTGGACTCGCAGCTGCAGCGCGACTCCGACCTCACGCACTTCGACTACCTGTGCCTGGCGATGCTGTCCGAGGAGAAGGACCACACGCTGCGGATGAGCGGGCTCGCGGGACGCGTCAACGCGTCGCTCTCGCGCCTCTCGCACGTGGTCAGCAAGCTCGAGAAGCGCGGGCTCGTGCAGCGCTCGCCCTGCCCGGACAGCCGCCGGGTCACGCTGGTGTCGCTGACCGAGGAGGGCTGGCAGCACCTGGTCAAGGCCGCGCCCGGCCACGTGGAGACGGTCCGCGCGCTGGTGTTCGACGGGCTCACGCCCGAGGACGTCGCCGCCCTGGAGCGGGTCGCCGGCCACATCGTCGAGCGGATCGACCAGTCCGCGCTCGACTCGACCTGCTGAGCAGGCGGTCCGGTACGACGGTCAGGGGAGCCGCCAGTCGACGGGCTCGCCGCCCTGCCGGGTGAGCAGGTCGTTGACCCGGCTGAACGGCCGCGACCCGAAGAACCCCCGCGACGCCGAGAGCGGCGAGGGGTGCACCGACTCCACCCAGGGCACGTCGCCGAGCACGGGCTTGAGGCTCTGCGCGTCGCGGCCCCACAGGATCGCGGCCGTCGGCCCGCCCCGACGGGCGAGCGCCGTGATCGCCTGCTCGGTCACCCGCTCCCAGCCACGACCGCGGTGCGACGCCGGGGCGCCCGGTGCGACGGTCAGCACCCTGTTCAGCAGCATCACGCCCTGCTCGAACCACGGCGTCAGGTCGCCGTTCGTCGGCGGCGCGCAGCCGACGTCGTCGCCGAGCTCCTTGTAGATGTTGACCAGGCTGCGCGGCAGTGGCCGGACGTCGGCGGCCACCGAGAACGACAGCCCGACGGGATGGCCGGGCGTGGGATAGGGGTCCTGGCCGACGACCAGCACCTTCACGTCGGCCAGCGGCCGGCTGAACGCGCGGAGGATGTGGTCGCCGTGCGGGAGGTACTGGCGGCCGGCCGCCACCTCGGCGCGCAGGAAGGCGCCCATCGCGGCGATCGTGTCGTCCACCGGAGCCAGCGCCGCGGCCCAGTCGGGGGCCACCAGCCCGCGATCCACCAGCCCCTCGAGCGCACTCACCCGGCCGACCCTACTCAGCGGCGGACGGGGCGGGTGAGGCGGTCGAGGAAGGCGATCAGCAGCGCCTCGCGGAGCGCCGGCGTCGACAGGTCGAGCAGGGCGTTGATCTCGGCCATCCGGTGCGGCAGTACGGCGGTGCCGGTGTCCGAGGCGCCCATGCCGACCGCGGCGAGCAGCCCGTCGAAGTCCTCGTCGGAGAGCGCCGTGGGGTCGAGGGCCCGGACGAAGTCGGCGACGCCGGGGTCGACCTCGACCGGCCCCGCGGCCGAGGCCCGGGCGACGGCGTCGGCCAGCGTGGCCAGGAACTCCTCGACGTGCGGCGCCGTCGCCGCGCTCAAGGTGAGGTGCAGCGTGGGCGGGTGGCCGGCGTGGGTGAGCTGCGGCTGGACGTACCAGCCGGCCTCGAGCATCTCGTCGGCGATCGTGAACACGTCGCAGGACCCGTCCGTCGCCAGCGCGACCAGCGTCGAGTCGGGGGCGGCGACCACGTGCAGCGCCGGGATCTCGACGAGCCCGGCGAGCAGCCGGTCCATCCCGTCGAGCACCTGCTCGGTCAGCCGCGAGGTAGCCCTCGTCGCCGATCTGGTTGACCACGGCCCACGCGGCCGCGAGCGGCCCGCCGGACTTGGTCGACTGGGTCGTCGAGTTCAGCATCGTGTAGCCGGGCCAGTCCGCGCGCGCGAAGAACTGCGGCTTGCGCAGCGCCGGCGTGCGGTGCAGCAGGATCGAGGCGCCCTTGGGGGTGTAGGCGTACTTGTGCAGGTCGACCGAGATGCTCGTGACGCCGTCCACGTCGAACGTCCAGGGCGGTACGTCGCGACCGAGGCGGACGGCGTACGGCAGGATCCACCCGCCGATGCACGCGTCGACGTGGCAGCGGATCCCGCGCGCGGCCGCCAGCGCGGCGAGGCCGGCGACCGGGTCGACGACCCCGTGCGCGTAGGACGGGGCGCTGGCCACGACGAGGACGCACGACTCGTCGATCGCCGCCTCGGTCGCCGCGACGTCGGCGCGGTAGTCGTCGCCGACCGGGACGAGCACCGGGCGCACGCCGAAGTAGTGCGCCGCCTTGAGGAACGCCGCGTGCGCCGTCGACGGCAGCACCATCGTCGGCCGCTCGACGTCCGGGTGCGCGTCCCGGGCGGCCTGCACGGCGAGCAGGATCGACTCCGTGCCGCCGGAGGTGACCGTGCCGACGGTCGTCGCGGGCGCGCCGAGCAGGTCGCAGGCGAACCCGACCAGCTCGTTCTCCATCCGGAGCAGGCTCGGGAACGCCGTCGGGTCGAGCCCGTTGCTGCTCGCGAACGCCGCGACCGCCGCCTGGCCGAGCGCGTCGGCCTCGGCCAGGCCGCTGTCGTAGACGTAGGCCAGGGTCCGCCCGCCATGGGTGGGCAGGTCGCCGGCGCGCATCTCCTCGAGCCGGGCCATCAGGTCGTTCACGGCGTCTCCTCCTGGGGTACGACGGCAGCGCGCACGTCCGCGGCCGTCAACGAGTAGCGCGCCAGCCACACCAGGCTGAGCAGGGTCAGGGCGGCCGGCAGCAACGAGAAGCCGAGCGTGATCGCGGTGACCGCCGACCCCGGCTGGGTGGCCAGGCCGTCGGTCGACGAGACGTAGCCGCCGGTGGCGAGCACCAGCGCGAAGACCCCCGGCCCGAGCGCGAGGCCCAGCGTCTCGCCGGCGGTCCAGACTCCGGTGAAGACGCCGGCCCGGTTGGCGCCCGAGCGGGCCGCGTCGACGGCCGCGGTGTCGGCCAGCATCGCCATCGGGAACACCTGGGCGCCCGCGTAGCCGACCCCCACCAGACCGGTCGCCACGTAGACGACCGCCGCCGGCACGTCACGCGCCACCACCAGGAGCAGGGCGCCGGCGGCCAGGAACAGCGACGCCGCGACGTACCCCTTCTTCTTCCCGACGCGCTCGCCGAACGCCGCCCACACCGGGGTCAGCAGCAGTGCCGGCCCGACGAAGCAGACGAACAGGATCGTCGCCGCCCCGTCCTCGCCGAGCACC
This sequence comes from uncultured Actinomycetota bacterium, assembly GCA_963721855.1. Classification (GTDB taxonomy): domain Bacteria; phylum Actinomycetota; class Actinomycetes; order Propionibacteriales; family Nocardioidaceae; genus Nocardioides_B. The sequence goes on along the minus strand of CAVRMN010000042.1, from coordinate 126,740 downwards.
CAGCGCGACATGTAGTCCACGCCCGCGAGCATCGCCCCGACCGCCAGCGCCTGCACGACGAACGTGGTGAGCAGCATCCGGAAGTCGCGCGAGTGGCTCACCACGCGCAGCTGGTCGCGCAGCGAGCCGCCCGCGGCGCTCACCCGCCCGATCGGCGCGCGCCGGGTGCCGTGGAAGGCGCCGTAGGTGCCGACCAGGATCAGCCCCGCGACCACGACGCCCATCGCGCGGTAGCCGTCGCGGCCGCCCAGCGCGTCCCGGATCGCCGGCGCGGAGGCGCCGCTGAGCAGGATCGCCAGCGCCAGCAGGGCGACGCGCCAGGTCATCAGCCGGGTCCGCTCGGTGTAGGAGTCGGTCATCTCCGCGGGCATCGCGACGAACGGCACCTGGAAGAAGGCGTACGCCGTCGCGCAGCCGAGGAACATCACCACGACCCAGGCCGCGTCGGCGGCCGTCGAGCCGAGGGGAGGCCCGGCGAAGAGCAGCGCGAAGCAGGCCGCGAGGAGGGCGCCGGCGCGGACCAGGAACGGACGGCGCGGCCCGATCGGGGACACGTGCCGGTCGCTGACCCGGCCGGCGATCGGGTTGAGCACGACGTCCCAGGCCTTCGGCAGGAACACGATGACCCCGGCGAGGACCGCCGTGACGCCGAGCGTGTCGGTCAGGTAGGGCAGCAGCATCAGGCCGGGGACGGTGCCGAACGCCCCGGTGGCGACCGAGCCCATGCCGTAGCCCACCCGCACCCCGCGCGGCAGCTGGCCCGCCGCTCCGTCTGGCGTCCCCTCCGACATGCCCGGAGCCTAGCCGGGCCGACGTCGCCCGAGTGGGCTACCAGCGGGCAGAGCGGCGCCTATTTGTCCGTTTTGCGGACGTCTAGACCAGGGGCGACCTAGGATCGCCCGGTCCCTCCCCCTCGCTGTGGCCGTCGTGCGGCCGCGCCCGCACGATTCGAGACCCATGCTCCCCCCTCGCGCCCCGCGCGCCCGCGCTGCGCTGCTCGCGGCTGCCCTCCTGGCCACGGCGGTCGTCGCCGGAGCCCCGGACCACACCCTCGTCGCGCGGGCCGCCGCGACGCAGAGTGCCCGCCCCAACGTGGTCGTGTTCATGGCCGACGACATGCGCTACGACGACCTCGTCTTCATGCCGAAGCTGCGCAAGCTCGTCGGTCGCACCGGTATCGAGTTCGAGAACTCCTTCTCGCCGTACCCGTTGTGCTGTCCGGCGCGGGCCTCCTTCCTGACCGGCCGGGCGGCCCACAACCATCACGTCTACTGGCACGACGCTCCCTACGGCTTCGGTGCGTTCGACGACTCCGACACCATCGCGACGGCGATGAGCAGGGCCGGCTACCGGACCGGGTTCCTCGGGAAGTACCTCAACGGCTTCGGCACGCAGCGCTCCCGGGTGACAGGCGAGAAGTCGATCCACTACGTGCCGCGTGGCTGGGACCAGTGGCGCGCCGCGGTCGAGCGCCCGAAGGGTGCGTCCTGGAGAGGAGGGACCTACCAGTTCTTCAACACCGCCTACAGCGTCAACGGGCACGTCGACGCCCACCACAAGGGTGAGTACAGCACCAACACGATCGCCGAGATGACGCGCGACATGGTCGACGACTTCCACCGCTCGCCCAAGCCGTTCTTCGTCTTCGCCTCCTTCGTCGCCCCGCACTCAGGCGGCCCACGCGAGTCGGACGACCCGCGCAAGATCCGGCGGGACGACGGTGCGGTGAGCAAGATGCGGACCACCGCCCGGCCGCGTTGGGTCCGGGGCAAGTTCGACGATGTGATCAAGCGGGCCGCCGGGCTGCCCAGGAACGGCGGCCCCTCCGAGGCCGACGTGACCGACAAGCCGCACGGGAAGTTCCGCGCTCCGGAGGTCAACGCCCCGGAGAGGGAGGCGCTGAAGGAGATCACCCGGCAGCGGGCCGAGGCGCTCTACGTCCTCGACGTCGAGGTCGGGAAGACCATCGCGCACCTGAAGGACATCGGTGAGTGGTCGAACACCGTCTTCATGTTCACCTCGGACAACGGCTACTACCTCGGCGAGCATCGGCAGCGCACCGGCAAGGTGAACGCACACGAGCCGTCGCTGCGCACCCCGACACTGGTCACGGGGCCCGGCGTCGAACGGCACGGGCACCGCTACGACCCGGTCACCACGATGGACCTGACCGCGACCATCGCGGACATCGGCCACGCCACGGACGACTTCCCCTTCCCGCTGGACGGGGTGTCGCAGTGGCCGACGATCCGTGACGGGGACCGCGGCTGGACTCGGCCGGTGGTGACGGAGTCGCTGTACGGCGCGGTCGACGGCACGATCCTGCCCTGGCAGGTCACGGGGTTCCCGGCCTTCGGCGAGGCGCGCGGCGCCATCGGTATCCGGTTGGGTCGGTACAAGATCACGGTCTTCCACGACGGGTTCGTCGAGCTGTACGACCTGGCGACGGACCCGAACGAGATGGACGGCGTCCAGGACGACCCGGCCTACCGGGACGTCGAGGCGGCGATGCTCGACCTGTGGTGGCGCTACAAGGACTGTCGTGGCGCAGCGTGCACCGCGCCGGTCCCAGCGGCGCTCACCACCGGACCCGAGGAGACGCGCGAACTCACCCGGCACATGGTGGCGGCGCGGATCGCCCGCTACGGGCGCTGACCCCGTCCAACGAGACCACCCGCCGGCGGGTCAGCGGGTGAGGAGGGTGGCGAGCTGGTCGGCGACGGCGCGCATGCCGCGGGGGAAGGGGTGGAACGCCGCCGCCCGCTGCTGGTCGGTGTGCACGCCGTTGACGTAGGGCTCGTCGGAGCACACGTCGTGGCCGCGCGAGGCGGCGTACATGTCGAGGAACTCGGCCCCGGCACGGTCGGCGGCCCGGCGCATTGCGGTGTTGAGGCCGCGCAGCACCTCGTCGCCGAAGCCGACGTCCCCGGTGGCGTAGGGCAGCAGGTCCGGGCACTCGCCGTCGCTCGGCGCGACGCGGGGGTAGCCGACCAGCACGACCCGCGCCGTCGGTGCCCGGTCGGCGATCTCGCGCAGGGCGCCCTCGACGTGGCGCCCGATCCGGTCGGTCGTGGCGACCAGGTCGCGCGAGCCGGACGTCATCGTGGCCCGGCACGGCGAGCCGGTCGGGTCGCTGCGCCGCAGCTGCAGGCAGGTGCTGCTCAGGTGGCTGTAGAGGTCGAAGTCGTTGCCGCCGATGCCCAGGGTCACCAGGGTGGTGTCCGCGTCGAGCGCGTCGAGCTGCGCCGGGACCCGCGCGCCCGGCATGGTCAGCTGCCGGTGCGGCAGGTCGCGGGTGCGGGCCCCCGCGCAGCTCACGTCGACGAAGTCCTCGATGCCCAGCCGCCGGGCCAGCAGCGACGGGTAGTTGTGGTCGGACCGGAAGCAGCCGCTCGCGAGGTCGGTGGTCGGCACGTAGGGCCCGGACGTGAACGAGTCGCCGAGGGCGACGTACCTCTCGTCGCTCAGCGGGCCTGCGGACGCGCCGGTCGCGGGACGGGCGCCGGTGTCCCCGACGTCGGCGGCCGGGGCGCCCGTGCAGCCCGACAGGGCGAGCGCGGCCGCGGCGAGCAGCAGCGGGAGCCGCACCTGGTCCTCCTCGTCGGCGTCAGCGGGGGTAGCGGTCGGCCAGGTCCTGGCGGACGACGCGGCCGGCGGCGACCAGTCGCAACAGTACGGCGGCCGTCAAAGCCTGCCCGGCCATCAGCCCGATGAGCACGAGGATCTGCGCGGCGCCCGCCTCGAGCGGCGTCCCCCCGCCCAGCAGCACCCCGATGAACGCCCCCGGCAGCGTGACCAGGCCGACCGTGCGGGTCTGGTCGAGCCCGGGGGTCAGCGCCTCCTTCGCGGTCGGCTGGATCACCTCGTACGCCGCCGCGGGGCTGGTCAGCCCGAGCGCGAGGCCGGCCTCGTAGGAGCCGAACCGCCCCTGGATCTCGTCGTAGGCGCGCCGCCCGGTCAGGGACGCCGCCGTCATCGTGTTGCCGATGACGATGCCGGCGATCGGGATGATCCCCGGACCGTTGAACGGCACCGTCCCGGAGCCGAGGATCAGCGCGAGCACCGGCACCGCGCCGGCGGCCACGGCGGCCATCACCCAGGGCAGCTGCGACCGCGGGGCGCCGACCCGGCCGAGTGCGGTCACGCTGGCGACGACGAACATCAGCGCGGCGAAGGCCAGCGACCACCACAGCGAGTCGAGCACGGCGGCGATGACCAGCGAGACGACGGCGAGCTGCACGACCGCCCGGGCCGCGGCGGTGACCTGGCTGCGCTCGACGCCGAGCCGTCCGAGCCGGGAGGCGGCGACCGCGACGCCGACCAGGACGAGCAGGACGACGGCCAGCCGCCAGTCCGGCGTGGGTGCCGCGGTGGCGGCGACGATCAGCACGAGGCGCAGGCTACTTCTTGGTGCTCAGCCCGCGGCTCGACGCCGACGCGTAGCGGCGGTCGGGGTTCGACCCGATGGCGTCGGCGCGCGCCGCGGTCCGCTTCGCCGCGGGCTTCGCGGCGGCCGACTTCTTGGCCGGCGACTTCCGGGCAGGCGCCTTCGCGGCTGCCGGCTTCCTCGCCGGCGACTTCTTGGCGGGGGCCTTCTTCGCGGGGGCCGACTCGGGCGTGGAGTTCTCGCTCACCCACTCGTCCATGATCCGCCAGGTGGTGGTCCGCGCGGCCCGGCCGGTGAGCATGCCGAGGTGGCCGCCCGGGACGATCTCGAAGCGGAGCTTCGGCACGTTGGGCACCAGGTCGACGATCGGCCGCACGCACTGCACCGGCGCGATGCCGTCGGAGGCGCCGCCGAACGCGAGCAGCGGCGCGGTCAGGTTCGCCAGGTCGATCTCGCGGTCGTCCATCGTGACGGTGCCCGACGCGAGCTGGTTGCCCTTGAGGATCCGGTGGTAGAGCTGCCCGAACGTGCGGCCCGGGTAGGCGATCATGTTGGCGGTGAACCGGTCGACGGCCTCCACCTGGGCGAGGAAGTCGGCGTCGTCGAGCTTGGCGACGATCGCGATCGGCTTCGTGACGAGCTTGTTGAAGCTGGAGAGCTGGAAGGCCCTGCGCACCAGCGGCTTCGGCGCGCCGCCCATGAGCCGGTAGGCCTGGGTGACCAGGCCGGCGCGCTCGCCGGCGAGGCCGAGGAACGGCCGGATCGGCGCCACCAGCGGCACCTGGGTCACGTCGGTCGGCGCGCCCACCGTGGTCAGCGACGCGATGGGCAGGTCGGGCTGGTCGGCCGCGGTGAGCAGCGCGAAGATCCCGCCGAGGCTCCAGCCGACGAGGTGGACGGGGCGGCCGCCGGCGTGCCGGCTCACCTCGCGGATCGCCTCGGGGATGACCTCGTCGACCCAGTGCTCCATGCCGAGGTTGCGGTTGGCGAAGGAGACCTCGCCGTACTCCACGAGGTAGGTCGGGCGCCCGCTGTCCACGAAGTGCTCCACCAGCGAGCAGCCGCGGCGGAGGTCGAAGCAGATCGCCGGGGCGGCCAGCGGGGTGACGAGCAGGATCGGGTCGCCGTGCTCGCGGGCGGTGCCGCGCGGCCGGTAGTGGTACACCTCGCGCAGCACGCCCTCGTCGATGAGGGTGCGGGGCATCGGGCGCAGATCGGCCAGGCCGCCGTACAACATCTTCTGGGCGACGTTCGCGGCTGCGGAGACGATCTGGTCCGGCTTGGGGATCAGATCCATGGGCAAAAGTTACCAGCGAGTCACCTGGGGCCGGAACCCGCGGCGCGCTTGATCTCGACCACACCGGCCCTGGGCGCTTTGTCTAGGCCGGTGGCGCCGTGCAGGTGTTTTTACCGACCGGGTGGTTTCGCCCCCTGTGACCGTGGTCATAGTCCCGTTGGGGGAAGTCGGGGCTACGACACTTCCGGGGGCGGAGGGGCCGTGGCCGTCACGCTTCTGGGAGGGAGCTGCACGGATGCGTCTAACGCTTCCGGGGGGTCTTCGCGCGTCTGCGGCAGTTGCCGCGCTGGCGCTCGCCGCCACCTTGGGCACCACAGTCACGGCCAACGCGGCCCTGCTCGACGGCACCGGCACGGTGGTCGACGGGATCCTCGGGGAACCGGTTCCGACCGGCTGGCTCTACGACGGCACCGCCACCACGATGGACGAGGTCCGCTCGGCCATCGGCGCGGACTGGATGTGGAGCCGCGGCTACACCGGTGACGGCGTCGGCGTCGCGCTCATCGACACGGGCGTGGTCCCGGTCGACGGGCTGACCTCCGGCAACGTCGTCAACGGGCCCGACCTCTCCTTCGAGAGCCAGTCCGACGACCTCCGCTACCTCGACACGTTCGGCCACGGCACGCACATGGCCGGCATCATCGCGGGCCACGACCCGGGCAGCTCGCTCGACCCGACCCGGTTCCAGGGCATCGCCCCGGACGCCCGGCTGACCAGCCTCAAGGTCGCGTCGTACGACGGCGCGGTCGACGTCTCGCAGGTCATCGCCGCCGTCGACTGGGTGGTCGAGCACCGCAACGACGACCCCGGCCACCCGATCCGGGTGCTCAACCTGTCCTACGGCACCGACGGCGTGCAGGACTACCAGGTCGACCCGCTGACGCACGCGGTCGAGAACGCCTGGCGGGCCGGCATCGTGGTCGTCGTCTCCGGCGGCAACGACGGCTTCGGCTCCACCAGGCTGAACAACCCCGCCTACGACCCGAACGTCATCGCGGTCGGCGCGTCCGACATCAACGACACCCCGGGCCTCACCGGCGACGACACCGTCCCGGACTTCTCCAGCCGCGGCGACGCCAGCCGCCGGGTCGACGTCACCGCGCCCGGCCGCTCGGTCGTCTCGCTGCGCGACCCCGGCTCCTACATCGACACCGTGTTCCCCGGCGCCCGCTACGACGACCGCTTCTTCAAGGGCAGCGGGACCTCGCAGGCCGCCGCGGTGGTGTCCGGTGCCGTGGCCCTGCTCCTCGACCAGCGGCCCGGGCTGACCCCGGACCAGGTCAAGGCCCTGCTGCGGGCGACCGCCGCCTCGATGCCGATGGCCGACTCCGCCGGCCGTGGTGCGGGCGAGGTCAACCTCGCGGCCGCCGGGATGGCCGCAGCCCCGCTCGGCAGCCAGCTCTACCCGCGCTCGGCGGGCAACGGCTCGCTCGAGGCCGCCCGCGGCACCTCGCACGTGGCCGACGGCGACGTCGAGCTCAGCGGCGAGAAGGACGTCCAAGGCCCGTGGAACGCCGACAAGTGGGCCGGGAACAGCAGCGACGGCACCTCGTGGGTCGGCGGCCGCTGGAACAACCGCGACTGGACCGGCGACTGCTGGTGCGCGACGTCGTGGTCGGGCGCCAGCTGGTCGGGCCGCACCTGGGCCGGGCGCACCTGGGCCGGGAACGACTGGGCCGGCCGCACGTGGGCCGGGCGCACCTGGGCGGGCCGCACCTGGGCCGGCGGCGACTGGGCCGGCCGGACCTGGGCGGGCCGGACCTGGGCCGGCTGGAACTGGTCGTAGCCGAGATGAGCACGACGTGACTCGGGGGAGAAGCGCAGGCCTCTGGGTCTACATCGCGATGATCGCCCTGGTGGGGGCGACCATCCACGTGACCGCGGTGCTCCCGCTCGCGCAGAGCAGCGACCGGGGCGTCTCGGTGCCCTGGCTGGTGGCCGTGACCATCGGGTTCTTCCTCGCCCAGAAGTACGTCGTGCACCTGCGGCTGGGCGGCGAGGCGTTCGCGTTCTCGATGATGGAGATCCCGCTGGTGCTCGGGCTCTACTTCGTGCGGCCCGACCTGCTGCTCGCGGCCCGGCTCGTGGGCGGCGTGGCGGCGTACGCCTGGCAGCGCAAGTCCCCGCGCAAGGCAGCCTTCAACAGCGCGCTGTTCGTGCTGGAGACCTCGGCCGCGGTCGCGGTGTGGAACTTCGTCGTCGGGAGCGCCGACCCGGTCAGCCCGGTCGGCTGGCTGGCCACCGGCCTCGCCGTGCTGTGCACCGGCGTGATCAGCTCGACCCTGGTCAGCGGCGTCATCGTGATCGCGACCGGGGAGCTGCCCGGCTCGCTCGACGAGGTGTTCAGCCTCGGCCAGCTCGGCGACCTCGCCAACGCGGCGTTCGCCCTGGTCGGCGTCTACATCCTGTCCACCGACTGGCGCGCCGTGTGGCTGCTGGGCGTCGTGACCGCCGTGCTCGCCGTGGCCTACCGGTCCTACGAAGGGGCGCGCAGCCGGTCGGAGAGCCTGGAGCAGGTCAACCGGTTCACCCAGATGGTCGGCCGGGACGTCGAGGTCGACGCCGTGGTGCGCAGCGTCCTGACCGAGGTCGCCGCCGCGTTCGACGTGCGGACCGTCCAGCTCCGGCTCTGCCGTCCCTTCGAGGCCGACGAGGACTGGACCCTGATCGGGGGACGCGATCGAGCACGAGTCGAGCAGCCTGGTCGACGTGCTCGCCGAGCATGCCGAGGGCGGCACGGTGCTGGTGCCGCGCAACCCGCGGTCGGCCGAGCTGGCGGCCATCCTGCGTGCCGAGCACGTGCGTGACTGCCTGATGGTGCCGCTGCGCAGCGTCGGCCAGGTGGCCGGCAGCCTCGTCGTCGCCGACCGCTTCAGCGAGGTCGCGCCGTTCACCTCCGCCGACGTCAACCAGCTGCAGGCGCTGGCCAACCACGCCGCCGTCGCCCTGGAGAACGCGGTCCGGGCGGAGATGATCATCAGCCAGGCCGAGCAGCGCGAGCACGAGGCGATGCACGACGAGCTCACCGGGCTCGCCAACCGCCGCCTGTTCGCGCGCCGCCTCGAGGACCGGCTGGCGACCAGCCCCGCGTCGCTGCTGCTCCTCGACCTCGACCGGTTCAAGGAGGTCAACGACACGCTCGGGCACGAGGTCGGCGACCGGCTCCTGCGCGTGGTCGCGGAGCGGATCAGCGAGGCGTCGCCCGCCGGCTCGCTGGTGGCCCGCCTCGGCGGGGACGAGTTCGCCGTGCTGCTCCCCGACGCCGACGACTTCGACGCCCGGGCCTGCGCCACCCTGCTGCGCGAGGCACTCGCGCGGCCGATGGTCCTCGGCGGCTTCTCCGTCGCCATCGACGCCAGCGTCGGCGTCGCGGCGGGCGGCGCCGGCGAGACCGCGGTGACGCTGCTCCGCTGGGCGGACCTCGCGATGTACGACGCCAAGCAGACGCCGGGTCGGGCTCGAGGTCTACCGGCCCGAGCTCGACCAGCAGGACTCCTCGCGGCTCGGGCTGCTGGCCGACCTGAGGATCGCGGTGTCCACCGGCACGCTCGAGGTCGCCTACCAGCCGAAGATGGACATCCTGACCAGCCGGGTCGTCGGCGTGGAGGCGCTGGCCCGCTGGAACCACCCCGTCCTCGGGCCGATCCCGCCGGACGAGTTCATCCCGCTGGCCGAGCACAGCACGCTGATCACCCCGCTGACGATGCTCGTGCTGCGCCGGGCGCTGGAGGAGGCCGTGCGCTGGCGGGCCACCGTGGGCGACTTCTCGGTGGCGGTGAACATCTCCCCCCGGAGCCTGCTCGACCCCGGCTTCGTGAACGAGGTGGCCCGCGAGCTGGCCCGGGTGGACCTGCCGCCGGGCGCGCTGATCCTCGAGATCACCGAGACCAACCTGATGACGGACCCGGAGCGGGCGATCAAGGCACTGCACCGGCTGCGCGCGATCGGGGTCCGGCTGTCGGTGGACGACCTCGGCACCGGCTACTCGTCGCTGGCCTACCTGCAGCGGCTCCCGGTCGACGAGATCAAGATCGACCGCTCGTTCCTGACCGCCTTCCACGACCCGTCCGCCCAGGCCGTGGTCGGCACGATCGTCGACCTCGGGCACCGGCTCGGCAAGCAGGTCGTCGCGGAGGGCGTCGAGGTGTCGGCGTCGCTCGACGCGCTGCGGCAGCTCGGCTGTGACTGCGCCCAGGGCTACTGGATCGCCCGGCCGATGCCGGCCGGCGACCTCACCCGCTTCCTGGAGGGCAAGCCGCCCCGGGAGACGGGGACGCTGCGGCTCGTCCAGTAGCCGGGCGGGTCAGTTCCGGCGGGCCGGCCGGACCTGCTTGCGGTGGGTCTGCTGGTCCTCGGCGAGGGACGCGAGGAACCCGCTGGCCCAGTCCTTGACGTCGTGCTCGGTCACCGTCTTGCGCATCGCACGCATCCGGCGGGACAGCTCGTGCGGGTCCGCCCGGGTGGCCTCGAGGATCGCCTCCTTCATGCCGTTGATGTCGTAGGGGTTCACCAGGTAGGCCTGGCGCAGCTCGCCCGCCGCACCCGCGAACTCCGAGAGCACCAGCGCGCCGGCGTCGTCGTAGCGGCAGACCACGAACTCCTTGGCGACGAGGTTCATCCCGTCGGCGAGCGGGGTCACGACGCACACGTCGGCGGCCCGGAAGAGCGCCGCCATCTCGTGCCGGGGGTAGGACGAGTGCAGGTAGGAGATCGCCGGCCGGCCGATCCGGCCGAGGTCGCCGTTGAGCCGGCCGACGAGGCGGTCGATGTCGTCGCGGAGGCGGCGGTACTGCTCGACCCGCTCGCGCGACGGCGTCGCGACCTGGACGAACACGGTGTCCTCGACCGACAGTGCCCCCTCGGCCACGAGCTCGCCGTAAGCGCGCAGCCGGCTGTAGATGCCCTTGGTGTAGTCGAGCCGGTCGACGCCGAGCAGGACGTGCTCGGGGTTGCCGAGCTGCTCGCGGATCTCCTTGGCGCGCTCGGCGACCGAGTCGGAGCGGGCGAGCTCCTCGAGGCCGTCGACGTCGATCGAGATCGGGAACGCCGCGGCCTGCACGACCCGGCCGTCGGGGAGGTAGACGAGGTCGCGGTGCGTCTTGTGGCCGACCCGCTGGCGCACCAGCCGCACGAAGTTCTGCGCGTTGTTGGGCCGCTGGAAGCCGACCAGGTCCGCGCCGAGCAGGCCCTCGAGGAGCTGGCGCCGCCAGGGCAGCTGCTGGAACAGCTCGGCCGGCGGGAACGGGATGTGCAGGAAGAAGCCGATGCGCAGGTCGGGGCGCATCGCGCGCAGCATCGCCGGGACGAGCTGCAGCTGGTAGTCGTGCACCCACACGGTGGCGCCGTCCGCCGCCACGCTCGCGGCCTCCTCGGCGAACCGCTCGTTGACGGTGACGTAGGAGTCCCACCACTCGCGGTGGAACTCCGGCTTGGCGACCACGTCGTGGTAGAGCGGCCACAGGGTCGCGTTGGAGAAGCCCTCGTAGAACTCCTCGATCTCCTGCTGGCTCAGCGGGACCGGGACGAGCGTCATGTTGTCCTGCTCGAACGGCTCGAGGTCGGTGTCCGTGCCCCCGGACCAGCCGATCCAGGCGCCCTCGTGCGCGCGCATGACCGGCTCCATGGCGGTGACCAGGCCGCCCGGCGAGGTCCGCCAGTCCACCGACCCGTCGTCGTTGACCACCCGGTCGACGGGCAGCCGGTTGGCCACGATGACCAGGTCGGACTGGTGGTCTGCGCTGAGGCTCACGAGCCCCAACCTAGTCGAGGTCGCCCGGGTACCTCACGCCGATCTGTCTCCGGATCCCGTCCATCAGCCCCATCAGCGCGACCGAGTCGTCGAGCGGGACCAGCGGGCTCTCGACCTCGCCGGCGCGCAGGCAGCGGATCACCTCGATCGCCTCGTGCGCCAGCCCGCCGCCGATCAGCGGCTCGCCGAGGGTCTCGGTGTGGTCGCCGCTCGTCCAGGTGGCGGTGGTCGGGTGGTGGAACGAGTCGGCCAGGTCGAACCGGCCGACCTCGGTCGCGATCGAGGCGGTGCGGGGCGAGGGGCCGGTCATCGACGCGGTCAGCGAGGCGACCGCGCCCGAGTCGTAGGCCAGCGCGAGCGCGAGGTTCAGGTCCACGCCGAGGTCGGACAGGCTCGCCACGGCGGCCACCTGGGACGGCCGGCCGAGGAACAGGTGGGCGAAGGTGAGCGGGTAGACCCCCATGTCGAGCAGGGCACCGCCGCCGAGGACGGGGTCGAGCAGCCGGTCGGTCGGCGGCTTGTCGACGCGGAAGCCGAGGTCGGCCCGCACCTGGGTCACGGTCCCGAGCTCGCCGGTGGCCAGCGCCTGCTGGATCCTGCGGATGGTCGGGTTGCAGCGCATCCACATGGCCTCCATGAGGAAGAGCTGCTTCTCCCGGGCCACGGCCACCAGGTCGGCGGCCTGGGCCGCGTCCAGGGTCAGCGCCTTCTCGCAGAGCACGGGCTTGCCGGCGTCGAGGGCGAGGCGGGCGTGCTCGTGGTGCAGTGCGTGCGGGGTGCCGATGTAGACCACGTCCACGTCGGGGTCCTCGACCACCTGGCGGTAGTCGCCGTACGCCGTCCGCGCGCCGAAGCGGGCGGCGAACGCCTGGGCGGACCCGAGCCCGCGGGCCCCGACGGCCGCGATCTCGGCGTCGGGGACGAGCGCGAGCGCGGTGGCGAAGGCCTGGGCGATCTTGCCGGTGGCGAGGATGCCCCAGCGCACCGGCCGGTCGGGCGGCAGCGGCTCGGCCACCGCGGGCCCCGGCGCGACGTCGAGCGGCGGCAGGTCGCGGGGGAGGGTCACGGGCGGGGTCAGGGAGGTCGTCGACACCTCTCTACGATGGTCGGGCGAAACGCCCGAAGCAAATGACATCGTTGTGGTTCGTCGCCTACCATGGACCCCGAGGGACCAGCAGGACCGCCACCGCAGCAGAGCAGGACCAGGAGCCGTGACATGGACGCCGCCAACGCCCTGACCGACGAGCAGAACGCCGTCACGCCCGACGAGCTCTCCGAGCGCGACCGCGAGATCCTCAACTTCGAGCGGCAGTGGTGGAAGTACGCCGGCGCCAAGGAGCAGGCCGTCCGCGAGAAGTTCGACATGTCCTCCACGCGCTACTACCAGGTGCTCAACGCCCTCATCGACCGTCCCGAGGCGCTCGTCTTCGACCCGCTGCTGGTCCGCCGCCTGCGCCGTCTGCGCGCCGCCCGCCAGCGCGCCCGCTCCGCTCGCCGCCTCGGCTTCGAGGTCTGAGGTGCGGCGCGCCGCCGACCAGCGCGGTGTGGCCCTGTCCTCACCGGTCGCGCTGCTCTCCGCCGCCGCCGTGGTGATCGCCGGGGCGGCCTTCTTCGCCACCGACACCGAGCCGCCTGCGGTCGACGTGGCCAAGCCGGTCACCGCCACGCCCACCCCGGTGGAGCCCTCCCGGACCGCGGACGTCCCGGTCATCGAGGAGAAGAAGCACAAGAAGAAGCCGCCGGTCCGCCGCGCGGGCACCTACGTCGAGGTCTACAACAACTCGGGCATCAGCGGCCTCGCCGGCAGCACCGCCGACCGGGCCTCCGGGGCCGGCTGGAAGGTGGTCGGCTCCGACAACTGGTACGGCACCATCCCGGCCAGCACCGTCTACTTCCCGGCCCGCCTCGAGGCCGAGGCCAAGCTGCTCGGCCGCGACCTGGGCATCCGCCGCCTCCGGCCGTCGATCTCGCCGATGCGGCTGGACCGGCTCACGGTCATCCTGACCGGCGACTACCGCCGCTGACGCTCCGCCGGGGCTTCTGGTTGAGTGAGGCCATGGAGTTCCGCACCGAGGAAGCCCGTCAGCAGTACGACGCCGTGGTCGGCGTCGCCCGCGAGGTCGTGGTCGGCCTCGACTTCGACGGCACCCTGTCGCCGATCGTCGACGACCCCGCCGCGGCGGTGATCCACCCGGAGGGGCACGACGTGCTCGTCGGGCTGGCCGCCCGGGTGCGGGCGGTCGCGATCGTCACCGGCCGGCCGGCCCACCAGGTCGTCTCCCTCGGCCGGCTCGACGCGGTCGCCGACGCGCTGCCGCCGGGGGCCCGCCTGCTCGTGCGCGGGCAGTACGGCAACGAGCAGTGGGACTCCGACGACCGCACCTTCGTCACGCACGAGGTCCCGGCCGGGCTGGCCGCGTTCCAGGCCGAGCTGCCGACGCTGCTCGCCGCCGAGGACGCGTCCGACGCCTACGTCGAGGAGAAGGGCCTCGCGGTCGCGGTGCACACCCGCCGGCTGCCCGACCCGGCCGCGGCGTTCGCCCGGCTCGAGCCCGAGCTGACCGACGCCGCGGAGCGGCACGGGCTGGCGCTGGAGCCGGGCCGGCTGGTGCTGGAGGTCCGCGCGCCCGGGATGCACAAGGGACACGCGCTGCGCCAGGTCGTGGCCGACACCGACGCCGGCGGCGTGGTCTTCGTCGGCGACGACCTCGGCGACCTCGAGGCGTTCGAGGCCGCCCGGAGCATGCGGGCACAGGGGCTGCCCGTGTTCCTGGCCTGCTCGGGCTCCGTCGAGGAGCAGGCGCTCGCCGACGTCGCCGACCTGGTCGTGCCCGGCCCCGACGGTGTGATGGACCTGCTCAGGCGGCTGTCGTCCGACGCCGCTCGCGAGCGCTGAGGAGCGGGTAGCCGCCGTCCTCCAGGCCGGCCCACCGCTCGAACGCGTTGTGCACCCCGAAGTCGCCCCCGCGCAGGTAGGACCAGGCCGCGGCGACGCCGTACAGCGGCAGCAGCGGCAGGCCCAGGCAGGCGGCGTACTGCCAGCTGTGCCGGCCCTCGTGGGCCAGCAGCCGCGGGCGCTCCAGCAGGAACGCGGCGTCGTGCGGCGTGACGACCACGTCGCCGACGGTCAGCGCGGCCGCGCCGCGCAGCGGGAGCCGGGACCGGGTGGCCAGCACCAGGCCGTCGGGGCCGGGCCGGAACGAGGACCGGGTCGCGGCGCCGAGCGCCAGGCCGAGCAGGGTGGACCCGTTGACCGCGTTGAGGGTCCGCCGGACCCGCCAGGGCTGCATCCGGCCATTGTCGCGTGAGATCGCGTCGTCTCGGATGCTGAACGGGATGTGCATATGCTGAGACGGCTCCTTACAGTAGAAATCGCTCATCGAGAGGGGCAGAGGGACACGGCCCGCTGAAGCCCCGGCAACCCGTCGTCGCAGATCCAGTGGCGACATGGTGCTAATTCCGTCCCGTGCCGAGAGTCGGCCACGGGGAAGATGAGAAGGAGGCCTCCTTGAGCACGTCACTCCTCAGCCCCACGACCGGTGCCACCGGTGGACTGCGGGAGGGTGCGTTCGGGAACGCCACCCACCTCGCCTGTCGCGAGTGCGGCGCCACCCAGGAGCTCGGCCCGTTCTACGCCTGCGTCGAGTGTTTCGGCCCCCTGGAGATCGCCTACGACTTCCCGGCCCTCACGCGCGAGCAGATCGAGGCCGGCCCCAAGAACATCTGGCGCTACCAGCCGCTGCTGCCGGTGCCCGCCGACATCGCGTCCAGCCCCAACATGGAGCCCGGCTACACGCGGCTGATCAAGGCGCACAACCTCGGCCGCGAGCTCGGCATGAAGAACCTCTGGGTGAAGGACGACTCCGGCAACCCGACCCACTCGTTCAAGGACCGCGTCGTCGCGGTCGCGCTGTCGGCCGCCCGCGAGCTCGGCAGCAAGGTGTTCGCCTGCCCGTCGACCGGCAACCTCGCCAACGCCGTCGCCGCTGCGGGCGCCCGCGCCGGCATGAAGACCGTCGTGTTCATCCCGCACGACCTCGAGCGCCCCAAGGTGATCACCACCGCGGTCTACGGCGGCACGCTGATCGCGGTCAAGGGCAACTACGACGACGTGAACCGGCTCGCCTCGGAGATCGCCGGCGAGGAGGACGGCTGGGCGTTCGTGAACGTCAACGTCCGCCCCTACTACGCCGAGGGCTCCAAGACGCTCGGCTACGAGATCGCCGAGCAGCTCGGCTGGCGGCTGCCGGAGCAGGTCGTGATCCCGGTGGCCTCGGGCTCGCAGCTGACCAAGGTCGACAAGGGCTTCGCCGAGCTGGTGAAGCTCGGCCTGGTCGACGGGTCGCCCTACAAGATCTTCGGCGCGCAGGCGACCGGGTGCTCCCCGGTGTCGGCGGCGTTCAAGGACGGCCGCGACGTCGTACGCCCGGTCAAGCCGGACACCATCGCCAAGTCGCTGGCGATCGGCAACCCGGCCGACGGCCCCTACGTGCTCGACGTGGCGCGGCGCACCGGCGGTGCGGTCGAGGACGTCACCGACGAGGAGGTCCGTGAGGGCATCCAGCTCCTCGCGCGCACCGAGGGCGTCTTCGCCGAGACCGCGGGCGGCGTCACGGTCGCTACGCTGAAGAAGCTGCTCGAGTCCGGCCAGCTGGACCCCGAGGCCGAGACCGTCGTGCTCAACACCGGTGACGGGCTGAAGACGCTCGACGCGGTCGCGGACCGGGTCGGCCCGGCTGCCACGATCGAGCCGACGTACGCCGCGTTCACCGGCACCGGCCTCGCCGGCTGACCGCGGCCGCGACCACAACCGAGGAGATGACATGAGCGTCAGCGTCCGGATCCCGACCATCCTGCGCACCTACACCGGCGGCGAGTCCGAGGTGACCGCCGAGGGCGCCACCCTCGCGGAGGTCCTCGACGACCTCGAGGCGAACCACCCCGGCATCCGGGCGCGGGTCCTCGACGACCAGGGTGCGATCCGGCGGTTCGTGAACGTCTACGTCGGCAACGACGACGTGCGCTTCCTCGACGCGCTCGACACCAAGACGCCCGAGGGGTCCCAGGTGTCGGTGATCCCGGCCGTCGCCGGTGGCGCCTGAGCCTCACGGGGGAACGCGTCTGCGCACCGCCGCAGGCACGGCCGGCCGGGGCGTTGGTAAGGTCGCGCCGCGCCGATCGCGGCTGCCCGGACGACGGCCGAGCCTGGAGGACGAGTGACCAAGGTCAGCATCATCGTCCCCACCTACTGCTCGGGTGAGGGACTGGACCGGGTCGTCGCGTCGCTGGACGCCCAGACGATGCCCGCGTCCGACTTCGAGATGGTCTTCGTCGACGACGGGTCGCCCGACGACACGTTCGCCCGGCTGGAGAAGCTGGCCGCCGCGCGACCGAACGTGAAGGTCGCCGAGATCCCCAACTCCGGCTGGCCGAGCAGGCCGCGCAACGTCGGCCTCGACCTGGCGGCCGGCGACTACGTCGTGTTCATGGACCACGACGACGAGCTCTACCCCGACGCCCTGCGCGCGGCCTACGACCTGGCGGCCGGGCAGGGGGCCGACGTGGTCAGCGCCAGGGAGATCCGGACCAACGAGTGGTTCGCCTACTGGACCTCGTTCGAGCGCGACGTCCGGGTCGACGAGCGGACCCGGCCGCAGCACCTCGCGCCGTGGACGACGCACAAGCTCTTCCGCCGCCAGTTCCTCCTCGACCACGGCATCCGCTTCCGCGAGGGCAGCCGGATGCTCTGGGAGGACGTGATGGTCGACATCGACATCTACGCGGCCACGGACAGGATCGCGGTCCTCGCCTCCGTGCCGTTCTACAAGTGGGTGCTGCGCCGCGGCGAGAACACCTCCCTCACCTACGGCCACGACCTCGACGCCTTCGTGGACAGCATCGCGATGATGTACGACCACCTGGACGAGTCCGGCGTGGACGACGAGTTCCGGACCTTCATGAAGGCGCACCAGTACGGGCTGCGCATCCTCAGCTACCTGGCGGGGCCGCGTGGGCTGCGCCGGGAGCCCGCGGACCGGTCGCGCTCCCTCGACCTCGCCCACGACTTCGTCCGCTCACGGGTTCCCGAGGAGCTCGACGCGCTCGTGTCGCAGGCCGACCTCGCCCGCGCCGAGCTGGTCCGCGCCGACCGTCAGGACCTGGTCGTCGCCCTGGCGGAGCACGACGACGGCATCCGGGCCCTGCCCGTCGCGACCGACGTCTCGGGTGCCGAGGCAGGCGGCCTGACGGTCGACCTGCAGGCGACCTGGACGCGGGGTCGCGACGACGAGGCCGCTCCGCTGCTGCTCCGCCGCCGGGACGGCCGGCTGACCCGGGTCCTCGACGACGGACTCGACGGCGCGCTGTCCTCCGACGCACTCGACGTGACGAGCGCGGTGGAGGACACCCAGGTCCACCTCGTGCTCACCGACCGGGAGACCTCCGTCGGCTGGCGGCTGCCGGTCGACCACCGGCTCGTCCTCGACCCCGCCACGGACGACCTCGTGGGCGTCTCGGTGCAGGGCGCCCCGACGGTCGACGTGGACCGTGCCGCGCTGGGAGCCGCGCTCGCGGACGGCTCCTGGGCGGTGACGCTGCGGGTCGCGTTCATGGGCTTCGTCTCGCACCTCCCCGTCCGCTACGACGGGCCCGACCGGGTCTCCGTGGCCGGCGGGCGCGTGGTCGTCGCCTCCGCGACCAAGCGCGGCCGGCTCACCCTCGAGGTGGGCGCGCCGCTGCGCAGCCTGGTCCAGGCCACCAAGCCGCTCGCCGCGCAGGCCGAGGTGCGGCGGGTCGGGCTGCGCGGAGCCGAGGTCAGCGTCCCGCTCCGCGGCGCTGGCGGCCCCCGAGGGCAGCCGGCTGCCGGTGCAGGTGCGGCTCCGCCCGGTCGGCGACGGCGAGGACGTCGAGCTCCCGGGATGCATCGAGGGGTCGGGCCAGGGCCTCCGGCTGGTCGTGCGGGTCGCCGACGGGCTCGGCCCGGGCAGGCACCGGGTGATCCTCGACGTACCGTCCTCGGACGGCACCCGCACCGTGCACTGGTGGGTCCCGGTGGTGCTGGGGCGCGGCCGGCTCGGCAGCGTGACGGCCGAGCGGGTGCCGGTGAAGGGCAAGCGGAAGAAGGTCTGGGGTCGCGCGCCCTCGAAGCCCGCCAAGGGCCGCAAGCACGGTTGAGCCGTCAGGTCAGCGCCGGGGACCCCGCGGCGGCTCCGGCCGCGCGCCGCACGCCGCCTCGGGGTCGCGCTTCTCCCCGTCCGCGAGGTGCGCAGAGCCGTCGGCCACGCAGTGCGCCCACTCCCGGACCGCCCACCCGTGCGGCGCGGCTCCGGCGTGGTTCCTGGCCCAGCCGGGAGGTACGTCGTGACCGGCGCGTGCCCACCCGGGCGGACCGCCCCGCTCCACCCGGGACGAACCGGTCCCGGTCTCCTCGTCGGCGAGCGTGAGCGCGAGCGTGGGCAGCCCGGCGATGGCGACCACCCCCAGCACGGCCGCCGCGGCCACGATTCCCCTCATGTCACCGATTGTCCGCTTGGTGCCGGAGTCCCGGAATAGCCCCGACGGGCCGGTGTCCCCGCGCCTGGGGGCGCCGCCCGACCCCGACACGCCGCGGCTCCGGCCGCGCGGTGACGGGCCGGCGGGCGCGGGGCGGGGACGATGGAGGGATGTACGGCGACCGGCCCGACCCCGTCACGGCCGCGGCGTCCTTCGTGGCGCAACGGTTCCCCGACGCCGCGGCGGCGTTCGTGGGCGGCGGCGTGCTCACCGAGCACCGGACCCCGACGTCCGACCTCGACGTCGTGGTGGTGCTCGCAGGCCCGCCGGCGCCCTTCCGGGAGACGTTCGAGCACGAGGGCTGGATCGTCGAGGCGTTCGTGCACACCCGCGACAGCCTGGACACGTTCTGGGCCAGCGACGCCCGGCGACGGGTGTGCTCGCTGCTGCGCATGTGCACCGAGAGCGTGGTGCTGACGGACCCGGCGGGGGTCGCCGACGAGATCCGGGCCACCGCCGCGGCTCGGATGGCCGCCGGTCCGCCGCCGCTGAGCGACGAGGACTGGGAGCGGTTGCGCTACGGCCTCACCGACCTGCTCGACGACATGGCCGGCTGCGAGGACGAGGCGGAGCTGCTCTTCATCGCGGGCGCGGTCGTCCGGGACGTCGCGGCCCTCGCGCTCGAGGTGGCCGGGCAGTGGTCGGCCGGCGGGAAGGCGCTGGCCCGCGCGCTGCGGTCGGTGGACCCGGACCTGCTGGAGCGACTCGTCAACGGGCACCGTCACGTCGTGGGCTACGGCGACACCGCCGTGCTGCACCGGGCGGCCGTGGACGTGCTGCTGAGGGCCGGCGGCGCGCTGATGGTGGGCTACCGGGTCGGGGGAGCACCGGGTCGATAGCCTCGCGGCATGACGGACGTCCTGCTGGTGACCTGTGCCGAGCTGCCCGAGGGTGAGCTCGGAGGCGATCTCCTGCTGGCCGACCTCGCCGACCGCGGGCTCGCGGCGCGCTGGGTCGCCTGGGACGACCCTGCGGTGGACTGGTCGGACGCCGGTGTCGTCGCCGTGCGCAGCACCTGGGACTACGAGCACCGCCGCGACGAGTTCCTCGCCTGGGCCCGTGCGGTCGGCCCGACGCTGCTGAACGGCGCGGAGGTGTTCGCGTGGAACACCGACAAGAGCTACCTGGTCGACCTCGCGGCGACCTCGCTGCCCGTCGTCCCCACCGTGCTGGTCGAGGACGAGAGCGAGCTGGCGCCTGCCATAGCCGGGTTCATGCCCGCCGTGGTGAAGCCCCGGGTCGGGGCCGGCGGCCGAGGCGTCGTGGTGTTCGACGGCGAGCCCGGCGGCCCGGAGGGCCTCGACGAGTCCCAGCTCGGGATCGGCCCCTGGGTGGTCCAGCCGCTCGTCGAGTCCGTGCGCACCGAGGGCGAGACGTCGGTGTTCGTGTTCGCCGGCGACGTCGTCTCCCAGGTGCGCAAGGTGCCCGGGTCGGGGGAGATCCGCGTCCACGAGCACTACGGCGGGCGGTCCGAGCCGACCGAGGTGACCGCGGAGGCGGCCGACGTGGCCCGCGCGGCCGTGGCCGCCGTCGAGGAGCTGCTCGGCGGTCGGCTCGACTACGCGCGGGTGGACCTGATGCGCGGTGCCGACGGCGTGCTCGCGGTGAGCGAGGTGGAGGTGACCGAACCCGGCCTGTACCTCGACCTGCTGCCCGGCAACGCGGCGGCGTTCGGCCGGTCGGTGGAGCAGGCCCTGGCCGTGCGCACCTCCGCGCCCGCGGAGTGACACCCGGGGACAAGTAAGAGGCCGGAGCGACGCTTGCGCGTTGCTCCGGCCCAAACCCCGTCGCACCCACGAGGTTCCTTCAGGTTAGGTCGGCTTCCGAGCGACGGTCAATGATCCGGAGAGGCCATACCGCATGGTCTAGACGCGCGCCCGGCCACGGCGGCCGTGGCCCGTGCCCGGCACCTGGCGGACCCGTCTTGCACTCGGGGGTGGCGAGTGCTAAAAATTGGTTAGCACTCTCCTCATGAGAGTGACAGTCTCCGCAGGCGTCAGCGCCGGCGGAGCTGGAAGTTCACGGGCCGGAAGATGAGGTCCCGGAGCGCCGGCGGGAAGGGTCTGCCGGGCCAGCAGGGACCGTCCGTCGCGGGCATCGACCGGGCCATCCAATCTCAGCGTGAGGATTCGCGGAGAATGCCGAAGCTTATTGCGTTCAACGAGGAAGCCCGACGCGGACTCGAGCGTGGCATGAACACGCTCGCGGACGCCGTCAAGGTGACGCTCGGCCCCAAGGGTCGCAACGTCGTCCTCGAGAAGAAGTGGGGAGCCCCCACGATCACCAACGATGGCGTGTCCATCGCCAAGGAGATCGAGCTCGAGGACCCGTACGAGAAGATCGGTGCCGAGCTCGTCAAGGAAGTTGCCAAGAAGACCGACGACGTCGCCGGTGACGGCACGACGACGGCGACCGTGCTCGCCCAGGCCATGGTCCGCGAGGGCCTGCGCAACGTCGCCGCGGGTGCGAACCCGATGGCGCTGAAGCGCGGCATCGAGCAGGCCGTCGAGGCCGTCTCCGCCCAGCTGCTCAGCATGGCCAAGGACGTCGAGACCAAGGAGCAGATCGCTTCGACGGCCTCGATCTCCGCTGCTGACCCCACCGTCGGCGAGATCATCGCCGAGGCGATGGACAAGGTCGGCAAGGAAGGCGTCATCACCGTCGAGGAGTCGAACACGTTCGGCCTCGACCTCGAGCTCACCGAGGGCATGCGGTTCGACAAGGGCTACATCTCGGCCTACTTCGTCACCGACGCCGAGCGGATGGAGACGGTCCTCGAGGACCCCTACATCCTGATCGCCAACCAGAAGGTCTCCAACGTCAAGGACCTGCTGCCGCTGCTCGAGAAGGTCATGCAGTCCGGCAAGCCGCTGCTGATCCTCGCCGAGGACGTCGACGGCGAGGCCCTGTCCACCCTGGTGGTCAACAAGATCCGCGGCACCTTCAAGTCCGTCGCCGTCAAGGCTCCGGGCTTCGGTGACCGTCGCAAGGCCATGCTGCAGGACATCGCGATCCTGACCGGTGGCCAGGTCATCTCCGAGGAGGTCGGCCTCAAGCTCGAGAGCACCGGCATCGAGCTCCTCGGCCAGGCCCGCAAGGTCGTGGTGACCAAGGACGAGACCACCATCGTCGAGGGTGCCGGTGACGCCGACCAGATCGCCGGTCGCGTCAACCAGATCCGCGCCGAGATCGAGAAGAGCGACTCCGACTACGACCGCGAGAAGCTGCAGGAGCGCCTGGCCAAGCTGGCCGGCGGTGTTGCGGTCATCAAGGTCGGCGCGGCCACCGAGGTCGAGCTCAAGGAGCGCAAGCACCGCATCGAGGACGCCGTTCGCAACGCGAAGGCGGCCGTCGAGGAGGGCATCGTCGCCGGCGGTGGCGTGGCTCTCGTCCAGGCGACCGACAAGGCGTTCGAGAAGCTCGAGCTCGAGGGTGACGAGGCCACCGGGGCGCAGATCGTGCGCTTCGCCTCCGAGGCCCCGCTCAAGCAGATCGCGATCAACGCCGGCCTCGAGGGCGGCGTCGTGGCGGAGAAGGTGCGCAACCTGAAGGCCGGTCACGGTCTCAACGCTGCCACCGGCGAGTACGTCGACATGATCGCCACCGGGATCATCGACCCGGCCAAGGTGACCCGGTCGGCGCTGCAGAACGCCGCGTCCATCGCTGCGCTGTTCCTCACCACCGAGGCAGTCGTGGCCGACAAGCCCGAGAAGGCTCCGGCCGGAATGCCGGGCGGCGACGGCGGCATGGGCGGCATGGACTTCTGAGTCCAGTCCGCTCGGGTGGTCGAGGAGCGAACGGCTCGAGACCACCAGCACGTGAGGAAGGCCCCGGCACTCGTTGCCGGGGCCTTCTGGCGTCCGCGGTGTCAGACGAGCCGCTGGTCGTACTTGTGGCCGGCGTCGAGGACGGTCAGCACGATGACGACGACGGCCAGCACCGGCAGGACCACCGTCCAGGCGGTGGGGACCATGCCGACGGCCGCTCCCACCCCGACCATCGCGCCCGACACGAACGGGTTCCTGGTCGGCCGCAGGGTCCCGACGAGCACGAGGGCCGCGGCGACGAAGAGGGTGCCGAACCAGAACGCCAGGCCGTCGTCACGGTGGGCCACCGTCTCGGCGACGCACGCCACGGCGTACAGCACCCCGAGGGTGAGCGAGAGTCGACGGGTCCAGGGCGTGCTCATCTGCCCACGCTAGGACGGTCGCCGGCCCGCCGCCACAGCCCGGTCGGTCAGCGGACGTTGTGGGGGCGGAGCTGGACGCTGACCCGGGGGCCGACCGGGCGGGCGGTCTTGAGCACGGCGTGCTCCCAGGTGCGCTGGCAGGAGCCGCCCATCACCAGCAGGTCGCCGTGCCCGACGGGGAACGACACGGACGAGCCCCCGACGCCCTGGCGCGGCCGGAGCGAGAGCCGCCGCGTCTCCCCGAGGGAGAGGATCGCGACCATGGTGTCCTGGGTGCGCGAGCGGCCGATGGTGTCGCCGTGCCACGCCACGCTGTCGCGCCCGTCGCGGTAGAAGCACAGGCCGGCCGTGGTGAAGCCCTCGCCGAGCTCGGCGGCGTAGTGCGCGCTGAGGGCGTCGCGCGCCTCGACGAGGGTGGCGTCGGGCCACTGCTCCCCGGCGCCGTAGAACTTCGTCAGCCGGGGCACGTCGACCACCTTGTCGTACATCTGCCGCCGCTCGGCGTGCCAGGGCACGTCGCGGACCAGCCGGCCGAACAGGTCGTCGGCTCCGGAGACCCAGGCCGGCCGGACGTCGACCCACGCCCCGGCGCCGAGGTGGTGGCGGCGCACCGCGCCGCCGAGCGCTCCGAGGACGGGGCCGGTGGTCTCGGTCCCGGTCTCGGTCAGCGCGTCGAACAGGCTGCCCTGGAAGTCGACGGTCATGGACCCGAGGGTACGTCATGTTCGAACACCTGTTCTAGAGCCTGATGGCGGCGAACCGGGGGACCTTGTCCTCTGGGGCGCGCGTGGCTGCCGCTGCGAGGGTCGAGTCGGAGACGGGGGTCGGTGGCGAAGGAGGGCGCCATGAACGGTCATCCGCGAGGCTCGAGCGTGCGGTCCCGGCGACGGGTGCGGCCGGTGCTGGTCCTGGTGGTCGCGGTCGGCGTGGCTGTCGTGGTGGCCGTCGTGGCCGTCGTCGTCCAGCTGGTGATGGTCGCCTCGTGGCAGCGGCCGGAGTACCCGTCCCTTGCTGCCAACCCCGACCCCTCGGTGCACGGAACGGTGGCCTACCTGTCGGACGCGACGAACTGCGTGCAGATCGTCGCCGCCGCGGGTCGGCCCTCCAAGGAGGTGTTCTGCCTGCCCGAGCAGGACGTGGCCACGGCCAAGAAGCTCGGCAAGGAGGAGGGGCCGCAGCTGGTGTGGCTCGGGGACGGCCGGCTCGAGATCACCATGTTCCGCATGACGGACCCGCCCGGGCCGTCGTTCAACCCGGGCTGGCAGAAGATCGTCGACGTCCGGACCGGCCAGGTCGAGGACGTCCCCGCGGCCGACGTCCCGTCGGAGGCGAACCTGCAGACCCACCCGATGGTCAACGCCGACGGGCAGAAGCTGGAGCTGACGTCCGAGAACGGCGACGTGAGGCTCATGCTCACGGACGACTCCGGGACGAGGACGTTGCTCTCGGTGAACGGCAACCCGGAGTCGGGCTACCACATGCCCGCGGCGTTCTGGGCGCCCGACGGGAAGTGGATCGCCGCGGACGACGGGCGCATCCTGGTGATCGTTCCCGACGACCCGCCGGTGATCCGGGTGCTCACCGAGGAGAGCGACCAGGGCAGGTTCGACGGTGAGCTGTCCCGTTTCGCCGTGACCGACGAGGACCTGCTCGCGCCGCAATGACCAGGCGACGACCCCCGGACGGGTCAGGGTCGGGTCAGGGAATAACCAGGGTCACATGGGTCGCTCATCCGGTGTCATGACCCGTCCGGTGCGCATAGGTTTCTCAGGAGACGCACGTGGCCCCGACCGGGTCCGCCACACGGAGGGAACACTCGTGACCGAGACGCACACCGCACCCAGGGCCGCCGCGGCTCGGGTGGAGCACCTGACCAAGACCTACGGCAGCGGCCAGGCCCAGGTGGTTGCGCTCGACGACGTGACGCTGGAGCTGTACGCCGGTGAGTTCACGGCCGTCATGGGGCCGTCCGGATCGGGCAAGTCGACGCTGATGCACTGCTGCGCGGCCCTGGACACCGCGACGAGCGGGTCGGTGCTCATCGGGGACACGGAGCTCTCCTCGCTCAAGGACAAGGAGCTCACCCGGCTGCGCCGCGACCAGATCGGGTTCGTGTTCCAGTCGTTCAACCTGGTGCCGACGCTGACGGCCGAGGAGAACATCCTGCTGCCGCTGTCGATCGCCGGCCGCAAGCCCGACCAGGAGTGGTACGACACGGTGATCCGGACCGTCAGTCTCGGCGACCGGCTCGACCACCGTCCCAGCGAGCTCTCCGGCGGCCAGCAGCAGCGCGTCGCCGTCGCCCGGGCGCTCGCCAGCAGGCCGTCGATCGTCTTCGCGGACGAGCCGACCGGCAACCTGGACTCGCGCTCCGGCGCGGAGGTGCTGTCGCTGCTGCGACGAGCCGTCGACGAGTTCGGCCAGACCGTCGTGATGGTGACGCACGACCCGGTGGCCGCCGCCTTCACCGACCGGGTGGTCTTCCTCGCCGACGGCAAGGTCGTCGACGAGCTGCGCCACCCCGACCGCGAGACCGTGCTCGAGCGGATGACGCACATGGACGCCCGGCAGCTCGACGCGATCCAGGCCGGGGCGGCGGACGCCTGATGTTCAAGGCAGCCTGGAAGAGCCTGATGGGGCGCAAGCTGCGCCTCCTGATGAGCACCTTCGCCATCGTCCTCGGCGTCGCCTTCGTGGCGGGCTCGCTCATCTTCACCGACACCCTGAGCCGGTCCTTCGACGCGATCTTCGCCTCCTCGGTCGGCGACGTGGTGGTCCGACCCGTCGGCGGCACGAGCGCCGACGGCACGCCGACCACCGAGACCATGCCGGCCGCGCTGGTCGACAAGCTCGCCACCGTCGACGGCGCGGCCCGCGCCGACGGCAACGTGTCGTCCTTCAGCGTCTTCGTGGTGGGCACGAACGACAAGGTGGTCGGCGGCCAGGGGGCCCCGGGCATCGGGCTCAACTGGAACGACGCTCCCGCCGCCAACGGGCTGGAGGGCCTCGAGATCACCGCCGGCCGGGAGCCGACCGCGGCGGGCGAGATCGCGCTCGACGAGGGGACCGCCGAGACCGGCGGCTACCAGGTCGGCGACACCGTGCGCCTGGTCACCTCGACGAAGCAGGCGCTGCTCACCCCCACGCTCGTCGGCATCGCCTCCTTCGCGGAAGGCGGGTCCACCAACGGCGCCACCCTGACCATGTTCGACACCAGGACCGCGCAGGAGCTGTTCCTCGGCGGCAAGGACGCCTTCAACGACGCGTGGGTCACCGCCGACGGGGTCAGCCAGCAGGAGCTGCGCGACAACGTGGCGAAGGTGCTGCCCGACGGCTACGAGGCCGTGACGGGCGACAAGGCCGCCGACGAGGCGGCCAGCGACCTGATGAAGGCGATCTCGTTCATCAGCACGTTCCTGCTGATCTTCGCCGGCATCTCGCTGGTGGTCGGCAGCTTCCTGATCGTCAACACGTTCTCGATCCTCGTTGCCCAGCGCAGCCGGGAGCTGGCGCTGCTCCGGGCGATCGGGGCGTCCCGGCGCCAGGTGACCCGCTCGGTGCTGTTCGAGGCGACGGTGCTCGGCTTCGCCGGCGCGACCATCGGGCTCGGGCTCGGCGTGCTGCTGGCGATGGGCATCCGGGCGCTCTTCGCGACGTTCGGCCTGGACCTCTCGGGACAGTCGCTGATCTTCGAGCCACGCACCGCGGTGGCGGCGTACGTCGTCGGCATCGTCGTGACGGTCGCGGCGGCGTACATCCCGGCCCGCCGCTCGGCGAAGATCCCGCCGGTGGCGGCCCTCCGCGACGACGTGGCGATGCCCGAGTCGGCCCTGCACTGGAGGATGGGCGCCGGTGCGGTGCTGATCGTCGCGGGTGGCGCGGTGATGCTGTCCGGGCTCTACGCCGACGTGCCGGGTTCCCCCGGGTGGTGGGTCGGCGGCGGCATCCTCGCGGTGCTGCTCGGGGTCGCTGCGGCGGCGCCGGTGATCAGCCGTCCCGTGGTCGCGCTGGCCACGGTCCTCTACCGCCGCGTCTACGGCACGGTGGGGAACCTGGCCGGGCAGAACTCGCTGCGCAACCCGAGGCGTACGGCGGCGACGGCCTCCGCGCTGATGATCGGGCTCGCCCTGGTCACCACGATGTCGATCCTCGGCTCGTCGGCGAAGGCCAGCGTGGACAAGTCGATCAAGGAGAACTTCTACGGCGACCTCGTCGTGTCGAACGTGATCGGCCAGCCGTTCTCGACGTCGATCGCCGACGACATCGAGACGGTGCCGGGCGTCGAGACGGTCAGCCGCATGCGCTACGCCAACATGTCCTTCGACAGCGACGGTGGCGACGGGGTCGTCGGCATCGAGCCGGACACGCTGACCAAGGTCGCCGCGGTGCCGATGGTCGAGGGCTCGATGAGCGACCTGCGCGACGGGACCGTGGCGATCAACGAGAGCACGGCGAAGGACAAGGGCGTCGGGGTCGGCGACGACGTCGAGCTCTCGTTCCCGACCGGCACGAAGAGCTACCAGGTGGTGGGCGTCTACCGCGACAACGACCCGGTGCTCTGGCTGCCCTACGCGACGACGCTGAAGACGTTGGGGGAAGGTGGCTTCCCGCCGGCGGACAGCTACCTGCTGATCAACGTCGACGACACCGCGAACGCCGCCGTCGTGCAGGCCGCCGTCGAGAGGCAGACCTCCGACCTGCCCACGGTCACCGTCAAGGACCAGGCCGGGTTCGCGGACGAGCAGCGGGCGCCGATCGACCAGATGCTGCTGCTGATCTACGCGCTGCTCGGCCTCGCCCTGGTCATCGCGGTGCTCGGCATCGTCAACACGCTGGCGCTCTCCGTCATCGAGCGGACCCGCGAGATCGGGCTGCTCCGGGCGATCGGCCTGGGGCGCGGCCAGCTGCGCCGGATGATCCGCCTGGAGGCGATCGTGATCGCCGTGCTCGGCGCCGTGCTCGGGGTCGGCATGGGGATCGTGTTCGGGCTGGCGTTGATGACCTCGCTCGCCGACGAGGGGCTCGAGGTGGTCAAGGTGCCGGGCGGCCAGCTCGCGCTGTACGTCGTGGCGGCCGGTCTGGTGGGCGTCCTGGCGGCGGTGTTCCCGGCCCGCCGGGCAGCCAGGCTCGACGTACTACGAGCCATCGCGACCGAGTAGTGCATACGCGCCATACCTCTCTCGGCCCCGCCCCACCAGCCCCACTTCCGGCTAAGGTAGGGCCAAGGGGCCGAGGGAGGTGCGATGGGTGACGTGGTGACTCCAGACCGACCGCGGCAGACGGTGCACAAGCACGTCCAGGTCCGCGAGTACGTGCGGGGGCTCATCCAGGGTGCGGAGCCCGGCAGTCCGGCTCCCTCCGAGCGCGAGCTCGTCCAGCACTTCGGGGTCGCCCGGATGACCGTCCGCCAGGCCCTCGACGCCCTCGTCTCCGAGGGCCTTCTCGAGCGGGTCCCGGGCCGCGGGACGTTCGTGGCCCGCGCCAAGATCGACGTGCAGGTCCGCCTCTCCAGCTACACCGAGGAGATGGGCCGGCGCGGGATGAAGCCCGACTCCCGCACCCTGCTCGCCCGGATGGAGTCCGCCGGCCCCGGGGTCGCCCGCGCGCTGGAGATCAACGAGGGCGAGAAGGTGGTGCACTGGCAGCGGCTGCGGCTCGCCGACGGCACCCCGATGTGCGTCGAGGACGCCTACCTCGCCGACAGCATCGTGCCGAACTTCCTCGACCAGCCCCTCCCGGAGAGCCTCTACGTCGAGCTCCAGCGCCGCGACCTGCTGCCCAGCTGGGGCGAGGACTCCGTGGACGCGGCCGCCGCCCGGCCCGAGGAGGCCGAGCTGCTCGAGATCGCCGTCGGCGCCCCGGTGCTCCGGATCGCCCGGCGGGCCTTCGCCGGCAGCATCGCCATCGAGGTGTCGCGCTCGACGTTCCGCGCCGACCGCTACACGCTCTGGATGCCGCTGTCCCGCCCCAACAAGCCGGTGACACCGCAACGATGACCGGCCGACCCCTGGTCGGTGTCCTCGACGGGCACAACGACCTGCCCTGGACCCTGCGCGAGCACTGCGGCTACGACCTCTCCGCCGTCTCGCTCGCGACCGGCGAACCCGCCGTCCACACCGACCTCCCGCGGCTGCGCACCGGCGGCGTCACCGGCCAGTTCTGGTCGGTGTTCGTGCCCTGCTCGCTGACCGGCCAGGACGCCGTACGCGCGACCCACGAGCAGGTCGACTTCGTGCACGCGCTCGTCGACCACCTCCCCGGCGACCTCGCCCTGTGCCGTACGGCGGCCGACGTGGACGCCGCCGTCGCCGGTGGCCGGATCGCCTCGCTGATGGGCATGGAGGGCGGCCACTCGATCGACTCCTCGCTCGACGTGCTGCGCGACCTGCACGGCCGGGGCGTGCGCTACATGACCCTGACCCACAACGAGAACGTCCCCTGGGCCGACTCCGCCACCGACACCCCGGTGCTCGGCGGGCTCTCCGACCTCGGCCGCGACATCGTCCGCGAGATGAACCGGCTCGGCATGTTCGTCGACCTCTCGCACGTCTCCGACGACGTGATGCGCGACGCGCTGGAGGTGACCTCGGCGCCGGTGATCTTCAGCCACAGCTCGGCCCGCGCCGTGGCCGACCACCCCCGCAACGTGCCCGACGACGTGCTGAAGTCGCTGGCTGTCAACGGCGGTGTCTGCATGGTCAGCTTCGTGTCGTTCTTCGTCAGCCAGTCCTGGGCGGAGTGGTACTTCCAGTGCCTCGACGTGGTCACCTCCCGGGGCGGTGACCCCCGCGACTTCGACGACGTGGACCCCGTGCTGAAGGAGCACCTGCACCAGGCGCCGCCGGCCCCGACCGTCGCCGAGGTCGCCGACCACGTCGACCACGTCCGCGACGTGGCGGGGCTCGCGCACGTCGGCCTCGGCGGCGACTACGACGGCGCGTCGGAGTTCCCGGCCGGCATGGAGGACGTGTCCGGCTACCCGCTGCTGTTCGACGAGCTCCGCTCCCGCGGCTGGTCCGAGCCCGAGCTCGCGATGGTCGGCTCCGGCAACGTGCTGCGCGCGATGCGCGACATGGAGCAGGTGGCGGAGCCGGCCGCGGAGCCGGTCGGCCGGTGACCGTCGCGGGCCTGCTGCTGGCGGCCGGCGAGGGCCGGCGGATGGGCACGCCCAAGGCGCTGCTCCGGGACCGGGCAGGCGTGCCGTTCCTGGACCGGACGGTGGGCGCCCTGCTCGACGGCGGCTGCGCCTCGGTGACGGTCGTGCTCGGCGCCGCCTGCGCCGAGGCCCGGGCCCTGCTGGTGGAGGCCGGCTGGACCGCGGACGACGCCGTGGCCGTGGTCGAGGCGGCGGACTGGGCGAGCGGCATGGGCGCCTCGCTGCGCGCCGGCCTCGAGGCGCTGGCCTCCTCGGACGCACAGGCCGCGCTGGTCACGCTGGTCGACCTGCCGGACGTGGGGGACGACGTCGTACGCCGGCTGCTCGCCGACCCCGTCGGGCCGGACACGCTGGCCCGGGCGGCGTACGCCGGGAAGCCCGGTCACCCGGTGCTGCTCGGCCGGGAGCACTGGGCCGGTGTCGCCGGGACCGCGGAAGGCGACCGGGGCGCGCGGGACTACCTGGCCACGCACGCCGTGCGCGCCGTCGAGTGCGGCGACCTGGCCACCGGTCGCGACCTCGACCACCCCTCCGATCTCTGACCCTGCCGCCCGGCACCACCTCGTTGTGCCATTGCGCCCGACGGCACCGACCGGAAACGTGGCGCCCGGAGGTCCGCGAGCGCGGACGCACCGCCTCCTCACCGGTCATCGGAGGAGCAGATGGACAGCATGGCGACAAGGTCACCGGCCGAGGTGGCGACCGCGATCTTCGAGGCGCTCGGGCGACGCGAGCTGGACGCGATGGCGGAGCTCGACCACCCCGACGTCGTCGACGACTTCGTCGCGATCGGCGAGTTCCGGGGCATCCCGGCCGTCCGGGCCTTCTTCGACGAGCTGTTCGGAGCCTTCCCGGACTTCGCCATCGAGGTCGTGCAGCTGACCGCCGACGCGGAGCGGGCCGTGGTCCAGTGGCGGGCCACCGGGACGTTCACCGGTGCGCCGTTCCAGGGCATCCACGCGACCGGCCGGGCCGTCGAGCTGCGCGGCTGCGACGTGATGCGCATCGAGGACGGACGGCTGCGCGCCAACACGATCTACTACGACGGCCTGGGGTTCGCCCGCCAGATCGGGATGCTTCCGCGCGAGGGATCGCCGGGGGACAAGGCGATGACCGTGGCGTTCAACGCGGGCACCGACGTCCGGGCCCGGCTGCACCGGCGTGGCATGCACGAGGCTCCGGTCTGACCGGTCTCGGAGGGTGGGGCTGCTCTGTAGGCTCGACAGCATGGTGACGACGCTCACGTCCACGTCCGACCTCTCCGCCCGCCTCGGGGCGACCGGCTACCTCGCCGACGAGTCGCTCGCCACCATCGTCTACCTCGCGCTGCAGATGGAACGGCCGCTGCTGCTGGAGGGCGAGCCCGGCACCGGCAAGACGGCGCTGGCCGAGGCGATCGCCGCCGGCCTCGGGCTGCCGCTGGTGCGGCTGCAGTGCTACGAGGGCATCGACGCGACACAGGCGCTCTACGACTGGGACTTCCCCCGCCAGATCCTGCACCTGCGGGCGCTCGAGGCCGGGGGCGAGGTCGTCGACGTGGAGAAGGCCGAGTCGTCGCTGTTCGACGAGCGGTTCCTGCTCGCCCGGCCGGTGCTCCGGGCGCTGCGCGAGGCGCCGGCCGTCCTGCTCGTCGACGAGATCGACCGGGCCGACGACGAGTTCGAGGCGTTCCTGCTGGAGGTGCTCTCGACCTACCAGGTGACGATCCCGGAGCTGGGCACGGTGAGCGCCGCGACCCCGCCGATCGTCATCCTGACCTCGAACCGGACCCGCGAGATCCACGACGCCCTGAAGCGGCGCTGTCTCTACCACTGGGTGGAGCACCCGGGGCTCGACCGCGAGGTGGAGATCGTCCGGACCCGGGCGCCCGAGGTGTCCGAGCAGCTCGCGCGTCAGGTCGTCGGGCTCGTGCAGCGGCTGCGCAACGACGAGGGCCTGCTCAAGCCGCCCGGCGTCGCCGAGACCCTCGACTGGGCCCGGGCGCTGCAGCAGCTCGGCGCGAAGGAGCTCGACATCGCCTCGGCGGCCGCCACCCTGGGTGCGGTGGTGAAGTACCGCGAGGACGCCCAGCGGGTCCGCCTGGCCCTGGACCGGATGCTGACCTCATGAGCACCCCGGGCACGGTGACGACGGGGGCGCGGCACGAGCCGGACGAGCTGCTCCTCGGCTTCAGCCGTGCCCTGCGGGCGGCCGGCGTGCCGGTCACCATGGACCGGGCGCAGTCGTTCCTGGCCGCCGTGGCGGTCGTCGGGCTCGACGACCAGCGGGCGACGTACTGGGCCGGGAGGGCGACGCTGTGCTCGAGCCCCGACGACCTCGACCGCTACGACCAGGTGTTCACCGCGTGGTTCGTCGACCAGGACACCACCGGCCGGCGCGAGCAGGCGCAGGAGCTGCCGCCCGTCGCGCAGGCCTCCCTCGAGGAGCTCGAGGCCGAGGGCGGCGGGGAGGAGGACGACGACCCGCTGCGCGCCCTGGCGAGCGAGACCGAGGTGCTCCGGCACCGTGACATCGGCGAGATGTCGCCGCTGGACAAGGCCCGGCTGGCGCAGATGTTCGAGCAGCTGCGGCCGCGCGCGCCGTGGCGGCGGGCACGGCGCCGCACCGGGTGGCACCGGGGCGAGATCGACGCCGAGCGCACCATGCGCCGGATGCTGGCCCGGATGGGCGAGCCCGCGGAGATCGCCTGGCGCCGTCGCGCGAGGCGCCCGCGCCGGCTGGTGCTGCTGGTCGACGTGTCCGGCTCGATGAGCCCCTACGCCGACGCGCTGCTGCGGCTCGCCCACCGGTTCGTGGTCTCCACCACCGGGGTGGCGCGACCACCGGCGGCACCGAGGTGTTCACGATCGGGACGCGGCTGACCCGGGTCACCCGGGCGATGCGGCTGCGCGACGTGGACCGCGCGATCGTCGCCGCGGGGGCGACCGTGCCCGACTGGTCGGGAGGCACCCGGCTCGGCGAGACGCTGCGGATCTTCCTCGACCGGTGGGGGCAGCGCGGCCTGGCCCGGGGGGCCGTGGTGGTGATCTTCAGCGACGGCTGGGAGCGCGGCGACACCCGCTGCTCTCGGAGCAGATGCGCCGGCTGCATTCGCTCGCGCACCGGGTGGTGTGGGTCAACCCGCACGTCGGCAAGGAGGGCTACCAGCCCGTCCAGCAGGGGATCGTCGCGGCCCTGGCCCACGTGGACGACTTCGTGGCCGGCCACTCGCTGGCCACGTTCCAGGAGCTGATCGAGGTGGTGGCGGATGCGTGAGGTCCTTCCCGAGCTGATGCGGTGGTGGCGCGCCGGCGAGACGATCGGGGTCGGCACGGTGGTCGCGACCTTCCGCTCGGCTCCCCGGCCGCCCGGTGCCTCGATGCTGGTCGGCCCCGCGGGCGAGGCCGTCGGCTCGGTGTCCGGTGGCTGCGTCGAGGGCGCGGTCTACGAGCTCGGC
The DNA here is from genome assembly GCA_963721855.1 of uncultured Actinomycetota bacterium. Lineage (GTDB taxonomy): Bacteria > Actinomycetota > Actinomycetes > Propionibacteriales > Nocardioidaceae > Nocardioides_B. The sequence goes on along the minus strand of CAVRMN010000042.1, from coordinate 92,975 downwards.
CAGGCCGTCGTCTCGTCCGGCGTGCCGGAGCTGCACCGCTACGGCGTCAGTGACGACGACGCGTTCGCGGTCGGGCTGACCTGCGGCGGCATCCTCGACGTGTACGTCGAGAAGGTCTCGGCCGACACGTTCCCCGAGCTCGGTGGGATCGCCGACGACATCGAGGCCGGCCGCCCGGTAGCGGTCGCCACCGTCGTGGACCACCCGGACCCGTCGCGCATCGGCGGCCGCGTCGTCGTCCGCCCGATTCCCGGACCCGACGCGACCGACGAGGAGCGCGCGCAGGCCGTCGAGGGCACCCTCGGCAGCGAGCGGGCCGACGCCGCCGTGGTCGACGACGTGCGGGGGCTGCTGGCCGCCGGGCACCACCAGACGCTGACCTACGGCCCCGACGGGGAACGGCGCGGCGAGGGGATGCGCGTGTTCGTCTGGGCGTTCGCGCCGCCGCCCCGGATGCTCGTCTTCGGTGCGATCGACTTCGCGGCGGCCGTCGCGCGGATCGGCAACTTCCTCGGCTACCACGTCACCGTGTGCGACGCCCGGCCCGTCTTCGCCACGAACTCCCGCTTCCCCGCGGCCGACGAGGTCGTCGTGCAGTGGCCGCACAAGTTCCTCAAGGCCGAGGCGGAGGCGGGGCGGATCGACCGGCGCAGCGTGCTGTGCGTGCTGACCCACGACCCGAAGTTCGACGTGCCGCTGCTCGAGGTCGCGCTCCGGCTGCCCGAGGTCGGCTACGTCGGCGCGATGGGCTCGCGGCGCACCCACGACGACCGGCTCAAGCGGCTGCAGGAGGCCGGGCTGACCGAGGAGGAGCTCGGCCGGCTCTCCTCGCCGATCGGCCTCGACCTGGGCGCCCGTACCCCTGAGGAGACCGCGGTCAGCATCGCCGCCGAGATCATCGCGCTGCAGTGGGGCGGCCGCGGCGAGCGCCTGTCCGAGCTCGACGACCGGATCCACCACTGAGGGCCGGTTCGTGCCCTGTTCCGCAGCCATCCGTCCGGCTACCGTGACCGAACACCGCGCAGGAGGACCGTCATGACGAGTTCGCGCAGCGAGCTGAACAGCCGCCGGCTCGACGCCGTGCGCGCCTGGACGGCGTTCGTGGAGCACGGTGAGCGCGCCGCCGCGGTGGTGCGACCGGAGATCCTCGGCTCCTGGCAGCGGTCCGGTGGTGCGGTGTCGCTCGACGTGGCCGAGGCGCCGATGGACGACGAGACCGCCACCGCCGCGTGCTGGAGCGGCTCCCCGCTGCAGGTCGCGGTCAGCCGGATCGAGCACGAGCTGCGCCGCACCGCCGAGGACGGCGACCTCGTGCTCGCGATCACCGACGAGCGGACCCGCATCCTGTGGACCTACGGCGGCCGGGTGATGCGGCGCAAGGCCGAGACGGTCAACTTCGTGCCCGGCGGCCGGTGGGACGAGACCAGCGTGGGCACCAACGCGCTCGACCTCGCCGGGCGCACCGGCCAGGCGTCGATGGTGTTCAGCGCCGAGCACTTCGCGCCGATCGTGCACAACTGGGTGTGCTGGGCGGCGCCGCTGCACGACCCTGTCACCGGCAAGCAGCTCGGCGTCATCGACCTGTCGACCACGTGGGACCGCACCCACCCGATCGGGCTGGCCACGGCCCGGCTGATGGCCCGGCTGATCGAGACCGCGATGCCGCACTCCCGCTCCCTCGCCGACCCGGCCGAACCGGTCCCCGACGCCCACGGGCTCACGCTCACGCTGCTCGGCACGGCCGAGGCCCTGCTCGACGGGCAGCGGCTGCTGCTCAACCGGAGGCAGACCGAGATCCTCGCGCTGCTCGCGCTGCACCCGGAGGGACTCTCCACCGAGCACCTGCACGCGCTGCTGTACGGCGACCAGTCGGTGACCGTGTCCACGCTGAAGGCCGAGGTGTCGCACCTGCGCAGCGCCCTGGCCGGCCAGCTGTCGTCGCGGCCCTACCGGCTCACCATGCCGGTGCGCACCGACGTGGACACCGTGCTGATGCTGCTCCAGCGCGGCGACGTCGGCGGCGCCGTGGCGGCGTACGGCGGCGACCTGCTGCCCGGCACCAACTCGCCGGGCCTCACCGAGCTGGCCGACTTCGTCGCGGTCGCCGTCCGCGAGGCGCTGCTCGCCGACCCGCAGCCGCTGGCGGTGCTCCGCTACGCCGACATCGCCCCCTACGACACCGAGGTGGTCGAGGCGGCGCTCAACGCGCTGGGGGAGCACGGCCACCCCGCCCGCGCGCTGCTCAAGGGCCGGCTCGCCGCCGCCGCCCGCTGCTGACCCCCACCCCGCCGACTCGGCGCCAACCTTTCGCCAACCTGGGCGGCCTAGCGTCGGCAGCAACCGTGACCACGATCACACCTGGAGAGCCGCGTCCATGACCAAGATCGAACTCACTGTCGACGGCGCGAAGTGCGTCGACGACGTCGAACCCCGCATGCTCCTGGTCCACTACCTGCGCGAGAAGCTCGGCAAGACCGGCACGGTCGTCGGGTGCGACACCAGCAACTGCGGCGCGTGCACCGTGCACCTCGACGGCCGGAGCGTGAAGTCCTGCAACGTGCTCGCCGTGCAGGCCGCCGGGCACGAGGTCACCACGATCGAGGGGCTGGCCAAGGACGGCGAGCTGCACCCGGTGCAGGAGGCCTTCCGCGAGTGCCACGCCCTCCAGTGCGGCTTCTGCACCCCGGGGATGATCATGCAGTCGATCGACGTGCTCAACGACAACGCGAATCCCTCCGAGGAGGAGATCCGGGTCGGCCTCGAGGGCAACCTGTGCCGCTGCACCGGCTACCACAACATCGTCCGGGCCGTGCAGACCGCCGCCGGCTCCACCGCAGGAGGTGCCTCGTGACCGCCACCCAGGACGCCCCCGTCGCCGAGATCGGCCGGGACCGGCGCCGCAAGGAGGACCAGCGGCTGATCACCGGCCGCACGAAGTGGACCGACAACATCCAGCTGACCGGCATGCTGCACATCGCCATGGTGCGCAGCCCCTTCGCCCACGCCCGGATCACGAACATCGACACCTCGGCCGCGAAGGCCGCGACCAACGTCGTGACCGTGCTCACCGGCGCCGACCTCGCCGACGAGCAGGGCTCGCTGCCGACCGCGTGGAACATCACCACCGAGCAGAAGGCCGCAGCGCACCTGCCCGTCGCGGTCGACCGGGTCGCCTTCGCCGGCGAGATCGTCGCCATCGTCGTGGCCCGCTCCGCTGCTGAGGCCAGGGACGCCGCCGAGCTGGTGGACGTCGACTACGAGGAGCTGCCCGCGGTCCTCGACCTCAAGGAGGCAGCGAAGGACGAGGTCTTCGCGCACCCCGACCTCGGCACCAACAAGTCGGCGTTCTGGCAGTTCGACTCGGCCGGCGCCGGGACCGGCAGCGCCGTCGACGACGCCATCGAGGAGGCCCGCTCCAACGGCATCCTGATCGAGCGGGAGTACCGCCAGCAGCGGCTGATCCCGGCATTCATGGAGCCGCGCTCGTTCGTGTGCGACCCCACGGGGGAGCAGCTGACCCTGTGGTCCTCGACCCAGATCCCGCACATCACGCGGTTCTTCCTCGCCGTCGTCCTCGGCATCCCGGAGAGCAAGATCCGGGTGATCGCGCCCGACGTCGGCGGCGGTTTCGGCGGCAAGCTCCAGTTCGTCGCCGAGGAGATCATCGCGGTGCTCGTGGCCCGCCGCACCGGCAAGCCGGTCAAGTTCACCGAGACCCGCTCGGAGTCGCTGATGACCGCCCACCACGGCCGGGACCAGTGGCAGACGCTGACGCTGGCCGCCACCAAGGACGGCACGGTCACCGGGCTCAAGGTCGACCTGCTGTGCGACCTCGGCGCCTACGCCGGGACGGTCGGCGGCGGCGTACCGATCCTCGGTGCCTTCATGTTCAACGCCATCTACAAGTTCCCCGCCTACCAGTTCAACTGCACCAACCTCTACACGAACAAGACCCTGACCGACGCCTACCGCGGCGCCGGCCGACCCGAGGCCACGTTCGCCATCGAGCGGCTGATGGACGAGCTCGCGGTCGAGGTCGGCGTGGACCCGCTGGAGATCCGCGAGAAGAACTGGATCACGCACGAGGAGTTCCCGTTCACCAGCGTGTGCGGGCTCGTGTACGACTCCGGCAACTACGAGGCGGCGACCGCCAAGGCCAAGGAGATGTTCGGGTACGACGAGCTGCGGGCCGAGCAGAAGCGGCGCCGCGAGGCGGGCGACCCGGTCCAGCTGGGCATCGGCATCTCGACCTTCACCGAGATGTGCGGCCTGGCGCCGTCCCGGGTCCTCGGCTCGCTCAACTACGGCGCCGGTGGCTGGGAGCACGCGGCGATCCGGATGCTCCCGACCGGGAAGGTCGAGGTCATCACCGGCATCTCGCCGCACGGGCAAGGACACGAGACGGCCCTGTCGCAGATCGTGGCCGACCGGCTCGGCGTCGCGTTCGAGGACGTCGAGGTGCTGCACGGCGACACCGCGATCTCGCACAAGGGCATGGACACCTACGGCTCCCGCTCGCTGGTGGTCGGTGGCGAGGCCGTCGTACGCGCGGCCGACAAGGTCATCGAGCGCGCGAAGCCGATCGCGGCCCACCTGCTCGAGGCGTCCGTCGACGACATCGAGTTCTCCGGCGGCCGGTTCGGCGTCAAGGGCACCGACAAGGGACTGGGCATCGGCGAGATCGCGCTCGCCTCGTTCGCCGCCCACAACCTGCCCGACGGCGTGGAGCCCGGCCTCGACAGCGACGCCACCTTCGACCCCGACTCGTTCTCGTTCCCGCACGGCACCCACCTGTGCGCCGTCGAGATCGACACCGAGACCGGTGGCGTGAAGATGCGCAAGTACGTCTGCGTCGACGACATCGGCAACATCATCAACCCGCTCATCGTCGCGGGCCAGGTGCACGGTGGCCTCATGCAGGGCATCGCCCAGGCGCTGTTCGAGGAGGCCGTCCACGACGAGTCGGGCACCCTGGTGTCCGCGTCCTTCGTCGACTACCTGGTCCCGACCGCGGCGGACACGATCAGCTTCGACATCGACCACACCACGTCCCCGTCGACGAACACCATGCTCGGCACCAAGGGGGTGGGCGAGGCCGGGACCATCGCCTCGACGCCCGCCGTGGTCAACGCGGTGGTCGACGCGATCCGGCACTTCGGCGTGAACGACGTCCGGATGCCCTGCACGCCGGAGCGCATCTGGAAGGCGATCCACTCCCATGACGGGGGTGGCACCTCGTCCACGGAAGGCGCGGCGATGCCGCACTTCGACGAGCAGGACACCGCCGACCGCAGCGCAGGAGGAGACAAGTGATCCCCGCACAGTTCGACTACGTGGCGCCGTCCACCCTCGAGGAGGCCCTCGAGGCGCTCCGCAACGGCGGCGACGACGCGAAGATCATCGCCGGCGGGCAGAGCCTGCTGCCGGTGCTCCGGATGCGACTCAACGCGCCCGACCTGGTCATCGACCTCGGCAACATCGAGGCGCTGCGCGGTGTGCGCGACGACGGCGACGCCATCGTCATCGGCGCCATGACCACGCACCACGACGTCCAGCACGACCCGCTGGTGCGCGAGCACGCGCTGCTGCTGAGCAAGGCGGAGACCGAGGTCGCGGACCCGCAGGTGCGCCACCGCGGGACGTTCGGCGGGGCGCTGGCGCACGCCGACCCGGCCGGCGACCTCGGCGCGCCCGCCCTCGCCCTCGACGCGCAGTTCGTCGTCGCGGGCTCCGGCGGCACCCGCACCATCGAGGCGGCCGACTTCTTCGTCGACCTGTTCACCACGGCGATGGACGAGCTCGAGATCCTCACCGAGATCCGTATCCCCAAGCGGTCCGGCTGGGGTGCCCACTACGAGAAGTTCGTCCGGGTCGCCCACCAGTGGCCGATCGTCGCGGTCGCGGCCGCGGTCAAGGTCGACGGCGGGACGATCAGCGAGGCGCGGGTCGGGCTCACCAACATGGGCTCGACCCCGTTGCGGGCCCGCGCGGTCGAGGAGGCTCTGGTCGGCCAGCCGGCCACGGACGACGCCGTACGCGCCGCCGCCGCATCCGCTGCCGAGGGCACCAACCCGCCCTCGGACCTCAACGGCGACGCCGACTACCGCAGGCACCTCGCGACGGTGCTGACCCGCCGCGCCGTGCTCGCGGCAGCGGGAGGGTGAGCGCCGCGTGGAGCTGACGCACCGGTTCACCGTCCCCGCCACCCTGGCCGACACGTGGGCCGCCTTCAACGACATCGAGTCGGTCGCCGGGTGCTTCCCCGGCGCAGTGGTCACGAGCGTCGAGGGCGACGACTTCACCGGCACCTGCAAGGTGAAGCTGGGCCCGATCGCGCTGGTCTACGGCGGGACCGGCTCGTTCACCAGCAAGGACGAGGCGGCGGGCACGTTCGCGCTGGAGGCGAAGGGCAAGGACAAGCGCGGCAACGGTACGGCGGGCGCCAACGTCACGGCCGCCCTCACCGCCGCCGGGGAGACGGCGACCGATGTCGAGGTCGTCACCGACCTGCACATCACCGGCAAGCCCGCGCAGTTCGGGCGCGGGGTGATCCAGGACGTCAGCGACAAGCTGCTGAACCAGTTCGTCGATTGCCTCGAGCAGAAGCTGCAGGGGCCGGCTGCTCCGGCGGCGGCACCGGAGGCTGCTGCGGGGGCTCCGGCCGCTCCGGCCCCTCCCGAGTCCGCCTCCGCGGCGGCGATGGCAGCCGGCGGGGACGAGGCGGGTGGCCAGCCGACCCCGCTGCAGGCCGCGTCCTGGGGCGGGCCCCCGTCCGCCGGTGGCGAGGACGCGCTGGACCTCGGCGCCACGGTCCTGCCGATCCTGGCGAAGACCTACTGGAAGCAGGCGCTGGGGCTGGTGCTGGTGCTGCTCGTTCTGCGGAGGCTGCTCCGGCGGCGAGGCTGATCCGCCAACCGAACGCGCCGACTCGACGGGTTGGCGGCGACCAGACGCGCCGACTCGGCGGGTTGGCGGCGACCAGACGCGCCGACTCGGCGGTCAGCGGGGGAGGTGGCCGAGCGGTGCGACGGCGATGCCGGAGCTCTCGCACACCCACGTCGGTTCGGGCCCGCCGAGCTCGGGGTGGATGTAGAGCGCGTGCGGGTCGAGGTGGTCGCACGCCCGGCACAGGGGCCACCGGCCGATGTTGTCGAGCAGGGCGTCCTGCACGTCCTGGGCGACCAGGCCGGCGACGTACGCCTGGCCCTCCTCCCACTGCGACGCCCACCAGCGCCGGGTGCTCACCGACTCCTCGAGCGCCGACACCGAGTCCGGGTCGGCGGCCCCGGTCACCTCGAGGTCGTGCAACACGAGCGCACGTGCGGCCATCAGTGCGTCGGGTTGGGCGTGGTCGGATGTCACGATGTCCATTGTGAGCACGACGGACCAACCTGCCCAGACCGGCGCCCCTCCGGCGGCGCTGCTGGAGGTCGTCGTGCTGCAGGAGCGCGACGTGCCCGGGGCCGACGAGGGCGGCGCCGACCGCGTCTTCGTCATGGACGAGGTCGCGACCGGCGGGTTGTCTCCCGAGCCGGGCCTGGTGTCGAGCATCTGCAAGGAGACCGAGCTCCCCGTGCGGGTGATGCTGCGGCTCAACGACTCGCACACGACGACCGGCGGTGAGCTGACCCGCCTGGTCGGCCTGGCCGAGTCCTACCTCAACGTCGGCGCCGAGGGCGTGGCGTTCGGCTTCCTCGACAGCGAGCTCGGCATCGACGTGGAGGTCTGCACCTACCTGGCCGACCAGCTGTCCGGGGTGCCGTGGACGTTCCACCGCGCGGTCGACTCGGCGCTGGAGACCGACCGGGCCTGGCGGCAGCTGAGGGGGCTGCCCGGGCTCGACGCGGTGCTCTCCGCGGGCTCGCCGCGTGGGATGGCGGCCGGCCACGAGGAGCTCACCGACCGGGCCGTCGCCGACCCGGAGGTCGCCCGGCTGCTGATGGCCGGCGGCGGCCTGGAGGGCGAGCACGTCCCGTGGCTGGTGCGTGCCGGCGTGCGCCAGTTCCAGGTGGACTCCGCCACCGTGCGCCCCGGCGGGTCGGCCAAGGCGTACGTCGACCCGGGCCACGTCCGCTCGTGGCGGATGCTGCTCGACGACGCGGTCGACCGTGCCCGCGACGCCGCGGTGCACGCAGCCCGGAGCAGGCCCGCCGGGTGACGCTGCTGATCGACCCACCCAACGCGTCCGGGCACGGCCGGATGTGGTCGCACCTGGCGAGCGACACGTCGTACGACGAGCTGCACCGGTTCGCCGCCACGCTGGGGATCCCCCCGCGGGGGTTCGACCGGGACCACTACGACATCCCGGCCGAGCGCTACGACGACGTGGTGGCCGCCGGGGCGACGCCGGTGTCGAGCCGCGAGCTGATCACCCGTCTGAAGGCGGCCGGCCTGCGGCGTCGCAAGTCCGAGGCCCTCGTCCCGAAGCGCCCCGGCCGCTCGTTGATCCGGGCGGAGCGGCTGCGGCCGGGGTCGCGCGTCGCCGTCGTGGCGCCGGCCGGCCCGGTTCCGGACGACCGGCTCGACGCCGGGCTCGACGTGCTGCGTGGGTGGGGGCTCGACGTCGTCGTCACGGATCACGCCCGCGGCGCGGACGCCCGGCTGGCCTACCTGGCCGCCGACGACGCGGCGCGCGCCGACGACCTGATGCGGGCCTGGTGCGACCCGGCGACCGACGCCGTGTTCTGCACCCGCGGCGGCTACGGGGTGCAGCGGGTGGTCGACCTGCTCGACTGGGAGGCGCTGGCCGCGGCCGGACCGAAGGTGCTGGTCGGGTTCTCGGACCTGACCGCGCTGCACCAGACCTTCGGGGCGCGGCTCGGCCTGTCCACGATCCACGGCCCCGTCGTGGCCCAGCTCGGCGGGCGCGACGAGGCGACGCTGAGCCACCTGCGCACGATGCTGTTCGAGCCGGGCGAGGCCCGGCTGCTCACCCCGGAGCCCTGCGAGGTGCTCGTCCCCGGCGAGGCCGAGGGCGTGCTCACCGGCGGCAACCTCACCCTGCTCGCCGCCCAGGTCGGCACCCCGGGCGCGACCGGAGCGGCGGGTTGCATCGCGGTGCTCGAGGAGGTCGGCGAGGAGCCCTACCGGCTCGACCGGCTGCTCACCCAGCTGCTCCGGTCCGGCTGGTTCGACGAGGTGCGCGGCATCGTGGTGGGCCGGCTGACGGAGTGCGGGCCGGCCGACGTGGTGCGCTCGCTGCTCGTCGACCGGCTGGCCGCCCTCGGCGTACCCCTGGTCTGCGGTGCGCCGTTCGGCCACGAGCAGCCGAACCTCGCGTTCCCGTGCGGGGTGCCGGCGGCCCTGGACGGTGCCGCGGGGACGCTCACCCTGCGGGCGCCCGCGCTGCTGTAAACCTGCGCCGACTTCCGCCATCCCGGGGACGGCTGCGCCGGAAGTTCCTAGAGTGGACCAGGGAGACGGGGGAGGTGGCCCGGGTGTCGCGACGAACGCGCTACGTGCTGTGGGGACTCGCTCTGGTGACCCTCGTGGTCTTCCCGCTCGTGCCGAGCCCGGCCCTGCGCGACCTGGTCCAGACGGTCGTCACCGGGGTCGCCCTCGCCGTCGCGTGGCGGCACCTGCTGCTGCGCCGCGACCTGTTCCGGCTGGGCTGGGGGACCGTGGTGACCGCGGTGACGGTGCTCGGCTGCAGCGACGCGCTCGGCGGCTTCGAGCTCTACGTCATCCACTACACGGGCCACCCGCGGCCGTCGAACATCATGGCGCTGTTCGGCTACGCCATGCTCGGCGTCGGGGTCGTCCAGTTCGAGCGCAGCCGCAACAAGGGCCGGCGCCTGCCCGGCCGCATGGAGGCGTCGATCTTCGCGTTCGGCGCGTCCACGCCGCTGCTGGTCTTCCTGATCATCCCCGCGGTGCGCGCCGACGGCTTCTCGCTGGCCAGCAAGTCCACGACGGTGGCCTACGCGCTCGCCGACCTCGCGGTGATGACCGTCATCGCGCGGCTGCTGCTGGCCGACGGCCGCCAGTCGCGCTCGCTGATCTACCTGAGCACCGCGCTGTTCGTCTCGCTGCTCGGCGACTTCTGGTCGGGCATCGACACCACCCAGGGACCGGCCTCGGAGCTGGCTGCCGATCAAGATGCTCTGGCTCGCCGCGTTCATCCTGTTCGCCGCCGGCGTCGCCGACCCCTCGATGCGCGAGTTCACCCACGGCGCCGACTGGGAGGACCGGGTCTCGTCCAAGCGCCGGGTGTGGCTGATGGGGGCCGGGCAGGTGATCCCCGCGGCCACGCTGGCGATCGCGTGGTTCCGCGGCGGCACGCCGTACGACCTGGTGATCGCGCTGCTCGGCCTGGCCGTGTCGCTGCTCGTGTCGGCGCGGATGACCGGGCTGCTGGAGCGGATCAGCGAGCAGTCCGTGCAGCTCGCGGCGCTCGCGCGCTCCGACGACCTGACCGGCCTGCACAACCGCCGCTCGTGGAACCACGAGCTGTCACGCGCGTGCGCGTCTGCGCGCGACAACGGGCACCGGCTGAGCATCGCGCTGCTCGACCTCGACCACTTCAAGAAGTACAACGACACCTACGGCCACCCCGCCGGCGACCGGCTGCTGCGCGAGTGCGCGTCGACCTGGACCGAGGGGCTCGGGCCGCACGACGTGCTGGCGCGGTACGGCGGCGAGGAGTTCGCGGTCATCCTCCCCGGCAGCACGCTGGAGGACGCCGTGCTGAGGATCGACCAGCTGCGGCAGGCCACTCCCGGCGAGCAGACGTTCTCGGCGGGGGTCGCGCTCTGGGAGCACGGCACCGACCCGGCCGAGGCGATCGCGCAGGCCGACGCTGCCCTCTACCGCGCCAAGCGCTCGGGCCGCAACCAGGTGCTGGCCGCCGAGGACATCGACGCCGGGACGCTGCCGACGCCGCTGCGGATGCTCCGGTCGGTCGTGCAGCCGATCGTGCGCGCGGACGACCTGGCCGTGGTCGGCTACGAGGCGCTCAGCCGCTTCTCCCACAGCAGCGACGTGCAGCAGGTGTTCACCGAGGCCCACGACCACGGCTACGGCGACCTGCTCGAGATCACCGCGCTCACCCGGGCGCTGGACAAGACCGGGCGGCCCGGCGGCATGGAGATGTTCGTCAACGTCTCGGAGCGGGCGATGCGCTCGCGCCGCTTCTGGGAGGCCCTTCCGGTCGACCTGACCGGCGTGGTGGTGGAGCTGCACGAGGAACGTGACGGCCTCGACGACCGGACGGTCGGGCTCTACCTCGACCGGTTCCGGGCCGCGGGCGCCCGGATCGGCCTCGACGACCTCGGGGCCCGGCCCGGCGAGCTGGACCGGATCGTCGCACTGCGCCCGGACATCGTGAAGGTGGACCGCAGCCTGGTGTCGGGGTGCGACCTCAACGAGGGGCGGGCCGCGATGGTGGGGATGCTCGTCGACTTCGCGCTGGCGCACGGCGCGGAGGTGTGCGTGGAGGGTGTCGAGACGCCGGGTGAGCTGGCCGCCGTGCGGGCCGCGGGTGCGACGTACGTCCAGGGCTACCTGGTCGGGCGCCCGGAGCCCGAGTGGGTGACCGTTGCCGCCGCCGGCCGGCCGGTCGCCGACCCGATCCGCTGACCGGGCCTCAGCCGCGCTCCAGGGCGGTGAGCTCGCGGGCGACGTTGGCGCGGGCCCGTTGCTCCCACAACGTCCGGGCGGCCGCGGTGTGGAACAGCGACGGCTTCGCGAGCAGGTCGCGCAGGACGGCGGCCCGTCCGCGGCGGAAGTCGGCGTCGGCGACGTGGGCGTGCTCCGCGCGCACCCCGGCCACGTAGCCGGCGTAGCGCTCCTCCCCGGCGGCCAGCACGGCCAGGTCCGCGTCGGAGAGCACCTGGCCGTTGCGGTCGTCCTGCGCGGGGCGGTGGGTGGCGGTGAGCCGCACCAGACGGGCGACCTCCGCCACCCGGTCCGGCCCGAGGCCGGCGGCGGTGAGCTCCTCGGTGGCGAGCAGGGCGGAGCGTTCCTCGTCGTCGGCGGCCCCGTCGTAGACCGCGTCGTGGAACCATGCGGCCAGGACCACCGCCTCGACGTCCGCAGCCTCGTCGGCCAGCGTCGCCACGTGGTCGAGCACCTCCGCCAGGTGGGTCAGGTCGTGGTAGCCGCGGCGTTCGTCGCCGTACGCCGCCAGCAGCCGGTCCCGCGGCTCGGGCCGGTCCGGCAGCGGCCACCGGTCGGCCAGGTCTGTCATGCGCTGGAGTCTGGCACGCCCGCCATCCGGCAGGAACGCGACGAGCCGGCGCCCGGGAGACCCGGACGCCGGCTCGGCCGTGCTGGTCGTGACTAGCCCTTCGGCTTGCCCTTCACGACGTCGACCGACGTCGTGGTCGAGCCCGCCGACACGAGGTCGTCGCCGAGGTAGCGCACCTCGAAGTGCTTGGTGCCGGTGGTGTCGAAGGTGCCGGTCCGCAGGACCGCCTTGCCGCCGCTGAGCGACGCCCAGCTCACCACGGTGCCGGCCTCGTCGACCAGCAGGACGTAGCCGGTCGGGACCACTCCGTTGGCGGCCACCGTGACGTTGATCGTGGTGGAGTCCTTGCGGACCTGGAGCTCCCGGCTCTGCGGCGTGGCGGTGAGCTGCGGAGTGGCCTTGGTGACCCGCAGCGTGACCGTCGTGGCGGACGGGTCGTGCTGCTCGTCCCCGAGGTAACGGACGGTCAGCGTGTACGTGCCGGGCGTGAGCGCCGTGCCGGGGATGGTGACACGCGCCGTCCCGTCCACGACGTCGGCCGACCCGAGCCGGTCGCCGCCGTTGAGCACCTCGACGACGCCGGTGGCCGGTCCGTCCGAGGTGACCGTGGCCGTGACGGTGCCGTCGGTGCCGTAGGCCAGGTCTGCGGCGGTGGCCGTGACGCTGGTCGCGGGGTCGATGGTCCGGGTCGGGATGGTGATGCCGACGATCTCCGGGTCGTGGTCGGAGGCGCGGAAGACGTTCGGCTCGTAGAAGTCCGTCACGTTGTAGTTGTGCCGGCTGTACTCGAACGCGACCGACTCACCCGAGTTGATGCTCCAGATGTCGGCGCCGGTGACCAGCCCGAGGGCGGCGTCGTTGGCCAGCACGTGGTCCAGCGACCCCGACATGCCACTGAAGCTGTAGGTCCACTCGTTCTCCGTGTCCGACTCGACGGCGGTGTAGCCGTCGTCGTAGAGGACCTGCATCGGGTCCTCCTGCGTGTAGGAGTTGAAGTCGCCGGTCAGGAACACCTTGTCCGTGCCGCGCTCGATCGCGAAGCTGTGCGCGAAGCTGCCGAGCGCCTGCGCCTGGGCGACCCGGTCCGCGGTGGCGTTGCCCTGGCCGTAGGGGTCGGGAGTGCCGGAACCCTTGGACTTGAAGTGGTTGACGATGACCGCGAACGCCTGCGAGTCGGCCGTGCCGTCGGCCTTGAAGGCCTGGGCGAGCGGCTCCCGGGCGTTGCTGAACGCCGCGCTGCCGACCAGCACCTTGGAGGCGCCGACGAGGTCGATCTTCGCGGGGTTGTAGATGAACGCGGTCCTGATGACGTCCTGCTCCTCCACCGGCGGGAGCTCCGAGGCGTCCGGGGACGGGGCGAAGGCCCAGCGGGTGGAGCCGGCAGCGGCGTTGAGCGCGTCCACCAGCGTGGACAGGGCGTCGTCGCGGTCCGCCTCGCCGAGCGCGACCGAGTTCTCGATCTCCTCGAGCGACACGATGTCGGCGCCGAGCGCGTTGATCGCCGCCACGATCTTGGCCTGCTGGCGGGCGAGGTCCTCGTCCTCGGCCGCGCCGCGGGGACCGTTGGGGGTGCAGGTGTTGTCGGTGACGGGGTCGCCGAGGCGGTCCTTGTAGTAGGTGCAGGTGCCGCCGGCCGCGACGAAGTCGACGCCGGTGGTGTTGAAGTAGTTCAGCACGTTGAAGGTCGCCAGCTTCAGGTCGCCGCCCACGGGCTCGGGGGCCGAGGTCCGCGTGTTCGCGAAGGTGGCGACGCCGCGGCCCTCGTCGGTGACCCGCGTGGTGGGCTGGAACTTCCAGGTGCTGTTGCGGAACTCCAGGATCACGGGTGCCTGGAGCGTGGCGCTGGCGCCGACCCGGATCGGGTTGGCCTTGGACAGCCACGGCAGCGGGGTCGCCTGGTTGGCCGCGCTGAGGAAGTTGATGCTCGCGCCGTCGTCGAGAGTGACCGCTCGGGCCGCGTTCTCGGCGGTCAGGGCGGCGACCGCGGCGGTGTCCTGCGCGTCGACGACCTCGGTCGGCGCGACGAGCGGGGTGTCACCGGTCGCCAGGCCGATCTCGGCGTACTGGTTGGTGGCGTAGGTGTTGGTGACCGTGAGTCGGTCGGTCGGGGCGAGCAGCTCACCCTCGTGCGCCTCGCGGGCGGCCTCGGTGGTCGGGTACGCCGCAGCGAGCGGGGTGACGCCCGTCGGGGTGGCGGTCAGCGTGGTGACGCCACCCGAGGCCGGCGTGATCTCGGTGGTGCCGGCGAACTCGCTGACCGGGCCGGTGACCTCGACGAGGTCGCCCTTGACCGGGTTCGCCGCCATCGCGGCCGAGCCGTAGACGAACACGGCGTCCGAGGCGCCGGGCGTCGCGTCCGTGCCGGCACCGGTGCCGTCGGTCTGCAGGTAGAAGCCGTTGAACCCTCCGGCCGGGTAGGTCGCGGTGACCACGCCGCGCGTGATGACGGTCGTGCCGGACAGCGGGCTGGTGTCGCCGGTGCCCTGGATCTCCGCGATGGTCGCCCGCGTGGGATCCGCCGGGGGCGGCGGGGGCGGCGGGTCGACGACGCTCTTGTTCTGCGGCGCGGGCGCGCCCGCGGTGAAGTCGAGGTTGTTCTTGTCGGAGTCCGCACCGGTGCCGGTGCGGGCGGCCGAGGTGGTGGCGGTCAGCGCCGTCCCGGTGGGGGCGGTCTCGTAGGACGTGGGTGTGGTGCCGTAGCCCACCATGTCGGCCAGGCCGGTGTTGCCGGCCAGGTCGCCGACGGTCGTGAACGGTGTCGTGCTCGGGACCAGCAGGACGACTCCGTTGCTGCCCGACATGTCGATGGTGCCGGTGGCGTCCGGCGTCGGCAGCGGCTTGTCGGTGACCGTGGCGCCCGCCTTCTCCTGCACGAGGTAGTGCGCGCCCGCCGGCACCGAGCCGGTCAGGGCGGTGACCTGGGCCGTCGTGCCGCTGGCGCTGCGGTACTGCACCGACCAGCCGTCGACGCTGATCGCGCTGCCCGTCGGGTTGTAGAGCTCGATGAAGTCGTTGGTGTAGACGGCTCCGGTGTTGCCGCCGGCGCCGTAGACCTCGCTGATGACGAGGCCGGTGCCGGCGGGGTTGGCGGACGCGAGGGGGGCGGTCAGCCCGGTGGCTGCCAGGGCCAGGGTGAGCCCGACGGCAGCGCGCTTGCGCATGAGGGACATGGGTGCTCCGGTGCTCGAGACGGGGACGTGACGGATCCCGAGGGGCGGGAACCAGCACGCTCGGGCCGGAGGGTTCGGCCCGAGCCGGTGACCGCCGTCACACAGGTGGCGGCGACGCGCCAGCCTAACCCCCGAAACGGCGAAATCGGGGCGTACCCGGCAAGGCGGCCGGACGAACTTCAGGGGGAGCCGAGTTCCTCGGGAAGGTCGTCTGCGTGGAGCACCGCGAGCGAGGTGACGGCGCGGGTCAGGCACACGTAGAGCCGGCGCAGGCCGGTCACCCGATCGGCCTCGGCCGCGACGAGCGCGGCGGGCTCGAGCAGCACGACGTGGTCGAACTCGAGGCCCTTGGCCAGCGAGGCCGGCACGACGTCGAGGGGGACGTCGAACTCCACGTCGTCCTCGGGGGCGCCCGGGTCGTCGCCGACGACCGCGTGGCCGATGCCGGCGGCGGTCAGCGCTGCGACGACGGACGGTACGGCGGCGTCGGGGGCGATCAGGCCGACCGAGCCGACCGTGGCGCGGACGGCCCGGACCAGGTCGACGAGCGCGTCGCCCACCAGGTCGGTCACCCGGGTGACGGCCAGGTCGCCGCGGGTGCGCCGCACGGACGTGGGCGGCTCCAGGCCGGGGGCGATCCGGGGCAGCAGCCGGGCGGCGTACTCGATCACCTCGCCGGGCACCCGGAACCCCTTGGTCAGCTGCTCGACGTGCGCGTCGGGCTTGCCGAGGTGGGCCAGCGCGGTCTCCCACGAGCGGCTGCCGAACGGCGTGGTGGCCTGGGCGAGGTCGCCGAGGACGGTGACCGAGCCGGTCGAGGCGCGGCGGCCGACGGCGCGCAGCATCATCGCGGAGAGGTCCTGCGCCTCGTCGGCGACGACGTGGCCCAGCGACGGTGTCCGCTCGACCAGGTCGGCCACCTCGTCGATGAGCACGGCGTCCGCGAGCGACCACCGGGCCGAGCCGGGGGCCTTGGCCGGCTTGGCCCAGGGCAGGCGTCCCCGCTCCTCGTCGGTGAGCAGGCCGTCGGAGGCCTCGGCCAGCAGCGCGGGGTCGCTGAGCAGCCGGTGCACGAGCCGGGCCGGGTCGACCGCGGGCCAGATCGTGTCGACGTAGCGCTTCACCTCGCGGCTGCGGGCGACCGCGTCCTGCACCCGGTCGTCGGGGGAGTCGCCGGCGAGCTCCATCTTCACCAGGATCGCGTGCGCGAGCCGTTGCGGGAGCATGCCGCGGGCGGCGCCGTACCGCACGCCGCGTGCGCGCAGGCCCGCGACGACCTCCTCGACCTCGTAGGTCGCCAGCCGCCACCGGCGGGCGCCGCGGGGGACCAGCAGCCCCTCTGCCGGCGGGCGGACCTGCGCCCACAGGGCCCGCGCGACGACCTCGGCCATCCGGGCGTCGCCCTTGAGCGTGGCGACGTCGGCGGGGTCCTCGCCGCGGACGGCGTACCGCGCGTTGAGCCGGGTCAGGGTCTTGCCGACCAGCTCCTCGATCGTGGTCTGCTGCGCGTCGATCTCGCCGAGGGCCGGCAGCACGTCGCCGATGTAGCGCAGGAACGACGCGTTCGGCCCGACGACGAGCACGCCCTGGCGCGAGAGCTGGTCGCGGTGGGCGTAGAGGAGGTACGCCGCCCGGTGCAGGCCGACCGCGGTCTTCCCGGTGCCGGGGGCGCCCTGCACGCAGACCGACTCCTCGAGCTCGGCGCGGACGATCACGTCCTGCTCCGGCTGGATGGTCGCGACGATGTCGCGCATCGGCCCGACGCGCGGCCGCTCGATCTCGGCCTCGAGAATGCTGCTGTGCTCCTCGACCTCGCCGGCGAGGAGGGCCTCGTCCTCGAACGCGGTCATCTGCCCGTGCTGGAAGCCGAACCGGCGGCGCAGCTCGACACCCATCGGCTCGACCTTGCTGGCGCGGTAGAACGGCAGGCTGATCCGGGCCCGCCAGTCGACGACCATCGGGTCGCCGTCCTCGTCGCTGACGTGCCGGCGGCCGATGTAGAAGCGCTCGCCGCGGGCGTCCTCGTGGGCCTCGTCGTAGTCGAGCCGGCCGAAGAACAACGGCACGGACGGGTCGTCGGCGAGCGCCTTCATCCGGCGGTAGATCGCCGACTCGAGGAACTTCTGGCTCACCCAGTCGCCGGCGGCCGAGGAGTCCAGGGAGGCGGTGCGCTCGCGCATCCGGGCCAGGGCGGCGCGGGACTCGGCGAGGTGGCGCCGTTCGGCGTCGAGGTCCGGCTCGGCCTCGGTCGTGGGCGCGGTATCAGGGGGGTGGTCGTCGGTGGACATGCAGGGACCTCCGAAGGATCGGCGGGTCGGTGGGAGCCCGGTGACGTTACCAGCGCGGTGGCCGGGCGTCACCGGGTTTTCGGCGGCACCGGCAGCGGCACCTGTCCGGGTCGTCCCGCAATGGCACACTGGCGCGATGCGTGAAGCGTTCTGCCTCGACCCCTCGGTGGTGCACCTCAACCACGGCTCGTTCGGGGCTGTTCCCCGGGTCGTCGTCGAGGCGCAGCAACGGATCCGCGACCGCGCCGAGGCCAACCCGATGCGGTTCTTCCGGGTGGACTCGCCCGCGCTGCGCGCCGACGCGCGCCACGTCGCGGCGGGGTTCCTCGGGGTCGGTGCCGACGAGGTGGCGCTGGTCCGCAACGTCACCGAGGCGATCTCCACGGTGCTCGCGAGCCTCGCGCTGCAGGGACGGCTGGGCGCGGGCGACGTGGTGGTGATGGGCACGCAGTCCTACGGCGCGGTGCGGCGTGCGGTCGCCCGGTGGTGCCAGCGGACCGGGGCGTCGTACGACGTCGTGGACCTGCCGGCCGCGGGGGAGGGCGTCGTCGACGGCTACCGCGCGGCGTTGGCCCGGGCCGTCGACTCCGGCAGCCGGGTGCGGCTCGTCGTGGTGGACCACATCAGCTCACCGACCGGGGCGGTGCTTCCCGTCGCCGAGGTGGCCGCAGACGCCCGCGCGGCCGGCGCGCTGACGTTCGTCGACGCGGCGCACGTGCCCGGTCACCTGCCGGCCGACCCCGCCGCGACCGGTGCGGACTTCTGGAGCGGCACCTGGCACAAGTGGGGCTTCGCCCCGCGCGGGACGACCGGCCTGTGGGTCGCCGGTCCCGAGCGCGAGCCTGCTCGAACCGCTGACCACGAGCTGGAACGACGGGCTGCCCTTCCCGCAGCCGTTCGACATGCGCGGCACCGACGACTACTCGGCCTGGATGTGCCTGCAGGACGCCGTCGACTTCTGGACCGACGCGGGGGGTCCCGCGATCGCGGACCGGTCGTCCGCCCTGCTGGACAAGGCGTCGGCCGTGCTCTCCTCGGCGCTCCCGGACGTGGACGCGCCGGTGCCCGGCGACCCCGGCCCCGTGCCTGCGGCTCGTCCCGCTGCCGGACGGCGTGGCCGCGACGGACGAGGACGCCGACGGGGTCTACCGGCGGATCAGTGCGCGTGGCGTCGAGGTGCAGGTGACGTCGTACGCCGGCCATGGCTACCTGCGGCTGTCCGCTGCGGTCTACAACGAGCTCGACGACTACGAGCGGCTGGCCGAGGTCCTCCCCGCAGCACTCCGCGCCGATGGCTGAGGTCGCGTCGATCGTGCTGTGTGCCGGCGAGGGACGCCGGCTGCGCCCGATCACCGCGCACCTGCCCAAGTCGCTGTGCACGGTGGCGAACGTGTCCCTGCTGCGATGGGCGCTCGACACGCCGGTCGCCGCGGGCCTCCGGCGAGCGGTCAACGTGCACCACCTCGCCGACCAGGTCGTCGAGCACGTCCGCGACCTCGACGTGTTCGTCAGCGTCGAGGAGCCGGTGGCGCTCGGCACGGCGGGTGCGGTCGCGCAGCTGGCGCCGTGGCTGGGTGGCGCGCACGCGCTGGTCCACAACGCCGACGCCTGGGTCCCGGACCCGCCCGCGGGCTTCGTGTCCGGGTGGGACGGCGAGCGGCCCCGGCTGCTCGTGCGGCGCACCGGCGGGGAGAGCGACTTCGGGCCGTTCCGGTTCCTGGGCCTGAGCCTGCTGCCGCACGCGGACGTCGTACGGCTGAAGGCGGAGCCGACCGGGCTCTACGAGGTGGTGTGGCGCGAGGCCTGGGAGCGCGGCGAGCTGGACCTCGTCGAGCACGCCGGGACGGCGTTCGACGTGGGTACGCCGGAACGCCTGCTCGCCGCGAACCTCGCCGCGGGGGACGGGCGGTCGTTCGTGCACCCCACGGCCGATGTCCGGGCGCCCCTGCGCTCGAGCCTCGCGCTTCCGGGCGCCGCGGTGCCCGAGCAGGACGAGCTGGCGTTCTGCGTGTGCGGCCCGGGGGACCTGGTGCTGCGCTGCGACCCCGCCGTGGTCGAGCACGAGCTCGCAGTGGGACGCGGCCAGGCAGGCCAACCGAACGCGCCGACTCGGCGGGGTTGAGCCAGCCGAACGCGCCGACTCGGCGGTCAGGACGCGATGGGCAGGTTGTCAGCGAAGTCGTCGACCTTGTGCTGCCAGCCGTCCTCGAGCGGTCCGCGCATCCCGGTGACGTAGACCGCGTCCTCGCCGACCTCGACGAGCCCTTTGCCCCGCAGGATGTCGTTCATCGTGGGCCGAACCTTCTCCCACCTCGCGACCTCCTCCTCGGTGGGCATCCGGCCGGTCTTCTTGTCCGGTCGCGGCGCACCCTCGGTGGTCAGCAACGCGTACTTCGTGCCGCTCGGCAGATCCGCCTTCCCGAGGAACCGGCGCATGCTGCCGATCGGCTTCCCCATCCGACCCGGTGAGCTGAACAGGTACAGATCGGCCGCGGGCAGGTGGCGGGCATCCATCTCGCGGATGTGGTGCACCTCGACGGACACACCCTTGGTGGCCATGTGCTGCTTGAACTCCTCGGCGACCAGGGCGCCGTTGCCGAACTTCGATGCGTGCAGGTACGTGATCTTCATGGGTACTCACCTCACCACCCAGCCTCGCGCAGGGCCGGGTCCGCCCAGCAGAGCCGAACGTCACACCCGCGGCTGGTGAAAATGGTCAGGTGCCGCGTCGGAGTTCAGGCGGAGGCGACGTCGTCGGCGTCGACGATGCGGTAGGCGTAGCCCTGCTCGGCGAGGAACCGCTGCCGGTGCTGGGCGAAGTCGGCGTCCACGGTGTCGCGCGAGACGATCGCGTAGAACCGTGCCGAGCGGCCGTCCTCCTTGGGGCGGAGCAGCCGGCCGAGCCGCTGGGCCTCCTCCTGCCGCGATCCGAACGAGCCGGACACCTGGATCGCCACCGCCGCGGAGGGCAGGTCGACCGAGAAGTTGGCCACCTTCGAGACCACCAGCAGGTCGATCTCGCCGTGCCGGAACGCGTTGAACAGCCGCTCCCGCTCCTTGACCGGTGTCTCGCCCTTGATCACCGGAGCGTCGAGCCGCTCGCCGATCTCGTCGAGCTGGTCGATGTACTGCCCGATCACCAGCGTGGGCTCGCCCTTGTGCTTGGCGACGAGCTCCTCGACCAGCGTGGTCTTCGCGCCCGTGCACGACGCGAGCCGGTAGCGCTCGTCGGGCTCGGCGGTCGCGTAGACGAACCGCTCGCTCTCCGGCAGCGTGACCCGCACCTCGACGCAGTCGGCGGGCGCGATCCAGCCCTGCGCCTCGATGTCCTTCCAGGGCGCGTCGTAGCGCTTCGGCCCGATCAGGCTGAACACGTCGCCCTCGCGGCCGTCCTCGCGGATCAGCGTCGCGGTCAGGCCGATCCGGCGCCGGGCCTGCAGGTCGGCGGTCATCCGGAAGATCGGCGCCGGCAGCAGGTGCACCTCGTCGTACACGATGAGGCCCCAGTCCTTGGCGTCGAACAGCTCCAGGTGGGCGTAGACGCCCTTCCGGCGCGTGGTCATCACCTGGTAGGTGGCGATCGTGACCGGGCGGATCTCCTTCTTGGAGCCGGAGTACTCCCCGATCTCGTCCTCGGTCAGCGACGTGCGCCGGACCAGCTCTTCCTTCCACTGCCGCGCGGACACCGTGTTGGTGACCAGGATCAGCGTGGTGGCCCCGGCCTGGGCCATCGCGGCCGCGCCGACGATGGTCTTGCCGGCGCCGCAGGGGAGGACGACGACGCCCGAGCCCCCGTGCCAGAACGACTCGGCGGCCTCGCGCTGGTAGGACCGCAGCGTCCAGCCGTCCTCGGCCAGCGCGATCGGGTGCGCCTCGCCGTCGACGTAGCCGGCGAAGTCCTCGGCCGGCCACCCGATCTTGAGCAGGGCCTGCTTGAGGTTGCCGCGCTCGGAGGCGTGCACGACGACGGTCGACTCGTCGAGCCGCTCGCCGATCATCGGCTTGATCTTCTTGGCGCGCAGCACCTCCTCGAGCACGGGGCGGTCGGTGCTGGTCAGCACGAGTCCGTGCGTGGGGTGCTTGTCGAGGCGCAGCCGGCCGTAGCGGGCCATCGTCTCGGCGATGTCCACGAGCAGCGCGTGGGGTACGGCGTAGCGGCTGTAGCTGAGCAGGGTGTCGACGACCTGCTCGGCGTCGTGGCCGGCCGCCCGCGCGTTCCAGAGGCCGAGCGGGGTCAGCCGGTAGGTGTGCACGTGCTCCGGGGAGCGCTCGAGCTCCGCGAACGGGGCGATCGCCTTGCGGCAGTCCTGCGCGCGCTCGTGCTCGATCTCCAGCAGCAGGGTCTTGTCCGACTGGACGATCAGCGGGCCGTCGTTCATGCCGGGGCCCCGGCCGCGGCCTTCTGGCGCGCGCGGTAGGCGGCCACGTTGGCGCGGGACGAGCACCGGTCGGAGCAGTAGCGGCGCGACTGGTTGGGCGAGGTGTCGACGAACACGTCGCGGCACGGGCTGGCGTCGCACACGCCGAGCCGGGTGGCGCCGAGGTCGCAGACCAGCGTCGAGAGCCCCATCAGCGACTCGGCGACGAGCAGCTCGGCGACCGAGGACTGCTTGTCGGCCACGTGCATGTGCCAGTTGGGACCCTCGCCGTCCTTGGCGCCGTGGCCGGCGATGTAGGGCGTCACGGGGTGCTTGGCGAGCAGCGCGTTGAGCTGCTCGACGACCGCGGTCTCGTTGCCGTCGTTGGACGACTCGAAGACCGGGCGGAGCTCGCGCTGGAAGCGGCGCAGCGCGCTCGCGTCACGGTCGGTCACCTGCTCGTGCAGCCAGCTGCGCTGGTTGAGGAACGCCACGACGGCGTCGACGTCCGACAGGTCGGCGTTGACGAGCCCCGCGGAGCGCTCGGCGTAACGAACAAAGTCCATGGCTACATCTTACGAGGCGGGACAACCGGCTTCCGCCCGGCACCGGTGGGGCAGCCCGATGACGAGCCCGCGACCGGAGGCTCAGCCGGCTGCGGTGACCAGCGACACGAACGGGAGCGCCCAGGCGAACCCCGCCGCCGCGGCGCCGTCCAGGTCGGCCGCGAAGGTCGTCGTCGCGGCCGGGCCGCGCAGTGCCGACTGGTACGCCGTCACCTCCGCCACCAGCGCGCCGGACTCCCCCTCGTGCCGGAAGGCGGCCGCCTTGAGGGAGTCGTCGAGCTCGAGGGTCGCGGCGAGCTCGTCCACGGGGACCCCGAGCAGCAGGTCGAGCGAGGACAGCATCCCGGCGGTGAACGCGACCTCCGGGTCGCCGGTCGTGCGCAGCCGGGCCAGCAGCTCGCAGGTGCGGGCGCGGACCAGCGCGGTCGCCAGGCCGTCGACGCTGCCGCCGCGGTGCCCGCTGAGCATGGTCAGCGCCAGCCACTTGCGGACCCGGTCGGTGCCGAGCAGGACCAGCGCCTCCCGCACGGTGCGCACCTGGTTGCGCAGGCCGTGGGCGGTCCCGATCGAGGCGAGCTGGAGGACCTGGACGACGAGTCCGGGCTCGCGGCGCAGGATCGCCTCCATCTCCTCGAAGTCGACGCCCTCGCTGAGCAGCATCAGGGCCAGCTGCACCTGGGTGACCGACGAGGCGGCGATGGTCCGGCCCTGCACGATGTGCGGCCGCTCGATCGCGTAGCCCTGGAACAGGTCGAACCCCTGGGCGCGGGCCCAGGCCACGTCGTCGTCGGTCTCCACCTTCTCGGCGAGCAGCGCGACGTCGTAGGCCCGGCAGCGCTCCACGAGCACGGCGACCTCCGCGCGGGTGCTCGCCTGGAAGTCGATCTTCACGATGGACGCGAGCTCGAGGAGCTGCTCGGCCCCGTCGCGCCAGACGAAGTCGTCGAGCGCGAGCGCGAAGCCCTGGCCGACGAGGTCACGGCAGCCCGCGAGGGCCTCGTCGTCGGCGACGACCGTCTCCAGGATCTCGATGACGGTGCGCGCGGTGGGCAGGGTGACCGGGGTGTCGCCGACGATCACGCCGCGCTCGGCGTTGCAGAACATCGTCTTGTCGCCGACGAGCGCGTCGAGGCCGATCGAGAGGGCGCCGAGGACCACCTGTGCGGTCATCTGCTCCCCGGACGGGCGGGGGGCGTCGGGCCGGGTCGGACGATAGAGCAGCTCGAAGCCGACCACGGTGCCCTCACGGTCGACGATCGGCTGCCTCGCGACCGCGACGGCATGGGACGGGTCGTCCGTCACCTCTGCTGAGTGCACCTGTCCACCTGTTCCCCGCGTGTGCCCGGACCATTGTGCCGCCCGGCCGCCGATCCCGGTCCCGAACGCCGGGACTGCCCGGATCCTCCGCCTGGACCGAGGAGCCGCCCCGGACCGGACCACGCTCAAGTTCCGGCTCCCGGATGCCGACGCTTCTTGATAAGTCCGCACGACGAGGGGATGCAGTTGAAGGAGACGCGCTGGCTGACATGCGCACTGCTCCTGGGCCTCGTCGGCTACGGGACGCTGCTGGCTGTCCCGACGCCGGTCCCGTCCTGGGCCCGTGACCTGGTGCTGGGTCCGGTGCTGCTCGTCCTGCCCGCCCTCGTGCTCCGTCGGCTCGTGCTCGCGCGACCGGGGGACCGGTCCTGGCTGACCGCTCTGGGTGTCGGTGCGGCCACCTTCCCGTTGGTGCGCCTGTGCGACATCGCCGTCGACCGGACCGGCTTCACCGCGCTGCACTGGGGTGCCGACTTCCTGACGCTCGCCGGACCGGCGACGCTGCTCGTCGGGCTGGTCCTCGCCGTCCGGCAGCGGATGAGCGGCATCCGCGTCAACGTGGTCCTCGACGGCCTCGCCGGGGCGCTGGCCGGCGCCACCGTCGCCGCGCTCGTGATGGCGCCGCTCGTGCACCAGGCCTGGGACGGCTCGTGGGAGGCCGGCGTGCTGCTCGGCCGGCCGCTGCTCGGCGCTGCGCTGTCCGCGGCCGCGGTCGGCGCGCTCGGCCTCGTCGGTGCCGGCCACGCCCGGCAGTTCGGCACCTGGGCCTTCGGCCTGACGCTGCTGGCCGGGTCCGCCATCCTCGAGGCGACCCGCGCGGCCGGCGGCACGATCGCCGCGGGCACGTGGGCCGACGTCGTACCGGCCGCCTCCCTGACGCTCCTCGCGCTCGGCGCGACCTTCCCGGGCCCCGAGCTGCAGGTCCGGGTCCCCGGGGCGCGGTCCCTCGGGGTGCCGGCCACCGCCGCGGCCGTGGCCGTCGCCGCGCTGACGGTCGCGCCGGCGTGGCACGACTCCGCCGTGCCCTCCGTGCTCGCCCTCGTCACCCTCGCGGTGTGCACCGCCCGCTTCGTCCGCGTGTTCCTGCAGCTGCGGGAGCTCGCGGCGGTCCGCGCGCAGGCGATGACCGACGAGCTGACCGGGATCGCCAACCGGCGTGCGCTCTACCAGCACCTCGACGGCCTGCTCGCGCGTGGCGCCGAGGGGGAGGGCCCAGCGCCCGAGTTCGCCGTGGGGCTGATCGACCTCGACCACTTCAAGGAGGTCAACGACACCCTCGGGCACGCCACCGGCGACGCTCTGCTCAAGGGCGTCGTGCACCGGTTCGCCGCAGCGCTCGAGGAGCTCGAGACCCCGCACCTGCTCGCCCGGCTCGGCGGCGACGAGTTCGCGGTCGTGCTCCACGAGGCGACCTCGCGCAACGCCGCCCTCATCGTCGGCGAGGCGTTGCGCGAGAGCCTGGCCGACCCGCTCGACCTGCCGGGCACCCAGCTGCACGCCCACGCCAGCATCGGGCTCGCCGTGGCACCGCTGCACGGCAGGACGCGCGGCGAGCTGCTGTTCGCGGCCGACGCCGCGATGTACGCCGCGAAGACCTCCGGCGACGCGGTCCGCTTCCACGCGCCGAAGCGCGACGAGAAGTCGCAGCAGCTCGGGATCGCCGAGGAGCTCTACCAGGCCCTCGAGCGTCACGAGCTCGCCGTGGAGTACCAGCCGATCCGCACCCTCGACGGCGAGATGGTCGCGGTCGAGGCGTTCGTCCGCTGGGACCACCCGGAGCGGGGCCGGCTCGCGCCCGCCGAGTTCCTCGAGGCGGCCGAGCGCTACCGGCTCACCGGCGCGATCGCCGAGCGGGTGCTCGACATCGGGCTGGGCGACCTGGCGAGCTGGCGTGCCGACGGCGTACCGCTGACCCTCACGGTGAACCTGTCCGTCGCCGACCTGCGCGACGAGGCGGTCGTCAGCATCGTCGCCAACGCCCTGCTGGCGCACCGGATGCCGGCCAAGGTGCTCACGATCGACATCGGCGAGGCCGGCCTGTCGGCCGACCTGGACCGGGTCGTCGGCGTCATCGCCGCGCTGAAGGACCTCGGTGTCCGGCTGGCCCTCGACGACTACGGCACCGGCGGCGTCGGCCTGGAGTCGCTGCGCCTGCTGCCGTTCGACGACCTCAAGCTCGACCGGAAGTTCGTCCGCGACGCCGCCCTCACCGCGGGCGGCGCCGGGGTCGTCCGGGCCACCGTCGACCTCGCCCACGCCCTCGGGCGGCGGCTGGTCGCCGAGGGGGTCGAGGACCGGCTCACGCTCGACCTGCTCGCCGACATCGGCTGCGACCTGGTGCAGGGCTGGCACACCGGCCGGCCCATGCTCGCCGCGTCGATCGAGGGGGTGCTGTCGCAGCCGACCGGCGGGAAGCACCGGATGCTGCCGGACCAGCCCACGTCCACCGACCCGCACCCGGTGCCGGCCAAGCCGTCCGGCCGCCGTGCCCCGAGGGTCAGCCGGTCACGGTCCTGACGCCGGTGATCCGGTGCACGGCGAAGGAGCGGACCTCCTCGCTGCGGTGGTCGTACGCCGTCAGCCAGCCGCCCTCGACCTTGACCGGGTCGACCACCCGCTCCACCGTCGACCCGTGGTTGTCCACGTAGCCGATCCACACCGTGTGGTCGGCCTCGAGCGCCTCGCGAAGCGCTGCCAGCGTGGAGGTCGGCGTGCTCCGGGGCAGCCGCCCCGCCCCGGTGTCCGGCGGCCGGCTCTCCGCGGCGCGGTCGCCGGCGCGGATCGCGGTGACCGTCGCGGAGACCCGGGCCGTGAACCGCGCGGCCGCCTTCGCGTCCTGCGGGCCGGCCGGGCCGAGCAGGTCACCGGGGGCCGGCCGCGTGCGGGGCGTCCGCGCGCGGTGCACCTCGCGACGGGCCAGCCGGACCGTGCCGTCGGGGGCCTCGACCACCGGCGCGGAGCCCAGCTCGCGCAGCCGGGGGAGCAGCACGTCGAGCGGCACGTCGCTGACCACGACCGTCGGCGCGATCCGGCGCAGCCGCAGGCTCGACGCCTTGGGGTGGTGCACCAGCTCGGTCAGCGCCGACTCGTCGTCGCTGCGCAGGAACGACTCGGCCGACCCGACGCGCACGGTGCCGAACTTCCGCGAGACGTCGTCGACGAGGTAGACGAGCGGCTGCGGGACGGGCGTGCGTGACGACGTGGTGAGGAACTCGTGCACCTCCCCGGCCGACCACCCCGAGTCGAACGCGCGGCGCACGGACCGCTCGTTGAACCGGTAGACGGTCGCGCCGCCCCGGGACTCGATGTCGGCCATCATGGCCAGGTTGTGCGCGAGGTCGTGGGCGAGCGGCCCCGGCGCGACCGCGGTGAGGTCGGCCTGGAGCAGCATGTGGTCGACCGGCTCGGGGAGCAGCGGCTCCAGCGTGACGGGCGCGGTGTGCAGCGGGTCCTCGCCGAGCAGCGCCCGGCCGTGGGTGGCGACGCCCCCGAGCGCGACGACGCCGACGACCGCGGCCTCCTCGACGGCCCACGCGGCGGCCTGGGCGCGTGCCGCGGGCCGGCGGGGCCGGAGCCAGGCCAGCCGGGCGACCAGCGAGGGGACGCCGGTGCCGGCCGCGAGGACCTCGCCCGCGGGCAGCGCCGCGATCTCGCGCAGCGCGGTGCGCCGGGTCTCGACGAGCCAGGAGCGCTCCAGGTCGGGCACCAGCGGGTTGACCGGCTTGCCGTTGAGCCGGCCGCCGACCAGCCCGACCAGCCGCGGCAGGTCGAGCCAGGTCAGCGCCAGCTTCGCCCACCGGTCGGCGACGGTGCCGGCGCTCCACACGTCGAAGGCGTCGGTGGGCAGCCACGCGGAGTCGTGCTCGTCGGTGGCCCCGACGGCGACGAGCCCGGCCGCCGCGGCGAGCTCGATGTGCAGGGCGGCCACGCGCTCCTCGACGTGCAGCAGCTCGGCGGCGGCACGCAGCTCCCGGACGCCGAGGCCTCCGGTGCGCAGACCGCCGGGGGGCGTCGTACCCCAGTGCTCGAGCAGCAGCTCGACGTGCCGGACCAGCTCGAAGGCCGCCCCGGCGGCTGCCCGGTCGACGAGGGCGGCGTCGCGGCTCGACGTGGCGAGCGGCGGCACGACGTCGACCGGCTCGCGGGTGGTCCGCCCGCCGCGGAGCGACAACGCCACCTCACGGGGCACCGCGACGTGCTTGCGGTCCCGGGCCACGAGCAGCCCGCGGGCGAGCAGCTGGTCGACCGGGCCGCCCTCGTCGCGACGGCCCACCGGACGGTCGGTGGACTCGACGCTGCCGTCCTTGCCCTCCCGCTCGAGGTGCTCGAGGATCGCCCGGGCCTTGTCGTCGACCTCGGCGAGCAGCTCGGTCACGTGGGCGGGGTCGGCGAGGTGCGGCGGCGACGGCCTGGACGTCGCTGTGCCGGTCGCCGCTGGGTGCGATCCCGAGGTCGCGAGCCAGCGCTGCGACGCGGGTCGGTCCGTAGCCGGTGAGCAGCGCCTCGGCCGACTGGCCGAGGCCGCTGACCGCCGTACCGATCACCTCCGCCGCCACGCTCAGCGCCCGCAGGGAGTCATCGGTGCCCCACACCAGCGCCATCCGCCGCAGCCGCGCGACGGCGGCGTCGACGGCTTCGGGCGCCGCGTTGACGCGGGTCCGGAGCAGGTCGACCGAGGCGGCCGGGCCGGAGGCGACGACGGCGTCGAGGGTGGTCAGCTCGAGCGTGGTGAGCTGGTCGACGGCACGCAGCACCGACGCTCGGGTGCCGGCTCGCGACGCCAGCTGCGCCGAGTCCTGGGGCGTCGGCGCGGCGAGGTCCGGCCGGTCCGCGAGCAGGCGCACCAGGTCCTCGTCGGGCCAGCTGCGCAGCTGCTCGGCGAGGGTGCGGGGCGCCGACGACTCAGGCGGGACATCCGTCCCACGCTACAGCGCGTGCCCGCCGAGGTCGTGCGGTCCAGGCCTCCCGGCGGAGCGGCGTGGGACGCACGACCTGCCAGGATGGGGCGCATGGCAGTCATCGAGGCCCGCGGGCTCGGGCAAGGTGTACGGCGGCAAGCCGGCCGTCAGCGACCTGAGCTTCGACGTCCACCCCGGCAGCGTCACCGGCTTCCTCGGCCCCAACGGCGCCGGCAAGTCCACGACGATGCGGCTGATGCTCGGGCTCGACCACGGCGCCGGCACGACCACGTTCGACGGGGTGCCGTTCACCGCGCTGAGGCGCCCGATGCTGCACGTCGGCGCGCTGCTCGAGGCCAAGCCGTTCCACCCGACCCGCAAGGCGCGCAACCACCTGCGGATGCTGGCGGTCGCCAACGGGATCCCGACCGCGCGCGTCGACGAGGTCCTCGAGCAGCTCGGGCTCACCGCGGTGGCCCGCAAGAAGCCGCGCACGTTCTCGATGGGCATGGGCCAGCGCCTCGGGCTCGCGGCCGCCCTGCTCGGCGACCCGCACACGCTGATCCTCGACGAGCCGGCCAACGGCCTCGACCCGCAGGGCATCCAGTGGATCCGCGAGCTGCTGCGCGGGTTCGCCGCGGCCGGCCGCTCGGTGTTCGTCTCCAGCCACCTGCTCTCCGAGATGGCG
This sequence comes from uncultured Actinomycetota bacterium, assembly GCA_963721855.1. Taxonomy (GTDB): domain Bacteria; phylum Actinomycetota; class Actinomycetes; order Propionibacteriales; family Nocardioidaceae; genus Nocardioides_B. The sequence goes on along the minus strand of CAVRMN010000042.1, from coordinate 63,503 downwards.
CTGATGGCCGACCAGCTCGTCGTCATCGGCCGGGGCCGGCTGATCGCCAGTGGCCCGGTCGGCGACTTCGTGAAGTCGTCGCGGCACAACTCGGTGCTGGTGCGCTCCCCGCAGGCCACCGACCTCGCGGCGGCGCTCGCCGAGCGGGGCGCGACCGTCGAGGCGGTCGAGCCCGGCCTGATCTCGGTCACCGGTCTGGACGCGGCGGCGGTCGGCGACGTCGCGTTCGACCGCTCGATCCGGCTGCACGAGCTCGCCCCCCGGACCGCCACCCTGGAGCAGGCGTTCCTCGAGGCCACCGGCGGCGCCCAGGAGTTCGAGGCGCACCAGCTCGACGGCCCACCCGGTCCGTCGGGCACCGCCCCGCACGCCGGGCAGGAGGAGCAGGCATGAGGGACGCCCTGGCCTACGAGTGGACCCGGATCCGGACGATCCGCTCGACCTACTGGCTCACCGGTGGCGCGCTGCTGTTCTGCGTGCTGGTCGCGATCGCGGTGTCGTGGGCGATGCGCAACGCGATCGGCACCGCCGACGGCCCCTCCGGCGCCGACCTCCCCGAGATCGGCGCGTGGCTCGGCACCCAGTTCGCCCGAGCCGGGGCCCCGCACTTCGTCGCCTACCTGCTGGCGATGATCGGGGTGCTGTCCTGGGGCCACGAGTACCGCCACGGCATGATCCGGGCCACGATGACCTCGCTCACCTCCCGGTCTGCCGTCTGGACCGCGAAGTACGTCGTGGCGGTGGCCTGGATCGCGGTGACCGTGGCCGTCGGCTACCTGCTCGCCGTGTGCATCGGCTGGCTCTTCCTGTCCGGCAAGGGCATCCATCTCTTCCAGACGACCACGTTCGTCGGGCTGGGCCGGGCGGTGCTCTCGACGGTGCTGCTCGCGAGCCTGGCGATGGCCTTCACCGGTCTGGTGCGCAACCAGACCGCGGCGCTGGTGACGCTCTTCCTGTGGCCGCTGGCGATCGAGAACATCATCACGCTGATCTTCTTCATCGTGCCGGGGCTGCGCGACCACGCGGAGCTGACCCGGTTCCTGCCGTTCGCGGCGGGTGGCCGGATCAACAGCGACAACGCGTTCGGCGCGGGGGAGAGCCTGTTCGGCAACCCGATGACCTGGGTGGGCGGTCTGCTGATCTTCGGTGGGCTCACGGTCGTGCTGATGGCCGTCAGCCAGGTGCTGTTCCGCCGTCGCGACGCCTGAGCCGGCCCGGTCCGGCCCAGGCGCGCGACACCGTTGCTACAGGTCGATCGGACGCAGCACCCGGTCGATGCCGTGCGCGATCTGCTTGTTGCCCTTGTTGAGGTTCTTCGCCGCCACGATGACGCGCGCGTTGCGGTCGTTGCTGTCGGCGTCGCGCAGGCGGACCTGGTCGCCCACCACGCGCACGCGCAGCGAGCCGCCCTGGGCAGTGTCCAGCGAGGCGCCGTCGGCCGCCTTGGCCTGGGCGTAGGTGATCGTCGCGCCCGGGACCACGTGGTAGAGCAGCACGGTCTCGAGCGTGTCGGTGTCGGCGAACTTCGTGACTGCGCGCAGCACGCCTCTCTCGGTGGCCTTCCGGTCGCCGGTCAGGTCGGTGACCAGCTTGCGGAAGGCCCGGTCGGTCGGCACGAACGCGGTGAGCGCGGTGTCGCCGTCGGCCAGCACGGCCACCGGGCTGTCCGGCTTCGCCTCGAGCACGGCGTAGACCGCCTTCTCGACGATGTCGAAGTCGTCCCAGTTGCCGTCGAGCTTGTTGCCGTCGGCGGCGAGCACCTGGGCGAGGCTCGTGGTGCCGGTCGGTGCGGCCTGGGCGGGTGCCACCCCGGCCACGGCGGCGGCGGCGAGCGCGCCCGCGGCTGCGGTCGCGATGGTGCGGATGGTCCGGTGGGTCCTGGACATGTGCAAACTCCCTCTGTCTGGGCGGTACGCCGGCCCTCCGCCGCCGCACCGCTTCTGGCTTTGCTCCTGTGCAACCCGTTCGGCGTGGTCGCCCCCGCGGTTTGGTTGAACGCGTGACGACCTGACCGGACTGGACCGGGCGCGTAGCCTGCCGCCATGCAGCCGCCCCGCCCACACCGAGCAGGCGCGCGATGAGCGACCCGTTCCTCGCCCTGCTCGCCGACGACGCCCCGCGCGAGGCGTTCGACGCCGTCGTCGCCGACGCCCTCGCGGCAGGGGCGGGCACCGAGGAGCTTCAGGCGCTGCGCGAGGGCCGCGCCGCGGCGCTGCGGGTCCGCGAGCGGATGGAGCGCCACCGCCGCCGCGAGGCCGAGATGACCGCGCTCTACGACACCGCCAGCGACCTCACCGCGATCCGGGACGTCGACACGATCCTCGCGGCGATCGTGCGGCGGGCCCGGCAGCTGCTCGGTGCGGACATGGCCTACCTGTCGCTCAACGACGAGGCCGACGGGGCGTCGTACATGAAGGTCACCGACGGGGCCCTCACTGCCGAGTTCCGCGACCTGCGGCTGCCGCTCGGGACCGGCCTGCTCGGTCTCGTCGCGCAGAGCGGCGCGCCCTACTTCACCGAGGACTACCAGGCCGACGAGCGGTTCGTGCACCGCGACTACATCGACAGCGCGGTCGCGGGTGAGCAGATCCGAGCCATCCTCGGCGTCCCGCTGGTCGTCGACGGCACCGTGATCGGGGCCCTGCTCGCAGTGCACCGGTCGGTCCGGCCGTTCCCGCCGGCCGAGGTGTCGCTGCTGGTGTCGTTCGCGGCGCACGCGGCGCTCGCCCTGGAGAACGCACGGCTCTTCGCGCGCACGCAGGACGCGCTCGCGGAGGTCGACGCGGCCAACCGGCAGATCCGCGCGCACTCCGAGGCGATGGAGCAGGCCGCCCACGCGCACGACGAGCTCACCGACGTGCTGCTGAAGGGTGGCGGGGTGGCCGAGGTCGCGTCGGTCCTGGCCGGCGTGCTGCACGGCGACGTCGCCGTCTTCGACGACGAGCTGCGCGAGCTGGCGGCGGTGGGTGACGCCGGCGCGCTGTCGGGCGCGGCGGGCCTCAGCGACGCGGTCGACCTGGCCCGGCAGTCCGGTCGGAGCGTCGAGGTCGAGCTCGGCAGCGATGCGCCCGCCTACGTCGCGGTGGCCCTGGGGGGCGCCGAGCACCTCGGCACGCTGCTGCTCACCGGGCGGAGCTCCCCGCTGGGGCAGGCCGAGCGGCGCACCCTCGAGCGCGGGGCACTCGTCACCGCCCTGGTGCTGCTCTTCAGCCGTTCGGTGGCCGAGGCCGAGGAGCGGGTCCGTGGTGAGCTGCTGACCGACCTGCTGGCCGCCGGTGACGCCGACACCCAGCGCCTCCGCGAGCGTGCCCGGCTCCAGCGCGCCGACATCGACAGCCCGGGCGGGGTCGCGGTCGCTGCGGTCGAGGTGGGGGAGCGCCGGCGGGCCGCCGTCGCCGCGACCCGGTTGGCCGCGGAGCTCGGCGGTCTCGCGGGGGAGCACGGCGGCCACCTGGTGCTCGTGGCGCCGGGAGACGACCCGCTGGCCATCGGACGGCAGCTGCAGCAGCGAGTGAAGTCCGCGGGGGCGGCCGGCACGGTCGGAGTCGCGGCGACGCCCGGCGGCCCGGACGGCCTCGCGGCGGCGTACTCCGAGGCGAGGCGCTGTCTCGACACCCTCCTGACGCTGGGGCGGCGCGGCGACGTCAGCGATCCCGCCGGGCTCGGGGTCGCGCGGCTCCTGCTGGGCCAGAACGGCCCCGGGGAGCTCGACGCGTTCGTCCGGCGCAGCCTCGGCCCGTTGATCGACTACGACGACCGCCGCGGCACCGACCTGGTCGCCACGCTGGAGGCCTGGTACGCCGCCGGCGAGCGCCAGGCCGAGGCCGCCCGGCGCCTCCACGTGCACCCGAACACGGTGGCCCAACGGCTTGACCGGCTCGGACGGCTGCTCGGGGCGGACTGGCGGGAACCGTCCCGCGGCCTCGACCTGCAGCTCGCGCTGCGGCTCTGGCGCCTGCAGGGTGGCTCCATCGCACACTGATCCGTGAGGTTTGTGGCTCGGTGACACATGTCCACGCCGGTGCCTGTCGCCGTAGCGTCGGGCGACATGAGCGATCTGCACGGGCGCACCGCCCTGGTCACCGGCGGCGCCAGCGGCATCGGCCGGGCCGTGGCGCGGAGCCTCGCCTCCGCGGGTGCCGACGTGCTGGTGCTCGACCGCGACGAGGCCGGGGCCAAGGAGGTCGCGGCGGACGTCGGCGGCGAGCCCCTGGTGGCTGATCTCTCCGACCCCGCAACCCTGGACGACCTGGGTCTGGGCACCGGGCGCCGGGTCGACATCCTGGTCAACAACGCCGGCATCCAGCACGTCGCCCCGGTCGAGGACTTCGACCCCGAGCGGTTCGCGCTGATCCACAAGGTGATGCTCGAGGCGCCGTTCCGGCTGGCCCGCGCCGTCCTCCCGGGCATGTATGAGCGGAACTGGGGAAGGCTCCTGCACGTGTCCTCCGTGCACGGTCACCGTGCTTCCGCCTTCAAGTCGGCCTACGTCAGCGCCAAGCACGGCCTCGAGGGGCTGTCGAAGGTGATCGCCCTGGAGGCCGCCGGCCGCGGCGTCACCAGCAACACCGTGTGCCCCGGCTACGTCCGCACTCCCCTCGTCGAGGGGCAGATCGCGGACCAGGCCCGCAGCCACGGCGTGGCCGAGGCCGAGGTCGTCGACGACGTCCTGCTCAGCAAGACCCCGGTGAAGCGGCTCGTCGAGCCGACCGAGGTGGCCGACCTGGTGGCGTTCCTCTGCGGCCCCGGCACCGACTCGATCACCGGAACCTCGTTTCTCATGGATGGCGGATGGACCGCCGCGTGAAAGGAAGAGAGCACATGTCCTCACCCAGCTCGGCACACGCAGCGGACACCCTCGCTCCGCCGCCGCAGAAGAACTCCATCGTCAGGGTGGTCTTCGCCAGTCTCATCGGCACGGCCGTCGAGTGGTACGACTTCTTCCTCTTCGGCTCGGCCGCCGCGCTCGTCTTCGGGCAGGTCTTCTTCGGCCAGATCGGTGGCACCGAAGGCACGCTCTACGCCTTCATGACCTACGCCCTCGGCTTCGCCGCCCGCCCCCTCGGCGGCATCGTGTTCGGTCACTTCGGTGACAAGGTCGGTCGCAAGACGATGCTGGTCGTCTCGCTGCTGATGATGGGGATCGGCACGTTCGCGATCGGCCTGCTGCCGACGTACGCCGCGATCGGCATCGCCGCGCCGATCCTGCTGGTGGTCTGCCGGCTGCTGCAGGGCTTCGCCGTGGGCGGCGAGTGGGGCGGTGCGGTGCTGATGGCCGCCGAGCACGGCTCGGACGAGAGGCGCGGCTTCTGGTCCTCGTGGCCGCAGGCAGGTGTCGCGATGGGCAACCTGCTCGCCACCGGCGTCCTGTGGGTGCTGGCCGCGGTCCAGTCCGACGACGCGTTCCTCGCCTGGGGCTGGCGCATCCCGTTCCTGCTCAGCGCGGTCCTCGTCATGGTCGGCCTCTGGGTCCGGCTCAGCATCGAGGAGTCCCCGCTGTTCGCCGAGGCGAAGGCCGAGATCGAGGCCAAGCAGCAGACGTCGTCGCACATGCCGCTGCTGGAGGTCATCCGGGAGTACCCGCGCGAGGTCTTCATCGCGATGGGCATGCGGATGGCGGAGAACATCTCCTACTACATCTTCACGGTCGTCTCGATCACCTACGCGACCACCTACATCGGTGTCGAGAAGTCGGTCGTGCTCAAGGCCCTGCTGATCGGCGCGGCCATCCAGTTCGTCGCGGTGCCCGCCATCGGTGCGCTGTCCGACCGGGTCGGGCGCCGGCCGCTCTACCTGTTCGGCGCCGTCGGCGTCGGGGTCTGGACGTTCGTGTTCTTCAACCTGCTCGACTCCAAGGAGCCGTCGCTGATCCTGTTCGGCGTCATCGTCGGGCTGATCCTGCACACGTTCATGTACGCCCCGCAGGCGGCGTTCTTCTCCGAGCTCGTTCGGCACGTCGGTGCGCTACACCGGTGCGTCGGTCGGCTACCAGCTCGCCTCGATCTTCGCCGGCGCGCTGGCGCCGATCATCGCGCTCAAGCTGCTCGGTGACGTCGAGAACGGCAACACCACGGCGGTCGGCATCTACGTCGCCATCGCCTCGGTGATCACGATCGTGGCGGTGCTGTTCGCCAAGGAGACCCGGGCGACGTCGCTGGCGCACGACCGGGTGGTGCGCAACGCGCACGTCTGACCCCGCTTCGCAGGAGGGGCCCCGCCGGTCGACGGCGGGGCCCTTCCTGCGTCCCCGGGTCCTCGCGGCCGGCGGGCGGTCAGGGTCGGCCGAGCGCCCGGTAGGACCAGCCGGCCGCCCGCCAGGTGCCCGGGTCCAGACAGTTGCGCCCGTCGACGACAGCAGGGGTGGCCACCACCTGGCCGAGCCGGACGGGGTCGACCTCCCGGAACTGCTCCCACTCGGTGAGGACGAGCACCAGGTGCGCGCCGGCGCAGGCCTCGAACACCGACTCCGCGTAGGACAGCGTCGGCCACGAACGGCGCGCGTTCTCCATCGCCTGGGGGTCGTAGACCGTGACGTGCGCGCCGAACAGGTGCAGCCGGCCGGCGACGTTCAGCGCGGGCGAGTCCCGGATGTCGTCGGAGTCGGGCTTGAACGCCGCCCCGAGGACGGCGATCTTCGCGCCCGGCCAGGGCCGGTCCAGCTCCTCGTGAGCCATGTCGACGAGACGGGCCCGGCGACGCTGGTTGATGGCGTCGACCTCGCGCAGGAAGGTCAGGGCGTCGCCGGCGCCGAGCTCGCCGGCCCGGGCCATGAAACCGCGGATGTCCTTGGGCAGGCAGCCGCCCCCGAAGCCGAGCCCGGCGTTGAGGAACTGTCGCCCGATCCGCGGGTCGTGGCCGATCGCGTCGGCCAGCACGGTCACGTCGCCGCCGGTGGCCTCGCAGAGCTCGGCCATGGCGTTGATGAAGGAGATCTTCGTGGCGAGGAAGGCGTTCGCAGCCGCCTTGGTGAGCTGGGCGGTGGCGAGGTCGGCGAGGACGACGGGCGTCCCGGTGGCGATGGCGTCGACGTACACCTCGCGCAGTGCCTTCTCGGCGATGGCCGCCCCTGGTCCCTCGGGCAGACCCATCACGATCCGGCCCGGGCGCAAGGTGTCGTCGACGGCGAAGCCCTCGCGCAGGAACTCCGGGTTCCACGCCAGCACGGCCTCGGCACCCACCGGGGCCAGCGACGCCACCAGCTCCACGAGCCGTTCCGCCGTCCCGACCGGGACCGTGGACTTGCCGACCACCACGCACGGTCGGGCCAGCCGCGGGGCGAGTGACTCGACGGCCTGGTTGACGAAGCTGACGTCTGCGGCCAGCTCGCCGTCGCGCTGCGGGGTCGCCACGCAGAGGAAGTGCACGTCGCCGAACTCGGCGCACTCGTCGTACGACGTGGTGAAGCGCAGCCGTCCGGTCTCGACGTGCTTGCGCAGCAAGGGCTCCAGGCCCGGCTCGTAGAACGGCGGCCGTGCCTCCTGCAGCGCCGTGACGCGACCCTCGTCGACGTCGACCCCCAGCACCTCGAAGCCCAGCTCCGCCATGCACACGGCGTGCGTCGCGCCCAGGTAGCCGCATCCCACGACCGTGATTCGTGGCTTGTTCACGTGGCCCCCTCTTGTCGGTGTCGCCTCCCACAGGCTCACAGCCGACGGCCGCGTCCACCCCCGTCGAACTGCGGTCTCTCTGCTACGTCGATTGACGGATGACCGCCGGTTCGTCCCGGGGTGTGCTGTTCGTGACCTGGACTTGGGAGGAAGACAGATGAGGGTGCTCACGGTGGCCGCACATCCCGACGACGAGACCCTCGGGGCCGGCGGGACGATGGCGTGGCACGCTGCACGGGGGGACACGGTCTGGGCCTGCATCCTCGCTGACGGCGCCAGCTCTCGACACGGCCGCGTGGAGCAGCAGGCGGACTGTGCACGCCAGGCCTGCGACATCCTGGGCGTCGAGCGCGTGGTCATGGTGGGGCTCCCGGACCAGCGACTCGACACGCTCAGCCTCCTCGACGTCATCACTCCCATCGAGCAGTGCATCGACGAGCTGCAGCCGGACGTCGTGCTGACGCACTTCATGGGGGACGTCAACGAGGACCACCGGCTCGTCGCCCGCGCGACCATGGTCGCCACCCGCCCGGTGCCCGGCACGTCGGTGCGGCGGGTCTGCTCCTTCGAGATCCCGTCGTCGACCGACTGGGCGCCGCCGATCCCCGGCAGTGTGTTCGCGCCCAACGTCTTCGTGGACATCAGCGAGACCCTGGAGACGAAGCTCACCGCGATGAAGGCGTACGCCGAGACCTACGTCAGCGAGGTCCGTCCCTTCCCGCATCCGCGTTCGCTCGAGGCACTGACGGCGTACGCCCAGAGGTCCGGCGCGATGTCGGGCGTGCTGGCCGCGGAACCCTTCATGCTGCTGCGGGAGAGCGGCGCAGGGATGTGCGGGCCGGGCCGGGGCGTCCGCTCGTGATCCGCGCCGTGTTCGACCGCGGCGTCGTCCTGCTCGCTCTGGTCGTGCTCTCGCCGGTGCTTCTCGTCACCGCCCTGCTGGTGCGGCTGTCGTCTCCCGGACCGGTGATCTTCCGGCAGGTCCGGGTGGGGCAGCACGGCCGGCACTTCGAGATCTACAAGTTCCGCACGATGTACGTCGCGCACGACTCCGGCTCCGGCCAGGTCTCGCCGGAGGGCGACCCCCGGGTCACGCATGTCGGCCGGGTGCTGCGTGCCTGGTACCTCGATGAGCTGCCGCAGCTGTTCAACGTGCTCAAGGGCGACATGGGGCTGGTGGGCCCCCGGCCCGAGACGCCGGACTTCGTCGCGCTCTACACCCCGGGGGAGCGTGCGGTGCTGGCCGTCCGTCCCGGGCTGGCCGGGCCGTCGACGCTCGGGTTCATGGACGAGGCGGAACGCCTGGCCGGCTGCGACGACCCGCTCGAGCTCTATCGGAGCGTGCTCATCCACGAGCGGGTGCGGCTCGACCTCGGCTACCTCGAACGCCGGTCCTTCGGGTACGACGTCCGACTGCTCGTGAAGCAGGTGGTGGCCATCGCCCGTCACTAGGCGCTTTCTCGGCGCCGACCGCACGACCGCAGACCCTGCGTTGTCGCAGGGATGTCAGTTGCACCGAGGGTGCTTGTTCACGGGGGCTTGGGAAGATGAAGAATTCAGGTTGGGGCAAGGGCGTGGCCGGCTTGACGGCGAGTGCCGTGGTGGCCGCGTCGGTGATGGGGCTGTCGAGCACAGCCACGGCGATGACCGGCACGACGGTGCCCGGCAACGCCCGGAATGGTGTCGTGGAGTCGTTCGAGAAGCATCCGTTCCTCACGCACGAGTACGGCCTGGACCACCCGGCGGCGGCGACGTACGTCGAGGGTGCGGGCCTGCTCGCGGTGGCGGAGCAGCGGGCGGGTGGCTCGGTCGTGGCGATGTTGCGGCCGGAGCGTGACGCGGTGTCGGGCCGGATGACCGTCGCCGGGCTGAGTGACCCGACGACCCTGGCCGACGACGGCCATGGCACGTTGGCCGCCTTGGACGGGCAGACGCTGCTGACGTGGCCGGCGGCCGCTCGCGGCGCGGTGTCGGTGAAGCGGCAGACGGTCGCCGGGGTGTCCCTGGCAGGTGCGGCCGGGATGACCTACGACCCGGCCACGCGCCGGTGGCTGGTGCTCGACGCCGCCGAGCAGCAGATCGTGGCGCTGGAGGAGCGTGGCTCCACGGTCCAGGCCACGGCCGATGCCTCCCTGGACGGTCTCGGCGCCACGACGCTGCAGGGCATCGCGGTGGACGGCTCGAGCGGGCGGATCTACGTCGCCGACCCGACGGCCTCCCGCGTCTACGCGGTGGCTGCCGACGGCACCGAGCAGGAGACGCTGGACGTCAGCGCCACCGACACCACGTCCCTGGGATCGCTGGCCTTCGGCCCGACCGCCGACCCGACGGACAGCGGCAAGCAGTCCAGCCTGTACCTGACGCAGTCCGGCGACACGTCCAGCTACGGACTGGTCTCCGAGATGTCCCTCGACCCGGCCGTCACGGCTGCGGTCGCGGCACCCACGACGTCGACGGGCACGCTGGTGCGCACGAGCGAGACGTCCCGGCTGAACCCGCCGGCGCCGGATCCGGCCGGGATCGTCTACATGACCGACCGAAATCGACTCATGGTGTCGGACTCCGAGGTCGACGAGATGACCATCTACGCCGACGTCAACCTGTGGCAGATCTCCCGGGACGCCTCCACGCTGGACGACACCGGCAACACGCTCAAGTTCTCGCACGAGCCGACCGGGCTCGGCTACGACCCGACCGGCAAGCGGCTGTTCATCACCGACGACGACCTGGGCCGGGTCTTCCAGGTCCACGCCGGCAGTGACAACCGGTTCGGCACGGCTGACGACGCGGTGAGCTTCTTCTCTGCAACAGCGATGGGCAACGACCGACGCCGAGGACGTGGCCTACGACACCAAGACCGGCGACCTCTTCGTCAGTCAGGGCGTCGGAGCCGAGGTGTACCGAGTCTCGCCCGGGGCCAACGGTCGCTTCGACGGCGTCGCACCGACCGGTGACGACCTGGTCAACAGCTTCGACGTCGGCGTCTACGGCATCACCGACGGTGAGGCGCTCGGCTACAGCCCGACCCGGGACACGCTGTTCATGTCCGACCCGAGTTCCGGGAAGATCATCGAGGTCACCAAGGACGGCGCCCTCGTGCAGACCATCGACGTCTCGGGCCTCGGCATGGTCAACCCCGCCGACATCACGCTGGCGCCGGCCACCGACGACCCGACCCGGACCGACATGTACGTCGTGACCCGGGGCATCGACAACGATGCGCACCCCGACGAGAACGACGGTGTGATGTACGAGATCTCGGCGCCGGACCTCGGGCCGACGGGGTCGCAGACGAACACGGCCCCGGTGGTCTCGGCCGGTCCGGACCAGACCGTGACCCTGCCCTCCTCGGCGATCCTCCAGGGCACAGTGAAGGACGACGGCCTGCCCAACCCGCCCGGCTTCACCACCAGCTCCTGGACCAAGGTGAACGGTCCGGGGACAGTGACGTTCGGCGACGCCACTGCCGCGAGCACCACCGCGAGCTTCAGTGCCGCGGGGACCTACCTGCTGCGGCTGACGGGCAGTGACTCCGCGCTCACCTCAGCGGACGACGTCACGGTCGCGGTCAGCCCGCAGTCGACCACGAACACCGCGCCGTCGGTGTTCGCAGGGATCGACCAGACGATCACGCTGCCCGGCTCGGCGGCGCTGAGCGGCACGGTCAGCGACGACGGCCTGCCCAACCCGCCCGCGGCTACGACTGTCACGTGGAGCGAGATGAGCGGTCCCGGAAACGTGACCTTCTCGAACGCGAGCTCGACGAGCACGCTGGCCTCCTTCACGCTCGAGGGCACGTATGTGCTGCGGCTTACCGCTAGTGACTCGGCCCTCGGCAGCAGCGACGACATCACCGTGGTCGTCCAGCCTGCGCCCGCGACGGGGAACCTGGTGAAGAACCCCGGCTTCGAGGTCGATACCACCGGCTGGAGGGCGCCCACCAACAGCGGGACCACTCTCACTCGGGTGGCGTCGCCCCACGCAGGTGGCTGGTCAGGCCAGATGGACAACACGAACACGGTCACCACGACCGCAAGGTGCACGCTGACCGATAATCCGAACTGGATCGGCACGAGCCAGCCGGGGAGCTACACCGTGAGCGTGTGGGTCAAGGGTGACGCCGCCGGGGTGGGCGCGACCGTGTCGCTGCTCGCACGCGAGTACGACAAGACCAACACCACCGCGCCGCCGGTCGGATCCAACACGGCATCGGCGAAGCTCACCACGGAATGGCAGAAGCTGGAGCTGACCTACGTCCCCGTCTTGCCCGGAAGCACCACGATCGACGTCAGTGTCGAGCGTGCGCAGACTCCCGCCGGAGCGACCTGCTTCCTGGCCGACGACTTCTTCGCCGGCACGGTCCAGCAGAACACCCCGCCGGTGGTGAACGCCGGCTCGGACGCGACGGTGACACTGCCGAACACGGCTTCGTTGGACGGGACGGTGACCGATGACGGGCTGCCGAACCCGCCGGCGAAGGTGACCACGACGTGGTCGAAGGTGTCGGGTCCGGGGACGGTGACGTTCGGTGATTCGGCGATTGTCGACACGACTGCGGCGTTCTCGGCGGCGGGCATCTACGTGCTGCGGCTGACCGCCAGTGACGGGACGGCGCTCCCGACCTCGGACGACGTGCAGGTGACGGTGAACCCGGCACCGGTGCTGAACACCGCTCCGGTGGTGTCCGCCGGACCGGACGCGACGGTGACGTTGCCGAACGCGGCGACGCTGGACGGGACGGTGTCCGACGACGGGTTGCCGAACCCGCCGGCGAAGGTGACCACGACGTGGTCGAAGGTGTCGGGGCCGGGCACGGTGACGTTCGCCGACCCGGCGAAGGTGGACACGACCGCGACGTTCTCGGCGGCGGGCACCTATGTGCTGCAGCTGAGCGCAGGTGACGGTTCGCTGACCACGACGGACAACGTCCAGGTGACGGTGAACCCGGTGCCGAACAAGGCCCCGATCGTCAGTGCGGGCGCGGACGCGACGGTGACCTTGCCGGGCGCGGCGACGCTGGACGGGACGGTGACCGACGACGGACTGCCGAACCCGCCGGCGAAGGTGACCACGACGTGGTCGAAGGTGTCCGGTCCCGTTGGGGGCACTGTGGCGTTCGCCGACCCGGCGAAGGTGGACACCACCGCGACGTTCACGTTGGCAGGCACCTACAAGCTGCAGCTGACCGCGAGCGACGGTTCGCTGACCACGACGGACGATGTCCAGCTGACGGTGAAGCCGGTGCCGAACACGGCACCGGTGGTGAACGCCGGCACGGACGCAACGGTCCAGCTGCCGAACACGGCGTCGTTGAACGGGGCGGTGACCGACGACGGTCTGCCGAACCCGCCGGCGAAGGTGACCACGACGTGGTCGAAGGTGTCCGGTCCGTCCGGGGGCACGGTGGCGTTCGCTGACGCGTCGAAGGTGGACACCAACGCCACGTTCTCGGCGGCGGGCACCTACGTGCTGCGGCTGACCGGGTTCGACGGTGCACTCTCGACCTCGGACGAGGTTCAGGTGACGGTGCAGGCCGCAAGCCCAGGCCCCGGCCCGGGTCCAGGACCGAGCAACACTGCGCCGGTCGTCAGCGCCGGTGCCGACGCGAGCGTCCAGCTGCCCGGCACGGCGACGCTGGACGGGACGGTGACCGACGACGGTCTGCCGAACCCGCCGGCGAAGGTGACCACGACGTGGTCGAAGGTGTCGGGTCCGGGCGCGGTGTCGTTCGGTGACGCGGCGAAGGTGGACACCACCGCGGCGTTCTCGGTGGCGGGCACCTACGTGCTGCGACTGACCGCGGGCGACGGGGCGCTCACGGCGTCCGACGACGTCCAGGTCGTCGTCCAGGCAGCTCCGCCGGCTCCGACACCGGAGGCACCCACCGTGACCGTGAGTGTCAGTGACCGGACGGTCATGGTGGGCGGCAATGTTCTCTTCTCCGTCGACGTCAGCCGAGGGGTCGTTGGACAGTCAGTTCATCTCCAGCGGTGGGACGGCAGCGCCTGGGTCGACGTGGAGACGGCCCTTCGGACGGCCGGCGACGCGACGACGCTCGCGTTCACCACCTCCTCCGACCGGAGCGGCGTCGTGCTCTACCGGATCCAGGTGCCGGCCTACGGGGGAGTCCCGGAGGCAACCGTCGAGGGTCTCAAGGTCGGCTACTACCAGGCCCGCATCACCGCGGTCTCTGCCAAGGGGGAGTGGGTGACGGTGCGGAACACCGGTGCCGTGACCTTCGACCTGGACGGCTGGACGCTGCGCAACCGGAGCAACGGACGGATGGTCGTGCTGGAGCCCATGCGGGTGCGGCCCGGCCAGACGGTGCGGATCCACACCGGCACCGGCCGCGATGACCGGAACGACATGTTCCTCGGTCGCAAGCCGATGTGGGGACGGCACGGCGTGGCTGTGCTCCGTGACGACGTCCGGCAGCTGGCGGACCGGTTCCGCTACTGAGCCGGAGGTCGCCTGACACCGCGAGGGTCCGACCAGCCAGGTCGGGCCCTCGCGGCGCGCTGAGAGGGCTACGTCGATCGCGGGATGTCGCCGCGGGCTGCACCGCGCAAAGTCGAGATGGACAGAGGGAGACCTGTCACGGCCCCGCACGGCAACCGGGAGGTTCGGCATGCGTCGTCTGGCGAAGACCTCGTTCCACGCCTTGGTGCCCATGCTCCTGCTCTCCGCCGCGCTGGCCGCGGTCGACCAGGACACCGCACCGCAGCGAGATGCCGCGTCGCAGCGCGCCGTGCTCCAGAAGATCCGGACGTTCTCCACCGTGGAGCAGGGCCTGCGCCACCCCGTGTCGATCACCTGGAGCGACGAGCTCGGCGGGCTGGTCCTGACCGGGGTCGAGGGCGGTCGCACGACCCTGCGCGCGCTGTTGCCGGACGAGACCCAGCTCGGCGGGACCACGTTTCCCTCGGGCGACCCGGGTCAAGTCCTGGCGGAGAACCCCCTCGACGGGACTCTGACCGTCGGGACCGGTGAAGGCGCTGTGTCCGTGCCGGCGCGCACGGTCGTCTCCAACCGCGCGGCCGAGCCGCAGTCAGCCGTGGTCGACGTGCCCGCCTCGGCCGCGGGTGCGGCGTACGACGACCGTGGCCGGCTGCACGTCCTCGCGGACGGCGTCCTCACCGTGGCCGGCGGCGCACGGGCGCAACGGCTTCCGCAGGCGGTCGCGGACCACGACCTGCGCGGGCTCGCGGCCGGCGACCCCGGTGAGCTGCTCACCTACGACGCCACAGCGGAGGCTCTCCTGGTCCTGCGTGGGGGGCGCGTGGCCGAGCGAGTCGACGCGGCCGAAGCCGACCTGCAGGACGTCCGTGGCGTGGCCTACGGCCCGTCCGCCGACCCGACCGACGACCCGTCGGTGACCAGCTTCTACCTGCTCGACGACGGCCGTCCCGGCGACCTCGGCGAGATGGTGGAGGCCACGGTGCAGACCGACCTCTTGGCGGTCGCGGCCGTCCAGCCTTCGGCCGTGCGGACCGTTGCCACCTCCTCCTGGAGCCCGCCGAGCCCGGACCCGTCCGGAATCACCTATCTGCCGTCCGCCGACCGGATGTTCGTCTCGGACGGCGAGGTGGACGAGATGAGCATCTTCCGCGGCGCCAACTTCTACGTCACCAACCGGCAGGCGCTCACCGTGGAGAGCACCGGGGTCTCGCAACCGTGGTCCGACGAGCCGACCGGCGTCGGCTACAACCCCACCAACAACCACATGTTCGTCAGCGACGACGACGAGCAGGAGGTCTACGAGATCGTGCCCGGGACCGACGGTCGGTTCGGCACCGGTGACGACACCGTCACGAGCTTCGACACAGCGGGGCGCGGCAACACCGACCCCGAGGGGGTCGAGGCCGACCCGGTGACCAGCTCGGTGTGGACCGTCGACGGTGTGGGTGCGGAAGTGTTCCGGGTCCGGGCCGGCACCGACGGACGGTTCGGGACCGGCGACGACGTCTCGTCGCACTTCGACATCGGGAAGTACGGTGCGCAGGACCCCGAGGGGATCGCGTACGACTCCGTGCGCGACACCCTCGTGGTGGTCGACGGGGCCTCGCAGCGGATCTACGAGCTGACGCGGGACGGCGCCCTGCTCAACACCGTGGACATCGCCTCGGTGAACATGCTGAACGCGGCGGGTCTCACGATCGCTCCCGCCTCGAACGGCTCGAGCCAGCGGAACTACTACGTCGTCGCACGCGGAGTGGACAACAACAGCAGCAGCAGCGAGAACGACGGCCGCCTCTACGAGATCACCGCCGGCCTGCCGCCGCTGGACGGTGGGCCGGTGAACCAGCCGCCCACCGTGAACGCGGGGAACGACTTCTCGGTCACCCTGCCGGCGACGGCGAGCCTGGACGGCACCGTCACCGATGACGGCCTGCCGAACCCGCCGGCCGCGGTGACCACGACGTGGTCGCAGGTCTCGGGCCCGGGCACGGTCACGTTCGGGAACACCGCCGCGGTGGACACGACCGCGTCCTTCTCGAGCCCCGGCACCTACGTCCTGCAGCTCACTGCCGGTGACAGCCAGGCCACGTCCGCCGACGAGGTGACCGTCAACGTCGCGCCGGTCGGCGGTGCCACCGTCGTCGAGCGTCGGGTGGCGGCGGGGTCGGACGATGCGGAGCAGGCGTCGTCGGGTTCGGTGTCGTTGAGCAGCTCGGACCTGGAGCTGGTCACCGATGGTTCGACGGTGCAGACGGTCGGGGTGCGGTTCGCGAATCTGGCGGTCCCGAAGGGGGCCACGATCACCAGTGCCTACGTGCAGTTCACCGCTGACGAGGTGTCCACGGGTGCGGCGTCGATGACGATCCAGGCCGAGGCGTCGGACAACGCGGGCACGTTCACCAGCGCGAGCGGCGGCGTGACGTCGCGGGCGACGACGACGGCGGCGGTGGGCTGGAGCCCGGCTGACTGGCCCACCATTGGTCAGGCCGGCGCGGCCCAGCGCACGTCGGACATCTCGGCGCTGGTCGGTGCGGTGGTGGGTCGTGCGGGTTGGGCGTCGGGCAACGCGTTGGCGCTGCACTTCACCGGCACCGGGCGTCGTACGGCGGAGGCGTTCGAGGGTGGGGCGTCGTTGGCTCCGCTGCTGCACGTGGAGTACAGCACCGGTGGTGGTGGTCCGGTGAACCAGCCGCCGACGGTGGACGCCGGCCTGGACGCGACTGTCACGCTGCCGGCGACGGCGAGCCTGGACGGCACCGTCACCGACGACGGTGCTGTCACGACGGTGTGGTCGAAGACGTCGGGTCCCGGCACGGTGACGTTCGGGAACGCCGCCGCGGTGGACACGACCGCGTCGTTCTCCGAGGCGGGGGAGCTACGTGCTGCGGCTGACCGCGGACGACGGCCAGTACACCGTGTTCGACGAGGTGACGGTGAGCGTGCAGGCGCCCTCCGGTGGCGGCGGCGGTGCCACCGTCGTCGAGCGTCGGGTGGCGGCGGGGTCGGACGATGCGGAGCAGGCGTCGTCGGGTTCGGTGTCGTTGAGCAGCTCGGACCTGGAGCTGGTCACCGATGGTTCGACGGTGCAGACGGTCGGGGTGCGGTTCGCGAATCTGGCGGTCCCGAAGGGGGCCACGATCACCAGTGCCTACGTGCAGTTCACCGCTGACGAGGTGTCCACGGGTGCGGCGTCGATGACGATCCAGGCCGAGGCGTCGGACAACGCGGGCACGTTCACCAGCGCGAGCGGCGGCGTGACGTCGCGGGCGACGACGACGGCGGCGGTGGGCTGGAGCCCGGCTGACTGGCCCACCATTGGTCAGGCCGGCGCGGCCCAGCGCACGTCGGACATCTCGGCGCTGGTCGGTGCGGTGGTGGGTCGTGCGGGTTGGGCGTCGGGCAACGCGTTGGCGCTGCACTTCACCGGCACCGGGCGTCGTACGGCGGAGGCGTTCGAGGGTGGGGCGTCGTTGGCTCCGCTGCTGCACGTGGAGTACAGCACCGGTGGTGGTGGTCCGGTGAACCAGCCGCCGACGGTGGACGCCGGCCTGGACGCGACTGTCACGCTGCCGGCGACGGCGAGCCTGGACGGCACCGTCACCGACGACGGTGCTGTCACGACGGTGTGGTCGAAGACGTCGGGTCCCGGCACGGTGACGTTCGGGAACGCCGCCGCGGTGGACACGACCGCGTCGTTCTCCGAGGCGGGGAGCTACGTGCTGCGGCTGACCGCGGACGACGGCCAGTACACCGTGTTCGACGAGGTGACGGTGAGCGTGCAGGCGCCCTCCGGTGGCGGCGGCGGTGCCACCGTCGTCGAGCGTCGGGTGGCGGCGGGGTCGGACGATGCCGAGCAGCGGTTGAGCGGAGCGACCGACCTCGCGAGCACCGACCTGGAGCTGACCACCGACGGCACCACCCAGCAGGTGGTGGGGATGCGGTTCGCGAACCTGCAGATCCCGGTCGGCGCGACGGTGACCAAGGCGTACGTCCAGCTCCAGACCGACGAGGTGTCCACGGGCGCGGCGTCGTTGACGATCCGGGCCGAGGCCTCGGACAACGCCCCGACCTACCAGGCGACGTCGGGGAACCTGACGTCCCGGACGGTGACGACGACGAGCGTGGCGTGGTCGCCGCTGGACTGGAGCACGGTGGGTGCGGCCGGTGAAGCGCAGCGCACCCCGGACATCTCGGCGCTGGTCAGCGCAGTCATAGGTCGCCCGGGTTGGGCGTCGGGCAACGCGTTGGCGTTGCAGGTCTCGGGCACCGGGCGGCGTACGGCGGAGTCGTTCGAGGGTGGGGCGTCCATCGCGCCGCTGCTGCACGTCGAGTACACCGTCGGCTGACCCGAGGATCCAGACCAGGACGACCCCCTCAGAGTCGCCATGCCGGGCTACGCATATCGACGGATGCCAGCGTCCGGGGGGCACGCCGAGACTCGATGGATACCGGGCCGTCGGTTGCTCGGGGCCGGCCGGTTACCTGCCATGGCACAAGGAGACACCCGACATGTTGCGCACGCGAGTTGCCCGAGGCCTGACGGGCATGACGGCGCTGGCAGTGGCCGTCGTGAGCTCGGTCGCGGCGGTGTCCAGCGCCGGCGCCGCCTCCACTGCGACCGTCACGGAGAAGTCCCCGGGCATGGTCAAGACTTTCGAGAAGCACCCCTTCTACACGCATGAGTGGGGGCTCGACCACCCGTCCGGCGCGACGTACGCCGACGGACCTGGTGTGCTCGCCATCGCCGAGCGGCAGGGAGATGGTTCCGTCGTCGCGCTGCTCAAGCCGGAACGGGAGTCGCTGGTGGCGCGCATGACGGTCGCGGGGTTGACCGATCCGGTGACGCTGGCTGACGACGGACACGGCACGCTCGCCGCACTCGACGGCCAGACGCTGCTCACGTGGTCGGCCGCCGCGCGCGGTACTGCCACGGTGAGGCGGCAGAAGGTGCAGGGTGTGTCGCTGCGGGATGCGGCCGGCATGACCTACGACCCGTCGACCCAGCGGTGGCTGGTGCTTGACGCGGCCCGGCAACGGATCGTCGTGCTGGACAAGCAGGGCTCCACGGTCCAGGCCACTGACGGGGTCTCGCTGGCGGGACTCGGCGCGAGCCGGCTGCAGGGGATCGCCCTCGACAGCTCCAGCGGTCGGACCTACGTGGCCGACGCCGCGTCCTCCCGCCTCTACGCGGTGGCCGCCGATGGCAACCTGGAGCAGGTTCTCGACGTCAGCGACATCGACACACAGTCGCTGGGCTCGCTCGCGTTCGGGCCCACCGCCGACCCCACGGACTCGGCCAAGCTGTCGAGCCTCTACACCACACAGTCCGGCGACACCTCGACCTTCGGACAGGTCTCGGAGATGTCTCTCCAGCCACTGTCGGCAACGGCGACCACCGCCGCGACGAGCTCGACGGGGAGCCTCGTGCGGAAGAGCCTGCTGTCCCAGCTGAGCCCCCCGTCGCCGGACCCGGCGGGCATCGTCTACATGACCGACAGCCAGCGACTGCTGGTGGGTGACTCCGAGGTCGACGAGATGAGCATCTACGCCGGGGTGAACATGTGGCAGATCTCCCGCGACAGCTCCACGCGCTACGACACGGGCACCACGCTGAAGTTCTCGAAGGAGCCGACCGGTCTCGCCTACGACCCTCAGGGCAAGCGTGTCTTCATCAGCGACGACGACAAGGGGAAGGTCTTCCAGGTCACCGCCGGAGGTGACAACCGCTTCGGCACCAATGACGACCCGGTGAGCTCCATCTCCGCAACCGCGTTCGGTGACAATGACGCGGAGGACGTCGCCTACGACACCGCAACCGGTGACCTGTTCGCGAGCCAGGGCGTCGGCTCTGAGGTGTACCGGGTCTCGGCCGGAGCCAACGGCCGCTTCGACGGGATCCCGCCGACCGGCGACGACACGGTCTCCCACTTCGATGTCGGGGTCTACGGCATCACCGACGGGGAGTGTCTCGGCTACAGCCCGACACGCGACTCGCTGTTCATGGCGGACCCGACGGCCGGCAAGATCATCGAGGTCACCAAGACCGGTGCCCTGGTGCAGACCATCGACGTCTCCGGACTCGGCATGAAGAACCCCGCCGACATCACGCTGGCGCCGGCGACCGACGACCCGACCCGAACCGACATGTACGTCGTGACGCGGGGCATCGACAACGACAAGCACCCCGACGAGAACGACGGGACGATGTACGAGATCTCGGCTCCGAACCTGGGTCCCACGACGGCCCAGGTGAACACCGCGCCGACGGTGTCCGCCGGGGCGGACTCGACGGTGACGCTTCCGGCGTCGGCGCTCCTCCGCGGCACGGTCAGCGACGACGGGCTGCCGAACCCGCCCGGCTTCACCACGAAGTCCTGGACCAGGGTCAGCGGTCCGGGGACCGTGACCTTCGGCGACCCGACCGCCGCGGACACCACGGCGAGCTTCAGCGCAGCGGGAACGTACCTGCTGCGGCTGACGGCCACCGACTCGGCCCTCACCACGGCCGACGACGTCACCGTCGTGGTCAACCCACAATCGGCAACGAACTCGGCCCCTTCGGTGTTCGCGGGGAACGACCAGACGATCACGTTGCCCGGGTCGGCATCCCTCAGCGGCACGGTCAGCGATGACGGGTTGCCAAACCCACCTGGGTCCACTGCGGTCGCCTGGAGCAAAGTCAGCGGTCCGGGCAGTGTGAGCTTCGCCGACCCCTCGTCGACGAGCACGCTGGCTTCCTTCTCCGTGGACGGGGCGTACGTCCTGCGCCTCACCGCCAGCGACTCCGTTCTCACGGCCACCGACGACATCTCCGTCGTCGTGCAGCCGGCGCCCTCTGTGGGCAACCTCGTGAAGAACCCCGGGTTCGAGGTCGACACCAGCGGCTGGAAGGGCTCGAGCGGCACGACCCTGACCCGGGTGGCGTCCCCCCACTCCGGCAGCTGGTCCGGCCAGATGACGAACACGAGCACCGCGTCCACGAGGTGCACGCTGAACGACTCGCCCAACTGGATCCCGTCGACGACGCCCGGCACCTACCTGCTGAGCGCGTGGGTCAAGGGAGATGCCGCGGGGGTTGGCTCCATGGCCCGGCTCATCGTCAACGAGTACGTCGGGACGAACCTCGTGGGATCCAAGGAAGTGGGGGTGGCGCTGGCCACGGACTGGCAGAAGCTGGAGCTCGCCTACGTCCCGGTCTCATCCGGCAGCTCCTGGCTCGACTACAACGTGGTGCGTTCGTCCACACCAGCAGGAGCCGTCTGCTTCCTCGCTGACGATCTCTCCGCGACCAACTGAGAGGTGACACCAGCGCATGCGGTGTAGCACGCAGGCGCCGGGCGCGTCGCTGCCCCCAAGAACGTCCAGGCCTCTAGGTTCGGCCCATGTTCGACGACGACGTTTGGCGCTACATGCCGCTCGGGCCGGTGCCGAGCCTGGCCTTGGCCGCCGCGGTCGTCGCAGCGGCAGTCTACGTAGCCGTCGTCCGCTCGCGAGCAACTCGCGCCATCGCAGTCGCGATGCTCTTTGCCTCAGTCACGATCGTCCTCGCCTACACGGCGCGCGGCGCTCTCTCGAACGACGACGGAGGATTCAGCTGGCGCCTTGGTGAGTCGATCCGAGCCGAGTTGCGAAACATCAACCGGTCCCTGGGTCTGCTCAACGTCTTCGGGAATGTCGCGATGTTCATGCCCATTGGCTGGTTGGTCGCGGTGCTCTCTTCTCGGCGACCGATCGTGGTCGGAACCCTCTGTGCACTCCTGCTTTCGACATCAGTGGAGGTCTGGCAGATGATCTCGGGCTCGTTCGGGGACGTCGACGACCTCCTACTGAATGGACTCGGCGGGTTCCTGGGGGCTGGAGCAGCAACTGTTCTGCAGTCACTTGGGGCACGTCATGGGGCTTTGGTGACAAACGCTTGACCCCCGCGGCGATGGCTGGGTCGCGCCTCTAGGGTGGACCGATGGCGTCGGTCAAGCAGATCCAGGTCACCTTCGACTGCGCAGAGCCTGAGCGCGTCGCTCGGTTCTGGTGCGAGGTGTTGGGGTACGTCGTACCGCCGCCACCGGAGGGATTCGCTACTTGGGACGATTTCGATCAGGCGCTGCCGCCTGAGCGTCAGGGCTCACGGTTCGCATGCATGGACCCCTCAGGGGTGGGCCCGCGACTGTTCTTCCAGCGCGTCCCCGAAGGCAAGGTCGTCAAGAATCGGCTGCATCTCGACGTGCGGGTCGGCACCGGGCTCGTGGGTGAAGAGCGCCTGGCCGCACTCGAGACCGAATGCGCACGCCTGGTGGAGCTCGGTGCGGTGCGCGTGCGACTCCTGCGGGCCGATGGCGACGACGAGTCGTGCCTCGTGATGCAGGACATCGAGGGCAACGAGTTCTGTCTCGACTGAGTGGCCGCGACCGCTGCGGCCGGCCGCTCCCGGGCCTAGACTCGGACTAGACGCTCCGACCTCCGACAAGCTCGAGGGTCGGTGGCGGGCGATCCTGGGAGCGATCACATGGCCCTCTACCTCATCGTGGCCAACCAGACGATCGGCGGCGAACAGCTCACCGCCAAGCTGGACGAGCTCGCCACCGCTGGTTCTTGCACCTTCCGATTCCTCGTGCCGGTCACCGACACCGAAGGGGCTCACCAGTGGGACTACCCACCGATCGATCGCCTCATCCCGGACGCACACCAGATCGCCCGGGTGCTGGCAGAGGCCCGGCTGGAGAACGAGCTCGCCCGGCTGCGGCGGTCCGGGATCGCGGCCAGCGGAGAGGTCGTCGACGCCCTGCCGGTCGACCGGGCGCAAGAGCTGCTCCACGAGGGGCACTTCGACGGCGTCGTCGTCTCAACCCTGCCGCGTCGGCTGTCCCGGTGGTTGATCAGGGATCTGCCGCACCGCATCGCCGGCGTTTCCGACGTACCGGTGACCCACGTCGAAGGCAACGCCGGCCCTTCGTTGTGAGGGCGCGGCAGTCGCCATCGACATCGCCCGCCCGGAACCGGCTGGGTCGGGCTACGGTGAAGGCATGAGTTCGGATCCGTATGCCGACTGGGCCCTTGTGGTGGTTGATGTGCAGCGAGGTTTCGACGATCCGTTCTGGGGCGTTCGCAACAACCCGGACGGAGACCGCAACATCGCCGCCCTGGTCGACGACTGGGCGAGTCACGGTCGCCCGCTCGTGTTCGTCAAGCACGACTCCGTCGAGGACGACTCTCCGCTGGATCCGGGCACGCCGGGTAATCAGCTGAAGCCCTATCTGAAGGCTGAACCCGACCTGGCGGTGTCGAAGGAGGTCAACTCGGCTTTCCACGGCACACCCGACCTGCACGCCTGGCTGGTCGACCGTCAGGCCGCCGGCATCGTGGTCTGCGGCATCACCACCAACCACTGCTGCGAGACGACCGCGCGCGTCGGCGGCAACCTCGGCCACGACGTGCTCTTCGCGCTCGACGCGACGTACACTTTCGATCGAACCGGGCCGGACGGGCACACGCTCACCGCCGACGAGCTCGCCCGGGCGACGGCCACCAACCTGCACGGTGAGTTCGCGACCGTCACCAGCACGGCGGAGCTGCTGGCAGGGACGGCGCGACCGCTCGACTAGCTGGGACGCAGCCGGAGGCCGCCCAGGGCGAACGGCTGTCACCGAGGCGGCGGACCCCAGGAAAGGGTGAGCGGTTCCGGTTCCGGTTCGGGCGCCCGCGGACGGTCTGGCGCGAGCGACGCCGCCGCCAGCACCAGGGAGAGCACCAGCCAGGTCTGCTTCTTGTCCTCCGCGTTGTAGAACGTGGCGCCGATCATCCACACGCAGAGGATGGTGAACGAGAACTGCCGCAGCGTCCGCGTCTCCCGGGACACGCCGAGGAACAGCATCGCCAGCAGGAGGAGGAAGAGGCCGAGCCCCACCAGACCGAGCTCGGCTGCGAACCTGAGCCAGACGTTGTGGGCGACTTTCCACGACGTCTCCTCACGGAACGCCCCCGTGCCGACGCCGGTGAACAGGTGCTGCTTGAACGTCAGGTAGGCCTGGCTCCACAGCTCGGTGCGTCCGTTGAAGTCGCCCTGGGTGCGGTCGCCCGAGGTGTTGACGAGACGGTCGATGGTCGACTGTGGCACCAGTGGAACGAGCACCGCGAAGAGGCCGACGAGGCCCATCAGCGCGATCGCGCGGCCTCGTGGACGCAGCCTGGCCAGCGTCAGGAGCACGTAGAAGACGCTCGGCAGGACCGCGACCATCGCGACCCGGGACCCGGAGAACATGATCCCGACGACGGCGGCGGGCACGTGCGCGACGTTCAGCACCTGCAGGATGCGTCCGCCCCGGGTGGCGATCGGTGTCGTCGCGAGGTACCACGCCAGGGGGATCCCGAGAGCGAAGACCAGGCCGATGTCGTCGAACTGGAAGTCACCGACGGTGTAGCGCACCTGGTAGCCGACGGGACCGTTCAGGAGGGCGTTCACGACCAGGGCGATCACGCTGATCCACGCGCCGAAGACATATGCCTGCGTGACGATGCGGAAGTCGTGGGACGTGCGGACGGTGTCCCAGAGCAGGTACATCATCACGAACAGCTGGGCGAACGTGAAGAACCGTCCGATGGAGACACCGACGTCGACGCTCCAGAAGACGCTGAACCCGTTCCACACCACGAACGCCAGCGCCACCACGAGCGGTGCCGTCGGACGCCGTACCGATCCCGTCCCGAGCACGGCCAGACCCCAGGCGGCTGCGGCCGCCAGGCCGACGGCGCGGCTGATGCTGCCCAGGCCGGGCACGCCGGCGATGTTCTCCCACGGCAGCGTGAAGACGATGCCGACCGTGAGCCAGAACGCGAGCCGCCGCATCACGGGCCCGCCAACGCGGCGAGGTACTGCTCGGTCACCGCCTGCTGGCCGTACTGCTCCCAGCTCTCCTCGGCGGGCGCGGGGCCTCGGTCGTGGAGCGCGCCCAGGATGGCCCCGGCCAGGGCCTGCGGGTCACCCACGGGCACCAGCGAGCCGAACCGGCCGCCGTCGAGGATCTCGCGCGGTCCGCTCGGACAGTCGGTCGAGACGATCCGCAGGCCGCAGTAGAGCGCCTCGATCAGCACGGTCGGAAGCCCCTCCCACCGCGAGGACAGCACGAACAGGTCGGAGCGAGCCATGTACGGGTACGGGTTGCCCACCCAGCCGGGAAGCTGGACGTCCGAGTCCAGCCCGAGCTCGCGGACCAAGGACTCGAGGCGCGGGCGCTCCGGACCTTCACCGAGGATGATCAGCCGGGCCGCCGTCGAGGCCCGGACGGTCGCGAACGCCCGCAGCAGGCACTCGAAGTCCTTCTGCGGGGACAGCCGGCCCACGGCGAGGAGCACCGGAGGGTGATCTCCGACGAGCCACGGGTGATAGCACGGCTGGGCCATCATCTCGGACAGCTCCGGCACGATGACCGGGTTGTTGATCACGCTGACACGCTGGCGGGGGAGCCCTACGACGGCAGCGAGGTCGTCGGCGACCCCGGCTGACACCGCCGCGATCCCGTCGGCCCGCGGATAGCTGTGACGGACGAGGGTCGGGACCAGTCGCTGCCGTAGCTGCGTGGAGTGGCCGGACTCCATCGAGAGCGTGTTCTGCTCGTTCACGACGAGGCGCGTGTCCACTCCGGCCAACCGCCTCGCGGCCACCGCGATGACGTTCATGTAGTCCAGGGAGGACACCATCGCCACCGGGCGCTCGCGACGGAGGTAGCCGACCAGGCGCGGCAGGCTCAGCAGTGCGCGTGGCGCATCGAGCCGCACGATGCGCACCGCATCCGGAAGCTCGTCGGCGTAGGCGTCCTCCGCTCGGCATCCCAGCACGAGGTCGGTGGGCCGGCCGGTGCTTGCGAGGCCCGCCGCCAAACGCACCATCGACCGTTCGGCGCCGCCACTGCCCATCGTGGCCGTGAACACCGCGATGCGGCCTTGCGGCGTCGCCGCCGGGGTTTCTGACATGTCGCGAACCTTCCTAGGTGAGCTGCGCGACGCGGCGCGCGCGGTGGACAAGAGCTCTGCGGTGACGGGCGGGGACGCCGACCAGCAGCGCGAAACCGGTGCACACCGTCAGGGACACGAACGAGGCGGCCGTCAGCCCGAGCCAGGAGTCGACCCGCACCCGCTCGCTGAGGAAGCCGGCGCCGGTCAGCAGCAGCACCGTGGCCACCGTGGGGCGGACCGCGCCGCGGACCTGCGTCGCCACGGCGATGCCGAGCAGCCGGCCGATCAGCACCGGGTAGGCGACCGTCAGCATCAGCCGGCCGAGGATGAAGCCGGCTACGACGCCGCCGATGCCCAGGTCGTACCTGTCCAGCAGCACCCAGGCCAACGCGACCGACAGCAGGACGGAGGCGAGGCCGAGCAGCACCTTCGCCGGGAGCTTCAGGGTCAGGTCGATGATGTTGGAGTCGGTGCGGACGATCGCCAGCTGCAGCACCATCACCACGATGAGCAGCATCGCCGTGAGGCCCGGGTAGTACTGGTCGCCGACCCACACGTCGAGGAACGACCTCTCCCAGATCAGGGTCGTGGCCCCCGTCGCTGCGACGAGCAGCCAGGTGAACGCCAGGGTCTCGTTGCGCACCTCGACGGCGCGCCGGTTCTCGCCGGCGCCGATGAGGCCGCCGAGGCCGGGCATCACGGCGAAGATCAGCGTGGCCGCGGCAAGCGTGACGGCCTCGGGGATGAACCGGGTCAGCGAGTACCCGGTCACCAGGCCGGCCGAGCCGACGAAGCCGAGCAGGATGATGTCGGCCCCGCGCATCATCTGCATGACGAAGTTCCACAGCATGAACCACCAGCTGAGGCCGACGAACTTCCGCACGGCCCCACGCAGCGGCCGTGCCACGCCGAACCATGCGACCTGCTGACGGACGATCCGCAGGTACATGAACCCGGAGATCACGGTGGTCAGGAGCAGCGCCCCCGCGACCGCGACCAGCCCACCGCCCAGCACGACCGCGAGGGCGGTGAACACCCCGCCCAGCAGGACGACGCCCGTGGAGAGCCCGAGCCGCTTGTAGGCGAGGTTCTCCCCGTGCAGCACCGACTCGGGCAGGTAGGCGAGGCTCACCACGATGAAGTTCACGACCACGATGGCGGACGCCACGCGCACGGTCGTCACCTGCGTCGGCGGCGTGTCCAACCACCCCGGCAGGAACCAGCTCAACAGCCCGCCGACCACGAGGAGGAACGGGAGGAAGAGGAACCACACCTCGAGGGCGCTTCCGACCTGCCGCCTCTTGTCCTCGTAGTCGGTCGACGACTGCTTGCTCGCCACCACCCACTTCAGCGCCTCGCCGGGCCGGCCGGTGGCCACGGCAGCGTTGGCCAGCAGGCGTTGCAGCACCTGCCACGCGCCGAACATGAACGTACCGAGGTGGGTGACGAGCAGCGGAGTCACGAGCAGTCCCACGACCATCCGTGCGACGAGGTCGGCGACGGCGACCACCGCGTTGAGCGACGCGCGCTTGGTGAGGCTGCCGTCGGAGAGGACCCGGTCCCGGACCCGCGTCGCCCACGGCAGGTGCTCAGCCCGTTCAGACATCGAGCTGCGCCTCACCCGAGATGCGCTGCGTCGCCTGCAGGGCCAGCGCGGCCGGTGTCTCCACGTCGGTGCGCAGGCTCAGCACGGCATCCGGCGACCGCTGGCGGACCCTGTCGAGGACACGCTCGTACGACGCGCGGTACCGCCCGAGGAACAGGCGGGCGGCGTCGTCGTCCGCGTCGCGCAGCACGTGCCGCTGGTCACGCGACCGGATGCGGCGCACCAGCAGCTCCTCCGGGGCGTCGAGCCAGACCACGACGTCGAGCAGGTCCACCCACTGGTCGAGCGTGACGTCCCACCACCGCCGGAAGGCTTCGGTGGATGCGACCGGCGGTCCGTAGGCGTCGAGCTGGGCCAGCCGGAACAGCGGACCGTGGTCCAGCACGACGCATGGCGACCCGGCTCTCGGGCGGGTCAGCGCTTTCTGCCACGCGCGCAGGTAACCGAGGCCCCGGACCTCGTCGCGGGTGAACCACGCGGAGCCCCTCGC
Source organism: uncultured Actinomycetota bacterium (assembly GCA_963721855.1). Classification (GTDB taxonomy): domain Bacteria; phylum Actinomycetota; class Actinomycetes; order Propionibacteriales; family Nocardioidaceae; genus Nocardioides_B. The sequence continues at coordinate 35,395 of CAVRMN010000042.1, read as the reverse complement.
GTCGCGGAGGTAGGGCACCGCGAAGGGCGCGATGGCGGTCGCCTGGGCCACCGCCGACCTCACCCGGGTCAACGGCAGCCCGAGCTGGACAGTCGGCTCGCCAGCCAGCTCGCGTGCGAGCGTCGACTTGCCGGCGCCCGCGAGACCGACCAGCTCGACGACTGTGCGCCCCCCTTGCACGTGCACCCCCTACAGCCTCGACCAGATCGCGTTCTTGACCTCGGCGAGCACCTGGTCCCTGGGCTGGTTGGCGTCGATCACGCACGCGGCGGTGTCCGCCCACTCGACGCCCCAGACCTCCTCCACGCGGGGACGCACGAAGCCCTCGCGCTCGACGTCGCGCTTTCGCTCGACGGCGACGTCGGGGTGGACGCGCAGGACGACGAGGACGTCCGGAGCCAGCAGCCGGCGGTAGTACCGCCGCTCCAGCGCCACCAGGCGCCGGACCGGCCAGCCGGCGTTCTCGTCGAGCGGAAGGCGGGAGCTCACCGCGCCGTCCATGTGCATGACGTCCGGCAGCGGGAACCGGTCGCACACGACCAGCTCCCCTCGCGCGGCCGCCCGCCGAGCCCGGACGTAGGCGCGGTGCCGGTCCCGCGCGGTCAGCACCTCCCAGACCAGCCGGGCGGTCCCGCGGCCGTCGAGCGGCTCGGCCGGCGACGACGACTCGAGGACGGCCGTCCCGGTCGTCGAGCTGGACCGCAACGGCGACGCGAGTCCCCACGCGGCGCGGGATGCCAGCGAGACGGCTCCCTGCGGGGGCTTGCCGAGGTGGAGCGTGGACGTGCGGAACACACCGGACAGCCATTGGCTCGTGGCGTCGACGGCGGTCGACTTCCCGGCACCGTCCCCGCCCACGAGTGCGACGACCGCACCACCGGACTCGAGCCGGTATCGCTCGGAGGGACGTCGGAGGACGCGCCGGCGCGTGAAGAGCATGCCCCGGCGGTAGATCTTGAGCGAAAGGTCCGGCAGCCACGCGGCGCGGGTGTGGGCGGACAGGGCGTGGCTGAGCTCGCGCGCCACGCCGACGCCGTCCCACCGCGGGCCCTCGCGCATCACCCATCGGACGCACCGGTCCCAGAGCTCACGATCCAGGAAGGGAAGATGCTCCTCCACGACGGCCGCGACCGTGTCCCAGCCCGTCTGTGCCCGGAGGAAGTCGACCTCACGGCGCTCGCTGGCCGCCAGCGAGCCCTGGAACGTGAGCTTGGCGTCCCAGGTCGCGTGCTTGAGCACGAGCCGGATGACGAGCGCAGCGAGCTCGAACTCCGGAGCCGGCACGCGGAACACCGGCCCCTGGTGGCAGGAGGCGAGGTAGGCGCGCTCGATCGGCAGGCGGTGGTTCTTCGTCATGTCATCGCCCACCACGAGCTGGTAGTGAGCGTGGATGTCGACGAACTTCTTGGTCTCCGGGTCCACCCCGATGAAGTGCAGGACCCCCGGGAACTCCTTGGTCGGTGACTGCCGGGCCTGCTTGAACCCGAGGGCGTGCACGACCTCGGTGAACCGCACGGCGTGCTCGCGGCTCACGAGCAGGTCCAGGTCGTTGTCCGCGCTCGCGGACCGGTCGATCGCCTCGTTGCTCTTCCAGTGGCAGTAGTCGACCCCGCGCACGGAGAGCGACTCGCACAGCTGCTCCACCAGGCCCAGGGGCACGGGCCCGTCGGGCCGGGGCTCCGCGGGCGCGGACGGAACCCGAACCGGTGGTGTCTGCTCCTGCACGCTCATTGAGTCTCTCCCTCGTGATGGTCGGTGGTGCGGCCCGTCGGGCCGACGCGCTGGGTGCTGCGGCCGTTGATGGGCACGGGAACGGTGCCGTGCGCCAGGTTCGGAGGAACGATGATCGGGAAGCCCAGAGTGGTGGACGCGGGGGCGTCAGGACGTCGGCGGTCGCGCGACTCGAGGAGGTAGCTGATCGCCAGCGCGAGCAGGAAGCCGAAGCCCCCAGCCATGACGGTGTTGAAGCGGAGGTCAGGGCTGACCGGTGTCGGATCGGCCTCGGCGGGGCCCAGTTGGCGGATCTCCACGTGGCTCGACGTCGAGGCGATCTCCTTGAAGGATGCGTAGTTGTCCTGCCACAAGGCGATCTGGGTCTGTGTCCGTTCGATCTCGCGTGCGAGCGCGTCCGGGGCGGGGGTGCCCTCCTCCGCCTTCTGCTGTGCCTGCAGGTCGTCCACGCGCTGCTGGTCCTCCTCGATCGCCTGCTCCAGTCGCTCGAGCTGCGGCGACACGAAGTCGTTCCCGCCCGACGTCTGGTCGACGAACCCCACGAGACTGTTCGCGATCGCCCCTGCAGCCTTCGCCGCCCACGCGCGGTTGCCTGCCTCGACGGTGATCTCGACGACCTGGGGACTCTCGTTCGGGACGCGGATGTGGGCGGTCTTGCGCAGCTGACGCCAGTCGGTGTCGGGGAGGTCCTTCGCGGCTTCGGAGAGGACCGGTTCCCGCCGGGCGATGTCGGCGTAGGTGGCGGTGAGGCTCTGCATGGCGAGGACTTCGTTGTTGCTCACGCTGCCGTCCTCGAAGTCTCCGACGAGCAGGCTGGCCGTTCCCTCGTAGACCGGCGACATCGCGGTGCTGGCGCCGTAGCCGAGGGCCGCGCCCACGACCGTGAGGACGACTACCAGCACCCATCGACGCCGGAGCGCACCGACGAAGTCGAAATCCTTTGGCGATTCCACGTGATCCCTCTCCCTGGTCATGCGGCACTACTGCCGGGAAGCCGCGGACGTCCGCCGGCCAGTGGCCCGTGCATGGTCATGGCAACCGCATGCGCCCCCACCCGTGTCGTCCGATATCGACGCTAGGGCGCGGTGTGGCACCTGGCACGCCGACGGCTGCGTATCTCCTGCTACGTCAATTGGACGAGGCGCTGCGGGGGATTCCCGAGGAGTCGGCGAGAAGCGTCGAGACGACCCCGCGGACCTCGTGCAGGGACTGACCCAGAGGGCGGGTGGTGTCGATGCGGTGCACCGGGCAGCCGTCGAAACGCAGCGTGCCGGCCTGGCGGTGACGGAGCGTCACGAGGTCCTCCGGCTCGGTCTTCTCGCGGTCCCGATTGCGCTGGAGCGTCACGTCCAACGGCGCCCAGAGGTGGAACACGACGTCCGCCGGCGGGATGTCGGCGTACATGCGTGTCTCGGTGCGAACGAGCCACGAGAGCAGCGGGTGTCCGGCAGTGGCGCCGGTCCAGCGGGCCAGCTGCGGGCTGTCGGGCGCACCCGTGACGGACGAGGGGTACCGGTCGCAGAGCGCCACCGCGCCGCCGGCCGCCGCCTCGTGGGCCCGCCGGAGCAGGACGCGGCGGTCGTGGGCGAGCAGAACCGCGCGGACGGCGAACAGCAGTGGCGGCAGCCGCAGGCCGTCGTCGTCGCCGCGCTCGACGTGGCGGGCGTCCACGTGCGTCGACCGTTGTCCCGGCACCAGCGCTCGCAACGCGGGAAGGAGGAGGTTCGGTGCCGTGGTCAGCGGCGTGCTCGGCGGTTTGCCGGCGTGCAGCTTCAGTACGTCGACCCGGTCGGCCAGGCACCGTTCCGTCTCGGCCAGCATGGTCGACTTGCCGGTCGCCTCCGAGCCGACGAAGGCGATCACCGCGCCGCGGCGTCCATGACGTTGCTCGGGCACGCGCGTCATCCGACGGCCGCCGGTCTCGTGGGAGCGCCGGGCGTCGGCGCCACGCCCGTCCACGACCGCACGGTCGCGGCGAGCTGCCCCGCGAGCTCGTGCAGCCCGCGCGGGTCCGGGGACGCGTTCTCCACGACGATCGTCCGCTCCGCAAGCGGCTTCGTCGACATCAGCCGGTCGAAGACGTGCAGCGCTCGTCGCAGCGGCGCCTCCGCCTCCGCCCGGGTCATGCCGGCGAGCTGGCGGTGCCGGTCCGGGCGGGAGAACGCCCGGTCGGCGAGCACCGGGAGGGGACTGCGCACGTAGATCACACAGTCGGGCAGCGGAACCATGCCGGCGAAGCGCTCGAGCGGCGCGACGGACAGGTCGGCGGAGCTGTAGACGAACAGGTGGTAGGCGATCAGCAGCGGACCCTCGTCGACGAGGACGAAGCGACCGGCAGCCCTGGCCCGCGCGAGCTCGTACATGCCGAGGCGCCGCATCACGCTGCGGGCGTTCAGGGCGAGGTCGAGGCGGGACGGTGCGTGCTGGACCAGCATGCCGGCCGCGAGCCGCAGGAGGTCTGCATGGTCGGGCAACGCACGGGCGAGGTAGGGCAGCCCACAGACGTCCTCCACGATGTTGGAGGCCTGGGCGCTGTGGATGCGCCGCAGCACGGGCCGGTCCATGACGAGGTCGGTGGCGACCACGGCGGCGCCGGGGCCGCCGAGGTGGTCGGTCAGCAGCCGTGCGAGCGTGCTCTTGCCGGCTCCCGTCGGGCCGACCAGCTCGATGATCACGCCGCCTCCACCCCTGGCAGGACCTCGCGGTAGACCTGGTCGTAGCCGGCGTGCATCCGCTCGAGCGTGAACCGCTCGAGCACCCAGGCCCGGCAGCGCCGCCCGATCTCATGCCGTTCCTCGGCGGGCATCCGCCGGAACCGCTCGATCTCGCGCGCGAACCCCGCGACGTCCCCTGGCCGCACGAGCGGAACGACGTCGAGACCGTCGACGACCTCGCGGTGCGGAGGGATGTCGGAGAGGACGACGGGCAGCCCGGCCGCCATGGCCTCCATCACCGCGATCGGCAACCCCTCGCCGTGCGACACGGACACGAACAGGTCGCTGCGCGCGTAGGCCCGGAAGACGTCGTCCCGCGGGACCAGCCCCGTCGCGTCGACCCGTTCTCCCAGCCCCTTCGCCTCGATGTCCCGTCGGACGTCCTCCTCGAGCGCTCCCGCTCCGATCAGCTGCAGGCGGCACCCGGAGTCGCTGCCGGCGGCGAAGGCCGCGACCATCGCGAGGGGGTCCTTGACCGGCTCGAGCCGGCCGACCGACACGACACGGAAGAGCCCGTCGTCCGGAGCCCGGACACCCTCCGCGGCACGCGCGACCCGCCCCAGGTCGGCCCCGTTCTGCACCACGCGGGCGCGCCTGCCGGCCACGGTTCTGGCGGCGATCGGGAGGCTCTGGAACGCGGCATTGCTGCAGAAGACCACGCGACGGAAGAGGGCGAGACCGGCGACGGTCATGGCCTGGTTGCGCGGCTTGTAGTCGTAGAACGAGTCGTGCACGGTCAGCAGCATCGAGCGCCACAGCGGCCAGGACCGCGGCTGCAACAGGATCCCCAGCGGGAGGAGCACGGCGGTGTGCGGCGAGTGCGCGTGCAGGACGTCGTACTCCCGCCCGGCGAGTGCTGCGCGAAGGGCGCGGAAGAAGCCGACCAGGGTTCCGTCACCGGGGAACAGCGCGATACCCGGCGGCGGGGTGAGCTTGGGCGGGAAGTAGGTGCAGATGGCCAGCTCGCGTGCCCCGAGCTGCGGGAGGCAGTGCTCGTTGTACTGGCTGTTCGTCTCCCCGAGCACCAGGACCAGGTGCAGGATCCTGAGCCGTTGTCCCGGGAGCGGCGCCGGAGCAGGATCGTCCAGCCGGTGCCGCGGTGACCAGGTCGTCTCGGCGGTCATCGTGCCACCGCCGTCGCTGCCCCGCGCGCGAGCAGGCGGTCGTACTCCTCGAGGTAGGAGTCCAGCATCCGGCTCATCGTGTAGCGGCTGCGCTGCTCCTGCTGCGCGAGCCGGCCGAGCTCGTCCCGGCGACCCGGGTCGTCCACGAGGCGGCGGATGGCCGTCGCCAGTGCGGCCGGGTCCTTCGGCGGGACCAGCGACGCCACGGCGCCGTCCCGCGTGACCTCGAGGTTGCTGCCGATGGTGGTGGTGACGACCGCTCTGCCGGCGGCCATCGCCTCGAGCAGGGACACCGAGAGGCCCTCCCAGAGGGAGGGCAGCGCCACGATGTCCGCTGCCGAGAGCAGGTCGCCGACGTCGCGCCGGAAGCCGAGGAACCGGACGACGTCGAGGACCCCGAGGTCGGCCGCCAGCTCGGTCAAGGGCTCGAGCAGCGGCCCGTCGCCGGCCAGCAGCACCCGCACCCGGGTGCGGTCCGGACCCAGCAGCGGGATCGCGCGCAGGAGGTACTCGAGCCCCTTCTGCTCGGCGAGCCGGCCGGTGGACACCACCGCCACCTCGTCGGTGAGCCCCAGCTCGGCGCGGACCTCCTCGCGCGGACGGACGCCGTGCGCGCGCGTGGTCGGTACGCCGTTGGGGATCGCCACGACCTGCTCGGCAGTGCCGATGCCCAGGCGGAGCGCCCAGTCGCGGTGGTACTCGCTCACCGTCACGATGCGGTCGCACCAGTGCGCCGCGGCGCGCTCGACACGCGAGTAGACGCCGGTGGCCAGCGCACTCGACTCCTCGTGGAAGCCGAAGAGGTGCACAGTGTGCAGGATCCCCGGCACGCCGGACCGGGTCGCCGCCAGCCTTCCGATGACCCCCGGCTTCGACGTGTGCGTGTGCACGACGCTGTAGGAGGACCTGCGCAGGAAGTGCTGGAGACGGAGCAGTGCCGAGACGTCCGCGACCGGCCGGATCTCACGCTTGAGGACGTCGAGGTCCACGAGCCCGAAGCCCTGCTCGCGGATGAGCTCGCGGAACCGGGGGTCGCTCGCGAGCACGTCGACCCGGAAGCCGTTCTGCTCCGCGGCGCGAGCCATCTCGAGCACGAGCACGGAGTCGCCTCCGAACTTCGACGGTCCGACCACGTGGAGCAGGGTCGGTCGCTGCACGTGGATCACCTCGCCACGGCGGCGGTCGGCCCGGACGACAGGACGAGCTCGTCGACCGTCGGCACCCGGTGCGGGAGCGCGACCGGCAGGTCGAGCTGCCGGAACCAGTCGATGGTCCGGCTCAGGCCGTCCTCGAGGCCGACGGCCGGCTCCCAGCCGAGCTCGCGGCGGGCCAGCGTGATGTCGGGCTGGCGGACCGTCGGGTCGTCCGTCGGCCGCGGGATGAACTCGATGGGTGAGCTGGACCCGACGAGGTCGCGGATGATCTCGGCGAGCTCGAGCACGGTCAGCTCGCGCGGGTTGCCGATGTTGACCGGCCCCGGGAGGTCGGAGTGGAGCAGTCGCACGATGCCCTCGATGAGGTCGTCGACGTAGCAGACCGACCTGGTCTGGCTCCCGTCACCGGCGACCGTGATGGGCTCGTCGGCGAGCGCCTGCCGGATGAACGTCGGGATCGCCCGGCCGTCGAACGGACGCATCCGGGGACCGAAGGTGTTGAAGATCCGGACGATCGCTGTGTCCACCCCGTGGAAGCTCCGGTAGGCCATGGTCATGGCCTCGCCGAACCGCTTCGCCTCGTCGTAGACGCCGCGAGGCCCGACCGGGTTGACGTTGCCCCAGTACGTCTCCGGCTGGGGGTGCACCAGGGGGTCGCCGTAGCACTCCGACGTCGACGCCAGCAGGAAACGTGCCCCCTTCTCGCGCGCCAGGCCCAGGGCGTGCAGCGTGCCGATCGAGCCGACCTTCAACGTGTGGATCGGCAGCTGGAGGTAGTCCACCGGCGACGCCGGTGAGGCGAAGTGCAGCACGACGTCCGCAGGCCCACCGACGTGCACGAGCTCCGTCACGTCGGCCCGGACCAGCCGGAAGCCCTCGTGCTCGAGCAGGTGCGCGCAGTTGGCGGCCCCTCCGGTGGAGAAGTCGTCCAGGCAGACGACCTCGTACCCCTCGTCGAGCAGCCTCTCGCAGAGGTGCGATCCGAGGAACCCGGCTCCACCGGTGACAATGGCCCGTCGCTTCATGTGTGTTCTCCTCCTCAGGTTCGAGCGGCCGTCACGAGGCTGTCGCGCAGCCAGGTGACGGTGCTCGCGATGCCGTTCTCGATATCCATGTGGGGTTCCCAGCCGAGCGCGCGGCGGGCCGCGCTGACGTCCAGCCAGACCCGGTCCAGCTCGCCGGGCCGCGCCGGGAGCAGGGTCGGCTCCGCGTCGGAGCCGGCCGCGGCGGCGACGAGCCGGTGCAGGTCGGCGACCGTGGTCTCCCGGCCCGACCCGATGTTGAGCCGAGCCCCGTCCGCGACGGGACCCGCGGCCCGGACGAAGGCCTCCACCACGTCGTCGACGTGGACGTAGTCCCTCGTCGTGCTGCCGCTTCCGAACAGGGCGGTCGGCCGGCCCGCGAGCATCGCGGCGGCGAAGATCACCACCACGCCCGCCTCTCCCTCGGGATTCTGGCGCGGCCCGTAGACGTTGCCGAGCCTCAGCGCGGTCGTCTGCAGCCCGTAGAGGTTCCGGTAGACACCCAGGTAGACCTCGCCGCAGATCTTCGAGGCGGCGTACTGCGCGGCAGGGTCCGGCGTCGCCGTCTCGGGGATGGGCCGCACCGTCTGGTCCCCGTAGATCGCGCCGCCCGACGACGCGAAGAGCACCTTGCGTGAACCACCGCGCCGAGCCACCTCGAGCACGCTGATCGTGCCGAGCACGTTGCGCCGTGCGTCGTCGAGGGGGTCGGCCACGCTGTGCCTGACGTCCATCTGCGCGGCCAGGTGGAACACGACGTCCGCAGCCACAGCGGTGAGCTGCTCCACGACCTCCGGTGACGTGACGTCACCGCGGACGAACGTGAACCGGGGGTCGTCCCAGGCGGCGGTCAGGTTCGCGGTGGAGCCCGTCGAGAGGTCGTCCACGACCACGACGTCGTGCCCGTCGGCGAGCAGCCGATCCACGAGGTGCGAGCCGATGAAGCCGGCTCCACCGGTCACGAGGGCTTTCATGAGTGCGCTCCTCGTAGCCGGTCAGAAGTCGTCGGGGTACATGGCCGGCTGGGCCGGTATCGCAGGCGTCTCCGGCCGGTAGTCCGGAAGCAGGGCCCGCAGTGCCAGCCGCACGGTCACCGGGTCGTTGGCGTCCGCAGCCTGGTAGAGCGTGCGGAGCTTGTGGTAGAAGCCGGCGGTCGGTTCCGAGGCGTCGGTGCGGTAGATGCGCGGGTGCTCGGTCAGCGTCGGGATCTCGTGCTCACTGAACAGCGTCTCGTTGAGCTTCTCTCCCGCTCGCATCCCGGTGAAGCGGATCTGGACCTCGCGGTTCATCAACCGTGCGAACGACTGCACCACGTCGACGATGCGCACCGGCTCGCCCATGTCGAGCACGAACGTCTCGCCGCGGTCGGCGAGCCGGGCGGCCTCGACAACCAGGCCGGCGGCCTCCTCGATGGTCATGAAGAAGCGCGTCATCTCCGGGTGGGTCACCGTCATCGGGAGACCCCGGTTCATCTGCTCGGTCAGCACGCTGAGGAGCGAACCGCGGCTGCCGAGCACGTTGCCGAAGCGCACCGAGGCGACCTTGGTCTGGCCGCTCTCTGCGCCCTGGACCAGCAGCTCGGCGAGCCGCTTGGTCGCGCCGAGCACCGAGGAAGGATCGGCGGCCTTGTCGGTGGAGATCAGGATGAACCGCTCGGCGGCGTGCTTGAGCGCCGCCCAGAGCACGTTCTCCGTCCCGGCGACGTTGGACTTGACCGCCTCGCAGGGGTGCCGCTCGAGGAGCGGGAGGTGCTTGTGCGCCGCGGCGTGGAACACGATGTCCGGCTGCACCTGCGCGAAGACCTGGTCGATCCGCTCCCGGTCCCTGATGTCGGCGACCACGCACTCGTCGCTGTCGAGCAGGCCCTCGCCCCAGAGCTCGAGCTGCAGCCGGTGCAGGTTGGACTCGTCGTGGTCGAGCATCACGAGCCGTCGCGGCTCGAAGCCGAAGACCTGGCGGCACAGCTCGGAGCCGATCGAGCCGCCCGCGCCGGTGACCAGGACGACCTTGTCCTTGATGGTGGCCGCGGCCGCGGAGCTCACCACGTGGACCTCGCTGCGGCCGATCAGCTGGCCGACGTCGAGCCAGCGCATGTCGCTGCCGACGACGGTGCGCTCCAGCGCCGCGACGAACGAGGGGAGATACCTGATGCTGGCGCCGGCGGCGGAGGCACCCTGGACGACCCGCTTGAACACGGGTTGCTCCAGTCCCGGGATCGCGAGCACCACCACGTCGATGCCTTCGCGGGACGCGATCTCGGCGACCCGGTCGAGGGTGCCGAGGACGGGCAGCTCCGTGGCCGCCTGCTTGGTGGGGTCGTCGTCCACGAACCCGATGGGGAGGAGGCCGAACTGAGGTATGTCGCCGAGGTCACGCGCCAGCGCGCGTCCTGCCACGCCGGCACCCACGATCAGGGTCCTGAGCAGTGTGGGCCGCGTGGGAGCGAGCAGCTGGTCGCTTCTTTCGTAGGCGAGCGTCACTTCGAAACCTCCTGGTAGCGGGCTCTGGGTCGTGCATGTACGAGCGCCTCGACGACGGTGTCGACCTCGGCGTCGGTCAGTCCCTGGTGCATCGGCAGCGAGAGGGTCTCCTCGAAGACCGCGTCCGCACCGGGGAGCCCGTCGGCGGGCATCCACGCGACCTCGCGGTAGCGGGGCATGTGGTGCAGCGGGATGAAGTGCACCGACGTGCCGATGCCCTGCTCGCCCAGCAGCCGGGACAGCTCGTCGCGGTGGATCCCGAGCTCGGCGCGGACCCGGACCACGTAGAGGTGCCAGGCATGGCCGCCGGGCAACGACTCGGTCGGGAGCCCGAGACCGTCCAGGCCCTCCAGTCCGGCGCGGTAGCGCGCGGCGATCTCCCGACGGCGCTCCTGCCACGCGTCGAGATGGCGCAGCTGGACGCGGCCGATGCTGGCGTGGACGTCGGAGAGGTTGGCCTTCAGGCCGGCTTCGTCGACCGAGTAGCGCCAGCTGCCGCCGGGGAGGTAGCGGCGCCAGGCGTCGCTCGTCATCCCGTGCAGGCGGGCGGTGCGCAGCCACGCGGCGAGCTCCTCGTCGCGGGTCGTGATCATTCCGCCTTCTCCGATGGGCAGGTTCTTGGTCGCGTAGAAGCTGAAGCAGGTCGCTCGGGAGGTGCCGCCCACGTAGCCGTCCTCCGTGCGTGTGCCGAGCGCATGGGCGGCGTCCTCGACGACATGGTCGAGGCCGATGCCGGCGGCTTCGGCGAGGGCGGGAACCGGGGCCGGGTCGCCCGCGTAGTGCAGCGCGAGCATCGCCTGCACGCCGCCCGCCTCGCGTGCCGCTGCAGCGCAGGTCCGTGGTGAAACCTGGCCGGAACCCGGTTCGACGTCGGCGAGCACCGGGACGAGCCCTGCGTGCACGATCGCCTCGACCGCTCCGCAGAAGGTGATCGACGGCACCAGGACCCTCGCTCCCGCAGGAAGATGGAGGGCGCGCAGGGACAGCTCGATCGCGGCCGTGCAGGACGACACCGCGACAGCGTGGTCCACGCCGAGCCAGGCGGCGAGCTCGTCCTCGAACGCAACGCACTCGGGGCCGGTGGTGACCCAGCCCGAACGGAGCACCCGCTCGACCGCGGCGCCTGCCTCAGGCGCCATGAGCGGCCGTGAGAACGGCACGCCGTTGGCATTCATCAGTCAACCCCCTCAAACCCCCAGAGCCCACCTCTCTGGGGCCATCTCCGAACCTAGGTGTCGGTGAGAGCGCCGTAATCAGGCAACGGGGCTACGTCGGACTACGGCAGACGGCCCACTACGCCCCTTCCGTGTCCCGGGCCGGGTCAATAGGGTCGGGCCATGGAGTCGTACGCCGCAGGTGAGACCACGCCCGCACTGCTCGAGGAGACCATCGGCGAGAACTTCGCCCGCATCGCCCGGGAGCACGCCGACCGGGAGGCGCTCGTCGAGGTGGCGACCGGCCGGCGCTGGACCTACGCCGAGCTCGACCGCGACGTCGACGCGCTCGCCCGCGGTCTGATCGCCGCCGGCATCGCCAAGGGCGACCGGGTCGGCGTCTGGTCGCCCAACTGCGCTGAGTGGACGCTGGTGCAGTACGCCACCGCCAAGATCGGCGCGATCCTCGTGAACGTGAACCCGGCCTACCGGACCCACGAGATGGCCTACGCGCTCAACCAGTCCGGCCTGCGGCTGCTGGTGTCGGCCACCGACTTCAAGACCAGCGACTACCGGGACATGGTCCAGCAGGTGCGCCACGACGCGCACGCCCTCGAGCGTGTGGTCTTCATCGGCACGAGTGACTGGGACGACCTGGTCGCCCAGGGTGACGGCCTGCCCGCGGACGCGGTGCCGGAACGGATGGCGACCCTGGCCAACACCGACCCGATCAACATCCAGTACACCTCGGGCACCACCGGGTTCCCCAAGGGCGCGACGCTGTCGCACCGCAACATCCTCAACAACGGCTTCTTCACCACGGAGCTGATCGACTTCACGGAAGAGGACCGCCTCGCGATCCCGGTGCCCTTCTACCACTGCTTCGGCATGGTGATGGGCAACCTGGGGTGCACCACCCACGGCGCCACGATGGTCATCCCCGCCCCGGGATTCGACCCCGGCATCACGCTGCAGACCGTGCAGGACGAACGGTGCACCGGCGTCTACGGCGTGCCCACCATGTTCATCGCGATGCAGAACCACCCCGACTTCGCCTCCTACGACCTGTCCACGCTGCGAACCGGTGTCATGGCCGGCTCGATCTGTCCCGTCGAGGTGATGAAGCGCTGCATCGACGACATGTTCATGACCGGGGCGTCGATCGCCTACGGGATGACCGAGACGTCGCCGGTGTCGTGCCAGACCCGCAGCGACGACGACCTGGACCGGCGTACCTCCACGATCGGCCGGGTGCACCCGCACGTCGAGGTGAAGATCGTCGACCCGGGCTCCGGTGACACCGTCGAGCGGGGCGAGCCCGGTGAGCTCTGCACACGCGGGTACTCGGTGATGCTCGGCTACTGGGACGACCCCGAGAAGACCGCGGAAGCCGTCGACGCAGACGGGTGGATGCACACCGGCGACCTCGCGGTGATGCGGGACGACGGCTACTGCAACATCGTCGGCCGGATCAAGGACATGGTGATCCGCGGCGGCGAGAACATCTACCCGCGCGAGATCGAGGAGTTCCTCTACAGCCACCCCGACGTCGAGGACGTCCAGGTCGTCGGCGTGCCCGACGAGCGCTATGGCGAGGAGCTCTGCGCCTGGGTGAAGATGCGGTCCGGGGCCGACCCGATCGACGCCGACGCGGTCCGCGCGTTCGCGACCGGCAAGCTCGCGCACTACAAGATCCCGCGCTACGTGATGGTGGTCGACGAGTTCCCGATGACCGTCACCGGCAAGATCCGCAAGGTCGAGATGCGCGAGGAGTCCGCGCGCCGTCTCGGCCTGTCCTGACCCGCTGCGGCATGCTGCTGCGGCACCAGTTCGACCCGACCACGCGCGCCCGCGCGCGACCACCCGAGGGGGAGCATGTCCGACACCGTTGAGCAGCTGGCCGACGACTACCAGGAGCACCGGCTGCGGTCGATGCCGACGTGGGCGCACATGATCGGCGAGTACGCCTACGCCGACCGGTTCGAGGAGGTCGGCCGGGAGGCCGAGGACCGGCTGGTCGCGGAGGCCCGCGACTTCGCCCGTCGCGCCGAGGCGCTGGCCGAGGACGGCCTCGACGAGCAGCAGCGCATCACCCGGGCGATGCTCGCGTGGGACGCGAGCAGCCGCGCGGAGATCCTGTCCTCGCGGATGGCCGAGCTCGCCGCCGACCCGGTCTTCGGTGCCCAGGCCAGCCTGGGCGTGCGGATCCCCAAGCTGGCGCTGCCGGACGCCGGCGTGGCCGCAGCCATGGTCGGCAAGCTGCGCGGGATCGCGGCGTACTTCTCCGACCTGGCCGCCCGCCACCGCGAGGGAGTCGCGTCGGGGCGGACCCCGGCGGCCTTCGCCGTGCACGAGACGGTGGAGCAGCTGGACGCGTGGCTCGCCCGCCCGCTCGAGGACGACCCGCTGCTGCGCACCGCGGAGCCCCCGGCCGGCGTCGACGCCGCGGGGCTGCGCGACAAGCTGGCCGCCGTGGTCGAGGCCGAGGTCCGCCCGGCGGTGGCGACCTACCGCGACGTGCTGCGCGACGAGGTCGCCCCGGTCGCCCGGCCCGACGACAAGTGCGGCCTGACCTGGCTGCCCGACGGGGACGAGGTCTACGCGCGGTTGGTCCGCTACTACACGACGACCGACCTGACGCCGCAGCAGATCCACGACATCGGGCTGGCTCAGATCGCCTCGCTCGCCGAGGAGTACCGCGCGCTCGGGCCCGAGGTGGTCGGCACCGACGACCTCGAGAAGATCCTGGCCGCGCTGCGCGAGGACCCGGCGCTGCACCACACCAACGGCGACGACGTCGTCGCGGACTCCAAGGCCGCGATGGCCAAGGCACGTGCGGCGATGGGCGACTGGTTCGGCCGGCTGCCGAAGTCCGACTGCGACGTCGAGGCGACCACCAGCGGCGCGATCGCCTACTACTTCGCGCCACCGAAGGACGGCAGCCGCGGCGGCGTCTTCTTCATGAACGTCTCGGACCCCGAGGGCTGGGGCCGCTACGAGATCGAGTCGACGTCGTACCACGAGGGCATCCCCGGCCATCACCTCCAGCTCGCGATCGCGGCCGAGCTCGAGGACCTCCCGGAGTACCGCAAGCGTGCGTTCGTGACGGCGTACGCCGAGGGCTGGGGCCTCTACACCGAGCGGCTCGCCGACGAGATGGGGCTCTACTCCACGCCGCTGGACCGGATGGGCATGCTCGCCGCCGACTCGATGCGGGCCTGCCGGCTCGTCGTGGACACCGGCATGCACGCGCTCGGCTGGAGCCGGCAGCGGGCGATCGACTACCTGCTCGAGAACTCCCCGATGCGGGTCAGCCACGCGACCGAGGAGATCAACCGGTACGCCGTGACGCCCGGCCAGGCGGTGTCCTACATGGTCGGCCGGCTGGAGATCCAGCGGATCCGCCGCGAGGCCGAGCAGCGCCAGGGCGACGCGTTCGACATCAAGGCGTTCCACGACGCGGTGCTCGACTCCGGCGCGATGCCGCTGGGGATCCTCGCCGAGGTCGTCGCCCGCCGCCTCCCCTGACCCCAACCGACTCGGCGAGGGGTCAGCCGATGCGGAGGAGCGTGGGACGGTCCGACCCGGCGTAGCGCATCACGCCGAACCAGCGTCGGGTCGGGTCGAGGTTCTTCCACGACATCGTCGAGCGGAAGGGCGCCCCCGGCCGGGTGGCGGGCTGCTTCGTCTCGACGGTGAGGTCCTCGGCGCCTGCGGCGTGCTTGCCGACCACCCAGGTGGAGAGCTCGCCGGTGCTGGCCGCGCCGTTGCCGACCTCGACCGCGTGCACGTAGACGGTGTAGCCGCCGGCCGCCGGGTCGAGCAGCGTCACGGTCGCGGCGGACCCCGGCCCGGTCGAGGAGTCGACGAGCTCGCCGTCGCGGAACACGTAGAGGTCCAGGTCGTCGGCCGCGTTGTGGCCGGCCACCTCGAACCGGGCGGCGTCGCTGCCCGGCGTCACCTCGACCGTGGTGGAGAAGGTGTCGGCGTCGTTCTCGGGCGCGCGCGGGTCGAAGCTGCCGGGCCGCAGGCTCAGCCCGATCGGGTCTGCGGGGGTCAGGTCGACGTCGGCGGGACGCACCCGTCGGCCCGTGCCCGTGCGCCCGTCGACCGCCACCCGTCCCGCGTCGACGCCGACGGTCACCTCGTCGGGCGCAGCGACGGACACGGTGCGCACGACCACGGGGAGGCGGGCCTGGTGCCCGCGCCCGGTCCAGGTGATCGCGCCGCGGGCGTAGTCGCGGACCGGCGCCGACGGCGTGGCGACCAGCCGGATCCGGACGGCCCGGGTCTGCCCGGGACGGAGCCTCAGCGTGCTCGGGCGCACCTGCACGTCGACGCCGCCCAGCCCGGTCACCGACGCCGTGTAGGTCTCGGCGGAGCGGGCGACGTTGGTCAGGCGGCGCACCACGGTGGTCCGCCCGACGAGGCCGCCGACCGACACCGACGGCAGGTTGAGGTCCTGGCCGCGGAGGTCGCCGGCGAGGTAGCGGCGCCAGGCGGCCGGCGTGCTGTCCAGCACGAGGCCCGGGTCGAGGAAGCCGCCGGGGTCGACCTGGCCGCTGCCCTCGGCGAACGGGCCGGCCGAGCCCTCCAGCGCATCGGCGGTCGTCATCATCGCGGACTTCAGCCGGGCCGGTGACCAGGTCGGGTGGACGCTGCGCAGGAAGGCGGCGAGGCCGGCGACGTGGGGAGCGCTGACCGACGTACCGGAACGCAGGTCCCAGAGCCGGCCCGAGCTCGTCGGCGGCGCGACCGCTCCGACCACGGCGACGCCGGGCGCGGTCAGGTCGGGCTTGAGCAGGTCGCCGCCAGGGAGCGGGCCGCGGGCCGAGAACGGGGCGATGGCCGGCAGCGGCACCTCCTCGGAGCCGTCCGGGTCGAGCGCCGCGGTCGCCCGGTCGCCGGCGGCGCGGACGTAGGCCTCCAGCGCGGCCCCGTCGGCGACGTCGAGGTGGACGGTGGGCACGGCGTGCACGTCGGGCTCGAGGCTGTCGGGCCCCGTGTTCACGAGCACCATCCCGGCGCCGCCGGCCCGGGACACCGCGGTCGACTTGTCCGCACGCGCGATGTCGCCGCGCTCGCAGACGACGACCTTGTCGGCCACGGCGGCCGCGTCGAGCGAGCCGATCTCGCAGCGGGCCGCGGCGGCCGGGGCGGTGCCGTCGGCTGCGGCGTCGCGGGCGAGCACGATGCCGGTGCGGCCCACGCCCTTGTCGGAGGCCATCGCCCCGACGTAGGAGCTGCCGTCGCCGAGGCGTACGGCGCCCTGGTGCAGCGCGTGCGTGCTGGCGCCGACGGTGGCCACCCAGGGGGCCGACGTTGCCGACGCCGGTCGTGCCGGGACCGCGGTTGCCCGCCGCCGTGGCCACGAAGACACCTGCGGAGGCGGCGGACAGGAAGGCCCGCGACAGCGTGTCCGCGGGATCGGCCGAACCGGCCACCGAGTAGCTGAGCACGTCGACGCCGTCGGCCACCGCGCGGTCGACCGCCGTCACCGTGTCGGCCGTCGCGCAGCCGTCGTCGGACGGGTCGGGCGCGGTCCAGCAGGCCTTGTAGACCGCGAGCCGCGCGGCCGGCGCCATCCCGCTGTCGGTGCCGAAGCCCTGCCCGTCGATCTCGACGTCGACGCGGCGCTCGCCGGCCGCGGTCGAGGCGTCGTGCGACCCGTGACCGGTCGAGTCGCGGGCCGAGAGGATCTCGGTGCTGGCCAGGTGGTCGCGGCCGTAGCCGGCGACGAACCAGCGCGCCGACACGACCTTGTCGTTGCAGTCGTCGGCCTGCCACTGCTCGGCGGGAAGGCAGGCGCCGTGGAAGCCGGGCAGCGCGGGGGACGTCCCCGGCGACTGCTGCGGCAGCCCGGCGAAGCTCGGGTTCTCCGGCCAGATGCCGGTGTCGACGACGCCGACGACGACGCCCTTGCCGGCGCCGGCGGGCCCGCCGGCCTCGCCCCAGGCGCCGTCGGCACCCGGGAGGCCGAGGAAGGACGCCGAGTCGCTCGCCGGGCGCCGCACGGTGCTCCGCTCGACCAGGAGCACGCGCGGGTCGCGCCGCAGCTGCTTGACCTGGGCCTCGTCGAGCCGGGCCGCGAAGCCGTTGAGCGCGGTCGTCCAGCGGTAGACGACCGCCGGGTCGCCGACCGCGTCGAGCACCCGGTCCTGGCGGGTGCGCAGGCGCTCGGCGAGCTCGGCGACCGCGGGCCGCGTCCGGTCGAACCGCTCGCCCGGGGCGGGCCGGGTCGAGGGGTGCACGGCCGTCGGGCGGTCGGCCAGGGTGACCAGGTAGAGGCCGGACCGGGTGGCGAGGGTCGGGTCCGCTGCGGCGCCCTGGCCGCCCGGGGCCGCCTGCGCGGAGGGCCCACCCGTCGTACCGGCGGCGAGCAGCAGCCCCGCGGTGAGGGCGACCAGTCGCTGCGCGCGGTGCGGACGCGGACTCAACGGACACCTCTCTTCTGTGGTCTCTGTGCCGGATGGGACGGAACTGGACGGCACCTCATCGTCCCAGGGGCGGGGTGGGGTTTCAACGAAACGGCCGACCTACAGTGGGGCGGTGACCTCGCCCGCCCCTCTCGTCGTCGGGTTCGACCTCGACATGACGCTCATCGACACCCGTCCCGGGTTCGCCGCGACCCTGCGCGCGCTGTCCGCCGAGACGGGTGCCGTGTTCGACGTCGAGCAGATGGTGGCCGTGCTCGGGGCGCCGCTCGACCTGATGCTCGCGCCGCACTTCGAGGCCGACCGCATCCCGGCGCTGGTGGACCGGTTCCGCGCGCTCTACCCCGACCACGCGGTGGCCGGGACGCTCGCCCTCGACGGTGCCCACGAGGCGCTGCGGGCGGTACGCCGCCACGGCGGCCGGACCGTGCTGGTCACCGGGAAGTACACCCGCAACGCCGCCCTGCACGTCGACGAGCTCGGCTTCGACGTCGACCACCTGGCCGGCGAGGTCTGGGGCGTCGGCAAGGCCGCCGTGCTGCGCGAGCAGGGCGCCTCGGTCTACGTCGGCGACCACACCCTCGACGTGGACGGCGCGCTCGCGGCCGGCGCGGTCAGCGTCTCGGTCCTCACCGGCGGCTGCACCGAGGACGAGCTCCGGGCGGCCGGCACCCACGTGGTGCTGCGCGACCTGGGCGAGTTCCCGGCCTGGCTCGACGCGCACCTGCTGGCCGGCCGGCTGGCCGCGCTCGAGGCCGACCTGCGCGCCCGCGGCTCGGTCCTGGTGGCGTTCTCCGGCGGCGCCGACAGCGCCTTCCTGCTCGCGGCCGCCGTGCGGGCGCTCGGCCCGGACCGGGTGGCCGCGGCCACCGCCTACAGCGACTCCCTGCCGTTGGCCGAGCGGTCGCCCGCGCGCGACGTTCGCCGAGGCGCTCGGGGTCCGGGTGCTCACCCCGCAGACCCACGAGATGGAGCGCGAGGGCTACCGGGCCAACGCGGGGGACCGGTGCTACTTCTGCAAGGCCGAGCTGCTCGACGTGCTCGGTCCGCTGGCCGAGGAGCACGGGCTCGCGCACGTCGCGACCGGCACCAACGCCGACGACGCGGTCGCGGGCTTCCGCCCCGGCATCCGGGCCGCCGACGAGCGCGGGGCGATCACCCCGCTCCAGGACGCCGGCCTGACCAAGCAGCAGATCCGGGCCGCCTCGCGGGACTGGGGCCTGCCCACCTGGGACAAGCCGGCCGCGGCCTGCCTGTCCTCGCGGGTGGCCTACGGCATCGAGGTCAGCCCGTTCCGGCTGGCCCGGGTCGAGCGGGCCGAGGCCGCGGTGCGTGCGGTGCTCGACGCGGACGGGACCGCCGTCCGCGACCTGCGGATCCGGGACCTCGGCGACCGGGCCAGCATCGAGGTCGACGCCGACCTGGTGCCGGCGGTGGCGGCGGACCTGCGGGTCGTCGAGGCCGTGGTGGCGGCCGGGTTCGACGCCGCCGAGGTGGACCCGCGCGGCTTCCGGTCCGGTGCGATGAACGAGCGGCTCGCCGATGCGGAGCGCTACCGATAACCCGGATGAGCCGACCGGCCTGCTCGCCGTACCCTTGTCCTTTCCACCCACCCGGGCCCTGCCGCACCGCGGGCCGCTAGCAAGAAGAGGTCATCTCGTGCCGACTGGCAAGGTCAAGTGGTACGACGCCGAGAAGGGCTTCGGCTTCCTGTCGCAGGAGGACGGCCCGGACGTCTACGTGCGCGCGGAGGCGCTGCCCGAGGGCGTGGCCTCGCTCAAGGCGGGCACCCGGGTGGAGTTCGGGATCGTCCAGGGCCGCAAGGGTGACCAGGCGCTCCAGGTGCGGCTGCTCGAGCCGACCCAGTCGGTGTCGAAGTCGCTGCGCAAGAAGCCCGCCGACATGGTCAACATCATCGAGGACCTCTACCGGCTGCTCGAGAACATCGAGAAGGGCTACCGCGCCGGACGGCACCCCGACCCGAAGAGCGCCAAGCCGACCGCGAAGCTGCTCCGGGCGGTCGCCGACGAGCTCGAGCTCTGACGCTCCGGGACGTCATACGTCTCGAGGTCTGTCGCCCTCGGGTCGTATGACGTCCTGCGTGGGCCGGGGGCGGGCCGCGCTGAGCACCCACGCGCGACCAGGCGACGAGGATCGCCGCGGCGACACCGAGGCCGAGCTGCGGGACGAGCGGCAGCGCGATGCCGATGAAGCCGCCGACCACCCAGGACAGCTGCAGCAGCGTCTCCGACCGCGCGAACGCGCTGGCCCGGGTGCTGGTCGGGGATCTCGCGCTGGATCAGCGCGTCGAGCGACAGCTTGCCGAACGACTGCGCGAGTCCGGCCGTGAGGCCGAGGAGCACCGCGGCGAGCAGGCCGTAGAGCGCCGCGGCCACGACGGTCACGGCGGCGTCCACGAGCAGCGCCGCGACCACCGTGACCTCGGGCCGCACGTTGCGCAGCACCGACCCCAGCACGATGCCCAGCGTGCTGCCGACGCCGGCCGACCCGATGACCAGGCCGAGCAGCAGCTCCGGCCGGTCCTCCCAGCCCGGGAACGGCTCGTCGCGCAGCAGGAACGCCATGAACAAGGTCAGGAACCCCGACAGCAGCCGCAGCCCGGCGTTGCTCCGCAGCCCGACCACGACGGCTCGGGGGACGGCGACCCGGCCGCGCCGGCCGACGCCCGGCAGCCCCGAGTCGTCCTCGCCGGCCGAGCTGTCCACGCTGGCGGGCAGCAGGATCGCCAGGATCGTGCCGCCGACGAACACCGCGAACGCGTAGCGCAGCGACCACTCCGCGCCGGCGGTCGACGCCAGCACGGCGAGCGGGGCGGAGACGGCCGCGCCGGCGACCCCGGCGAGCGAGATCCGGGAGTTGGCCCGGACCAGGCTCAGCTGGCCCGGCAGCACCCGGGGCACGGCGGCCGCCCGCGTCACGCCGTACGCCTTCGAGGCCACCAGGCAGCCGAGCGCCGCGGGGAACAGCGCCACCGTCGACCCGCCGCTGACCGTGTCGGCCAGGATCCAGCAGAGGAAGGCGCGGATCGCCATGGTGGCGCCGATGGCCCACCGGCGGCCGTGGCTGAACCGGTCCAGGAACGGCCCGATCAGCGGCGCGACGATCGCGAAGGGCAGCATCGTCAGGCCGAGGAAGAGCGCGACCTGGCCGCGGGCCTGGTCGGTCGGCACCTGGAAGAACAGCGTGCCCGCCAGCGAGATCGCGACCGCGGCGTCGCCGGCGGCGTTGAACGCGTGCAGCTCGATCAGCCGGGACAGCCCGCTCTGGCCGGCGCCCTGGGCCTGGCTGGCCCGGCGGGCCTGCCGGAACGTGAACCCCGCCGCGGCCCCGGTGGCGGACCCCACGGCGCGGGCACCCCGGCCGGTCGCCACGCCGGCGGCCTTCGCCCCGCGCGCCGTCGCGCCCAGCGCCCGCCGGGCCCCGCGGCCCGCGCCCCGGGCGCGGCTGTCGCCGCCGACAGCGCTGCTCTCCTCGGGCCGCATGCTGACATCTTGCCCAATCGGTGGGAGAGATCCGTGGCCCGGCGCGACAACAGCGGTGGCCATGAGGGAGAATCGGGCCTTGTGATGACTGCAGCGAGATCCAAGAAGGCGGACACCGTCGGTGTCGGTGCGGTGGACGCTGCCCGCGAGGCGCTGCTCGAGGAGGTCGACGTCGTCGACGTCGGCGAGCACCTCGGCCACTCCGGCGAGGACGAGCGCGTCGTCACCCACTTCTTCGCGTGCACCCGCAAGGGCTACCGCGGCTGGCGCTGGGCGGTCACCGTGGCCCGCGCCGCGCGCCAGAAGAGCGTCACCGTCGACGAGATCGTGCTGCTCCCGGGCGACGACGCGATCGTCGCCCCCACCTGGGTGCCGTGGAAGGACCGGATCAAGCCCGGCGACCTCGGTCCCGGCGACCTGCTCCCGACCGAGGACGACGACCCGCGTCTGGTCCCCGGCTACACCGCCGGCGACGAGATCGTCGACCAGGACTCCGTCCGCGCCGTCTCCGACGAGCTCGGGCTGGGCCGGCCGCGCGTGCTCTCCCTCGAGGGTCGCGAGCTCGCCGCGCAGCGCTGGTACGACGGCTCGCACGGCCCGGACGCCCCGATCGCCCAGTCGGCCCCGGCCAGCTGCGGCTCGTGCGGCTTCATGCTCCGGCTGGCCGGGCCGCTGTCGCAGCTGTTCGGCGTGTGCGCCAACGCCTACGCCAACGACGACGGCCGCGTGGTGTCCTTCGACCACGGCTGCGGCGCGCACTCCGAGGCGCAGCTGAGCAAGAAGAACATGCCCGCTCCGCTGCCGGAGCCGGTGCTCGACACCCTCACCTGGGACGAGCTCGAGAAGTTCTAGCCCGCGGGCGGCGACTGCGGCCGGGCCCGTCGAGCGGCCTCCCGCTCGTGGCGGCGGTTCCTGCGACGCCGGCAGTAGTCCCAGCCGATGACCCCGAGGCCGAACCCGGCCAGGCAGGTCCACAGCCACCAGACGCGGTCGGTCTCGGCCAGCCGGCCGGAGAACGGCAGCAGCAGGACGAAGGCGACCAGCCACAGCGCCGTACCGACCGCGACCGTGCGCACGCCGTCCACGTCGAGCGGGTCGACGTCCGCGACGATGTAGGTGCGCCGGCCGATCTCATGGGTCGTGACCTTGTGCGACCGGTCCTGGGGGAGTTCCACGCTTCGAAGATATCGGGTCTGGCAGTATGTGCGCCGACCCGCTACCCGCCGGCCCGCCTCACTGCTCTCTAGGAGCCTTCCGTGGACAAGCCATCCAAGACCGCTGAGCGCGACTCCACCCGGGGTGCGAGCAGCACGGGGCGGCCTCGACAGGTTCTTCAAGATCTCCGAGCGTGGCTCGACCGTCGGCCGCGAGGTCCGCGGCGGTCTCGTCACCTTCTTCACGATGGCCTACATCATCGTGCTGAACCCGCTCATCCTCGGCTTCGCGAAGGACGGCGACGGCCAGTTCCTCGGCGGTGGCGACGCGCCCGACCTGGCCATGATCGCCGCCGCGACGGCACTGGTCGCGGGCCTGCTCACCATCCTGATGGGCGTCGTGGCCAACTTCCCGCTGGCGCTCGCGACCGGGCTCGGGCTCAACGCGTTCGTCGCGTTCTCCATCGCGTCGGGCATGTCCTGGGCCGACGCGATGGGCCTGGTCGTCCTCGAGGGCCTGATCATCCTGGTGCTGGTGCTCACCGGCTTCCGGACCGCCGTGTTCCACGCGGTCCCCGCGGAGCTGAAGACCGCGATCAGCGTCGGCATCGGCCTGTTCATCGCGCTCATCGGCCTGGTCGACGCCGGCTTCGTGCGCCGCACGGGCGTCGGTCCCGTGCCGGTCGAGCTCGGCTCCGGTGGCGTCCTCGGCGGATGGCCCGTGCTCGTCTTCGTGTTCGGCCTGATGCTGGTCATCGCGCTGTGGGTGAAGAAGGTCAAGGGCGCCATCCTGATCTCGATCCTCGCCACCACCGTGCTGGCGATCATCGTGGAGGCCGTGGCCAAGGTCGGCCCGTCGGTCTCCGGCGACAAGGTCAACCCGCACGGCTGGAACCTCAACGTCCCGGCCTTCCCCGACAAGATCATCGCCACACCCGACTTCGGGCTGCTCGGCCAGTTCTCGCTGTTCGGCTCGTTCGAGCGTGTCGGCGTCGTCACCGCGGTCCTGTTCGTCTTCACGCTGCTGCTCGCGGACTTCTTCGACACCATGGGCACGATGACGGCCATCGGCGCCGAGGCCGGTCTCCTCGACGAGGAGGGCAAGCCGCCGCACACCGAGCGGATCCTCGTCGTCGACTCGATCGCGGCCGCTGCCGGCGGCGCCGCGGGCATCTCCAGCAACACGTCCTACATCGAGTCCGCCTCCGGGCGTGGGAGAGGGCGCGCGCACGGGTCTGGCCAGCGTGGTCACCGGCGTGCTGTTCCTGTTCGCCACCGTGCTCTCGCCCCTGGTCGAGATCATCCCCAACGAGGCGGCCGTCCCGGCGCTGGTGCTGGTCGGCTTCCTGATGATGCAGCAGGTCAAGAACATCGACTGGGACGACGTCGAGATCGCCATCCCGGCGTTCCTCACGATCGTGCTGATGCCGTTCACCTACTCCATCTCGGTGGGCATCGGCGCCGGCTTCATCGCCTACACGCTGATCAAGGTGGTCCGCGGCAAGATCGGCACGGTGCACCCGCTGATGTGGGTGGTGTCGGTCCTGTTCGTCGTCTACTTCGCGATCGACCCGGTCAAGCAGCTCCTCGGCGTCTCCTGACCCGTCGCACCGCCGTCGAAGCGCGCTTCGTCCCGGATAGGCGCGCCTCCCGGCGCGTACGGGACATCTCCCGCGCGATGATGGAGGCATGAACGCTCCTGTATCCATCCGCGGTCTGGTGAAGACGTTCGGGGCCACCCGGGCTCTGGACGGGCTCGACCTCGAGGTGCGCACCGGTGAGGTGCACGGCTTCCTGGGACCCAACGGGTCGGGCAAGTCGACCACGCTGCGGATCCTGCTCGGGCTGCTGCGCGCGGACTCGGGCGAGGTGCGGCTGCTGGGCGGCGACCCGTGGCGGGAGGCGGCCACCCTGCACCGGCGGCTGGCCTACGTGCCCGGCGAGGTCGCGCTGTGGCCGAACCTCACCGGCGGCGAGGTCATCGACCTGCTGTCGCGGCTGCGCGGCGGGATCGACAAGGCACGTCGCAACGCAGCTGCTGGAGCGGTTCGACCTCGACCCCACGAAGAAGACGCGGAGCTACTCCAAGGGCAACCGGCAGAAGGTCGCGCTGGTCGCGGCGCTGGCGTCCGACGTCGAGCTGCTGCTGCTCGACGAGCCCACGTCGGGCCTCGACCCGATCATGGAGGCGGCCTTCCAGGAGTCGATCGGGGAGATCCGCCGGCAGGGCCGCACCGTGCTGCTGTCCAGCCACATCCTCGCCGAGGCCGAGACCCTGTCCGACCGGGTCAGCATCATCCGGGCCGGCAGGGTCGTGCAGAGCGGGACGCTCGCCGAGCTGCGTCACCTGACCCGCACCACGATGATCGTGCAGACCGAGCGGCCGTCGGACCGCATCCACGAGGTGCCGGGTGTGCAGCACGTGTCACGCCAGGACGGCCACGTCTCCTTCGACGTCGACACCGACCACATCGACGAGGCCATGGACTACCTCGCGCCGCTCAAGATCACCTCGCTGGTCAGCCACCCGCCGACGCTCGAGGAGCTGTTCCTGCGCCAGTTCGGCGACCAGGTGGTGGGCGAGGAGGTCGCGCCGTGACCGCCTTCACCGGGGTCGGGCAGCTGGTGCGCTTCGTGCTGCGCCGCGACCGCGTCTACCTGCCGGTGTGGATCCTCGCGATCGTCCTGGTCACCTACGCGTCGGCGGCCGCCGTACGACGGACCTACGACACCCCCGTGGAGATCGCGTCGTACGCCGTGAACGTCGGCGGCTCGCCGGCGTCGATCGCGATGGCGGGGCCGCCCATCGCGCTCACCCGGATCGGCGGCATCCTCGTCTACGAGACCAGCCTGACCGCGTTGCTCGGGGTGGCCCTGATGGCCGTCTTCGTCGTCGTGCGGCACACCCGCACCGAGGAGGACTCCGGCCGCGTCGAGCTGCTCGGCTCCACCGTGGTGTCCCCGCACGCGGTGATCACCGCCGCGGTCCTCGTCGCGGCGGTGGCCTCCGTCGCCGTCGGGGCGGGCGTGACGGTGTCGTTCCTCGCCGAGGAGCAGCCCGTCGCGGAGTCCGTGCTCTACGGGGCGGCCGTCGCGGCGATGGGCGTCGTCTTCACCGGCGTCGCGGCGTGCGCCGCCCAGGTCGTCGGCCACGCCCGCAGCGCGATCGGGTTGTCCCTGGCCTTCCTCGCCGTGGCCTTCGGCCTGCGCGCGATCGGCGACGTGGGGGAGAACGGCTGGTCGTGGGTCTCGCCGATGGGCTGGTCGCAGCAGGTCTCCGTCTACGACGCCAACCGCTGGTGGCCGTTGGCGCTCTCGCTGGGCCTCACCGCCCTGCTCCTGCTCGGCACGGTCCTCGTCGAGTCCCGGCGCGACCTCGGGGCCGGGGTGCTCCCGGCGCGGCCTGGCCCCGCGGAGGCGGGTCCTCGGCTCGCGAGCGCCTTCGGGCTCGCCTGGCGGCTGCAGCGCGGCAGCGTGCTCGGCTGGTCGGTCGGCACGTTCACCATGGGTCTGCTGCTCGGGTCCTTCAGCGAGTCCATCAAGGACATGGTCGAGGACAACCCGACGTTCCGCGACTACTTCGCCGCCACCGGCGGCACGGACATCGTCGACGCGTTCTTCGCCACCTCGTTGTTGCTCCTGGCCATCGGCGCCTCGGGGTTCGCCGTGTCCTCCGCGCTGCGGACGCGGTCCGAGGAGGCGAACGGGCGGCTCGAGCCGCTGCTCGCCACCGCGGTCTCGCGCCCGCGCTGGCTGGCGGGCAGCCTGCTGGTCACCCTCGGCGGCACGCTGGTCGTCGTCGCCCTCGGCGGCCTCGGTGTCGGCCTGTCCTACTCGGTGACCGGCGGGGCCGCCTCGGACATCGGGCGGATGACCGGGTTGGCGCTGGCCTACGTGCCGGCGACGCTCGTGCTCGCGGCCGTGGCGGTCGTGCTCGTCGGCTGGGTGCCGCGCGGGTCCGGGGCGGCCTGGGGCGGTGTGGCGGTCTGCTTCGTCATCGGCTGGCTCGGCGGTCTGCTCGACCTGCCCGGCTGGGTCAACGACCTCTCACCGTTCACGCACGTCCCGGCGGTCCCGTCCGAGGCCCTCGCCGGCACCCCGTTGGCGGTGCTGGGCGTGCTGGGCGCCGTGGCCGTGGCGGCGGGCTTCGTCGGCTTCCGCCGCCGCGACGTGGGCTGACCGGGATCCGGGCAGGGCGCCGGGACGCGCTCAGGAGACGAGGACCGCGGCCGGGGCCAGACGGCGTACGAGATCGTGCACCTCGGCGACCTCGTCCTCGGG
Organism: uncultured Actinomycetota bacterium; assembly: GCA_963721855.1. Taxonomy (GTDB): domain Bacteria; phylum Actinomycetota; class Actinomycetes; order Propionibacteriales; family Nocardioidaceae; genus Nocardioides_B. The sequence goes on along the minus strand of CAVRMN010000042.1, from coordinate 8,644 downwards.
AACCTCGATGTGCAGCTCTTTCCAGTCGGCGCCCACGGGCTGCTCGGCGATGCGCCAGCGGTGCAGTGGCGGCTTCAGCGCCAGCGCCTCGAGGCGGGTGGGGACCCGGTAGACAACCCTTCTCACGCTCATGTTGGTTCCCCGCAGCCGGGCCCCGGAAACGCACCGGTTTCGATTCTTCTCGAGTGAGGTGGGGCACTGCGAGACGTGATCGCGACGGGGGTGCCGAAAACACGGAATGATTAGCAAGGCTAATGAGTTAGGCTAAGCATCATGAGTCCCACTGTCGAGAAGATCGCGCGCACCGACACCGGTCTGGCGTCCTCGCTGCGCATCTCCGTGGCCCGGCTCACCCGTCGGCTCCGTGCCGAGCGTGACCCGGAGAACGACCTGCTCAGCGTCGGCCAGCTCTCCGTGCTCGGTGCGCTGTTCCGCAACGGCGAGTGCAGCGTCGGCGAGCTCGCCGCCCTCGAGCGGGTGCAGCCGCCGTCGATGACGCGCACCGTCAACTGCCTCGAGGAGGGCGGCTACGTCGTCCGGCACAAGCACGCGACCGACGGCCGCCAGGTGGTGGTCGCGCTCTCGCAGAAGGGGACCGACATCCTCGCGGCGGACCGCCGGCGTCGCGACGCCTGGCTCGCGCAGCGGCTGCGCGAGCTGACCCCCGAAGAACGTTCCCTGCTGCGTCAGGCAGCACCGATCATCGAAAGGCTGGCCAACGCGGGATGAGTCCCACCTTCCAGGCACTGTCGAACCGCAACTACCGGCTGTACGCAGCCGGTGGTGTCGTCTCGAACACAGGCACCTGGATGCAGCGCGTCGCGCAGGACTGGCTGGTCCTGCACCTGCCCGGCAACAGCGGCACCGAGCTGGGCATCACGACCGGCCTGCAGTTCCTCCCGATCCTGATCCTGTCGCCGTACGCCGGCCTGGTGGCCGACCGGTTCCCGAAGCGCCGCCTGCTCCAGGTGACGCAGCTGATGCTCGCCGCGCCCGCGCTGCTCCTCGGCCTGCTGGCGGTGACGGGCGTCGTCGAGACCTGGCACGTCTACGCGCTGGCCTTCGTGTTCGGGGTCGGCGCCGCGTTCGACGGGCCGGCGCGGCAGTCGTTCGTGAGCGAGATGGTCGAGCCCGCGATGCTCACCAACGCCGTGGGTCTCAACTCCGCGTCGTTCAACGCGGCACGGATCGTGGGCCCGGGCGTCGCCGGCCTGATGATCGCGGCGCTCGGCGGCGGGGCGGAGGCGACCGGCTGGGTGATCGGGATCAACGCGCTGAGCTACGGCGCGGTGATCTGGTCGCTGCAACGGATGCGGGTGGCCGACCTCGACACCCCGGAGCCGGCGGCGCGCGGCAAGGGCATGATCCGCGACGGCATGCGCTACGTCCGCAACCGGCCCGACCTGATGCTGGTCCTCGCGATCGTGTTCTTCGCCGGCACGTTCGGGTTGAACTTCCAGATGACCTCGGCGCTGATGGCGACCGACGTCTACGGCAAGGGTGCGGGGGAGTACGGCCTGCTCGGCAGCACGATGGCGATCGGCTCGCTGGCCGGCGCCCTGCTGGCGGCGCGCCGGGGCAGGCCCCGGCACCGGCTCGTGATCGGCGCCGCGGTGGCGTTCGGCGTCGCGGAGATGCTGGCGGGACTGCTGCCGACGTACCTCACCTTCGCGCTCTGGACGCCGGTCCTCGGTCTCACCGCCCTGACCATGATCACCGCGGCCAACGCGACCGTGCAGCTGAGCGTCGCGCCGATGATGCGCGGCCGGGTGATGGCGCTCTACATGATGATCTTCATGGGCGGCACGCCCGTGGGCGCGCCGATCGTCGGCTGGATCGGCGAGACGTTCGGGGCGCGCTGGACCCTCATCGGGGGCGGCGGCATGACCGTCCTGGGCACGCTGCTCGCAGTGGCCGTGTTCAGCCGCACGCAGGGCATGCTCGACCCGGAGGTCAACGACCACCGGGCGTGGCTGCCCCGGCGGGCGCGCACCAACGCGTGACGGTGCGCGCCGCCTGAGGCCTGAGCCCGGTCAGAGCTTCGAGGCGAACCAGGGCTGGTGCAGGTCGAGGAACTGCACGTCGTGGGTCATCTCGTTGAACTGGCGCAGCGGGGCGGCCACCTCGTCCGGCATCTCCTTCTGCTCGCCCTGGCGGGCCGCGGCCTCGTCGGTGAAGGCGACGGTCTCGATGAACGTGCCGTCGTCCTCGATGGCGAGGGTCGCGCCGAGGATCTCCGGCCGCGCCTGGTGCAGCATCGTCTCCATCTCGCGGATGCCGGACTCGAGGGCGTCCGGGTCGTCGAGCTTGCCGCGGATGATCTGGACGAAGCCGGCCTCGTCGGAGCCGCCGTCCATGAGCATCATCACCCGGTTGCAGTCGTGGAACTCGACCGGTCCGTCGTAGAGCCTCTCGACCTCGGACCACCACGCGGCCTGCTCCGGCCGCTCCGAGTTGGCCATCGCGGCCTCGCGCGACTCGAACCGGACGACGGCCACGGCCTGGCCGTCGTCGGTGAACCCGAAAGTGCCGCCCAGCCAGCCGGTCGCTCCGGGCGCGAGCTCGGAGGTCCAGCGCTCGGTCATCGAGCGCATCTCGTCCTGCTTGCTGCACTTGCCCTGCATGATCTGGATGAACATCGTGCCTCCCTGGTCGACCCCCTCTCGCGACGCTATGCCCGCCCCTCCGGACGGTCCATAGTGCGATCGGGTCGTTCGGACGGGCGGCCGATAAACTCCTCCGTATGAACCCCCGCTACCGACGCATGGTGATTCCGGGCGCCCTGGTGGGGCTGATCCTGATCGTGGCGATCGCCGCTGCGCTGAGGGGCTGACATGGCCGAGCCGCTGCTGCGGGCGCTCGCCCGGCTGCGGGGCCTGCTGCTCGACGACACCGTGCTCGTGCGCGCGGTCGCGTCCGGCCGGCAGAAGGGCGAGAGCCCGCGCTGGCGTCGGGTCGAGCTGCGCTACGTCGACCTCAAGGCCGGCCGTCGGTTGCAGGTGACGGCGTACGACGAGACCCAGGCGCACACCTCCAACCACGAGCCCGGGCCGGACGCCCGGGACGCGGTCGACGCGCTGCTCGACGAGCCGTTCGGCAACTGGCACGTCGACACCACGACCGAGACGCACCAGCTGCGGGTCACCAAGAAGCTCGAGGCGATGGTGCACACCACCGCGCGCGCCGAGCAGCCCGCCGAGGACGACGAGCCGCGTCGCCACGACCGGAAGAAGCCACGGCTGCTGCCCGAGGAGCACCCGGTGCTGCGGGCCGTCGGGATCGCCGACGAGCAGGGCCGGGTCAAGCCCAGCCGGCAGGCGAAGTACCGCCAGGTCGAGGAGTTCCTGCGCAGCCTCGGGCCCGCCGTGGACGACGCGATCTCCTCGGGCCGGCTGCGCACGCCGACCGCCGAGGACCCGTTGCGCGTGGTCGATCTCGGCTGCGGCAACGCCTACCTGACGTTCGCTGCCCACGCCTACCTCAACGACGTCCGCGGCCTGCCGGCCCACCTGGTCGGCGTCGACGTGAAGGCGCAGTCGTGGGCGCACAGCACCGCCGTCGCCGCCGAGCTGGGCATCTCCGCGACGATGACGTTCGTGCAGGGGGACATCGGCACCGCCTCCTTGGAGGGCGTGCTCACCGGTCCGCCCGACGTCGTGCTCGCGCTGCACGCGTGCGACACCGCGACCGACGACGCCCTCGCCCGCGCGGTGCACTGGGACGCCCCGCTGGTCCTGGCCGCGCCCTGCTGCCACCACGACGTGGCGGCCCAGCTGCGTCGCGCACCGACCCCGGCGCCGTACTCCCAGCTCACCCGCCACGGCATCCTGCGCGAGCGGTTCGCCGACACCCTGACCGACGCGATGCGTGCGTCGATCCTGCGGCTGGTCGGCTACCGCGTCGACGTGATCGAGTTCGTGGAGAGCCAGCACACCCCGCGCAACACCCTGCTCCGCGCGGTGCGCACCGGCGCGGCCGCCCCGGACCAGGCGCGAGCGGAGCTCGACGAGCTCACCCGCACCTGGAACGTGCACCCCAAGCTGGCGGAGCTCCTGCATGACCGGCTGGCGTAGCGCCGCCGGACCCGTCGTCGCCGTCCTCGCCGTGCTGCTCGCCCCGGGTGCGGCGGACGCGGCCCCGGTCGTCACGCGGCAGCTCGAGCACCACACGCTGTTCCGGTTCTCCGACCGCGCCATCACCGAGTCGAGCGGTCTGGTCGACGCGGGGTCGGTCGTCTACACGATGAACGACTCGGGGGCCGGCCCGCTGCTCTACGCGATCGACCCCGACACCGGCGACACCACGGGGGTGACGACGTACTCCCGTGCGGGCGTCGAGGACGTCGAGGCGATCGCGCCGGCTCCCGGCGGGGCGGTCTGGGTGGGCGACATCGGCGACAACGCGGGCAGCCGCCGGAGCGTCTCGCTCTACCGGGTGCGTCCCGGCGGCGGCGACGCCCCCCGGGTGGACCTGACCTATCCCGGAGGACCGCGCGACGCAGAGGCGCTGCTGGTCCATCCCGTCACCGGCCGCGTCTTCGTGGTCTCCAAGACGGTGTTCGGCGGCACCGTCTACACCCTGCCGTCGCCGGCCCCCGGTGCCCCGCACCGGCTGCGGCAGTTCGCCCAGGTGCCCGGGCTGGTCACCGACGGGGCGTTCTTCCCCGACGGCCGGCACGTGCTGCTGCGCGGCTACGGGAGCGCGACGGTCTACACGTTCCCCGGGTTCGAGCCGCGGGGGACCGTGGTGCTGCCCGCGCAGCAGCAGGGCGAGGGCGTCTCGATCGGCGCGGACGGCCGGATCCTGCTGAGCAGCGAGGGGCTGCACGCCCCGGTGCTCGAGGTGGAGCTGCCCGCAGCCCTGGCCGCCGAGGTCGCCGAACCCGCCCCGCAGTCGTCCCCGTCTGCGGAGGTCGAGCCGACCCCGGACGCACAGCCGACCCCGGACGCCGACCCGAGCCCGGACGCCGACCCGAGCCCGGACGGCCCGAGCCCGGCGTGGATCGTCGGCGGCGCGGCGCTGCTGGCCGCGCTCGCCGGCCTCGTCTGGGTCACCCGCCGCCGCCCCTGACCCGGCATGGACAGAGCCCCCGGGGGGTATGACACCCGGCATGGCTCGCCTGCGCACCGTCTCGCCGAACAGCAAGGGCTGGACCCGTCGCCGCTCCGGGCGCGGCTTCGTCTACCTCGACCAGACGGGGGCGCGGCTCCCCGACCCGGACGTCGACCGGATCCGTTCCCTGGCGATCCCGCCGGCCTGGGAGGACGTCTGGATCTGCCCGCAGGCCAACGGCCACATCCAGGCGGTCGGCGTCGACGCGGCCGGCCGGCGGCAGTACCTCTACCACCCCGAGTGGCGCGTCAAGCGCGACCAGCTGAAGTTCGACCGAGTCGCCGAGGTCGCGCGCAAGCTGCCCCGGGTCCGCGCCGCGATCCTCGAGCACATCGCGCTCGACGGCATGCCCGCGGAGCGTGCGGTGGCCACCGCCGTACGCCTCCTCGACCTCGGCTACTTCCGGATCGGCAGCGACGCCTACGCCGACGCCAACGGCAGCTTCGGCCTGACCACGCTGGAGAAACGGCACGTCCGCCGCCAGAAGGACCGGCTGCTGTTCACCTTCACCGGCAAGTCCGGGATCGAGCACGCGATCGCGATCGAGGACCCGCTGGCGGTCGCCGCCGTGGAGACGATGCGACGGCGGCGCGGCGGGGGAGACCGGCTGCTGGCCTACAAGGACGTCCGGCTGTGGACCCCGATGGACGCCGCGATGGTGAACGACTACCTCCGTGAGGCGACCGGCGCCGAGATCACCGCCAAGGACTTCCGCACCTGGCACGCGACCGTCCTGGCCGCGGCCGCGCTGGCCGCGAGCGACGAGCCGGGGGACACCAAGGCGTCCCGGAAGCGGGCCGTCTCGGCGGCGATGAACGAGGTCGCGTCCTACCTCGGCAACACTCCGGCGATCGCCCGGGCCTCGTACGTCGACCCGCGGGTGATCGACCTCTACGAGGACGGTGTCACGGTCGCGGCGGCCGTCAGCCGGGGCTACGACAGCCCCGACGAGAAGCAGCGGGCCGTCGAGCGCGCGGTCAGCCGGATGCTCGACGCCGCCCCCGCGCAGAGCGGACGGGCCGCCCGGAAGACAGGCTGACCCGACTTGCCGAGGGTCAGCCGGGTGGCGGGACCTCGGGGTCGCCGTGCGTGCCGAGGGCGACCGTGAGCGCCAGCATCCCCGCCGGGTCGGTCAACCGGTCGCCGTAGAGCTCGCGGACCTGCCCCATCCGGTACCTCACCGTCTGCGGGTGCACGTGCAGCGCCGCCGCCACGTCGTCGCGCCGGCCCTGGTGGAGCAGCCAGGCGCGCAGCGTCTCGGCCAGCCGCTCCGCCGTCGCCTCGCGCACGCCCGCCAGGGGAGCCAGCGCCTGCGCCCGGAGGTCGCTGAGCGCCTCCGGGTCGGCCTCGAGGACGAGCGCGGCCAGGTGCTGCTCGGTGTCCAGGGCCTCGGGGCCCGTGACGACGAGGTTGAGGCGCCGGGCGCGGAGCGCGCGCAGGTACGACGCCCGCACCTGTCCCCACGGCCGCGCCGGGCCGACCCAGGCCTGGTGCCCGCGCAGCGTGCGCAGCAGCACCGCACGGGCGGAGCCGTCCGCGTCCGGGACGAGCAGCACCGCGATCTCGTTCTCCTCTCCCTCGTCCAGGTCGGGGAGGTCCTCCTCGGGGCGCAGCGTGCGGGAGTCGACGGCGCCGAGGACCGTGCGCACGTGCGCGCTCGGCAGCAGCACGGCCGTGAGCGTGCGCGGTGGCTCCCAGTCGGCCCGCTCGGCGGCCGCGGTGAGCGAGTCCGCGGCGGCGCCGGTCAGCAGGCTGCGGCCGAGCCGCTGCAGGTAGCGGCGGCGCACGCGACCGCTCGTGGCGAGCTCGTCGGTGTGCCCGGCGACGCTCGCGGCCGACAGCTCGTCGATGTAGGCGAAGACCAGCTCGGCGAACTGGGCGAGCGTGCTCGCGGCCAGGCCGGCGTCCACCGCCGTCGCGGACAGGTCGCGCCAGGCCACCCGGGCGCCGACCCGGTAGGCCGCCAGCAGGGCGTCCATGCTGCGCCCGCTCCGCGCCTCGCCGCGGCCGAGCGCGTAGGCGCCCTCCAGGGCGGGGGCGAGCGGGGTCCCCGGGTCGGTGCCCCGCGGCCGGGCGACGAGGCTCAGGAAGCCGCCCAGCGCCAGCTGCACGGCCTGCTGGATGTTGCTCCCCATCGGTCCGGCGAGGGCGTTGGTGTAGCTGGGCACCTCCACGATCACCGCCGCCACGGTGCGCTCGGCCACGAGCGGCAGCCGGGCGCGGAGCAGGTCGGTGGTGGCGGCGTCGAGGTCGAGGTCGGCGGCACCACGCGTCGTCGGACCGGGAGCACCGGATGGGTCGCTGTCCGCCATGATTTGTTCGCTCCGAACAAGATAGTGGGACGATTTCACGTCTCTCGGTCATGACTTTACCCCCATGTCACCAGCAGGCTGGAGCCATGACCACCTTCGTGCCCGACCCGGCTCCCGCGGCCCCCGTGCGGTCACGCCTGCGCGACCGGGTCCGCAGGGCGGCCGCCTACGTCACCACGCCGCTCGACCCCGCCGACTACCTCGACCTGTTCTCGCCGCTGCGACGGGGCGCCGACCTGCGCGCCCGCGTGGTGGAGGTCCGGCCGGAGACCGCCGACGCGGTGACCGTGGTCCTGCGGCCCGGCGGGGCCTGGCGGGGCCACCTGCCCGGCCAGTACATCCGGGTCGGCCTCGACGTCGACGGAGTGCGGCTCTGGCGCTCCTACTCGCTGACCTCCTCGCCGCACGCGGCCGACGGGCTCCTCACGATCACCGCCAAGGCGGTCCCGGACGGGACGGTGAGCCTGCACCTGGCGCAGCAGCTGCGCCCGGGGCAGCTCGTCCACCTCGACCAGGCCTGCGGCGACTTCGTCCTCCCCGACCCGGCCCCGCAGAAGGTCCTCTTCGTCACCGGCGGCAGCGGCATCACCCCGGTGATGGGCATGCTGCGCTCCGGCCTCGACCGGCTGCAGGACGTCGTCCTCGTCCACTCGGACACCTCTGCCGACGACGTGATCTTCGGCGCCGAGCTGCGGTCGCTGGCGGCCTCCGGGCAGTTGCGGCTCGTCGAGCAGCACACCGACGCCGACGGCCGTCTCGACGTCGCCGCCCTGGCCGCGCTCGTGCCCGACCTCGCCGAGCGCGAGACCTGGGCCTGCGGCCCGGCAGGCCTGCTCGACGCGATCGAGGAGCACTGGGCCGCGCGCGGGCTCGCCGACCGGCTGCACACCGAGCGGTTCCGCACCGCGCTGGTCGAGCCCGGCGAGGGCGGCACCGTCCGCTTCACCCGCACCGGCGCCGTCCTCGAGAGCGACGGCGCCACCCCGATCCTCGACGCCGGCGAGGCCGCCGGTGTCCTCATGCCGTCCGGCTGCCGGATGGGCATCTGCTACTCGTGCGTGCTGCCCCTGCGCGAGGGCGCCGTCCGCGACCTCCGCAGCGGCGACGTCACGACGGCCGCACCCGGCGACGGCGTACTCATCCAGACCTGCGTCTCGGCCGCGGCCGGGACCTGCGACATCGACCTCTGAGGTCTCGACAAGCTCGACCACCGTGTCCAC
>CAVRMN010000041.1:0-7752 GCA_963721855.1 uncultured Actinomycetota bacterium | reverse complement strand
CCAGGTCGGCCAGCGGCACCTCGGTCTCGGTGTCGATCCGCACCACGGTGAGCGGGGCGCCGTCGTCGTGTGCCTCGAAACCGCGCTCGGCGACCTGCCGGAACGGGATGGCGACCAGCCGGTCGAACCGGCGCCCGTCTTCGGGCACGCCTTCCTCGAGGGGTACGTCGGCGAGCCGGGCGACCTCCGAGCGGGATCCGGCGACCAGGGTGACCGTCGCGGAGTCGCGGAGCCGGATCACCGCCCACGCCTCGTGCCCCTGCAGCGCGTCGAGCGCGGCCCGGGCGGACGTGGCGAGGGCGTCGGTCATGGCCGGAACTCTACCGACGCACTACGGCCGTCACGGCCGCTGTCCAGGGGCCGCAAGATGACGTGCCTGGGGCATGGTCGGCCTCCGCACGGCGTACCTACGGTGGCGATGTGAGCATGTGGGCCCCGGGCGGTGGGGGTCTCGACGTGCTGTCGTCCGGGCGGGACGACGGACCGGGCCGCTGGGAACGTCGCCGCGTCGTGGCCGTCGCCGCGGTGTGCCTGCTGATCGGCGCGCTGGTCGGCCTGCACTTCGGCACCCGCGACGCCGAGCGCGGTGCGGCCGCGGCGTCCACCGGGGCCGTCTCCCTCCAGGCCGGTGGGATGGAGGAGGTGGTCCCCTGCGCGCGCCGATGCTTGCGGCTCCCGGTGTTCAACGCGGGAAGGCGGCCGGCGAGCGTGCGCGCGGTGGCGTTCGCGGGCTGGCGCGTCCGGTTGGACACCCGCCCCGTGCGAGTCCCACCTGGCTCGTGGGCCGACGTCCGGGTCGGCCTCGTCGCGGACTGCCGGGACCCGCGACCGTCGCGCTCGGGCACCGTCCAGGTGCAGGCCGCTGTCGGCAGACGCGTCCGGCTGCTCACCTTGGCGCTTCCCCACCCGGTGGACCTGATCCGCGCGGACTACGACAGGCACTGTCCCGTGGGCCCACCGGCGACGCCGCAGGACCTGCGCGGCGTGTGGGTCCTGGAGTCCGCCTCCGGGTTCTGGCACGACCTCGGCGGCACCCTGCTGATGCGCTTCGCCGCCGACGGCACCTTCGCCTGGGAGTCGACGGGGCACCTGTTCGACTCCACCCGGTCCGACGGGGGCTACGAGCTGCGCGGCCGGCGGCTGAGCGTCACCGTCGACACGCTCACCGCGTGCCACGCGACCCTGCGCTTCACCTGGCGGGTGACGCTGACCGCCCCGGACGAGCTCAACATGCGGCTCCTGCGGGCAGGGCCGCGTCGCTGCCTGGGTCGCGGCGACGAGGTCTGGCTCGCCCATCGGATGCTCCTCGACCACCGGCTCCCCGAGATGCGGGCGATCCGCTAGCGCGTGGTGACGGTGACCATCCGCTGGGTGGCGCGGGTGAGGACGACGTAGAGCGTCGAGCGGCCGGTGGCCGACTCGGCCTCGATCTCCTCGGGCTGCACCACCACGATGCCGTCGAACTCCAGCCCCTTGGTGTCGAGGCCGGTGAGCACGAGCATCCGGGCGTCCGACCCGCCCGCCGCCGCGTCCGCGTGCTCCTCCCACGAGTCCAGCCAGCCCTGCACCTCGGCGCGACGCGCCACCGGTACGACGATGCCGACCGTGCCCTGGACCGACGCCGCCATCTCGGTCACCGCCTCGCGCACGCCTGCGGCCAGGTCGTCGACCGTGCGCTCCTCCGGCTCGATGCCGGTGGCGCGGACCGCGTTGGGGAGGTCGGCGTGGAGTCCGACCCGCTCGGCGTACCGCGCCGCGAAGTCGTAGATCTCCTTGCTGTTGCGGTAGTTCGTCGAGAGGTGGAACTCGTGGCGCGCCTTGTCGCCGAGCGCCTCGCCGCGGGCCCGGGTCGCCTCGGCCGGGTCGGGCCACGAGGACTGGACGGGGTCGCCGACAATCGTCCAGGTCGCCGTCCGACCGCGGCGGCCGACCATCCGCCACTGCATCGGGGTCAGGTCCTGGGCCTCGTCGACGAGCACGTGGGCGTAGCCGTCGTCCTCGGTGCGGACGCTGGTGCGCGGCCCACGGGAGAACTCGCGGTCGGTGATCGTGGTCAGCTCGGGCATGTTCTCGTCGACCAGGTGGGCCAGCGGGTCGATCTCGGCGTCGCGCTGCTCGGGGGCGTCGCCGAGCTGGTAGCGCAGCTCGTCGAGCAGCGCGATGTCCTCGACCGACCAGGTGTGCTCGGCCTCGCCCTCCCACGACGACGACAGCAGGGCGGCGTCCTCGCCGGAGATCACGCTCTCGCCGACCCGCTGCAGGAGCTCGGGGTCGCGCAGCCAGCCGAGCACGTGCGTGGCGTCGAGCGCCGGCCACCAGGACAGGGCGAACTCGACGAAGGCCGGCGTGCCGAGCATGGTGTCGACGAACTCCTCCTTGCCGCGCACCCGGCCGCGCTCGCCCTGGACCTGGCGCCACATCGAGTCGAGCAGCGCCGAGGCGACGCGGGGCAGCTGCCGGTTGCGCTTGCCCTGCGACAGCAGCTGGCGGCGGATCTGCCCGAGTTCGCGGCCGCCGAGCAGGATCGTGTCGTCGCGGTAGAAGATCTTGAGCTCACGCGGTGCGTCCGGCACGGCCTGGCGCGCCAGCCTGCGCATCAGCTCCGCCATCCGGGCCGAGCCCTTGACGTCGGCCACGGCAGGCAGGTCGTGCCGGCTCGCGTGCACCCCGTCGACGACCTCGCCGAGGGAGCGCAGCGCCACCGCGGTCTCGCCGAGCGACGGCAGCACCCGCTCGATGTAGCGCATGAACACCCCGGACGGCCCGACGACCAGGACGCCGCCGCCCTCGTAGCGGCGCCGGTCGGAGTAGAGCAGGTAGGCGGCGCGGTGCAGCGCCACCACGGTCTTGCCGGTGCCGGGGCCGCCGGTGATCAGCACGACGCCCTTGCCGGGTGCGCGGATCGCCTGGTCCTGCTCGGCCTGGATGGTGGCGACGATCGAGTGCATGGTGCGGTCGCGGGCCCGGGAGAGCTGCGCCATCAGGGCGCCCTCGCCGACGATCGGCAGCTGCTCGGCGGCGGGGCTGTCCGGGTCGAGCAGGTCGTCCTCCACCCCAACCACGGCGTTGCCGACGCAACGCAAGACTCTCCTTCGTACGACGCCCTGCGGCTCCGCCGCGGTCGCCTGGTAGAACACTGCGGCTGCCGGCGCGCGCCAGTCGACGAGCAGGGAGTCGCGGTTCTCGTCGCGGAGCCCGATGCGTCCGATGTAGCGGGGGTCCTCGCCGTCGTCGCTCAGGTCGAGCCGGCCGAAGACCAGTCCCTCGTGCGCGGCGTTGAGGGTGGCGATCCGCTTCGCCGCCTGGAACACCATCGCGTCCCGCTCCACCAGGCCGCCCTCGTGCCCGAGGCGACCGCGGCCGTGACCCTCGCGCGCGAGCGCCTCGGCGTTCTTGGTGGAGAGCTCCAGCTGGCGGTAGACGCGGTCGACGAAGGCCTGCTCGGAGGCGATCTCCTGCTGCGTCACGGCGTCGTGGGCAACCTCGACGGACAAAGCGGTCTCACCGTTCCCTGGGACGTGCTGGTGAAGCTGATTCGGGCAAGTGGGTAACTCTACCCGGCTTCCCGGTGCCTTCACGCAGGGTTCCGCAGAGTCCGCGCCGTACCTTCCCGGCCCCGGATAGTCTTCAGGAGAGGCCTGGGGGTGGTCCGCAGGCCCTTCCTCGAGCGGGGGTGGCCATGCCCGCACTGATCGCCGAGCTGCTCGTGCTGGTCCTGGCCGGCATGGTCGGCTACTACCTGGGCCGCAACGCGTCCGACCGCGCGACCGTCGACGCCGCGGCACTGGAGCAGGTGCGCGCCGAGGCCCTGGGTCTCCGCGACCTGGTCGACCGGCTCAAGGACACCGCGTGGGACCACCGCGAGCTGGACTCCGCGCTGTCGACCATCATCATCGACGAGATCCGGACCTACGAGCGCAAGCAGCTCGGTCCCTGACCACGACCGGGCGCCCGGCTACTTCTTCCGGCTGAGGAACGCGAGCATGGCCTCCTTGGCCTCGTCGGACCCGAACAGCCGCGCGGAGAGCTGGGCGAGGTCGGCGCCCTGCTCGTCGATCCGCTGCACCAGGTGACGGCCGACCAGCGCCTTGGTCTCGCGGAGGCCCTGCGGGTTGCCCTTGCACAGCATCCCGCAGACCTCGTCGACCTCGACGTTGAGCTCGTCCTCGTGCACTGCCTTGGTCACCAGACCCATCCGCTCGGCGGCCTGGCCGTCGAACACCTCGCCGGTGAGGAAGGTAAGCGCCGCCGCGCGGTCGGTCATCCGGGGCAGCACGCTCAGCGAGATGGCGGCGGGGGTGAGGCCGAGGCGGACCTCGGTGAAGGCGTACGTCGCGTCGGTGGCGCTGATCGCGATGTCGGAGGCGGCCACGATGCCGATGCCGCCGGCGCGGACGTTGCCGTGCACCCGGGTGACGACCGGCTTCGCGAGCGTGGCGATCCGCCGCTGCAGGTCGACGAGCACGCCGGCGGCCTTCTCCATCCCCTCGCCGCTGGCCTCGGACAGGTCGGCGCCCGAGCAGAACGTGCGACCCTCGGCCTTGATCAGCACGACCTTGACCGCGGCGTCGGCCTCGGCACGCTCGAGCCGCTCGAACAGCTCGGTGACGAGCTGCCGGGAGAGCGCGTTGCGGTTGCGCTGGCTGTCCAGGGTCAGGTGCGCCACCTCGTCGGCCACCGCGTAGTGCACGAGCTCCGTCGGCTGCTCGCTCTGCTCCGTCATGTCGTGCTCCTCGTTGCTCCGCGCGGGACGTCATACCTCCGGAGGCCAATGACCCACCCAACGTATGACGCTGCCGGGGACGTCATCCGTCCGGAGGGGTATAGCCCCCACAACGTATGACGTCCCGGCGGGGTCAGTAGGACTTGGGCAGGCCCAGGGAGTGCATGCCCACGAAGTTCAGGATCATCTCGCGGGACACCGGCGCGATGCGACCGGCCCGGGCGGCGACCAGCAGACCGGCGACGCCGTACTCCTGCGTGATGCCGTTGCCGCCGTGGGCCTGCACGGCCCGGTCGGCGGCGTCGCAGGCGGCCTCGGCGGCGGCATACTTCGCCATGTTCGCCGCCTCGCCGGCGGCTATTTCATCAGCACCGCCGCCGGCGGCAGCGTTGTCATAGAGCGCCGCCGCCTTCTGGGTCATCAGCCGGGCCAGCTCGATCTCGATCTTCGACTGCGCCAGCGGGTGCGCGAGGCCTTGGTGCGTGCCGATCGGTGCGCCGAAGACCTCCCTCTCCTTGACGTAGGCGACCGCCTTGTCGAGGGCGTAGCGCGCGAGCCCGGTCGAGAACGACGCCGCCATGATCCGCTCCGGGTTGAGGCCGGCGAACAGCTGGACCAGGCCGGCGTCCTCGTCGCCGACCAGCGCGTCGGCCGGCAGCCGGACGTCGTCGATGAAGACGGAGAACTGCTGCTCGGGGCTGACGATCTCCATCGGGATCGGGGTGGCCTCGAGGCCGGGGGCGTCGGTCGGTACGACGAAGAGGCACGGCTTGAGCTTGCCGGTCTTCGCGTCCTCCGTGCGCGCCACGACCAGCACGTTGTCGGCCTCGTCGACGCCGGAGATGTAGATCTTCCGCCCGTTGAGGACCCATCCGTCACCGTCGCGACGCCCGGTCGTGGTGATGTTGTGCGAGTTGGTGCCGGCGTCGGGCTCGGTGATCGCGAAGGCCATCGTGCTGGTGCCGTCACAGATCCCGGGGAGCCAGCGCTGCTTCTGCTCCTCGGTGCCGAACCGGCTGATCACCGTGCCGCAGATGGCCGGCGAGACGACCATCATCAGCAGCGGGCAGCCCTGCGCGGCGAGCTCCTCGCAGACGGCGGCGATGTCGCCGATGCCGCCCCCGCCGCCGCCGTACTCCTCGGGGATGTTGATCCCGAGGTAGCCGTTCTTGCCGATCGCCAGCCACAGGTCGGTGGTCTTGCCGCCGCTGCGGGCCTGCTGGGTGAAGTACTCGCGGCCGAAGGTGCCGGCCAGCTTGGCGACCTCCTTGCGGAGGCTCTGCCGCTCCTCGGACTCGGTGAACGCGATCTCGGTCATGCGGTTTCTCCTTCGATGGATTCGGTGGTTGAGGAGCGAGCATGCGAGCGTCTCGAAACCTCAGCGTCTTCCTCGTCTGTCGAGACCACGGCCAGGACGGACCCGGCGGCGACCTGTGCGCCGGCGTGGACGGACAGCTCCGCGACGACTCCGTCGTGGGGTGCGGAGACCGTGTGCTGCATCTTCATCGCCTCGAGGACCAGCACCGGCTGGCCGGCGGCGACCGCGTCCCCGACCGCGACCGCCACGGAGACGACCGTGCCGGGCATCGGGGCGAGCAGCGAGCCGGTGGCGACCTGGTCGGCCGGGTCGACGAAGCGAGGGGTACGCCGCAGCGCGACGTGGCCCAGCGAGGACTCGACGTCCACGGCACCGTCGACGTCGACGAGCACCTCGAACGTGCGACGCATCCCGTCGTGCTCGAGCACGACCCGGTCGGGCCCGGCCTCGACCACGCGGGCGTCGACGTCTGCGCTCGCGTAGCCGTCGCGGCCGCCGTACCAGTGCACGTCGACGTCGCGGTCCCCGCTCACGTAGCTGGTGAGCTGCGGCGCGGAGACGACGTTGCGCCAGCCGACCGGGATCCGCTGCTGCACGGTGCGGGCGGCCCTGGCTCGCTCGGCGGCGGCGACCGTGGCCGCGAAGGCGCTCAGCGTCACCGCCTCCTCACCGGCCGGCGGGGTCGCCAGCTCGTCGAGCCCGTGCCGGTCGAAGAAGTCGGTGCTCACCTCGCCCACGACGACGGCGTCGTGGCGCAGCACGTTGACCAGCAGGTCGCGGTTCGTGCGCAGGCCGTGGATCCGCGAGTTCGCCAGCGTCCCGGCGAGGCGGCGCAGGGCCTCCTCGCGCGTCGGCGCCCAGCAGATCACCTTGGCCAACATCGCGTCGTAGTGGGTGCCGACCTCGTCGCCCGCCACGAAGCCGGAGTCGAGGCGGACGCCGTACGACGCGGGCACCTCCAGCTCGGCGGCCACACCGGGGACGTCGAAGCGGGTCAGCCGGCCGCTCTGCGGCTGCCACCCGGCGGCGGGGTCCTCGGCGTACAGCCGCACCTCCACCGCATGCCCGTTCGGCGCGGGGAGGGTGGTCGAGCCCGTCGAGACCGCGTCGGCCAGACGACGGCCCTCGGAGACGGCGACCTGGAGAGCGACCAGGTCGACCCCGTAGACGCACTCGGTCACCGGGTGCTCGACCTGGAGACGGGTGTTCATCTCCAGGAACCAGAAGCGCTGGGTGCCGGGGTCGAGCAGGAACTCGACCGTCCCGGCGCCGACGTAGCCGACCGACTCCGCGGTCGCGCGGGCCGCGTGGTGCAGCGCCTGCCGGGTCTCGTCGGACAGCCCCGGTGCCGGCGTCTCCTCGACGACCTTCTGGTGCCGGCGCTGGATCGAGCAGTCGCGCTCGCCGAGGACCAGGACGGTGCCGTGCATGTCGGCGACGACCTGCACCTCGACGTGGCGGCCGTGCTCGACGTACGGCTCGCAGAAGACGGTGGGGTCGCCGAAGGCCGACGCCGCCTCATTTGCCGCGAGCTCGACCTGCGCCTCGACGTCCTCGAGCTCGCGCACGACGCGCATGCCCCGGCCGCCGCCGCCGGCCGACGCCTTGACCAGGACGGGCAGGTCGGCAGCGGTCACCGACGCGGGCGAGACCTCCTCGAGCACCGGTACGCCGTGGGTCGACACGAGCTTCTTCGCGCCGACCTTGGAGC
>CAVRMN010000040.1:0-59924 GCA_963721855.1 uncultured Actinomycetota bacterium | reverse complement strand
AAGGTCCACACGTCGACCTGCGGCTTGACGGTCTTGCGCGCGACGCCGGGGAAGGTCTCCAGACCGGCCATGTCGATCTCGTTGTCGAAGTGGCCGATGTTGGCGATGATCGCCTGGAACTTCATCCGCTGCATCTGCTCGACCGTGACGACGTTCTTGTTGCCCGTCGCGGTGATCACGATGTCGGCCGAAGGCAGCACCTCGTCGAGCGTGGAGACCTGGTAGCCGTCCATGGCCGCCTGCAGCGCGCAGATCGGGTCGATCTCGGTGACGATGACGCGGGCACCCTGGCCGCGCAGCGACTCCGCGCAGCCCTTGCCGACGTCGCCGTAGCCGCAGACGACCGCGACCTTGCCGCCGATGAGCACGTCGGTGGCGCGGTTGAGGCCGTCGATCAGGGAGTGGCGGCAGCCGTACTTGTTGTCGAACTTCGACTTGGTGACCGAGTCGTTGACGTTGATGCCGGGGAAGAGCAGCGAGCCTTCCTTCATCATGTCGTAGAGCCGGAGCACACCGGTGGTGGTCTCCTCGGTGACGCCCTTGATCTCGTTGGCCACAGCGGTCCAGCGGTTGCCGTCGGCGGCGAGCGACTCGTTGAGGACGCCGAAGACGACGCGCTGCTCGGTGCTGGTCGCGGACTCCACGGCCGGGGCCTTGCCGGCCTTCTCGGCCTCGACGCCGAGGTGGACGAGCATGGTGGCGTCGCCGCCGTCGTCCAGGATCATGTTGGCGAGCTTGTCACCCGGCCAGTCGAGGATCTGCTGGGTGCACCACCAGTACTCCTCCAGGCTCTCGCCCTTCCAGGCGAACACCGGGACGCCCTTCGGGTCCTCGGGGGTGCCGCCGTCCTCGGGGCGGCCGACGACGACCGCGGCCGCGGCGTGGTCCTGGGTGGAGAAGATGTTGCAGGAGGCCCAGCGGACCTCGGCGCCCAGCGCGGTCAGCGTCTCGATGAGCACCGCGGTCTGGATCGTCATGTGCAGCGACCCGGCGATGCGAGCACCGGCCAGGGGCTTCGAGTCGCCGTAGCGCTCGCGCATCGCCATCAGGCCGGGCATCTCGTGCTCGGCGAGCTCGATCTCCGCCCGGCCGTACTCGGCGAGGCTCAGGTCAGCAACCTTGAAGTCCATTCTGAGGGTTCCTTCTGTTCGAAGAGCTGGTGGTCGGCGCACGCAGAGCGTGCGGGATGGCGTCAGACCACGATCTCGTGCGAAAGGCGCGTTGCCATCGTACTCATCGCGGCGAAGTTGCCCCAAAGCCTCGGGAGCGGGCCGCCGGGGCGTCAGGCGGGCTGGCCTCAGTGCCCGGCGGGCTCGGGCGGCGCGGGTCGCGCGTCGGTGACGTGGCCCTCGACGTAGATGTCCGGTTCGACGTAGATGACCTGCGCCACCGGCTCGGCCTCGCGGATCGCCCGCTCGGCGGCGTCGATGGTGCCGGCCAGGTCCGCGGCGGACACCTCCCGAGGCACGCCGATCTTGACCGCGACCAGCAGCTCGTCCGGGCCGAGGTGCAGCGTCTTCATGTGGATCACGCGGTCGACCCCCTCGGTGCCCTCGAGCGCCGACCAGATCCGCTGCCGCGCCTCCGGCGTCGCCGCCTCCCCCAGCAGCAGGCTCTTGGTCTCCAGGGCGAGCACGATCGCGACGACGACGAGCAGCACGCCGATCAGCGTGGTGCCGGCGACGTCCCAGTACTGGTTGCCCGTGACGAGGCTCAGGCCCACGCCGACCAGCGCGAACGTGAGGCCGAGCAGCGCGGCGAGGTCCTCCAGCAGGATGACCGGCAGCTCGGGCGACTTGGCCCGCCGTACGAACTCCGGGAAGCTCGCCTTGCCCTTGACCTTGGCGGTCTCGATGATCGCGGTCCGGAACGACAGACCCTCGAGGACGATGGCGACGAGGAGGACCACGATCGGCGCGAACCGGCGCCAGTCGTCGACGGTCTCCGCGTGACCGGCCTGGATCTCGTGGAACTTGTGGTAGGCCTCGTAGAGCGCGAAGAGGCCACCGACCGAGAAGAGCACGATCGCGACGATGAAGGAGTAGATGTAGCGCTCGCGGCCGAAGCCGAACGGGTGCTCCTCCGTCGCCTCCTTCTGCGACTTCTTGCCACCGAGCAGCAGCAGACCCTGGTTGCCGGCATCGGCGACCGAGTGGATCGACTCGGCGAGCATCGAGGAGAACCCGGTGAGCAGGAAGGCCGCGAACTTCGTGATCGCGATGCCGGTGTTGGCGAGCAACGCCGCCACCACTGCCTTGGTGCCGCCCTCGGCTGACATTGACCGTCCCTCTTCCGTCGGTGTCACGTGGCCGCCCCTGCGGGCGGCGCTCGCCGAAGCCTAGCGACCGAGGCCGACCGGCCGCTACCGCGTCCGAGGCCGACGCGGTACTAACCGCGTCCGAGGCCGACGCCGAGGTACGCGACCGCGTACATCCCCGTCGCCATCAGCGACGCGTAGCGCGCGAGCTCCTCGCCCGCGTCGGTCTTGACCGTCTCGACGCGTACGTCGTGCTCGCGGGCGGCCTGCTCGAGCCGGCCGCGCTGCTCGAGGATCGTCGGGTCCTCCGAGCCGTCGTCGAGGATCACCAGGACCGGCCGGGCATCGCTCTCGTCGGCGTCGGCGATCGGGTCGGCGAACAGGTCACGCACCCGGGTCGCCGAGACCACGGGGACCAGGTGCTCGGCGTCGCCCGCGAGCGCGGCGCGGCCGCTGGTGCGCCGCAGCGACTCGGCGATCCGGCGGGCGGCCCGGGCGGCGAGGACGGAACCGCCCCAGACCAGGGGGACGGCGTCGCCGAGACCGAGCGCGAGGATCTTGGCCGGGTTCACCGCGAGGTCGCGCAGCGGCGAGCAGGCGATCGCGACCTCGTCGAGCGCCGTCGCGACTGCTTCCGGGTCCGTGTCGGGGCCGAGGTCGAGGCGGTCGAGGAACTCGAGCAGCACGACGGCCACGGCGAGCTGGTCGCCCGCCGAGGTCGGCAGCACGATGCTGTCGCGGCCCACCGCGTGGCGTGCCACCAGGGAGTCGGGCGGGCAGGCCACCACGAGCCGGCACCCACGGCGCGCGGCCTCCGCCACGGCAGACGCCGCGCCGGTGTCGCTGCCGTCGGGCGCGAGGACGACGACCAGGTCGAGCGAACCGGCCCATCCCGGAAGGTTCGGGCCCGGCCAGGCCACGAACGGCACCGGGCACCAGGGCTCGAGCACCGCCCGCAGCAGCCGCGAGTCGGGGCCGGCGGCGACGATGGCGCGCGGGCGGCCCTCGTCGGCGTACGTCGCGACGGCCTTCTCGATGGCCTCCGTGCTCGCGTGCGCCTCCCGGCGCACCCGGGCGCCGGCCTCGGCGAGCCCCCGCAGCACCCCGTCTGCAGTGGCGAGCGCGGCTTCGTCGTCGAGCCGGGAGTCGTCGAAGAGCTGGGCCATCGTGGGTCCTAGGCTCCGGCGGACGTGCCCGGGCGACGGGCCTCGTCGACCAGCAGCACCGGGATGTCGTCGCGGACCGGGTAGGCCAGGCCGCAGGCGGTGCAGGTCAGCTCGGAGGCCGCCTCGTCCACGGCGAGCGCCCCGTGGCAGTCGGGGCAGACGATGATCTCCAGCAGCGCGGGGTCGAGGTTCATGCCTGCATTGTTCACGATCCGCTCCTGATAGTCGCCAGCACGTGGTCACGGAGCTCGTCGAGGGCGGGCTTCTCGGCCGCCTCGGCGTTGAGCCGGAGCAGCGGCTCGGTGTTCGAGGCGCGCACGTTGAACCACCAGTCACGGTGGCTGACGGTGAGGCCGTCGAGGTGGTCGATGTCGATGCCGTCGCGGCCGGCGTACTCCTTCTCGATCTTCTCGAGCACCGCCTGCTGGTCGGTGACCGTGGAGTTGATCTCGCCGGAGGAGTGGAAGCGCTGGTACTGCGCGAGCAGCTCGGAAAGCGTGCCGTCCTGCTCGGCGAGGGCGGCGAGCGCGTGCAGGGCGGCGAGCATGCCCGAGTCGGCGCGCCAGAAGTCGCGGAAGTAGAAGTGGCCGGAGTGCTCGCCGCCGAAGATCGCGTTGGTCTCGGCCATCGTCGCCTTGATGAACGAGTGCCCGACCCGGGTGCGGACCGGGACGCCGCCGAGCTCGGCCACGATCTGCGGGACCGCGCGCGACGTGATCAGGTTGTGGATCACCGTGGCGCCCGGCTCCTTGGCCAGCTCGCGGGCGGCGATGAGCGCGGTGAGGGCCGAAGGGCTGACGATGTCGCCCTTCTCGTCGACGAGGAAGCAGCGGTCGGCGTCGCCGTCGAACGCCAGGCCGATGTCGGCGCCGGTCGCGCGGACCTTCGCCTGGAGGTCGGCCATGTTGGCGGCGTCGATCGGGTTGGCCTCGTGGTTCGGGAACGTGCCGTCGAGCTCGTAGTACATCGGCACGACGTCCAGGTCGAGGCGCCCGAGCACGGCGGGCGCGGTGTGGCCGGCCATCCCGTTGCCGGCGTCGACGACGACCTTGAGCCTGCGGCCGGTGATCGGCACCAGGGTGAGCAGGTGGGCCGCGTAGTCGTCGAGCACGTCCTTCTCGATGATGCTGCCCACGGTGTCGCTCTCGGGGAGCCTTCCCTCGGCGACGCGGTCCCGGAGCTCGGCGAGCCCGGTGTCCATGCCGAGGGGGACGGCGTGCGCACGGCACATCTTGATGCCGTTGTACTGCGCGGGGTTGTGGCTCGCGGTGAACATGGCGCCCGGCAGCCCGAGGCTTCCCGAGGCGAAGTAGAGCTGGTCGGTCGAGGCCAGGCCGATCAGCGTGACGTCGGCACCGGCGCCTGCGGCACCCTCGGCGAACGCGCGGGCCATCCCCGGGGACGAGGGGCGCATGTCGTGGCCGACGACGGCGCCGGTGGCGTCCGCCCCGGTGACGGCGACGAAGGCCGCGCCGACAGCACGAGCGAGGTCCTCGTCGATCTGCTCGGGGACCAGGCCGCGGACGTCGTACGCCTTGAAGACCGCGTGGAGGTTGGCCGGATCCGACGTGGAGGACATGCCCCGAACCCTACCGGCCGGAGCGGGCCCCGATCAGGGCGGCGAGGTGCGCTTCGGCGGGTGAGGGCAGGGCGGGGCTGCCGGCGAGGTCAGCGTCGGTGGGGTTCGTGCCGAGGGGGTGGGTGCCGGCGTGGTCGGTGCGGTACCAGTAGCCGTGCGGGGTGCGCCACAAGAACACCCCGGGCACCGGCTGGTGGTGCCGCCAGCCCCGGCCGTGGGTCTTCACCCGGTGCCCGTGGCGCGAGAGCGGTCCGAGGTTGCCGACCCTCGTCTGGCCCGGTGGACCGCCCCGGTCCGGGGCGAGGTAGGGCACCGTGTGGTCCAGGTCCTTGGCCCGGGACAGGTTGCCGCTCCAGGGGAACACCTCGGCCGGGGTGCGCAGGTGCACCAGCTCCCGGGTCCGGTCCGGCACCTCGTAGCCGTCGACGGGATGGTCCGCCGCCAGGTCGATCACCGGCTTCACGCTCACCTGGGTGTGGGCCAGGAACTCCCGGGCCTGGTCGATCGTGACCGGGCCGACCCCCTCCACCCGGGCCACCCCCTGGGCCTTTCCGGACCGGGCGGCGTCGAACGACTCCCGGGACACGTGCACGTACAAGGTGGCGGCCGGCAGCAGCCGCCGCGGGTCGATCGTGGCCAGCGCCCGCACGAACACGGCCGGGTCCCCCGCCGGTGCCGGCGCCTGACCGCAGTCGGGCAGCCGCCTGCGGATCGTCGTCGGAGTCGTCGTCGGCCGGGTGCAGGTCCCCCGGGGTGAGCGGGGTGAGCGGGTGTCCTGGGTGGTGTCGGTGTCGGCGTCGGGAGTGGTCTCGACGGGCTCGACCAACGGACCGGTCCCGTCGGCGTCGGTGTCGGCGTCGGGGGTGGTCTCGACGGGCTCGACCAACGGACCGGTCCCGTCGGGGGTGGTCTGGAACCGGGCCAGCAGCGCCAGCGCCCGGGCCGGGTTCGCCAGGATCCCCAACGCCTTCGAGCGACGGGCACCGACCGGGTCGGTGTCACCCTGCAGCAACAAGATCTGCGCGACCCGGTCACACATCGCCACGAAGAACACCGCATCCCCCGCGGCCGCCTTCGCCACCACCGTCTTCAGGCCGTACTCGTTGCACTGCCCGGTCGCCACGAACCGCTCCAACGCCGCCGCGTCCGCCCGCGCCTGCGCCGCCTCCGGATCGACCTCGACGATCTTCGCCTCCAGCAGGTCCAGCAACCGCGACCACGGCAACGACCCCACATACGGCACGGTCTGCGCATCCACCCACCGGGCCTGCTCCAGGCTCAACCCCACCGACCGGGTCCGCGCCGCGACGTGGCGGGCCTGCCACACCCGCGCCGTGCCCGCGGCCACCGCGGACCACCACCGCGGCAGCCGGTGCCGCACATCGACCGCGTCCGCGACCAACGTCGCCGCCGCCCCCGGGCTCCGCCCGAGCAGACACCCCAGCTCCGCGGCCGCGAACTCCGCCACCAACGGCGTCCCGGCACCGCCGAACCGCCGCGCCCGCTCCGTGCCCGGCAACACCCGACCCGACCCCGAACCGGCGCCGGCGCCGGCGCCGGCGCTCAGGGTGTGCTCGTCGTGCAGGTCCGCCCAGTGCGCCGCCAGCGCCAGCTCCGCCGCCTCCGCCTCGACCAGCCGGGCATGGTTCGCGACCAGGGCATCGGCCGCAGCCTGCCCATCGGTCTCGTGATCCACCCCAGCTCCATGGACAAACCCTACGAGCAGCCACCGACAGTTCCCGGACCCGCAAACCGTTGTGCACAAGGGGAAACCACCCGATCAGAGTGGTTTCGAGACGCTCACTCCGTTCGCTCCTCAACCACCGG
This sequence comes from uncultured Actinomycetota bacterium, assembly GCA_963721855.1. Taxonomy (GTDB): domain Bacteria; phylum Actinomycetota; class Actinomycetes; order Propionibacteriales; family Nocardioidaceae; genus Nocardioides_B. The sequence continues at coordinate 53,095 of CAVRMN010000040.1, read as the reverse complement.
CAGGGCGTTCGCTCAACCACCGGCGGGCTGCCGTTCGCTGCTCAACCAGCCGGTCAGGCGGCGGTGGAGCAGGGGGAGGAGGTTGTCCCAGTGGCGGTCGGTGGCGGCCGCGTCGTAGGCAGCGGTGTCGGCCATGGTGAAGCCGTGGACGGCGCCGTCGTAGAGCTCGGTGCGGTGCGTGACCCCGGCGTCGGTGAGCGTCCGCTCGACCAGCGCCTGCTGCTCGGGCGGCATCGAGCCGTCGTGGTCGGCGTGCGCGATGTAGACCTCGCCCCGGATGCTGCCGAACGACAGGTGCGGGCTGTCGGGGGCGTCGGTGGCGAGCCGGCCGGCGTGGAAGCTGGCGCACGCCGCGACCCGGTCCGGGGCGAGGGCAGCCGTGCGCAGGGCGAGGGCGCCACCCATGCAGTAGCCGAGGGTCGCGACCGGCCCCGGGGCCACCCGGTCGTCAGAGGCGAGGAAGTCGAGGTACGCCGCCGCGTCGCGCATCGCGACCTCCGGGGTGAGGGCCGCCATCAACGGTCGGAGCTTCTCGAAGATCGTCGCCCGGTTCTCGGGAAGCGACAGGTCGCCGAGGTCGACGACGGGGGCGCGGCCGCTGCGGTAGAAGACGTTCGGCACCAGGACGGCGTACCCCTCCGCAGCGATCCGGGCGGCCATCTCCTCCAACCGTGGTCGAAGGCCGAACGCGTCCATGTAGACGAGCACCCCGGGGTGCGGGCCGCCTTCGACCGGTGCGACGAGGAGCGCGTCGGCAACGCCGTCGGGGGTGGGGAGGTCGAGGGTCGAGGTGCTGACGTCCATGCCGGCAGTTCTACACCGGCAGGAGCTCAGTCCTCGAGGGTGGGGACGGAGCGGAGGTGACCGCGGCGGCCGGCCTGGCTCTCCGGGCGGTACGGCACGCCGGCGGGTGCCGCGACGGCCTCGGGCGCGGGGGCCGGACGGGCGGCCTCGCGCACGGCGTCGGCGAGGGCGAGCAGGTCGTCGGTCGACGGTCCGCCGGCGGCCGGGTCCTGCGCCAGCCGGAGGATCTCCCAGCCGCGGGGCGCGCTGAGCCGCTCGCTGTGCGCGTCGCACAGGTCGTAGGCGTGCGGCTCGGCATAGGTGGCCAGCGGTCCCAGGACGGCCGTCTGGTCGGAGTAGACGTAGGTCAGGGTGGCGACCGCTGCCCGCCCGCAGGCGGTCTTCGAGCAACGGCGGGTGGGACTCACGAGGCAGACGGTACCCGCTCCCCCGCAGCGCCACGACTAGGCTCGCGGTGTGACTTACCCAGGGCTTCCCGCCGGCCGTCGGACCAGCCGGCGTCGCGACCGTCGCGGCCGCGGGATGCGGGGCCCGGCCATCCTCCCCGGACCGCACTCGCCGTACGGCGTGCCCCGCACCCTGAGCCCCCGCGAGGACTTCGACTCGCTCGTCCTCGACGTGGTCCACGAGCTCGAGGAGCGCTGGCACGCCGAGCTCGGGCTGGTCGAGTTCGCCGTCGAGGAGACCCCGATCGTCCCGGACGACTGGGCCGCCGACACCGTGCCGCTGGCGACGCTGGTGCGCGGGACGAGCAGCACGCCGACGCGGCTGGTCCTGTTCCGGCGACCGATCGAGCTGCGTGCGGAGACGCGCGCCGACCTGTCCGCGATGGTGCTCACCGTGCTCGTAGAGCAGGTGAGCGAGCTGCTCGGCCGGCCGCCCGAGGAGATCGACCCGCGCTACGACCCGGGCGACTGAGCCGGGACGGGCGAGCCGTAGGCCGTTCGGCCCGTGACACGCCGCCGTCGGCGTCGCACGCTGGACGCCTCGAACGACGACGGGGGTGCGCCATGGAGCCACGCAGACACGTCCACATCCTGGTCCCGGCCTGTGCACTGGTCGTCGCCCTGGGCGGCGCACTGCTCGACCCCTCCTTCTCCCGGGGCCCCGGACCCACGACTGCCGCCGGCCCACCGGTGTCCCGCGCGTGGGGCCCCGTCGCCGACCTCACTCCCCTCGTCCCGGCCGTCTTCTCCCCCACCGTGGCGGTGGACCGGGACGGGAACGCGGCGGCGGTGTGGGCCGGCAACACCTACGCGCGCCCCCGACTCCACGTGGCCGACCGTTCCCCACCGGGATCTGGGGCCCCTCGGCGGTCGTGCCCGGGACCCGCGGAGCCGCCGAGGTCGCGGCGGCGTTCGACCGCTCCGGCGAGCTCGTGCTCGTGTGGACGAGCGGGCGTCGCGTGCTCTCGGCGCGCCGTGCACCGGCCGGCGGGTGGACCACCCCGACGCTGTTGCACCGCACGCCCGGCGGCTCGGCCGGGACCATCCCCGCCTCCCTCGTCCTCGCCGTCAACGACCGCGGTCGTGCCGTGGTGGCCTGGGAGACCCTCGACGACGACCAGGACGCCATCCTCAGCCGGCCCCGCGTCCAGGCGGTCGTGGGGACGCCCTCCGGCGCCTGGGGGTCGGTCCGGAGCCTGGCCCGCAACGCCATCCGGCCCCAGGTGTCCCTCGACCGGTCCGGCCGCGCGGTGCTCGTCTGGGAACAGCTGGTCGGCGACCGCGACACCGGTGTCGCGGCCCGCACCAGGGCGCCCGGCCACGGGTGGAGCTCGGCGAGGACGCTCACCCGGCCCGGGGCCCACGCGGGGTTGCCACGGCTGGCCGGCCGGGCGACCGGCGACGTGGTCGTCTGCTGGACCTTCGAGAACGCGTCGGGACCCGGCCTCCGGGTGCGCCGCTGGTCGCCGACCTTGGGCTGGCAGCCGGCCTCGAGGATGCCCGGCTTCCGGGGGCACCCGTGGTGGGTCGCCCTCGGCATGGACGCCTCCGGCCGGGCGACGCTCGGCTGGGGTCGCTACGAGGGAGGGATCCACGTCGTCGACCAGGACCTCACCGGACGGTGGGGCACCGCGGAACGGCTGCACGACGTGCGTCCGGTCTTCCTGGGGCTCGCGCTCGAGGTCAACGCCGCCGGTGACGCCGTGCTCGGGTGGCAGTCGCTCGCCGGCGACCAGCACCCGGTCCAGGCGGCCTACCGACCGGCGTCGGGCACGTGGGGCAGCGCGGTCGACCTGTCCAGCACGGTCGGCACCAGCTTCGGCCCGGCGCTGGCCGTGGAGCCCGACGGCGACGCGGTCGCGGTGTGGACGCGCGAGCGCAGTGCCACGGCCGACCGGCAGAGGATCCAGGCGCGGTCGCTCCTGCCGGAGTGACCGTGCGGGGCCGGGTCAGCGTGGCGCGGGGACGACGAGGGGCAGGTCGAGGCGGACCGGCAGCGGCGTCAGCGGGGCGGTGGCGACACCGGCCGTGCCGGCATAGGTCGCGGCGCCGTACACGTTTCCGGTGAGCGGCGTGACGACGACGTACGCCGTGCCCTTCTTCGGCTGCCACGTGGTCGTGGACGCGGGGTCGACCGTGACCTCGTCGTCGCCGGTCGGCTTGCCGCTGCTCGCGTAGCCGGACACCCGGGCCGTCGCGCCGCCGGCCCCCGCACTGAGCTGCACGGTCGTCGCCGTGTCCGCGAGGACCGGGACGGCGGCGGGGTCGTCGAGCGGGGCGACGGTGGTGGAGTACGACGTGTCGGAGCCGACGACCGACCGCACCGACGCGACGACCGGCACCTGCGCCTTGACCCGCACCGACGTCGCCTCCTTGCCGACGAACAGGTCGGTCACGTCGAGGGAGCGCACCGCACCCGGCGGCACGCTCAGCGTCTCGAAGCCGCTCGGCACGAAGCTGCCGCGCGAGCCGCTGATCTCCAGGTCGACGAGTGCCTCGGAGTCGGAGGGGTTGCCGACCAGCAGCGTCCGCGCGGTCGCCTTCGCGGGAACGCCGGCGAGCCGCAGCGACCGGTCCGGCGTCTCCATCGCGGACAGCCACTCGAGCCCCGCCGGCCCGGCGGCCCGCGGCGCGAAGTGGTCGGTGATCGCGGCGGCGACCCGGCCCCGGGACGCCTCCACCTGGACCACGACCTCGTCGTTCTGCGGGGCGACGTCGGCCAGGGCCACGCGGCGCGTCTCGCCCGGCGCGACGGTCATGCCCCGGGTCCCGACGGTCTCGATCATTCCGTCCGCGCCGAAGACGCGGATGTCGACGACGGCGGAACCGGGGTCGACGTTGGTCATCACCAGGTCGGAGAGGTGGTCGAGGCCGGCACCTGCGCCGGTGAACCACCAGTCGGCGCGCGGCGCGACGCAGCCACCGACCGCGGTGGCCCGGCCGAGCTGGTCGGCGCGGGTGCCGAAGAGCCCCGCGGCGACGGCGCCGGTGGCGTCGAGGACGGGGGCCGGCGCGCTGTCGACGGTGCGCGACGTGCCGCGGCGGAGCGGGGTGTCGGTGCCCTGGCCGACCGGGCCGACCTTCAGCGTGCCGCCCTGACCGAGCGCCCCGGCCGGTCCCTCGACGGGGGCCAGCCCGATGTCCGTGCGGCTGCGCAGCTGCGCGGTGGTGTCCTCCGGGCAGGCGAGCAGGGTGCGGTCCACGACGGCACCGGCGGACTCGCCGGCCAGGTCCGCGGGAGCGGGGTTGCGGGTGAGCAGGACGGCCAATGCCGCGAGCAGCAGCAGGACCGCCACGACGGCGGTGCTGCGGTCGCCCCGGAACCGCCGGGGTGCGGCGACCCGGCGGCCGCCGCGGGTCGGGGTGCTCATCGGGCCACCTTCCGGGTCGGGGCGGCCAGCACCGCGGCGACGAGGAGCGCCAGCCCCTGGAGGCCGAGGAGCCACGGCCTGAGGTCGTCCGGCGCGGTGTCGAGCGACTCCTCGGAACCGGGGACCTGGAGCTGCCAGGCCCGCGCGCCGCCCGTGGCGCTGCCGGTCGTGACACCGCTCAACGTGTCGAGGTTCCCTGAGAGCCTGCCGTCGACCGGTGCGGGCGCGTAGACGAACCCGATGCCGAAGGTGGCGAGCTTCTCGACGTCGCCGGGGTCCGGCGCGGTCACGAGCGCGCTGACCAGGGCGGTCAGCTCCTCCTGCTCCTCCGCGCGAGGCAGCACGCTCTCGTCGCCGGTGCGCAGCCCGGGGCCGCGGACCAGCAGGTGGTCGAAGCCGCGTGCACGGTCACCGCGAAGGACGAGCACGCCCCGGGTGGGGTCGTCCTGGGCGGCGTCGGACATGTAGGTCGGTACGGCGTTCGCCGGACCCCGGTCGAGGGGGTCGGAGGAACCCGCGGTCGCCCACCAGAGCACGCCGGCCACCGGGGCCAGCAGCGCCACGACGACCAGGGCGGCGCCCGCCGGCTGGCGCCAGCCGAAGGCCTTGCCGGTGAGCTGGGCCCGGACACCCGCGCCCGCGGTCGCGGCGGCGGCGATCCCCGCTGCCTGCGCGAGCAGGAGGGGCAGCCCGAGCCAGACCGGCTGCGGCACCTCCGACGACGTCGGGGAGACGGCGATCCCGCTCAAGACCGCGGCGGCGACCAGCGCGACGACGAGCACGACCCAGCTCTTCAGCACCTGGCGACGTGTGTCGGGGCGGACCAGCGCGCCGACCGCGGCGAGGACCACGCCGAGCCCGACCCACCAGGGCGCGCCGGCGGCACCGGGCCGGCCGAAGACGACGTCGAGCCAGCCGACGGGGTCGGCCAGGCCCGGGGAGGGCAGGCCCGCCTCGAACAGCCAGGCCGACGGGCCCTGGTGCGCCCACATCGAGAACGTCCAGGGCAGCAGCAGGACCAGGGTCATGAGGACCGGGGTGACGACCGGCAGCCAGGCCCCGGTCCCGGACCAGCGCGGGCGGTCGGTGACCAGGCCGACGACGAGGACGACGACGGTCAGGACGAGGGCGAGCAGGAGGCCGAGCGGGGCGAACGCGGCGAGCAGCGCGAGCCACAGCGTCGTGCGCCAGGCCGCCCGCCATCGCCGGTCCCGGGAGCTGCCGGGCGCCAGGAAGAGCGCGGCGTGCGCGAGCCAGGGCAGCACCAGCGAGGCGACGACGGTGCCGAGCCGGCCCTCCTGGACGGCGCCGGTGAGCACCGGCAGCAGGCCGTAGGCGGCGCCACCCCACAGCGCGGCAGGCCGCGACTCCGTCGCCTGGCGCAGGAACCGGTAGGCACCGAACGCCGCCACCGGGACGGCGAGCAGCAGGAGCAGGTCGATGACCAGCCAGGCCTTGCCCAGCAGGACGGTGCCGACCACGGCGAGCGGCGCGAGGTAGGGCGCGGCCGGAGCCGACGAGCCGGTCCCGATGCGGTGCACCGACTCCAGGTAGGTGTGCCACCAGTCCGTGGCGCCGGCCGGGGCCGGCAGCAGCGCGCCGCCCGACAGCATCCCGGAGCCGACGAGCCCGCGAGCCGCGACCACCGCCAGCACGAGCAGCAGCACGAGCCCGGCCGCGGCCGGGTTGGTGAGCAGCCGGGCGAGGAACCCGTTGTCCTCCGGGAGGTTCTGCGCCTCGGCGGAGACCGGACCGGTGTCGGCCGCCTCCACCCGGGCCCGCCGCGCGGCGGACATGTCCCCCGCCTGGTGCGCGACCGCGGTCGCGAGGTCGCTGAGGAAGTCGAGGCCGTGCCGGTAGGGCAGCCACGGCGGCGCCAGCAGGTGCCGGACCTCGCGGTGCGAGAGCTCGGCGGCGGCCTTGCGGCGGTGCCGGCCGGAGACGATCCGGAACGGCCGGCCGTAGACCCGGGCCACGGCGCCCAGCTCGTCGAACGCCTCACCCGGGGAACGCACCAGCAGGAACCCGAGCGCGCGGACCATGCTGCCCAGCAGCAGCCGGACCGCCCGGAACGGCAGCCCGGCGGCCGAGCCGTTGACGAGGAGGGTGTAGAGCGCGGCCTGGCGCTCGCCCCGCCGGAAGTGCTTGCCGGTCAGCTCGGTGCGCCGGACCCCCCGGTGCGCCGCCTCCACGTGGAAGACCACGGCGTCGGGCACCGCCAGGGTGCGGTGGCCGGCGCGCGCGGCGCGCCAGCCGAAGTCGAGGTCGTTGCCGAACAGCGGCAGCCGACGGTCGAAGCCGAGCCGCTCCAGCAGCTCGCGGCGCACGAGCATGCCCGCGGTGTTGACCGCGAGCACCTCGTGGATCTCGTCGTGCTGGCCCTGGTCGTACTCGCCGCGCTCGAGGCCGGTCTCGCGCCGGCCGGTGCCGCTGATCGTCACGCCCACCTCGAGGAGGCGGCGCAGCGAGGGCCACTCGCGGAGCTTGGGGCCGAGGATGTCGACCGACGGGTTGGCCTCGGCGGCGGCCAGCAGCACCTCGAGGGCGAGCGGGGCCGGGGCGCTGTCGTCGTGGAGGAGCCAGATCCACTCGGTCTCGTCGACCGGCGGCAAGGCGCGGAGGCCGGTCGCGACGGCCTCGCCGTACGACGTGCGCGGCGGTGCGTCGCGCACGCAGTCGGGACCGAAACGCTCACGGAGCAGGTCGGGCCCGCCGTCGCTGCTGCCGGTGTCGACCGCGACGACCCGGTCGGGCTGCCGGCTCTGGCCCGAGATCCCGTCCAGGACGGCCGGAAGCCAACGAACACCGTCGTGGCTCACCAGGAGCGCCGTCACCGTTGCCTTCACGGCGCCCAACCCTAGTTGCCTGCGCCCGGGTCCGAAGAATCCCCGCTGCGTCAGGTTGGCCACACGGGCCGGTTGACGCCCCCGCACCAGGTGCGGGGGACGACGTCAGACTGCCTGCTTCTTCACCTTGCGACGCTCTCGCTCCGAGAGGCCACCCCAGATGCCGAACCGCTCGTCGTTGGCGAGTGCGTACTCCAGGCACTCGTCACGCACGTCGCAGGTCAGACACACTCGCTTGGCTTCTCTCGTCGAGCCGCCCTTCTCCGGGAAGAACGCCTCGGGGTCGGTCTGCGCGCACAGGGCACGCTCCTGCCAACCGAACTCCTCGGCGCTTCCGTCGAGCACATACAGCTCTCGCACGGCCTTCGCCCTTTCGACCCGTGAGACCCCCGAGGGCCCCGCTCCCATACGCCCCGTCAAGCTTGACGTCTGTCACATCGACATCGCGACCCCGGAGGAGTCGTGATGTCCTGTTCCCTCACGCTAGTGCTGAACGGACACCAGTGTGACCAAAACGAACAACACTGTGGGAATTACACGCCTGTCGTACATCCGAAGTCAAGCGGAAGTCTGCTATAGGTCCGCCCGCCCGACGAAGTTGGCCCGAACGGGCCATAGCCGCTAAGGAACCGCATGAGCTCCCCCGCCCCAGCACCCGCCACCAGCCCCACCGGCCCCACGACCACGTCGCCGGACCAAGCCGTCGAACGCGTCACCGTGCTCTCCGGCGGAGTCGGCGGCGCCCGCTTCCTCCAGGGCCTGCTGCACCGGGTGCGGCGGTCCGGCCGGGCCACCGAGGTGACCGTGGTCGCCAACACCGCCGACGACATCTGGCTGCACGGGCTGAAGGTCTGTCCCGACCTCGACACCGTGATGTACACCCTAGGCGGCGGCATCGACGCCGAACGCGGGTGGGGTCGCACGGACGAGACCTGGCACGCCAAGGAGGAGCTCGCGGCGTACGGCGTCGAGCCCACCTGGTTCGGGCTGGGCGACCGGGACCTCGCCACCCACCTCGTGCGCACCCAGATGCTCGACGCGGGCTACCCCCTCTCCGCCGTCACCGCGGCGCTCTGCAAGCGGTGGCAGCCCGGCGTGACGCTGCTGCCGATGAGCGACGACCGGGTCGAGACGCACGTGGTCATCGACGACGCAGCCGAGCCGTCCGGACGCCGGGCGGTGCACTTCCAGGAGTACTGGGTGCGCCTGCACGCCGAGGTCCCCGCCCACGCCGTCGTGCCCGTCGGCCTCGACCAGGCCACGCCGGCGCCCGGTGTCGTCGAGGCGATCGCCGGTGCCGACCTGGTGCTCGTGCCGCCGTCCAACCCCGTCGTGTCGGTCGGCACCATCCTCGGCGTGGCCGGCATCGGCGAGGCCCTGCGGGCCACCCGGGCACCGGTCGTCGGGCTGTCCCCGATCGTCGCCGGCACGCACGTCCGCGGCATGGCGGCGCAGCTGCTCACCGCGCTGGGCATCGAGGTCAGCGCCGCCGCCGTGGCCGAGCACTACGGCGCCCGCAGCACCGGCGGCGTGCTCGACGGCTGGCTCGTCGACGAGGCCGACGCCGCGGCGGTGTCCCGCGTCGAGGCGGCCGGCATCGGCTGCCGCGCCGTGCCGCTGATGATGACCGACCACGACGCGACGGCCGCCATGGTGGACGCGGCCTACGAGCTGGCCGGCCTCGCGTGACCGCCGGCATCACCGTCCGCCCGGTCGACGGCATCGGCGAGGTGGCCGCCGGGGACGACCTGGCCGCCCTCCTCGTCGCGGCCACCCGGGTCGACGCCCTCGAGGCCGGCGACGTCGTCGTCCTCACCAGCAAGGTGGTCAGCAAGGCCGAGGGCCGGGCGGTGAGCGCCGACAAGGCCGACGTGCTCGCCGGCGAGACCGACCGCGTCCTCGCCCGCCGCGGCAGCACCTCGATCGTGCGCACCCATCACGGCCTGGTGCTGGCCGGCGCCGGCATCGACGAGTCCAACACCGGGACCGGCACCGTGCTGCTGCTCCCCGAGGACCCCGACGGGTCGGCCCGCCGGCTGCGCGAGCGGCTGCTCGAGCTGACCGGGTGCAACGTCGCCGTGGTGGTCACCGACACCGCGGGCCGGGCCTGGCGCAACGGCCAGACCGACCTGGCGATCGGGGCGGCCGGCCTCGAGGTGATGCACGACTACGCCGGCCGGGTCGACGACTACGGCAACGAGCTCGCCGTGACGGCCCCGGCGGTCGCCGACGAGATCGCGGCCGCGGGCGACCTCGTCAAGGCGAAGCTGGCGCGGCGTCCCGCGGCGGTGCTGCGCGGCCTCGGCGACCTCGTGCTCCCCGAGGGCGAGCACGGCCCCGGCGCCACCACGCTGGTCCGCGACGAGGACGGCGACATGTTCGGGCTGGGCGCCCGGGAGGCCGTCCTCGCCGCGGTGTCCGCGGACCCGGCCGGCCTGCGCGGCTTCGGGCGGCCGGCCCCCGCCGAGGAGGCCGCCGTCGTGCTCGGCCCGGTCGCCGGCGGCGGCGTACGGGTGGACCACGGGCAGGACGAGGACGGCGACGCGACCACGGTCGCCGTACCGTTCCCGGACCTCGAGCCGCGCGCCCTGGGCCGCTGGGAGGCCCGGGTGGCCGCCGCCGCCTTCGCGCTCGGCTGGATCCCCGAAGACAACGATGCGGAGACGGTGCTCAGGTTCCGCGCGGCGACTCCGTAGACTCGTCCCGCAACCGCCCCGACCACGCGCGTCTTCGAGCCCGCACCCCAGACCACGGAGAACGAATCAGCCATGGCCAAGCCCAAGGACAAGGACCGTCGCGCCGTCGTCGAGCAGCTGCGCAAGGAGCAGCAGCGTTCGGAGAAGCGCCGCACCCGGGTCATCATCGCCATCTGCGCGGCCGTGGCGCTCGCCATCGTCGCGGTCCCCGCGTGGCAGGTGTTCAAGCAGGAGCAGGCCGCGGCCGGTGACCTGGTGACCCTGGGCCCCGCCGCCGACAAGGCCGGCTGCCAGGACATCGTGACGAAGTCGGCGGAGGGCAACAACGACCACCGCCAGGAGGGCACGCAGATCGCCTACCCGGACGCGCCGCCGGCCTTCGGCCCGCACTACCCGACACCGGCCGGCTTCGACCGGAAGTACTACACCGCCGACGACCGTCCCGGCCTCTCCTACCTCGTGCACAACCTCGAGCACGGCTACACCATCCTCTGGTACGACGAGACGATCGCGGACAACGCCGACGACCTCACCGTCGTGAAGGCGATCTCGAAGAAGTTCGAGGGCAAGAAGCTCAGCGACAAGTTCATCGCCGCCCCGTGGACCGAGGCGGACGGCAAGGCGTTCCCCGACGGCACCCACGTCGCGCTCACGCACTGGTCGATGGGCGACGACCCCAGCGGCAAGAAGCAGGTCGGCGTCTGGCAGTACTGCGCCGCCCCGAGCGGTGAGGTGGTCGACGAGTTCGTCAAGAAGTACCCCTACTCCGACTCCCCCGAGCCTGGGGCGATGTGACCCTGCGGCACGATGGGTGAGCTCCTCGCCCTGCTGCTGATCGGGATCGCCTCGGCGCTCCTCCCGCTCATCAACATCGAGGCCTACCTGTCGGTCCGGGCGGCGGTCGCCTCCGTCGAGGACGTCTGGATGCTCTCGCTGGTGGCCGCCGTCGGCCAGATGCTGGGCAAGGTGGTCTGGTACTACCTCGGCGCCAGCTCGCTGCAGTGGGAGTGGGTACGCCGCCGCGCGGAGAAGCCCAAGAACGCCGCCCGGCTCGAGACCTGGCGGGCCCGCACCCACGAGCGGCCGGTGCTCACCGGCGGGCTCGTGTTCGTCTCGGCGTTCACCGGCTTCCCGCCGTTCGCGGTCCTCTCGGTGCTCGCCGGTCAGCTGCGGATGGGGCTCGCGCTGTTCCTCGGCCTGGGCCTCGTGGGGCGGTGGCTGCGCTTCGCCGCCGTGCTCGGCGGGGCCGCGTGGCTCAGCGACCTGATGCGCTGACCGCCGGGACGTCCTCGCCGCACTCCACCCGGCTGCCGGGCTCGAGCGGGCCGGCGACCCGGGCGCCGTCGCCGAGGGTGACGTCGCGCAGGTGCACGCCGGCGGCCACGGTCGACCGGGGGCCGAGCACGCACCCGACGACCTCGGCGCCGTCACCCACGGTGGCGCCCTCCATGAGGACCGAGCCGCTGACCCGGGCACCCTCCCCGACCCGGGCGCCGGGGGCGACGGTCGAGCCGCCGTCGACGGTGGCCGTCGCGGCGACCTCGGCGCCCGGCTCGACCCAGGCCGGCCCCGGCGCCCGGTCGGCCGCCGGGCTGGTGGCGACGCCGAGCACCAGGTCCCGCGAGGCGGCGACCAGCGCGGCCGGCGTACCGACGTCGCGCCAGTAGGCGTTCTCGACGTAGCCGACCACGACGGCGTCGTCCGCGACGAGCCCCGGGAAGGTCTCCCGCTCCACGGACACCGCACGACCGGTCGGGATCGTGTCCACGACCCGGCGGCGGAAGACGTAGCAGCCTGCGTTGATCTGCCGGGTCACCGGATGCTCGGACTTCTCCACGAACGCGGTGACCCGTCCGCTGTCGTCGGTCGGCACGCACCCGAACGGCCGCGCGTCCTCCACCTCGACGAGGTGCAGCGACACGTCGACGGGACGGCCGCCGCGCGGGGTGTCGAAGTCCTGGAGCTGGGCGGCGAGGTCGTGGCCGGACAGCACGTCGCCGTTCAGGATCACCACCGCGCCCTCGGGGTCCTCGCCCAGCACGTCGGCCACGTTGCGGATCGCCCCGCCGGTGCCGAGCGGCTCGTCCTCCTGGACGTAGCTGAGCCGGATGCCCCAGCGGCTGCCGTCGCCGAGCACGGGCTCGAAGAGGTCCGCGCGGTAGGACGTCGCGAGCACCACGTGACCCACCCCCGCCGCGGCCAGCCGGCTGACCTGGTGCTCCAGGAACGGCACGCCGCCGACCTCGAGGAGGTGCTTGGGGCGGTGCGTGGTGAGCGGCAGCAGCCGGGTGCCGAAGCCGCCGGCGACGATGACGGCTTCGAGCTGCCGGGTGGGTCCAGGAGTGGCCATGGGCGGCATCCTGCCATTCCGTACAGTGCGGCCATGACCTCCCCCGCAGCACGCCAGACGTTCGCCGCCGTCCTCGCCGACCAGCTCCGGGCCGACCCCGCCCGCCCGCTGGTGACGTTCTACGACGACGCCACGGGCGAGCGGGTCGAGCTCTCGGTGACGACCTACGCGAACTGGGTGGCCAAGACCGCGGGGCTGGTCCAGGACGAGCTCGACGTCGAGCGCGGCGGGCTCGTGCTGGTCGACCTGCCGACGCACTGGCTGGGCGCGGTCTGGCTCGGCGCCGCGTGGTCGCTGGGCCTGCGCGTCACCGACGACCGGGGCCTGCTCCCCGAGGCCGACCTGGTGGTCTGTGGCCCGGACGGCCTGGACCCGTTCGCCGCCGAGGCCGACCGCGTGCCCGTGGTCGCCCTGTCGCTGCGGCCGCTCGGGGCGCGCTTCGCCACCGCGCTGCCGCCGGGGGTCGTCGACTACGGCGCCGTGGTGCTCGGACAGCCGGACGCGTTCGTGCCCTACGACCCGCCCGCCGGCGACGACGTCGCGTGGGTGGACGGCGACCGTGAGGTGACCCAGGCGGAGCTGATGGGGCGCTCGGTGGCGGACCTCGGGTCCGGCGGCCGCCTGCTCACCGACGTGAACCCGTGCACCGCGGACGGCCTGGCGACGCTGGTCGCGCCGCTCGCAGGAGGCGGCGGCACCGTGTGGGTGCGCCACCCCGACGCGTCGGCGTGGACCCGGCGGCGCGACGCGGAGCGCGCGACCGCCGAGCTCCGCGGCTAGCCCGCCAGGTCGTACTTCCCGAAGCCGTCGGCCACGAAGCGCCGCTGGCCGAAGCCCGTGGACGTGCCCGGCAGCAGCCACAGCCGGCCGTTCGTCCGCTGGCGGGCGAGCACGTCCGAGCGGCCGTCGCCGTCGACGTCGCCCGCGCCGATCATCCAGTCGTACGCGCCGGTGCCGGACCCCACCGTCTTCGCGCTCCCGGTCAGGCCGCCCGGGCCGTTGCCCGCGTAGACCACCAGCGTGCCGTCGGCCTTGCGGAGCAGGCTGTCGGGCGCGCCGTCGCCGTTCCACAGCCCGGCCCCGAGCTGGTCGCTCGAGCTGATCGCGCTGTGGGCGACGTAGCTGGCCTTGAAGCCGGTGCCGCCGTTGCCCGGGTAGATCCGCATCGAGCCGCCGGAGGGCTGGCCCATCAGGTCGGGGTAGCCGTCGCCGGTGATGTCGCCGACCGCGGCGACCAGGGCGACCGAGCTCCAGCCCTTCGAGGCCACGACCGGGGCCGTCGAGGCCGCCGTTGCCGTCGCCGGCGCGGAGCAGCATCGAGCCGGTGGAGGCCTGCCGGGTGAGCACGTCGCCGTAGCCGTCGCCGTTCCAGTCGCCCACGTTGAGGACCAGGTTGGTGTCGCCGAACCCGGCGCCGGTGGCGCCGACCCCGTCGATGCTCGTGCCGCCCCGGTTGGCGAAGAGCACCATCCGGCCGTTGGCAGCGCGGCCGACGAGGTCGTTGTACGTCGTCCCCGCGACCGGTCCCGCGCCGGCCAGGAAGTCCACGTCCTTGAACTGGCCGAACGGCCCGAACCGCATGCCGAGCCCGCCCTTGCCGTCACCGGGGTAGACGAACGTCAGCTTGGTCTTCGCCACGCGGGCGACCAGGTCGGGCAGGCCGTCGTTGGTGACGTCACCCATGCCGGCGACCAGGTCGTAGCCGCCCCAGGTCCGCGGCAGCGCCGTCGGCGTGCCCAGCGCGACCCGGCCGGTCCCCGGGACCAGCAGCAGGCTGTCGTCCTTGCGGACCACGAGGTCGGCCCTGCCGTCGCCGTTGAGGTCGCCGCTGCCGATGGTGGCCGAGTAGGTCCAGTCGGCGGCGAGCAGCCGGCCCTTGCCGAACCCGCCGTCCCCCTTGCCGGGGTAGAGCTTGAGCGCCTTGTTGTCCGCACGCCGGCCGACGACGTCGTTGGTGCCGTTGCCGTCGAGGTCCCCCGCCGCCACGAGCTGGTCGAGGTTGCGGAACTTGGTCATCGTCTTCACGGCGGCACCGAAGTGGCCGGCCCCGTCACCGGGGTAGACGCCGGTCTCCTTGGTCGTCGCGGACCGCGCCAGCATGTCCGGTACGCCGTCGCCGGTGACGTCCTGCGTCGCGGCGAGCAGGTCCGTGTCGGACCAGCCGGAGGCGGCGGTCGTCGCGCCCGCGAAACCGACCTGGCCGCCGGTGCGCACGACGAACGACTTGTTGGTGCCCTTCTCGCGCACGACGAGGTCCGGCCAGCGGCTGCCCGCCAGGTCGGTGTCGAGGCCGCGGCTGGTGAACGGCCGCTGGTCGGCGGCGGCGTACTCCCGGATCAGCGGGATCTTCGCGTAGAGGTACTTGCCCGGGCAGGCGGTCTGGCCGACGTCACGGTGGCCGTTGATCGCCGGCAGCCAGCGGTCGTGCACCCACTGCCGCTTCGACGAGGCCGAGATGCCGTGCAGGCTGAGCTTCCAGGCGAACAGGCGTCCGTAGGCCCGGAGCAGCGCGTCGCTCGGCTGGGCGGTCTCGTAGTTGCCGATCGACGACATCGCGAACGCGTCGTCGTTGTAGTTCAGGGTGTGCGCCCCCACGACGGGACGGTCGACGCCGCCGTACCGGCCCTCCCAGATGCGGCCGAAACGGTCGACCAGGAAGTTGTAGCCGATGTCGCTCCAGCCCCGTGACTGCGTGTGGTAGGCGTAGATGCCGCGCAGGATCGAGGGCACCTCGTCCTTGGTGTAGCCGTTGGCGTTCACCGTGTGGTGGACGAAGCCGGCGTGCACCTCTGCGTAGTGCAGCGAGCTCTTGTCGCGCATCCGCTCGTCGGCGCCCCACTGGGCCCGGGAGAAGATCTTCGGCCGCGGGGTGACGTCGGCCGGCGTGCCGACCAGCTCCGCGTCCGTGCCGGGGTCGACCGGGTCGACCGGGTCGGTCGGGGCGGGGTCGACCGGGTCGGTCGGGGCCGGCTCGGTGGTGTCGGTGGCGACGCTCGCCGAAGCCAGCCGCGCGGTGTCGATGGCCGGCTGCTGCCGGACCGGCGCGACGGTCTCGCCGGGGTCGACGATGGCCAGGCTCATGTCGTCGGGGAGGGTGGCGCCGTCGGCGGTGACCGCACGCACCTGCACGTCGTCGACGTCGCCCACCACGACGGCGTCGGTGCCGTTGCGCGCGTGCTGGGCCTCCTCGCTGTCGGGGTCGGGCCCGTGGTCGGCGTCGTAGGGGATGGCCTGCCAGTCCGACCACTCGCCGTCCTGGAGGCTGCGCACGGACACGGTGATCTGGTCGTCGGTGAGGTGGTCGGCCCGGTCCCAGGTGACTCCGACCGTCGCGAAGCCGCGGACCCGCTCGGGGAGGGACAGCGCGGCGGGCGGGCCGGCGTCGGGGCCTGCAGCGTCGGCAGTTCGGGCAAGTCGCTGCGAGGCGTCCGCCTTGGTGTCACGCTGGACGAGCAGTCCGCGCGCGTCGGTGATCGGAACCTCGGTCACGACCGGCTCCACCGGCTCGGAGGCGACCAGCGACCCCTGGGTGGCGGTCCCGGAGGTGGCGGCGCCGCCGGCCCTCGGGGCCGGGGCGGAGGACGGCGGAGCCACGATGTCGAGGTCGACGACCCCGGCAGCCGGAGCCGCGGCGGCAACGACCACGGCGCACGCCAGCGCCTGCTGACACAGCAGGACGAATCGGCTGCGGTTCTGGCTCATTCGGCGACACTCCAGTGCTCTGCGTTTCACAGGAGTACCAAATGTCACACCAGTAACAGGGGCGCGCAAGGGAAACGTGTGAACTACAAACTTGTAATTCGTTTCGCCTTGTTTTGAACGGGGATCGGCCCTCTATGGGGTCGTCCTACACATCCGCTCCGAGCTCGTCGTCGTCCTGCTCGTCGGCTTCCTCGGAGTTGACGTCGTCCTCGTCCTCGTCGTAGTGGAGGTACTTGATCCCCTCGTCGGTGGGACCGTCGAAACCGAGCTTGCCGCTCTCGAGGACCAGCACCCGGTCGCACATCTTGCGCACGGACGCCGGGGCGTGGCTGACGTAGAACAGGGTCCGGCCGTCGTCCTTGATCTCCTGCATCTTGGCCATGCACTTCTTCTTGAACGGCCGGTCCCCCACCGCGAGCACCTCGTCGACGAGGAAGATGTCGGAGTCGGTGTGCACGGCCACGGCGAAGCCGAGGCGGGCGAACATGCCGGACGAGTAGTGCCCGACCGGGGTGTCGAGGAACTTCCCGATGTCGGCGAACTCCACGATGTCGTCGAACTTGCGGTTGGTCTCCTTCTCGCTCATCCCGAGGATGGCCGCGTTCAGGATCACGTTCTCGCGTCCGGTGAGCTGCGGGTGGAAGCCGGCCCCCGTGGCGATCAGGCCGGCGATGCGCCCGCGGGTGAGGACCTTGCCCGAGTCGGGCCGCATCACGCCGTTGATCACCTTGAGCAGCGTGCTCTTTCCCGACCCGTTCAGGCCCATCAGGCCGATGGACTCGCCCTGCTGGACCGTGAACGACACGTCGTCGACCGCGAGGAAGCGGTCGCTGAGCTCCTGGCCGCGCAGCGCGGCGATGGACATCTGCTTCAGCGTGCGGTGGTAGCGCATGGTGAAGCTCTTGGTGACGTTCTCGACGACGATCGACTCGCTGCTCACAGGCGCTCCGGGAACTTGTTCTCGAGGCGCGTGAACACCAGCTGGGAGAAACCGAGGAACACCAGGCAGATCGCGAGCTGGATGAGGCCTCGGCTGAAGAGGTCGTCGGGCATGTTCTCCTGCGCGGCCTTCGCCGGGTTGTCGGAGGTCGTCGTCCAGAAGCAGCGCTGCATCAGCAGCACGGCCTCCGCGATCGGGTTGGCGAGGTAGATGCTCACGAAGTCGGCACCGAACCGGTCGTCGACCTTGGAGAACGGGTAGAGCATCGGCACGCCGAAGTGGATGAACGCCGTCAGCGTCTGCACCACGTTGGAGAAGTCGCGGAAGAACACGTTGGCGGCACTGAACAGCAGCGCCAGCGCGGTGCCGAGCACCGCGATGAGCGCGAGGCCCAGCAGGCCGGCCGCGAAGCCCGCGGCATCGGGGTGCCACCCCACGGCGACGGCCGCCACGGTGAGGATCACCATCTGCGGGATGGTGTGGTAGGCCGACACGAGCATCGACGCCACCGGGAACATCTCCCGCGGCATCGCCATCTTCTTCACGATCGCCTTGTTGCGCACGATCGACCGGGTGCCCGCGGTGAACGTCTCCACGAAGTAGTGCACCGCGACCATGCCGGCGAACAGGTGGATGCCGAACTGCTCGATGCCGCGGTCCAGGCCGAGGACCATCCCGATGACGAAGTAGTACATCAGGAACCGGATCAGCGGCTGGATGTAGGACCACAGCAGGCCGAGGAACGAGCCCTGGTAGCGCGCGCTGAGCTCGCGCTTGACGAGCAGCCTGAGCAGGTAGCGGCGCCGGAAGACGTCGATGCAGGCCGCCGTTGCTGGACGGGGGCGCGAGCGGAGCGTCCGGCACCCAGGCCGGGTTCACGGTGTGACTGGTCATCTGTCCTCACGGTCGGCGACGGAGGCGGAGAAGGTCTTGCTCCACTGCTCGGGCGAGGTGATCTCGCCCAGCGCCTCCCGGTAGGCCTGTGCGAGCTGCGGCCACTCCCGGTAGAGCCGCTGGTGGATCTCCAGGGTGCGCCGCAGCAGGTCGCGGAACTCCTCCCGGTCGCGCTGGTACCACGAGGCGCTGGTGCCGTCGGGCATCGAGACGACGACCGAGTCGAACTGCGCGATCATCCACCACTTGGCGTCCATGGCGGCCAGCCAGGCCTCGGGGTGCCGCTCGGCGAGCTCGCGGGTCGGGAGGGTCTGCCGGACCGCGCTGGTGGCCGCGGCGAGCAGCTGGCCGACCTTGCCCTTCGGCGTGGTCGGGTCCTGGCCCTTCTTCGGCGGCTTCTCGCGGCGCACCGGCGGGAACGCGTCGGGGTCGGGCGTGGTCCGCGCGTCGGCGTACTGCTTGCGCTTGGCCTGCAGCTGCGGCAGCTTCGTGGCCAGCTCCTCGTGCAGCCGCTCCGGGCCGGCGAGCACGTCCTCGAGGGCGAGGTGGCGCAGCTCGGCGGTGGAGTACTGCAGCGCGAACAGGTGCTTGATCTGGTGGTTGAAGCTCTCCCGGACGATCCGGCCGCCCCGCTCGTAGGGCGAGTGCAGCAGCGCGGCGATCGTGCGGTTGCGCTGGTGGAAGTAGGACTGCCAGTCGAGCGCGTCGTTCTTGTCGGTCCACGGCACGTGCCACACCGCCGCGCCGGGAAGCGTGACGGTCCGGAAGCCGTGCCGGGAGGCGCGGACGCCGAACTCCGAGTCGTCCCACTTGATGAACAGCGGCAGGCTCAGCCCGACCGTGCGCAGCACCTCGGTGGGGATGAGGCACATGAACCAGCCGTTGAAGTCCACGTCGATGCGCCGGTGCAGCCACCGCGAGCTGCGCAGGTTGCGGCCCGCGAAGTCCCAGTCGTTCTCGACGGTCGGCGGCGACTCCCACCAGAAGCGGTACTGGTTGATGACCTCGCCGAAGCTGTGCAGGCGGGCCTTGGAGTAGAGGCTGAACATGTGTCCGCCCACGATCGTGGGCGTGCGGCAGAGGTCGCCGAAGGTGACGGCGCGGACGATGCTCTCCGGCTCGCAGACGATGTCGTCGTCCATGCACATCATGTAGGTCGAGCGCCCGGCCTCGAGCGTCTCGTACTGCGACCTGGCGTAGCCGCCCGAGCCGCCCATGTTGCCCTGCTCGATCACGCGGAGCTTGCCGCGCAGCGACTCCTCGGCCGGTGCGAAGGCGGGGTCGTCGAAGACCTTCTTGGTGCCCTGCTCCACGACGATGACCTCGTCGAGGACGGAGTGCACGTCCGTCGTCGGCGCCGATCTGCGCGAGCAGCTTCGCGCAGTAGTCGGGGCGGTTCATCGTGGTGATGCCGATCGTCACCGAGCCGGGCTCGGCGCGGTCGGCCGGGACCTCGGCGGACCAGGTCGCCTCCTCCAGCACCGCACCGACGGGGCCGGCGACGATGTCGAACCAGTACCAGCCGCCGTCCCCGAAGGGCGCCAGCGGCAGGTCGAAGCGGAACTCCTGGGTGTCGTCTCCGGAGGTGCCGGCCGAGTCGACCCGCTGGGAGCGTCCGTTGGGCATCGACCGGTAGACGATCACCGAGGCGCCGGCGCCGGTGAGGCGCACGTGCAGCGCGACCTCCTCCACGATCGTCCAGCGCCGCCAGTAGCTCGCGGCGAAGCCGTTGAAGTAGGTGCCGAACGAGATCCGGTGGTTCTCCGGGACCTCGTAGCGGTAGCGGCCGAGGACCGCGTGCGGGTCGGGCTCGATCACGGCGACGGGCTCGGGCGGCGGGATCTTGCCGCGCTGGGCCGGGGTGAGCCCGCTCTTGTCGACGTCGAGCTGGGCCCGGTCGGGGTCGACGTAGAGCGGGAGCACGTCCGTGTCACGGTCGGCCGGCAGCACGACGCGCTGCAGGACGCGGCGTACCGTCGCGCCCTGTCCCGCCGTCGTCACCGGTGCCGTTGCTGGGTTCGCGCTCACTCGTCCACGCCTCCGCTCTCCAGAGCCGCACCCGTCTCGAAGTGGGGCTTCAGCTTGTTGTCGAACATGCTCAGGGCCGAGCCGATCGCCATGTGCATGTCGAGGTACTTGTAGGTGCCGAGCCGGCCGCCGAAGAGCACCATCGGCTCCTTCTTGGCGAGCTCGCGGTACTTCAGCAGCTTCTTGCGGTCCTCGGCGGTGTTGATCGGGTAGTAGGGCTCGTCGCCCTCCTCCGCGAACCGGGAGTACTCGTGCACGATCACGCTCTTGCCCGGCAGGTAGGTCCGCTCGGGGTGGAAGTGCTTGAACTCGTGGATGCGGGTGTAGGGGACGTCCTCGTCGTTGTAGTTCATCACCGAGGTGCCCTGGAAGTCGTCGACCTCGACGACCTCCTTCTCCAGGTCCACGGTGCGCCACGAGAGCTTGCCCTCGGAGTTGCCGAAGTACTCGTCCACCGGGCCGGTGTAGACGATCGGCACCTTGCCCTTGAACTCGTCGGCGACGTCGAAGAAGTCGGTGTCGAGCCGGACCTCGATGTTCGGGTGGTCCGCCATCTTCGTGAGCCAGGCGGTGTAGCCGTCGACCGGGAGGCCCTCGTAGGTGTCGTTGAAGTAGCGGTTGTCGAAGTTGTAGCGCACCGGGAGCCTGGAGATGATGTCCGGGCTCAGCTCCTTGGGGTCGGTCTGCCACTGCTTGGCGGTGTAGCCCCGCACGAACGCCTCGTAGAGCGGGCGGCCGATCAGCGAGATGCCCTTCTCCTCGAGGTTCGCGGCCTCCGAGGTGTCGATCTCGCTGGCCTGCTCCGCGATCAGGGCCCGGGCCTCGTCGGGGGTGTGCGACTTGCCGAAGAACTGGTTGATCAGCGCCAGGTTCATCGGGAACGAGTAGACCTGGTTCTGGTACTTCGCGAACACCCGGTGCTGGTAGGACGTGAAGTCGGTGAACCGGTTGACGTACTCCCACACGCGCTCGTTGGAGGTGTGGAACAGGTGCGCGCCGTAGACGTGCACCTCGATGCCGGTCTCCTCGTCGGGCTCGCTGTAGGCGTTGCCCCCGAGGTGGTGGCGCCGGTCGAGCACGAGCACCTTCAGCCCGAGCTCGTTGGCACAGCGTTCGGCGATCGTCAGCCCGAAGAACCCGGATCCGACGACTACGAGGTCATGGTTCACGCACTACTCCTGAACTTCGGTGACGGGACAGTCTATCGGCCGGGCTCGGTGGTCCGACCGCCCCGGTGGTTGGCGATCAGCGCGCGGTAGGCGGTGCGACGCAGACCCTCCGGCACGAGCCGGTAGCCGCCGCGCACCGCGACGTTGCGGACGTACTGGCCGCGGGTGGTGATCCCCAGGTCCCGGAAGCGCCGCTGCAGCGCGAGCTCGGACCGCAGCAGCTGGCGGCCGCCGCGTCGCGCGTAGGCCCCCTCGCCGACGCGGTAGCAGACCAGCGGCTCGGCGAGGTTGGCCGGCCGGGCCCCGCCCTCGACCATCCGGGTGAACAGCAGGTAGTCCTCCATCAGCGCCATGTCGCTGTAGCCGCCGGCGGCCTCGACGGCCGAGCGGCGGTAGACCACGGTGGGGTGGTTGAACGGGTCCCGGAACCGGATCACCCGGCGGATCTCGTCGGCGTCCGTCGGCGGCGTACGGCGGCCGACGATCTCGTCGACGGAGCTGCCGAACTCGAGCAGCCCGGACCCGACGATGTCGGCGCCGGCCTCGACCACGGGGAGCTGTTTCGCGAACCGGTCGGGCAGGCTGACGTCGTCGGCGTCCATGCGGGCCACGATCTCGTGGCTGCACGCCTCGAGCCCGCGGTCGAGCGCCGGGCCGAGCCCGACGTTGGCGTCCATCACGACGTGCGTGACCGGCACCGGGCTGGTCGCGGCCAGCTCGTCGATGACGTCCGCGAGCTCGGGCGGGACCGGGCCGTCCTGCACCAGGACGACCTCGGCGGGCGGGCGGGTCTGGTCGCGCACGGAGGAGTGGAAGGCCTCGCGCAGGAAGCCGGGCTGGTCGCCGGCGTAGGTGGACATCAGCAGGCTGAACGGCTGCCCGGGCGCGAGCACCTCGCCGGTGGCGTGCGTCCGGGGAGCCCACCCGGCCGGCTCGAGCACGCGGGCGTTGTCGCGGGGGCCGCTGCGCAGGCCGGCCGCCAGGCCGCGGCGCAGGCCCCGACGCAGCGTGGCGCGGTCCGGCGACGCCCGGAACGTGCGCGCCCAGCGGCGCAGGGTGGAGGCGCCGTAGACCGCCTTCTCCGACGGGGTCAGGCTCTGGCTGCGGGTGAACATCCAGACCTTGTTGCGGACCTCGAAGAAGAACCGCTCCCCCGGGTCGGCGTCCGTGGAGCCGAACACCTTGGTCTTGTGCACGACCACGCTGTCCGGGCAGGAGAGGCCGACGTTGCCCCGGATGAGCCGGGTGGAGTACTCGAAGTCGTCGTTCCACAGGAAGTAGTCGGCGACCGGCAGCCCGCGCTCGCGGACGACCCGGGCGTCGCACATGATCGAGACGAAGGACGCGGAGCGGATCGGCACGCAGCCGACCTCGGCGGCGGCGTCGACCTCGTGCCGCGACGCCCCCGGCTTCCGGCGCGGCGTGTTCATCGGGTGGTCCCGGCCGTCGGTCCAGACCACCCGGCTGGCCAGCACCGCCGGCCGGTGGCCGGGATACTCCGTCCAGGCCCGCACCAGCCCCTCCGCCGCCGTGGGAGTGGGCACCGTGTCGTCGTCGAGGAGCCACACCAGGTCGGGGTCGAGGTCGAGGGCGCGCTCGATGCCCACCGCGAAGCCGCCGGCGCCGCCGGTGTTCTCGGTGAGGTGCACCACGTCGAGGTCGGCGTACCTCGCGTCCAGGAGCTCGGACGTGCCGTCGGTCGAGGCGTTGTCGACCACCACGACGCCGGCCAGCCGGTGCGACTGGGCCGCGAGGGCCGCGAGCGACTCCTCGAGAAGGGTGCGTCGGTTCCACGTCACCACGACGGCGACCACCCGGGCATTCACCTGAGCGACCCTACCCACACGCCGGGGCGGGCGAATCGTGACGTCGGACGCACCCTCAGCAGGCTGAGGAGAGGTCGTTGGCGGCGTTCGCCGCGTAGCCGTCGGAGATGTTGCCGATCGAGCCGCCGACGGTCGAGTCGTGGGCCGCCTTGGAGAAGCCGTCCTTCTTCTTGGCGGCCGGCGCCGAGCCGTCGTCCTTGCTCTCGGACTTCTCGACCGCCTTCTCGACCATCCGGTGGATCTTCTCGATGTCGGGCGCACCGGTGTTGATCGCCGGCGGCACGAACGACACGGTGCTCACCGGCATCGAGCGGGCCTTCATCGCGAGCTCGGCGAACGTGCCGAGCTCCGAGGCCGGCAGGTCGGTGGTGATCAGCTCGGTGCTCGCCGCGGCGATCTTCTCGAACTTGGTGATCACCGTGCGCGGGGAGAGCTGCTGCAGCATGGCGTTCATCACGCACTTCTGCCGGGCCATCCGCGAGTAGTCGTCGGCGCTCTCGCGGGAGCGGGCGAACCACAGCGTCTCGAAGCCGTTGAGGCGCTGGACGCCGGGCTCGATGTAGCCGGTGACCGGACCGCCGACGCCACCGATCGGGATCCGGTCGCGGACGTTGAGCTTGAGACCGCCGACAGCCTGCACGAGGCTGCGGAAGCCCTGCAGGTTCACCATCGCGTAGTAGTTGATCTTCAGCCCGGTGACGCCCTCGACACCCTCGATCGTGGCCTCGACGCCGGGGTTGTCGTAGCCCTTGAACAGGCCCTTGTTGTCGGCCGCCCAGGTGGCGAGGCTGTTGAGCTCGCAGCCCTCGCAGTCGTAGCCGTCCGGGAACTGCTCGGCCATGATCGAGCCCTCGGCGAACGGGAAGTTCATCATGTTGCGGGGCAGGCCGAAGAGGATCGCGCGCCCGGTCTCCTGGTCGATGCTGGCCACCGAGAGGCTGTCCGGCCGCAGGCCCCAGCGGTCGACGCCGGAGTCGCCGCCGAGCAGCAGCACGTTGTAGCGGCCGTGGGTCGCGTCGGAGGCCGGCCCGTCGCCGAACATCGTCACGATGAAGGTCCGCTGCACCGCGACCATGTGCGCGCCGAACAGGAGCGAGCCGGCGACCGAGAAGGCCAGCACGCTGTTGAGCCCGACCACCGCGAGCCGCTGCTTCTGCAGCAGCTCGAGCGGCTGGCCGAGACGCCAGGCGTCGAAGAAGAGCAGCGCCCAGCCGACGGCGACGGTGCACAGCACCAGACGGAGCAGCCCGAGCATGAACGGGTTGACGACCAGGAAGTAGATGAGCCCGTGCCACAGCAGGCCGAGCAGGACGATGACGGTCAGGGTGCCGGCGAGCGCGAGGCTGACCCGCAGCGCGATCCGGCCGACCTTGCGGTTGCCGGCGACGAGCTGCGCCGACCCCGGCAGGACCAGCGTCATCAGCAGCAGCGTGACGGCGCGGCGGAACCGGACGCGGGCGGCGTCGTGGTCGCCGAAGCGCGGCGCGTGTGGCTGCGGGGGCATAACGGGGCCTTTCGGTGCGGAGGCCGTCAACGACCCAGTATCACCAGTCACACCCGTCACAGCAGCGACGGCGCGCCGAGATGGGCTCAGCCGGCGGCGCCGCCCGCGGCTCCGTTGCGGCCCTCCTCGATCTCCGCGCGGCGGGCCAGCCGGTGGGCGCGGCGGATCTCCGCCTCGCGCTCCCTGCGATGCTCGTCGGCGGTCTCGGTGATCAGGGGCGGGATCTCGCGCGGCTGCCCCTCCTCGTCGATCGCGACGAAGACGAGGTACGCCGAGGCGACGTGCACCGGGGCCGGTCCGGCCTCGTTCCACCGCTCGGACTCGACCCGCACCCCGATCTCCATCGACGTGCGGCCCGCCCAGTTCACCTGCGCCTTGGTGCGGACGATGTCACCGACGTGCACCGGGTGGAGGAAGGCCATCTCGTCCATCGCCGCGGTGACCGCGGGGCCGCCGCTGTGCCGCTGCGCCACGGCCCCGGCGGTGGAGTCCACGAGCCGCATGATCTCCCCGCCGTGCACGTTGCCGAGCAGGTTCACGTGGATCTGGTCCGCGAGGAGCGACAGCGAGGTGCGGGCGTGGGAGACGGGGAGCGGTGACGGGGAGGCCATGCGCCGCACGGTAGCGTTTCGGCATGGCTGATCGTCCCCAGGGTCGTCCCGACGAGCCCGACTACAACTGGCTCTACGGCAACCGAGGCAAGGACGGATCGAGCGGGCAGGCAGGCCCGCAGGGGGGCGATCCGGAGCCGACGCGCGTGCTCCCGACGATGAGCCGTCCGGCGGGCGACACCCGTCGTGCCGGCGGTCCGGCGCAGACGCCGCCGCCCCCGACCCGCAGCTCGCGGCCCTCCGGCCCGTCCGGACCCTCGGGCCCCGCCCGTCCGACGCCCACCCCGCCGCCGCCCGCGCGGCCGCGTCGGCGCTTCCGCTGGGGCTGGCTCAAGCTCGCCCTGGTGCTGTGGCTGGTCTTCCTCGTCGCCGTGCCGCTGTGGGCCTGGTCGCAGATCGACAAGGTGAAGACCGACCCCGGTGGCGACCGGCCCGGCGAGCAGCCGGGCACGACGTACCTCCTGGTCGGCAGCGACAGCCGCGAGGGCCTGACCCGCAAGCAGGAGCTGGAGTACGGCACCGGCAAGGGCGAGGGCCGCCGCACCGACACGATCATGCTGCTGCACACCGGCTCGGGCCCCAACCTGCTGATGTCGATCCCGCGCGACAGCATCGTGGACGTGCCCGGCGTCGGGTCCACGAAGATCAACGCCGCCTTCGCGTACGGCGGGCCGAAGCTCCTCGTCCAGACGATCGAGAACGCCACCGGCATCCGCGTCGACGACTACGTCGAGATCGGCTTCGGCGGATTCGTCAACGTGGTCGACGCGGTGGGCGGGGTCGAGATCTGCCCGAAGACCGCGATGAAGGACCCGCAGGCGAACCTCGACATCGAGAAGGGCTGCCAGGAGGCCGACGGCAAGGTGGCCCTCGGCTACGCCCGCTCGCGGCACACCTCGGGCCTCGGCGACATCGACCGGGCCCGGCACCAGCGCGAGGTGGTCAGCGCGGTCGGCGCGAAGGCGGCCTCGCCCTGGTCGGTCCTCAACCCGGTGCGCTACTTCCGGCTCGCCAGCGCCGGCAAGGACTCGCTGCGCGTCGGCAAGGACACCTCGATGATCTCCACGATGAAGTTCGCGTGGGCGATGACCCGGGTCGACGGCAAGAGCGGCCTCACCTGCGGCGTCCCCATCGCCGACCTCGCGGTGCACTGGGACCCGGAGCGGTCCAAGCAGCTGTTCAAGCTGATCCAGGAGGACCGCACCGACGACGTCTCCAAGTCGCTGTGCCGCGCCTCGGGCCTCAGGAACCAGTGACGTGGCGGGCTACGAGACCCTCGACTGGTCGGTCGACGAGCGGCATCCTGACGCTGACGCTCGACCGGCCCGACCAGCTCAACGCCTTCACCGTGACGATGGCCGAGGAGCTGGTCGACGCCTTCGAGCGCGCCAGCACCGACGACGAGGTCGCCGCCGTCGTGGTCACCGGCCGCGGCCGCGCGTTCTGCGCGGGCATGGACCTGTCGTCGGACGGCAACGTGTTCGGGCTCGACGAGTCGCTGGAGCCGACGCGTCGCCGACCTGCACGACCGCCTCGACGACCCCGCGGTCGTCGCCGGCGTCCGCGACACCGGCGGCCGGGTCAGCCTCGCGATCTACGCCTGCACGAAGCCGGTCATCGCCGCCATCAACGGTCCGGCCGTCGGCATCGGCGCGACGATGACGCTGCCGATGGACGTCCGGCTCGCGTCCGACAAGGCCCGGATCGGCTTCGTCTTCGGCAAGATCGGCGTCGTCCCCGAGGCCTGCTCGACCTGGTTCCTGCCCCGCATCGTGGGGATCTCCCGGGCGCTGGAGTGGGTCTACAGCGCCGACATCCTGACCGCCGACGAGGCGCACGAGGGCGGCCTGGTCCGGTCCGTGCACCCCGCGGACGAGCTGCTGGAGGCGGCGTACGCCCTGGCCCGCCGCTTCACCGAGAACCGCTCCCCCGTGGCGACCGCGCTGGCCCGGCAGATGATGTACCGCAACAGCGCGCAGCCGCACCCGCTCGAGGCCCATCGCATCGACTCGCTCGCGATGTTCTGGACGAGCGTCGGCGACGGCAAGGAGGGCGTGGCGTCCTTCCGCGAGAAGCGCGACCCGGAGTTCACCGGGCGCACGACGCGGATGCCGCCGTTCTACCCCTGGCAGGACTGACCCCGCCCTCCCGCGGCCGTCAGTCGAGCAGGCCGTCGCGCAGCGCCGGCGCCAGCGCCGGGGTGAGCGGCAGCCGTGGGATCAGCGTCGCCTGGAACGCGTGGTAGGTGTCCGGCTTGCCGTTCCAGGTCACGCCGCTCGGCCGGTTCTGCGGGTCGAGCTCGTGGCGCCAGGACCCCAGCTCGTGGTCGATGAACACCTCCGCGAGGTGGTCCCACCAGGTGGCGTACCAGTGCGGCGTACGACGGGTCGCCGGTCGCGGCGTGCAGCGCCGCCGCGGTGGCCGTCGCCTCCGCCGCGACCCAGTGCATCCGCTCGCGGACGACGGGACGTGCCCTCCCAGTCGACCGTGTAGACGAAGCCGTCCGCGCCGTCGACGGCCCAGCCCTCGCGGACCGAGGCGTCGAACAGGGAGACCGCGTCGTCGAGCAGCCAGGCCGGGGCCGTCGTCGCCGAGCGCGGCCCGCAGGTGGAGCGCCAGCCGGGCCCACTCCAGCCAGTGCCCGATCGTCGCGCCGTAGGGCCGGAACGGGTCCGCCGGCGCGTCGACGGTTGTAGTCGAGCTCGGGCGTCCACGCCGCGTCGAAGTGCTCCGGCAGCCGCCACGAGTGCGCCGGGACCGAGGTCGTGCACGACCCGGGTGACGATCCGCAGCGCCCGGCCGAGCAGGTCGGTCCGCCGGTCCGCGTCCTGCACGGCGTCGGCCGCGGCGAGGAACGCCTCCACCGTGTGCATGTTGGCGTTCACGCCGCGGTAGCCGTCGAGCGTGGAGAACGTCTCGTCCCACTCCTCGACGACCATCCCGTGCTCGTCGTCCCAGAACCTGTCCAGCATCACCGACAGCGCCTCGTCGAGCAGCTCCCGGCCTCCCGGCCGACCGGCGCAGGTGGCCGAGGCCGCGGCGAGGACCACGAAGGCGTGCCCGTAGGCGGCCTTGTCCCGCGAGGTCGGCTCCCCGGAGGCCGCGACCCCGGCGTACCAGCCGCCGTTCACCGCGTCGTGGAATCGACCGGTCAGCGCGCGCACGCCGTGGTCGGCCAGGGGTCCCGACCCGGGGCGGCCCATCAGGTGGCCGAGCGAGAACACGTGCGTCATCCGGCAGGTGATCCACAGCTCCACCGGCCGGTCGAGCTGGGGCCGCCCCGCGACGTCGAGCCACGCGAACCCGCCGGCCGGGTGGCGGGCGGCCCGGCTGAACGCGAGCAGCCGGTCCCCCTCCGCCTCCAGCCAGCGGTGCGTGCGCCGGTGAGAGGGCCCCGTGCATCAGGAGCCCAGCTCGGAGTAGCGGGCCCCGACCTTGTAGGTCGCCACGCCCAGCGTCGAGTCGCTCTGCCCGTAGTAGGCGAACCAGGTGTCCTTGAAGAACACGAGCCCCTCGACGAACGTCACGTTCGACACCAGCCCGTGGGTGTCCTCGTAGGTCGACGGCTCGAGCCAGGGCCGGTTCATCTGGGCGAGGATCGTGGTCGGGTCGGCCGGGTCGAACAGCAGCTGTCCGCAGCTGTAGCGCACCGTGCCGTCCGGGTTCTTCACAGCAGCGTTGTGCAGCAGCAGGATCAGCCCGTTGTTGGTGATGATCGGCTGCGGGCCGACCTCGACCAGGAACTCGCCGAACGTGCCCGGTGCGGTCGGGACCATCAGCGGCTCGTCGTTGGAGCAGGGCTTCCAGTGGATCAGGTCGTCGGACCAGGCGTAGTAGATCGAGCCCTCGCCGAAGTACATCAGGTAGCGGCCGTCGATCGGCACCGGCAGGATCGCGCCGGCCTTGCTCCAGGGCGCGTCCTGCCCGTTGCCCTGCGGCAGGAAGGTGTTGAAGTCCGGGAACATCGGTCCGTGCTTGGTCCAGGTGTAGAGGTCGGTGGAGGTCGCGAGGCACAGCTGCGCGGACTTCCGGTCCCACCCGGTGTAGGTCATGTAGTAGGTGCCGTCGACCTCGGTGACGCGCGGGTCCTCGGCGCCGAACTCCTCGTAGGGCTCGGTCGGCGAGAGCACCGGGTCGGGGTGCCGGTCGAAGTGGATCCCGTCGTCGCTGGTGGCCAGCCCGACGTGCGACACGATGTCGTCGGCGTGGGCGCGGTAGAGCAGCACCACCTTGCCGTCCTTGACCACGGCGGCCGGGTTGTAGACGCTGCCGGACTCCCAGCCGTCGCCCTTGCGGGTGCAGGATCGGGTTCTGCTCGTAGGGGGTGAACGGGCCCAGCGGGAACTCGGCGTGGGGGTTGACGTGTGTGGTCATGTCTCCTCGTTCAGTTGGATTCATCGGACGTGGACAGGTCGGGGCGGGACGGCTACGGCCCGCTGGTCGTGCGCGGAACGGGTGGCGGCGGTCGCCACGGCGACCGCGGCGGCGCCCTCGCGGACCCCGCTGAACGGGACGCCGCCGTCGGTGATGCGGGCGACCAGGTCGGTCATCGCGGCGCGCACGCTCTCGGCGTACGCCTCCGGCTTCGCCTCGTGCCCGCCGAGGGTGAGCTCGACGCGGACGTGGTGGGGCACGTCGAGCGCGGCGCCGCGGCCACGGGCCCGGCGAGGCCCCGCGTCCGGGCGGCTCACGACCGGATCACCGGCGCGCGGGCCGAGGCGGAAGCCGTCGACGTGGAGCAGCTCGCCGACCCGGTCGGGCAGGGCCTCGGCGACCGCAGCCCGGCGTCGTCGGTCCAGGCGTCGATCACGGCGTGCACCGGGATCCAGCCCTCGACCCGCACCTCGGCCGGCGCCGCAGTCGAGGCGCATCAGCTGCCGCTCGCAGCGGTGCGCGTGGGTGAAGGAGTGCGTGTG
Source organism: uncultured Actinomycetota bacterium (assembly GCA_963721855.1). Classification (GTDB taxonomy): domain Bacteria; phylum Actinomycetota; class Actinomycetes; order Propionibacteriales; family Nocardioidaceae; genus Nocardioides_B. Next base: position 22,992 of record CAVRMN010000040.1, on the reverse strand, counting down.
CGTGGCCAGCACGTCCTCGCCGTGCGCGACGGTCGCCGACACCAGGTCGACGGGTCCGCCGGGGCGGCGCGCCGCGACTGCCTGCACCGAGGTGGCCTCGCGGTCGAGCAGCATGGCGGCGGCGTCGAAGAAGTGCACCCCGTGCTCGACGAAGATGCCGCCGCTGCGGGACTCGTCCCAGAACCAGTGGTCGTCCCCGAGGTCCTCGTCGCTGGCGTCGTTCTCGAAGCAGAAGCGCTGGACCGGGCCGAGCAGGGACCCACGCAGCCGGGTCAGCGCCCGGAGCAGCGGGTTGTAGCGCAGCACGTGGTCGACGACCAGCACCTCGGCCGGTTCGCTCGACGGTCGTCCACCAGGTCGGCGGCATCGGCGTCGTCGAGGGCGAGCGGCTTCTCGCAGAACACGTGCTTGCCCGCCTCGAGGGCCGCCCGGGCGATGCCGGCGTGGTCGGCGGGCGGGGTGGCCACGACGACCGCGTCGACGTCCGTCGTCGGCCAGCAGGTCCCGCCACGAGTCGGTCGCGCGGGCGCCGTACGCCCCGGCGAGCGGCTCGGCGGCGTCGAGCCGCGGGTCGGCCACCGCGCGCAGCGGACACCGACGGCAGCGAGGCGGTGGACCCGGCGAGGAAGGAGGCGAAGCCCCCGGCCCCGACGAACCCGAGGCCCACCGCGTCGGCCGACGTCATCCCTTCACCCCGGACCCGAGGTCGGAGCTGGTGAAGTGCTTCTGGAAGGCGACGAACAGCGCGACCGCCGGTGCCGCGAGCACGACGGCGCCCGCGAGGATGGAGCCGAACGGGTTGGCGGCCCGGCCGGCCATCGTGTTGATGTAGTTGGCCAGGGAGACCGCCAGCGGCTGCATGTCGGCGTCCTTGGTGACGAGGAACGGCCAGAGGAACTCGTTCCACGGCCCGATGAACGTGAGCAGGGCCGCGGTGAGCAGGGCCGGCCGCGCCAGGGGCAGGGCGATCGACCACAGGATCCGGAGCTCGCTGGCGCCGTCGAGCCGCGCCGCGGAGAACAGGTCCTCGGGCAGCTGGAGGAAGAACTGCCGGAAGATGAACACCGCGGTCGAGTTGATCGCGAACGGCACGATCATCCCGAGGTAGGAGTCGGCCAGCCCGTAGGTCCGCACGATCATCACGTAGATCGGGATGATCAGCAGCTGGAACGGGATGATCTGCACCAGCAGCATGACCGCGAACAGGGTGCCCTGGCCGCGGAAGTGCAGCCGGGCCAGGGCGTAGCCCGCGAGCACCCCGAACACGACGGTGCCGAAGAGCACGCCGCCGGTGAAGATCCCGGAGTTGAGCAGCGACCCGATCAGGTCGACCCGGCTGTTGATGGCCGCGTAGTTGTCGAAGGTCAGGCCGCCCGTGGGGAAGGCCCCGGCAAGAGAGGTGTCGGGGTCGGTCTGCAGTGAGCCGACCAGCATGTAGTAGAAGGGGAACAGGAACAGCAGGGCGCCGAGGAAGAGCGCACCGCGGCGGAGCCAGGAGCCGGCCATGTCAGTCCCTTTCCAGGATTCGTCGGTTCACCAAGGAGATGAGCAGCACGCCGATCACGAGGAGCACGCCGATCGCCGAGGCGACGTCGGGGTTCCCCTGCTCGATGCCCTTCTGGTACATCACGAGGACCGGTGAGGCGGAGGCGCCGTTAGGACCGCCGCCGCTGGTGAGCAGGTAGGGCTCGGTGAACAGGTTGGCGCCGGTGATGGTCGCGAGGATCACCACGAGCGTGGTCGCCGGACGGACGCCGGGCCACGTCACGTTGCGGAAGGACCCCCATCGGCCGGCGCCGTCGATCTGGGCGGACTCGTAGAGCTCCTTGGGCACGTTCTGCAGCGCGGCCAGGTAGAGCAGGATGAACATCCCGAGCTGCTTCCAGGTCACGAACATCGCGATCACCGGCATCGCCAGCGTGCTGTTGACCAGCCACGACGGGTCCGGAGCGAACGACCCCAGCAACTGGTTGACCATCCCGTCCTTGCTGAACAGGAACAGCCAGACCGAGACCAGCGCGACGCTGGCGGTGACGTAGGGGACGTAGTAGGAGACGCGCAGGAAGGTGCGTCCCCGGATCGCCGTGTTGAGTGCCGTCGCCAGGACCAGGGAGAGCACCACCGTCAGCGGCACGTTGATGACGAGGAACTCCGCGACGTTGAGGAACGACTGGCGCACGGCCGGGTCACCGAGCACGGTGCGGTAGTTCTCGAGACCGACGAAGGGCCGGTCCACCTGTGCACCTGGGGCTGCGAAGAAGTAGTCGTGGAAGCTGATCCAGACCGCGAGCCCCAGCGGGTAGGCGAAGACGGCGGCCAGGAACACGGCGTACGGAGCGGCGAAGGCCATCCCCACCGGCTGGCGGCCCAGGAGGGCCGTCAGCCGGGAGCGCGGGTGGCCGGACCGCGCCGCCGCTCGGACGCAGCGGTTGTGGTCATGGTCGGCGTACCACCCTCAGGACTGGCCGGCGAGCTCGGTCGCCTTGTCGGCAGCCGTCTTGAGCGCCTCGTCGGTCGAGGTCTTGCCGAAGATCACCGCGGACGACCACTGGTCACGGAAGCTCTGCCAGATCTCGATCGAGTTCGGCACGTTCGGGACCTCGACGGTGCGCGACGCCTGGTCGGCGAAGAGCTTGTACTCCGGGTGCTCCTTGAAGTAGTCGGGGTAGGTCCCCTGCAGGTCCTCACGCAGCGGCATCTGGCCGGTCATCTCCAGCAGCTTGCCGTCCTGCTCCTCGCTGGTGGCGAACTTGAGCACGTCGAAGGCCGTCTTCTGGTTGTCGCAGGCGGAGTAGAGCCCGATGTTCTTCGCGTCGGAGAAGGTGTAGGTCTCCTCCGGGCTGATGCCGTCGGAGGTCGGGACCGGGGCGACGCCCCAGTTGACGTCCTTGCCGTAGACCGAGATCGCCCACGGTCCGACGATGGCCATCGCGGCCTTGCCGTCGGCGAAGGAGTCGCCGTTGTAGGCCTCCTTGGGCGAGAGGCCCTCCTTGTACATCGTGGCCCAGAGGTCCGCCACGGCCTTCCCCTCGGCGAGTCGAAGGTGGCCTTGCCGTCCTCGACGAGCTGCTTGCCGCCGGTCTCGGCGGCGTACATCGGGTAGAAGTCGAACCAGGACTGGAAGAACTCGCTGTCGGGGGAGGGCCAGATGGCCGCGTCCGCGGCACCGCTGTCGACGATCTTCTTCGACGTGGCGAGGAACTCGTCGTAGGTGCCGAGCGGCGGGTTCTCCGGGTCGACGCCGGCCTTCTTCAGGATGTCCTTGTTGTAGAAGATCATCACCGGGTTCGACTTCCACGGGATCTGGTAGTACTGCCCGTCCGGCGACTGGTACTGCGCGGCGACGTCACCGCTGCGGGACTCGACGTAGTCGGTGCCGCCGTCGAAGCTGTCGAGCGCGACGAGGCCGCCCTGCTTCTGGAACTGCGGGACCGCGGCCGGCGAGGTGTTGAAGACCAGGCAGGGCGCGTTGCCCGCCGTGATCGCCGCGCCGATGACCTCCTCGGAGGTCTTGCCCGCCGGGATCTCCTGCGCGGTGACCTTCTCGTCGGGATGGTCGGCGTTCCACGCCTCGACCATCTGCTTGCCCCAGGCGATCTCCTCCGGGTTGTTCGACAGCCAGACCTTGATCGGCCCGGTGGAGCTGGTGGCACCCTCGGAGTCTCCGGACCCACCGCCGCAGGCGGCGGTCATCCCGAGTGCCAGCACGGTCAGTGTTGCGGTAGCGACCTTCGATCTCATGTGCATCTCCATTTCGTGTTCTGCCTGGTCACGCGAGTGCGGGGCCGGTGGATCCGCGCACCACGAGCTGCGGCGGGCGGAGGTGGACGTCAGTGGCAGGACGGCCGGTCGACCAGCTCGAGGAGCCGCTTGGCCGCGGCCCGGCCCCAGCCGATGACGTCGGTGCTGACGGTGGTGAGGGGCGGCTGCAGGTGCGCCGCCAGCTCGGTGTCCTCGTAGCCGACGACCGAGAGGTCGGTCGGGACGGTGAGACCGCGGGCCACGGCGACCGCGAGCCCGGCGATGGCCATCAGGTCGTTGGCGTAGACGATCGCGGTGGGCGGCGTCGGTCGAGGTCGAGCAGCTGCCGCGTGGCCGCGGACCCGGCCTCGGCCGAGAAGTCGGTCTCGACGCACGGTCCTTCCGGCAGCCCGGCGGCGTGGAGGGTGTCCGCCCAGGCCCGCCGGCGCGACTGGCCGTGGACCATGCTCCGCGGGACCGGCGACGTGCGCGATGCGGGTGTGGCCCAGGCCGATGAGGTGCTCCACCGCGGCGGCGACCCCCGGGGCGTCGTCGACACCGACCGCCGGCCAGAAGGCCTCGCCGAGGGCGGGACCGACGATCACCGCGGGCAGGCCCAGCTCGGCGAGCAGCGCGGGGCGCGGGTCGTCGACGTACAGGTCGGTGACGAAGACACCGTCGACGCGGCCGCCCTCGGCCAGCCGGCGGTAGCTCTGGTGCTCGCTCTCGTGCTCCGGCACCACCTGCAGCAGCAGGGCGTAGCCGTGCTCGGACAGCTCCGTCTCCACGCCCGCGATGAACGACGGGAAGAACGGGTCGGCGCGCAGCGTCTCCGGCGGCCGGGTCATCACGAGTCCGACGGCGAAGGCGCGGGAGACCGACAGCGCGCGGGCCCGCGAGCTGGGGCTCCAGCCGAGCTGCCGGGCGGTCTCGAGGATCCGCTCGCGGGTCTCCGGGGCGATCCCGGGACGGTTGTTGAAGGCGAAGGAGACCGCGCCCTTCGAGACCCCCGCAGCGCGGGCGACGTCGTTGATGGTGGGCCGGGTCACACCTTTACTAAACCGGTTTAGTAAAGGTGTGTCAATCCCCCCTGTCCCGGAATGCCCCGCTCCGGGACGGCTCAGACAGGCTGCGGGACCGTGTCCCGACGGGCCACCCGCGGGCGCGGGAGCCAGCGCACGAGCGCGGACGTCTCCGGGTTGGACCCGTAGACGAGCAGCGCCAGGAAGACCCCGTAGACCGGCAGGTGACCGACCAGCTCGGCCTGGCCGAACAGCGCGAGCGTGGCGTTGAACGGCACCGCGGCCACGAGGACGGCGACCTGCGGCAAGCGCGCCCGAGACCACCAGCAGCCCGAACAGCAGCTCCACGGCGCCGGCGACCACGACGAAGGTCTCGGGGGCGAGGTGGATGCCGACGAGCGACGAAGACGTCGAGCGCCGGGAACTCCTCGATCGTGTGCACCGCCATCACCGGGTTCGTGAACTTCTCGGTGAACGCGAGCGCGACGAGGGCGACGCCGACGCCGACCCGGAGCAGCAGCAGCGCCAGGCGGGTGCGGTCCGCGTCCGGCGCCACCGCGCCGTGCCGGTCGGCGCCCGGCGGCAGCACGACGAGGAACGCCGCCACCGCCGCGAGGTTGGCGCACTCGAGCAGCGCCATCGGCCCGCTCACCACGCCGAGGACCGGGCCGAGCGCGAGCACGAGGGCGGCGGCGGGCCGCAGGCGCACGCCCGTGACCAGCCAGATGCCGAGCGCTGCCTCGCCGAGCAGCAGCGCGGTGCCGGCGGGGCCGTGCAAGCTCGACCGCCGGGGTGAGGAAGGCACCGGTGGCCGCGAGCGCCAGCAGCGCGACACCGAGGTGGATGCCGAGCAGCCGCGGCACCCACGGCACCAGCCGGCCGACCGGCTCGCAGGAACCGCAGCTCGGGACCGTCGAGGCGCAGCGCCACCAGGCGCCAGAGCACCGTGACGGCCACGACCGCGGCCACCAGGGTCAGCGGCAGCCAGGAGAGGAAGAAGCCCCAGTCACCTCCGCTCGAGGAGCGGGACGAACCAGCGTTCGTGGGCGGGGACGACGGGCAGGAGCGCGCTGGGCTGCAGCGTGGGCATGGTGGGATCTTCCGACGAGGTGCGATCTGGTCCAGACCAGAGTCACAGCCACCGTGCGCGACCGCCTGAGCGGAAGGTCACCACCGGGCGGGACCTAGGTCCCGCCCGGTGGTTCAGCGTCCTCGGGTCAGCGTGAGCGCGACGAGAACGAGGCCGCCGCTGTGGCCGCCGCTGGAGCTCGTGTGCACCTGCACCGAGCCCCCGCGGGCGCCGCCGCTGCGACCCCCGCCACTGCGGGCGGGACGTCCCTGGCGACTTGGCGCCCTGGCTGCGTGCGCCGTCCTTGCTCTTCCCCTGGGCGGGAGCGCTGCCGCGGCGCCCGCGGCCGCCCCCGTTGCGAGCGACCGCCGTTGCCGCGGCCGGAGCCGCCGCGCGAACCGTCGCCACTGCTCTCGCCGCGCGGGGCGACGACGGGCTCGCCGTACGTGCGCTCCCCCGGGGCGATCTCGACCAGCACGGGGTGGCCGTGACCGGCGCGGGTGATGGTCGGCTTGATGCCCGCCTTGCGGGTCAGGTCGCGGACGTCGCCGACCTGGGCGTCGAGCATCAGCGTGACGACCGTGCCCTCGGCGCCGGCGCGGGCGGTGCGGCCGGAGCGGTGCAGGTAGGCCTTGTGCTCGATCGGCGGGTCGGCGTGGACCACGAGGGTCACGTCGTCGACGTGGATGCCGCGGGCGGCGATGTCGGTGGCGACCAGCGTGGTCGCATGGCCCTCGGAGAACGCCGAGAGGTTGCGGGTGCGGGCGTTCTGGGCGAGGTTGCCGTGCAGCTCCACGGCGCTGACACCCAGCGCGTTGAGCTGGCGGGCCATCGCCTTGGCGCCGTGCTTCGTGCGGGTGAAGACGAGCGTGCGGCCGGGGGCCGCGGTGAGGTCGGCGATCACCTTCAGCCGCGAGTCCTTCCCGTCCACGTGCAGCACGTGGTGGGTCATCTTCACGACCGGCGACTGCGCCGAGTCGACGCTGTGCACGACCGGCTCGCTGAGGTAGCGCTTCACCAGCACGTCCACGCCGGCGTCGAGCGTCGCCGAGAAGAGCATCCGCTGCCCCTTCGCCGGCGTCTTGTCGAGGAGACGGCGTACGACGGGCAGGAAGCCCAGGTCGGCCATGTGGTCGGCCTCGTCGAGCACGGTGATCTCGACCGCGCTGAGGTCGGCGTGACCGGTCTGCACGTGGTCGGCGAGCCGGCCCGGGCAGGCGATGACGATGTCGACGCCGCTCTTCAGGGCCTGGATCTGGCCGTTCGGGCGGACCCCGCCGAAGACGGTCAGCGTGCGCAGGCCGACCGACTTCGCCATCGGCGCGAGCGAGGCCTCGATCTGGGTGGCGAGCTCACGGGTCGGCGCGAGGATCAGGCCGCGCGGCTGCTTGGGCCGGCGCGGGCTGTTGCTGCTCACCAGGCGCGCCACCATCGGCAGCAGGAACGCGTAGGTCTTGCCGGACCCGGTGCGGCCGCGGCCGAGGACGTCGCGCCCCGCAAGGGAGTCGGGGAGGGTGGCCGCCTGGATCGGGAACGGCGTGGTGACCCCTTCGGCCGCGAGCGACTCGACGATGACCGCGGGGAGCCCGAGGTCGGCGAACGTCGTCGCGGTGGCAGGGGTCTGGGCGTGCGGGCGGGATGCCGCCATGAGGTACTCCGAAAAGCTAGAGGGTCGTCCTGCCCGGCGCGGAAAGGTCTCCGCGGCGCTCGGTGGATGACGAGAAGAGTGCGGCCCGAGGCAGAACTGATGGGGCCGACCTGGTTCCACTGTACGCAGGGTCGTGCCCGATCCGGTAATCGGACGGGCGTGGCAGAGTGGGGGACATGACGGAGCCGACGATGACCACGACCACCGGACGGGCGTCCGCCCAGCTCCTCGACGTCACCGAGAGGTGGGCGGCGCACAACTACCACCCGCTGCCCGTCGTGATCAGCACGGGCAAGGGCGCGTGGGTCACCGACGTCGACGGCAACCGCTACCTCGACTGCCTCGCCGGCTACTCGGCGCTGAACTTCGGGCACGGGCACCCGCGGCTGCTGGCCGCGGCCCACGACCAGCTCGACCGGCTCACCCTGACCAGCCGTGCCTTCTACAACGACCAGCTCGGCCTGTTCGGCCGCGACCTCGCGGAGCTCACCGGCAAGGACATGGTGCTGCCGATGAACACGGGCGCCGAGGCCGTGGAGACCGCGATCAAGGTCAGCCGACGCTGGGGCTACGAGGTCAAGGGCGTGCCCGACGAGCAGGCCACCATCGTCGTGATGGACGGCAACTTCCACGGCCGCACCACCACGATCGTCAGCTTCTCCACCGACGAGACCGCGCGCCGGTTCTTCGGGCCGTTCACGCCCGGCTTCCGGGTGGTGCCGTACGGCGACGCCGCAGCCATCCGCGAGGCCATCGACGACACCACCGTGGCCGTGCTGATGGAGCCGATCCAGGGCGAGGCCGGCGTGGTCATCCCGCCGGACGGCTTCCTCTCCGAGGTCCGGGCGATCTGCACGGAGAGCAACGTCTTGATGGTCGCCGACGAGATCCAGTCGGGCCTGGCCCGCACCGGACGGACGTTCGCGTGCGACCACGAGGACGTGGTGCCCGACGTCTACATCCTCGGCAAGGCGCTCGGCGGAGGCCTCTACCCTGTCTCGGCCATCGCCGCGGACCACGACGTGATGGACGTCATCACCCCCGGCTCCCACGGCTCGACCTTCGGTGGGAACCCGCTGGCCGCGGCGATCGGCCGTGAGGTCGTCGCGCTGCTGCGCACCGGCGAGTACCAGGATCGGGCCGCTGGCCTCGGCAAGACGATGACCGCCGGCCTGCTCTCCCTGGAGCGGCACGGGGTCCTGACCGTGCGGTCCCGAGGGCTCTGGGCCGGCGTCGACGTCGACCCCGAGGTCGCGAGCGGTCGTCAGCTCTGCGAGCGACTGATGGCGCACGGCGTCCTCGCCAAGGACACGCACGGGTCGACGATCCGGCTCGCCCCGCCGCTGGTCGCCGACGAGTCCGACGTCGAGTTCCTGGTGGAGGCCCTGCGCAACGCCCTCCTCGACGTCATCCGCTGACGGACGCGCACCCCTGCTGCGCCCGGGTGCGGCACCGTCGACTCGCCCGGATCCGCCAAAGTCATTGCTGCAGTCACATCCAGGCAATATTCTGCTTGCCTGGTGCACAGGTCGCGCCCGTGCCGGGGGAGGGCGCCGACCGGCGCCAGGCAACCTGCCCGCTCATGCGCCTCGGGGGTGCACGTGAGCGGGCAGGGTGCTGCGCACCCGCAGGCCCGAGGCCACCGCGGCGCTCCGGTAGGCCTCGCTCGCCGTCGCGGTCTCACCGACCGACTCCAGGAGGCCGCCCAGCTCCAGCCAGAGCTGCGCCGCTGACCGGTCGTCACCGACACCGGTCAGGACGAACACCGCCTCCTTGAACCGCGCCTTGGCGGTCTCGATGTCGCCCGCGGCGGCGGCGGCCTGGCCCTCCAGGGCCCGGGCGTCGGCCGCCAGCAGCGGCGCGATGTCCCTGGCGGCCTCGAAGACCGCGGCGGCCTCGTCGCGTGCGCGGCCGACCTCACCGGACATCAGCCGGGCCCGCGCCAGGCCGACGTCGTTGCGGAGGCGGTCGACCCGAGTTCCGCTCGCTTCCAGGGCACGTGCCGCCGCGTGCAGGTTCGCCGCGGCCCCGTCGACCTCCGGGGGGTCGAGCATGAGCTGCATGAGGCCCAGCTGGGAGCGCAGCCGGCCCAGGTTGCGGGCGTCCTTGCCCTCGCCCAGCAGGGCCAGTGCCCTGCCGGCCAGGGTGACCGCGGCAGAGGCCGAACCGGTCTCCAGCTCCATCACGCTCGCGTTCCAGTAGGCCGCGGCGCGCGCGAAGGGCGATCCCCGGTTCTCGGCGGCTGCCACGAGGTCCCGGCACATCCGGACCGCGAAGTGCGTGTCCCCACGCTGGAAGTAGGCGGCGGCGACCGTGACGCCCAGCTGCACGGCCTCGTCACCATCGGCGAGCCCCCAGCCCGCCACCTGCGCCAGCAGGGCCTCCCCCGTCGTCACCGCCTGGGTCAGGTCTCCGGCCTCGCGGTAGCACCGGCTCAGCGCGATGCCGCAGCTGAGCGCGTGGACTCCCCCGGGCTCGTCGGCGAGCTGCGCCTCCAGCGCCTCGATGGCGGCGTCGAGCCGGCCGGTCGCCTCCAGGGCGCGCGCCCTGAGTGTCCGGGCCCGGGTGCGCCAGGAGGCGGACCGGGTGGCGGTCCCGGCGAGCAGCTCGTCCACCCTGCGCAGCGCCTCGGCCGCGTCGCCGGTCTCCAGGGCGAGCTCGGCGAAGTCCAGGCCGAGTCGCGCGCTCTCGGCGTCCCGGTCGGGCACGCCCAGCAACAGCTCGTCGGCGGAAACGTCGAGTCGACGGGCGAGCGCCTCCAGCACCCGCGGCTCCGGGCGGCGCTGCCCGGCCTCGATGCGCGAGACGTAGCTGATGGTCACGTCCGTGCCGGCGAGCTGGGCCTGGGTCAGCCCCTTCGCCCGGCGTGCGACCCGCACGCGCTCGCCGAGCACGACCGGGTCGATCTGGCGCAACGCGTCCACGAGTTGGTGCTCCACCCGCCCAAGTCTGCCGTGCGAACCGTCGGACCGGGTCCGGAACTAGGTCCAACGGCCCATCCGGATGCGGGAACCTGACCTCACCCTGGAGAGATGAAGACCACACCGCAGACCATGGAGCTCGAGATCGTCCTCGAGGAGCTCGACGAGGGGTTCTGGCACGCGGCCCTCGGCAACGCCCTGACCGGCGCGTTCGGCTCCGGCAGGTTCCGGTTCACCGCACGCCCCGAGGGTGCCCGCGAGGAGGGCTTCGTCGGGTCCCCGTTCACGATGCCGCGGGCGTCTGTCGCCGAGCTCGCCGACAACGTGGAGACGGACCTCGAGGCCCGGGTTCGGCTCGGCGAGCTCGACACGGCGCTCACCACCGCGGGCTGGCGCACCTCGCCCGGGCGCGGAACCCACTGGTGGTCGCTGCGCTACACGAAGAGCTGAGGCCGGTCGGCGCGCTGGTCGTCACCGCGCCCCGGACACCTGGAAGCAGGCCACGTCGTACTGGGAGACCGAGTGCGGGTTCCCGGAGTTCTGTGGCTGCTCGCCGGCGTACTTCGTGCCGGAGGTCCCGTCCGGGTTGAACGCCGAACCCGGAGCAGACGCCGAGCCGCCCGGAGTCGACCCGGCGGTGTCGGAGCCACATGTCTGTGAGGGCTGTCCCGTGCCCGTCGGAGAGGGGTTTCCGGCGGCACCGGCTGCCCCGGCGCCGGTGAGCACCAGCACAGCCGTACCCAGCGTGGTTGCGGTGATGCGGAGGACGTGGTTCATGTCGCGCCTTCTTGCCTGGTAGCGAGTACTTACCTCGTTCTCACGTCGGCGTGGCCGCATCCGTTCAGTCGATCAGGTGAGGTCACCCGGATCGGCGGCTCGTGTCCAGACCACGGGGCGTACGGCGGCCGGGCGGTGAACCCGCCACGAGGGTGCGCTCGTACCTCCCACTGAGCCACACCTGTGGCGGGTCGGCACCAGGGCCGGCCGGGAGGAGAGAAGGAATCATGTTCCCAGGCATCGCCGCACCCCGTTCGAGGGCAAGGCTGGCGGTTGCTGTCGTCGCACCAGCGCTGCTGCTGGCGGCCTGCGGCAGCAACTCGGGCTACGGCACGCCCACGGGCTCGTCCCGCGGATCGACCGCGGGCGCGGCCAAGGTCGAGACCCAGAGCGGCGCCGTCGGCACCTACCTGACCGATGGCGCCGGCCGTGCCCTCTACCTGTTCACCTCCGACTCCGGGAGCACGTCCTCCTGCACCGGCACGTGCGCGTCCGTCTGGTCCCCGCTGACCACGCACGGCGCCACAGGTGCTGCGCGCGACGCGAGGAGCAGCATGCTCGGCACCATCACCCGCAGCGACGGCTCGAAGCAGGTCACCTACGCAGGGCACCCGCTGTACTACTACGCCGGCGACTCCGCCCCCGGTGACACCAACGGCGAGGGCTCCGACGAGTTCGGGGCGAGGTGGTGGCTGGTCTCCCCCGCGGGCGCGTCGATCACCCAGGGTGGCGGCTCGACCGGGTCGTCCGGCTCCACCGGCGGCGGGTACTGACCGGCGGATCGAGTGCCGTGGGCGACTGCGCAGCTCGACACCCAGCGGACCGGTCCCCGACCTCAGGCGTCGAGGCGCGTCACTCCACGGAAGGTGACGAGGTAGTCCTCCCAGTCCCACTCCGTCAGGAACCGTGTGGCTGCCGCTCGGCCATTCTCGAACAGTGCCATCGCCTGAGTCCGGCTGAGCCCGAAGTCGATCGGGTTGACGCCTGCACTGTCGACCTGCATCGTCCGGACCTTCACCCACGGCTTGGCGAGGTGCGCCTGGTCACGCCCCACGATCGTGGTCATCGCCAGGTTCGCGGCCAACGCGACGGGGCCGTGCTTGAACAGGCCCGCGATGGGCAGCAGCTTGGCCGCATCCATGGGGAGGAGGGGAAGCAGCTTGACCCCGAACGTCGGCCAGCGCGGCGGACGTCCGTCGGTGCGGTCGAAGACGTCGATCGGGAAGTTGGACAGCACGCCCCCGTCCACCAAGGTCGATGACGTGTGGTCGGAGCCCGCCAAGGTGACGGGCTCGTAGAAGAACGGGATCGACATGGAGGCCCGCACGGCGTCCACCACACGCTGCCGGCCCGGCTCGAGGCCGTAGCGCTCGTAGTCCCAGGGGAAGTACACGAGCTCGCCGCGCGTCACGTCGGTGGCGGTGACGACCAGGCGGAAGCTGCGCTCCGGTGGCAAGGAGGAGTCCGGGTCGTCGATGGCGAGGTCGTCGAACGTCTCGACACCGCACTCGTCGACCAGGAGGTTGCCGAGCCACTCCCGGAGCTGGTCACCCTCGAAGACGCCGTCGTCCATCAAGAGGGAAAGCAGGGGGCCGCCGATGGGAACCCGGTCGAGAAGTGACCGATCGGCAAACCGGCGGTAGTCCAACGTCGTCATGATCTCCGTGATCCGCGACGCGCGCATGCCCGCGGCCACGAGCGCCCCGACAATCGAGCCCGCGGACGTCCCCGCCACCCTGGGGAAGGAGTACCCGGCGTTCTCGAGCACGGAGATGGCCCCGACATGGCCGATGCCCAGGACCCCGCCACCTTCGAGGACGAGATCCGCCGCAAGCGACGACGACCGACCCATGATCTCCCCTCCCGAGGTCAGAGCTCGGACTGGACCCCGGCGAGGAGCTGGCGGGCCATCACGATCCGCTGCACCTGGTTGGTGCCTTCGTAGATCTGGGTGATCTTGGCGTCGCGCATCATCCGCTCGACCGGGTAGTCGCGGGTGTAGCCGTAGCCGCCGAGCACCTGCACCGCGTCGGTGGTCACCTGCATGGCGGTGTCGGAGGCGAAGCACTTCGCGGCCGCTCCGAAGAACGTGAGGTCCTTGTCGCCGCGCTCGGAGCGGCCGGCGGCGGCGTACGTCAGCTGGCGCGCCGCCTCGACCTTCATGCCCATGTCGGCGAGGAGGAACTGCAGCCCCTGGAAGTCGGCGATCGACTTGCCGAACTGCTGGCGCTCCTTGGCGTAGTCGAGCGCGTAGTCGAGCGCGCCCTGCGCGACGCCGACCGCCTGCGCGGCGATCGTGACGCGGGTGTGGTCGAGCACCTTCATCGCGGTCTCGAAACCGGTGCCCTCCGCGCCGATCATCCGGTCCGCGGGGATCCGCACGTTGTCGAAGTAGACCTCGCGGGTCGGCGAGCCCTTGATCCCGAGCTTCTTCTCCGGAGCGCCGAAGGAGACGCCCTCGTCGGACTTCTCCACCACGAACGCGGAGATGCCGCGCGACCGCTTCTCCGGGTCGGTCACGGCGAACACGGTGTAGAACTCCGAGACGCCGGCGTTGGTGATCCAGCGCTTCACGCCGTTGAGCACCCACGAGTCGCCGTCGCGGACCGCGCGGGTCTTCATCGCGAGGGCGTCCGAGCCGGCCTCGGGCTCGGAGAGGCAGTAGGAGAACATCCCCTGGTTCGCGGCGAGCAGGGTGAGGTACTTCTGCTTGAGCTCCTCGGAGCCCGCGATGATCACCGGGAGCGACCCGAGCTTGTTCACGGCCGGGATCAACGACGAGGAGACGCACGCCCGGGCGACCTCCTCGATCACGATGCAGGTCGCGAGAGCGTCGGCCCCGGCGCCGCCGTACTGCTCGGCGACGTGGGGGGCCGCGAAGTCCGAGGCGGCGAGCGCGTCGTACGCCGCCTGCGGGAACGACGCCGTCTCGTCGACCTCGGTCGCCGCGGGAGCGACCTTGGCGTCGCAGACCGCGCGCACGGCCTCACGGATGGCCTCGTGCTCCTCGGACAGGGCGTAGATCGGGAAGTCGCTCATGGGCCGAATCCTACTGCCGGGTAGCGGTCCCGCCTCCGCGGTCGGGGCATGCGGTTCGTCACGGCCGGGTAGGTTCGACGGCATGACCCGACGCACCCCCGGTCACCTCCCCGGGCCCTCCTGGGCCGACGAGGACGACGTCCGCTTCATGCTCGAGGACTGTGAGACGTGGGCCGTGGTCGGCCTCTCCGGAGACCCGAGCCGCACGGCGTACGAGATCGCCCACTACCTGCAGCGTCGGGGCAAGCGGATCGTGCCGATCCACCCGAGCGCGCCCACCGTCCTCGGCGAGCAGGGCTACGCGAGCCTGGCCGACGTGCCGTTCCCGGTCGACGTGGTCGACGTCTTCCGGCGCTCCGACGCGGCCGGCGAGTTCGCCGACCAGGCCGTCGCCGTCGGGGCGAAGGCGGTGTGGTTCCAGCTCGGCGTGGTCGACGCCGGCGCCTTCGACCGGACCGTGGCGGCCGGCGTGCGCATGGTCATGGACACCTGCCCGGCCATCGAGTGGCCCCGACTCTCGCGCAGCGCCTGATGGCGCACGACTACCCCGCGACCCGTCGCGACGACACCGTCGAGACGCTGCACGGGCACGAGGTCCCCGACCCCTACCGCTGGCTCGAGGACCCCGACTCGGAGGAGACGCGCGCCTGGGTGACGGCGCAGAACCAGGTCAGCCGCGGCTACCTCGACGCTCTCCCCGCCCGCGCCTGGTTCCAGCGCGAGCTGAGCGCCATCGTCGGGATGGCGCGCGCCGGGACGCCGGACCGCCTGGGCGACCGCTACCTGGTCAGCCGCAACGACGGCAGCCTCCAGCAGGACCAGTGGTTCGTCGCCGACACCCTCGCCGAGCTGGTCGCCGGCGGTCGGCTCCTGGTGGATCCCAACACCTTCTCGGCGGACGGAACCTCGTCGCTGGCCGGCTACGACGTGAGCCGCGACGGCAGCCTGCTGGCCTACCAGGTCAGCGACGGCGGGAGCGACTGGACGACGCTGCGCGTCAAGGACGTCGCAGGCGGCGAGGACCTCGACGACGTGCTCACCAAGGTGAAGTTCAGCGAGGCCACCTGGCTGCCCGACGGCTCGTTCCTCTACCTGCACTTCCCGACCGAGGGCGAGGGGCGCGGGACCGAGGCAGCCGCGCTGCCGGCGGGACGCCTGCGCCGCCACGTCCTGGGCACGCCTCAGGACGACGACCCGCGTCGTGTGGGAGCTCCCCGACGAGCCGGCGGTGATCCCGGAGCCTCAGCTGTCCCACGACGGCCGCTGGCTCGTGCTGCACCTGCACGAGGGCACCTCGGAGAAGAACCGGATGTGGCTCTACCCGGTCACGACCGAGGACGGCGAGAGCAGCATCGGCGAGCCCGTGCGCCTCGTCGACGAGGCCCGCGCCGTCTACCGCTTCGTCCGCTCGGACGGCGAGAGCCTCCTGCTGCACACCGACGAGGCAGCCCCGCTCGGCCGGGTCGTGCGTGTGGACCTCGCCGCGGCCGGGTTCAGCCCGGTCGACGTCGTGCCCGAGTCCGACGCGGCCCTCGAGGACGTCGTCGCCGCCGGTGACGAGCTGCTGACGGTGCACCTGGTCGACGCCCAGCCCCGCATCACCCGCTGGTCCCTGGCCGGCGACGACCTCGGGACCGTAGCCGTGGAAGGCGGCAAGGTGCTCGCGCTCCGGGGCAAGGCAGGCCGGGACGAGGCCTTCGTCGGCATGGTGTCGCTCACCTCCCGGGTCACGGCGTACCGGCTGCTCCTGCCTTCCGGGGAGCTCAGCGTGGTCGACGGCCTCGACCCCGCGCGGCGAGGTGTCCTGGACGCCGCCGGAGATCCAGCTCGAACGACGTCGGGCGGTCAGCAAGGACGGCACCGAGGTGCCCTACTTCCTGGCCCGGCGCACCGACGTCGAGCTCGACGGGCCGCGCCCGACGTTCCTCTACGGCTACGGCGGCTTCAACGTCCCGGTCCTCGCCGACTTCCGCCCGATGTTCGCCGGCTGGCTCGCCGCGGGCGGCGTCCTGGCGATCGCGAACCTGCGGGGCGGCAGCGAGTACGGCGGCGCCTGGCACGACGCCGGCCGGCTGCGCGAGAAGCAGAACGTCTTCGACGACTTCGCCGCGGTCGGCGACCACCTGGTGGAGCAGGGAGTCACCACGCACGGGCAGCTCGCGATCCACGGCCGCAGCAACGGCGGCCTGCTGGTCGGCGCGACCCTGCTGCAGCGGCCGGACCTCGCCGCCGCCGCGCTGCCCACCGTCGGGGTGCTCGACATGCTGAGGTTCCACAAGTTCACGATCGGCTCGGCGTGGGTCTCGGACTACGGGTCACCGGACGACCCGGAGATGTTCGAGACGCTGCTGGCCTACTCACCGCTGCACAACGTCGTCGAGGGACGCAGCTACCCCGCGACGCTGGTGATGACCGGCGACCACGACGACCGGGTGGTGCCGGCGCACAGCTTCAAGTTCACCGCCGCGCTCCAGCGCGCGCAGGGCGGCGACGCACCCGTGCTGGCCAGGATCGAGACGGCCGCGGGGCACGGGCACGGGATGGCCGCTGCCGCGGTCGCCGGCGAGGCGGCCGACCTGCTGGCGTTCGCCGCCGAGCACACCGGCCTGGTGCCGGCCCGGCCGGAGAAGGGCTAGAAGCCGAGCTTGCGCCCCGCGTCGCCGCGGACCGCCTTGCCCTTCTCGCGCGCGCTCGCGGCGAGCTCGGCCTGGAAGTCGACCATCTTCTGCCGCAGCCCCTCGTCGGAGGCGGCGAGGATGCGTACGGCGAGCAGGCCGGCGTTGCGGGCGTTGCCGACCGCCACGGTCGCGACCGGGACACCGGCGGGCATCTGCACGATCGACAGCAGCGAGTCCATGCCGTCCAGGTACTTCAGCGCGACCGGGACGCCGACGACCGGCAGCGGCGTGACCGCGGCGAGCATGCCCGGCAGGTGGGCCGCTCCCCCGGCGCCGGCGATGATCACCCGCAGCCCGCGGCCGGCCGCGTCCTTGCCGTAGGCCAGCATCTCCTCGGGCATCCGGTGCGCCGAGACCACGTCGGCCTCGTAGGGCACGCCGAACTCCTCGAGCGCCTCGGCGGCGGCCCGCATCGTCGGCCAGTCGGAGTCCGAGCCCATCACGATCCCGACCTGCGGGGTCTGCTCAACCATCGTGTCACTCGCTTTCGTTGCCGAGGTCGCCGCGGAACCACGCGGCGGCGTGCAGCGCGCGTTCCCGGACCTCCTCGAGGTCGTCGCCGTAGGCCGTGACGTGGCCGACCTTGCGGCCCGGCTTCACGTCCTTGCCGTAGAGGTGCACCTTGAGCCGGGGGTCCCGGGCGAAGACGTGGGGGTAGCCGCCGTAGAGGTTCTCCGACAGCGGGCCGTGGTCGCCGCCGAGGATGTTCACCATCACCGTCCAGGGCGCCCGCGCCTCCGGCGACCCGAGCGGCAGGTCGAGGACGGCGCGGAGGTGGTTCTCGAACTGGCCGGTGACCGCGCCGTCCATGCTCCAGTGGCCGGTGTTGTGCGGCCGCATCGCGAGCTCGTTGACCAGGACGCGGCCGTCGTTGGTCTCGAACAGCTCGACCGCGAGGATGCCGGTGACGCCGAGCTCGGCGGCGACCTTCATCGCGACCTGCTGCGCCTCGACGGCGAGCGCCGGGGTCGAGGTCCGGGCGCCGGGGCGACGACCTCCCAGCAGATGCCGTCGCGCTGCACGGACTCGACGACGGGGTAGGCCGCCACCTGGCCGGACGGCGACCGGGCGACCAGCGCGGAGAGCTCGCGGCGGAAGTCGACGAGCTCCTCGGCGAGGATGTCGACGCCCGAGGCGGCGGCGACGGCGAAGGCCTCGTCGGCCTCGTCGCGGGAGCCCACCACCCAGACGCCCTTGCCGTCGTAGCCGCCGCGGGTCGTCTTGAGCACCACCGGGAAGCCGCCGATCGAGGCGGCGAACCGCTCGACGTCGTCGGGGTCGTCGACCACCGCGTTGCGCGGGCAGGGGACGTCGAGGTGGCCGAGCCGGCCCGCATCACCGCCTTGTCCTGGGCGTGCACGAGCGCCTCGGGACCGGGCCGGCAGGCGTGCCCCTCGTCGGTGAGGGCGTGCAGGTGCTCGGTGGGCACGTGCTCGTGGTCGAACGTCACGACCGAGCAGCCGTCGGCCGCCGCACGCAGCGTCTCGAGGTCGCGGTAGTCGCCGACCACGGCGCCGGGCACCACCTGGGCGGCCGACACGTCGGGGCCCTCGGCGAGCAGGTGCAGCCGCACGCCGAGCCCGACGGCGGCCTGCGCCATCATCCGGGCCAGCTGGCCGCCACCGATCACGGCCACGGTCGGTGGCGCGCTCGGGTGCAGGTCGCGCGGGTCGAGGCCGAGGAGGTCACGCCCCCGACCCTAGCGACGCGCCGGCTCAGGAGGCCGACGCCACCTGGTCGGCGTACACCGGCGGGCTGGTCTCGAACCGCAGTCCCCGGCCGCGGATCGTGGTGATCAGCGTCGGGCGACGGGTGTCGTCGCCGAGCTTCTTGCGGACCCACCCCAGGTGCACGTCGATCGTCTTCGCCGACGTCCAGAAGTTCGTCTGCCACACGTCCCGCATCAGCTCCTCGCGGGTGACGATCTCGCCCGCGCGGCTGATCAGGGCGTGGAGCAGGTCGAACTCCTTGTTGGACATTCGGATCTCGACACCATCGCGCCACACCCGACGCGCTGCGGCGTCGACGTCCACCCCCTGCACAGTCATCATGTCCGCCAGCGTAAAGAGACATAACGGACACCATCCGGGCTTCGCGAAGATTGGCCCGGAATGACTACGTGGCGGTCTAGTCATTCCTGGCCACGCGTGGGCCCGGCGGCTCAGGTACGGCGTACGGCGACCGGCTCGACGATCCCGAACCCGCGCAACGGACGCGGCGGCAGCGCGCGCGACTCGAACTCGTCGGCCGGCAGCCGCTCGGCGGTCTCGGTGTCGGTGATCACCCGGTTGCGCCGGGCCACGCCGGTGAGCCGGGCCGCCAGGTTGACCGGCGGGCCGAACACGTCGCCGAGCCGCATCACCACGGCGCCGGTGGCCAGGCCGACCCGCACGTCGGGCAGCCGGGCGTCGTTGCCGATCACGTCGACGATCGACAGCCCGATCTCCATCGCCGCGCACCGGGTCCTCGGAGACGAACAGCACCGAGTCGCCGAGGGTCTTGATCACCCGGCCGTGCCGGCCGGCGACCACGTCGGCGCAGCGGGACTCGAAGATCTCGACCATGTCGCCGATCCGGTCCTCGTCCATCTCGTTGGACAGCGCGGTGAAGCTGACCAGGTCGGCGAACCCGACGGTGACCTGGACGGTGTGCAGGTCCTCGTCGTTGGCGCCGAGCGCCTCGACCCGGGTCACCGCGGCCGCGAGGTGGCGCCGCCAGGCGTAGATGATCAGCTTCTCGAACGGGCACGCCGACCTGCTCGGCGAGCCGCAGCGCGCTGCCGATGCGGCTGCCGGTCGCCTCCTCGCCGGCCTCGAGCTCCTCGACCCGGGGGGCCAGCGTGGCCACCTGCCAGTCGGCGAGGCGGGCCATCGTCTGCCCGACGGCGCGGGTCAGCCGGACGGCGGTGTCGAAGTCGATCGCGCCCTGGTGCACCGCGTGCACGAGCGTCGTGAGCGCGGAGAGGTCGGCGTCGGTGAAGGCGGCCTGGTCGCCGGCGTCGGGGAAGCCGAGCGCCCGCCACAGCCGGCGCGCCTCCTCCAGCGAGACGCCGGCGGCGTCGGCGACGTCCTCGCTGGTGTGCCGCGGGTCCTCGCCGAGCAGCGCGCGCTCGAGCTGCTCCCTGGTGTAGGGCAGGTCCGGGTCAGGTTCCGTCATCGACCGCGTTCGTCCCGGGTCGCGAGAGCCGGTGCAGCTCCTCGGCCACCTGCATCTGCACCCGCTCCACCTACGGGATGTCGTGCAGCAGCACGGTCCCGGCCTCGCTCGCGTCGGTCACCACGAGGGTGCCGCAGCCGAACACCCGGTCGACGACGCCGATCTCGAAGTCGACGCCGCTGATCCGGTTGAGCGGGATGGTCCGGCCGTGCTTGGCGACCAGCCCCGAGCGCTTGATGAACCGGCGGTTGGTGAAGGTGTAGTCGGTGGTCAGCCAGGTCGACGAACGGCTTGACCACCCACCACAGCGCGACCAGGACGGCGAGGCCCCAGATCGACGCCCTGCACCAGCGGCTGCGGCGCTGCCCGCGTCGGGCAGCACGGAGCGCGACGAAGCCGGCGACCCCGGCGACCAGGATCAGCAGCAGGGCCGGGACGCAGCAGCGCCTTGACGTGCGTGCGCGTGCTGACGACGACGTGCTCGCCGTCGTTGAGGAGCCGTGAGGGATACGCCACGCGCCGATCATGTCACGCGCGCGGGCGCACGTGGACGACGTCGCCCGCACCGAGGACCACGGTCGTCGCCCGTCGCCGTGGCCACCTCCAGCCGACCGTCGGCGTCGACCCCGGCCGCCCGGCCGGTGAGCACCGTGCCGGTCGGGCAGGTCCACCCGCACGTCGCGCCCGACCGTGTCGCACACCCCGAGGTACGACGCCCTCAGCCGGACCGCGCGTCCCCGGCCGCCGCCCGCCACGCGTCGTACTCCTCGCCGAGCGCGTCCAGCACGTGTCCGAGCAGGTCGGCCCGGTCCACCTCGCCGGCGCCGCCGAGGAGCAGCGACGTGGCGGTCTCGACCGGCAGCTCGGCGGCCGTCGTGGAGACGTTGAGGCCGACGCCGACGACCGCGGCCGCGCCGTCCGGACGCTCGACCCGCTCCACGAGGATCCCGGCGAGCTTCGCGTCGCCGAGCAGCACGTCGTTGGGCCACTTCAGCGCGCATCGCGAGGCCGGTGGCACGGCGTACCCCCTCGACCACGGCGACGCCGGCCAGCAGCGGCAGCCACGGCCACCGCGCGACGGGCACCTCGTCCGGGGTCAGCAGCACGCTGAAGGTCAGCGCGGACCGCGGCGGGGTCACCCAGGTCCGGTCGAGCCGGCCGCGGCCGGCGGTCTGGTGGTCGGCGACCACGACGAGCCCCTCGGCCGCCCCGGCGCGCGCCCGCTCGGTCACGACCGCGTTGGTCGACGGCGACTCCGCCAGCACCTCCGCCGACCAGCGCGTCCCGCGCAGCCGGGCGGCCACGGCGACGGGCTCAAGAGGTGGGCGGCTGGGGTCGTCGGAGGTCACAGGCACTAGATTGGCGCACACGAGCACGAGAGAGGCGAATCACCCCGTGAGCGAAGCAGCACAGAAGCCCGGCCAGGGCACCGAGGTCCCCGACGACATCGACATCCACACCAGTGCCGGCAAGGCCGCCGACCTCACGCGTCGGCTCGAGGCCGCCGTGCACGCGGCGTCCGGCAAGGCGGTCGAGAAGCAGCACGCCAAGGGCAAGAAGACCGCCCGCGAGCGCATCGAGGAGCTGCTCGACGAGGGCTCGTTCGTCGAGCTCGACGAGCTGGCCCGGCACCGCTCGACCGCGTTCGGGATGGAGAAGAACCGTCCCTACGGCGACGGCGTCGTCACCGGCTACGGCACGATCGACGGCCGCCAGGTGTGCGTGTTCGCCCAGGACTTCACCGTCTTCGGCGGCTCGCTGGGCCAGGTGTTCGGCGAGAAGATCGTCAAGGTCATGGACCTCGCGATGAAGACCGGCTGCCCGATCATCGGCATCAACGACTCCGGCGGCGCGCGCATCCAGGAGGGCGTCGTCTCGCTCGGCCTCTACGGCGAGATCTTCCGCCGCAACGTGCACGCCTCGGGCGTCATCCCGCAGATCTCGCTGATCATGGGCCCCTGCGCCGGCGGCGCGGTCTACTCCCCCGCGGTCACCGACTTCACCGTGATGGTCGACCAGACCTCGCACATGTTCATCACCGGCCCCGACGTGATCAAGACCGTCACCGGCGAGGACGTGTCGATGGAGGACCTCGGTGGCGCGCGGTCGCACAACACCAAGTCCGGCAACGCGCACTACATGGGCCACGACGAGTCCGACGCGATCGACTACGTCAAGGCGCTGATCTCCTACCTGCCGCAGAACAACCTCGACGAGCCGCCGGTCTACGACGAGGTCGCGGACCTCGAGCTCACCGACACCGACCGGGCGCTCGACACCGCTGATCCCCGACTCGCCCAACCAGCCCTACGACATGCACACCGTCATCGAGTCGGTCCTCGACGACGAGGAGTTCCTCGAGGTGCAGGCGATGTTCGCGCCGAACATCGTGGTCGGCTTCGGCCGGGTCGAGGGCCGCCCGGTCGGCGTGGTGGCCAACCAGCCGATGCAGTTCGCCGGCACGCTCGACATCGACGCCTCCGAGAAGGCGGCGCGCTTCGTGCGCACCTGCGACGCGTTCAACATCCCGGTGCTCACCTTCGTCGACGTGCCGGGCTTCCTGCCGGGCACCGACCAGGAGTGGAACGGCATCATCCGGCGCGGCGCGAAGCTGATCTACGCCTACGCCGAGGCGACCGTCCCGCTGGTCACGATCATCACCCGCAAGGCCTACGGCGGCGCCTACGACGTGATGGGCTCCAAGCACCTCGGCGCCGACATCAACCTGGCCTGGCCGACGGCGCAGATCGCGGTGATGGGCGCGCAGGGCGCGGTCAACATCCTCTACCGCAAGGAGCTCAAGAAGGCGGAGGAGGCCGGCAACGCAGGAGGAGAAGCGCGCCGAGCTGATCACGGACTACGAGGACACCCTCGCCAACCCCTACCTCGCGGCCGAGCGCGGCTACATCGACGCGGTGATCCACCCGCACGAGACCCGGTC
>CAVRMN010000039.1:0-18642 GCA_963721855.1 uncultured Actinomycetota bacterium | reverse complement strand
CGGCTCTTGCCACCGACAGCCGGAACACTGTCCGGCCTCAGCCGAAGCCCCGAAGTCGGGGCTCAACCGAAGTAACACAAGCTGCTGGTAGGGCGGGTGGGGCTCGAACCCACGACCCAAGGATTATGAGTCCTCTGCTCTAACCGACTGAGCTACCGCCCCGCGCGTGCGAACGCGTTGCGGGAGCCTACCCCGCATCGTCACGATCTTCGCGCGCACGCGACGGCCGGCGGCTACGGGGACGTCGGAGCGCTGCCCACGAAGGGGGCGACCACGGTGCACGGCACCGGGCGCGGGTGCGCCGGGTCGAGCGCGTTGAGCACCACGGCCGCGGCGACGGGGTCGGCCGCGATCTCGAAGTGCTCGGTGAAGTCGGTGTCGCAGTGGTCCTGGACGACCACGTTCCTCATGCCCTTCTGGCGGCCGCTCGTGTAGGGGACGACGAGCTCGTCGTACTCGGTCATGATGTTCGTGTAGTCGACCCCGTCGACGGCGACGCCACCCTCGCGCATCTTCTTCATGAAGCTCGACCCGCTGGTGAACTGGCCGCAGGCGACGCAGAACGGGGTGGACTCGTCGTCGGCGCCGAAGACGGGCGCGAAGATCGCCGCCGGCTCCGGCGACCTGGGTGCCGTGCCACAGCGGCGACAGCGAGACGTAGCGCTTGACGTAGCTGCGCGCCGCCCAGGAACTTCACGTAGTAGTTGGGCATCAGCGTGCCCTGCGAGTGGCCGACGATGTCGACCTTGTCGACCCCGGTGGCCCGACGCACCTTCGCGACGAACCTCTTCAGCTCCGCGGCGCTGTCCTGCATGCGGGTCATCCCGCCGAACTTCTCGGAGCCGGGGACGCCGGTGGGGTCGACCCCGTAGGTCAGCGCGAACACGCAGTAGCCGTTGTTGGCGAGCAGCGGGGCGTAGGTCTGCCAGTTGGTGCTCTGGTTGCCGAAGGTGCCGTGCACGAGGACGACCGGTCGCGGGTGCCGGTCGGTCGGCCGGCAGGCCCAGTCGTTCGAGCCCGGCGCGTCGGTCTGGGTGCCGCCCACGACCGCGTAGGGCAGGAAGTTGTAGGGCACCGGGTAGGCGGTGCGTTCGCCCGCGGAGGCGAGCGGGGCTGCGAGCAGCGAGCTCGCGAGCAGGGCAGCGACGAGCTGGGCAAGACGACGACGCACGTGGGTCCTCTCCGAGTGGTTGCACAGTCCAACGAGGCAAGTCCCAGGAGGTGACGCGCGCCACGCGACGGGCACCCCTGCCTTTACTCTTGGCCGGTGACTCAGGGACGTCGTGCTCTCGGCCGCACCACGGTGCTGGCGCTGGCTGCCCTGGCGCTGACCGCGTGCAGCGGCGCGGATCCCGTCGCCGCCCCCTCCCCCGCTTCCGGTACGCCGTCCTCCGGCCCCACCAGCCCCGGCCCGGTGGCCGAGCCCGAGGAGCCCGCCGGGCTGGAGACGCCGGCCACCAGCGCAGGCAGCCTGACCCGGAGGTCGTTCCCCCGCCCGCGCGCGCTCGGCACCGGCTGGCGGTACGCCGTCGACCCCGGCGACGCCGAGGAGGGCTACCTCGGCAACGGCACGCCCGCCCTGGAGCGGGACCCGCGCGAGATCGTCCAGCTCGCCGTGCCCTTCGGCTGTGCGCGCCGGTTCCCGATGCCGAGGCCGGCCCATGCCCTGGAGGTCGACTACACCGCGCGGGGCGTCAAGGTCATCGCGATCCGCGGCGAGTTCGGCGACCCCGCGTCCGCGGAGGCCTTCTTCACCGGCCGCGCCGCCAACCTCGACCGCTGCCGAGGGCGCAGCGGTGGCCAGGCGATCGGCACGATCGTGGCCCGGACCGACCGGCTCGGTGACGGCGTACTCCTCTCCGACCGCACCCCCGGCTCCGACCCGTGGGCCGAGCTCGCGGTCCTCGACGGCGACCAGGTCGTGCTCGTCGCCGCGCAGACCACCCTCGACCGTCCCCCGATGACCCGTGCCGGTGCCCGCCGACTCGCCATCCTGTTCCGCCGCTGAGACGTACGACGAAAGGCTGCACCCCTGTGACCCGCACCCGGCCCCTCACCGCCGCCCTGCTGACCGGACTCCTCCTCGCCGTCACCGCCGGCGCCGCCACCGCCGAGGACGAGCCGTCCCCCACCCCGTCGCCGACCACGGCCGACGCCCTCGCCGCGAGCAACCAGGCGCCGGTCGCCGCACCCGACCAGGCGAGCGTGGCGGCCGGTGCGTCGGTGGCGCTGCAGGTGCTCGACAACGACACCGACGACGGGCTCGGCCGGCCCGAGGGCGAGGCTCCCCGGCTCGAGGTGGTCGCCGTGACCAGCGCGACCGCCGACCGCTTCGCCTTCACCCCCGAGGACGTGACCTTCACGGCCAGGGAGGGCGACACGGGGACGTTCGAGGCGGACTACGAGGTCAGCGACGGCGAGCTGACCGCGACCGCGCACCTCACCGTCCAGGTGACGGCGGCGCCGGAACGCGCGGTCACGATCCGGATGGCGGACGACCCGGTCACCCTGAAGACCTACGCGATCAGCGGGAAGGTGCAGCCGCTGACCGACGGCCGGGCGACGGTCCGCGTCCAGCGTCGCACCGCCGACGGCTGGGTCGGCTACGCGAAGACCTCCACCGACGTCGACGGCGGCTACGCGGTGAGCTTCCGCACCAGCCGGCCCGGCAAGCGCACGCTGCGCGCCGTCGCGGTCTGGCCCGAGGGCCCACGCGCGAAGTCGGACGCGATCACCCGGCGCGTGCGCGCCGTCGCCGACCCGGTCGTGTCCGGGCCGCTCACGCCCGCCGACGTCCCGTACTCGTGGCGGTCGGGCTGCCCGGTGTCGCCGGCCAAGCTGCGCAAGATCCACATCAACCGGCTCGACTACACCAAGCGCGTCGCGCGCGGGGCGATCGTGGTCCGGGCCGGTCAGGTCGGCGACGTGGTCAAGGTGCTCAGCGCGGCCCTCGACGCGCGCTTCCCGATCCGGCTCCTCAAGCCGACCGACCACTACTACGACGGCGGCCGGCGTACCCCGACCGAGTCCGACAAGGCCGCCATGCGCGCGGGCAACACGTCGGCGTTCAACTGCCGCCCGGTCACCGGCAACCCCTACCGCATCTCGCAGCACTCCTACGGCAACGCGGTCGACATCAACACCATCGAGAACCCCTACGTCACCGGCAGCACGGTCTACCCGGCCGGCTCGCGGGAGTACCTCGACCGCTCCCGCTACCGGCGCGGCATGATCCTGCGCGGCAGCACCATCGCCGACAAGATGCGCAACCTCGGCTGGCTGTGGGGCGCGCGCTGGTCGCACGCCGACTACCAGCACTTCTCGTCCAACGGAGGCTAGGCCGCTCCGACGGACTGCGGCATGCTCGGGGCATGACGGAACAGGCACCTCCTCCCCTCACCCCGGTCAGCGAGGACTGGGAGCGCGCGCTGTGCGTGGTCGCGCACCCGGACGACCTCGAGTTCGGCGGCGCGGCCGCCGTGGCGCGATGGACCCGCCAGGGCAAGCAGGTCGTCTACTGCATGGTGACCAGCGGCGAGGCGGGCATCGACGGGCTCGACCCCGAGCGCTGCCGCGAGGTCCGCGAGGCCGAGCAGATCGAGTCCGCGATGATCGTCGGGGTCAGCGAGGTCGACTTCCTGCGGCTCCCCGACGGGGTGCTGGAGTACGGCGTCGGCCTGCGTCGCGCGATCACCGCCGTCGTACGCCGGCACCGTCCCGACATCGTCGTCACCAACAACTTCCGCGACTCCTGGGGCGGCGCGAACCTCAACCAGGCCGACCACATCGCCACCGGGAAGGCCACCCTCGACGCGGTGCGCGACGCCGGCAACCGGTGGATCTTCCGCGACCAGATCGAGGTAGGCGGTCTGCTGCCCTGGGGCGGCGTCCGCGAGGTCTGGGCCGCCGCGTCCCCGGACTCGAACCAGGCCGTGGACGTCACCGAGACCTTCGAGGCGGGCGTCGAGTCGCTGCGCGCCCACCGGGCCTACATCGACGGGCTCGGCTGGGCCGACTTCGACCCGGCCGAGTTCCTCGAGGGGATGACCCGGGCGGTGGGCAGCCGCCTCGGGGTTCCGCACGGGGTCAGCTTCGAGGTCTTCCCGATGGGCTGGGGCGGCTGACCCCGGAAATGAGTAACGGGCCCCTTGCAGGGCCCGTCTCAAGCTCCCCCGGTTGGACTCGAACCAACAACCCTCCGGTTAACAGCCGAATGCTCTGCCAATTGAGCTACAGGGGATCGTGCGGGGATACGTTAGCAAGTCCCCTCTCCGTTCACTAAATCGAGGTCTCCGCGGTCGTCTCCCCGACGACCTCGACCTGCTCCGGCACGGGAAGCAGCTTGCGGAGCTTGGTCAGTGCCCGGTGGTGGGCCACCCGCACGGCCGTCCGGCTGATGCCCAACGCCGCGGCCACGCTGCCGACGTCGAGACCGACCACGTCGATGCAGGCGACGACTTCCGCCTCGCGGGTCGGCAGCAGCGCCAAGAGCCGGCGGGTCGTGTCGACCCCGACCGCGTTCACCGCCGCCGTGTCCTCGCTGGTGCCCCACATCCCGGGCTCGGCCAGGTCGACGGCGTAGGGCACCGTCCCCCGCCGGCCCGTGCGGCGGCGCTGGTTCCAGGCCAGGTTGCGCGCGATCCCGAACAGCCAGCCCGCGAAGTCGGAGGCGTCGCCCTGGAACTCCGACATCCTCCGGGCGGCCGTCAGCCAGGCCTCGGCGGCGACGTCCTCGCAGTCGGACGCGGCGTCCCCGGTGGGCAGTGACCGCAGCCAGGTCACCAGCCGGCCGGCGTGGGCGGCGTACAGCTCGCCCCAAGCCTCCTGCTCGCCCGCGCGGGCGCGGCGAACGCAGTCGTCGTCGGTCGGTTTGGCCAACGCAGACCTCCCTCTGCCGGTGCCCGCGTGATGATTCTGGAGTGAAAAGAGTGATCTGCCAAACACCTGCGAGACATGTAACACCCGGCCCGTGCGGCGACATGTTCCATGCATGAACAGATCCCGTCCGTCGCGTCGCGAGACCTCGGAACGACTGCGCGCCGAGCTTCCGAGCTCGTCTGCGGACGACCCGTTCGTCGCCACGATCGCAGCCGTGGCGGCATCCTCCAGCCCCAACCTCTCGGGAGTGTCCATGCTCAGAACCGCCCGCAGCCTCAAGGTCGCTGCCGCCGCAGCCACGGTCGCCGTGGTGATGGCCGGCGGCGCCTACGCCAGCACCCAGCTCGACAACGACCCCGTGGCCCCTGCCTCGGACGGCAGCTCCGTCGACGACGAGCTCGAGCCGGTCGACTCCGAGGACGTCGACGCGACCGAGGACGCCGACCCGCAGGACGACCCGTCCGACGAGGCCGGCGACGACCAGGGCGAGAACAGCGACGAGCAGGGTGACGACGCCGACGAGCAGGACGCGGTCGACGACTCCCCAGAGGTGAGCGACGACGCCGAGGGCTCCGAGGACGGCGACCGGGATGGCGACACGTCCACCGAGGGCGACCACACCGGCGACCACGGGGACGACGACGGCGACTCGGCGGACCAGTCCGGCAGCGACGACTCCGACGAGTCCGAGGGCTCGGACGACTCCGAGGACGACTCCTCCGATGAGTCCGACGACTCCGAGGACGACTCGGCCGACGACTCCGAGGACTCTGAGGACTCCGGCAGCGACGACGTGAGCGACGACGGCGGCTCCGACATCGAGGACGGCTCGGCGCCGTCGAGCGACGACTGACCTCCACGGTTCCCCCACAGATGGGGCTCGGTCTCCTCGGAGACCGGGCCCCTTCGCCTTCGCACGGTCGCCGGCAGGTCAGGTGAGGCCGAGCTCCTCGGCGGCCGCCCGCAGGCCGAGGTCCGCGAGCCGACGCACCTCCGGGTCGTCGGGGTCCAGGCCCGCGTCGAGCTCGTAGGCCCAGGTGATGGCGCTGTCGCCGTTCGGCGCCCGGCGGGCCACCACGAACAGCCCCTGCGCGCCGCGCACGGTGACCCGGCGCTGCAGCACGACCGAGGCCGTGACGCGTTCGCGCACCATCGGCAGCAGCTTCCCCGGCTCGTCGAGGACCAGCTCGTGGACGGGACGTCGTCTCGCCGTACTCCCCCACCTCCGACACGCGCAGCCGGTCGTCGTCGCGCGACCAGTCGGCGGCCTCGACCTGCTGCCAGGGGATGGTGCTGACCTGGGTCTCGACAGGCTCGACCACCGAGGACGGCTCGACCACCGAGGACGGCTCGACCACCGGGGGCGGCACGATGACGAGGGCACGACGGGTGGCGAGCAGCCAGGTGCCGTCACGGGCCTCGGTGGCGGCGAGCACCTTCTCCCCGCCGAGCCCGGCTCTCGCCACCACGTCGGCGGGGGCAGCGGTCTCACGTGCGAAGAGCCGTCTCATGCCGGCGAGCCTACGAGACCGGGTGGTAGGCGCACGCGTCGGCCGCGTCCACGGCGTCGCCGGGGTCCGGGGTGGCCGAGGCGCTGGGTGCCGGCGACGGCGACGCGGACTCCTCGAGCCGGTTCCGGTCGCGCGGGGCGAGCGCGTTGCGGACCACCGACCGCATCCAGGCGAAGTCGGGGTTCGCCGGGTAGAACCGGTCCGAGGACCGGAAGACCACCGACCGGACCGAGGCGTCCTTGACCTCGAGCGCGAGGTCGACGAAGGCCGGCATCAGCTCCGAGGGGATGTCGGTGCGGACGATCTCCTTGCCGGTGGCAGCGAGGTCCTGGTAGCGCCGCAGCAGCGTCCACGGCTTCGCCTCGTCGATGATCGCGTCGATCATGCAGCGCTGCCGCTCCATGCGCTGGTAGTCGTCGGAGCCGTAGCGGCCCCGGGAGTACCACAGCGCCTTGAAACCGTCGAGGCGCTGGTCGGGCCCGGGCTGCAGGTAGTCGTCCGGCGGGATCTGCAGGTCGGTGTTGCCGCCGATCGGGATCGGCACGTTGATGTTGACCGTGACGCCGCCCATGGCGTCGACGAGCTGGCGGAAGCCGAGCAGGTTGACCAGCACGTAGTAGTCGACCGGGATGCCGAGGCTCCCGGAGACGGCCTGCTTGAGCGCGTCGGCGCCCTCGTTGTCGGAACGGCCGAGGATGCCCGGGTGCAGCGCCGGCACCTGGCCGTAGACCGCGTTGAGCAGCCAGTTGGACTCGTCGGTGTCGCCGGTGAAGCCCTCCGGGTAGAGGCCGTGCAGCGGGCTGTCCTGCGGGAACTGCGCCCGCTCCATGTTGCGCGGCAGGCTGAACATCACCGTCCGCCCGGTGTGCGTGTCCATGCTGGCGAGGATCATCGAGTCCGTGCGCACCCCGTCGCGGTGCACGCTGCCGTCGCCGCCGAGCAGGAGCAGGTTCACCCGCTGCCGGCCCGCCCAGGGGTCCTTCTCCGTGACGCCCTGCGGCACGGTCGCGCTCTCGTTGTCCTGGAAGACCGTGTGGACCAGGTCAGCCTGCACCATCGCGTAGCGGGCCCCGAGCAGCACCGGTGCGGCGACGGCCAGGCAGAGCACGAGCACGAACCCGCCGCCCAGCAAGGACTCCGCGCGACCCGGGTGCGTGGGCCGGACCATGAGGTACGTCGTCGCGACGACCACGACCCACAGCGCGAGCCCACCGGCCAGCGCACCGGCCGCGACCTGCAGCCGCGCCGGGTCGAACGCGACGTCCACCGCGGCGCGCGGGTCCCGGCCGACCAGGTAGGCCAGCGCGACGCCGACGCTCACCGACGGCATCAGCACGGCGAGGCCGAGGTTCACCCGGCGGGTCCACAGGTAGCCGGCGCCGGGGAGCGCCGCCCCCAGGAGCGTGACGCCGAGGGTGCCGGCCAGTCCGCGGGCGCGACGATGTGCCGGACGCGCGGCCCGGTCCGTCCGGTGGCGTCCGGGCGCACTCGTCGGCGTACCCGTCATCTGTGCTCCCCTCCCTGGGCACAAGATAAGGCGGGTGAGGCCCGAGGGCACGCAGGCGGGCCGGTGTCCGGGGTCAGCCGGTGTTGCCGATCGCCTTCTCGCGGAGCGTGCGCCGGTGCTGCTCGAGGGCGACCAGCTCGCCGAACATGCGGTTGTAGTCGGCTGCGTGCTCGACCGGGTTGGTGCGCTGGAGCCGGGACTTCAGGTCGGCGATGCGGCGCATCACGGTGACCTCCTGCAACCGGTAGACGTGCGCGGCCACGTAGGCCCGGTCGGGGTCCTTGGCCGAGAGCACCGGCTCCACCGCGAGGGCGCCGAGCAGGTGCGCGACCGGGCCGTCCTCGACGCTGTCGCGCAGCTTGGAGACCCAGACCTCGCCGGCCGGTGCCGCCGTGGGCCCGCCGCACGCCATGACCGCCTCCCACACCGCCCGGTAGGTCGGGTGGGTGAAGTCGTCGCTGTCCACGTCCTTGGTCGCGGAGCCGACCACGGCGGGGTGCTGCACGACGAGCTTGAGCGTCTCGCGCTCGAGGACGAACCGCGGGTCGCGCAGGTCGGGGAGCGGCCGAGCGGCGGGGGCGGGTGCCGCAGCGGGCTCGGCCGGGCCGCCCTGCTGCGGACGTCTGCGGTCGTCGGTCTTCGCCGGGCGGCCCGCGGCGCGGCGTACCTCCGACCGAGCCTCCTCGACGTCGACACCGACCATGCCGGCCAGCTCCCGGGCGAAGGCGTCGACCTTGGAGCGGTCGCGGATGCTCGAGACCAGCTTGGCCGCCTCGCGGAGCGCGTCGACCCGGCCGTCGGCGCGGTCGAGGTCGTAGCGCTGCACGACGTTGCTGAGCACGAAGCGGTAGAGCGGGATCCGGCGGGCGACGAGCTCGCGCACCGCGGCGTCACCCTTCTGCAGCCGCAGGTCGCAGGGGTCCAGCCCGTCGGGCTCGACCGCGACGTAGGTCTGGCCCGACGAACTGCTGGTCGCCGCCGAAGGCCCGCAGCGCCGCCTTCTGCCCGGCGGCGTCGCCGTCGAAGGTGAAGATCACCTCGCCGCGGAACTCCTCGTGGTCGTGCAGCAGCCGGCGCAGCACCCGGCCGTGGTCCTCGCCGAACGCGGTGCCGCAGGTCGCGACCGCGGTCGGCACCCCGGACAGGTGGCAGGCCATCACGTCGGTGTAGCCCTCGACGACGACGGCCTGCGAGCTGCGGGCGATGTCGCGCCGGGCCAGGTCGATGCCGTAGAGCACGTGGCTCTTCTTGTAGATCGGGCTGTCGGGGGTGTTGAGGTACTTGGCGTCGATGCGGTCGTCGTCGAAGAGCCGGCGGGCGCCGAACCCGATCACGTCGCCGTTGGTCTCCCGGATCGGCCACAGCAGCCGGCCCCGGAAGCGGTCGTAGTGACCGGAGCGCCCCTGGGCGACGAGGCCGCCGGTGACGAGCTCCTCGTCCTTGAAGCCCTTCTGCCGCAGGTGCCGGTAGAGCGCGTCGCCGTCCCGCGGGGCGAACCCGATGCCGAACAGCTCGGCGGCGTCCTTGTCGAAGCCCCGCTCGGAGAGGAACTGCCGTCCGGCGAGCGCGTCGGCCGTGCCGAGCGCGTCGACGTAGAAGGCGGCCGCGGCCTTGTGCGCCTCGAGCAGCCGGGGCCGCAGGTGCGTCTCCCGCTTCTCCGGGCGCGGGCCGCCCTCGGTCGTCTCGGTGTAGCGCAGCTGGACGCCGTACTTCACCGCGAGCCGCTCGACCGCCTCGGCGAACGCGAGCCCGTCGATCTCCATCAGGAACTTGATGACGTCGCCGCCGGCCTGGCAGCCGAAGCAGTGGTAGTAGCCCCGGGAGGGCGTGACGTGGAACGACGGGGACTTCTCGTCGTGGAACGGGCACAGCCCCTTCTGGGAGCCGCCGCCGGCGTTCTTCAGGGTGACGTAGTCGGAGACGACCTCGTCGATGCGGGCGCGTTCGCGGACGAGCGCGATGTCGTCGTCCCTGATCAGCCCTGCCACGGCGCCGAGTCTACGGGGCGGCGGCGCGCGCCCGAGGCCGGATCCACACCCTCGCCGGGCGGGCCGACCAGGTCAGGCGAGGCGGGCGTGCCAGGCCACCGCGGATGCGTCGGTGAGCGACGCGACCTGGTCGACGATCACCCGCAGCCGGGCCGCGTCGGAGCCGGCCTGCTCGAAGTCGGCCCGGTGGGCGGGCTGCAGCTCGCCGGGCCCGCGGGCGACCAGCGCGGCCACGAGCTCGGTGAGCACCTCGAGCTGCCGCTCCAGGATCGCGACCCGCTCGTCGGCCCGCATCACGTAGTGCGCGGCGACCCCCTTGAGCACCCCGATCGCCAGCGAGGTCTCGGACGGCACGACGAGGTCCGCGCCGTAGCGGGCCAGCGGCGCCGAGCCGTAGGCGTCGCGGGTGGCGTCGCGCACGCTCGAGCAGAAGCTGCCGATGAGCGCGCTGGTGAGGTTCTTCAGGGCGGCCATCGACCGGCGGCTGCCGTCGTAGCGACCCTCCGGCCAGGCGGCCACCAGCCGGAGCCGGCCCAGCGCGTCGTCGAGCTCGCCGTCCTCGGCGGCGGGGAGGTACCAGTCCCGCACGGTGTCCCACAGCGCCTTGCGCTCGCCGGCGTCGTCGAGCCGGGCCAGGTCGATCTTGCCGGCGACGATGCCGTCCTCGAGGTCGTGCACGGAGTAGGCGACGTCGTCGGCGAGGTCCATGACCTGGGCCTCGAGGCAGCGGCGGTCGCCGTCGGCGCCGTCGCGCAGCCAGGTGAAGACCGGCAGGTCGTCGTCGTAGACGCCGAACTTGCGGACCGTGCGGGGTGTGCCGTCGGCATGCGCGCCGTAGGGCTCCCCGGAGGTGGCGCGGGGCCAGGGGTACTTCGTGGCGGCGTCGAGCGTGGCCCGGGTCAGGTTGAGGCCGACCGAGCGGCCGTCGGCGTCGACCGTCTTGGCCTCGAGCCGGGTGAGGATGCGCAGCGTCTGGGCGTTGCCCTCGAAACCGCCGCAGGAGCCGCTGACCCGGTCGAGCGCGCGCTCGCCGTTGTGCCCGAACGGCGGGTGGCCGAGGTCGTGGGCCAACGCGGCCGTCTCGACGATGTCGGGGTCGCAGCCGAGCGTGCGGCCGAGGTCGCGGGCGACCTGGGCGACCTCGAGGGTGTGGGTGAGCCGGTTGCGGACGAAGTCGTCGGTCTGCGGGCCGACCACCTGGGTCTTCGCGGCGAGACGGCGCAGCGCCGCGGAGTGCACGACCCGGGCCCGGTCACGCTCGAACGGCGTGCGCTCGGAGGAGACCGTCCGCGACGGTGGCTCGTCCACCCAGCGCGCACGGTCGTGCTCGTCGTACTGC
This sequence comes from uncultured Actinomycetota bacterium, assembly GCA_963721855.1. Lineage (GTDB taxonomy): Bacteria > Actinomycetota > Actinomycetes > Propionibacteriales > Nocardioidaceae > Nocardioides_B. The sequence continues at coordinate 7,419 of CAVRMN010000039.1, read as the reverse complement.
TCCATCGACCCCATCGGGCCCGACCCTACTGCCGGGCACCGACAGCGCGCGGGCTGGTCAGTAGACCGCGACGTGCACGTGGTCGTAGTGGTTGGCGGTGGTGGACCCGCGGTCCTCCATGTAGCGCCAGCCCTCGGAGGCGCGCTCCTGGGTGAAGATCTTCTGCGAGTAGATGACGTCGTAGAGGTTGAACTCGGAGGCGTGGGCGCGGAGGTACTCCGCCACCTGCCAGCCGAGGTCGCCCGAGACCATGACGTCGATCGCGTGCCCGTCGGAGTGCTCGCCGTCGTTGCGCCAGCCGCCGTAGGTCGAGATCGACGGGAAGTTCGAGCAGACCGCCTCGAAGACCACCATCGCCTGGTCCACGACGCCCGAGGGCGGGGTGGCGGTGCAGTTGCCCGGAGCCGGTGCCGCGCTGGCGGTCTCCGTCTCGACCTTCTCGGGCTTCGGCTTCTGCTTCGCGAGGTACTCGGCGCTGACCCAGTAGGACACGCCGCCCCGCGCGACCTCCGCGAAGCCCTTCGTGGTCTTGCCGGTGATCGCGACCTTGGTGGCGACGTCGAGGACGTCGACGACCTTCGCCGTCTCGGACGGGTCGGTGCGCAGGTTGAGCGCCGCCGTGGCGTAGCGGAAGCCGATCGGCTCGGGACGCTCCTCGAGGGTGACGCGGCGGGCGGAGCGGTCCACGCTCTGCTGCCGGTCCAGCATCCCCTCGACCAGCTCGGCCTGGCTCACCTTCGCGGTGCGGGCTCCGGAGATGCTGCTCGCGGCGACCTCGGACGGGTTCGCGTCGATCGAGGCGACCGAGACTCCGACGATGGTTCCGGTGACGAGGGTCGCCGCCAGGGCCGGGACGGCGAGACGCGCGAGGCGACGGCGCGGCGCATGCTCGACTACTGCCTTGTGGCGTGCTGCGGACACAGGTGCGATCTCCAGCCAGGGGTGTAGAGGACGTTCTGGCGCAAGTCAACGAGTGAAACACAGACCCTACCGGGGGGTCACATCCGGATCAGACATCTACGCGGCGATCCCGCGTGTTTGCACAGATTCTCGTGGCGAGGATCACCCCGGCGGCCGTTCTTCCGGGGCGTGACACCAGTGAGAGGGTTCCCTCCCGGCGGCTCTTCAATCAACCCCGGGCGGGTCGACCTGCCGGGCGACGGCGTCAGCCGCCGGAGTGCATGTCCTCCGGCACGGTGCACGTGGAGCCGTCGGTGTCGTCGAGCCAGCCCTCGGGGAGCACGACGCGGCGCGGGCTGCCCTGCCGGCCGCGGGGCGAGCCCAGCTCGGAGACCGGGAACGGCTCGGCGGGGTCGAGCTCGGCGAGCAGCCTGTCGAGCGCCGCCAGCGAGTCCACCAGCCCGAGGCTGCGACGGAGCTCGCCGCCGGCCCGGAAGCCCTTGAGGTACCACGAGATGTGCTTGCGGAACTCCTTGCAGCCGCGCTCCTCACCCATGTGGTGGCAGAGCAGCTCGGCGTGCCGGCGCATCATCGCCGCGACCTCGCCGAGCGTCGGCAGCACCGCGACCTGCTCGCCGGCGAACGCGGCGGCGAGGTCTCGGAAGATCCACGGGCGGCCGAGGCAGCCCCGGCCGACCACCACGCCGGCCGCGCCGGTCTGCTCGACCATGCGGAGGGCGTCGGCCGCCTCCCAGATGTCGCCGTTGCCGAGCACGGGGATGTCGACGTGGGCGACCAGGTTGCCGATCGCCTCCCAGTCGGCCTCGCCGGAGTAGGCCTGGCTGACCGTGCGCCCGTGCAGCGCGATCGCCGCGCAGCCGGTCTCCTGGGCGATCCGCCCGGCGTCCAGGTAGGTGAGGTGGTCGTCGTCGATGCCCTTGCGGGTCTTCATCGTGACGGGCACGTCGTACGGCTCGGTGGCCCGGACCGCGGCCTCGAGGATGTCGCCGAGCAGGCGGCGCTTCCACGGAAGGGCTCCCCCGCCGCCCTTCCGCGTGACCTTGGGGACCGGACACCCGAAGTTGAGGTCGATGTGCGCGACGCCGTACTCCGCACAGAGGATCTCCGCGGCCTTGCCGACGTAGACCGGGTCGGTGCCGTAGAGCTGCACCGACCGGACGTCCTCGAGCTCGTCGAAGACCAGCATCGACATCGTCACCGCGTCGCGCTCGACCACGCCGCGCGAGGTGATCATCTCGCAGACGTAGAGACCTGCGCCCTGCTCGCGGCACAGCCGCCGGTAGGCCGCGTTGGTGATGCCCGCCATCGGCGCCAGCACCACGGGGGTGTCGACGCGCAGGGAGCCGAGCTGGAGCCCGGTCGGCAGGATGGCGGTCACCGCACCATTGTGAACGGGGTACGCCGACCCGCCCAAATCAGGCAAGGAGCGCCTCAGGCCGCGACGTGCTCGCGCACCCGGCCCATCCGGCCGCGCAGCGTGCCGCGGGACACCCGGGCGCGCCGCCGGGCGGGCTCGCCCCGGTGACGGGGACGTGCGGCCGGGTCGAAGGACGCGCGGGCGAGCAGCTCGAGGACCCGGCCCACCTCGGCGGCCTGCCGGTCGTGCACGCCGGCCTGGCCGGCCATCACGGCGAGCAGCGTCCAGTCCTTGCGCCGCGCCGTGGCGAGCGCGGCGGCCGTCGTGTCGTCGAGGGGCCGCTCGGCGTGGCGGTCGAGCACGAGCCGGACGCCGACCAGGTCGCGAGCGGTGCGGCGCCAGGCGCAGAGGACGGCGTGCTCGAGGTCCATCGGCTGGTCGGCCAGGGCGGCCTCCACGGCACCGGCGAGGCGGGTGTGCCAGCGCAGCTGGAGAGCGGCGAGCAGGTCCCTGGGCTCGGGGAACGTCTCGGCGACCCCGGCGACGTCGGTGGGCAGCCGCCCGTCGCGACGGGCGTTCGCGGCGTCGATGACGTCGCGCAGGACGGTGGCGCGACGCGGCTGCTCGAGCCGGGTGGTCGGGGTGCGGGAGGAGGCGGTTCCGAGAGACATACTCTCGGTATGCCCCGCTGTCCCACGGGGCTAACCCTGTCCCCGCCGTGACGTCGGCAACACCTGGGCTTCAGGCCCTCTGCTCCCCCAGTCCGAGGGACCGTCAGTTCTTCTTCTTGGACTTCTTCTTGTCGGTCTTCTTCTCGACCTTGGCCGGCTGGATCGGGCCGGTCCACTCGATCGGGTCGAACGCCTGGTCGGGCCGGAAGCTCATCGACTCCAGCGTGCCGTTGTCGGGCGAGAGGTAGACCAGGCAGGTGTCCACGCTGTCGCCGGGACCGAACTTCTTCGGCAGCGGGGCGGAGGGGCACTTCTTGAACTCGGTGGTGAAGTTCACCGGCGGCAGCAGGGTGTTGTCGGCGTTGACGCCCCACAGCGGCACCGGCGCGCCGCCGACGTCACCCTCGCCGACGTTCTTCACCGTGACGTCCACGTAGAAGTAGTTGGCCTTGCGCTTGTACTCGTCGTCGAGGACGAAGCCCTTGAAGTCGTCCAGCGAGCCCTCGCGCGCCTTGGTGACGGTCAGCTCGAGGAGCGAGCTGACCTTCTGGTCCGGCTCGAAGGCCACGACCGCGGAGTCGCCGAACGACAGGTCGGTGCCCTGGGCGGTCACCGCGACGCCCTCGGGGACCGTCACGTCCGCGGTCGGCGACTCGGTCGGCGACCCCGAGTCCGAGGCGGACGCCGACACGTCGGCGGACGGCTCGTCGTCGCCTGAGCTGCAGCCGGCCAGGGTCAGGCCGGCGACGGCCACCAGGGCGACCAGGCGAGGCGCGGACAGGGCACGAAGGCTGCGGGAACGGGACACGCCAACATTGTGCATGGCGCACCCTCGCCTTCCCGGCAGCACCCCGCCGATGGTCAGGCTCCGAGCAGCCGCTCGGCGAAGTAGGCCTTCACCTGGTCGAGCCCGATGCGCTCCTGCTTCATCGTGTCGCGCTCGCGCACGGTCACCGCGTTGTCCTCGAGCGTGTCGAAGTCGACCGTCACGCAGTAGGGCGTGCCGATCTCGTCCTGGCGGCGGTAGCGGCGGCCGATGGCGCCCGCGTCGTCGAACTCGACGTTCCACAGGGTGCGCAGGTCGCGCGCGAGCCCCTGTGCCTTCGGCGACAGGTCGGCGTTGCGCGAGAGCGGGAGCACGGCGACCTTGACCGGAGCGAGCCGCGGGTCGAGACGCAGCAGCGTGCGCTTGTCGACGCCGCCCTTGGCGTTGGGCGCCTCGTCCTCGGCGTAGGCGTCCACGAGGAACGCCATCATCGACCGGTTCACCCCGGCTGCGGGCTCGATGACGTAGGGCGTCCACCGCTCCCCGCTGGCCTGGTCGAAGTAGCTGAGGTCCTGGCCGGAGTGCTTGGCGTGCGTGGTCAGGTCGAAGTCGGTGCGGTTCGCGATGCCCTCGAGCTCGCCCCACTCCGAGCCCTGGAACTGGAAGCGGTACTCGATGTCGACGGTCCGCTTCGCGTAGTGCGAGAGCTTCTCGTGCGGGTGCTCGTAGTGGCGCAGGTTGTCGCGGTTGATGCCGAGGTCGACGTACCAGTCGGTGCGCAGGTCGATCCAGGTCTGGTGCCAGCTCTCGTCCTCACCCGGCTTGACGAAGAACTCCATCTCCATCTGCTCGAACTCACGGGTGCGGAAGATGAAGTTGCCCGGGGTGATCTCGTTGCGGAACGACTTGCCGATCTGGCCGATGCCGAACGGCGGCTTGCGGCGCGAGGAGTTCACCACGTTGGCGAAGTTCACGAAGATGCCCTGCGCGGTCTCCGGGCGGAGGTAGTGCAGGCCTTCCTCGGACTCGACCGGGCCGAGGAACGTCTTGAGCAGGCCGTTGAACATCCGCGGCTCGGTCCAGCTGTTCTTGGTGCCGCAGTTGGGGCAGGCGATGAGCGCCATGTCGACATCATCAGGATTGATGTCCTCGCCCTTGCCGGCCTTCTTCTCGGCGTAGGACTCCTGGAGGTGGTCCTGGCGGAAGCGCTTGTGGCAGGACTGGCACTCGATCAGCGGGTCGACGAACGCAGCCAGGTGGCCGGAGGCCTCCCACACCTTGGTGGGCAGGATGACCGAGGAGTCCAGGCCGACGACGTCGTCGCGGGACTGCACCATCGAACGCCACCACTGGCGCTTGATGTTCTCCTTCAGCTCGACGCCGAGCGGCCCGTAGTCCCACGCCGACCGGGTGCCGCCGTAGATCTCGCCGCAGGGGTAGACGAAACCCCTGCGCTTGCAGAGGGACACGACGTTGTCGATGGCAGAGGTTGGCTTGGCAGACACGGGAATCGGCTCCATCAATTGGCTACGCCGGCTGGCTGACGGCGAAGACGTCAGACTATCGCCCGTCGTCAATCCGCTTCGAGGCCACCTAGCACCCGAGGAACCGACTCGTTGAGGTCGGCGTCACCGACCAGCTCGTAGGCCGAGGGCTCGTCGATCGCCTGCGACAGCAGGGGCACCGCGGTGACCTTCACGTCGTACGCCGACAGCGCCCGCCGGTAGCTGCCCACGTTGGCCCACCGCGTGGTGAGCACCCACAGCTCCGGGTCGTCGACGTTGCGGCCGACCGACCCGTCGAGGTAGCCGGGCCGCCCGGCCAGGGCCTCGTGCGCTGCGAGCACGCGGGTGCGGAAGCCCTCGCCGTCCTGCTCGGCCACCCGGAACCGGTTCACCACGATCACGCGCCGAGCCTACGGCCGGACGTCATTCGTCCGACGGCCTGTCCCCCTCCGGCCGCAGGACGTCCTGAGGAACAACTTGAAAATGGTTGTCATTTCTGATGACAATGGTTCTCATGAAGCGTCTCCGTCGTCCCGCCGCCCTGCTCGGGCTGGTCGTCGCAGCCCCGCTGCTGGCGGCGTGCGGCCCGTCGCAGGCCGGCTCGGGCACCCAGGTGGTGGCGTCGTTCTACCCGCTGCAGTACGTCGCCCAGCGGATCGCCGGGAAGCACGCCGACGTGGAGGACCTCGCCTCCCCCGGCGTCGAGCCGCACGACCTCGAGCTGACGCTGCAGCAGACCGCGGCCATCGCCGACGCCGACCTGGTCGTCTACTCGCGCGGGTTCCAGCCGGCGGTCGACGACACCGTGGACCAGAACGCCGAGGGCCGCGTCGTCGACGCCGCCACGGAGGCCGACCTGATGTCGACCGCCGACGGCTCGAAGGACCCGCACTTCTGGCTCGACCCGAACCGGCTGGCGAGCGTCGCCGTTGCCGTGAAGCAGCAGCTGGTCGCCGCGGACCCCGACCACGCGGGCGCCTACGAGAAGAACCTGGTGTCGCTCAAGCGCGACCTCGACGACCTCGACGCGGACTTCGCGGCCGGGCTGCGTGACTGCGCGCGCCGCACCGTCGTGGTCAGCCATGACGCGTTCGGCTACCTCGGCGCCCGCTACGACCTCGACGTGCACGCGATCAACGGCCTGTCGCCCGATGCCGAGCCGTCCCCCGCGCACATCCGCGAGCTGTCCGACCTGGTCGAGTCCGAGGGCGTCACCACCGTCTTCTCCGAGACCCTGGCCAGCCCGGCGATGGCCGACACCCTGGCCCACGACCTCGGCCTGCGCACCGCCGTCCTCGACCCGATCGAGGGCCTCGGCGACAGCACCGCCAGCCAGGACTACCTGTCCCTCATGCGGGCGGACCTCGCCGCCCTCCGCGCAGCGAACGGATGCCGATGAGCCGCGAGCCCGTGATCACCGTCCGCGACGTCTCGGTCGAGCTCGGCGGCCGGCCGGTCCTGCGCGGCATCGACGTCGACGTCCACGCCGGCGAGGTGATCACCGTGCTCGGCGCCAACGGCTCCGGCAAGTCCACGCTGGTCCGCGCCGTGCTCGGCCTGGTCCCGACCTCGCGCGGGGAGATCCGCCTGTTCGGCACCCCGCGCGGCGACTTCCGGGACTGGCGGCGCGTCGGCTTCGTCCCGCAGCGCGCCACCGCCGGCGCGGGGGTCCCGGCCACGGTCACCGAGGTCGTCGCGGCCGGCCGGCTGTCCCGGCGCCGCCCGTTCCTGCCGCTCGGCCGGGCGGACCGGTCCGCCGTACGCGCGGCCATCGACGCCGTCGGCCTGACCGACAAGGCCGGCGACGGTGTCGCCACGCTCTCGGGCGGCCAGCAGCAGCGCGCGCTCATCGCCCGGGCGCTCGCGGGCGAGCCCGACCTGCTCGTGCTCGACGAGCCGACCGCCGGCGTCGACCTGCAGAGCCAGCAGGCGTTCGCCGACGCGATCGCCGGCCTGGTGGCCCGCGGCGCGACCGTGGTCCTCGTGGCCCACGAGCTCGGCCCGATGGCCGACCTGGTCGACCGCGCGGTCGTGATGCGCGACGGCCGGGTGGCCTATGACGGCCCGCCGCTCGCGTCGTTCACCGACGCCGACGTGCACGGACACCACCACCCCGACCTCGCCCGGCCGGCCGGCCCGTACTCCCCCGGGGTCAGCTCTCCCCTCGACGCCCCCACCGTCACGGGAGGTAGCGACAGA
>CAVRMN010000038.1:0-14695 GCA_963721855.1 uncultured Actinomycetota bacterium | reverse complement strand
GAAGGGCCGCCGGGCGCTCGCCACCTGGCTGGAGGAGGCACCGGTCGGCTTCCCCGTCCTCAAGCACCCCGTCGCGCTGCGGCTGCTGATCGGCCACCTGGTCGAGCCCGACACCACCACGACGATGCTGCGGGCGCACCTGGAGGCGCTCGCGGAGCACCGCGCGGCCCTGGAGGTGGTGCGGGAGTCGCTGCGTGGGCGCGACGAGCCGGGCGAGCCGTTCCGCTACCCGTCGCTGGTGGCCGACTGGGGCCTGGAGTACCTCGACGGCGAGCGCGCGATCATCGAGAAGCTGCTGGCCCGCCTCGAGGAGGAGCGCTGACCGTGTTGTGCGGCTGAGGCCTCCCCCTAGGGAGGCGTGGCACGCACGACCCGGGCTAGCGGGACAGCTCGGCGTGCAGAGCGTCGAGGTCCTCGGCGCCGGACGGCGTGCCGACCAGGGTGCGGAGCACACCGTCGTCACGCCACCGCGGCAGGAGATGGATGTGGAAGTGCGGGACCTCCTGCCCGGCAGCGGTGCCGGTGCTCTGGAAGAGGTTGAGCCCGTCGGCGCCAAGCCGGCCCACCAGCAGCCGCGACGTCTCCTCGACGAGCGGCGCCACCTCGTGGAGCACGTCCGCGCCGCCGTCGAGCAGGTCGGCGACGTGCCGGGTGGGTACGACGAGGCAGTGGCCGCGCGACAGCGGTGCGATGTCGAGGAAGGCGACCGCCGTGGGCGTCGAGCCGACCACGAACGCCTCCGCCTCGCCGGCCACGATCTGGCAGAAGATGCAGGAGTCCATGAGCAGAGAACCTAGTCCTCAGTAGTCCCCCGTCATCACGTTGGCCAGTGGCTCCCCCGTCGCGAAGCGGGCCAGCTGCTCGCGCACCAGCCGGTGGGCCCGCGGCTCCATCGCGGTGGAGGCACCTCCGACGTGCGGCGTCACGAGGAGGTTGGGGCAACCCCAGAGCGGGTGTCCCGCCGGCAGCGGCTCGGGGTCGGTGACGTCGAGCGCAGCGGTGATCCGCCCGGCGCGCAGCGCGTCGACCAGCGCGGCGGTGTCCACGACGGGTCCGCGGGCCACGTTGACGAGCAGCGCCCCGTCCCTGAGTCGGCCGAGGAACTCCGCGTCGACCATGCGGCGGGTCAGGTCGGTCAGGGGTACGACGAGGACGACCACGTCGGCCTCCGGGAGCAGGCCCGGCAGGTCGGCGTACCCGTGCACGCCCTCGCGGGCCGTGCGCGCCACCCGCACGACGTCGACCTCGAAGCCGGCCAGGCGTCGTTCCAGAGCCTCGCCGATCGCCCCGTAGCCCACGATGAGCACCGTGCTGTCGGCGAGCGAGGGGCGCGTCCCGGGTGCCCACGTCCCCGCGTCCTGCGCGCGCACGAACCCGGGGACACCGCGCAGGGACGCCAGCATCAGGGTCATCGCCAGCTCGGCGGTCGAGGCGTCGTGGATGCCACGTCCGTTGCAGAGCAGCACGCCCTCGGGGACGTGCGGACGGACGTGCTCGACGCCGGCGGTCATCGTCTGCACGACCTTGAGCGAGGACATCCGCGCGATCAGGGCGCTGTCGAGCTCGTTGAACCGGTAGGGCGGCACGTAGACCTCGACCTCGTCGACGGAGGCCGGGACGTCGTCCGCGTCGGACGGCACCACCACCTCGTAGCGCAGGCCGGACGGCGCCGGGTCGAGCAGCTCGGGGTCGAAGGGCAGCCACACCAGGGGGTCGGTCACGCCTCCGACCCTAGGACCTCAGTTCACCCAGATGTCACACGACGTTGACGACCTCGAAGCAGAGCACCCCTACGTTCGTGGCAGGGCAGGAACGACGGCGGGAGACGACATGGGGATCCACCAGCACCTCTGGACGGCGACGAGGCGCGCCACCCGGCTCCACGTGCACTCCCAGGAGGTCGCCATCCGCAACGCCATGGTGGCGAGCACGGCGCTCACGCAGCGCCGTCGCGAGCTCATCGAGGTCGAGGAGTTCCTGGCCCGGCACCAGAGGCAGCACGACGCCCGGGTCGGCGTCGCGGTGCAGCGGGACCGCTCCGCGTGACCGTGGCAGGCGGGTGATCTCGGGCACGAACCCGTCTGCCGGGTCGCGGGGTGGGGCACACTCTCGACATGCCCCGCACCGCACCCGGCGGCGCTCGGCTCGCGCTTGTCGAGCCTGAGCCTCTCGCCCTCGTCGAGCCCGAGCCTCTCGACTCGACCGGCCAGCCCGCACTCCGCTTCTACGACGTCACCAGCGCGGACGGGACGCGCCTGCGGGCGTGGACCAACGACGCGGAGGGCCCGACGGTGCTGCTGTGCAACGGCCTCGGCACCAACCCCTACGCGTGGCCGGCCCTGCTCCGCCCCGACTGCGGCGTGCGGGTCATCTCCTGGAACCACCGCGGCGTCGGTGGCTCGGAGCGGCCCGCGGACCGCCGCAGGGTCGGGGTGGACGCGTTCGTCGAGGACGCCGTCGCCGTGCTGGACGACGCAGGGGTCGCCTCCTGCGCCGTGGCCGGCTGGTCGATCGGGGTCAACACCGCCTTCGAGCTCGCCGTCCAGCACCCGGCACGGGTCTCCGGCCTCTTCGCGGTCGCCGGGGTGCCGGGTGGCACGTTCTCCTCGATGGGCGCCCCGCTGCTGGTCCCGCGCCCGTTCCGGCGTCCGCTCGCCGTCGGTGTGACCCGCGCCGTGGGCAGGACCGGCCGCCTGCTCCACCCGGTGTCCTCCCGGCTGCCCGTCGGTCCGCTGACCGCGCGGCTGCTGACCCACAGCGGCTTCATGCTGCCCGGCCCCGACACCGACGACGTCCGCCGGGCGGTGAAGGAGTTCCTCACCACGCCCGTCGACTGGTACATGCACCTCGCGACGGTCGCCGCCGAGCACCCGCGCGTGTCGCTCCGGTCGATCCGGGTGCCCACCACGTTCGTCGCCGGGAAGTACGACGTCCTCGCGTCGGCGCACGACATGCGGACCGCCTCCGAACGGATCCCCGACGCGGAGTACGTGCTGCTCGCCGGCTCGCACTTCGTGCAGCTCGAGCACCCCGAGCGGGTCCACCAGCGGCTGCTCGCGCTCGTCGATCGCACCTTCTGAGCGAGGCTCGCCCACGGTTCGAAGGCCGGCCCGAGTCAAGCTGGGAGGCGAGCCGGCCTCCGAACCTGGAAAGGGGTTTCCCCCGGGCCGGCCCCCGTCGTGCGCGACGATCCAGCCCCACCTCGCACGCTGCCAGCACCGGGTGCTGCTGACCTCCGCCGGGTGGATGAGGCCAAAGTACGTCCCGCGGCGTAGTCCTCGCGAAAGGCCGCAGGTCATGACTGAACTACGTAATCGACACTAGGCCTTCTGGACCAATGCATCCGTTCCAGAGAGGGGGGTTCGGGCTATGGCGACTAGTCGCCCTCCTCACGTAGCGTCGCGGCAATCAGGGGCCTAGACACACGCCTTACAGGGGGAGCACCGGGACCGACGGGGGTCGGCCACCGGATCGCTCGCGGAGGGGGAACCGCGATAGGGCTGGGGGGCCAACAGATGAGCAAGTCTCCGCTCGCAAGTAGCGAGCTCACGCACGACGCACGGCAGTCGATCGCCACGATCCTGACCCTGGTGGCCGCCGGCCAGCAGGAGATCCAGGACAGCGACCTCGTGCTGCGAAGGTTCGACCAGGTGGCCAACCAGGCGCGGTCGCTGGCCGCGATGCTGGAGGAGGCGAGCAGGTCGCGCCCACCAGCGTGCCACGTGGACGCCAGCGCTGAGGCGGCCACCGCCGTGGAAGCACTCACGACGAGCTATCCCGGGACCCTGCGGCTCTTCGCCGACACCGGAGCCTGGGCGGTCTTCTCGCCGGCCTCGCTGCGGCGGGTCCTGACGAACCTGATCCGCAACGCCATGCGCGCGGCCGGTGGGGACGGCGTGGTGCAGGTCGTCGTGGCCCTGAGAGCCGGCTACGTGGTCATCGAGGTGGAGGACGACGGCCCTGGGTTCGGTCACCTCCCCGTCATCAACGGGATCGGACTGCGCTCGACCTGCCGTCTGGTCCGCTCAGCGGGGGGCCGGGTGGACGTCACCACCGGAAAGCTCGGCGGCGCCCTGGTCCGGGTCACCCTTCCAGTGTTCGACTTCTCGGGGGAAGCACGCCATGAAGATCTTGTTGTGTGACGACCACGTGCTTCTCGCGGAGGCACTCGAGTCCCTGCTCCGCAGAGCCGGCCACGAAGTCACCCTGACCAGCTCACCGTCGACGGCACTCGTCATTCTCGCCGAAGAACGGCCGGACGTCTGCGTGCTGGACATCTGCTTCCCGGACGGCAGCGGCATCGACGTGCTCTCCCATGCCGGCGAGGTCTCACCGTCGACGCGGGTCCTGATGCTGTCGGCCAACCGCGACCCGGAGCAGGTGCGGGCGGTCATCGACCTCGGGGCTGCCGGCTACGTCTGCAAGGACGTGGGGGTGCTCGAGGTCATCCGGGCGGTGCAGCGCGTCCACGAGGGTGAGCTCGTGCTCGACCCACTCGTGGCCCGCGCCCTGGCACAGAAGCCCCGGGTGCGGCACGACGACATCGAGTGGCTCATCGGGTTCCTCACCCGACGCGAACGGGAGGTCCTTCGCCGCATCGTGATGGGCCAGAGCACCGAGGAGATGGCGTCCGACATGCGGGTGAGCCGGAGCACGGCACGCACCCACGTGCAGAACGTGCTGCAGAAGCTCGGTGTCCACTCGCGTCTGCAAGCGGTTGCCGCCGTCTCGCGCCGTCAGTCCGGCGACCTCCGCTGGCTCTCCCCGGCGGACCACTAGCTACGTCCCTTGCTGTAGGAGCGGCTCCCCCATCCGGTGGTGTCCGACCTTCGCCGTACCCCGGAGGGTGTTTCCCGTGACCTCACTGATGAGCATTGCAATCGCAGACCAGCATCTGACGTTCGCCGACTCCGTCGCGACCCGGCTGCTGACCCAGGAAGACGTCGAGCACGCGTCCTCGCACACCAGCATCGACGCGTTGATGGCGACCATGGTCGCGCAGCCTGCCGACGTCGCTCTCCTGGAGTGGGACCTCTGTGCCACCGAGGAGCAGCCGATCCGCTGTCTCCAGGAGCTGCATCCCGACCTCAAGATCCTCGTCACCGGCGATCGACAGGAGGCGGCGCAGATCGTCGCCGCGCTGCAGGCCGGCGCACTGGGATGGGTGCCGAAGGACATCCCGTTCGACGAGCTGCTCATCGGCATCCGCACCGCCAGCCGCGGGGAGCGGTGGTTGCCCACGCGGCTGCTCACCGTGGTCCTCGAGGCGATGACCGCGGACGGCGGGGCGCAGGACCGCGGCCAGTACCTCCAGCAGACGCTCACTCCTCGTGAGGGAGAGGTCCTGCAGTGCATGGTCGACGGTCTGAGCCGCAACGAGGTCGCCGCGACGCTCGGGATGTCGCCGAACACGGTGCGAACCCATGTCCAGAGCGTCCTGCACAAGCTGGGGGTGCACTCGTCGCTCCGCGCGGTCGCCCTCGCCCGTGAGGCCGGCCTGGTCGCACGGACCGGTGGGGGCGTGCCGCAGCAGCGGCCGGGGCCGTCGTACCGCGCCATGCCACGACTCTGAGGTGGCGCCGCCGGCGCCTGGGGACCACGGTGGAGGAGACGTCGTGGGAGGGGCGTCCGGCGGGGCCCGAGCCGGAAGGGGGCACCCGCTCCCACGACGCGTCAGGGAGCCCCCGGCGAGCCGGCAGCCGTCCCGGGGCCCGTGGCGCTCACGCCGACCCTTTCCTGGCGGAACCGGGCCCCTGGCCCGAACCCTTCGTCGCCTGGTCACGATGGCCGCGGCCGAGGCTCCAGGCAATCGTGTCCCGGTCCACCGGCTCGAAGATGCTTCCCGGCGGGACCTGGGACCGCGCGAACCACCGCGCCGCCGGTTCCGCCGGCCGGTCGGGTGCCTGGACCTCGAGCAGCCTGATCAGGCCGGCCCGGGTGGTCACCACCACACCACCGCCCTCGACACCGAGCACCAGCCCCGGCGGCATCCGGGTTCCCGCGCCGGCGAGCACGTCGGCTCTCCACAGGACGAGCTTCTCGCCCCGGAGGTACGCGAACGCCCCGTCGTACGGACGGCTGAGCGCGCGGATCCAGTTGTGCACCTCGACCGCGGTGCGGCCGAACGAGGTGATCCCCATCTCCGGCGTGCGCGGCGGAAGCATCCGGTCGAAGTGGTGCACCACCTGCGGCCGGCGCGGCGCCGTCCCGGTGAGCAGCTCCGCGAGGTGACGACGGAGCATGTCCGCGCCGGAGGCGGCCACCTTCTCGTAGACGCCTGCGCACGTGTCGTCGGGCTCGATCGGGATCTCCTGCTGGTCGACGATGTCGCCGGTGTTCACCCCCGGGGCGAGCATCAGCATCGTGTTGCCGGTGAGGGTCTCGCCGCGGAGGATCGCCCAGCACACCGGCGCGCGGCCCCGGTAGCGCGGCAGCAGCGAGGCGTGGAAGCCGACGACGCCCGTGCTGCGGGATCGACAGCGTCGCCGGGCCGAGCAGACGGTTCCACCCGACGCACACCATCAGGTCCGGGTCGTCGGCTGCGGACCCACTCCACCGTCTCGGCGTCGTTGATGTCGCGCGTCCGGAGCACGGGCACACCCCGCATCTCGGCGGCTCGGGCCAGGTCGACGAACCCCGGGGTGCGGGCGGCCTGCTCCGGGTCCAGGGTCACCAGGCCGGCGACCTCGGCGCGGGAGCGGAGCAGCACGTCGAAGGCGGCGGCGGCGTCCAGGGCGGCGCCCACGAACACCACGCGGCCGTTTCCGTTCGCAAGATCTCCGTGCGACACGGGCGCTCCCTGACGTTTGACCAGCGAGAGGGCGACCCTCCCTGGGTCGACACGCTAGGTGCGCCCGCTCCGCGGCAGACCCTTCGAAGAAGGGATCGCCTGGCTACGGCGTTTGGTGGACGTCGACGCCGGTGGCCACGGCAGCCGCACCCGCGTCCGCGGCGGGGTCGGCGCCTCGGCCCGGGCGATACCGTGGGAGGGGTGACGCTCCGACTCGCCGCCGCGCTCCTGCTGCTCGCCACCCTGGGCCTGGCCGGCTGCGACGGGGCCGACGGGGACCCCGACGGGCTCGGTCCCGCACCGTCCGGTCCGCAGCCGAGCACCTGGACCGGCCGGCCGCGCTCCCCCGCGGACAGCCCCGCCCCGGACACGCCGGGCCGCCCGCGCGTCGTCGGGACCGTCGCGTCCGGGCTCGCAGCCCCCTGGGGCATCACCTTCCTGCCCGACGGCACCGCCCTCGTCGGCGAACGGGACACGACCCGGGTGCTCGCGGTGCCGGCGGGCGGTGGCGCGCCGCGGGAGGTCGGCCGGGTCGAGAGCGCGTCCCCCCAGGGCGAGGCGGGCCTGCTCGGGCTGGCCACGTCGCCGTCGTACGACGAGGACCGTCTCGTCTACGCCTACGTCTCGACGGCGAGCGACAACCGGGTGGTGCGGATGGAGTACGACGGACACCGCCTCGGCGACGTGGAGCCCGTGCTGACCGGGATCCCCAACGGCTTCGTCCACGACGGCGGACGGCTGCTGTTCGCCGACGACGGCACGCTGTTCGTCTCCACCGGGGAGACCGGCGAGGAGCAGCTCGCGCAGGACCGCGACTCGCTCGCCGGCAAGATCCTCCGGATCGACCCGGACGGCTCACCCGCCGCCGGCAACCCGCGTGGCCGGCTCGCCGGTGTGGACGATGGGGCACCGCAACGTGCAGGGCCTCGCGTTCGACGACCGGGGGCAGCTGTGGGCCAGCGAGTTCGGCGCGGACACCTGGGACGAGCTCAACCGGATCGACCGGGGCCGCAACTACGGCTGGCCGCTGGCCGAGGGGCGCGCGGACCTCGACGGCTACCGCGACCCGTTCGCGCAGTGGCGGACCTCCGAGGCGTCGCCGTCCGGGCTGGCCTTCCTCGACGGGTCGCTGTGGATGGCGTCGCTGCGCGGCCAGCGGCTGTGGCAGGTGCCCGTCACCGCCGACGGGACCGGCCGGCCCCGGGACTGGTTCGTCGGCGCCTACGGCCGGCTCCGCACCGTGGTCGTCGCCCCCGACGGCAACCTCTGGGTGACCACCTCCAACCGCGACGGCCGGGGCGACCCCGGCCCGCGGGACGACCGGATCCTCGAGGTCGCGGTGCGCTGACCGCCGCGAGGGCTTCGAGGTCGGGTCGGGGTCGGGCTGCCGATACTCCAGGCATGTCCCCCACCAGCACCGGTCGGCGCGGGCTGCTCGTGGGGGGCGCCGTCCTGGCCGGGACGGCGGCGTCGCAGGGGTTGCTCGTCGCGCCGGCCGCCGCAGCGGCGTACACCGTCAACCCCTACCGCAAGACCGAGGCGCCGACGGCGACGCAGCGGCACCTGATGAACCGGATGGGCTTCGGCTACTCGCGCTCGACCTTCGCCCGGATGCGCAAGGCCGGGTCGGCGGGTGCGTGGTTCCGCGCGCCAGCTCGACCCCGCGTCGGTGCCGGAGAGCAGCAAGGCCAAGGAGGTCGCCGGCTGGTTCGCCGACCTCGACCGCACCGCGGCGCAGAAGTGGACCGACAGCAAGACCGGGGTGAAGGGCGGCTGGGAGTACGCCGTCGACCTCGCCAACTACTCGATGCTCCGCCGGATCCACTCCGAGCGGCAGGTGCTCGAGTCGATGGTGGAGTTCTGGTCCGACCACCTGCACGTGCACGCGAACGGCGACCTGGCGTGGGTGCAGCGGGCGTCGTACGACGACCTCGATCCGCCGGCACGCGCTCGGCACGTTCGAGGACCTCCTCGTCGAGGCCAGCCTGCACCCGGCGATGCTGCTCTACCTGGACAACTGGCGCTCGACGAAGAGCGCGCCGAACGAGAACCAGGGCCGCGAGCTGCTCGAGCTCCACACCGTCGGCCGGGCCTCCGGCTACACCGAGCAGATGGTCAAGGACTCCGCCAGGATCCTGTCCGGCTTCACCGTCGACGCCTTCAACACCTGGGACGGGTTCTACGACGCCGGGCGGCACGCGACCGGTCCGGTGCAGGTGCTCGGCTTCACGCACGCGAACTCCTCGCCCGACGGGCAGGCGGTGACGCGGGCCTACCTGCGGTACCTCGCGCACCACCCGGCCACCGCGCTCAACATCGCCCGCAAGCTGGCCCGGCACTACGTCGCCGACGAGCCCTCGACGGCGCTCGTCAACGACCTCGCCAAGGTCTTCCGCGACTCCGGCACCGACATCAGGACGACGCTGCGCGCCCTGGTGGCCCACCCGGAGTTCGCGGCGTCGAAGGGTCGCCTCGTGCGCACGCCGCTCGAGGACTTCGTCGCGACGTGCCGCGTGCTGCGGATGGACGTGCAGGCGCCGACCACCGACAGCTCCTTCGCCCGCGCGGCGGTGTGGGTCCCCCAGAGCACGTTGGCCTACCACTGGCCGCGACCGGACGGGCCGCCGTACGGCGACGCCGCCTGGTCGTCCGCGACCCGGATGCTGAGCTCGTTCCGCATGCACTGGAACCTGACGGGCGGGTGGTGGCCGAAGCAGGACGTGGTCTACCGGCCGCGCGCCTCGTGGCTCCCGGAGTCGTCGATCCGGCTCGACCGCTACGTCGACCACATGTGCCGGATGATCCTCGGCAAGCCGTCCACGCCGCGCATCCTCGGCGCGGTGGTGGCCGCGGTCGGCTACGGGCCGGCCACGAAGGTCACCCCGGACCACGCGATCTGCAGCTGGCTGTTCGTCCGCCTCGTCGGGGTGCTCCTCGACTCCCCCGACCACATGCGACGTTGACGGAAAGCCCCGCGATGACCCCCACCTCCCCTGCCTGCTGCCAGGAGCTCGACCGCGCCGCCGGGATCAGCCGGCGCCGCTTCCTGCAGGGCGTCGCGGCCGCCTCCGGAGCCGGCGTCGCGACGTCGGTCTTCGGCGACGCCTTCCGCCAGACGGCGTACGGCGCCACGACCGGCGGCAACGTCCTGGTCGTGATCAGCCTGCGCGGCGGCATCGACGGCCTCGGTGTCGTCGTCCCGCACGGTGACGCCGCCTACTACACGGCCCGTCCCTCGATCGCCGTCCCGGCCGGCGCGCTGCTCGCCAAGGACGCGATGTTCGGCCTGCACCCGTCGATGAAGCCGCTCGAGTGGGCGTTCACCTCCGGCGAGCTCGCGGCCGTGCAGGCGGTCGGGCTCGCGGTGCCGAACCGATCGCACTTCTCGGCGATGGAGGAGGTCGAGGACGCGGACCCGGGATCGTCGGCCCGGCGCGGCTGGGTCAACCGGATGATCGGGCTCGACACCCGCAACGACCCCAGCGAGGCGGTGCACCTGTCCTCGTCGATCGTGCCGACGATGCTGGCCGGCCCGGCGCCGGTGCTCGCCGCCGAGTCGGTCGACCAGATCTCCCTGGTGGGCGCCGAGGAGCAGGACGCGTGGGCGGACCGGCGCAGGACGCAGCTCGACCTGATGTGGGGCGGGCGAGAGCACCCTGCACGACGCCTACCGGTCCGCCGTACGCACGGTCGACCTGATCGCCCCGGTGGCCTCGACGGACTACGTGCCGGACGTGACCTATCCGCGTGTCTGGCCGGCGACCGACCTGTCGGACGCGCTCAAGGACACCGCCCGGCTGATCAAGGCGGACATCGGCACCGAGGTCGTCTCGATCGACTACGGGTCGTGGGACATGCACAGCGACTACGGGACGACCGAGTGGGGCGACATGCAGAACATGACCGAGGGCCTCGCCGGCGAGCTCGACGCGTTCCTGCGCGACCTCGGGCCCACCCTGCGCAGCCGCGTGACCGTGGTGACGATCAGCGAGTTCGGCCGGCGGATCAAGGAGAACGGCAACCGCGGGCTCGACCACGGCTGGGGCAACATGATGCTGGTCGCGGGCGGCGGGGTGAAGGGCGGGAAGTACTACGGCACCTGGCCCGGCCTCGGCACCGGGACCGCGGTCGACGACGACCTCCAGGTCACCACCGACTACCGCGACGTGCTCGGTGAGGTGATCGGCACCCGGTTCCCGGACCGGTCGCTGAGCAGCGTGTTCCCGGGCCTCAGTCCGTCCCCGCTGGGCCTGATGTCCTGACTGCGTCGCCTCGCGGAGGGGACGCCGAGCGCGACCGAGCGCACGCTGCAATGATGGGCCGGTGACCGACCCAACGGGCTGCTGGCCCGCCGAGCCCCGCCTGCTCGACTCCTTCTACGCCGCCGCGCTGCTCGTCGACAACGCGGGCACGGTCGCCTATGCCAACGAGACCGCCGAGCGCGTCTACGGGACCGCCGGATGCCTCGCTCGTCGGCGATAGCCTCCTCCCGCACCTCTTCACCGACAGCGAACGCGAGGCGCTCGCACGCCGTCGTCGGCCAGGTCGGCGACGGCAAGCCGTGGCAGGGGCGGCTCGACGTCCGCCACTTCGACGGGTCCGTGCACCAGGCCGGCGTGAGCTGCGCCCCGCTGTGGCGCGGCACCAGCGTCGTGGGGCAGCTCTGGGTCGCTGGACGACTCGCACGACGAGCGGCATGCTGCGCCAGGCCCGACGGCTCGGAGATCGGCTCACCCGGCTGGCCCGGGTGACGTCGGAGCTCGTGCTCGCCGACGACGTCGACGCGGTCACCAAGACCGTCGTGTCGCACGGGGCCGATGCCTCGGGCGCGACGCTGGCCTCCCTGACGCTCCTCGAGGGCGACGACAGCTGCGGCTCGCCGGTCTGCAGGGCGGTCGTGAGGGCGAGGAGCAGCGGTGGGCCACCTACCCCCTGTCGCTGCCGACGCCCGCCGGGGACGCGGTCCGCACCGGGGCGCGCGTCATCCTCAACGGCGAGGCCGCGATCCAGGACGCCTACCCCGACATGGCGACGACCCTGGCCCGCGGGGAGCGCTCCCTCATCTGCCTGCCGCTCAACGTCACCAGCCGCACGATCGGGGCGATCGGCCTCTCGTTCCCCGGGCTGCGCACCTGGGACAAGGCCGAGCTCGACTTCTTCGAGATCCTGGCCGACACCTGCGCCCAGGCGCTCGACCGCATCGCGGCCCAGCAGGCGGCCGCCCGGCAGAGCGCGATGCTCGAGTTCCTCGCCGACGCCTCCACCGAGCTGGCCAGCAGCCTCGACTACCAGGTCACGCTGGCCAAGGTCGCCCGGCTCGCCGTCCCCACCTTCGCCGACTGGTGCGCGATCGACGTCGTCGACGACGGCCGGCTGCGCCGGGTCTCGGTCGCCCACGTCGACCCCGCCAAGGTGCAGCTCGCCCAGGAGCTGGCGGAGCGCTACCCCGCGGACCCTGACGCCCCGACCGGGGCCTGGAACGTGATGCGCACCGGCCGGAGCGAGCTCATCCCCGAGATCACCGACGAGGTGCTGGTCGCCAGCGCCGTCGACGAGGAGCAGCTCCAGCTGGCCCGCGACCTGCACCTGCGCAGCGCCCTCACCGTGCCGTTGATCGCGCGCGGACGTGTGCTCGGGGTCATCTCCTGGGTCTCCGCCGAGTCCGAGCGGCTCTACACCGCGGAGGACGTCTCGCTCGCCGAGGACCTCGCCAAGAGGGCCGCGATCGCCATCGACAACGCGGAGCTGCACAGCGAGACGCTGGCCGCCGCGATCCACCTGCAGCACGCCGTGCTCCCGGACGCGATGCCCGTGGTGCCCGGGTGGGACGTGGCCAGCCACTACAGTCCCGCCGGACGCACCGAGGTCGGCGGCGACTTCTACGACGCCGTGCCGCTCACGGACGGCCGGATGGCCCTGTTCGTCGGTGACGTGATGGGCCGCGGCGTCGCGGCGGCGGCCGCGATGGCGCAGATGCGGGCCGCCGTGCGCGCCTACACCGCCATCGACCCGACCCCGGAGGTCGTGATGGCGAGCCTCGACGCGATGTTCGCCCAGTTCCCGACCGAGCAGCTGGTGACCCTGGTCTACGCCGTCGTGGACCCGGCCCGCGACCTGCTCCTGGTCGGCAACGCCGGTCATCCGCCGCCGGTGCTGCTGCGCGCCGACGGCACGACGGAGCAGCTGCCGCTCGGCGAACGGCGCGCCGCTGGCGATCGTGCCCCAGGTCCGCGAGCAGATCGCGGTGCCCTTCCACGTGGGCGACACCGTGGTCGCCTTCACCGACGGGCTCATCGAGCGCCGCGACGAGGACATCGACGCCGGCCAGGCCCGGGTGCTGCAGGCGCTCCCGAGGCTGGCGCAGCGCGACCTGTCCACGGCGTTGGACGCGGTGGTCGTGGAGATGCGCGACCCGGACCGCGACGACGACGTCGCCGCGCTGGCGGCCCGTCGTACCAGCTGACGTCGCGCCGTCGCGGGTCCTGGGCTGGGCGCCCGGGTCAGTCCCGCGTCGTGAGCAGCGTGGAGGTGTGGTCGGGCACGTACGTCGTGTGCTCGCGCGGAGGTCGCTCGTAGCCCTTCGGCGCCGGACGCTTCGGCAGCTTCATCGGGGCGGGCATCCGGTCGACGTAGGGGATCGTCGAGAGCAGGTGCGACATCATGTCGAGCCGGGCGGCTTTCTTGTTGTCGCTCTCGACGACGTACCACGGCGCCTCGGGAATGTCGGTGTGCACCATCATCTCGTCCTTGGCACGGGAGTAGTCCTCCCAGCGCGTGATCGACTCGAGGTCCATCGGCGAGAGCTTCCACTGGCGCATCGGGTCCTCGAGCCGGGACTTGAAGCGGCGCTGCTGCTCCTGGTCGCTGACCGAGAACCAGTACTTCCGCAGCAGGATGCCGTCCTCGACGAGCAGGCGCTCGAAGATCGGGCACTGGTGCAGGAAGCGTCGGTACTCGTTCGGGGTGCAGAACCCCATCACCTTCTCCACCCCCGCGCGGTTGTACCAGGAGCGGTCGAACAGCACGATCTCCCCGGCGCTCGGCAGCTCGGCGACGTAGCGCTGGAAGTACCACTGCGTCCGCTCCCGCTCCGTCGGGCGCCGGGAGAGCGGTGATCCGGGCTGCGCGCGGGCTGAGGTACTGCGTGATCCGCTTGATCGTGCCGCCCTTGCCCGCGGCGTCGCGGCCCTCGAAGATCACCAGGATCCGTCGGCCGTCGGCCTTGGCCCACTCCTGGACCTTGACGAACTCGGCCTGGAGCCGGCGCAGCTCGGCCTCGTAGACCGCCGACGGCAGCTTGCGCGTGCGGGCGTCCTCGCTCATGCACCGAGGCTAACCCCGGCCCGCATGTCGAGGAGCAGGATCGGGCGCTACGGCGCGCAGCTCGACAGGCAGGTTCGGACTCCGACGAGCCTGCGCCGGTGGCGCGGCCGCTCGTCGGCACGGACCTGCCTGTTGAGATGCGCGCCGGCTTCCGTCGGGCTAGGAGAGCTTCTCGAGGATGAGCTCGCGGACCCGGCCGGCGTCGGCCTGGCCGCGCATCTCCTTCATCACGGCACCGATCAGCGCGCCGGCGGCCGCGACCTTGCCGTCGCGGATCTTGTCGGCCACGTCGGGGTTGGCGGCGATCGCGTTGTCGACGGCCGCGGACAGCGCACCCTCGTCGGACACGACCTCCAGGCCGCGGGCGGCAACGACCTCGTCGGGCGTCCCCTCCCCCGCGAGCACGCCGTCGAAGACCTGCCGGGCGAGCTTGTCGTTGATCTTGCCCTCGTCGACCAGCGCCTGCACGCGTGCGACGTCCTCGGGGTTGACCGGGAGCTCGACCAGGTCGAGGCCCTGCTCGTTGGCCCGGCGGGCCAGGTCGGAGAGCCACCACTTGCGGGCGGCGGCCGGCGTGGCACC
>CAVRMN010000037.1:0-7401 GCA_963721855.1 uncultured Actinomycetota bacterium | reverse complement strand
CGCTCACCACCTGGCTGGAGGACGCGCCGGTCGGCTTCCCCATCCTCAAGCACCCGGTCGCGCTGCGGCTGCTGATCGGCCACCTGGTCGACCCGGAGGCCACCACGACGATGCTGCGCGAGCACCTCACGGCCCTGGCGGAGCACCGCGCGGCCCTGGAGGTGGTGCGCGAGTCGCTGCACGGGCGCGACGAGCCGGGTGAGCCGTTCCGCTACCCGTCGCTGGTGGCCGACTGGGGGCTGGAGTACCTCGACGGCGAGCGCACGATCATCGAGAAGCTGCTGGCCCGCCTCGAGGAGGAGGGCTGACCAGGTCGTGCGGCTGAGGCCTCCTCCCAGGGAGGCGTGGCACGCACGACCCGGGCTAGCCGGAGAGCTCGGCGTGCAGGGCGTCGAGGTCCTCGGCTCCCGAGGGCGTGCCCACCAGGTTGCGGAGCACGCCGTCGTCGCGCCACCGCGGCACGAGGTGCAGGTGGAAGTGCGGCACTTCCTGGCCCGCGGCTACGCCGGTGCTCTGGAACAGGTTGAGCCCGTCGGCGCGCAGCCGGCCGACCAGCAGCCGCGACACCTCCTCGACCAACGGGGCCACCTCGTGCAGCACGTCGGCGCCGCCGTCCAGCAGGTCGGTGACGTGCCGGGTGGGTACGACGAGGCTGTGGCCGCGCGCGAGCGGGGCGATGTCGAGGAACGCCACCGCCGTGGGCGAGGAGCCGATCACGAAGGCCTCGGCCTCACCGGCCACGATCTGGCAGAAGATGCACGCGCTCATGGGGAGTGAACCTAGCCCTCAGTAGTCGCCGGTCATCACGTTGGCCAGCGGCTCCCCCGCCGCGAACCGGGCCAGCTGGTCGCGCACCAGCCGGTGGGCACGTGGTTCCATCGCCGTCGACGCCCCGCCGACGTGCGGCGTGACCAGCAGGTTCGGGCACCCCCACAGCGGGTGCCCGTGCGGGAGCGGCTCGGGGTCGGTGACGTCGAGCGCGGCGCAGAGCCGACCGGCCCGCAGCTCGGCGACGAGCGCGTCGGTGTCGACCACCGCTCCGCGGGCGACGTTGACGAGCAGCGCGCCGTCGCGCATGCGGGCCAGGAACGCCGCGTCGACCAGGCCGCGGGTCAGGTCGGTCAGCGGCACCACGAGAACGACCACGTCGGCCTCCGGGAGCAGGGCCGGCAGCTCGTCGTACCCGTGCACGCCGTCGCGCGCGATGCGCGCCACGCGGACCACCTCGACCTCGAAACCGGCGAGCCGGCGCTCGAGGGCCTCGCCGATCGCCCCGTAGCCCACGATCAGCACCGTGCTGTCCGCGAGGGACAGCCGGGTGCCGTGCGCCCACACCCCGGCGAGCTGCGCGCGCACGAAGCCGGGCACGCCGCGCAGCGACGCGAGCATCAGCGTCATCGCCAGCTCGGCGGTCGACGTGTCGTGGATGCCCCGGCCGTTGCACAGCAGCACACCCTCGGGCACGTGCGGGCGCACGTGCTCCACGCCCGCCGTCATCGTCTGCACGAGCCGCAGCGACGACATCCGCGGGATCAGCGCGCTGTCGAGCTCGGAGAACCGGTACGGCGGCACGTACACCTCGACCTCGTCGATGGACGCCGGGACGTCGTCCGCGTCGGAGGGCACCACCACCTCGTAGCGCAGGCCGGACGGCAGCGGGTCCAGCAGCTCGGGGTCGAAGGGGAGCCACACCAGGGGGTCGGTCACGCCTCCGACCCTAGGGCGGCAGCCCGCGATGCGTTCACGCAACTGTCACACGGCGTTGACGGTCCCGAAGCGAAGCGCCCCTAGGTTCGTGGTCAGGACAGCGACGACGGCGGGAGTCGACATGGGGATCCACCAGCACCTCTGGGCGGCGACGAGACGCGCCACCCGGTTGCACGTGCACTCCCAGCAGGGCGCGATCCGCAACGCCATGGTGGCGAGCACGGCGCTCACGCAGCGCCGGCGCGAGCTCATCGAGGTGGAGGAGTTCCTTGCCGTGCACCGGAGGCAGTACGACGCCCGCACGGGCGTCGCCCTGCAGCGCGGCCGCTCCGCGTGACCGCGGCAGACGGGTGATATCGGGCACGAATCCGTCTGCCGGGTCACGGGGTGGGGCACACTCACGGCATGCCCCGCAACGCACCCGGCGCCGCATCCCTTGCCCACGCACCTGAGCCCGTCGCCTCCCGCGAGGACGGCCTCGCGCTCCGCTTCTACGACGTCACCAGCGCCGACGGCACCCGGCTGCGTGCCTGGACCAACGACGCCGAAGGCCCCACCGTGCTGCTCTGCAACGGCCTGGGCACCAACCCCTACGCCTGGCCGGCGCTGCTGCGCCGCGACTGCGGCGTACGTGTCATCTCCTGGAACCACCGCGGGGTGGGCGGGTCCGACCGTCCCGCGGACCGTCGCCGGGTCGGCGTCGACGCGTTCGTGGAGGACGCGGTCGCGGTGCTCGACGACGCCGGGGTCGACGCGTGCGTGGTGGCCGGCTGGTCGATCGGGGTGAACACCGCCTTCGAGCTGGCGGCGCAGCACCCGACGCGGGTCGCCGGCCTCTTCGCGGTCGCGGGCGTGCCGGGCGGCACCTTCTCGTCGATGGGTGCGCCGCTGATGATCCCGCGGCCGCTGCGCCGCCCCCTCGCCGTCGGCGTCACCCGGGCCGTCGGCCGCGCCGGCTGCCTGATCCACCCGGTGTCGTCGCGGCTGCCCGTCGGCCCGCGGGCCGCCCGGGTGCTCACCCACAGCGGCTTCATGCTCCCGGGGCCCACCACCGACGACGTGCGCCGGGCCGTGAAGGAGTTCCTCACCACGCCGGTCGACTGGTACATGCACCTCGCCTCCGTGGCCGCCGAGCACCCTCGGGTCTCGCTACGGTCGATCCGCGTGCCCACCACCTTCGTGGCCGGGAAGTATGACGTCCTCGCGTCCGCGCACGACATGCGTACCGCCTCCGAGCGGATTCCCGACGCCGAGTACGTGTTGCTGACCGGCACGCACTTCGTGCAGCTCGAGCACCCCGAGCGGGTGCACGAGCAGCTGCTCGCGCTGGTCGACCGCGCCTGTCCCTGAGCCGGTACGCGGGCGGCGCTGGCTACCGTGGACATGGTGAGGCTCCGACTCGTCGCCGTGCTCCTGCTGCTGCCCGCGGCCGCGCTGGCGGGATGCGGCGGTGCCGACGGCGACCCCGACGGGCTGGGGCCACAGCCGTCCGGCCCCCAGCCGAGCACCTGGACCGGCTCCCCGCACCCCCGCGAGGACACCTCCGACGCGGACGTCCCCGGCCGTCCCCGGGTGGTCGGGACCATCGCATCCGGGCTCGCGGCACCGTGGGGCATCACCTTCCTGCCCGACGGCACCGCCCTCGTCGGGGAACGGGACACGACCCGGGTGCTCGCGGTGCCGGCGGGCGGCGGCGCGCCGCGCGAGGTCGGCCGGGTGGAGATCGCCGCGCCCCAGGGCGAGGCCGGCCTGCTCGGACTGGCCGCGTCGCCGACGTACGAGGAGGACCACCTCGTCTACGCCTACGTGTCGACGGCGGCGGACAACCGGGTGGTGCGGATGAGGTACGCCGGCGGCCGGCTCGGCGACGTCGACCCCGTGCTGACCGGGATCCCCAACGGCTTCATCCACGACGGCGGCCGGCTGCTGTTCGCCGACGACGGCACCCTGTTCGTCTCCACCGGGGAGACCGGCCAGGAGCAGCTGGCCCAGGACCGGGACTCGCTCGCCGGCAAGATCCTCCGGATCGACCCGGACGGCTCCCCCGCCGCCGGCAACCCGGTGGACGGGTCGCCGGTGTGGACGATGGGTCACCGCAACGTGCAGGGCCTCGCGTTCGACGACCGGGGCCGGCTGTGGGCCAGCGAGTTCGGGGCGGACACCTGGGACGAGCTCAACCGCATCGAGAAGGGCCGCAACTACGGCTGGCCGCTGGCCGAGGGGCGCGCCGACCTCGACGGCTACCGCGACCCGTTCGCGCAGTGGCGGACGTCCGAGGCGTCGCCGTCCGGCCTCGCCTTCCTCGACGGCTCGCTGTGGATGGCCTCGCTGCGCGGCGCGCGGCTCTGGCAGGTTCCGGTCACCGCGGGCGGGACCGGCCGGCCGCGGGACTGGTTCGTCGGCGACTACGGCCGGCTGCGCACCGTGGTCGTCGCCCCGGACGGCAACCTGTGGGTGACCACCTCGAACAAGGACGGCCGCGGCGACCCCGCGCCGCAGGACGACCGGATCCTCGAGGTGGCGGTCCGCTGACCGCCGTACCGGCCCGGTAAACGGATCGGGAGAGGTATGGGGGTTATGTCCCTCGCCTCTTCGCGCACGCTGCGATGATGACCCGGTGACGACCCATCCCCCGGGGCCCTGGCCTGCCGAGCCGCGCCTTCTCGACTCCTTCGCCGCCGCCGCGCTGCTGGTCGACGGGGACGGCCGGGTCGCCTACGCCAACGAGGTCGCCGAGCGTGTCTACGGCACGCCGGGCCACACGTTGGTCCGCGTGGACCTCCTCACGCGGCTCTTCACCGACAGCGAGCAGGTCGCGCTCGCCGCCGTCGTCGCCCGGGCCCGCGAGGGGAAGCCGTGGCAGGGTCGGCTCGACGTGCGCCACGCCGACGGCACCGTCCACCAGGCCGGTGCCACCTGCGCGCCGCTCTGGCGCGACGACGAGGTCGTCGGCCAGCTCTGGGTGCTCGACGACGCCGCTGGGGACGGCATGCTGCGTCAGGCCCGCCGGCTCGGCGAGCGGTTGACACGCCTGGCGCGGGTGACCTCGGAGCTCGTGCTCGCCGACGACGTCGACGCGGTCACCAAGATCGTGGTGTCGCACGGTGCGGAGGCGTCGGGCGCCACGCTGGCCTCCCTGACGCTCCGCGACAGCGACGACACCCTGCGTCTCGCCGGGCTGCAGGGCGGTCGCGAGGGCGAGGAGCAGCAGTGGGCCACCTATCCGCTGGCACTGCGGACGCCCGCCGGCGACGCGGTGCGCACCGGGGAGCGTGTCATCCTCAGCGGCGAGGCCGCCATCGCGGAGGCCTACCCCGAGATGCGGACCACGATGGCCCGGGGCGAGCGCTCCTTGATCAGCCTGCCGCTCAACGTGGCGACCCGCACCATCGGCGCGATCGGCCTGTCGTTCCCGGGGCTGAGGAGCTGGGACGCAGCCGAGCTCGACTTCTTCGAGATCCTGGCCGACACCTGCGCCCAGGCCCTGGACCGGATCGCCGCCCAGCAGGCAGCCGCCCGGCAGAGCGCCAAGCTCGTCTTCCTGGCCGACGCCTCCACCGAGCTCGCCAGCAGCCTCGACTACCAGGCCACGCTGAGCAACGTCGCCCGGCTCGCGGTCCCGACGTTCGCGGACTGGTGCGCCATCGACGTCATGGACGACGGCCGGCTGCGGCGGGTCTCGGTCGCCCACGTGGACCCGGCCAAGGTGCGGCTCGCCCAGGAGCTCGCGGAGCGCTACCCGCCGGACCCCGACGCGCCGAGCGGGGCGTGGAACGTGATGCGGACCGGGCAGAGCGAGCTGATCCCCGAGATCACCGACGAGCTCCTCGTCGCCAGCGCGGTCGACGAGGAGCAGCTCCAGCTGGCCCGGGACCTGCAGCTGCGCAGCGCGCTGACCGTGCCGTTGATCGCCCGCGGGCGGGTGCTCGGCGTCATCAGCTGGGTCTCGGCCGAGTCCGAGCGGCTCTACACCGCCGACGACGTCTCGCTCGCCGAGGACCTCGCCAAGCGCGCCGCGATCGCCATCGACAACGCCGAGCTGCACAGCGAGACCCTCGCCGCCGCCATCCACCTGCAGCACGCCGTGCTCCCGGACGCCATGCCCGATCTGCCTGGCTGGGAGGTCGCCAGCCACTACAGCCCGTCCGGACGCACCGAGGTCGGCGGCGACTTCTACGACGCGGTGCCGCTGACCGACGGGCGGATGGCGCTGTTCGTCGGTGACGTCATGGGCCGCGGTGTCGCGGCTGCGGCGGCGATGGCGCAGATGCGCGCCGCCGTCCGCGCCTTCACCGCGGTCGACCCGACGCCGGAGGTGGTGATGGCCAACCTCGACGCGATGTTCGCCCAGTTCCCCACCGAGCAGCTGGTCACGCTGGTGTACGCCGTCGTCGACCCCACGCGGGACGAGCTGGTGGTCTGCAACGCCGGACACCCGCCGCCGGTGGTGCTCCGTGCCGACGGGTCGGCCGAGCAGCTGCCCTCGGCGAACGGCGCGCCGCTGGCCGTGCTCCCGCAGGAGCGCCGGCAGACCACCGTGCCGTTCCACGTCGGGGACACCGTGCTGGCGTTCACCGACGGTCTGATCGAGCGTCGCGACGAGGACATCGACACCGGCCAGGACCGCGTCGTCGCCGCGCTGTCGACGCTCTCCGGCCCGGGACTGTCCGCGTCGCTCGACCGGGTCGTCGAGCTGCTGCGCGACCCCGACCGTGACGACGACGTCGCGGCGCTGGCGGCACGCCGTACCGGCTGACCCTGCCGACCTGGCCCTGGTCAGCCGTCGCCCAGCAGGGTGCTGCTGTGGTCGGGGACGTACGTCGCGTGGTCGCGCGGCGGGCGCTCGTACCCCTTCGGAGCCGGACGCTTCGGCAGCTTCATCGGTGCGGGCATCCGGTCGACGTAGGGGATCGTCGAGAGCAGGTGCGACATCATGTCGAGCCGGGCGGCCTTCTTGTTGTCGCTCTCCACGACGTACCACGGCGCCTCGGGGATGTCGGTGTGCACCATCATCTCGTCCTTGGCGCGCGAGTAGTCCTCCCAGCGCGTGATCGACTCGAGGTCCATCGGCGAGAGCTTCCACTGGCGCAGTGGGTCCTCGAGCCGGGACTTGAAGCGGCGCTGCTGCTCCTGGTCGCTGACGGAGAACCAGTACTTGCGCAGCAGGATGCCGTCCTCGACGAGCAGGCGCTCGAAGATCGGGCACTGGTGCAGGAAGCGTCGGTACTCGTTCGGGGTGCAGAACCCCATCACCTTCTCCACCCCGGCGCGGTTGTACCAGGAGCGGTCGAACAGCACGATCTCGCCGGCGCTCGGCAGCTCGGCGACGTAGCGCTGGAAGTACCACTGCGTCCGTTCCCGCTCCGTCGGCGCGGGCAAGGCGGCGATCCGGGCTGCTCGGGGGCTGAGGTACTGGGTGATCCGCGTGATCGTGCCGCCCTTGCCCGCGGCGTCGCGGCCCTCGAAGATCACCAGGATCCGCCGACCCTCGGCCTTGGCCCACTCCTGGACCTTGACGAACTCGGCCTGGAGCCGATGCAGCTCGGCCTCGTAGACAGCGTCGGGGAGCTTTCGGCCCTGCGCCTTCTCGCTCATGCGTCGAGGCTAACCCCCGCTCGCATCTCGAGGAGCAGGTTCGCCTCGGGTCACGCAGCACGACGCTGGCGCTGCGCCACCGGTCCGCCATCCTGCTCT
>CAVRMN010000036.1:0-10709 GCA_963721855.1 uncultured Actinomycetota bacterium | reverse complement strand
TCCGCCGCCCGACGCGCGCGCGTCGACGCATGACCGCGGCCTCCGCGGTCGGGTCGATGCCCGGCACCGCGTACGACGAGTCGCTGCGGATCGTCCTCGGTGAGCTGCCCGACCTGCCACACCTGCCCGAGCTCCCGGGCCGGGGACCGCACGCCGACATGACCGGACGTGCGCTGGCGATCGCCGCCGACGTCGGGGCCGACCTGCAGCCCGCCGGCTGGCGGCTGACCGGCTCGCAGGGCGCCGCCGGGATCGACCACCGGCGAGCGATCTCGCTGCTCGCGCAGGACCTCGACCTGGTCGAGGAGCTGACCCAGGACTACACCGGCCGGTTCAAGATCCAGGTCGCCGGACCGTGGACGCTGGCCGCGACGGTCGAGAAGCCGCGCGGCGACCGGGTGCTCTCCGACCATGGCGCCCGTCGTGAGCTCGCGGAGGCGCTGGCCGAGGGGCTGCGCACGCACGTCGCCGACGTGAAGCGCCGGATCCCCGGGGCCGACCTGGTGGTGCAGGTCGACGAGCCGGCGCTGCCCGCCGTGATCGCCGGGCAGGTGCCGACCGCCTCCGGCTTCCACCGGCACCGCTCCGTCGACGCCCCGAAGGCCTCGCCCGCGCTGGAGTGGGTGTTCTCGGCGATCGCCGACGCGGGCGCCACGCCCGTCGTGCACTGCTGCGCCGCGGACGTGCCGCTGTCGCTGCTCCTCGGCGCCGGCGCGCAAGGCGTCTCGGTGGACCTGGGCGTGCTCGCCGTGTCGGCGTACGACACCCTCGCGGAGATGCTCGAGCAGGGGAAGGCGGTCCACCTCGGCGTCGTGCCGTCGAGCGACCCCGCCACCGCTCCCACGGAGACGGCTCTTACCGAGCGGGTGCTCCGCTTCCTCGACATGCTCGGGCTCGACCCGGGCCAGGCCCCCTCGCTGGTGGTCACCCCGACGTGCGGGCTGGCCGGCGCGACCCCCGGCTGGGCCCGGGACGCGCTCCGCCTCTGCGCCAAGGTCGCCGCCAACCTCGGCTGAGCGCCCACGGCGCCCCGGACGCACGAACGGGCAGACGCCCCCGGATCGCAGCCGAACAGCTGCGTGCGGGGGCGTCTGCCCGTGGGAGCGGCGTGAGCGTCAGCCGACGTGGACGACCTCGACCTCGTTGCCGTCGGCCGCGATCTCCTCGTGCTTGACCTTCATGAACAGCACCACGATCAGCGTGCCGAGCCAGATCATCGCCGCGCCGGTGAGGAACGCGTTGGTCGCGCCCTCGGTGAAGGCGACCTGTCCGATGAGCGTCTGCATCTTCTCCATCTGTGCCGCTGACGGGGCCGGGCCGCCTCCGCCCGAGAGCGCCGCGCTCAGGTCGGCGGCCTTCTGGGTGGAGAAGTGCACCGCCACCGTGCTCAGCGTCGCCAGGCCGAGGGCACCGCCGACCTGCTGCATGGTGTTGAGCACGCCGGACCCGATGCCCGAGTCCCGGGCGCCGACCCCGTGCACGGCGGTCAGCGTCATCGGCACGAAGGTCAGGCCCATGCCGAACGACATCATCAGGATGAACGGCAGCAGGTCGGTCGCGTAGGACGCGTGCACGCCCAGGTCGGGCAGCGTCTCGTCGTAGGACAGCCGCGAGAACCCGAACAGGGCCGAGCCGGCGAGCGCGGTGCCGACGCCGGCGATCCAGCGCGGGTCCACCTTCGCCATCAGCTTCGAGGAGATGGTCGCCGCGATCACGATGCCGAAGCTGAACGGCAGGAACGCGAAGCCGGTCTTCAGCGGTGTGTAGCCCATGACGCCCTGCACGAACAGGCTGAGGAAGTAGAACATCGCGAACATCGCCGCGGGCACCAGCATCATCACCGCGAAGCTGGTCGCGCGGGTGCGGTTGGCGAGGATCCGGAACGGCAGCAGCGGGTGCTCGACGCGGCGCTCGAGCGTGACGAACACGGCGAGCAGCAGCGCGCCGCCGGCGAGCGCGGCGATGGTCCACGGGTCGCCCCAGCCGTACTGCGTCTGCGCCGCGCGGGTCAGGCCGTAGACGATCCCGACCAGGCCGAGCGTCGCGGTGAGGGCTCCCGGCAGGTCGAGCTCGCCGGGGTGCTTCTCGCTCTCGCCGAGGAAGTACGGCGCCACCAGGGCCGCGCCGATGCCGATCGGGACGTTGATCAGGAAGGTCAGCCGCCAGCCGCTGAAGTCGGTGCCGAACAGGCTCGGGTCGAGACCGGTCAGCCAGCCGCCGAGGATCAGGCCGACCGCCGCGCCCGCACCGGACATCGCCGCGTAGACGGCGAACGCCCGGCTGCGCTGCGGGCCCGCCGGGAACGTCGTGGTGATCAGCGCCAGCGCGGTGGGGGAGGCGATCGCCGCACCCAGGCCCTGCAGGGCGCGTGCGCCGAGCAGCATCGGCTCGTTCTGCGCCAGCCCGCCGAGCAGCGACGCGACCGCGAAGATCGTCAGACCCACCATGAAGATGCGGCGCCGGCCGTAGAGGTCGCCGAGCCGGCCGCCGAGCAGCAGGAAGCCACCGAAGACCAGCGCGTAGCCGGTGACGACCCAGGAGAGGTTGGCGTCGGAGAAGCCGATGTCGATCTTGATGAACGGCAGGGCGATGTTGGCGATGGTGCTGTCGAGCACCACCATCAGCTGCGCCACGGAGATGAGCGCCAGGGCGAGGCCCAGGTGCCGGTGGCCGTGACCCGTGCTGGGGGCCGTGGCCGAGGTCGCGTCAGTGGTCATGACATGTCCTTCGGAGGGGAGGAGTAGGGCCGGCCGGTGGCGGCAGGCAGGATGATCTGGTCGATGACGGTCTCGACGGTCTTCACCTCGACCGGAAGGCCGAGCAGGAAGACCCGGTGCAGCAGGATCCCGGCGAGCGCCGGGGTGAGTACCTCCAGGTCGATGCCCGGGGCGAGCTCTCCGCGCTCCTGCGCGCGGGCGTAGATGGCGCGGCTGACCGCGATCTTGGGGGCGAGGAAACGGGCCCGGAACTCCGCGGCGAAGTTCTCGTCGGTGTGCAGGGCGGTGATGATCGCCGCGAGCATGCCGGTGTTGTCCTTGCCCGCGAAACCACCGGGACCGCAGTACGTCGCCAGCAGGTCGCCGCGCAGGCTGCCGGTGTCGATCTCGGGGATGTCGGGCGACTTCTTGGACCGCATCAGGGCGTCCACGACCAGGCTGTGCTTGTCCGACCAGCGCCGGTAGAGCGTCGCCTTGCTCGCCCTGGCCCGGCCGGCCACGCCGTCCATCGTCAGCCGGTCGTAGCCGACCGTGAGCAGCAGGTCGATGGTGGCGTCGAGGATCTCGCCCTCGCGCTCACCGGCCACCCGCGGACGCCCGGAGGCGTGCTCACGACGAAGGATCACCGGTTCTCCCCACGGTCAAGTGAAACGAAACCGTTTCGTTTCATGCGTACCTTAGGGGTGCCAACCGACAGAACCCAAACGGTTATTCCGCGGACCCCGAAAGCGGTATGGACCGGAGCCGCGACCGGTCGCCCGGAGCGGGCGACGCCGGCGTCACGGCGCCTCGGCCGGGACCCCTGCGAAGGCCAGCGACCGGCTGAGGGCGAACCGGTTCCAGTCGGGGATGCCGCGGAACATGTAGTGCCCCACGCGGCCCATGTCGTGGAACTCCGCCGACGCCGCAACCGCCTCGGCACGACGTACGAACTCCCGCGTCGCCCGCGCCGAGGTGATCTTGTCCGCGCGGCCGTGCGCGGCGGCGAGGTGCTTGCCGGCCAGGGTCCGGTTCGGCTCGGCGGGGGGCAGCCACGGGGCCAGGGCGACCACGCCGGTGACGCTCGGGTCGTCCGCCACGGCGACCGCGGTGCGGGCGCCCATCGAGTGGCCGAGGAGCACGACGGGCAGGTCGCCCAGCTCGCGGCGCACCTCGTCGAGTGCCCACCGGGCGTCGGGGACGGGGGAGGGCCCGGAGGACGCGCGGGCGTTCCAGCCGCGTACGCCGTAGCGCAGCAGCCACACGCCGACGTCCGCGCGCTCGGCCCGGCCGGTGATGTGCGTCATCATCCAGCGCGACCGCCGCCACGAGGCGCTGCGCTCGTCGACCGGGGCGTGGCCGTCGGCCCTGCCGCCGTGCAGCATCAGGATCAGCGCGCGCGGGTCCTCGACGTCGTGGCGGGTCAGGGACGGTGCCGTCATACCGCGATCCTCTCAGGTGCTGCGAAGGGGGATGTCTGTGTGCGGTTCGTCCCCGGAGGACCGCCGGATGGGTCGCGGGGTGCCGTGGAGGTGTCGGTCCGACACGGCAAGATGGCCCCATGAGCGAGACCGCCGAGATCCCCGAGAGCACCGGAGCCGAGGTCGCGGAGGCGACGCCCGAGGCGCGCGAGGAGCACCGGGAGCTCGCCGAGGAGGTCGAGGACGCCCGCTGGCGCTACTACGTCCAGGACGCGCCGACGATCTCCGATGCCGAGTTCGACGCCAAGATGCGCCGCCTCGAGGAGCTCGAGGAGCAGTTCCACGACCTGCGCACGCCCGACTCGCCGACCCAGAAGGTGGGTGGCGCGGTCTCCACCGACTTCGCGCCGGTCGAGCACCTCGAGCGGATGATGAGCCTGGACAACGCGTTCTCCCCCGAGGAGCTCGCCGCGTGGGCGGCCCGGATCGAGCGCGAGGAGGTCCACGACGCCGAGTTCCTCTGTGAGCTCAAGGTCGACGGGCTGGCGATCAACCTGCTCTACGAGAACGGCAGGCTCGTCCGCGCCGCCACCCGCGGCGACGGCCGCACCGGCGAGGACGTCACCCCCAACGTGCGGACGATCGCGAGCATCCCCGACCGGCTGTCGGGCACCGAGGAGCACCCCGTGCCGCAGCGGGTCGAGGTCCGCGGCGAGGTGTTCCTGCCCGTCGAGGCGTTCGGCACCCTCAACGAGTCGATGGTCGAGCAGGGCAAGCCGCCGTTCGCCAACCCACGCAACGCCGCGGCGGGCTCGCTGCGGCAGAAGGACCCCCGGGTCACCGCGTCGCGGCCGCTGGACATGGTCTCCCACGGCATCGGCGCCCAGGTGGGGTTCGACGCCACCCGGCAGTCCGAGGCCTACGCCGCCCTGGCCGACTGGGGGCTGCCGGTCAGCAAGCGGGTCCGGGTCGTGAAGGACCTCAACGGCGTGCAGGAGTTCATCGACTACTACGGCGAGCACCGGCACTCGGTCGAGCACGAGATCGACGGGGTCGTCGTCAAGGTCGACCAGGTGTCGCTGCAGCGCCGGCTCGGCTCGACGTCACGGGCACCGCGGTGGGCGATCGCGTTCAAGTACCCCCCCGAGGAGGTCAACACCAAGCTCCTCGACATCCGGGTCAACGTGGGCCGGACCGGCCGGGTGACGCCGTACGGCGTGATGGAGCCGGTGAAGGTGTCCGGCTCCACCGTCGAGATGGCCACGCTGCACAACGGCTACGAGGTGGTCCGCAAGGGCGTGCTCATCGGCGACACCGTCGTGCTGCGCAAGGCCGGCGACGTGATCCCCGAGATCGTCGGGCCCGTCGTCGACCTGCGCGACGGCACCGAGCGCGCGTTCGAGATGCCGACGCACTGCCCCGAGTGCGGCACCGAGCTGCGGCCGGAGAAGGAGGGCGACAAGGACATCCGCTGCCCCAACTCGCGGTCCTGCCCCGCGCAGCTGCGCGAGCGGCTGTTCGCACTGGCCAGCCGGAGCGCCTTCGACATCGAGGCGCTCGGCTGGGAGGGGGCGATCGCGCTGCTCGAGGCCGGCGTGGTCACCGACGAGGGCGACCTGTTCGACCTCACCGCCGACGACATCGCTCGGGTCCCGCTCTACACCCGGGCCGCGAAGAAGACCGACCCCGAGGACAGGGTCCGTGACGGCCGCGTGCTCTCGGCCAACGGGCAGCGCCTGGTCGACAACCTCGAGGCGGCGAAGGAGCAGCCGCTGTGGCGGGTGCTGGTCGCGCTGTCGATCCGGCACGTCGGCCCGACCGCCGCGCGGGCGCTCGCCGAGCACTTCCGCTCGCTCGACGCGGTGCGGGCCGCCTCGCCCGAGGAGCTCGCCGCGGCCGAGGGCGTCGGCGGCGTGATCGCGGAGTCGATCCAGGACTGGTTCGCCGTCGACTGGCACGTGGCGATCGTGGACAAGTGGCGCGCGGCCGGCGTGCGGATGGAGGACGAGGTCGACGAGTCCACGCCGCGCACGCTC
The DNA here is from genome assembly GCA_963721855.1 of uncultured Actinomycetota bacterium. Classification (GTDB taxonomy): domain Bacteria; phylum Actinomycetota; class Actinomycetes; order Propionibacteriales; family Nocardioidaceae; genus Nocardioides_B. The sequence continues at coordinate 4,556 of CAVRMN010000036.1, read as the reverse complement.
GAGGGCATGAGCATCGTGGTGACCGGGTCGCTGGAGGAGTTCTCCCGCGACCAGGCCAAGGAGGCGATCATCACCCGCGGCGGCAAGGCGGCGTCGTCGGTGTCGAAGAAGACCGACTTCGTCGTGGTGGGCGACGCGCCGGGCTCGAAGTACGACAAGGCCGTCTCGCTGAAGGTGCCGGTGCTCGACGAGGACGGCTTCCGGGTGCTGCTCGCGGACGGCCCGGAGGCCGCCCGCGAGAAGGCACAGGTGGGGGAGTAGCCCTCAGCCGCGGCTCTGCGCCGGGATGGTCGGCGGCTCCCACCCGGTCGGCGGGATGTTGTGGTTGGAGCGGAACAGGTTGCTGGGGTCCCACTCGTCCTTGAGGGCGACCAGCCGCTCGAACTTCTCGTCGCCGAAGTCGGAGCGGACCTCCGTGGAGGACGTCGGCGGCTCGAAGTTGAGGTAGTTGCGACCCGTCGCCACCGGTGCGAACGCCTCGGAGAAGCGGCGTACCCAGTCCATCTCGCGGTCCGTCTCCTCGGGCGTCGCCCAGCAGGCGATCGGGTGCGCCATGTAGGGAGCCGACCGGTTGCCCGCCGCGGTCGCGTCCTCCGGGACCCGGGCGACCGCTCCGCCGTGGCGGAACAGGATGCCCTGGGTCATCGGCGAGCCGATGCTGCGGCCGACGTCGAGGAACGGGCCGAGCACGTCGTCCGTCAACGCCGACAGGTGGTGCCCGCGGTGGTAGTTGAGCCAGTGCTTCGGGGCGAACCCGTCGATCATCGCCTGGAACGCCGTGTAGGGCATCGGCTGCACCAGGTCCATGCCGCCCGCCGTCAGCTCGCGCAGCGGCCGGATCGCGTCGACGCCGTCGGCGGGGTCGCCGACCCAGCAGAGCAGGATGCCCAGCACGGGGGCGCCGACCATCTCCGGTGGGACGAACGGCTCCGGCGGCGCGAGGATGGTCCCGAGCGCGGTGACCAGCCGCTCGTCGGCCACCTCGACGATGTCGCGATAGCCCTTCGCGATGTCGACGGCGTGCTCGTCGTTGGGCACGACGATCATCCCGGCCAGCAGCTCGGGCCCGACCGCGTGCACGCGCAGCTCGTACGCCGTGACCACGCCGAAGTTCGCGCCGGCACCGCGCAGGCCCCAGAGCAGCTCCGGGTGCTCGTCCTCGCTCACGTGGATCAGCCGTCCGTCGGCCGTGACCAGGTCGGCCCCGACCAGGTTGTCGCAGGTCAGGCCGTGCACGGGTGACAGCCAGCCGTAGCCGCCGCCGAGGGTGAACCCGCCGACCCCGGTCGTGGTCACCCGGCCGCCCGGGGTGGCCAGTCCGAAGAGCTGGGTCTCGCGGTCGTACTCGCCCCACAGCGCGCCGCCCTGCGCGGTGGCGACGCGGCGGTGGGCGTCGACGTGGACGCCCTTCATCGCGGCGAGGTCGATCAGGACCCCGCCCTCGGTCACCGAGGTGCCGGCGACTCCGTGGCCGCCGCAGCGGACCGAGAGCGGGAGGCCGGCCTCCCGGGCGTAGTCGACGGCGTCGATCACGTCGGCGGCTCCGTGCGGCCGGAGGACGAGCGCGGGTCGCCGGTCGATGCTTCCGTTGTACACCGCGCGAGCGGCGTCGTAGTCACGGTCCTCGGGACGGATCGTCTCGCCTTGGAACGAGGCGCTGAGCTCGGGACCCGGACTGGTGATCAGGTCGGTCATGGCGGGTCTCCCTGAACAGGGTTGAAGGGCGCCCCCGCAACACCCGATGCAACGCGCACCTGCCGGGGAGGGTCAATGGCGCACGCGGGTGGTTACCGGTCGGGAAGTTATCTGAACGGGGCATCCAGGACGCCCGAGGCTGAGGGCCAGACGGGATCGCCAACCTCGAGCCGCGTCTGTCCTCAGACGCTCAGCGCGGCCGCCGGGAGAGCCGTGCGGCCAGGTCGGCCATCACCGTGCGCAGCTCGGGCGGCTCGAGCACGGTGAAGTCGGCGCGGACCGAGGCGAGGTAGACGCACAGGTGGTCGAGATGGTCCGCACCCGCCGTGAGCACGCAGGCGTCCTCGCCGAGGGCCTCCACCGTCCCGGCGCTCGGCGGGATGTGCCGCGCCACCACCGCCGCCGGCGCGTCGAAGCGGACCTTGGCGACGTGCCGGTACGGCGACTGGCTCACCGACCGGGCGACGAAATCGGCCGCGTCCGGGGCGTCGCGGGCCGCGAAGACCCACGTGGTCGCCTCGACGTCGCGCATCCGGTCGAGCCGGAAGGTGCGCCAGTCGTCCCTGTCGAGGTCGTAGGCGAGGAGGTACCACCGGCGTCCGGTGGCCACCATCCGGTAGGGCTCGGTCAGACGGTCCGTGGCGTCACCGCCGCGGTCGACGTACCCGAACCGCACCCGGTGCCGGTCCCGGCTCGCCCGCGCCAGGGTCAGCAGGATGTCGGGGTCGACCGCCGCGCTCTGGGTGTCGAGCGTGACCGTGGCCTCGTGCACCGCGGCGACCTGCGCACGGAGACGGCCGGGCAGCACCTGGTCGAGCTTGGTCAGCGTGCGCAGCGCCGCCTCGCCGACGCCCGCGACGGTGCCGCCGGCCGCGAGCCGCAGGCAGACCGCGACGGCCACGGCCTCCTCGGCGTCGAGCAGCAGGGGAGGCAGCGCCCGCCCCGCCCCGAGCCGGTAGCCGCCGCCGATGCCCTTGCTCGCCTCCACGGGGTAGCCGAGCTCGCGGAGCCGCTCCACGTCACGGCGGACGCTGCGTCCGGTGACCCCGAGTCGCTCGGCGAGCTCCGGCCCGGACCACACCGGGCGCGACTGCAGCAGGCCGAGCAGCTGGAGCACGCGGGCGGTGGTCTGCGCCATGGTCCGAGTCTCCCAGATGCAGAGGACAGAAACTGTCCTGTTCTCCTGACACCGTTGTCGGTATGACGACCTCGACGCTCTCCTGGAACGCCACCCTGCTGGACCAGCTCGACGTGCACTGGCACGGGCAGCTCCGGCCCCGGCTCGCCGGCCTCACCGACGAGGAGTACCTCTGGGAACCGGTCCCCGGGTCCTGGAGCGTCCGCCCGCGGGGGACCGGCGACGCGCCCGTCCAGGCCGGGTCCGGCGACCTCACCATCGACTGGGAGTACCCCCAGCCCGAGCCGGCCCCGGTCACCACGATCGCCTGGCGGATCGGGCACCTCGTCGTCGGCGTCTTCGGGGCGCGCAACGCCTCCCACTTCGGAGGTCCCGCGGTGGACTACATGACCTGGGAGTACGCCGCGACGGCGGACGGCGCGCTCGCCCAGCTCGACGCGGCCTACGCCGCCTGGACCGACGGCGTCCGGGGGCTCGGCGAGGACGGGCCTGGCCCGGCCGTGCGGGCCGGCCGAGGGCCCGTACGCCGACCTCCCGCTGGCCGCGCTGGTGCTGCACATCAACCGCGAGGCGATCCACCACGGTGCCGAGATCGCCCTGCTCCGCGACCTCTACGCCCACCGCAGCTGATCCGACCGACGACGCCGTGCGAGGAGCGAGCGAAGCGAGCGTCTCGGACCGGACCGATCACCACCCGCCCGATGCCCGCCATGCCGCCCGTTCGACACCGAGCGCGAGGGGCTCGTCGCCTACGTCGCGCAGCAGCTCGACGCGTTCCGCGTCCGTCGCCTACGGCCTGACCGACGAGCAGGCCCGCTCGACCCCGACCCCGAGCAGCCCTGTCGGTCGGCGCGCTCGTCAAGCACGCCACCGGCGTCTCGCGCGGCTGGGTCGCCCGCGTGAGCGCCGCCCCGGAGCCGCCGCCGCCGGACGACCGGCCGTTCGAGGTGCGGGTGGCCGACTACCAGGACGAGTTCGTCATGCGCGAGGACGAGACGCTGCCCGACGTGCTCGCCCGCTTCGACGCCCAGGCCGGGCTCACCCTGAAGGCGCTCGCCGAGGCCGACCCCGGACACCCCGGTGCCGGTGCCACAGGACGCGCCGTGGTTCCCGCACGGACGTCACGCACTGGTCGGTGCGCTGGGTGGCGCTGCACCTGGTCGAGGAGCTGGCCCGGCACGCCGGGCACGCCGACATCATGCGCGAGGCGATCGACGGGGCGACGATGTACGAGCTGGTCGCCGGGCGCGAGGGCTGGCCCGAGACCGACTGGCTCAAGCCCTGGCGACCTCCGGTCGGGCAGGCCGAAGACTCACCCTAGGATGAAGGCTCCGCAACCCGTTACAGGAGCCGTTGCATGCCCGACATCAGCCGTGAAGAGGTGGCGCACCTCGCCGACCTCGCGCGGATCGACCTGTCCGACGCCGAGCTCGACCACCTCGCGCCCCAGCTGGCCGTCATCCTCGACTCGATCAAGTCGATCAACGAGGTGGCCGCGGAAGACGTCCCGCCGACGTCGCACGCGCTCCCGCTGACCAACGTCTTCCGCGACGACGTCGTGACGCCCGGCCTGACCGTCGAGGAGGCGCTCTCCGGCGCCCCCGCGGTCGAGGAGCAGCGCTTCTCCGTGCCGCGCATCCTGGGCGAGGAAGCATGAACCACCCCACGAAACTGCTCACTCCGTTCGCACTTCCGAGGGGACCCCGGTGATGACCGACCTGAC
>CAVRMN010000035.1:0-166678 GCA_963721855.1 uncultured Actinomycetota bacterium | reverse complement strand
CCGGCTGTAAGACGCACCCCAAACGCTCGAGCCCAATACCGGTCACCCGGTCTATCTGTCCGCGGCAGATCCGGTTATCACCAGACGGCGAGACCACCGCTCAAGGACGCGGCTCCATCTCCGACTAGCCCCCGCCGACTGATGCGCCTTCCAGGTGACTCTTCAGGCTCGACCAGATTCGCTGTTCCTGGCGCGTCCCCATCCAGGTGACCAGCGGCCCCAGAAGTCGGAGTCCACCCTTGGGACGCACCTCTCCGCACCACCGCATACGCGTTCCGTCCGAGACGGGCTCGAACTTGAGCGTGTACGCGATGTCCATTTGCTTCATCGTCGTTGTGGAGACCAGCAGCCTTGGCCGGTCGTAGCCAGTGTTCTCAATGAGCATCTCCGCGGTGCGTCCCCCCGACCGCACGGCCGACCTGAACCGGGTTCCCTTGCCGATCGGCCCGGCGGTCTCCTTCTCGGCGCGTACCATCTTCGGGTTGTACCGCGGTTCGTTGGTCTGATCTGCGACGTAGTCGAACACCACTTCCACAGGACGCCCGATCGTGATCTGTCCCTCGATTCTCGCCATGGCTATCCTCCGACCCTGATACCAGCTTCCTTCTGTGATCAGCAGACTGCAATCGGCTGTGAGCGGCCAGAGCGGATCGACCGAGGACTCAGGGACGGAGGTCCCCTCCCCGCGCATCACCGGCCGGAAACGGGGCCTCCACTGGCACGCGCTGTCATCGGCATGATCGCGCTTCACCATCAGCGGCATGACAGGACGTAAATGGCCGGGTACAACTAGGCGGCGCGGCCCGAGCGCAGCCTGCGGACCGTCCGGCGCAGCGCCGACTCGACGACCCTGGAGCGCTGCAGGGGCAGCAGGTGGGTCCGGTTCTCGCGCTCGGCGATCAGCTGGACGGCCTCCTCCTCGTAGGCGTGCGCGAGTCGCTCCGCGAGTGCGTAGTCGTCCCTCGCAACGGCGGCGTTGATCGCCTCCACGTAGTGCGCGTGAAGGTCGTTCAGCTCGTCGATGAGACGCATGGGTCTCTCCTGTCATCGGTGCTTGGCATCTTTGTGGGCGCGCTGGGTCAGGCCAGGATCGCGTCGATGCGAACGGGATCGAAGATGTGGTCGGAGAGCAGGAGGGCCAGCCCCACGGACGCTGCGCGCGCGTCGAGCTGGCTGCGGTGGAGCTCGAGCTTCCGCGTCGCGAGCGGCAGGGACCGGGAGTACACCATCTCGCGGAGGCCGGCGAAGATCTGCTCCTCAGCCTCGGCGAGCTGGCCGCCGACCACGACGACCCGCGGGTTGACGATGTTGACAGTCTCGGACAGGGCGATGCCGAGCACGCGGCCGGCCGCACGCGCCAGCGTCACGGCGAGGGGGTCAGCGGTGCGGATCAGCCCGACGACGTCGTCGACGGTCTCGACGTCGCGACCCGCGGCAACCAGGTCGCGGATCATCGCCCAGCCGCCGGCCCGGGCTTCCACGCACCCCTGGTTGCCGCAGCGGCATACCGGCGCCTTCGTCGGCGCGGGGTCGAGCAGCTGGGTGTGCCCGATGTCGCCGGCTGCGCCGTCGGCGCCGCGGTGGATTCGGCCGCTGGCGATGATGCCGGACCCGACACCGGTGCCGAGCTTGAGCATCAGCATGGTGTCGGCGTCGGGATAGTGCGAGCGGTACTCCCCCCAAGCCATGGCGGTGGCGTCCTTCTCCAGCAGCAGCGGGCAGGAGTACGACGGCGCGAACCAGCCCCGCACGTCGAACTGGTCCCAGCCGGTCATGATCGGCGGGCTGACGACGGTGGCCCGCTCATGGTCGACCGGGCCGGGCACCGACAGCGCCAGGCCCTGCACCTCGAGCCTGGTCCGGCCGACGTCGGCCAGCAGCTTGGCGAACAGCACCTCGACGCGCGGCAGGACCTGCTCGGGTCCGTCGGTGACGTCGCTGGTGGCGGCCAGGTCGGCGATGATCCGGCCGGCGAGGTCACAGACCGCGGCCCGCATCCCGGTCGCCCCGATGTCGCAGACGAGGAGCACCCCGCGCTCGACGTGCAGCGCGAACGAGCCGGCGGGACGGCCGCGTCCGCGGCCGGGGACGATGTCGGGGCCGCGCTCGATGAGCATGCCTGCGTCGAGCAGCAGGTCGATGCGCTGGTTCACGGTGGAGCGGGACAGTCCGGTGATCCGCATGACGTCGGCCCGGGTCAGGGGCGGGTTCGTCCGGAACAGGGCGAGCACCTCGCCCGGTCCGGTGTAGCCCAGCGGCGTCGACGTCATACCCACATCCTAATTATGAACTCGCCAAAACGAAATACCCCTGATTTATGCTTGACAGAAACCATAATACAGAGGTTCCATGGAGATCAACGTCACACCGACCCTGGAGAACCCCATGAACCGCAAGATCGGCCCCCGCAACGCGGCCCTCCTCGCCGTCGCCGCCCTCGCCGCCGTGTCCGTCACCGGCTGCGGAGACGACAGCAACTCCGCAGCCGCGAACGGCAACGGCGACGTCGCCGCCGTCATCAAGGGCCTCGACAACCCGTTCTTCCAGCAGATGGAGGCCGGCATCAAGGCAGGCGCCAAGGAGGGCGACGTCACCGTCGACGTCCAGGCCGCAAGCGACATCACCGACACCACCGGACAGCTCGACAAGCTCACCGCTGCCGCCACCAAGAACGACCTCGGCTGCGCCATCGTCAACCCGATCGACGGCACCAACCTGATCACCGGGATGGCGCAGCTCGCCGCCAAGGACGTCCCGATCGTCAACATCGACAGCCCGGTCGACGCCGACGCCGCGGCCGAGGCCGACGCCAGCCCGACGACCTACATCGGCACCAACAATGTCGACGCCGGCAAGCTCGCCGGTGAGCACATGGTCGAGCTGCTCCCCAACGGCGGCAAGGTCGCCCTGGTCGGCGGTATCGCCGGTGACGTGACAAGCAACGCCCGCCTGGACGGCTTCACCGAAGGCGCCGGCGACGGTGTCACCATCACCCAGACCGTTGCGGCCAACTGGAACCGCGAGGAGGCGCTGAACCAGGCCACCACCCTGCTGCGCGCCAACCCCGACCTCGTCGGCTTCTTCGTCGCCAACGACGACATGGCCCTCGGCGTGGCCCGCGCCGTGTCCGACGTAGGCCGCTCAGGCAAGGTGAAGATCATCAGCGTCGACGGTGTCGAGGACGGCCTGAACGGCGTCAAGTCGGGCGAGCTCTCCGCGCTCGTCGCGCAGTACCCCTACGCGATCGGCGAGATGGGCGTGAACGCCTGCCGCGCCGCGATGGCCGGCGAGGACCTCCCCGAGAACGTGACTGCACCCATCGCCCTGGTCACGCCCGACAACGTCGACGACGCCCTGGCCTCGGCCCCCGCCCCGTTCGAGGCGTACGACGACCCGTTCGCCGAGCTCGTCAACTGACGCAACGAGAAGGAAGCCCTGTCATGTCATCCTCAACCACCAGTGCGCCGCCCACGGCACCCCCCAAGGAACGTGGAGGCAACCGCGGCCGCAAGCTGTTCGACGCGTCCCTGTTGGCTGACTGGGCCGCCCTGATCGGCCTCGTGGTGCTCATCGTCGTGTTCACCGCGCTCGACCCGTCCTTCCTCAGCCGGGGCAACATCACCGGGATGCTCGCGGCTGCGGCCGCGCTGCTGATCCTGACCATCGCCCAAACCTTCGTGGTCGCGACGGCGGGGATCGACCTGTCCATCGCCTCGGTGATGACTCTGGGGATCGTGGTCCTCGGACAGCTCCACGAGTCCGGCCAGCCACTCTGGGTCGCCATGGCTGGCTCGATCGCCGCCGGGCTCGTCGCCGGACTGGTGAATGGCTTGCTCGTCGCGAAGGGCAAGATCACCGACTTCGTGGTCACCCTCGGCATGCTCTCCGCGGCCGCGGGGCTCGCGCTGATCCTCTCCGACGGCCAGCCGGTCACCGTCACCGAGAGCTTCTTCTTCAAGCTCGCCCTCGACGGGCCCGTCTCGTTCATCCCGTGGATCGTGGTGGTCGCAGCGGTCATCGCCGTCATCGCACACGTCGTCTTGTTCCACACCAGGTTCGGGACACACGTGCTGGCCACCGGAGGCTCCGCCGAAGCCGCGACGGCGACCGGCATCAACACCGGCCGGGTCAAGCTCGCCGTGTACACCATCGCCGGCACCCTGGCCGGTCTGGCTGCGGTCATCGTGGTCGCCCGCCTGGGCGCCACCCCGCCGGCCGCGAACACGGCGTACCTGCTCAACTCGGTCGCCGCGGTCGTGCTCGGTGGAGTGAGCCTGTTCGGCGGCCGCGCCACGATCCTCGGCCCTGTCTTCGGCGCCCTGCTGCTGACCGTGCTGCTCAACGGTCTCACCACCCTCGGCGTCAGCCAGTACTACCAGCCCCTGTCCGTCGGAGTGGTCGTCGTCGCGGCCGCCTTCCTGATGCGCTTCCAGAAGTGAGGCAGCCATGACCACCACGGCCACCGAACCCATCCTCGAGGCCCGCAACGTCTCGCTCGCCTTCGGCAGCGTCCGCGCCCTCGTCGACGTGTCGGTCACCCTCGCCCCCGGCGAGATCACCGCGATCGTCGGCGACAACGGGGCCGGGAAATCCACCTTGGTTCGCTGTTTCTCGGGCATCCACAAGCCAGACGACGGCGACATCGTCTTCGAGGGCGAGACCGTCCGCTTCTCCTCCCCGGAGGTAGCTCGTGAGGCCGGTATCGAGACCGTCCACCAGAACCTCGCCCTGGTCGAGGACCTCTCGGTCTGGCAGAACCTGTTCCTCAACCGGGAGCTGACCCGCTACGGGTTCCTCGACCGCCGCAAGATGCGCCGCGAGGCCGGCAACATGGTCAAGCAGCTCGCGGTCAACGTGCCCGAGGTGACCTCCCGGGTCCGCCGCCTGTCCGGCGGCCAGCGGCAGGCCGTGTCGATCTGCCGCGCGGCAGGCTTCTCCTCCCGGCTGGTCATCATGGACGAGCCGACCGCCGCGCTCGGTGTCCAGGAGACTGCCCGGGTCGAGGAGCTGATCGTCCGACTGCGCAAGGACGGCCACGCGATCCTGCTGATCAGCCACAACTTCGAGCAGGTCCTGCGGCTGAGCCAGCAGATCTGGGTGATGCGCGCCGGCCGCTGTGTCGCCGGTCGCCGCACCGAGTTCACCACCGGCGAGGAGATCGTCGGCCTGATCACCGGAGCCATCTCCGAATGACCGCCACGAACCCCTTGGGAGACCCCATGTCCGACGTCAAGAACCCGCTCGGTGTGCACGCCCTGGTCTGGGTCGGCGGCACGACGCCCGCTGAGGTCGCCACCGCGATCAAGCAGACCGCGGCCGCCGGGTACGACCTGCTCGAGCTGTCACTGCACGACGCGGTCAACCTGGACACCGCCGCCGCCCGCGCCGAGCTCGAGCAAGCCGGCCTGGGGATCGCGTGCTCGCGTGGCCTGGCCTTCGACGCTGACGTGTCCAGCGCCGATCCGGCCGTGGTCGACCGCGGCGAGAAGCTGCTGCACGACTCCCTGCTGATCACCCAGGAGCTCGGAGGGACGCACTTCACCGGTGCCCTGTACAGCGCCCTCGGCAAGTACGGCGCGCCGCTGTCCGCACAGGGCCGTGCCAATGTCGTCCGGGTGTTGCAGGGTCTGGCCGCCAGTGCCGCGCAACGCCAGATGACGCTCGGGCTGGAGATCTGCAACCGCTACGAGACCAACGTCATCAACACCGCCGCTGATGCGTTGCGGCTGGCCGACGACATCGGCGCCGACAATGTCACCATCCACCTCGACACGTACCACATGAACATCGAGGAGGACGACCTCGTCGCACCGGTGCGGCTCGTCGGCGACCGGCTGGGCTACGTGCACATCGGTGAGAACCACCGCGGCTACCTGGGCAGTGGCCACATCGACTTCGCCGGCTTCTTCGCCGCGCTCGTCGAGGTCGGGTACACCGGGCCGATCACCTTCGAGTCGTTCTCCTCTGCGGTTGTCTCGCCGACCCTGTCCAGCGATCTGGCGATCTGGCGCAATCTGTGGGACGACGGCGCCGACCTGGCCGCCCACGCCCGCGCGTTCATCCAGGCCGCGCTGGAACGGGCCCGACGGTGACCACGGCCACCGTCGTCAGGTCCCTCGATGACCTGCTGCGCCGGGTCGACGACTTGACTTCGCGCCCGGGGCGGGTCGTCCTCGGGATCACGGGCCCACCCGGGGCGGGAAAGTCCACGATGACCGAGCTGCTGCTGCCTCGGCTGCGTGCCGAACCCCCGGCCGGGCTCGGCCCGGACGCGATCGGTCACCTGCCGATGGACGGCTTCCACCTCGCCGACGTCCAGCTCGAGCGGCTCGACCGGCGTGACCGCAAGGGTGCGCCGGACACGTTCGACGTGGCCGGGTACGTCGCGACCCTGGCCCGCCTGCGTGAGCAGCCGGACCAGACTGTGTACGTCCCCGGTTTCGAGCGCACCCTCGAGCAGCCCATCGCGGCCGCCATCGCGATCGAGCCGTCCATGCGGCTGGTGGTGACCGAAGGGAACTACCTGCTCTACGCCGACCACGGGTGGGAGAAGGTCCGACCGCTGCTCGCCGAGGCCTGGTACGTCGACCTCGACCCCGCGCTTCGCCGGGAGCGGCTGGTGCGCCGTCACGAGCAGTTCGGCAAGTCGGCCTCCGCCGCCCGCGCCTGGGTCGACCGCAGCGACGAGGCGAACGCCGAGCTCGTGGAGTCCACCCGCGACGCCGCAGACGTCGTCGTCCTCATCGACCGGCTGTGAGCATGCGGACCGGCTGACGGCCCCGTACGGTCGGCTCGGCTTGCTGGTCATGACTGGTCGGTTCCGAGGTCGATGGCGATGTCGAGCAGTGCTCGGGCTGCGTCGTCGACGTTGACGCTGTCGTCGCCATCGAACGTGGCGATCACGAGCCGGTCGGTTGGCTCGCCGCCGGTGACGACGGTCTCGCCGGCCAGCCCGGTCACGTCGACCGCGCCGGCGCGCGCCGCGACGTCGACCCGGTCCGGCCGGTCGGTGCCGTTCGCGACGACAGTGTCGGCCTTGGCGTCGCCGGTGCCGGCGGCCGAGGAGAGGTCGATGTCCGCGACGGTGAGGGCGGTGCCGCTGAGGTCGCCGATCGTCACCGCGTCGGCGCCACCGAGGGTGGCGAGGTCGAGCCGCTCGACCCCGTCGAGGTCCATCCGGATGGCGCCCGGGCTGCGCAGGAAGACCGCGCTCGTGCCGTCCGCGGTCAGTGACATCTGCTCGTCGGCGTCGGAGCCGTTGAAGGCCAACGTGTCCCGACCGAGGCCGCCGCTGATCGCGTCGTTGCCCTCTCCGGGGTTCCACGCTGCCGTGTCGCCGCCGGAGCCGAGCACCTCGGTGTCGGTGCCGACGCCGCCGTTGACGAAGTCGGCGCCGCGGCGGCCGTACACGAGGTCGGTGCCCGCTCCGCCCAGGAGAAGGTCCTCCCCGGAGCCACCCTTGAGGACGTCGTTCGCGGCGCCTCCGACGGCAGAGTCGTCGCCCGCTCCTGACCTGACCGTCATCGGCACGTCGGCGAGCGACCCGCCGCTGAGGGTGCGGAAGTCGTCGTCACCGGCACGCAGGTGCACCGACACCGAGTGGAAGGTGCGCGGGTCGATGCGCTGGACCTGGTCGTGACCGAGGTCCACCGAGACGGAGTCGAGCGCGGTGAAGTCGACGGTGATCCGGTCGGCCGCCTTCGTGCCGCTGATGACGAGCACGTCGTCGACGACCGCGGCGGAGGCTCGTGCCGGCGTCGCCTGTGCCGGGCCCGCCGAGAACGCCGCGACGAAGCCGATCAGGGTGGTGGCGGCCGCGGCCCGGCCGAACGACCTGTTGGTTCTGCTCTGCTCTTTCATTGTCTGCCCTTCTCGTGATCGTGTCGGCCGATGCCGACCTCTGCGGCTTCTACGGCGGAGCTCACGCACCGGTTCCCGCCGGGATCCGGTGCCGGATCGGGGCGAACCGAGCCGGACCCGGCTGCGTAAGGAGGGAATGAGACGCAGCACGACCGCCACCGCCGCGACTCCCGCACACCCGCACACCATGGAGTCCGCCGGTGAACGTTGGGCTAGCGTGAGGACTGTGGCCCTGGGCGACGCCGAGCTGGCGTCATGGTTCGCTTCAGGTGACGCGGACTCGGTCCGGGTCGTCTACCAGACCTACGGCCGGCTGGTGTTCGCGATCGCGTACAGGGTGCTCGGCGATACCGGTCTCGCGGAGGACGCCACCCAGCAGACGTTCGTGCAGGCATGGCGTGCGGCGGGAAGCTACGACCCGAGCCGGGCGCTCGGGGCCTGGCTCACCACGATCGCGAAGCGGGTCGCCATCGATGTGCACCGGCGTGAGCGCCGGCACCGCAACCTCGACAACATCGACACCTCCGACAGCGCCTCGCTGATCACGCTGCCGCCGTCGGCGGAACAGATCCACGACGTGGCCGAGGTACGCCGGGCGCTGGACGAGCTGCCCGCCACCGAACGTGACTTGATCCGGATGCAGCACTTCGACGAGCTCAGCCACGCGGAGATCGCCGACAAGCTCGAGATCCCGCTCGGCACGGTCAAGTCGCGGACATTCCGGGCGCACCGCCGGCTGGCGGGCATCCTGTCCGACCTGCGTGCCGAACCGGCAGACTCGGCACCTGCCGACCCGCGCGAAGGAGGCTCCGATGTCCGGCGATGACCTGACCCCGGTGGAGCGCGCCGAGATCGAGCGGGTGCACGGCGTACTCGCGGACCCGGCGGTGTGGACCGAGCCACCGCTCGACCTCCAGGAGCGCGTGGTCGCCGCGATCGCCGAGGAGGCCGGCACCGGCCGGCGTCTGCGACGGATCCGGTATTCCCTCATGGCCGCAGCCGCCGCGGTCGTCCTGGCCGCAGGCGTCACCGTCGGCTTGCAGGTGACCCGCGACGAACCGGTCCAGTTCGCTGCGTCCCTGACGGGGACCCGGCTCGCTCCCGATGCAGCCGCGAACGTCACGCTGACGAAGACCGACAGCGGATGGAAGATCGAGCTGCAGGCCACCGGACTCCCGCGACGCACGGACGGAGAGTTCTACGAGGCGTGGCTGAAGAGCGACGCAGGCCTTCTCGTGCCGATCGGCACGTTCAACGAGGGCACCGACGTCACGCTCTGGTCCGGTGTGGGCCCGAGCACGTTTCCCACGCTGACCGTCACCGAGGAGGTCGCCGACGGCAACCAGGCGTCTTCGGGCCAAGTCGCCCTCATCGGTCAAGCGAACGAGTCCTGACGGCTCCCAGATCTATGGCCTGCGTCGCGATTCCTCTTCGCGCCTTCGGGTAACTCTCTTCACAGCCTCCTCTGCACCGGCGCGCGCAACCCCACCCGTCGCGTGCCGCGAGCCACAACGCGTGGCCACGGAAGACGACGAAGGGGATATGACCCGATGCGACTCATGGCGCTGCTCGTCGTGTTCCTCGCCGGCACCCTCTACGTCAACGCCACTCCTGTCCCCGTTCCCCTCAACTGCGCCGTTGGTTCGTACAGCACGCAGCGCACCACCTTCGGCACGTTCATGGGGTGGACCAGTCCGGGCCACCGCATACGGGGACACGCCCACAACGACTACGAGCACAGGCATCCGCTCGTCGACGCCTTGGACGCCGGGCTCAGCAGCGTGGAGGCCGACGTGTGGGCCGTTGACGGCGAGCTGCTGGTTGCACATGCACGAGACGAGGTGGATCCCTCCCGGACTCTGACCAGCCTCTACCTCGAGCCGCTCGTCCAGCACTTCGCCGGAGATCGGCGCCGCACATCCGCGCCGCGGCTACAGCTGCTCATCGACATCAAGAGCGCCCCGGCCGAGACTCTGCCACTGCTCCGAGCCCAGCTCGCGGACTACGCGCGAATCCTGACCCGCTTCCGCGGCTGCACCGCCACGCCGGGTCCGGTCAGCGTCGTGGTCTCGGGCACCGACGTGCGACCGGCCGCCCCGGCTTCGGAGAGGGTCTCGTACTTCGGATACGACATGCAGCCCGAACGCACGCAAGACACCCGCCTGCGCGAGGCGATCACCCCGCTGGTCTCGGCGAAGTGGGACGCCTACTTCACCTGGGGCGGTCACGGCAGCATGCCCAGCGATGAACGCGCCCGTCTCGAGGAGATGGTGCGCGCTGCCCACGTCTCGGGTTCTGCCATCAGGTTCTATGACACACCCGACGACCGGGGGGCGGCCCGAGACGCGATCTGGCGCGAGCTCGTCGCAGCCGACGTCGACTACATCAGCACCGATGACCTCGCTGGGTTCCATGCGTTCATCCGCGGCGTCGACGGGCCTCGACGAGCCCGGTAGGCGACACAATGTCGGAGCGGCTCTCGTGTGGCCGGGGCCTCAGTTCCTATCCTGGCCGGGTGGACCTGGAGTTCAGTGGCGAGGTGTGGTTCTGGCGGGGGCCGTCGCCCTACCACTTCGTCACCGTGCCCGAGGACGAGAGCGCGGAGCTCCAGGCGACGTCCGCGCTGGTGACGTACGGCTGGGGCATGATCCCGGTCGAGGTCCGGATCGGTTCGACCCGGTGGACGACGTCGCTCTTCCCCAAGAACGGCGGGTACGTCGTGCCGCTGAAGGACCTGGTGCGCAACGCCGAGGGGATCGACGTCGGCGACACCGTCACCGTCCGCCTGGCCGTGGACGTCTGACCCATGGCCGACGTCGTCCACGAGCTCAGCCGCGCCGAGGCCCGTCGCATCGCCGTGCGGGCCCAGCTGCTGACCAAGGAGCGGCCGAGCGAGGTGGTCGAGACGGTCCGGCAGCTCTCGATGCTGCAGATCGAGCCGACCAACGCGGTCGCCCCGACCGCCGAGCTGGTGATGTGGAGCCGGCTGGGATCGTCGTTCGACCCGCAGGAGCTGTGGGACGCCGTCGACGAGCTGCGCCTGATCGAGCTGCACCAGACGCTGCGGGTGGCCGACGACATCGCCCTGTTCCGCGCCGAGATGGCCGAGTGGCCAGGACCCGGCGAGCTGCGCCCGTGGCAGGAGGAGCTGCGCGACTGGGTGATGGCCAACAACGACTGCCGGCGCGACATCCTCGAGCGACTCCGCGCCGACGGACCGCTCCCGAGCAGCGAGCTGCCGGACACCTGCGTGGTGCCGTGGAAGTCCAGCGGCTGGAACGACAACCGCAACCTGCGGATGATGCTCGACAAGCTCGTGCAGCGCGGCGAGGTGGCCGCCGCGGGCGGGACCGGCCGCGACCGGCTCTGGGACCTCGCCTCCCGGGTCTACCCCGACGACCCGGTGCCCCCGGTGGAGGAGGCACGCCGGCTGCTCGACGCGCGGCGCCTGAGCGCTCTCGGCATCGCCCGGGCGAAGGGCACGAAGCTTCCCTTCGAGCCGGTCGACGTCGGCGAGGCCGGCGAGCCCGCTGTCGTGGAAGGGGTCCGCGGCCAGTGGCGGGTCGACCCGGCCCAGCTGGGCCGGCCCTTCGCCGGCCGGGCTGCCCTGCTGTCGCCGTTCGACCGGCTCCTGGCCGACCGCAAGCGGATGGGCGAGCTCTTCGACTTCGACTACATCCTGGAGATGTACAAGCCCGCCGCCCAGCGCCGGTGGGGCTACTACGCCCTCCCGATCCTCTACGGCGACCGGCTGGTCGGGAAGCTCGACGCCCAGGCCGACCGGAAGGAGGGCGAGCTCCGGGTCACGGCCGTTCACCAGGACGTGCCGTTCACCAAGGCCATGAGGGCTGCGGTCGACCGTGAGATCGCCGACCTGGCCCGGTGGCTCGACCTGGAGCCGGTCCTGCCCGACCCAGCTGCCTGACGCGACGATGACGTGCGGAGGACCCCGGGCGGACCATGCGTGCGCGGTAGCACGCAGGCTCTTCCGGTGGTGGCGCTGACGCCTGGGGCCGGCTCGGAGCCAGATCCTCGAAGGAGCAGTCATCCGTCCCGAGGAGTCATCATGACCTCAGCCGAAGTCAGCCAGCCGGTCGCGCAAGACGATCTCGACCGCACCGCACGGACCAGGCGGATCGGCCTCGCGACAGCCATGCTGACCGCCCCCTGGTTCATCGTCGCCGCGAACACCGGTCACACCGTCGTGACCATCCACGGGGGTGACGACATCGCCCCCCGCCAGGCGATCGAGCTGGTCAGCGGCCACCTCACGCTGTATCGCTGGTCGACCCTGGCGGCGATGCTCGGGTCGCTGCTCCTCGTCCCCGCAGTCCTCGGCGTCATGCGGTTGGTCCGCACCCGTGGCGCCCGGCTCGGACTGGTCGGCGGCGTGCTGATGGCTGCGGGCTACATCTGCTACTTCGCCATGACCTTCCACAGCTTCACCACAGTCGCCATGGTCAGCGCGGGTGGGAGCACGGCTCAGAACATCGCGGTGCTCCAGGCCGGTCTGGACGAGCCACTGACGCTCTGGGTGTACCTGCTGTTCGTGCTCGGCAACGTCGTCGGCACGTTCCTGCTCGGCCTCGCGCTCGTGCGAGCGCGGACCGCAGGGCGGTCGGCGGGCTTCGCCCTGATGGGGTGGTCGGTGCTGCACGTCGTCAGCTTCCCGACTGCGGAGGTTGTCGGCGCGGTCCTCCAGGCCCTCGGATTCGCGCTCGCAGCACGCGCACTCCTGCACCGGGCTGCTCCACCGGCCGCCGGCACCACGCCCGAGACCTACGAGCTGTTGCGCAGGTAGGTCAGCACCGCAAGGACACGTCGGTGGTCGTCCTCGGAGTCGTAGAGCCCGAGCTTGACGAAGATGTGTCGCACGTGGGTCTCCACCGTCCGCTCGGTGGTGAAGAGCCGGCGTGCCACGGCACCGTTCGACCGTCCCTCCGCGAGGAGCCCGAGCACCTCGCGCTCGCGTTCGGTCAGCTCCCCGAACCCGGGTTCGCGCCGCATCGGGGTGAGGAGGGACGCGACCACCTCGGGATCCAGTGCGGAGCCGCCGGCCGCCACCCGGCGCAGAGCGTCGAGGAAGTCGTCGAGGTCGAGGATCCGGTCCTTGAGCAGGTAGCCGAACGCGCCGGTCGTCACCAGCTCGGTCGACTGGGTCGTCTCGATGTGCTGCGACAGCAGCACGACCGGAAGTCCCGGCCGCTGGGCTCTCACCTCCCGCGCGGCTCGTGCGCCGTCATCGGTCATCGTCGGCGGCATGCGGATGTCGGTGACCAACAGGTCGGGCTCGTGCTCGAGCACCGCTGCGACCACGCCCGGAGCATCGGCGGCGCGGGCTACGACGTCGTGTCCGGCCTGGATCAGCAGCAGCGCCAAACCTTCGCGTACGACGGCGGAGTCCTCACCGATCACGATCCGCACGGGAGCCGCGCTTCCACCCTGGTGCCCTCTCCCTGGTTGCTGTCGACGACGAGTCCTCCTCCTGTGGCCGCGACGCGGTCACGGAGGCCGGCCAGGCCGGTTCCCACGCCGAGCTCCGCCCCACCGCGGCCGTCGTCGGACACGAGCACCCGGAGATCGCCGTTCTGGCGCGTGATGTCGATGACGACCACGTGCGGCCGGGCGTGCTTGAGCGCGTTGGCGAGCGCCTCAGCGGTGACGTAGTACGCCGTCATCGAGACGGCGTCGGGGAGCGGCTCGGACGTCACGGTGACCTCGACCGGCACCGGGCTTCCGCGCACCAGCCTGCGGATGGCCGCAGGAAGACCCTCCTCCAACCCGCTCGGGCGAACACCCCCGGCAAGTCTGCGCAGCTCGACGACCGCACCCTGGAGGTCGTGCACTGCCCGGCCCAGCACGTCCTGGAGCGGGTCGGCGGGATCGGCTCGCTGCTGGGCGAGCTGGAGGGACATCCCGATGCCGACGAGCCGCTGCTGGGCTCCGTCGTGCAGGTCGCGCTCGATCCTTCGCCGCTCGGTGTCGATGGCCTCGACCAGGCGAGTCCGCGACGCCTGGGTCTCCGCCAGGGCGTGGCGGAGCTCGAGGCGCGAGTGCGCGAGCTCCAGCGGCAGATGCGCCTCGCGCAGGGTGTCCCGGAGGAGCATGGGCCGCTCCGCGGCGGCGTCATAGGCGATGCAGCCCAGCAGACGACCGCCGACCGTGACCTCCAGCGTCTGTCCCTCGGGGCGGTCGGTCGGGGCCCCGCTGCTGTCGCGCCACGGAGTCCGCTCATCGGACGCCAGCCGGTAGGCGACCGACAGGGCGGGGTCGTGCAGCGCGAGACGCAGAGCTGACTCGATGTCCTCCGGTTCCGCCCGCCCGTCGCGGACGGCGTCGACGAACTGCGCGATCCGCGCGATCGCGTCGCGCCTGCCGCGGTCGAACCTCGCGTCGACCAGCGTTTGGAGTCGCCGCCGCACCGCCCAGAACGTCGCCGCGCAGACCAGGGTCGCGGTTGCGACGGCCAAGTCCGAGCCGCTTCCCGCCACCATCCCGACGGTCAGGCTCACGGTGGCGAAGAGGACGATCAGCCCCGCGCTCAGGAGGGTGTAGGACACCGTCCGGCTCACCAGCCGGTCGACGTCGTACAGGTCGTGTCGCAGCATCGCGATACCGACGCTGACCGGCACGCTCACGTACACGAGGAGCAGGCCGATCACGACTACGACGTCCGCCACGTCAGTGAACAGGTAGGCGGCCCAGGTGGCGACGAGCACAAGAGGCACCAACAGCGCGCTCAAGGCGAACCACTTGATCTGACGCCGCACCAGTGACGTCCCGCGACGGTAGCGCACCACGACGCGCAGCACCGATCCGACGAGCAGTCCGAGAAGGAGAGCGAGGGCCACGACGCCGAGCAGGTCGACCAGCAGGCTCGGGGCTGCCACGGGCGGTTCGCCGGGGATCTCGCCGGCTCCTGCGCCGTAGCTGGCGGGGTCAAGCGCGATCGCGACGTCGAACAGCACCAGGAAGACGACCCAGCCGGCGGGGAGGAACCACCACCGTCTCCCGATCCGGCCGTCGGGGAAGCAGGCCGCAAGCAGCGCCGGCGGCGCGTAGAACCACACCCACGCTGACGCGGTCCCCACTGCCAGGAAGAGGTCGAGCCCATGTCTCGCCGGGCCGCCGGGCGTCGTCGAGTCACCCGACACGAGCACGATCGGCAGTAGCCCCATCGTCACCAGCAAGGCCCCGACGACCGCTTGCCGGCGACGTAGCAGCAGTGCACCCAGGGCGACTCCGGGCACGGCGCAGACGCACGCGACGGCGACCTGCCAGCTCGTCATCTCCACACTCCCTGGCTCGACACCCATCATCGGTCTCGGACGCGCGGAAGTCATGCGTGCTGGCACGCAGCACGTCCGGAGGCTGCACCCCGAACCCGCGCCAGGAAGCGGGCCGGGCTCAGGTGGCCGGAGCCGCGGGCTCGAAGCTCGCGAGCATCTCCTCCAGTGCCTTCTGGTCCGGGCCGACGTACGGATCGGCCATCGGCGCCACGGCCAGCATCTCCAGGCACGCCGCCGTGCCGCCCACCACCGGCGGAAGGTGCGAGCTGAGGATCGTCTCCGGGGCCATGGCGCGGATCGGTTCGATGGTCTTCAGGTAGGCGTCCTGGTCGGCGACGTGGATCCAGGGGCTGTCCACCGTCGCCCAGAGCAGCTGGGCCGACCGGAGGTCGTCGGCAGGGACGTCGCGTACGTCGTCACCCTCCGCCAGGCCGGCGCTGGCCATCGGAGCGCCGAAGCAGTCCGACGCGACACAGGTCCGCGACTTCGGGTCGTAGAACCCGACCGTCGCCGGGCTGTCGAACAGCGGGGGCCGGAACGCGGTCAGGGTGCGGTCGCCGACGTCGAGCGTCTGTCCCGGGTTGATCAGGTGGATCCGGTCCATCGGGAGCGGCGTGTCCGTCGACATGATCCCGACGCTCAGGAACGTGGTGACCACCTTGGCCCTCGGCGCTGCCTCGAGCAGCTCGAAGAGCGCACCGGTGTGGTCACGGTCGGGGTGGGTCAACCAGATCCAGCGGACGTCCTTGGGGTCGATGACCGAGCCGAGCAGGTCCATGAAGCCGCGGTCGGGAAGGCTCACGCCGGTGTCCACGACGACCGGCTCGGCGGCGTGGAGGACGAAGGCGTTGACGGGAAGGAAGCCGATCGTGGGGACCGGGAGGTGGTCGTTCAGGACGGTGACGTCGGAGTTCGGACGGTGAGTCTGCATGGATCCTCCTCGGGTCCGGCTGGGCGAAAGGCGGCCGTCCCCGCCACGATCGTCAGCCCTCCAAGGGAAGTCAACGGGGTCTAGACGAGGCGGACACGGCCCGGAAATCGCGGATCGCCTCGTTTCGACCGATGTGGTTCCGGCAACTCTTCGCTGTGTCCTCGGGGGTGACGGAGGAGGTTGAGTTGTTCCACGCCAAGCACATGCCCTGCGCGGACTGCGGCGCGTCCGTGGACGTCGCCGCGACGGAGCCGCACGTCTGCGACCCCTCGCGGCGGCTGGAGTTCGAGCTCGTCGCCCTGCGCCCGGCCATCGACTCCTTCGACACCGATCTCCAGGAGTACCTCTCGGGCAGCGCGGGTCGGTTCGAGGCCTGGATCGCCGCCCGCGAGGTACGCCGCGGCGCCTGACCTCCGACGTGGTGCGTCGGGTGGTGCTTCTGGGTCTGGTGCGAACGGGAACCGCGCCGTAGCCTCCCGCCAAGGGGGATCGCACCGGTGAGATGCCGGCGCACACCGAACGGTTTCCGGGGCCGTGCGAGGCACCTGGAGGCACGCCCCGATGTCGAAGCCGACGATCCTGGCCGTCGATGACGACCCCGTCGTCTCGCGGGCGGTGACCCGCGACCTGCGGGCCCGCTACGGCGCCGACTACCGGGTCATCCCCGCGACGTCCGGCGCCCAGGCGCTCGAGGTGCTGGCGGAGCTCACCCTGCGCGACCGGTCGGTGGCCCTCGTCGCCTCCGACCAGCGGATGCCCGGGATGACGGGGATCGAGATGCTCGCGGAGGTACGCCGCCAGTCGCCGGACGCCAAGCTGCTGCTGCTCACGGCGTACGCCGACACCGACGTCGCGATCAAGGCGATCAACGACATCGGCCTCGACTACTACATGCTCAAGCCCTGGGACCCGCCCGAGGAGCACCTCTACCCGGTCGTCGACGACCTGCTCAGCGACTGGCGCGGCGCGCACCCCGACGACACCGACCAGGTCCGCGTGGTCGGCCACCGCTGGTCGGACCGCGCGCACGAGGTGAAGACCTTCCTCGCCCGCAACCACGTGCCCTACCTCTGGCTCGACGTCGAGCGGGACGCCGCCGCGCAGCAGCTGCTCGACCTGGCACAGGCTCGTCCCGAGGACCTGCCGCTCGTGCTCGTGCCGGACGGCGAGACGCTGCGCACGCCGACGACCCTGCAGCTCGCCGGCGCCCTCGGCCTGCGGACCACGGCCGAGCAGCCGCTCTACGACCTCTGCATCGTCGGCAGCGGACCGGCCGGCCTGGCCGCTGCCGTCTACGCCGCCTCCGAGGGTCTGCGGACCGTCGTCGTGGAACGCGACGCCCCGGGCGGGCAGGCCGGGCAGAGCGCCTCGATCGAGAACTACCTCGGCTTCCCCAAGGGCCTCTCCGGGCGCCGACCTCACGCATCGCGCCGTCGCGCAGGCCGCGCGCTTCGGCGCCGAGATGGTGCTGGCCCGCGACGTGGTCGGCTTCGAGCAACGAGGTCCCGTCCGGGCGGTGCTCCTCGACGGCGGGGGAGTGGTCGAGGCGCGCGCCGTGCTCATCGCGACCGGCGTCTCCTACCGCCGGCTCGAGGCGCCGGGGCTCGCGCAGATGAGCTCGCGCGGCGTCTACTACGGCGCGACGGCCAGCGAGGCCAGCCAGTGCGAGGGCGAGGAGGTGTACGTCGTCGGCGCGGCCAACTCGGCCGGGCAGGCCGCCCTGAACCTCGCCCGCTACGCCAAGCGGGTCGTCATGGTGGTGCGGGCGGCTCGCCTCGAGGACACCATGTCGCAGTACCTCGTCGGCCGGATCGCGAGCGCGCCCAACATCGAGGTGCGGCTGCGCAGCGAGGTCGTCGGGGCGCGCGGTGACGGTCACCTCGAGGCGCTCACGCTGGCCGACCGGGCCACCGGTGCGGAGGAGGAGGTGGCGACGAGCTGGCTCTTCGTGTTCATCGGCGCGATGCCGCGCACCGACTGGCTCGGCGACGACGTCGCGCGCAACGACAAGGGGTTCGTGGTCACCGGCCAGGACCTGCTCGCGTCGACGGAGGCCTCACGCTGGACGCTGGGCCGCCCGCCGTACGCGCTCGAGACCAGCGTGCCCGGCGTCTTCGCCGCGGGCGACGTGCGGCTCGACTCGATGAAGCGGGTGGCCTCCGCCGTCGGCGAGGGCGCGATGTCGGTCTACCTCGTGCACCGCTACCTGGCGACGATCTGATGGGCTTCGAGGACCTGCGGGCCATCGCGCTGTTCGACGGCCTCACCGACGAGCAGGTGCGCGAGCTCCACGCCGCGGGTGAGGAGCGACGGTACGCCGTCGGTGAGGAGCTCTTCCGCGAGGCGCGGCCCGCCGACAGGTGGTGGGTGCTGCTGGACGGCTCGATCAGCCTGCTGCGCCACGTCGGCCACGAGGAGACGCTGCTCGGGGTGATGCAGACACCCGGCCAGTGGGCCGGCGGCTTCCAGGCCTGGGACGAGCACGGGGTCTACCTCGCCACAGGTCGCGGCGCGTCCGACGGCCGGGTGCTCATGGTCCCGGCCGAGCGGCTGCGGGCGCTGGCCGACGCGTGGTTCCCCTTCGGGGTGCACCTGATCCGGGGCCTGGTCAGCACCGTGCGCACCATCGAGTCCGTCGCGCGCCAGCGCGAGGCGCTCGTCGCGCTCGGCACGCTCGCGGCCGGCCTGGCCCACGAGATCAACAACCCGGCGTCGGCGGCCACCCGTGCCGTCGACTCCCTGGAGGGGACCAGCGAGGCGCTGCTGTCCTCGTTGGGGCGGCTCGCCCAGGGCGCCATCTCGGCGGAGCAGTTCATGGGGCTCGACCGGCTGCGGCGCGAGGTCCGGCCGCCGACGGCCGCCCTGGACCCGCTGGCCGTCGCCGACCTCGAGGACGCGCTCTCGGCCTGGCTCGTCGACCACGGCGTCAAGCAGGACTGGCTGATCGCGCCACCGCTGGCGGCGGCCGGCCTGGACGTGGAGTGGTGCGAGCGCGCCGCCGGCCTGCTCGACGACGCGTCACTCGAGCCGGGCCTGGAGTGGGTCGCGAGCTCGTTGTCGATGACCGCGCTGCTCGGCGAGGTGAAGGAGTCGACCCGGCGCATCTCGGACCTGGTCTCCGCGGTGCGGTCCTACTCGCAGCTCGACCGCGGCTCGGTGCAGATGGTCGACGTCACCGAGGGCCTCGAGAGCACGCTGGTGATGCTGGCCCACAAGCTCAAGAACGGCGTCACGGTGGAGCGCGACTACGGCGACGGCGTACCCCGGATCGAGGCGGTCGCCGGCGAGCTCAACCAGGTGTGGACCAACCTCGTCGACAACGCGATCGATGCGATGGGCGGCCAGGGGACCCTGCGGGTGTCGTCGCGAGCGCACGACCAGGGGGTCGTCGTGGAGATCGCCGACACCGGGCCGGGGTTCCCGGAGGCCGTGCAGGCGCACGCGTTCGAGCCGTTCTTCACCACCAAGGACGTGGGCGAGGGGACCGGGCTCGGCCTCGACATCTCCCGCCGGATCGTCGTGGACCGCCACGGTGGTGAGATCACGATCGACTCGCGTCCGGGCGAGACCGTGCTCCGGGTGCGTCTGCCGGCGCGGCCGAGCGGCCCGACAGCCCCGTGACCTGCCGGGCGCTCAGCCGACGCCGGTGTCGAGCTCGAACCAGACGGTCTTGCCCGGCGGTTGCGGCGCCGGGGCGGCGCCCCAGCGGGAGGCGAGGCCGTCGACGATCTGCAGCCCGCGGCCGGACTCGGCACGCACACCGCGGTCGACCTCGCGCGGGAGGGTGGCACTCGCGTCGGAGACCTCCAGGCGGACCACCTCGGGGCCCGGCCACAGCCGGCAGGTGATCTCACCCTCACCGTGCCGGACGGCGTTGGTGACGAGCTCGCTGGTGAGCAGCAGCGCGTTGTCGAGGACCGCGGGAGGCAGATGGGGGCAGCACGACCGGAGCCGGTCCCGGGAGGCGGACACCGCCTGGGGGCGCGGTGGCAGCGACCAGCTGAACATGTCGTTCATATCGCGACACTCCCTACGTCGGTCGGTCGCCTCCCCAACCACTCCTTTACCCAGCCGCCGAGGCAACCATGCGCGATCCGCGGGTCGGGTCACCTGCTGACCCTCTGCCCTAGGCTCGTGCGCGACTCGCAACTGGGGAGAGGACCGACATGGAGGACTGCCTGTTCTGCCGCATCGTCTCCGGCGACGTCGAGACCGAGCTGGTCCTGGAGACCGAGCACATGGTCGGCTTCCTCGACCACCGGCCGGTGTTCAAGGGGCACGTGCTGCTCGTGCCGCGGCTCCACGTGGTGACGCTGCCCGACCTCCCGGCCGAGCTGCGCGACCCGTTCCTCGAGGCGGGCCAGCGGGTCGCGGCCGCCGTCGTGGCCGGCCTCGGAGCGCAGGGCTCCTTCGTGGCGATGAACAACGTCGTCAGCCAGAGCGTCGCGCACCTGCACCTGCACGTCGTGCCGCGCACCAAGGGCGACGGGCTGCGGGGCTTCTTCTGGCCGCGCACGAAGTACGCCGCCGGCGAGGCCGAGGAGTACGCCGTCCGCCTGCGGACCGCGCTCGGCGCCCGCCGCTGAGGCGGAGGGCTAGCTCGAACGCACCTCGACCGGCACGCGCCGCTCCCGCATGATCCGCTGCGGCACGCCGCGACGGTGGTTGCCGGTGCCCCACGCGGCGATGAGCACGCCGGCCGCACCGATCACGGCGCCGCCCAGCGCGTCGGCCAGGTAGTGCCAGCCCAGGTAGATGGTCGACAGCACGGTCAGGCCGAGGAACACCCACAGCGCGGCACGCAGCCACCGCGGCATGTCGAGCAGCTCCGCCATCAGGCAGACGGTGACGGTGATGCCGACGTGCAGGGACGCGAAGGCGGCGATCGTCTGCACCGCGCTCGTGCCGAACGGGTCGAGCAGCACGTCGTACCGCTCGTGGATCATCGTGGTCTGCAGCGAGGAGACCCAGGTCCGCGGCAGGTCCGCGAAGAGCCCGGGGTCGGCGTAGACGGGGCCGAGCGTGGGCACGGCGAAGTAGGTCGCCACGCCGAGCACCCAGTCGACCGCGATCGCGGTGACGAACCACTCGCCGGCACGGACGTTGCGCGACCACACCAGGGCCACGACCAGGGAGGCCGGGACCAGCACGATCCAGGCGATGTAGACGAACGAGAAGAAGTGCGCCGCCGCGCCGGTGCCGAACACGTCGTGGAGCACCGCGGCCGGGTCCTTCCCGAGCATGAGCACGCGGTCGAACCGCATCAGCGCCTCGTCGTAGAGGTGGTGGTTCACGAACGGCACATAGCTCTTGAGGTTCCGGAACGCGACGTAGGTGAGGTACCACGCACCGAGCCCGACCAGCGCGAAGCGGACGTGGTTGCGCGGCCAGCGCTCGCGCACCACGTCGCGCAGGCGAGCGGGGAGCTCGCGTGCTGACCGCGCCCGCACCACGGCCGGCGGCACGACGTCGGTGAGGAACGTCGCGAGCAGGATCAGCGGCAGCCGGATGTAGGTGGGCACGTTGACGCCGTCGGGGTCGCGCAACGGCAGGTGGTAGCCCACCGCGACCGCCACCGCCGCAGCGGCGAGCAGCACGGACAGCACCACGGCGAACCTGAAACTTCCCTCACGCACAGCCCGAGCCTAAGGCCACAGGCCCGCTCACTAGACTCATGGCGCCCAAGTCGCCAGCCAGGAGGTACATCGAGATGAGCCGCTACGCCGACCGTGTCGTCGTCGTCACCGGAGCCGCACGCGGCATCGGGGCAGGGACCGCGAAGCGGTTCGCCGACGAGGGCGCCTCCGTCGCCATCCTCGACCTCGAGCAGGAGGCCGCCGCCGCGACCGCCGAGGGCCTCGGGGCCGATCGCGCCATCGGCCTGGCCTGCAACGTCGCCGACACCGACTCGGTCGAGGCGGCCGTGAGCCAGGTCGTCGAGCAGCTGGGGAAGGTCGACGTGCTGGTCAACAACGCCGGCGTCACCCGCGACAACCTGCTGTTCAAGATGACCGACGACGACTGGGACATGGTCATGAACGTGCACCTGCGCGGCTCGTTCCTGATGAGCCGGGCGGTGCAGAAGCACATGGTCGCCGCGAAGTACGGCAAGATCCTCAACCTCTCCAGCGTCTCCGCGCTCGGCAACCGCGGCCAGGCCAACTACTCCGCGGCCAAGATGGGCCTGCAGGGCTTCACCCGCACGCTGGCCCTCGAGCTCGGCCCCTTCGGCGTCAACGTCAACGCGATCGCGCCGGGCTTCATCGTCACCGACATGACCGACGCCACCGCCCGCCGCGTGGGCGTCGAGCCGGAGGAGTACCGCAAGGCCGCCGCCGCGGCCAACCCGGTGCGGCGGGTCGGCTACCCCGAGGACATCGCCGCCGCGGCCGCCTTCCTGTGCAGCGACGAGGCGTCCTACATCACCGGCCAGACCCTCTACGTCGACGGTGGCGCCAAGATCTGAGCGGGTGACCTCGGTCAACGCTGTGTGATCTCCGTCAACACCGGGCGCGCTCGCTGAGCGTGGAACGTCCCGCAGGTGTGACCTGCGGGACGTTTTCGGTTCACCCGCGACTTGAACGGGCGCCCCTCGGCTGCGCCAATGGAAGGGCCGGACCGGGAACGCCGAGTCCTACCCGCCCGTGCCCCGGCACCCTTTCGACGATCACGACGGGTAGGAGTGGGGGACCCACATCTCCACCGTGCGACGGCACCTCACCCGGTCGCCGCCGCACTCGGGGTGAAGCCACGGGTCCTCACGGACCGTGTGGCGGAGCACCTTTCGCTCCAACCCGACAGCTGACCTCACAGGCGTGGGAAGGGAATGACTCATGCCTGCGATCCAACGCCTGCGCCCGATGGCGGCGCTTCCTGTCCTGCTGGTGGCCGTGCTGCTGGCCAGCCTGATGGCCGCCCCGTCGGCCGACGCCATGACCCGCCAGCAGCGGGTGGCCCACGGCTACTTCGTGGTCTCCGACCAGCGCGGCGACCGCTACGCCTACGGCGCCGACGGCCCGAACCGCTTCGACTGCAGCGGTCTCGTCTACTACGGCTTCCGCAAGGCCGGCTTCAAGCACATCCCGCGCACCTCGAGCGCCCAGGCTCGGCACATGAACCGGATCAGCAAGAGCGGACTGCGCCGGGGCGACTTCGTGTTCTTCTACAGCGGCTCCGCCAGGCCGGGCAACGTCTACCACGTGGGCGTCTTCGCCGGCTGGTCCCACGGCCGCCGGGTCATCGTGCACGCCCCGGGATCGGGCGAGCGCGTGAAGCGCGAGGCGATCTGGACCCGGTCCTGGTTCGCCGGCACGCTGCGCGGCGCCTGAGCCACGGCCCGCGTCGTCCTCCTCGGGGCGACACGGATCACGTCACGGAGGGGTGCTCCCGGGTCGGGAGCACCCCTCCGTCACACTTGAGGGCATGTCTGGCATCACCGAGCCCCCCGTGAGCCCTGCCCGCACCCGTCGCACCCGTGCCCTCGTCGCACTGGCCGCCGTCGCCGCACTCGGCCTGGCCGGCTGCAGCAGCGACGACGGCACGTCGACCCCGGCCGACGGAGAGAGCCCCGACGGCCAGAGCACCGCCGAGGGCATGACCCTGTCCGGCCAGTGGCCGCTCACCGGCCTTCCCGCGTCCGGTACGGCGCCCAAGCACCCGGTCATGGTCGTGAAGATCGACAACACCGGCAGCAGCAGCCCGCAGCGCGGCCTCGGCTCCGCGGACCTGATCACCGAGGAGCTCGTCGAGGGCGGCTCCACGCGCCTCGCGGTCTTCTACTACTCCAAGCTGCCGCGCCAGGTCGGCCCGGTGCGGTCGATGCGCGCCACCGACATCGGCATCGTGCAGCCGGCCCACGCCGTGCTGGTGGCCAGCGGCGGCGCCCCGCCGACCGTGCGCCGCATCGCGGACGCGGGCATCAAGACGTTCACCGAGGGGGCGACCGGCTACAGCCGCGCGAGCGACCGGAGCGCGCCGTACAACCTGATGATGAACCTGCCCGCGCTGGCCAAGACGCTGAAGACGCCCGAGCCGCCGGACAACTACCTGCCGTGGGGGAGCGAGTCCGACCTGCCGAAGGGCCAGCCCGCCAAGCGGATCTCCGCGCAGTTCTCGGGCGGCCACACCACGAACTGGCAGTACCGCGGCGGCAAGTACGCCAACCTGAACACCTACGCGCAGGCCGGCGACCAGTTCCGTCCCGACACCCTGCTCGTGCTCCGGGTCCAGGTCGGCGACGCCGGCTACAAGGACCCCGCCGGCAACCCCGTGCCGGAGACCAAGTTCACCGGCACCGGCCAGGCCACGGTCTTCCACAAGGGCCGGATGGTGCGCGGCACCTGGAAGAAGTCGAACTTCGACGCGGCGCTCGAGCTGAGCACCAAGGCCGGCGACCTGACGCTGCCCCCGGGCAACGTCTGGATCGAGCTGGTCCCGGCCAACGGCGGCAACGTCAGCGTCTCGAAGTAGCGCTCACTCCTCGTCGTCCGGCCCCGGCTGCTCGCCCACGAGCTCCCCGGGGCCGGGCAGCGTGCCGCCGGACTCGGCCCGCAGCTGCAGGCCGGCCAGGATGAACCCGATGGCCGCCTCGACCTCGGCGCTGGCGCGCTTGGGGTCCTCCGCGGTCGTGACCGCAGAACCGGCCGCCGACATGGCGCCGAAGAACACCCGGCTGAACGTCTCGACCATGCTCTGCTCGAGCTCGTAGGTCTTCAGCACCGCGGCGACGATCTCCTGCACGATGCCGAACGTCGAGCGCTCCTCCTGCTCGCGGAACCGCTCGTAGCCGAGGACGGCGGGCCCCTCGGCGATCACCACGCGCCGGTAGGCCGGCTCCTGGCAGACCTCGAGGAACGCGCGGAGGCCGGCCAGCGCCTTCTCCCACGGGTCCTTGTGCCCCCGCACGGCGCGCCGGATCGCCTTGGCGGCGTCGTCCTCCACGTTCTCGAAGACGGCCTCGAACAGCGCCTGCTTGCCGCTGAAGTGGTGGTAGAGCGCCCCCTTGGTGACGCGCGCCCCCGCGACGATCTCGTCGAGGCTGGTGCCGGCGTAGCCCTGCTCGGTGAACAGCTCGGTGGCCACCTCGACCAGGGCGCGCTTCGTCGACGCCGAGTAGTCCTGGCGGCGGGTGGTGTGCGAGACCTTCCGCAGCACCTTCTTGGAGACCGTCATTCGCCGAGCATAGGACCGACCGCGGGTACGGCCGCGCAGGTGACCCAGGTCATAGGGGCAGAAGGTTTGCATACCGTCGGTATGTGGGCATACCGTGAGTACGTACCAACGGTATGTGAGAAAGGAGCAGACCCATGGCAAGCACGACCTGGGACTCATTCCACCGCCGCGGAGAGGTGCTGCGAGCAGTCGTCGACGAGGCGAACGCTCGTCGGGACGGGGTCCTCCCCATGGAGCTGCCTGGCGTCGCCGAGACCTTCGGTGACGAGTTCAACCTGATCGCCGCGCTGCAGCTGCGCTGGCACACCCGGCTCGCCGGACGCATCGAGCGGGCCCTCATGGAGCAGCCGATGGACCTCGAGTCCGCCGTGCTCTCCGCCTGGCGTGGAGCCGCGACCGAGCTCGCGGGCGTCCGCCGGATCATCGACGCCTACACCGCGCACCCGACGTCGCAGGAGATGGCCGAGGCCCTCCGCACGTCCCACCGCAAGGACTGGACCCTGATGGCCGCCATGGCCGGCCGCGCCGGCGTCGGCGACGAGCGCGCCGAGCGCGTGGGTCGCCGGCTGGAGGAGAAGGCCCGGGCTCTCTACGACCCGGTCCTCGCCTCCGAGCCGCGGCACCGCGCCGAGGCCGACGGCACCCGCCACGTGTCCCTCCTCGGCCGGCTCAAGGCGCACCTCGCCGCCTGAGCCACCACGAGCAGCCCCGGTCGCGACGTCGAACCCTCCCCCCGAGACGTCGCGGCCGGGGCTTGTCCATTTCGTGACAACATGAGGGACGTGGCAACGCAACCGAGCATCTCCTACTCGATCACCGTCCGCCTCGAGGTTCCGGCGGGAGGCACGGCGATCAGCCGGCTGACCGCCGCCGTGGAGCACGCGGGAGGGGTGGTCACCGCCCTCGACGTGACCGCGTCCGGTCACGACAAGCTGCGGATCGACGTCACCTGCGCGGCCACCGACACCTCCCACGCGGAGCAGATCGTCGAGGACCTCCGGGCGCTCGAGAGCCTCGTGGTGCACAAGGTGTCCGACCGCACCTTCCTGATGCACCTCGGCGGCACCATCGAGATGGCCAGCAAGCACCCCATCCGCAACCGTGACGACCTGTCGATGATCTACACCCCCGGCGTGGCCCGGGTCTGCGAGGCGATCGCGGCCAACCCGGAGGACGCCCGCCGGCTCACGGTGAAGCGCAACTCCGTCGCCGTGGTCACCGACGGCTCGGCGGTCCTGGGCCTCGGCAACATCGGGCCGGCCGCAGCCCTCCCGGTGATGGAGGGCAAGGCCGCACTGTTCAAGCGCTTCGCCGGCATCGACGCGTGGCCGCTGTGCCTCGACACCCAGGACCCCGACGAGATCGTCAGCATCGTCAAGGCGGTGTCCCCGGGCTTCGCCGGGATCAACCTGGAGGACATCTCCGCGCCCCGCTGCTTCGAGATCGAGGCGCGGCTGCGCGAGGTCCTCGACATCCCGGTCTTCCACGACGACCAGCACGGCACCGCGATCGTGGTGCTCGCCGCGCTGACCAACGCGCTCCGCGTGGTCGGCAAGGACATCGACGACGTGCGCGTCGTGATGTCGGGGGCGGGCGCCGCGGGTACGGCGATCCTCCGGCTGCTCCTCGCCGCCGGCGTCCGCGACGTGGTGGTCGCCGACGTCGAGGGCGTGATCCACCGCGACCGGCCCGGCCTGCACGAGTCGCTGCGCTGGCTGGCCGACGCCACCAACGCCGCCGACGTCACCGGCGACCTGCGCGCGGCCCTGGTCGGCGCCGACGTGTTCATCGGGGTCTCCGCGCCCAACCTGCTCACCGGCGAGGACGTCGCGACGATGGCGAAGGACTCGATCGTCTTCGCGCTGGCCAACCCCGTGCCCGAGATCGACCCCGGCGACGCCCGTGAGCACGCCGCCGTCGTCGCCACCGGACGGTCGGACTACCCGAACCAGATCAACAACGTGCTGGCCTTCCCGGGCGTCTTCCGGGGCCTGCTCGACGCGTCGGCGACCCACATCGACGAGCGGCTGCTCATCGCGGCTGCCGAGGCGATCGCCTCGGCGGTGTCCGGCGAGGAGCTGAACGCCAACTACATCATCCCCAGCGTCTTCCACGCCGACGTGCACACGGCCGTGGCCGCTGCGGTCCGCCACGCTGCCGGGGCCCCGGCGCTCGCGGGGACATGAGCGCCTCGGCCCCCGGCCCCCTCGAGGCCGGCAGCCTGCTGGTGGCGACGCCCGTGCTGGTCGACCCCAACTTCGCCCATGCCGTCGTGCTGCTGCTCGACCTCGACGACGGGGCCCTCGGTGTCGTGCTCAACCGCCCCTCGCCGGTGCCGGTGGGGGAGGTGCTGCCCGGCTGGGACGACGTCCTGGTCGGGCCCGACGTGCTGTTCCAGGGCGGCCCGGTGGCCACCGACTCGGCCCTCGCGGTGGCCGCCCTGCGGCCCGGCGGCGAGGAGCCGGTCGGCTTCCGCCGGCTGTTCGACACGACCGGCATCGTCGACCTCGACACCCCCACCGAGCTCCTCGTGCCGGCGCTCACCGGCATGCGGGTCTTCGCGGGCTACGCGGGCTGGGGGGCCGGGCAGCTCGAGGCCGAGATCGAGGAGGGTTCCTGGTACGTCCTGCCGGCCGTCCCCGGCGACCTCTTCGGGGCCGACCCCGAGGGGCTGTGGGCCCGGGTGCTGCGCCGCCAGCCGGGGGAGCTGGCCTGGGTCTCGACCCGCCCGCTCGACCCCGAGATGAACTAGCCGGGGTTGCCGCGCCCGGCTGCCCACTGACCTAGACTTGACCATCATGAGCACCCAGATGAGCCCCGGCGTCCAGACCATCGAGGACACCCGCACACGTCCCTCCGACGTGCCGCTGGAGCCCGGTGACCACGAGCGGTTCTCGCACTACGTGGAGAAGGACAAGCTCACCGAGGCCATGGTGATGGGCACCCCCGTGGTCGCCCTGTGCGGCAAGGTGTGGGTGCCCAGCCGCGACCCCGAGCGCTTCCCCGTCTGCCCTGAGTGCAAGGACGCGTGGGAGCAGCTCGACAAGGGCGACGGCGGCGAGTGACGTCGCACTCGCCCCGGCGCCGGGCACCGCTCGCCGCCGCACTCGCGGCCGCCCTGGTGGTGCTCGCCCCGCCGGCTGACGCGGCGCCCGCGCGCGACGCGGGAGCATCGGCGTCCGGCTGCGCCGTGGCGCCCGGGTCCGCGGCGCGCACGTCCCGCGGACCGGACGGCGCGACGTACACCTCGCGGCAGCTGCGCCGGATCGACCGCAACCTGGAGCAGGCGCTGGCCGACGAAGGCCTGGCACGCACCACGGCGACCGCACGCACCGGCCTCGAGCTGAGGATCGCGGTGCACGTGCACGTCGTGCGCAGCGACGCCTCGCGCGGACCGTCGAAGAAGCGGGTCCGCCGGCAGCTCGCCGTGCTCGACGACGCCTACGCAGCCGGCCAGTCCGCGGAGAGCGCCGCCACCCGGTTCAGCTTCCGGCTCGCGTCGTTCGAGCGGGTGCTCAACAACCGCTGGCACCGTGCCGCGATGGGCAGCAAGGAGGACCGGCAGATGCGCCGGTCGCTGCACCGCGGTGACGCCGCCGACCTGAACCTCTACCTGCTCAGCCCGACCGACCCGACGCGTCAGAACGTGGTGCTGGGCTGGAGCAGCTCGCCGTGGCAGGTCGACGGCGACGTCCGCCTCGACGGGGTCACCGCCCACCAGGAGAGCCTGCCCGGCGGGTCGCTGATGTCCTACGACCGCGGCGACACCGTCGTGCACGAGGTCGGGCACTGGCTCGGCCTGCTGCACACGTTCGAGGGCGGCTGCTCGGAGCAGAACGACCTCGTGGAGGACACCCCCGCGGAAGCCGAGCCGAGCACCACCTGCGAGGGTGTGAAGGACACCTGCGAGCTGCCGGGCGACGACCCGGTGCACAACTTCATGGACTACGCGGTCGACGCGTGCATGGACATGTTCACCCCGGGCCAGGTGTCCCGGATGACCGACAACTGGCTGGCCTACCGCACCCCGTGAGAGACGTGACAGACCCCACTTCTGCCCCGCCCCTGCAGCTCCCTCCGGCCTACCCGGACCGTGCTGCCTGGGGCACCGCCACGCCCCTGCGTGCCTGGCAGACCGCTGCGCTGGAGAAGTACTTCTCCTCCTCGCCCAAGGACTTCCTGGCGGTCGCGACGCCCGGCGCCGGCAAGACGACGTTCGCGCTGACCGCCGCCGCGGAGCTGCTGTCGCGCCGCGTCGTCGACCGCGTCACCGTGGTGGCGCCGACCGAGCACCTGAAGACGCAGTGGGCCGAGGCCGCCGCGCGCGCCGGGATCCCGATCGACCCGACGTACTCCGGCAAGAAGGGCCCCACCAGCAAGGACTACGTCGGCGTCGCGGTGACCTACGCCGGGGTGGCGATGAACCCGCTGGCACACCGGATCCGCACCGAGCGGTTCAAGACGCTGGTGATCCTCGACGAGGTGCACCACGCCGGCGACGCGCGGTCGTGGGGCGAGGCGGTCCGCGAGGCGTTCGACCCGGCGCAGCGTCGGCTCGCGCTGACGGGCACGCCGTTCCGCTCCGACATCAACCCGATCCCGTTCGTGACGTACGCCCCGGGCAGCGACGGGGTGCCGCGCAGCGTCGCGGACTACACCTACGGCTACGCCCACGCGCTCGCCGACCACGTCGTGCGGCCCGTGCTGTTCATGGCCTACAGCGGCGAGATGCAGTGGCGCACGCGTGCCGGCGACGAGGTGGCCGCCCGCCTCGGCGAGCCGCTGACCAAGGACCTGACCAACCAG
The DNA here is from genome assembly GCA_963721855.1 of uncultured Actinomycetota bacterium. Classification (GTDB taxonomy): domain Bacteria; phylum Actinomycetota; class Actinomycetes; order Propionibacteriales; family Nocardioidaceae; genus Nocardioides_B. The sequence goes on along the minus strand of CAVRMN010000035.1, from coordinate 136,621 downwards.
GCGCTGCGCACCGCGCTCGACCCGGGCGGCTCGTGGATGCCGTCGGTGCTCGCAGCCGCCGACAAGCGGCTGACGGAGGTACGCCGCCACGTCCCGGACGCCGGCGGCCTGGTGATCGCCACCGACCAGGACTCGGCCCGCGCCTACGCCGCCCTGCTCAAGACGATCACCGGCGACAAGCCGACCGTCGTGCTCTCGGACGAGAAGCTCGCCTCGAAGCGGATCGCCGCCTTCACCGAGAGCGAGGACCGCTGGATGGTCGCGGTCCGGATGGTGTCCGAGGGCGTCGACGTGCCGCGGCTCGCGGTCGGCGTCTACGCCACCACCACGGCCACCCCGCTGTTCTTCGCGCAGGCCGTCGGCCGCTTCGTCCGGGCCCGCAAGCGCGGCGAGATGGCGTCGGTGTTCCTGCCCTCCGTGCCCAACCTGCTCGGCTTCGCCTCCGAGATGGAGGTGCAGCGCGACCACGTGCTGGGCCGCAAGGTCACCGACGACGACGACCTGTTCGCCGCCGAGGACGACCTGCTGGCCCGGGCCAACGCGTCCGAGGCCGCCAGCGCCGAGGAGCTCGGCACGTTCGAGGCGATGGGGTCGGAGGCCCGCTTCGACCGGGTGCTCTACGACGGCGGCGAGTTCGGCCACGAGGGCGAGGTGCACGTCGGGTCCGAGGAGGAGATGGACTTCCTGGGCATCCCGGGGCTGCTCGAGGCCGACCAGGTGCGCGACCTGCTCCGGCTCCGGCAGAGCGAGCGCGCGAAGACGCAGAAGTCGCAGCGGCGCACCTCCTCCACCCCCGAGGACGTGGTGCGCGACGTCTCCACCCACGAGCACCTCGCCACCTTGCGCCGTGAGCTGAACGGGCTCGTCGCGGCCTGGAACCACCGGACCGGCCAGCCGCACGGCGTCACCCACGCGGCGCTGCGCAAGGAGTGCGGCGGACCCGCGGCCGCGGTGGCGACGGCCGACCAGCTGCAGGGCCGGATCGACCGGATCCGAGACTGGGCCGCCCAGCGCCGCTCCGGGTAGCCTCCTTGCATGGCTGCCGAGACCTCGCAGACCCTCGACCGCGGGCTGCGTGTGCTCGAGGTGCTTGCTGCGACCCCCGGCGGGCTGACCGTGACGGCGCTCGCCGGCGAGGTCGGCGTCAACCGGACCGTGGTCTACCGCCTGATCACCACGCTCGAGCAGCACGGGCTCGCCCGCCGGGACGTCGCCGGGCTCGTGCACGTCGGACTCGGGGTGCTCTCGCTTGCGCGCGGCCTGCAGCCGGTGCTGCGTGAGCTCGCCGCCCCGGTGCTGCGCTCGCTCGCAGAAGAGCTCGGGATGACCGCCCACCTGACCGTGGCGGACGGCGGCGAGGCGCTCGCCATCGCGGTGTTCGAGCCGACCTGGACCGACTTCCACGTCGGCTACCGGGTCGGGTCGCGGCACCCCCTCGGTCAGGGCGCCGCCGGGCGGGCGATTCTCCGCGGCCGTGAGCCGGACCCGTCCGGCTACGTCGAGACGGCCGGCGAGCTGCAGGCCGGCGCCCGCGGCGTCGCGGCCCCGCTGGTCGGCGTGGACGCGTTCGAGGCCTCGGTCGGCATCGTCACGCTCGGTGACCTGGACGCGGACGTGGTCGGGCCCAAGGTCGTGGCCGCCGCCGCCGAGGTGGTCCGCCGGCTGACCTGACTCATCGCTCTATTGGGTCACCTGCACCATGTGCGGGGAAGCGACCCTGGTCCATCCTCGACGAGACAGCCCACGTCTCCGAGGGGGAGCCCATGACCCACACGATCCCGCAGCCCGACACCGCGACGGCCTCGGCGCCCTACTCCGGGCTGGTCCGGACGGCAACGGGGCTGTGCCTCGTGCTCGCCGCGCTGACCAACGGGCTCAGCCAGTACGTCGGCCACCTCGTGATCGGCGACCTCGACTTCTCCGAGCAGATCCGGTGGGGGGTCGCGCACCCGGGCTTCCAGCGCATCGAGCAGTCGCTCCTGGTGGTCAGCGCGATGTTCCTGCCCCTCGGACTCCTTGGTCTCGCTCAGGTCACCCGTCGGCGGAGCCCGCGGCTGACCCTCGTCGCCGTCCCGCTGTTCCTCTGGGGCATGTGGGGGTTCCACAACGTCCTGACGATGGGCTACGTCAGTGGAACCGTCGCGCCGCCCCTGATCGGGCTCGAGCCCGCGCTGACCCTCAACGACGGCCTGGTCTCCGACCCCGGTGCTGTCTGGCTGGCGCTGGTGCCTCACCTGGTCGGCTCCTTCTTCGGCGTCCTCCTCATCACGGTGGCGGCCTGGCGGTCGGGGCGTCTGCCCAAGCCGGCGTGCGCCCTCGTGGTCGCCTTCCTGGTCTGGGACTTCCTGCTCGCTCCGGTGGGCCCGTTGGAGGCTCACCTGCTGCTGTTCGCCGGCTGGACGTGGCTCGGGGTCGCGGTCATCCGCACGCCCCACGAGGTGTGGACGGGTGCGGTCCGCTGATCCGCCGGGTGCGCCGAAAGGGCGGACGAGTGCCGTCGGGGAGGCGCACACTGGTCCGATGCCGCGTCCTCACGACGCCTCGCCGGGGGACTCCCTGCATCCGGCGCTGGCCGCCTGGATGCTCGCCGTTGCCGCCACGGTCGCCGGTGTGCTGGCGAGCTCGCTCGCCCTGGCGTCGGGCGACCCGGTGTCTTGGAAAGCGCTGCTGCTCCCCGCCCTCTGGTCGCTTCCGGGCGCGCTGATCGCCGCCGGACGACCGCGGATCGCCGTGGGCTGGCTCCTGCTGGCCGTCGCCGTCCTCTTCGCAGGGTCCGGACTTGCCGAGGCGTGGGTGCGCTACGGCGACGAAACCGGCCGCGCGGCCGCGGTGTGGTTCGTGGACCGGTTCTCCGCCGTGCTCATCGTCTGCACAGCGCTCGCGCTGCTCCTGCTTCCCGACGGCCGGCTGCCGTCCCGGCGATGGGGTCCGCTGGTCACGACGGTCGTCGCAGGCCAGCTGCTGCTGGTCGCGGCGTGGGTGCTCGCGCGGGGCCCGGCGGCCGCACCGGACTCCACGTGGCCTTCCGACGTGATGACGTTGGGCAACCCGGTCGGCGTCCTGCCGCGGGAGTGGGGGGACGCCGTCGCGGGCCTGGACTGGCTGCTCCAGCTGCCGCTGCTGCTCTGCGTGGCGGCGGTGGTGTCCCGGATCCGTCGCGTCGACGCCGCCGGGCGAGCCCTCGTCCTGGTCCTGCTCGCGCTGGCCGTGTTCGTGATCGTCGTCGTGGGGGGCCGCACGCTGGGTTCGCCGGTCGCCGACGTGCTCGACGTGGGGGCGAGTGTCTTGCTGGCGTCTGCCCTGGTGGCCGCCGTGCTACGCCGCCATCTCGAGGGCGTCGCTGTCGTCGTGCACCACGCGTTCGTCTACGCGGTCCTCGGGCTCGGCGTCGCGCTTGCCTACATGTCCGTGGCCGGCCTGCTGTCCGCAGCCGGGTCCGCGATGTCGCCGTTCGGAGCCGGCGTCGTCGCCGCCGGGGCCGCGCTCGCCGTGAATCCGGTGCGCCACCGGCTCCAGCGGCTGGTCGACCGGATGATGCACGGCGACCGGCGGGACCCCTACGCCGCCGTGGCCCGCCTGGCCGAGGGCACCCATCGGGCGCCGTCGCCGCAGGAGGTGCTTGCCGCGGTGGCGGCGTCGGTGGCGAAGTCGCTCCGGGTGCCGTACGTGCGGGTCGAGGCCTTCGGTGAGGTGTCCGAGCAAGGCTCCTCCGGGCGCGGGGCACCCGCCGTCCGCGCGCCGCTGGTCGCGGGCGACACCGAGCTGGGGTCGCTGGTGGTGGCGCCGCAGGAGGGCCGGCGGCTCGGGGCGGACGAGCGCGCGCTGCTCCGCGAGCTCGGACGGCACGCCGGTATCGCCGTCGACGCGGTCCGGCTCGCCGCGGAGGTCGCCGAGCACCACCGGCAGGTCGTTGCGGCGCGGGAGGAGGAGCGGCGCCGGCTCGGCCGCGAGCTCCACGACGGACTCGGTCCGACGGTGGCTGGGCTGGCGATGCAGCTGGGGGCGCTGCGGTCGCTCGTGCACACCGACCCGGGGGCGGCCGTGGCCCGCCTCGCGCGGCTCGAGGCTCTGGCGACCGAGGCGCTGGCGGGCATCCGCCGTGTTGCCTACGAGCTGCGCCCGCCGGTGCTCGACCAGATTGGCCTCGCCCGGGCGGTTGCCCAGGCGGCGGAGTCCCTGGATCTCGTCGTGCAGCAGGACGCCTCGGGCGACGGCCCCCTCCCCGCGGCGGTGGAGCTGGCGGCGTACCGGATCGCCGTGGAGGCGCTGAGCAACGTGGCCAGGCACGCTGGGGTGCGCACTGCCCGGGTGTCGATTCGCGCCGCAGGCGGGATCCTCGTGGTCGTGGTGGCCGACGACGGGACCGGGCCGGGGGCCGACGGGGTGCCGGGGCTCGGGATCGCCGGCATGCGCGAGCGCGCAGAGGAGGTCGGGGGCACGCTGTCGATTCGCCCGGGGGAACGCCAGGGGACGACTGTGACCGCCGTGCTTCCGCTGGACGTGCCGGTCGAGGCCGTCCGATGAGGCTGCGTCTGCTGCTCGTCGACGACCACCCGGTGTTCCGGGACGGACTGCGGTTCACGCTGGCTCAGGCGCCCGAGGTCGGCACGGTCGACGAGGCCGCCGACGGCGAGGAGGCGGTCCGGATGACCGAGGCGACGCCGTACGACGTCGTCGTGATGGACGTGCGGATGCCTCGGCTGGACGGCATCGAGGCGACCCGGGCCGTGGTCGGCACCGGCGCGAAGGTGCTGGTCCTGACGATGTTCGAGGACGACGCCACGGTGCTGTCCGCGGTGCGGGCGGGGGCGTCGGGCTACCTGGTGAAGGGCGCGGACGCGGAGCAGGTGGTCAGTGCGGTCTGCGCGGTGGCCGACGGGCACGCGGTGTTCGGTCCGTCGTTGGCAGGTCGGGTGCTGCAGGCCTTCGGGGTCACGGCTCCTCGGCCCGCGGCGTCCGCGGGGGCCGGCGACCTCGTCGCCCTGCCGGAGCTGTCGGCGCGCGAGCGGGAGGTGCTCGAGCTGCTGGCGGAGGGCCTGACCAACAACGAGATAGGCGCCCGGCTGTTCATCTCGCCGATCACGGTCCGCAACCACGTCAGCCGGATCCTCGCCAAGCTGCAGGTGCGGGACCGGCGGGAGGCGATGCTGCGCATGCGACGGACCTGAGCGCGGTCGGGACCTTCGACTCTGCAGCCGCCTCCGGGGGCGTCGCACCGTGGGCCGTACGGGCGGCCACATGGACGGAGGGCCGCCGAGGAGGAGAGATGCAGAAGATCGGCGAGGCCGCGGGAGAGTTCCTGGCCCACAAGCGCGTGGCGGTGACGGGCGTGTCCCGGACCCCGGCCAACCACGGCGGCAACATCGTCTACCAGCGGCTGCGCGACCGTGGCTACGAGGTGTTCGCCGTCAACCCCAACGCCGACGAGGTCGAGGGCGACCGCAGCTACCACTCGCTGGCCTCGATCCCCGGTGGCGTGGAGGCGGTCGTGATCGCGACGCGTCCGGAGACCGCGGAGATGACGATGCGCGAGTGCGCCGACCTGGGCGTCACGCACGTCTGGATGCACCGCCTGATGGGGGGCGGCAGCGTCTCGCAGGCGGCCACGGACTACGGCCGCCAGCACGGCATCACGGTCATCGACGGCGGCTGCCCGCTGATGTTCCCGCCCACCTCCGACCCGGGACACCGGGTGCTGCGGTGGGTGTCCACCGTCGCCGGCAACGCGCCTCGGCAGGTCTGACCCTCCGGAGAGATCTGTCCAGACGCCTTCCGAAACCCGTTGAGCCGCTCGGGTGTCGTTGCTAGGTTGGCTGGGTTCGTTCTCAGCTCCCGCGGCTCGGCGCGTGAGACCACCCCAGACTCCGGTGGGTTGTTCTACGTCCTGAAGGGGCGCCTATGAGCGGCACCGATGACAGTCGACGACTCCTGCGCAGACTGATGAGCCAGGAGCGTGCACGCGCCAACGCGGCGTCCGCGGCTGCGGACCTCAGAGAGCTGCGTCGGCAACGCGAGGACGCCGATGCCTTCCTGGCACGGCGAGCGCGCGAGCTGGTGGCTCAGGCCTCCAGCAGCGGCAGCACCCGGTAGGGGACCTGCGTCGCGAGGGCGATCACCGTCGACGACCGGACGATCCCGGAGTCGGCGAGCACCGCGTCGATCACCCGCTGCAGGTCGTTGTTGGACCGCGCCACGACCCGGCACCACATGTCACCGGCGCCGGTGATCGTGAACGCCTCGAGGACCTCGGGGATCGTGGCGAGGTGGCGGGCCACCGTCTCGTGCCCCGCGCCCTGCTTGATCTCCAGGGTCAGGAACGCGGTCACCGGGTAGCCGAGCGCCTCGGGGTCGAGCTCGGGCCCCCAGCCGGCGATCACGCCGCTCTCCACGAGCCGGTTGAGCCGGGCCTGGACGGTGCCGCGGGCGACCCCGAGACGTCGTGACGCCTCGAGCACGCCCACGCGTGGCTCGTCGGCGAACAGACGGATCAATGTGGCATCGAGATCGTCCACGTCGCTCCTCGGACTGGGCAGGTTGTCCACTGTTTCGTCGTACTGTTGCACATCCTGTCTGTGCAGGACATGCTCCGACCCATGACTGACGCACTCACGCAGGACGAGCTCAAGGCCGATCTGACCCTCGAGCAGCTCAAGCAGCTGGTGGGCCTGGTGGAGTACGACGCCAGCTCCGACCCCTTCCCGGTCACCGCGATGGACGCGGTGTGCTTCGTGGTCGGCAACGCCACCCAGACGGCGACCTTCTACCAGCTCGCGCTCGGGATGGACCTCGAGGCCTACCGCGGACCCGAGACCGGCTGCCGTGACTCGAAGAGCTACGTGCTCCGGTCGGGCTCCGCGCGGTTCGTGTTCACCGGCGGCGTCACGCCGGACTCCCCGATCCTCGACCACCACCGCAAGCACGGCGACGGCGTCGTCGACCTGCCGCTGGAGGTCCCCGACGTCGACCGCTGCATCGAGCACGCCCGGTCCGTCGGTGCCACCATCCTCGAGGAGCCGCACGACGAGACCGACGAGCACGGGACCGTGCGCATCGCGGCGATCGCGACGTACGGCGAGACCCGCCACACGCTCGTCGACCGGTCGAGGTACACCGGCCCGTACCTCCCCGGCTACGAGGCCCGGACCACCACGGTCACCCGCGCCGAGGGCCATCCCAAGCGGCTCTTCCAGGCCATCGACCACTGCGTCGGCAACGTCGAGCTCGGCCGGATGGACGAGTGGGTCACCTTCTACAACAAGGTCATGGGCTTCACGAACATGGCGGAGTTCATCGGCGACGACATCGCCACCGACTACTCCGCGCTGATGTCGAAGGTGGTGGCCAGCGGCAACCACCGGGTGAAGTTCCCGCTCAACGAGCCGGCGATCGCGAAGCGGAAGTCGCAGATCGACGAGTACCTCGAGTTCTACGACGGCGCCGGCTGCCAGCACATCGCGCTCGCCACCAACGACATCCTGCGGTCGGTCGACATCCTGCGCGACAACGGCATCGAGTTCCTCGACACCCCCGACTCCTACTACGACGACCCGGAGCTGCGGGAGCGGATCGGCAAGGTGCGTGTCCCGATCGAGGAGCTGAAGCGGCGCAGGATCCTGGTCGACCGCGACGAGGACGGCTACCTGCTGCAGATCTTCACCAAGCCGATGGGCGACCGGCCCACGGTGTTCTACGAGTTCATCGAGCGGCACGGCTCGCTCGGCTTCGGCAAGGGCAACTTCAAGGCGCTCTTCGAGGCCATCGAGCGCGAGCAGGAGGCCCGCGGCAACCTGTAGGAGGGCGACATGTGGGACGTGAGGGTCGCAAGGGTCGGCGCCTGGTGCGCCATGGCGGCGGTGGCCTGCTTCGTCCTCGGGGTCGTGGCGATGGCGTCCAGCGGAGTGCAGGTGCTGATCCCGGAGACCGGGTCCGCGGGGCGTGAGTGGATCGCCGACGTCGACGCGGCCGGCGGCCTGTTCTACTTCGGAGCCTGGCTCATCATCCTGATGGGCTTCCTGGGGGTCGTGGCCTTCCTCGGGTTCTACGACGCGCTGCGCGACGCAGGACGAGCTCTTGTGCTCGCACCGGTCCTGGGTGCCGTCGGACTGACGCTCGTGACCGTCTCCCACCTGATCCCCATCGCGATGGGCTACGAGCTGGTTCCGGCCTACACCGGGGCCGGTCCGGTCGCTCAGGCGTCGATGGCGGCGACTGCCGACACGCTGGCGGCGATCGCCCTCGTCACGAACTCGGCCGGCAACGTCCTCGGCTGGGGCGTGGCCACCCCGATGTTCGCCCTGGCGGTCCTCCAGACACGGCTGCTGCCACGGTGGATCGGCTGGTTGGGTCTCGCCGTCGGCCTCCTCGCCGGCTGGGTCGGGATGCTGGCACCCGTCGCCGACGTGTTCGAGGTGCCTTCCACGCTGGGCTTCTTCGGTTTCTTCGTCTTCCTGCTCGCCATGGGGATCGCCATCCTCCGCCGCGGCCGTGTCGTCGACCAGGTGAGGGCCGCCCCGACCGACGGTGGCTAGACCGTCGCGCGGTTGAGGAGACGCTTGCTGCCCAGCACGGTGGCGAGCGTCTCGCGCATCTCGGGCCGGGCCAGCGACCGGGCGCCCACCCCGAAGAACGACTGCTGCACGATCTCGTGCACGCGGTCGCGGGCCATGAAGTCGTTGCCCATCGCCTCCTGCTCGGCCTTGCCCGGGCGGAAGACCACGACCGGCGTGCCCCTCCGGCGCAGGGCGTCGACCTCACGCGCGGCGAGCCGGCCCGAGTGCCAGCGCGAGCCGGCGTAGAGGTCGGTGAGGCTGCCGGTCGGCCCGGACATGGGGGACACCACGATCACCAGGTCGAGCGGCCGGTCGCGCAGGACCGCGGCGTTGGTGGGCGAGTGCGCCCCGCCGTCGACGTAGCTGCGCTCGCCGATGCGCACGGGGCGGAAGTAGCCGGGGACGGCGCAGGACGCCGCCACCGCGAGGTTCAGGGGCGCCTGCGGGCCGCCGGGGCGGCCGAAGACGACCCGGCGGCCGTCGCGGCGGCGTACGGCGCACAGCCACAGGTCCTGCTCGGGCCAGGGCCGGTCCTCGATCGCGGAGAGCGCCTCGAGCTGCTCGGTGATGTCACGGGTTCCGGGGGCCAGCAGCGCCATCGAGGCGGCCAGCGGCCGGAACCGCCAGGGCCGCAGCACGGCGCGTGACAGCATCGCGCGGCCGGGCAGCGACGGCGGCCGGAGCACCACGTCGATGGGGTTGAACCGGTCGAACTGGGGGATCTCCTCGCCGAAGATCTGGCGCAGCATCGCGCCCTCGGAGGTCAGCGGCGCCTTCACGGTCCAGGCGGCGAGCTCGCTGGCTGGGACGCCGTTGCGCAGCAGCATGCCGGTGATCGAGCCGGCCGAGGTGCCGACGATGACGTCCGCCGTGCGGGGGTCCCAGCCGTAGTCGTGCTCCAGCGCCGCGAGGACGCCGGAGTGGAAGGCCTGCCCGACGACGCCGCCGGCGCCGAGGACCAGGCCGACACGCGGCTTCGGACTCTGCTCGGGCATGTGGGCCGTCCCCTTCTCGGATGCGTCCCCCGGCGGCAGCGGTGCTCTCGAAGGCTTTACCCGAATGTCCGAGTTGTAAAACCGATGGAGGTTCCGAGGTCCAGACCGGGGTCTGGGAGGATTCGGGGCATGACCCAGATCCCCGCGGGGTGGTACCCCGACCCGGACACGAGCAGCGCCCCGCAGGGCCAGCGTTACTGGGACGGCCGGCAGTGGACCGAGCACGTCGCACCCCCGGTGGGCGCCCCCCAGCCGGGCCAGGCGCCGGCGTACACCCCGATGGCGCCCTACAGCGGGGGCTACGCGGGGCTCGCCCCCACCACGCCCGACGGGGAGCCGCTGGCCGGCTGGTGGCAGCGCGTGGCGGCCTACCTCATCGACCTGCTGATCGTGACGCCGCTGGTGGTGCTGTTCGGCTGGACCTGGATCCGCGAGATCGGCCGCGCGTACGGCGACCTGGTGCGGCAGTCGATCGACGCGGCCGAGAGCGGCGGGACGCTGCCCGACCAGGCCGGGCTGATGGGGGAGCTGCTGGTGCCGTTCCTGCTGCTCACGCTCGTCGGGCTGGTGGTGAACCTCGTCTACAACGTGGGCTTCCTGAAGTGGAAGGCGGCGACCCCCGGCAAGATGGTCGTCGGCCTGCGGGTGCGCCTGCGTGAGACGCCCGGCCCGATGTCGTGGGGGACCGTGCTGCTGCGCTGGGCCGGGCAGAACTGGTACGCCGTCCTCAGCGTCGTGCCGGTCCTCGGCAGCATCCTCGGCCTCTACCCGCTGATCGACATGCTGTGGCCGCTGTGGGACGACAAGAAGCAGGCGCTGCACGACAAGGTCGCCAAGACCAACGTGGTCCGCAGGGCCTGACCACCCCGGTCAGAGGACCTTGGACAGGAACGCCTGCGTGCGCTCGTGCTGCGGGTCCGCCAGCACCGTGGCGGGGTCGCCCTCCTCGACGATCACGCCGCCGTCCATGAAGACCAGGTTGTCGCCGACCTCCCGGGCGAACCCCATCTCGTGGGTCACGACCATCATCGTCATGCCCTCCGACGCCAGCGACTTCATGACCGCCAGAACGTCGCCGACCAGCTCCGGGTCGAGGGCGCTGGTGGGCTCGTCGAACAGCATCATGTCGGGGTCCATCGACAGCGCCCGCGCGATCGCGATGCGCTGCTGCTGGCCCCCCGAGAGGTGGGCCGGGTAGGCGTCCTCGCGGTGCGCGAGACCGACGCGCTCGAGGTTCTTTCGGGCGACCTCGACCGCCTCCGACTTGCTGCGCTTCTTGACCCTGACCTGGGCGATCGTCAGGTTGTCCAGCACGTTGAGGTGCGGGAACAGGTTGAACGACTGGAACACCATCCCGATCCGGCTGCGGACCTTGTCCACGTTCACGTCGGGGTCGGTGATCTCGGTGCCCTCGATCAGGATCCGGCCGGAGGTCGGCTGCTCGAGGAGGTTGACGCAGCGCAGCAGGGTCGACTTGCCGGAGCCCGAGGGCCCGATCACGCAGACCACCGCGCCGTTCTCGACGTGGAAGTCGATGCCCTTGAGCACCTCGTTGTCGCCGAAGTACTTGTGCAGGTCCTGGACGTCGATCGCGGCGTGGGCCCGGTCGGTGGACGGCGTGTCGGCGTTCATCAGCGGGCCTTCTCTGCCTGGGCCTCCATGCGCCGGACGACGATGGAGAGCGGGATCGTGATGAGCAGGTAGCACATCGCGGCTGCAAAGAGCGGGGTGAGGTTGACGTACTGGGAGAGGCCCTCACGACCGAACTGGGTGAGCTCCTGGGTGGTCAGCGACAGACCCAGCACGTAGACCAGCGAGGAGTCCTTGGTCAGCAGGATCAGCTCGTTGGTCAGCGGCGGCAGGATGATGCGGAACGCCTGCGGGATGACGATCGAGATCATCGCCCGGCCCTGCGGCATGCCCAGCGACCGGGCGGCCTCCATCTGCCCCTTGGGCACGGCCTGGATGCCGGCGCGGATGGTCTCCGCCATGTAGGCGGCGCCGACCAGGCCGAGCGCCACCGTGACGGTGCCGAAGGTGCCACCCGGCAGCACCCGCCCCGGGAACGCCGTCGGGATGCCGTACTGGAACGCGATGAACACGATCAGGGCCGGCACTCCGCGGAAGAACTCCACGAACGTGGTCGCCAGCCAGCGGTAGGGCCCGACCGGGGAGAGTCGCATCAGCGCCAGGATCAGGCCGAGCACGAGGCCGAAGGTGAACGCCCCGAGGGTGTACAAGATGGTGTTCTTCAACGCCACCGTGATGATCTCGGGGAACAGCTTCGGCAGGATCTCGCTGTTGACGAACTGCTCACGCAGCAGTCCCCAGTCCGCTCCGATGAGCAGGAGCACGGCGAGGACCACGAGGATCGCGTACTGGATGCCACGGAAGATCCGTGCCCGTTTGCGGGGGCTCATGGCCATCGCCGGCTCCTTCAGGAGTCAGTTGTTCAGGACTTGGGGGCGGAGCCGAACCACTGCTTGTAGATCGTGTCGTAGTCGCCGCTCGACTTGGCGTCGGCGATGACCTGGTTGATCGACTCCAGCAACTTGTCGTTCCCGCCCTTCTTGACCGCGAAACCGTACTGCTCGCCGGTGTTGAACTCCGCCGTCACGTAGGTGTCGGGGTTGTCCTTCACGTAGTCGAGCAGCGGGCCGTTGTCCTGGACGGCAGCGTCGACCTGGCCGGTCTTCACGGCGGTGGTCTCGAGACCGAGGTTCTCGAAGACCTTGATCTCGGTGTCCTTGGGCGCGTTCTCCTCGGCGTACTGCTGGCCGGTGGTGCCCGCCTGCACGCCGAGCGTCTTGCCCGCCATCTTCTCGAGCGAGTCGAGGCTCTTGTCCTTGGTCAGCAGCGCCTGGGTGGCGTCGAAGTAGGGGTCGGAGAAGTCGATGACCTTCTGCCGCTCGGGGGTGATCGTCATGCCCGCGGCGGCGACGTCGCACTGGCCGGTGTTGAGCGACTGGCCGGACTGGATCCCCTCGAACGCGGTGACCACGACGTGGACCGTGAGGTCGTTGGCCTCCGCGACCTTGTCCATCAGGTCGATGTCGAAGCCGACGATCTTGTTTTCCTTCTCGAACTCGAAGGGCTGGTAGGGCAGCGACGTGCAGACGGTGAGCTTCCCGTCCTTGATCACGTTCACGCCACTTTCCGTCGTGGTGGTTTCGCCGGCCTTGCAGCCCGCCGCGGTGGCGCTGAGGGCGAGCAGGGCGGCAGCTGCGAGGGCAGTCCGAGTGCGTGTCATGGACTGCACCCTAGAGGACCCGCCGCACTGGGAGGCAAGTCACGAATCGGACACGCAGTCTGCGATGTGAGACCGACGGGTGGGTGACGGTCCGATTGCCGCGGGTCAAACCAGGTGTTGCTCGTAGGCGAAGGCGGCCGCCGCGGTCCGGGTCCGGACGTCCAGCTTGGTGAAGATGTTGCTCATGTGGCGGGCCACCGTCTTCTCGCTGAGCACCAGCGCGGCGGCGATCTCGGGGTTGCTGCTGCCCGCCGCGACCAGGCGCAGGACCTCGACCTCGCGCGCGGTCAGGCCCCCGGGGGCGGCCCGGTCGTCGAGCAGGGCCGCGACGTGCCGCTCGGCCGGCGTCGCCCCGACCGCCGCGAAGGTGCGCCGGGCCGCCAGCAGCTCGGCCCGGCCGGTGTCGTCGTCGCCGAGCGCCCGCAGCGCGCGCCCGAGCTGGACCCGCGCCCGTGCCGTCTCGAACGGCGCGTCGAGCTGGGTCCAGAGCTGCCCGGCCTCGCGCAGCAGCGGGACCGCCCCGGCGGGGTCGTCGCGGGCGACGGCCACGCTTCCCCGGGCGTACGCCGCCTGCGCGCGCAGCGCCGTGCTCGCGAACTCCTCCGCCAGCCGGGCGAGCTCGTCGGCGGCCGCCGAGGCCTCGTCGAGGGCCTGGTCGGCGAGCAGGACCTCGGTCGCCGCGGCCAGCACCTGCGACCGGCGCACCGGGTCGCGGGGCTCGCCGAGCAGCCGGCGCACCGCGGCGAGAGCGGGCGCGGTGCGGCCCTGCGCCAGCCAGAGCAGGGCAAGCCCGGGCTGGGGGTCGTGCCCGAACCCGATGGCCGCCGCGTAGGCGGCGTCGGCCGCGTCGTAGTCGCCGCGCAGGCGGAGCACCTCGGCCCGCTCGGCCTGGGCGAGGCCCGCCGCGGGCGGTGACCCGGCCTCGACGTACCGCTGCTGCGCCAGCTCGAACTCCTCGAGCGCCTGCGAGAACGCCCCGCGCACCCGCATGATCTGGCCGCGGTGGACCGCGCACTGGCCGGTGAACGGCACCAGCCCCTGCTGGTCGTCGCACCACCGGGTGAGCCGCGTCGTCCACTCGGCGGCCCGGCGGAAGTCGGAGACCTCCTGGCAGCCCTCGATCATCGCGCAGTAGATGTGGCCGGCGAAGAGCGGCGACACCTCACCCGCCGACACCGCGACCATGGCCTCGTCGAGCAGGGCCAGCCCTTCCTGGACCCGCCCGGCGTACATCAGCATGCGTCCGCGCGCGCACTGTCCCTGCGCGATGAGGTCCGGGTCGGCGAAGCGACGGCCGTAGGACTCGACCTGCTCCGCCACGGCGAGGGCGGTCTCGTGCTCGCCCGCGCCGATGTGCTGGAACATCCCCAGGACCAGGAGGTAGCCCCGCTCGACCACGTCGTCGGCCAGGTCGTCGAGGAGACGTTGTGCGCGGGCGACCCATCCGCCGGCCACGGCCACCTCGCCGCCGTCGAACAGGACCATGGCGAGCCAGAAGCAGCACCGCGCGGCACCGGCGACGTCGCCGCCGGCGATGTCGGCGGCGTAGGCGCGCTGCAGCGCCTGGATGCAGTCGTTGTGCCGGCCGAGCAGGTAGGCGGCGGTGGCGAGCCGGGCGAAGTCGTCCGCCGCGAGCACGTCGGTGCCCGGGTCGGACAGGCCGTCGTACGCCGCCACCCACTCGCGGCGGTCGTAGGCCTCCCGGGCCCGCACCAGATCCTCGACGACGCCCATCGTGCAGCACTCCCTCTCGGAGGATACGCGCCGAAGCGCCGACGGGTCAGGCCGCCGAGAGCGCCCGGCCGGAGCCCGCTGCGACGCGGCGCCCGATGCGGTCGGCCACGTAGTCGGCGTCGCGGCCGACACCGGGGAACACCATCGAGCTCATCGCGAACTGGAAGCTCAGCCCGCAGAAGAACAGCCCCGGCGCGGAGTCGACCACGCCGCGGTACTCCTGCGGCCAGCCGCGCTCGTCGAGGACCGGCAGGTCGATCCAGTCGAAGACCTGCTTGAAGCCCGTGCACCAGACCACGTTGGTCGAGTCCAGGACGGTGCCGTCGGCGAGCTGCGGGTGCCCGTGGCTGACCCCGGTCACCCGGGCCTCGGTGCGCTGGACACCGCGGGCGGCCAGGTCCTCGCGCTTGACCCGGAGCGCAGGGCCACCGTGGAAGCGGACCTCGTCCATCTCCTTGCGGCCCATCGGGGTGCGCCGGGTCAGCACGTGCCGGAAGACGAAGACCATGACCGGGAAGAAGACGCGGATCCGCGGCGAGTCGAGCCGCACCGGGATCTGCCCACGGTCGCGGCCGGACAGCACGGTGGGGTGCGTCGACGCGACCTCGTAGGCGATGTCGTAGCCGGAGTGCGAGGCCCCCACCACGAGGACCGGGCCGGGCTGCAGCTGCTCGGGCCGGCGGTAGTCGCTGGAGTGCATCTGGAGGATGCCCGGGTCGAGGTCGGCCGCGAAGTCCGGGACCGCGGGCGTGCGGCCGAACGACCCGGTCGCGACGACGACGTTGTCGCAGGTGATCGCGCCGTCGTCGAGCTCGACCCGGTAGCCGTCGCCCTCGGTGGCGAGGCGGCGTACCCGGGTGCCCATGCGCACCGGGAGGTCGAACTCCAGCGCGTAGCGCTCGAGGTAGTCGCCGACCTCGTCCTTGTGCGGGTAGTGCCACGGCTCCGCCGGGAACGGCAGGCCGGGCAGGCCGTCGTACCTCGCCGGGGTGTAGAGCCGCAGCGTGTCCCACTGGTGCCGCCAGTTGTCGCCGACGCGGTCGGCCGCGTCCACGATCAGGAAGGGCAGCCCCCGGCGCCGCAGGTGGTAGCCGGTGGAGAGGCCGGCCTGGCCGGCCCCGATGATCAGGGTCTCGATGTGCTGCGTGGTCATGTCACGCCTCCTGTCGCTCGGATGCGAGCGACGCTAGGAGCCCGGGGGTGCGATGCGCGTCGGCAAGGATGTGCAACCTCTGCGTGACCCTGTGGGTGGATGTGCGCATGCCGTACCTGAGGAACCAGACGAGCATCGTCGCGGTGCTCACGACGTAGAAGCAGTGCAACGCCCAGATGGGGCCGGGCGGCAGGCTGAACACGTAGACCGAGTAGACCGCGTTGCCGAGGTTGCTCAGCAGCAGCTGGCCGAGGCTGTAGGACGACAGGTCACGCGTGCGCCACGCCTTGGCCAGCATCGGCAGCGTGCTGGTCACGAACAGCGCCGTCGAGGCGACGCCGGCGAGGACCGCGAGACTGGGTGTGGCCATGTCCGGAAACTAGGACCGCGGCCCCTCCGGTCGCGTCGGCCGAATCACCCATTCACGCTCCGCGGCGCGTGGGTGGTTGGCCTCAGGGCGTGGCGGGAAGGACCGTGCCGGTGACCTCGCCGAGGGCGATCCGGCCGCCGCCGGTGCCGGGCGCGGTGGCGCGGATCGTCACGGTGTCGCCGTCCTCCAGGAAGGTGTGGCCCCCCGCGAAGGGCTCCTTGCCGCCCCAGGACAGCTCGAGGAAGGAACCCCGCTGGCCGGGCTCCGGGCCGCTGACGGTGCCGGAGGCGAACAGGTCGCCGGCCCGCAGCGAGGCGCCGTTGACGGTCAGGTGGGCGAGCATCTGGGCGGGGGACCAGTACATCGAGGAGTACGGCGGCCGGGCCACCGTCTCGCCGTTGAGCACGACCTCGAAGTCGATGTCGTAGCCGGCGCCCGGACCGACCCGGAGGTAGTCCAGCGGCTCCGGGTCCTGGCCGGGCAGGTCGACCCTCGCCGCCTCGAGTGCCTCGAGCGGGGTGACCCAGCCCGCGACGGAGGTGGCGAAGGACTTGCCGAGGAACGGGCCGAGGGGGACGTACTCCCAGGCCTGGATGTCACGGGCCGACCAGTCGTTGAGCGGCAGCACGCCGAAGACGTGGTCGGCGAAGCCGTCGACGCCGACCCGCTCGCCGATCCGGGTCGGCGCGCCGACCACGAAGCCGAGCTCGGTCTCGATGTCGAGCCGGCCGCTGGCGCCGTACTCGGGGGTGGTGGAGCCGGGGGAGACCCGCTGGCCGCTAGGGCCGCCGGACGTCGGTGCCGGAGACGACCACGGTGCCGGCCCGGCCGTGGTAGCCGACCGGCAGGTGCCGCCAGTTGGGCTTCAGCGGCTCGTCGTCGGGGCGGAACATCTTGCCGACGTTGCTGGCGTGGTCGAGCGAGCAGTAGAAGTCGACGTAGTCGGCCACCGCGAACGGCAGGTGCAACGTGACGTCGGCGGCGGGCACGAGGTGCGGCTCGACCAGGTCGCGCTCGGCCTCGTCGGACAGCAGGGACGTGACCCAGCGGCGCACGCCGGACCAGGTCTGGCGGCCCTCCTCGAGCAGCGGGTTGAGCGACGGGGCCTCGAAGACATGGGCCACCTCGAGCATCTCGGCGGCCGCCACCGGGGCGAGGTCGAGCACGTGGTCGCCGATCCGCACGCCCACGCGGGCGGGCTCGTCGCCGACGGAGAAGACGCCGTAGGGCAGGTTGTCCAGGTCGAACAGGGAGCCGGCGGCGCCGTCCACCCAGGTCGTGGGCGCGGTCATGAGTTCTCCTTCGTTTCGACGAGCCGCAGCGCGACCAGGTCCTCGAGCGGCTCGAGCACGCTGCAGGACCCGAACGACGTGAACCATCGCCGGGTGCGGGCCAGGGCGTCGTCGCCGGTCTCGGCCAGCGCGGCGCGGACGGCGTCGGGGTCGGTCGTCTCGAGCAGGGCGGCGACGTCGTCGATGCCGGCGGAGTCGAGCGTGGCCCGGGTGGCGAGCAGGACGTTGAGGAAGCCGTGGTGCTCGAACCCGGTCGCCTCGTCGCGGTGGCGGAGCGCGTGGTGCAGGCCCGCGGTGCACTTGAAGGCCACCTCGCGCTCGATCGCGGCGTCGATGCAGGCGGCCAGCTCGTGGGCGGCGGGGAACGCGTCGGCGTCGGCACCACCGGTGCGGAACTTCAGCCGGTGGTCGGCGGCCGCGAGCTCGTCGAGGGCGCCCAGCCAGCCCGGGGTGGGCGGGCTGCCGTAGAGGCGGGGTGGCTCGACGTAGACGGGCACCTCGTCGTCGAGCTCGCCGGCGGCGACGAGCTGGTCGACCGCGGTGAGGATCCGTCGCGCGTTGTGCTCGATCGCGCCGCCGGCGTCGTCGCGCAGGGTGATCTCGAGCGAGCGGAGGTCCAGGGCGCCGGAGCGGGTGGCCCAGCGGACCGCGCCCTCGAGCGCGCCGGCGCCGCCGGACACGACCACGCTCACCGGGAGCCGGGCGGTCGATCCACGTCCCCGGTGGTCGAGCCGTCCCCGGTGGTCGAGCCGTCGCCGGTGGTCGAGCCCGTCGAGACCACGTCCAGCAGGTCCGGCAGCCGGAGGTCGCCGACCACGAACGGTCCGACGAGGTCGGCGTACCCGGCGGCAGCGTGCTCGCGGTGCTCGGCCACCGCCCGCGGCAACGGGACGTTGCCCGGCGGGAAGATGGCGGCGTCGTCGACGAGTCGCGCGAGCCAGCTGGGGAACGGTGGGACGCTGCTTGACACGCTGCCGACCCTAACGCATCGTGACGGTGTCGAGCGGACGTAGTTGTCCGGATAAAGGACGGATCGAGATGGCTTTCTACCGCCAGGTGGGCGACGTGCCGGGCAAGCGGCACACCGTGTTCCGGGACTCCTCGGGAGCCCTGCGCTACGAGGAGCTGATGGGGGAGGAGGGGTTCTCCTCGGACTCCTCGCTGCTCTACCACCGCGGGGTGCCGTCCGCCATCGTCGACAGCCAGGTCTGGGAGCTGCCGGACCTCGCCACCACGCCGAACCACCCGCTGAAGCCGCGACACCTCAAGCTGCACACGCTGTTCGGGGTCTCGACAGGCTCGACCAGCCGGGAAACAGGCTCGACCAGCCGGGAAACTGGCTCGACCACCGAATCGCGGACCGACCCCGTCCAGGGGCGTCGCCTGGTGCTCGGCAACTCCGACGTGCGGATCTCCTACGTCGTGGCGACAGAGGCGTCCCCCTACTACCGCAACGCCATCGGCGACGAGTGCGTCTACGTGCAGGAGGGGAGCGGGGTCGTCGAGACGGTGTTCGGCGTGCTGCCCTACCGCACCGGTGACTACGTGCTGATCCCGCGGGCGACCACGCACCGCTGGGTGCCGGCCGAGCAGAGCCGGTTGTACGCCGTCGAGGCGAGCAGCCACATCGCGCCGCCGAAGCGCTACCTGTCCCGCTACGGCCAGCTGCTCGAGCACGCGCCCTACTGCGAGCGCGACCTCTACGGCCCGGTCGAGCCGCTCCTCGTCGAGGGCAGTGACGTCGAGGTGCTGGTGAAGCACCGGGGCAACGGGCCTTCCGGCATCGTCGGCTCGCGGATGACCTATGCGACGCACCCGTTCGACGTGGTCGGCTGGGACGGCTGCCTGTATCCCTACACGTTCAACATCGAGGACTTCATGCCGATCACCGGCAAGGTCCACCAGCCGCCGCCGGTGCACCAGGTGTTCGAGGGCTGGAACTTCGTGATCTGCAACTTCGTGCCGCGCAAGGTCGACTACCACCCGGATGCGGTGCCGGTGCCCTACTACCACTCCAACGTCGACAGCGACGAGGTCATGTTCTACGTGGGCGGCGACTACGAGGCCCGCAAGGGCTCCGGCATCAACATCGGCTCGATCTCGTTGCACCCGGGCGGTTACGCCCACGGCCCGCAGCCGTCGGCGATCGAGGCGTCGCTGGGCGCGGAGTACTTCGACGAGCTCGCGGTCATGGTGGACACGTTCAAGCCGCTCGAGCTCGGCGAGGCCGGGCTGGCCGCGGAGGACCCGGCGTACGCCTGGACCTGGGCGGGCAGATCGCTGGTCGAGCCCGTCGGGACCACCCCGAACGACGATGACGGCGGTCCGGCGGTCTACTCCAACTCCTGACGACAACCTGAGGCAGGATGGCGGTGTGGCCGACTACGTGGCGTTCCTGCGGGCGATCAACCTCGGCAAGAACCGCAAGTTCCCGATGGCGGAGCTGCGCGCCTGCCTGGAGGCGGCCGGCTTCGCGGAGCCGGAGACCTACATCGCCTCCGGGAACGTGCGGGTCCGCTCGCCGCTGCGCTCGCCGGTCAGGGTGGCCGACCGGCTCGAGGAGCTGTTCGAGGCCGACCGTGGCTTCGCCGTGCCGACGGTCGTCGTCACGGCCGCGGAGCTCCGCTCGGTGTACGACGACGCCGTGGCGCTCGAAGCCCCGGTCGACGCACCCGTCGAGGAGCTGCGGCGCTACGTGACGTTGCTGAAGGAGCCACCGGACGCGAGCGCGGTCGAGGAGCTCGAGGCGCTGAGTGACGACGGTGAGGCCGTGCGGGTCCGCGGCCGGGCCGCGCACCTGTGGATGCGCAGTGGCTACCAGAACGCGAAGCTCAACAACGCCCGGGTGGAGAAGATGCTCGGCGTCGCGACCACGCGGGACCTGAAGGTCATCACGACCCTGGCGGAGAGGTGGGGAGCATGAAGGCGTTCCGAGAGGCCATCGAGGCTCGCGACGTCGAGGCGCTGGAGGCGCTGCTCGCCGACGACGTGGTGTTCCGCAGTCCGGCCGTGCACAAGCCCTACGAGGGCAAGCTCGCCACCTCCGTCGTGCTGCGCGCGGTGATGCGGGTGTTCGAGGACTTCCGCTACACGCGGACGATGGGCGCGGAGACCGACGCCGACCAGGTGCTCGTCTTCGAGGCCCGCGTCGGTGACCGCGCCATCGAGGGCGCCGACTTCCTGCACGTGCGGGCGGACGGGCTCATCGACGACTTCCGGGTGATGATCCGGCCGCTGTCCGGGCTCACCGCGGTCGTCGAGGCGATGCAGGCGGTGCTGCCGGACGTGATGGCGGAGATGGGTCTCTCGTAGCAGCGCGGGCTACGCCCGTCGACCTACTGCACGGCCGTCCCCGCGGCCGACAATGGCGCATGGACACGACGCCGCTGCTGGAGATCCGGACCCCGGGCGGCCTCATGCCGGCCTACTGCGCGGTGCCGACCACGCCCCCGCCCTGGCCCGGCGTGGTGGTCGTCCACGACTTCACGGGGATGAGCCACGACCTCCGCGCGCAGGCCGACTGGCTGGCGGGCGCGGGGTTCCTCGCCGTCGCCCCGGACCTCTACTACTGGGGCTCCCGGCTCGGTTGCCTGCGCACGATCATGCGCGACATCAGCGAGCGGCGTGGCCGGTCGTTCGACGACATCGAGGCCGCGCGTGACTGGCTCCGCAGCCGCGATGACTGCACCGGTCGGATCGGCGTGGTCGGGTTCTGCATGGGCGGCGGCTTCGCGCTGGCCCTGGCGGAGAGCCATGGCTTCGACGCCTCCAGCGTCAACTACGGCGGCTGCCCGTCGGACGCGGAGGAGTGGCTGCCGGCGGCATGCCCGATCGTGGGGAGCTTCGGCGGCGACGACGGCTCTCCCCTCGGGGCGAAGGCCGGACGGCGCCTGGGCCGACTGCTGCGCACGCACGAGGTGCCGCACGACGTGAAGGTCTACCCCGGCGTCGGGCACGGGTTCATGAACGACCACGACCCGTCCGACATCACGCTCTTCCTCCAGTTCCTGACCCTGGTCTCGGGGACGAAGTACGACGAGCAGGCGACCCGGGACGCGCGCCGGCGCATCACGGACTTCTTCGACACCTACCTGCGCCCGGCCGACGACTAGTTGTCGTAGTCTTTCCATTCTTGGAGTCGGGGTATCGAACAGGCGCGGAGGTGATATGCACACCTCCATGCTGCCGGCCGCAGAGCTCCACGTGCACCTCGAGGGCACCCTCGAACCCGAGACGATCTTTGCGATCGCGGAACGGAACAAGATCGCGCTGCCGTACTCAAGCATCGACCAACTGCGGGCACGCTATGCCTTCACCGACCTGCAGTCGTTCCTGGACCTGTGCTACAGCAACGTCGACGTCCTGCGGACCGCCGAAGACTTCGCCGACATGACGACGGCCTATCTGGAGCGCGCGGCTGCGGCGGGGCTGCGGCACGCTGAGGTCTTCCTCAACCCGCAGGCACACACTGCCCGGGGGGTCCCCCTGCCCGAAGTCATGGCGGGAGTCGCCAGCGCCCTCTCCGAGTCGCTACGGACTCATGGGCTGAGCACCGGGCTGATCGTGGCGTTCCTGCGGGATGAGAGCGAAGAGTCGGCGATGGCAACCCTGAACGCGGCCCTGGCCCTGGACGCAGCGTTCATCGGCGTGGGTCTCGACTCCGCTGAGGTAGGGCACCCTCCGTCGAAATTCGCCAAGGTGTTCCAACGCGCTCGCGCCGAGGGTCTGCACCGCGTGGCCCACGCCGGTGAAGAAGGTCCACCCAGCTACATCTGGGAGGCGCTCGACGTGTTGGGCGTCGAGCGGATCGACCACGGCGTGCGCTGCCTCGATGACGAACAGCTCGTCCGGCGCCTCGTTGAGGACCAGGTGCCGCTGACCGTGTGCCCTCTGTCGAACGTGAGCCTCAGAGTAGTTGAAGACATCGCCTCACACCCGTTGTCAACCATGCTGGAGCGAGGGATCAAGGTGACCGTCAATTCTGACGACCCGGCGTACTTCGGTGGCTACGTCGACGACAATCTCGACGCCCTCACCCAAGCCGGCCATCTCACAAGTGCAGACCTCGTGACGCTGGCTCGCAACTCAATTGAGGCATCCTTCGCCGATCCCGGACGCAAGCAGCAACTGCTGAATGAGCTCGACGTCGCGCTCAGCGAACCGGATGGCAAGCACCGCGGGACTCCCGGCCGACCGACCTAGCCACAGCGCGTCCCTGGGGTGGCGACTAGCTGGCCGCGGGCACCGTGGGCGCGGCGGGCTGGCGTTCGAGGGTGCGGACCGACCGTGAGGTCAGGGTGAGCAGGGCGATCGCGGCGTAGGCGACGCCGCTCCACAGCAGCACCTCGCGGTAGCCGAACGCGTCGCCCAGTGGGCCGTAGAGGAGCTGGCCGACCGGCATCGCGACGAACGACCCGAGCGCGTCGTAGGAGTAGGCGCGCGACAGCATCTCGTCCTCGATGTTCTCCTGCATGGCGAGGTTCCAGGCCATGCTGAACACCTCGATGCCGGCGCCGGCGACGAACGTGCACACGACCAGCGCCAGCAGGTGCGGCTCGATGCCGAGCATGACCATCGGGACGGACATCAGCGAGCAGCCGATCATCCCGACCAGCAGCGGACGCCGAATCCTGACGCGCAGCAGCAGCACGGTCATGAGCACGAGGCCCACCGACTCGGCGGAGAGCACGAGACCCCAGCCCTGCTTGCCGATCGTGTCCTTGGCGACCGCCGGCCCGAGGGTGAACCAGGCGCCGGTGTGGATCATGTTGAGACCCGAGAACGCCAGCACGACCACCCACAGCCAGGTCGTGCTGCGGAACAGCGTCCACCCCTCACGGAGCTCGTGGAGCGTGCCGGGCTTCTCGGCGGTGCGGACGCGTGGCGGGATGCGCATCGGCACCATCAGCACTGCGGCGACGAGCCAGGTCAGGGCGTCGACGGCCAGCGCCCACCCGGCGCCCACCGTGACGACGAGCAGGGCGCCGACGGTGGGCCCGATGATGGTCAGGCCTCCCCGCGAGAGCGACAGCAGCGCGTTGGCGCTCTGCAGCTGGTCGCGGCGCACGAGCTGCGGCACCATGCTCGCCATCGCGGGGAAGCTGACCGCCGAGACGGTGCCGTTGACGACCTCGAGCACGATGATCATCCAGAGATCGGCCTGCCCGCTGATGACCAGGTAGGCGACCATGCCCTGGGTGGCGGCCGAGAGCAGGTTGGAGAGCTGGAGCACCAGCGTGCGCGGGAACCGGTCCGCGATCACCCCGCCGAAGAGGAGGAACAGCACCATCGGGATCGTCCGGGCGGCGAGCACCTGGCCGAGTGCGCTGGCCGAGTCGGTGAGATCGAGCACCGCGAAGGTGAGGGCGATCGAGGCCATCATGGAGCCGAGGGTGTTGCTGAACCGGGAGGCGAAGTACCACCCGAAGTTGCGGTCGCGCAGCGGTGCGAACGACTCCCGCCAGGTCATGGCTTCTCCTCCGTGGGGCGTGCCGGCCCGGCCATCTCGAAGGCGGCGGCGGTCAGGTTGACGTGGACGGTGCCGGGGGTGCGCGGAGGCTTCGCCTCGGCGTGGACCAGGCGGGAGGCCTGCTCGACCAGGCCCCGAGCCTGCTCCCAGACGTCCGGCGCGACCCACATCTCCGCGTCGGAGAGGATCTGCCGGGTGCCGTCCTTGCGAGCGGCGAAGCGGCGGACCATCTCGTCGGCCATGGCGCGGAGGTGGGCGGCGGCCTCGCCCGGGGACTTCGCCGGGATCCGGCTGTTCTGCTCCCACGGGTGCCGGTAGCGCTTGGCCACGCCGCCACGGATCTTCTCCTCGCCCGCCTCCTCCACCAGGCCGGCGTCGGCCAGGAAGCGCAGGTGGTAGGACGCGTTGGCGTGGCTGACGTCGAGCTCGCGGGCGATCTCGGCCGCGCTCAGCTCCGCGCCGGTGAGCAGGGACAGGATCTGCAGGCGCACCGGGTGGGCGGTCGCGCGCATGGTCGAGACCTCGCGCTGCTCGTCGGTCCTGTCGTCGGACATCGGGCCTCCGTGGTTCCTGCCGCCGCGACGGCGTACTGTCAAACACTTCTTGGGGAGTTATAGCCGGTCCCGCGATCGACTGTCAAACAACTGTTGGGGAGTGTCGCGTACTACGGTTCGCTGCATGACCGAGGGCTTCGACGTACGACTCGACGACGGCGTGCTGCGCCTGACGATGGACCGCCCCGAGCACCTCAACGCGATGACCGCCGAGATGGCCGACCGCGCGGCGCAGGAGATCGAGGGGGCGGCGGCGCGGGAGGACGTGCGTGTCGTGCTGCTCGCGGGCACCGGTGACGCGTTCAGCTCGGGCGCCGACCTCTCCGGCGCGGACGCCCACGAGAACTTCGACGTGACCGCGCTGGACCGGGCCAACCGGATCATCCGCGCGATCGTGACGCTCGACAAGCCCGTCGTTGCCGCCGTGAACGGTGTCGCCGCGGGCGTCGGCTGCTCCGCGGCGCTGGCCTGCGACCTCGTCGTCGCCAAGGAGTCAGCCTTGTTCCTGCTGGCGTTCTCGCGCATCGGCCTGATGCCCGACGGCGGCGCGACCGCCACCGTCGCCGCGGCGGTCGGGCGGGCCCGCGCGATGCGGATGGCGCTGCTCGGGGAGGGGATCGGCGGCCGCGAGGCGTACGACGTCGGCCTGGTCAGCCACGTGGCCGCCGATGCGGACTTCGAGACCACCGTGGACAAGCTGGTACGCCGCCTCGCGGGCGGCCCGCCGCTGGCGTACGCCGCCACGAAGAAGGCCGTGAACGCGGCGACGCTCGGCCACCTCGAGGACGCCCTCCAGCGCGAGCGGACCGGTCAGACGATCCTGCTGCGCACCGAGGACGTCGCCGAGGGGATGCGGGCGTTCGGTGAGAAGCGGCGACCGGCCTTCCGCGGCGTCTGAGAGGACCTAGGCCTCTGGCCCGCCCTCCGGTCAAGGTGTGGGCTGGCAGCGGAGTCAGAGGGAGGTGGCACGGATGCGTGACCCCGCGCTCATCGCGATCGTGAGTTCCGTGCGCGAGAGCCGCAAGGGACCGAAGGTGTGGCTGCACCTGCTCCGTGGACGGCTCGAGGAGGGGGACGACGTCGAGGTCGTGCACACGGACGGCAGCGTGGAGTCCCGGCGGTTCGTCGATGTCGGCAAGCATGCCCGGACACCGGAGAGCTACGCCGGCGTCGGCGCGATCGGCGGTACCGGGCCGTTCAAGCAAGCGGGCGCCCCTGACGGGTCCTACCGCGTCGGAGACCTCGTGCGGGGAAAGGACGGGCCTCCGGTCGAGCTCGACCCGACCGCCCCGCTGGCCATCGAGATCGCGGAGGCCCGTGCGGCCGGCAGGAACGTCGCGGGGCCGCACCTCAGCGACGGGATCGTGGCGCTGCACATCCAGTGGCTGACCACGATGGCGGTCGAGCACTCGCTTGGCCAGGTGACCATGAGCGGCGGCTTCCAGAGCCTCTCGAGGGCACTGGCCGGCTACGGCCTCGCGGAACAGTCGGACCGGGCGATGCTGCTCGCGGCAGCTCTCGAAGAGGGCTCCGAGCCGACTGCCGCGATGCGGGGCCTGGCAACCCTCGGTGCCGGTGTGCTCGGGATCGCGACCTCGTTCGCGACCCCCACGACGATCTCGGGGCTCGGACTCGCGCTGGAGGAGGGTGGTCAGTTCGCCAAGAGCTACAACAAGTCGATCGCGGCCTCGGGTGTCGCCCTGCGCGATCCGTTGCTCGAGGCCGGGCGTGCGGTGGCGCGCGGGTGGTGCAAGAAGTGCGACGAGGTGATGCCGCTCGACAAGAAGCTGAAGTGCGAGCGCTGCGGGAAGCGATCGGAGGCGTACGGGATCGTGGTGCCGGCGGACGTCGTGGCGCTCGACGAGGCGCTGCGCGCGACGCACGCCGCCGAGCACAGGCACGGCTTGTTCGGCCGGCGCTGAACGGTCCGCGAGAAGCGGTGACCGGCCTTCCGCGGCGTCTGAGCCTGGTCCGGACGTGCGACAGGCCCCGATGCGTGATCGGGGCCCGTCGAAGCCGGGGCGGTAGACCCCCTCGTCACGACCGCACCTGCGTGGTGCCCACTCTGCCGACTGCGAGCCGGCTGGACATCACCCGTGGTGGGTGAGCAGCTCGGCATCGCCTGGACCGGGCCCGGTCAGCAGCCCGAGCTCGCGGGCACGCGCGACCGCCTCGCGCCGGCTGCTGACGCCGACCTTCCGGTAGAGCGACTTCAGGTGCACCTTGACCGTGTTCACCGAGACGAAGAGCTCGTCGGCGATCTCGGTGTTGCTCATCATCGTGGGCAGGAGCAGCAGCACGCTCCGCTCCCGGTTGGTCAGCGGCTCGAGCATTTCGAGGTCCGCGGCGACCCGGGGCTGCCGATCGCCGAGCCGCTCCAGCAGGTGGTCGGTGAACTCCTGGTGCCGCCCCGAGAGCTGCTGGTGCCTGAGCAGCAGCGCTCGCGTGCGCTCACCGGCGAGCAGGAACGGGCGGACGATGCCCTCGGGCTCGGCCAGGGTGAGCGCACGCAGCAGGGCGGCGCTGGCGTCGGCGTCGTTGCGGAGCCGGTCGTGGGCCAGCGCCGTCAGCAGCCAGGCCTCGACAGCCGGGACCAGGTCGGTCCCGGGCGCGGTCGTCACCTGGCCGAGCAGCGCGAGGGACTCCTCCGGCTCGTTGTCCGCGAGCAGCGCCCGGGCGACGAGGACGACGCGGTGTGCCTCGGGTCGTTCCCGCCCCCAGCCGCTCCGCAGGACTTTCAGGGCTGCCGCGCGGGCCTCGGGGTCGGCATCGGCCAGCGCAGCCTCCATCTCGACCACGTCGCACCAGCGGTCCAGGAACCAGGGCATCCGCCAGCCGTTCGACCGACGGCGGAGCCGTGCGAGGGCGGCGCGAGCGGCCGGTGCGTCGCCGGTGGACAGGTCGAGCCGTGCCCGAGCCAGGGTGAGCGCGGTCCCCGTGGCCCGGTCGCCGCGCTCGCCGGTGCTCGCCAGGCCCCGCTCGATCGACACGGCGCTGTCCTCGTACTCTCCCCGGGTCAGCCTGATCAGGCCCTCGGCGAGGTAGGCCGTCGCCGACTGCGGCAGGTAGAGCCATCCGGACTGCTCGGCGACCTCGAGGGTCGTGCGGGTCTCCCGGTCCGCCTCCCGGAGGGCGCCCTGGAAGGCACGGAGGGCGGCGAGGTGGCCGTGCAGGTGCACGGCGAGGACGGGGGTCATGGCCTGGGCCTCGGTGACCGCTCGCAGGGTGCTGGTCAGCACCGCGTCCGCCTCGTCGAGCCGTCCGATCCAGAGCAGCCCCATCCCGAGAACGATCGTGGCGCCGGACCGGTAGGCGGGGAGGGCAGGCATCTCCGCGGTCGTGAACGTGCCGAGACGGGCCAGGGACTCCTGGGCGAAGGTGACCTCGCGCTCGGGGTCGCCCTCGATCCACGCCGCGATCGCCTCCAGGGTCATGAGCACGGCTTCGGTCAACGCCGACGTCGGCGGGGTCGAGCGTGTCCAGCAGGTCACGGGCCCGCGCGACGTGGGCGTGCACCGACGGTGCGTCGTACCGGGCGTAGGCGCCCACCGCCGCCGCGGTCGCCACCTCCGGATCGCTCAGCACCAGGTCGGGGGGCATCCGGCCGAGCAGGTCCGCCAGGGCGAGGCGTTCCACGCCGAGGATCTTGGCTCCCGCGGCGCGGGTCATGAACCGCGCAAGCTCCTGCCAGGCGCCCGCGTCGGCGAGGTGCCGGGCGGACTCGACGAGGTCGCCGTGCCCGGCGAACCAGTCCGCGGCGAGCCGGTGCAGCTCCTCCTGGTCGGTCGGAGCCTCGGTCGCGAGCCGGTGACGCAGCAGGTCCCCGAACAGGTGGTGGTAGCGGTACCAGCTGCGCCGGTCGTCGAGCGCCACGACGAAGAGGTTCTCCCGCTCGAGCTGCGCGAGCACCTGCTGGGAGTCGTCGCGGCCGGTGAGGGTGTTGGCGAGGTCGGCGCAGATCCGGCGGGGCAGCGAGGTGCGCAGCAGGAACCGTGACATCTGCGGGGCTGAGCCGGCCCAGCACCTCCTCCGTGAAGTAGTCGGCGACTGTGCGATGGTTGCCCGCGAGCTCGGCGAGGGCCTGGTCCAGGTCGTCCTTGTCGTGCAGCGACAGGGCAGCGAGACGGACTCCGGCGGCCCACCCCTCGGTGCTCGCCAGCAGGGAGTCCAGCTGTCCCGGTTCGAGGTGGAGGTCGTGCTGCGTGAGCAGAAGGGCCGCCTCCGACCGGTCGAACGCGAGGTCCGCGGCGCGGAGCTCGGTCAGCCGGTCGTCGAGCCGCAGGCGCTGCAGCGGCAACGGCGGGTCGGCGCGCGTGGAGATCACGAGGTGGAGGTTCCCCAGGCCGCGCCGGGTCGCCTCCGCCAGCGTGGTCATCGACGGCGTGCCGATCAGCTGGTGCAGGTCGTCGAGGACCAGCGCCAGTGGCTCGGGCTGCTCGTCGCAGGCGCGGAGGAGCCGGGCGACGAACCTCCGGTCCGGGCCGGGCGGAGGTCGCAGGGTGCCCAGCGAGGAGGTCGGTGCGACCGCCGGTGAGGCCTGGAGGGCTGCGAGGACCCGGATCCAGAACTGAGCAGGATCGGCGTCCTCGGGCTCGACGGACAGCCAGGCCGCGGCCGGGCGGCGCCGCTCGGCCCAGGACGCCAGCAGCATCGTCTTCCCGGCGCCCGCAGGTCCGGAGACGACGACCATGCCCTTCGCGACGCCTTCCTCGACCCGGTCGACCAGCCGGAGTCGTGGCACCAGGGCGGACGGAGGGTGCGGAGGGCCCGGCCGGACATGGTCCGGCGGTACGACGGCGCCCTGGCGCTGGGCAGCCCGAGGGGTGTTCGTCATGGGAGCCTCCTGCCCGAAGCGTGGGCCGGAGGCGGTCCCCGTCGTCAGGGCCGTTGGTCCCGGTGGTCCGGGTCGTCCAGCCACTTGCGCCGCACGTCGACGACCTCCAGGCCGACGGCCTGCAGGCGCAGCAGCGTCTCCGTGATCGCGGTGGCCTCCCGGTCGACCGGGCCCACGAGCACGGTGCAACCGCCGTCGTGCGAGACCGCGAAGCCCTCGAACCGGCCGGCGCGGTCCGCGGGCATCCGGCCGCGGGCACGAATCGTCCACGGCCCGTAGGCCGATCCAGCCGGGGGTCGGCACGGAAGCGCCTCGATGCGCGCGACCATGCCCACCAGCTCCGCCTGGTCGCGCACGACTCCGCGGAGCAGCGTGGCTCCCTGCCGACAGTGGGCGTCCACCCCGACGAACTCCCCGACGTCGTCCGCGGGCAGCTCGCCGTCGACGAGAACCTCGATCCATCCCCCTGGCACGCCGACCTCCTACGCCACGTCCGCGACGCCTCGCAGGCGCCGGAAGTCGTGCAGGTTCTGGTCGGCGTACTCCTCCGCGAACTTCGCGGTCGTCTCCTCGAACTCGTCGTCGTCTCCGAGGTACGCCGCCAGCGCGATCCGGTCACCCGAACGGGCGTGGGCGCGGGCGAGCGTCCAGCTGCAGAGCTCGCCGTACACCCCCATCGTGAAGGGCGCCATCCGGTCGAGGGCCGGCGACGGCAGCCAGTCGCGCAGCTCGCGGACGTAGTAGTCCCGTCGCCGTCCCGACGCCTCGTTCACGCGTTGCCACCCCAGGAAGATGTCGCCGGCCGCCTGCACGAGGCGCTGGCCCGTCACCACCCGCCGACCGTGGTCCGAGCTCGTCTCCACGCTCGAGAGCGGGTACAGCACCGAGCGGTGGGCCTCCCTGACCTGCAGGAGCAGCGGCTCGTCGGTGTCCCGGCCGGCGAGCAGCACGATCCAGGACCGGGTGCCGGTCGCGCCCGCGGTACCTGCGCTCCGGGCCACCTCCGCGACCCGGAAGTGGTCGAGGAGGAACTGGCTGTCGCCGGACAGGGTGGCCCGGTAGTCCTCCAGCAGGCCGCCGATGCCGCCCTCCAGGTCGGCCAGCGCGGGCTCGGTGAGCAGGTCCGCCGCCGGAACGAGCGCCGGAGGGTCCGTGACCAGGCGGCGCTCGCCGTCGACGACCTCGGTCGGCCCGCGCCGGACCGTGCCGGCCCGTAGGTCGAGGGCCCTCCCGAACCGGTGGTGGCGGCGCAGCAGGTCGGTGTCCGCCTGCGAGAACCACATCTCGAGGTTCGACATCGCGGCGAAGCGGCGAACGGCCGCGCGGTACGAGCGTCCCGCGCGCAGCAGCACCGTGCGCCGCTGGGACGTGGTGAAGCCGTTCTGCCGGCCCGCGACGGCCAGGCTCGCCAGCAGCCGCTTGACGTCCCACTCCCAGGGGCCGGGGTGCGTCTCGTCGAAGTCCCTGATGTCGAACACCAGCCGCCCCGCCGGAGTCCGGTAGAGGCCGAAGTTGGCGACGTGCGCGTCCCCGCACAGCTGGACCATGATCCCGGTCGTCGGCGTCCCGGCGAGGTCGTCGGCCATCACCGCGGCGGCGCCCTGGAGGAAGGCGAAGGGTGACGCCGCCATCCGCTCGTAGCGCAGCGGCACGAGCTCGGGCAGCCGGTCGGCGTCCTGCCGGTCGAGCAGGGCGACCGGGTCAGGGCGGAGGCTCGACACGACCAGGTCGCCATGACTCGACAGCGGGCAGGACACGCGGGCAGCCCGCCCGAGCTCGTGGCTCGTGGGGCGGGTCGGATGGCGGACTCTCACCTCCCCAGGGGACATCGGCCCGCGCGGCGGGGCCTCACCCGTGGCGGGTGACCTTCCTCGCCGGGCTAGGAGATGTGGATGCCGGCGTCGCGCATCTCGTCGACAGCGGCGACACTGCTGCCCGGGGCGACCCCGGCGCACATCGCCGCCAGCAGGGTGGTGTCGAAGCCGTTGCGCTTCGCGTCCAGAGCGGTCGCCCGGACGCAGTAGTCGGTGGCGATCCCGCACACGTCGACATGGGTCACCTGGTGCTTCTTGAGCCACGTGGCGAGGTCGGAGCCGTCGGTGGTCCTGCCTTCGAAGCCGGAGTAGGCGGCGGCGTGCTCGCCCTTGAGGAAGACCGCGTCGAACGGCTGCGGGTCGAGGTTGGGGTGGAACGCCTCGCCGTCCGTGCCGACCACGCAGTGCGGCGGCCAGCTCTGCTCGAAGTCGGGGTCCTGGCTGAAGTGGTCGCCCGGGTCGACGTGGTGGTCGCGGGTCGCCACGGCCACGTCGTACGGCGGCGCCTTCGGGTCCTTGATCGCCCAGTGGTGCAGCATGACGCCGATCTCGTGGGCCACGTCGGCACCGCCCTGGACGGGGAGGCTGCCGCCCTCGCAGAAGTCGTTCTGGACGTCGACGACGATCAGGGCGCGCTTCATGGGCCGAGGCTAGCCCACCGGACGGCGGCTTCGTCAGGCCTTTGGTCCCCGCGGGAGCCAGGCCAGGACCGTCTGGATCTCGGTGTCCCAGAACCCCCACTCGTGCTCGCCGGGCCGGAGGTCGACGGTGACCTCCGCGCCCGCCGCCTCGGCTTCCTCGGCGAAGCGCCTGCTGTGGTCGACCAGGTGGTCCTCGGTGCCGCAGCTGACGTGCAGGCGGGGGAGCCGCTCGGCATCGGCCGACCCGAGCAGCGCGAGCAGGTCGTCGCGCGGGTCGGGCTCCGGGCCGAACACCCGGTCGACCAGCTCCTCCCGGCGCTCGGGGTCGCGCAGCAGCGCCCGGACGTCCAGGGCGCCCGACATCGTGGCCGCCGCGGCGAACCGGTGCGGCTCGCGCAGCGCCCACTTCATCGCGCCGTAGCCGCCCATCGAGAGCCCGGCGACGAACGTGTCCTCGCGGCGCTGCGACACCCGGAACATCGACCCGACCAGCGCGGGCAGCTCCTCGCTGAGGAACGTCCAGAAGCGGTCGCCGTGCACCTCGTCGGTGTAGAAGCTCCGCCGCGCCGCCGGCATCACGACGGCGACGCCGGCGGCGACCGCGTAGCGCTCGATCGAGGTGTTCCGCGTCCACGCGGAGTGGTCGTCGGTCCGGCCGTGCAGCAGGTAGAGGACGGGCGGCCCGTCGGTCGTCTCGCGGCCGCCGCTGACCCCGACCTGGTGCTCGGTGGTCTGCGGCCACACGACGTCCATGGACGCGCCGACCTCGAGGACGTCGGAGAAGAAGTCGACGGAGAGCAGCGCCATGGTCAGGCTCCTACGTGCTGGGTCGGGATCACCGGCTCGCCGCGGGACAGCTGCCGGGCACGCACCGGGAGCTCGTCGCGGGAGGCGTCGTGGCGGGCCCGGATCGTGGCGAGGTCCTCGCGACCGACGACCTTCCCGTCGCGCACCAGCGGGACCAGCAGCGGACGGTCGTCGCCGTCGTCCACGGGCGGCTCGCCGATCCCGATGACCTCGGCCTCGGCGCAGCCCTTGGCGTTGCGGCGGCGCAGGGCGTACTTCCGGCCGCCGATCGAGACCTTGTCCTTGCTGCGTTTCGCGACGTCGACCATCGTGCCGTCGTCGCCGGCCCGGGCGACGAGCTTGTAGACGAACCCGCAGGTCGGGTGACCGCTGCCGGTGACCAGCGACGTGCCGACGCCGTAGCCGTCGACGGGCGCCGAGGCCAGGCCGGCGATCGCGAACTCGTCGAGGTCGGAGGTGACGATGATCCGGGTGCCGGTCGCGCCGAGCCCGTCGAGCTGGGCGCGCACCTCCTGGGCGAGGAGCGCGAGGTCGCCGGAGTCGAGACGCACGGCGCCCAGGTCGGTGCCGGCGACCTCGACCGCCGCCTTCACCGCCTCGGCGACGTCGTAGGTGTCGACCAGGAGCGTGGTGCCGCGGCCCAGCGAGTCGACCTGCGCGGTGAACGCGTCGCGCTCGGTGTCGTGCAGCAGGGTGAAGCTGTGCGCGCTGGTCCCCGTGGTGGGGATGCCGTAGCGCTGCCGTGCGGCCAGGTTGGAGGTCGAGGCGAAGCCGGCGACGTACGCCGCCCGGGCGCAGGCGACCGCGGCCTCCTCGTGGGTCCTCCGCGAGCCCATCTCGATGCACGGGCGGCCGGCGGCGGCCCAGGTCATCCGCGACGCCGCCGACGCGATCGCCGAGTCGTGGTTGAGGATCGACAGCAGCAGCGTCTCGAGCACGACGGCGTCGGCGAAGGTCGACTCGACGACCATCAGCG
The DNA here is from genome assembly GCA_963721855.1 of uncultured Actinomycetota bacterium. Taxonomy (GTDB): domain Bacteria; phylum Actinomycetota; class Actinomycetes; order Propionibacteriales; family Nocardioidaceae; genus Nocardioides_B. The sequence continues at coordinate 103,183 of CAVRMN010000035.1, read as the reverse complement.
GCGAGTAGGGGAAGTACATCTCGCCCTCGGGGTAGCCCCAGATGTCGCCGGCGAAGCGGTAGCCGGCCAGCCAGTCGAGGGTGGCCTCGTCGACCACGTGCCCCTCGCGCAGCGTGGCGATCGCGGCGTCGTCGAAGGTGAACTCCTCGATGGCGTCGAGCGCCCGCTGCACACCGGCCACGACGCCGTACCGTCTGCCCTCGGGCAGGCGGCGCGGGAAGAGCTCGAAGACCGAGCGCCGGCCGGCGGTCCCCGCGGCGAGCGCGGCCTGCACCATGGTCAGCTCGTAGTGGTCGGTCAGCAGCGCGGTCGTCACCCGGCCCACCCTAAGGGCGGAGCACGCCGCCTAGGATGAATGTCGTGTCTGCGCCCATGCCCGTCGAGACCGAGCTTCCCGACGACGCCGTCCTCCTGGACCGGCCGTGGTCGACGGTGGTGTGGAACGACCCCGTCAACCTGATGTCCTACGTGACCTACGTGTTCGAGACCTACTTCCGCTACTCCCGCAAGAAGGCGGAGAAGCTGATGCTCGAGGTGCACAACGACGGGCGCTCCACGGTGTCCAGCGGGTCCCGCGAGAAGATGGAGCGCGACGTGCAGGCGATGCACGAGTACGGCCTCTGGGCGACCATGGAGAAGGTATGAGCGCGGGGTTCGAGCCCCGCCGGGGCGGGGGAGCGGTCGCGACCTTCACCGGCTTCGAGGCCGACCTGCTGCGCTCGCTGGCCTCCCAGCTCGTCGAGCTGCTCCGCAACGAGGTGGCCGCTCCGCAGGAGTCGAGCGACCCGTTCGAGCAGATGATGGACTTCACCGGTCCGACCACGGAGCCGGACGACCCGGTGCTGGCCCGGCTGTTCCCGACGGCCTACCCCGACGACGAGGAGGCCGCCGGCGAGTTCCGGCGGTTCACCGAGGGGACCCTGCGGGACAGCAAGGCACAGGCGGCGTCGCTGATCATCGACACGCTCGAGGAGGCCGGGCTGCCGCCGGAGCTCAGCGAGGACGGCCTGCACATCGACGTCGAGCTCGACCCGGCCCAGGCGGTGTCCTGGCTGAAGTCGTTCACCGACGTGCGGCTCGCGCTGGCCACCCGGCTCGGGGTCGAGGAGGGCGACGACGACTTCTGGCTCGCGCTGCCCGACGACGACCCGCGCACGCACGTGCACGACATCTACGACTGGGTCGGCTACCTCCAGGAGACGCTCGTCGAGGCGCTCTCGGGCTGACCCTCCTCGGGGGTCGCCGGGTGACCGCCGGCGGCGTGCTTGCGGGCGTGGTCGATCGCCGCGGGCGTGGTGGTGAACAGGTGCTGCTCGTGGGCGAGGCTGTCCAGCACCCCGAGGGCGCCGAGCATCACCTCGTGCTCGGGGCGGACCCCGGACATCAGCACGGTGATGCCGCGGTGCTCGAGCGCCCGGACGGTGTCGCGCAGCACGGCGGCGCCGGTGGCGTCGAGCGTGGCGACCCGCGACATCCGCAGGATGACCACCCGGATGTCGGTGAGCGTCGAGAGCTCGAGCAGTGCCTGGTGCGCGCCGCCGAAGAACAGCGGCCCGTCGAGCCGGTAGGCCACGATGTGCGCGTCGAGCAGCGCGTGCTCCTCGTCGGCGTGGGCGTCGTCGGTGAGCGGCTCCTCCGAGACGCTGACCGAGCGGGCCATCCGGCGCAGCGCGATCGCCCCCGCGGCGACGATGCCGAGGATCACGGCGGTGACCAGGTCGAGGACCACGGTGGCGGCCGTCGTGCCGACCAGCACCGCGGCGTCGCCGCGGCTCGAGCGCAGCAGGGCGCGCAGCGAGCTGACCTCGACCATCCGCAGGGCGGTGGTGAGGAGCACGCCGGCCAGGGCGGCCAGCGGGATCCGCTCGACCACCGGCGCGAGCAGCAGCACGACGAGCAGCAGGAAGGCGGCGTGCGCGAGGGCGGCCAGGCGGGAGGACGCACCGCTGCGGACGTTGACCGCGGTGCGGGCGATCGCGGCGGTGGCCGGGATGCCGCCGAACAGCGGGCTGACCAGGTTGGCCAGCCCCTGGCCGAACAGCTCGCGGTCGGGGTCGTGGCGCTCGGACACGCTCATCGCGTCCGAGACGGTGGCCGACAGCAGGCTCTCCAGGGCGGCGAGCGCGGCCACCGCGAGAGCCGGGCAGCAGCAGGTGGTGCAGGTCGGCCCAGGGCAGGTCGGGCACGCGCGGCGCGGGGAGCGCGGACGGGAGCGCGCCGATGCGGGCGACGTCGAGGTGCAGCCCCTCGGCCAGCGCGGTGGCGAGCGCCACGCCGATCAGCGAGCCGGGCACGCCGGGCCGGGCCCGGGCGACCAGCAGCATCAGGGCCGCGACGCCGAGCGACACCGCGAGCGGGGATGCAGCTGCGGGTCGCGGACCCAGGCCAGCAGGGCGTTCGCCGGCCAGGCGCGAGCACGTGCTCGCCCTCGGCGTCGACCCCCAGGGCGTTGGGCAGCTGCTGGATGCCGATGATGAGCGCGATGCCGAGCGTGAACCCCTCGATCACCGGCAGCGGGATGAAGCGGACGTAGCGGCCGAGGCCGGCGTACGCCATCACGATCAGGGCGAGGCCGGCCAGCAGGCCGACGACCAGGACGCCCTCGGCGCCGTAGCCGGCGACGATCGGGATGAGCACGACGGTCATCGCGCCGGTGGGGCCGCTGACCTGGAGGTTGCTGCCCGCCGAACACGGCCGCGACGGCGCCGGCGACGATCGCGGTCACCAGGCCGGCGGCGGCGCCCAGGCCGGAGGTGATGCCGAAGGCCAGGGCGAGCGGCAGGGCCACGATGCCGACGGTGACGCCGGCGAGCAGGTCGCGGCGGGGCGAGCGGCGCATCGCGGCGAGGTCGGCGCGCCGGGGCAGCAGGGCGCGGGTGCGCCGCGGACCGCCGGCCGTCACGCGCCGGGACACTGGCTTGCGCGAGACCTCGTCGACCAGGTGGTCGGTCGCGGCGTGCTTGGTCTCCAGGATCTGCCGCGCGGCGAGCAGCAGGTCGCGGACCTCGGGGAGCGCGAGGGTGTAGATCACCTCGGTGCCCTCGCGTCGCTGCGCGACCAGGCCCGCCATCCGCAGCACCGCGAGCTGCTGCGAGAGGTTGCTCGGCTCGATCGCGATGCTGGCGAGCAGCTCGTGCACCGGCTTGTCGCCGGTGGCGAGCAGCTCGAGGACCCGGATCCGGGCGGGGTGGCCGAGGGTGCGGAAGAAGTCCGCCTTGGCCTGGTAGAGCGGCACCGGCACGGCGTACCTCCTGCGGGCCCGGGAGGGCCGTCGACTCCTGACGAATTGAAGAATACTTCAAGTCATCAGGTTTCCGCTCACCAGATGGGCTGGGCCGGGCGTGACGTGCCCCACGCCGTACCCTCGGGGGTGTGCTGAAGATCGACCAGGAGACCTACGACGCGATCGTCGCGCACGCCAAGAAGGACCACCCCGACGAGGCGTGCGGCGTCGTCGCGGGCCCCGAGGGGTCGGACCGCCCGGAGCGGTTCGTCCCGATGGTCAACGCGGCCGGCAGCCCCACGTTCTACGAGTTCGACCCGGTGGACCTGCTCCAGCTCTACAAGGACATGGACGCCCGCGACGAGGAGCCGGTGGTCGTCTACCACTCGCACACCGCGACCGAGGCGTACCCGTCCCGCACCGACATCGGGCTGGCCTCGGAGCCGAACGCCCACTATGTGTTGGTCTCCACACGTGAGCACGGGAATAGTCCCGGCCCTGTGGAGTTCAGGTCCTACAGGATCGTCGACGGCGTCGTGACCGAGGAAGAGGTCTCGGTCGTCGCCTCGATCGACAGCTGATCCCCGAGCCACCCCCTGCGAAGCAAGGAGTCACGACTGATGGCAGTCGAGGTCCGTATCCCCACCATCCTGCGCACCTACACCGGTGGCGAGAAGGCCGTGTCCGGCGAGGGCACGACCCTCTCCGAGCTCATCGAGAACCTCGAGGCCAGCCACCCCGGGCTCAAGGAGCGGCTCATCGACGGCGAGGACCTGCGCCGCTTCGTCAACGTCTACGTCAACGACGAGGACGTCCGCTTCACCGGCGGGCTCGAGACCAAGCTCGACGACGGCGACCAGGTCGTCGTGCTGCCCGCCGTCGCCGGCGGAGCTCGCTGAGCCTCGTGCGCTTCGACTCCCTCCTCGAGTCCGTGGGCGGGACCCCGCTGGTGGGCCTGCCCCGGCTGTCGCCGTCCCCGGACGTGCGGCTGTGGGCGAAGCTCGAGGACATGAACCCGACCGGTTCGATCAAGGACCGGGCCGCGCTGCGGATGGTCGAGCAGGCGGAGAAGGACGGCCTGCTGCGGCCGGGCTGCACCATCCTCGAGCCGACGTCGGGCAACACCGGCATCTCGCTGGCGATGGCGGCGAAGCTGCGCGGCTACCGGCTCGTGTGCGTGATGCCGGAGAACACCTCCATCGAGCGCAAGCAGCTGCTGGCGATGTGGGGCGCGGAGATCGTCTCCTCGCCGGCGGCCGGCGGCTCCAACGAGGCGGTCCGGGTCGCCAAGCGGCTGGCCGAGGAGCACCCCGACTGGGTGATGCTCTACCAGTACGGCAACCCCGCCAACGCGCTGGCGCACTACGAGGGCACCGGGCCGGAGATCCTGGCCGACCTGCCGACCGTGACGCACTTCGTCGCCGGTCTCGGCACCACCGGCACGCTGATGGGCGTGGGCCGGTTCTTCCGCGAGCACAAGCCGGACGTGAAGATCGTCGCCGCCGAGCCGCGCTACGGCGAGCTCGTCTACGGCCTGCGGAACCTCGACGAGGGCTTCGTCCCGGAGCTGTACGACGCCTCGCTCATCGACTCCCGGTTCTCGGTCGGGCCGCGCGACGCCGTACGACGGGTGCGCGAGCTGCTGGAGCTCGAGGGGATCTTCGCCGGGGTCTCCACCGGGGCGATCCTGCACGCCGCCCTCGGCCAGGCCGCCAAGTCCGTGAAGGCCGGCGAGCGCGCCGACATCGTGTTCGTGGTCTGCGACGGCGGCTGGAAGTACCTCTCCACCGGCGCCTACGAGGGCACCATCGACGAGGCCGAGGACCGCCTCGAGGGCCAGCTCTGGGCCTGACGCCCCGGTCGGCAGCCTGCCGACGTAGGAGCATCTCCGGCACCAGGTGCCGACGATCCTCCTACGTCGCCTGTCTACGCGGCGTTGCGGATCGCCGCGGCCGCGCACATGGGGCTGCAGCCGCGGACCTCGCCGGTCCAGCCGCGCGCCGTGAGGAGGCGACCCACGAGGACGGCGGTCCGGCACGGGTCGAGGACCTGCTGCCAGCCGAGACGCACGGTGAGGTCGCCAGCCACAGCGCTGTCGATGTCCCGGTCGAGGTCGTCCCACCGGTCCCGCTGCCACTCGTGGCCCAGGCGGCCGTCGAGCTCGACGATCGTGGCGGTGCCCAGGTACTCCACGTCGCGGTAGCCGACCGTCCGCCCCGGCTTGACCCGGCGTTGCCGCTTGGCGGTCGGCAGCCCGTGCGGACGCTCCACCCGGGTGAGGTAGCGGTGCTCGAGCACGGAGTACGCGCCCGTTGCGACGTCCTCGAGCACGAGGAGCAGGAACTTCCGTCGCGGCAGGCGGATCCGTCGGCGGAGATGGGCCGCGAGGCGTGCCGCGGTCGTTCGACCCGCCTGGCAGGCGTCCGCCAGGACCGCGATGGCCGCGGAGTCGTCATGGGCGGCAGACGCAACGTCGAGCAACGCGTGCTCCAGACGCATCCGCGGCAGGGAGCGGGACGGCTGCACGGCCTCGCGGAGGTTGGTCACGCGGTGGAGGACGATCCCGCTGGTCCTCTCGACTCGGCGGCCCTGGTCCACCGCGACATGGACGGGCGCCGAGTCGACCGGAGCGACGCCGGTCCCGCGGAGCCCCGCCACGATCAGCGCCGACTCGCCGGACAGCGCGGCCGGCCAGGTCAGCAGGACGGCTGCCCAGGCACGCTGCGTCCAGGTCGGCGTACCGGTGTGGTCGACGTACACGCCGCGGTGCACGCGAGCCCAGTCCTTGCGCCGGAGCCGGCGCTCGATGAACGAGTCGTCGAAGCCGCAGGTCAGCACCTGCCGTCGCGAGACGACACCGTCCTGTGTGCGCAGGAGCGCGTCCAGCCCAGTCGAGTCCACATCATCAGGCTGCGAGCCGGGCCGGCCGCGGGTCGACCGGGAGTCGCGGGGATGTGCACGAGCAAGACCGGGGAGCCCCGGGGACGGAATCGGGTCACAACCGCCGGCAGCCATCGACTTAGGAGGATTCCCGGCACCATTGGCCGACGATCCTCCTACGTCGGACGGGACGTGTGCGGCAGAGGCCGGGCTGTCCGGTTTGTCCGGGACGACGCGGGGGTATGACGCCGCTCACGGGCGGCCGTCGCGTCGCCCTCCATCACCCCAGGGGGAACCATCCATGCGACCTAGAGCGCTCACACTGGCGGCCACCGCCGCCCTGCCCGTCCTGACGCTGCTCGTCTCGGCGCCGGCTCCGGCGGACACGACCTGCCGCGACCACGACAACGGGGACACCACGGTCACGCGCAGCTGCGTCGTGAACAGCAGCCGCATCGGCGGCCTGGTCAAGGGCGCCATCTACTGGGACTACAAGCACGGGCCGCTCGGCCAGAACGGCCAGGTCGTGCTCGATGACGTCCGGGACCGCACCGCGGACGGGAAGTGCACGCGGGTGAAGGTCAAGTACCGCGACCCCAGCGGCACCAACGGTCCCGAGACCCGGACCTGGAAGTTCTGCAACGGCGCCACGGGCCAGGTGCGCGCGGAGCTGAACAACGGCGAGGCCAGCGGTCCCGGCAGTGACGGCGGCGGGCCGTTCCCGGTCTACAGCACGGGCTACTACGCAGTGGACCACTGCAGCGGCAAGAAGGCCAAGACCTGCATCCGCGTCTGGCGGCAGAACGTCGCGGAGGCGAAGGACCCCAGCTGATCGTCCCGGATCGGCCCGGCGGGTGGTCTTTACCTGCCGGGCCGAGACGATCGGCGCGGTCGGGCCCCGGAGGCGGGCGCCCCGGGTTATGGTGGCGCCGCCCACCCATCACGACCAGCGGGAGCGCTCCGTGCGGGAGATCGTCGTCTTCAGTGGGAGTGCGCACCGCGCGCTTGCCACCTCCATCTGCGAGTCGCTCGGTGTCGACCTCTCGTCGGTCGAGATGACCCGGTTCAGCAACGACTGCCTGCAGGCGCAGCTCCAGGCGAACTGCCGCCAGCGCGACGTCTACATCGTGCAGCCCCTGGTGCCGCCCACCCAGGAGCACCTGATGGAGCTGCTGCTGATGGTCGACGCGGCCAAGGGCGCCTCCGCCGCGCAGGTGACCGCGGTGATCCCGCACTACGCCTACGCCCGGTCGGACAAGAAGGACGCGTCGCGCATCTCCATCGGCGGCCGGCTGGTCGCCGACCTGCTCGCCACCGCGGGCGTCTCGCGGGTGATCACGATGACCCTGCACGCGCCGCAGGTGCACGGCTTCTTCTCCGTCCCCGTCGACCACCTCACCGCCCTCGGCGTCCTGGCCGAGCACTTCCAGGGCCAGGACCTCGACAACACCGTCGTGGTCTCGCCCGACCTCGGCAACGCCAAGACCGCCACCCAGTTCGCCCGGCTTCTCGGCGTCCCGGTGGCGGCGGGCAGCAAGCAGCGGCTGGCCGACGACCGGGTGGTGATCGACGCGATCGTGGGCGACGTGGAGGGCAAGCGCGCGCTGATCCTCGACGACGAGATCGCGACCGGCGGCTCCATCATCGAGCTGCTCGACAAGCTCCAGGAGCTCGGCTGCACCGGGGCGTCCGTCGCCTGCACGCACGGGCTGTTCGTCGGCAAGGCGGTGTCGCGGCTGCGCGAGCACCCGTTCATCGACGAGGTGGTCACCACCGACACCGTGCCGTCGGCCGACTGGCCCGAGCTCAAGGTGCGCTCGGTGGCCGGGCTGTTCGCGGAGGCGATCCGCCGCATCCACGGCGGCGAGTCGGTGAGCAGCCTGTTCGACGGGGTCGACCCCACGCTCGGCCCGCCGCAGCCCCGGCTGCCGTTCCCGGTCTGAGCAGGCGGCTCGGCACCGAGCACGCGGCCGACCCGCAGCGTCCTAGACGATGCGATAGTGCTGCATCATGTCGTTGTCCTCGTGCTCGAGGATGTGGCAGTGCCACACGTAGTCCCCGGTGTGCGAGGCGCCGATCGCGAGCGGCTTCCCGCCGGCGGCACCGGCGCCGAACGGGACGAGGATCCGGGTGACCTCACCGGGCATCGCGACGACGGTGTCCTTCCAGCCCCGCTGGTTCGCAGGTGCGGGCCTCGGCTGTCCGACCAGGTACGGCGTCACCGACGGGTTGACCTGCGGCGCCGTGTAGGAGCCCGATCCCGGGACGACGTCATCGTCGCCGTAGGTGGCCACGAGATAGCCCTCGGCGTCGATGCGCTGTCTGTTCAGCAGCTGGAACTGGGTGAAGTGCAGGTGGATCGGGTGCGCGTCACCGGTCAGGTTGATGAGCTCCCACCGCTCGAGCGCGTCGCTCTGGACGGGAACGCTCTGGTAGTCCGTGCTGTCGAACGTGCGGTTGTTCAGGAGCGCCATCAGCGGGGCGTCTGCCTCGTCGAGGACTTCGACGAGCGTCATGTTCCGCGTCACGGTCGCCGCCGTGACGTGGTCCGCAAGACGGGTGATCGGCGTGGCGCGCAGGCGGCCGGGCAACGGGGCGGTCCAGGGCTTGCCGCCGGCGGTCACGGTGAACCGCATGATCTGACGGAGCGGCACCCCTCCGACGGCCTCGGCCGTCGGGCCGGCGGGGAACGGGCTTCTGGCGTTGTTGGTCAGCGTGACGCGGGTGCCAGGTGCCAGCCCGGCGAAGTCGACGACGACGTCGGCGCGTTCGCCCGGGCCGAGGAGCAGGCTGTTCAGCCTGACGGGCGCGTCGAGCAGGCCCCCGTCCGTGCCGATCTGGAAGAACGTCGTCGCGGTGCCCGCCACCAGGAACTTGAGGTTGTAGAACCGGGCGTTCGAGCCGTTGTAGACCCGGAAGCGGTACTTGCCCTGCCGGACGTCCAGGTTCGGCCACGCCTTGCCGTTCACGGTCGCGACGTCGCCGAAGAACTCCGGAGCCCAGGGGCGCGGCGTGGTGGGGTTCATGTTGGGCGGGTAGTCGAGCGTGCCGTCGGGCCTGAACATCCGGTCCTGGATGACCAGCGGCACCTCGAACGGCGGTGCCGGCAGCACGGACCCGTCGCCCGGGTCGTCCGCGTTGCGGACCAGATAGCCGCCGGCCAGCCCGGCGTACACGTTGAGGCGGGTGATCCCGAGCGCGTGGTCGTGGTACCAGAGTCCCGCGGCCTCCTGCGTGTTGCCGTAGTGGTAGGTCCGTGACGCTCCGGAGGTGAACACGTCCAGCGGCCCGCCGTCGGAGCCCGGAGCGGTGTTCCCGCCGTGCAGGTGGACCGAGGTGCGCGGGCTGGTGGCGTCGTCCGAGCCGGCCGGGACCAGGGCGGGGTCGATGGCGAAGGCCAGGGGGTGGGAGGTCAGCCGGTTGTTGACGGTGAGGTCGAACGCGACGTCCTGCCTCGCCACGATGACCGGGCCGAGGTAGGTCTGCGTGCCACCCGGGACCCGGTAGGCGAACGTGTCGGCCGCGCCGAGCGCGGCGTGGAAACGGTGGGTGGTGTTGACCATGTCGAGCGTCGTCGCGCCGCCCGCAGTCATGTCGACGACGCCGAGGTCGGCCAGTGTCGGCAGCTGCTCCGTGAACGGGGTGACACCTGCCGGCACGAGGGCCGTGGCCGACGGCGACAGCCGTGCGGGCAGCAGCAGCACCGGCACCGGCCACCAGCCCTGCCTCCAAGAAGTGCCGTCTGCTGATGACCATCGGACGCCCCCTCGCGATGGGTGAGCGGGGACGCTCGCCCTCCTCCGACGGTGCGCCCGCCGCAAGCCAGGCACCATCGCCCGATCGAGCCTTTCACCGGGCGCGTTCGGTCCAGCAGGTGAATACGTCTTTTGCTGGACGTGCTGCCGCACCGCGGGCCGTCGCCCGCCTGAGCAGAGTCTCGGCTGGTGGGCGGGGCAGCGCCGGCCGTCCGTCGCCTGAGAGGGTCTGGGATCATCGACGGGGAGGTCTGGATGCTCTACACAGTCGTCAACACGGTGGTGCCACCGCTCGCGAAGGCGATCTGGCGCCCCACGGTCGAGGGGATCGAGAACGTGCCCCTGAGCGGGCCGGTGATCGTGGCGAGCAACCACCTGTCGTTCGCCGACTCGCTGGTGATCCCGATCGTGGCGCCGCGTCAGGTGGTGTTCCTCGCCAAGGCCGACTACTTCACCGGCACCGGGGTGAAGGGGGCGCTGATCCGCGGCTGGTTCAAGGGCATCGGGATGATCCCGGTCGACCGCGACGACACCAAGGCCGCGATCGCGTCGCTGGAGACGGCGCTGGAGGTGCTCGGCCGCGGCGAGGCGTTCGGCATCTACCCCGAGGGGACCCGCTCGCGGGACGGCCGGCTCTACCGCGGCCGCACGGGGGTGGCGCACCTGGCGCTGACGTCGGGAGCCCCCGTCGTACCCGTGGGTCTGGTGGGCACCGAGCACATCCAGCCGGTCGGCTCGACGTTGCCACGGCTGGCGAAGGTCACCGTCCGGTTCGGTGCGCCGCTGCGCTTCGAGGGGCGGTACGACGACGTGCCGGCCGGCCGTGCCCGCCGCGAGGTCACCGACGAGGTGATGGCCGCCATCCAGGCACTCTCGGGCCAGGAGGAGGCCGGCGCCTACAACGACCGGGCCCCGGCAGCGGGCTGAGGCTTGACCGGGCGGCAGGGCATGAAGACCTCGGTGCGCGGGTTCGCGACCTCGGGTTCGTCGAGGTAGCACTCCCAGGCCTCACCGGCCGGCTCGAAGCCGTTCTCGGTGAGGTAGGAACCGGCCGCTTGGTAGGCCGCGGCGACCCCGTCGTAGGGGCCGACGTGCATCGTGCGCGCGACGGTGCCGCCGGGGAGCGTGCCCGGCTCGACCCGGCCCTCGGCGGTGACCACCCCGGAGACGGGGAAGCCCGCCTCGATCTGCAGCGTGCCGTCGGCGTCGAAGCGGTAGCGACCGTACGGCGCCCCCGTGAGCGCCAGGCCCTGGCGGGCCGCGACGCCCGGCACCTCCGAGTAGGCAGCGCCGAGGAACGCGGGAATCTGCTCCACCGAGACGTGCCCGCGCACGAGCGCCACGTGCTGCTCCTGGAGGTCGGCGATCTGGATCTCGTACGTCGTGTTCATGCCACCAACTCTTGTCGGGGCGGCTGTTGCCGGGTAGGTGCGAAGGTCCCGCCGGGCCGAGCAGGACGTCGTACCGGGTCCCACGGGCGGCGCACCCCGGCCGCACGTGACGACCGTCGCAGCGTGACGTCGGTCGCGTGAGCGGGGGCCCAGGGGGTCCGAGCCACTAGCCTGGTGCCGTGGCAGACGCGCCGATCGGCATCTTCGACTCAGGCTTCGGTGGACTCACCGTGGCCCGGGCGGTGCTGGACCAGCTGCCCCACGAGCCGGTGCTCTACCTCGGTGACACCGCGCGGCAGCCCTACGGCCCCAAGCCGATCGGCGAGGTCCGGGAGTACGCCCTCGAGTGCCTCGACCACCTGGTCGACCAGGGCGTGAAGGCGCTCGTCATCGCCTGCAACTCCGCCAGCGCCGCGGTGCTGCGCGACGCCCGCGAGCGCTACCCGGTCCCGGTCGTCGAGGTGATCCACCCCGCGACACGCCGGGCCGTCGCGGCGAGCCGCACCGGCAGCATCGGCGTGATCTGCACCCGGGCGACCGCCGAGTCGATGGCCTACGACGACGCGTTCACCGCCGCACCGCACGTCACGCTGCACACCCAGGCGTGCCCCCGGTTCGTCGAGTTCGTCGAGGCCGGCGTGACCAGCGGGCCCGAGCTGCTCGCGGTGGCCCACGAGTACCTCGACCCGCTGACCTCGCAGGGCATCGACACGCTGATCCTCGGCTGCACGCACTACCCGCTGCTGACCGGCGTCGTGTCCTACGTGATGGGCGACCAGGTGACGCTGGTGTCCAGCGCGGAGGAGACCGCGAAGGACGTCTACAAGCTGCTCGTGCGGCTCGGGCTCGAGCGTGACCAGCAGCTGCCGGCGCCGGTGCACCGCTTCCTGACCACCGGCCAGCCGGACGAGTTCGCCCGCATCGGCCGGCGCTTCCTCGGCCCCGAGCTCGAGTCCGTGCACCAGCTCGCCCAGGCCACGTCGTGGGTGCGGGTGTGACCGGATGAGGATGACCGTCATCGGCTGCTCCGGCTCCTACCCGGGGCCGGACTCGCCCGCGAGCTGCTACCTCGTCGAGGCCGACCACGAGGGGCGCACCTGGCGGCTGCTCCTCGACCTCGGCAGCGGCGCCTTCGGCACCCTCCAGAAGCACGTCGACCCGCTGACCATCGACGCGGTGCTGCTGACCCACCTGCACCCCGACCACTACTTCGACATCAGCGGCCTCTACGTGGTGTGGAAGTACCACCCGGCCGGTGCGCGTCCGCCGATCCCGGTGTGGGGCCCGCGGCACGTGGCCCGGCAGGCCGCGCGCGCCTACGGCCTCCCCGACGAGCCGGGGATGAGCGCGGAGTTCGACTTCCACGAGTACGACGACCAGCCGATCCGGATCGGCCCGTTCACGATCGTCGCGACGCGGGTCGTGCACCCCGTGCCGGCGTACGGCCTCCGGGTCGAGGCCGACGGGCGGGTGCTGGCCTACTCGGGCGACACCGGGCCGTGCGGCGAGCTGGTCGACCTCGCGCGCGACGCCGACCTGCTGCTCGCCGAGGCGGCGTTCCAGGAGCGTGGCGACAACCCCGCCGACCTGCACCTCACCGGGGTCGACGCCGGCCGGGCCGCGAGCAAGGCCGAGGTGGGCCGGCTGCTGCTCACCCACATCCCGCCGTGGCACGACCGCGAGGTCGCGCTGACCGAGGCCCGGACCACGTTCGACGGCTCCGTCGAGCTGGCCCGCTGCGACGTCGCCTACGACGTCTGACCGGCCGGTCGGCGGTCGGGTGCCCGTCGCTAGGCTCGGCGCATGACACGCGCCGACGGACGACGGAACGACGAGCTCCGACCCATCAAGATCACCCGCAACTGGCTCGACCACGCCGCGGGCTCGGTCCTCATCGAGTTCGGCGGCACCCGGGTGCTGTGCGCCGCCTCCGCCTCGGAGGGCGTGCCGCGCTGGCGGAAGGGGTCCGGCCTCGGCTGGGTCACCTCGGAGTACGCCATGCTGCCCGCCTCGACGAACACCCGCTCCGACCGCGAGTCGGTCAAGGGCCGCATCGGCGGCCGCACCCACGAGATCTCCCGGCTGATCGGCCGGTCGCTGCGCGCGGTCATCGACTACAAGGCACTCGGCGAGAACACCATCGTGCTCGACTGCGACGTGCTCCAGGCCGACGGCGGCACCCGCACCGCGGCGATCACCGGGGCGTACGTCGCCCTCGTCGACGCCTGCGCCCACCTCGGCAAGCCGCAGGCGCTCACCGGCTCGGTGGCCGCCGTCTCGGTCGGCATCATCGACGGCGAGCCGCGGCTCGACCTGCCCTACGAGGAGGATGTGCGCGCCGAGACCGACATGAACGTCGTGATGACCGGCGACGGAAGGTACATCGAGGTGCAGGGCACCGCCGAGGCCGAGCCGTTCGACCGGAAGCTGCTCGACGCGCTGCTGTCGCTGGCCGAGCAGGGCTGCGCCGACCTCACCAAGATCCAGCAGGAGGCGCTGGCCGGTGCCTGACCCCGTCGAAGCCCACCAGGTCTTCCTGGCCTCGCGCAACGCCAAGAAGCTGGCCGAGATGCAGCGGATCCTCGCCGAGCACGTGCCGGACGTGAAGGTGCTCGGCCTGGACGACGTGACGCCCTACGACGAGCCCGCCGAGACCGAGCCCGACTTCGAGGGCAACGCGCTGCTCAAGGCCCGGGTCGCCGTCGAGGCCACCGGCCTGCCGTCGCTGGCCGACGACTCGGGGCTGTGCGTCGACGCGCTCAACGGGATGCCCGGCGTGCTGTCGGCCCGCTGGAGCGGGACGGCGAAGGACGACCGTGCCAACAACGAGCTCCTGCTCCAGCAGCTCGCCGACGTCCCGGACGAGCGACGCGGCGCGCACTTCACCTGTGCGGTCGCCTTCGCCTACCCGGTCGGCGCCGCGGGGATCGCCGAGCACGTCGTGCACGGCACGATGCCCGGCCGGATCATCCACGAGATGCGGGGGACCGGCGGCTTCGGGTACGACGTGCTGTTCTGCGCCGACGGGCACGACAAGACCTCCGCGGAGCTGCCGCCCGACGAGAAGGACGCCATCTCCCACCGGGGCAAGGCGCTGCGCGAGATCGCCCCGATCGTCGCCGACGTGCTGGCAGGGCTCTGATGGACCGGTTCCTCGTCGTCGCCGCCACCCGGGCGGAGGCCGCCCACGTGCCGGAGCACCTGCCCGTGGTGGTCACCGGCATGGGCAAGACGGCGGCGGCCGTCGCGGTGACCGAGGCCCTCGTCGGCGTCGAGCGCGACGGCCTCACCGTGGTCAACATCGGCAGCGCGGGCGCGCTCCGCGACGGGCTGGCCGGACTCCACGAGGTCGGCACCGTGCTCAACCACGACATGAACGGCGACGCGATCCGGGCGCTGGGCTACGACCCCGAGGACGTCTTCGAGATCGCCGCGTCCGAGATCGTGCTGGCCTCCGGCGACGTGTTCGTCACCGACCCGGTCATCCGCGAGGTGCTCGCGGCGCGCGCGCACCTCGTCGACATGGAGGGCTACGCGGTGGCGTTCGCGTGCGCGCGCTTCGGCGTACCGGTGCGGCTGGTCAAGCACGTCTCGGACAACGCCGACGAGTCGGCACTCGACTGGCCCGAGGTGGTCGACCTCAGTGCCCGGGCCCTCGGTCGGTGGCTCGCGGTGCACGCGCCTGCGCGCTGACCTGGGTCAGTCGTCGCCGCCGATGTCGACCTCGTAGGCCTCGTAGACCAGGTCGGCGCCCTGCTGCCGGTGCCGGACGATCCGGCCGAGCAGCGCGGTGCCGAGGTCGCGGACCTGCGCGACGTCCCCGGGGGCAGCGGGGGGCTCCACGAGAGCCAGCACGCCCTCCAACCGGTCGTGGATCACGGCGTGGTCCTCGGTGAGGCGGTCCACCGGGCCGGACAGCCGGGGAGCGCTGCGCAGCAGGTCCTGGTAGAGCCCGTTCGGGCCCTCCGTGGCGGCGACGTGCTGCCGGAAGTCGCCCGAGAGCTCGAGCAGCGCGGCCCGGACGCGCCCCACCCAGTGCTCCGTGCGGCCCGCGGGCGCCGGGGCGGCGAGGGCCAGCTCCAGCGCGCCCATCGAGTCGCGCAGCTCCGAGCGCCGCCGGCGGATCTCCTTGAGCAGGGCGTGGTCCTCGGGGGAGTGGTCCTGTCCCATGCGGCACCTCCTCGGCAGCTAGCCGGGGGCGCGGTCGGCCGACCCCACGTCTGGGGGCAGCCAACTACCGGAAGGGCGCCGCGCGGGAGGGCCGAAGGTCCCGATGCGGCGAAGGTCACGCCCCGCCGGGGCGCCGCTGGGACCTCCGGCTCTACTTCGCCTCCCGGCGGCGGACCAGCATGGAGAGAGACCGGAGGAGGAAGGTCATGGTCCAGATCCAGGGAGCCACGATCGTGGAACGGTCCGTCGAGGAGGTGTTCGACTTCGTCGCCGACGAGCTCAACGAGGCGAAGTACAACCCGCTGATGGTCCGCGCCGAGAAGGCGACGCCCGGACCCATCGCGGTCGGCACGCGCTGGTCGGTCACGATCCTCGCGCGGGGCCACCCCCTCGACCTGGACATCGAGGTCACCGACTACGACCGCCCCAAGAGGCTGGGTTCGCTGACCCGGATGTCGTCGGCGGACGTCGAGGGACTGCTCACCTTCGAGCCCGACCCCGCCGGGACGCGGCTGGCCTGGTCGTGGGACCTGCGGCCCAAGGGCGCCTACAAGCTGATGGGGCCGGTGTTCGCCAACGTCGGCCGCGCGCAGGAGGCCGAGCTCCGGGCCGACCTGAAGAGGTACCTCGAAGGGGATCGGTCGCGGGCGTGACCCCGGACGACCTGCTCGCCGGGCGGCCGCTGCCGACCGCGGTCTTCGCCGCCGTCCTGGACGTGGTCGAGCCGCTGGGCGGCGTCGAGGTCCGCACGACCAGGAGCCAGATCGCCTTCCGTCGCCGGCGGGGTTTCGCGTTCCTCTGGCTGCCCGGCCAGTACCTCACCAGGCCGGACGCCGAGATCGTGCTGACCATCGCGCTCGGGCGCCACGTCGAGTCGCCCCGCTTCAAGGAGGTCGCGCACCCGTCGCCACGTCAGTGGATCCACCACCTGGAGGTGTACGACCCGGCCGAGGTCGACGCGGAGGTCGCCGGCTGGCTGGCCGAGGCCGCCGACCGCGCCCGGTGAGCGCGACTTGTCGGCAGATCGCGGTCCGTGCGCAGCACGCCCAGATGTCAGCCGAGGGCCGGGACGACGTCTGAGGCGAGGAGGCCCAGGGACTCGATGGCGTCGGTCAAGGGGATCGCTGCGTGATCACGGATGACGAACTCGTCGACGCCTGCCTCCCGGTAGGCGGTGAGCCGCTCGGCCACGAAGGTGGTGCTGCCGATGATGTCGAACTCGTCGTCGAGGGGTTCGCCGTGGGCCAGCACCCTGACTACCTGCCCGGTGAGTCGACGTACGTCGGAGGGCGCTCGTCCGGCCGACGCGCATGCTGCATCCAGGACAGAGCTCTTGTGCCGGAACTCGGGCGGCGTCGTCCAGGAGTGCCACGCGTCGGCGTATCGCGCTGCCAGCGGGATCGACCGCCGTTCTCCCGCCCCGCCCACCAGCAGGGGCAGCGGCGTTTGCACCGGCGCTGGTTCGCAGCGAGCGCCGTCCATCCGGTAGTAGGAGCCGTTGAAGCTCGTCACTTCCGAGCGCAGCAACAGGGACACGACCTGCAGCGCCTCCTCGAATCGGTCGAGCCGGCTCGCCGGTCCCTGCAGCTCGATGCCGTAGGCGACGTGCTCGTTGGCCTGCCAGCCGGCGCCGAGACCCAGCAGCAGTCGACCGCTGCTCACCTGGTCGAGGCTGGCGGCCATGTTGGCGACGACGGCAGGATGCCGATACGTGTTGCCGAGCACCAAGGTGCCCAATCCGATGCGGGTGACGGCAACGGCTAACGCGCTCAACGTGGTCCAGCACTCATGCACCGGGCCCGGCACAGCCGCAGCAGGGTGGTACGGCATGAAGTGGTCGGGCACGTAGATCCGTGCAAGCCCGGCTGACTCGGCATGGCGTGCCAGCTGGACGGTGTCCGACCACGCACGTCGCAGGTCAAGACACAGGCTGAAGATCACCGGGCCACCCTAGGCGACGTGATTGGTCGTCTGCGTGGGCGAACCCGGGCGCCCGTCCGCGTCGTCGAAGGGACGCAGTCGCAGGCGTGCGGTGTGCAGGGTGGGGGTGGGCAGGGACATGCCTGCCATGTTGCCTCGTCATGAGCGTGGCCGGGCACCCGCACACGCGAGGGGTGCGCCTCCGCCGAAACGGGGACACGCCCAGTCAGGCCCCGGGGTAGATCCGGAAGCCGGTCATCCGCTTGTGCTCGAAGCTCTCGTAGAACGCCTCGGCCGAGTCGGTGATCAGGTCCATCCGCTTGGTGGCGGTGTCCTGGAACGTGGCGACGACGAGAAGCCGGGCGATCCCGCGGCGACGGTGGTCGGGGTGCACGGCGACGAAGCCGAGATGGGACTGGAGCACGCCGTCGCCGAGGGCCTGGGCCCAGCCCACGACCGCGCCTTCGTGGTCGGCGACGTAGGCCGACGCGCCCGGTGCGGTGCAGACGCGGCGTACGACGTCGGGGTCGGTCAGCGAGGGCCACTGCACCGTCCGGGACAGCCGGGCGATGCCGACGGCGTCGTCGTCCTCGAACGGCCGGATGTCCACGGTGCTCACCCGCCGCACTCTAGGCGACGCCCGGGTGCGCTCGGAGAGATTCGAACTCTCACTGTCCGCCACCTAAAGACGGTGCCTCTGCCGTTGGGCTACGAGCGCGCGCGGACAGTCTAGGTGGCGAGCCCGAGGTCCTTGCGGAGCTTGGCGACGTGGCCGGTGGCCTTCACGTTGTACTGCGCCACCTCGACCTTGCCCTCCTCGTCGACCACGATCGTCGAGCGGATCACGCCCTCGACGACCTTGCCGTAGAGCTTCTTCTCGCCGAAGGCGCCGTAGGTCTGCATCACCTGCTTGTCCGGGTCGGAGAGCAGGGTGATCGTCAGCGCGTCGCGCTCGCGGAACTTCGCGAGCTTCTCGGGCTTGTCGGGGGAGATGCCGAGCACCTCGTAGCCGGCGCCGCGCAGCGAGTCGAGCGAGTCGGTGAAGTCGCACGCCTGCTTGGTGCAGCCAGGGGTCATCGCGGCCGGGTAGAAGTAGACGATCACCTTCCGGCCGCGCAGGCCCGACAGGGTGACCTCCTCGCCGGTGTCCGTCGTCAGCGTGAAGTCGGGGGCGGTGTCGCCGGGCGACAGTCGGGCAGAGGTCACACCGATCTCCTCGGGCTCTTATTGCGAACAGTTTGCAATAACGTAGTCTGATCAAGAGGCCCCGGCAGGGGCTCGACCAACGTAGCGGAGGGCTCCATGCACGTGCCGGACGGCTTCCTGGACCTGCCCACGTCGGTGGCCACCGGCGCGGTCGCGGTCACGGGGGTCGGCCTCGCCCTGCGCGGAGCCCGGCGCGAGCTCGACGACCGCACGGCGCCGCTCGCCGGCCTCGTGGCGACGTTCGTCTTCGCCACGCAGATGCTCAACTTCCCGGTCGGCGCGGGCACCAGCGGCCACCTGATCGGCGGGGCGCTCGCCGCCGTGCTGGTCGGTCCGTGGACGGGCGTGCTCTGCCTGGCCGTCGTCCTCCTCGTGCAGAGCCTGCTGTTCGCCGACGGCGGCATCACCGCGCTCGGCACCAACATCACGCTGATGGGTCTCATCGGCGTCCTCGTCGCCTGGGTGGTCTTCCGCGGGCTGCAGGCCGCCCTGCCCAAGCGGCTGGCCCTGGTGCCCGTCCTCGCCGGAGTGGCCGGACTCGTCGCCGTCCCGGTGGCCGCGCTGGCCTTCGTCGGCCTCTACGCCGTCGGTGGCCAGGCGCCGGTGTCGCTGTCCACCCTGGCCACGGCCATGGTCGGCTGGCACCTGCTGATCGGTGTCGGCGAAGCGGTGATCACCGGCCTCGTGGTCGGCAGCGTCATCGGCGTGCGCCCGGACCTCGTGTACGGCGCCCGCCGCGTCCTCGCCACCCGCGAGCTGGTGGTGCGCACGCCTCCGGCGGCCGACGAGCAGGCGGGCGCCGCATGAGGCGTCCGAGCACGCGCGTCCTCGTCGTGGCCGGCGTCCTGGTGGCGCTGGTCCTCGCCGGCGTCGTCTCCTTCTACGCCTCCTCGAGCCCCGACGGCCTCAACCGGGTCGCCGAGGACCAGGGCATCTCCCGCACCCAGCGCCAGCACACGGCGGCCGGCGGGCCGCTCGCCGGCTACCGCGCCAAGGGCGTCGCGGACGACCGTCTCGCCACCGGGGTCGCCGGGGTGACCGGCGCGCTCGTCGTGCTCGTGCTGTTCGGCGGGCTGACCCTCGTGCTGCGGCACCGCAAGCAGTCCGACGCCGCGCACCGGGAAACGGCTCACCACGGTGACGGGGCCGACGTCTGATGGGCGCGGGACACGGGCACAAGCTGCACTTCCACGGGCACAGCCCGGTCCACCGGGCGCCGGCGCACCTGAAGGTCCTCGCGCTGCTGGTGTTCGTGGTGGTCGTCGTCGCGACCCCGAAGGACTGGTACCCCGCCTACGCCGGCTACCTCCTCGTGCTCGTCGGGGTCATCGCGGTCAGCACCGTGCCGCCGTCCTACCTGCTCAAGCGGATGGTCGTCGAGGTGCCGTTCGTCTTCTTCGCGGTGCTGATGCCGTTCATCGCGACCGGCCCGCGCACCGAGGTGCTCGGCCTGACCGTCAGCCAGGCCGGCCTGATGTCGGCGTGGGCGCTGCTCGCCAAGGGCACGCTCGGTGTGCTGGCCAGCCTGACCCTCGCCGCGACGACCGAGCCGCACCACCTGCTCGGCGGGCTCGAGCGGCTCCGGCTGCCGCACCAGCTCGTGCAGATCATGGGCTTCATGGTCCGCTACCTCGACGTCGTCACCGACGAGATGCGCCGGATGCGGATCGCGCGCGAGTCCCGCGGCTTCACGGCGCGCAACCCCCGGCACTGGCCGGTCGTCGCGCGCAGCGCCGGCGCGCTGTTCATCCGCTCCTACGAGCGCGGCGAGCGGGTCCACCTCGCGATGGTCGCCCGTGGCTACACCGGCGTCGCGGCGACCTCGACCACCAAGGGAACCCGATGAGCACCCCGGTCCTGGAGCTCCGCGGCCTCGCCTACGCCTACCCCGACGGGCACCAGGCGCTCTACGGCGTCGACCTGCACGTGCACGCGGGGGAGCGGGTCGCCCTGCTCGGACCCAACGGCGCCGGCAAGACCACGCTGGTGCTGCACCTCAACGGCATCCTCGACGCCGGGGCCGGGTCGGTCACCGTGTCCGGGCTCCCGGTCACCAAGCAGAACCTGCAGGAGGTACGCCGCCGCGTCGGCGTCGTCTTCCAGGACCCCGACGACCAGCTGTTCATGCCGACCGTGCGTGACGACGTCGGGTTCGGGCCGGCCAACCTCGGCCTCCGGGGGGCCGCCCTCGACGCGCGGATCATGGACGCGCTCGACCAGGTCGGGATGGCCGACTTCGCCGACCGGCCGCCGCACCACCTCAGCTTCGGACAGCGCCGCCGGGTCGCGGTGGCCACCGTGCTCGCCATGGAGCCGGAGATCCTGGTCCTCGACGAGCCGTCGTCGAACCTCGACCCGGCCTCGCGCCGCGAGCTCGCCGAGATCCTCCGCGGCCTCGACGTGACGGTGCTGATGGTGACGCACGACCTGCCCTACGCGTTCGAGCTGTGCCCGCGGTCCGTCGTGCTCTCCGACGGCGTCGTGGTGGCGGACGGCGCGACGTACGACGTGCTCACCGACGATGCGCTGATGTCCGCGCACCGCCTCGAGCTGCCGTTCGGCTTCGACCCGCGGGCGCTCCCGCGCAGCGTCTGACGGACCGGCCGACCCTCAGTCGGAGGCCCGCTTGCGGGCCGCCTTGGCGCGTGCCCGCGCCATCCGCGGCCGGGAGACCAGGAAGGCGATGACCGCCATGCCGACCAGCCCGATGATCCGGTTCAGGTCGACGGCGGGACGCCACTCCACCCGGTTGCCCTGGATGACGAACGCCCCGGCGGGCCGGCCGCTCATGCCGAAGCCGCCGCCCTGGTTCTCCTGGCCCTTCTCGTCGTGCCCGGTGCCGCCGCCGGCTCCGCCGCCGACGACCGCGGCCGGGATGACGGTGAGCCCGTCCTTCTCGTACGGCTCGGCGTAGACCCGCTTCACCGTGATCGAGTCCTTGGCCGTGCTCAGGATCTCCTCGACCTTCATGGCTTCCTCCTCGTGGGCGCGGTCGTTGTCGGCGCCCTCGCGTCCCAGCCTCCGTGCCCCCGGTGGCGCCAAACAGGGCTGAAGGTCCCTGGACGAGTCGCTCAGTCCGGGGCGAGGTCGGAGGCGACCACGTCGAGCACGTGCCGGTCGAGGACCGCGTCCTCCAGGCAGCCGGTGTACCGCTCCTGCGCGGCCTCGTCCAGCAGCGGTGACAACCGCAGCAGGGTCGTCCCCGCCGGACCGGGCGCGACGCCGACGAAGCGGACGTCGAGGCCGGCGTTGAGGCCGCAGTAGCGGCCGACGGTCTCGACCGCTTGGGCGGGGGTCTCCTGGGGGAGCTCCTCGACTCCGGAGATGCCCGCCGTGCTCCGGCTCACCTCGACGGTCAGCGTGGTGATGCCGGGGCCGAGCGGCTCGGACCGGTAGTGCGCGGTCCGCCACAGGCCGGCGACCACGGCGGCGACGACGGCTGCGGCCACCACGGGCACCAGCACGAACGGGTGCCCGCTGCGGGCCCGGGCCCGCGGCGCCGTCGTGTCCACGCCCGGGGCAAGGGCTGCCGCCGCGGGGCGCTCGACCACGAGGACCGGGTTGCCGTGCCGGAGCGCGGAGATCCGCTCCACGACCGAGGCGAGGGCCGCCACCACCAGCCCGGTGGCGAGGAAGACCGGGATGAACACCGACCCTTCCGGTGGCGCGATGCCGCCCAGCAGCGGGAGGGTCAGCAACGCGGGCACCGACGTGGACGACGCGAGCCACGGGAAGTCGGGCCGGGGTTCGAGCTCAGGTGCCGCCGCCGGGGCAGCCGGCTCCGCCGCGCGCGCCAGCGTGAGCGTGGTCAGCAGGTCCAGGCGTCGCTCCAGCCGGCGGATCCGACCCAGCACCGCCAGCATGGACGCGACGACGAGCGCGGCGACGAACGCGATCCCGGCGATCTGCGCGCGCATCCACTGCCACTGGAACAGGTAGGTCACGGTGTAGCCCCCGGCCACGACCAGGACCGCGACCAGGCTCAGCCAGGTGACGAACGAGGCGACGGCGCGGGTCACGGAGTCTCGCCCTCCTCGACGGTGCGGACGTCGCCGGTCGTGCCGTCGACGAACACCCGCCGGCCGGGCGGGAGCCGGCGCAGCGCGTCGTGGACGGCGACCACCGTGGGCACGTCGTGCTCCCGCGCCAGGATCGCCAGGTGCGACAGCGTGCTGCCGGTCTCGGCCACCAGGCCGGCCAGCCCGGGGAGGTACGCCGCGAGGCCCGGCTGCAGGTCGCGCACGACCAGCACGTCGCCGGGGGCCGGTGGGTGCCGGGTCGACCCGTGCACCGCAGGCCCGACGCCCCGGCCGCCGCCGGCGGGAACCCCGGCGTCGGGCCGGGCGCCGTGCCGGGCCACGGGTACGGCGCCGCCGTCGTCGCCGAGACGGAACTCGGCCGGCAGCGGGGCACCGAGCGCGTTGCCCAGCTCGGCGGCCCTGCGCTCGTGCAGGTCGGACGGCAGCGTGCCGCCGTGCACCAGCGCGTCGACCTCCTCGAGCCGCAGCAGCGTCATCGTGTCGGGGTCGGGCAGCAGGTCGCGGGTCGTCAGCCGGCGCTCGAGCTCGCGGCAGACCCGCGTGCCCAGCTCCTGCACCCAGCGGACGCGCAGGCGCAGCGCCTCGCGGGGGCCGAGCGGGTCGGTGGCCGCCGCGACCGCCACCGCGGGGGGCGGCGGCAGCTCCACGTCGCCGGCCAGGCTGGGGGGCACCAGGCACAGCACCACCGGGTGCGCCCGGACCAGGTCCGCCCCGGCCTCCCCGTCCGCCGCGTCACGCAGCGCGCGGAGCGCGAGCTGGGCGGCGGTGGGCCCGCCCGGGGGCAGCAGCGTGCCGGCCAGCACCTCGGCGTGGTGCAGGCGCCGCAGGGTCGCCGACGACAGCCGGAGCAGCTCCACCAGCGCGTCGTCGTCGGTGTCGTCGAGCGTGACGGCGGCCAGCGTGGCGTCCACCTCGGCCACCAGCGCCGCGGTGCGCTGCGGGAGCTCGGCCCGGAGCACACCCGTCCGCCACGCGGCGCGCAGCTGCCGGAAGGCCGGCCGCGGGTCGATGAACGACAGCGCCGACCGGTGCGGGACGTAGCCGAACAGCTCCAGGTCCGCGGCCACGCGACCCGCCACGGTGGTGACGACGGGCGAGGCCGCCAGCCGGCCGGTGGCCACCACGGCCGCTGCGGTCAGCGCCTCGACCACGCCCTCCCGCAACGGCGTGAGCCACAGGTCCTGCTCGAGCTCGCTCAACGGGTGCGGGAAGGTCTCGGCCAGGGGACCGGGGCCGAGGACGGGGCCGTGCACCGGCGGGACGACCGTCGTGGCGGTGACCGGCCGGCTCTGCAGGAGCAGCAGCCGCCCGTCGGGCTGGATCGCCCACTCCACGTCCTGTGGGGCGCCGAACACGCGCTGGGTGCGGCGGGCCAGCCGGGCCAGCGCGACGAGCTCGGTCGTGCTCACCAGCCGCCCGTCGGGACGCGGGCGGCTGAACGCGTGCACCGGGCTCCGGTCGAGGGTGCGCAGCCGCCCGGCCCGGGTGAGGACGTAGCGCTGCGCGGTCACGCGCCCGCTCACGAGCTGCTCGGGACTTCCGGCGACGGCCTCGACGACGACGCTGCGGGTGTCCCCGGTGACGGGGTCCACCCCGAACATCACCCCGGCGGTCACCGGCGAGACCTCGCGCTGCACGAGGACGCCCATCGGGCTCGGGGCGGCGGGGCCGGCGACCTCGTCCCCGGAGCGCAGCACCTCGGCGACGGCGTCGAGGAACGCGTCGCGCCCCTGCACCTGCAGCACCGTGCGGAAGCGCCCCGCCATCGACGAGGCGGCGACGTCCTCCACGGTCGAGGACGAGCGCACGACCACGGGGGCCGGGTCCGGCCCGGCGAGCTCGGACCACGCCCGGGTCAGCTCGGGCACCAGGTCCTCGGGCAGGGTGCGACCGGTCTCGAGGAAGCGCCGGTGGACCGCCGTGGTGAGCGCGAACCCGTCGACCACGGGCAGCCGGGCGTGCCGGGCCCGGGCCAGGCTCGCCGCCTTCGCGCCCACGAGGGCGGCGTCGCAGGCGCGCTCGTCCTCCAGGGGGAGCGCGAGCTCCACCTGGACGCGGCCAGCGACGTCAGGCATCTCGTCCGGCCCCCTTCGGCGGTCCGCCTCCATCGTCGTCCGGTCCTCCGTGGTCCGCACGGGTCAAACGGCCCATCTCAAACCGCGGCGGGCGGCGGGAGGGTGGAGGCAGGGAGGGCGGTCATGTCCGGTTATGACGACGTGCGGATGCGTCGCGAAGTCTTCGTGCTGGGTGTGCTGCTGGTGCTCACCACCGTGCTGACCGTGCTGGCGGCGTTCAGCAACCCACCCGCCGACGAGGCGCTCCACCGGCTGCTGCGGGAGGCCCAGGCGCTGGCGGACCTCGACTTCCTCGACAGGTTGCTCGGGCTGCCGTTCGTGCTCGTGGTGGCCCTGCCGGTGCTGCTCGCGTGGCAGTGCCGGGTCGTGCTGGCCGGGAGCGCGCTCGCCGTGGGGTCGGCGGTCGGTCTCTCCGTGCTCCTCCAGCACCTCGTGGCACGGCCCCGGCCCTACGACTCGGCGTCGCCCGGGACCGACAGCTACCCGGTGACGGTGCTGGTCGTCCTCGCCGTCCTGCTGACGCTGTGGCCGCTGTGGCTGCTGGCCGCCGGGCTGGCGCGGAAGGCGTGGATCCTGCCGCTCGTCGTGCTCTGGCTGCTGGTGCTGGGCGCCGGCGTACGGCTGGTCGAGGACGCCACCCACTGGCCGTTCGACGTCGTGGGGTCGCTGCTCCTCGGTGCCGTCCTCGCGCTGGGCGTCCGCGTGGCGGCGGAGTCGCCCGCCCTGCACGGTGGCTGCTCCGGGTGCCGCTGGCAGACGGGGGCCCGGCCACCCACGCCGGTGCGGCTGCCCCGGCTCACCACCCGCCAGCTGCAGCGCGCCGCCCTGGTCTGGGCCGTCCTGGTCGCGGGCACCCTCGGCTCGCTGGCCCTCACCCGGGGCATCCCGCGGCTGCCGGAGTCCGGGGTGATGGGCAACGGCCTGGAGCGCCCGCTCAACCTCGGTCTGCTGGCGCTGATGCTGGTGGGCGTCCTGGTCGCGGCGAGGTGGCACGTCGCCGGTGCGGTCGTGGTCGCGTTCGCCGCCTGCCTGCTCGGGTACGCCGCCTCCGCCGAGTACGCCCCGTGGGTCGCCACCCTGGTCACCGCTGTGGCCTTCCTCCCCGCGTTGCTGCTGTGGGTCGGCTGGCACCGCAACGCCCCGCTGCGGGCCGGGCTCGCGGTCGCGGTCGTCACCGCGCTGATGACCGGCGCGACGATCTGGGCCGCCGCGGCGACGTACTCCGACTACTGGGGCCCGACCCACCCGACCTCGCCCACCCCCGCAGTCGAGGACGCGCAGGTCGACTGGATGTGGGCCGGAGGCGTGACCAGCACGTCGGTCACCGTCGTGGCGCGCACGTCGGCCCCCGCGGGTGCGGTGCGGCTGGCCGTCGGGCCCGCCGCCGACCTCGACGTGGCGGTCCGCTCCGACCCGGTCGCCTCGGGGCCGGAGACCCAGAACGTGGTGCGGCTCGTGGTCGACGGACTGGTGCCGGACACGCCGTACTTCTACGCGCTCGAGCTCGACGGCGTCCTCGACACCGCCCGGGTGGGCAGGTTCTCGACGTTCCCGTCGCGGCCGGCCTCGTTCACGTTCGCGGTCGGCGCCGACGCGCGGACCGGATCGAACGGGCTGGTCTACGACGCCGTCCGGCGGACCCAGCCGCTGCTCTACCTGAACCTGGGCGACTTCTTCTACGGCGACGTCGACCGCAACGACCCGGCGCTCTACCGGGACCAGTACGACGCCAACCTGACCGCCCCCGCGCAGGCGGCGCTCTACGCGAACGCGCCGATCGCCTACACGTGGGGCGACCACGACTACGCCGCCAACGACGGGGACTCGACCGCCGCGGGGCGGCCTGCCGCCCTGGCGGTCTACCGGCAGTACGTCCCGCACTACCCGCTACCGGCCGCCGACGAGGGGCCCGTCTACCAGGCCTTCACCGTCGGCGACGTCCGGTTCATCCTCACCGACAACCGGTCGGAGCGGGACCCGGTCGGCACCCCGCACCGCTCCATGCTCGGCGCGGAGCAGCGGCGCTGGCTCGTCGGCGAGCTCGCCCGCGCCGACCGCTACGGCCTGGTGGTCTGGGGCAACGCCGACCCGTGGGTGGACCGGGCCGACCCGGCCGCGGACACCTGGGGCGGGTTCGCCGAGGAGCGCACGGTCATCGCGGACGCGCTGGCGGAGCACCACGTCGACAACCTGCTCATGGTCAGCGGCGACGCCCACATGCTCGCCTACGACGACGGCACCCACACCGACTACTCGACCCCGCGGGCGGGCGGCTTCCCGCTGTTCCAGGCCGCGGCGCTCGACCGACGGCCGAGCGTCAAGGGCGGCCCCTACACCGGCCCGGTCCTGCCGGGCGGCGGCCAGTTCGGCACGGTCCGGGTCCAGGACGACGGACAGGTGGTCACCGTCACCCTCGTGGCGCGCAACTACCTCGACGAGACGCTCTTCACCAAGACGTTCACCCGGGTCCGCCGCGGGCGGGAATGACCCACGCTGACCATGAAGCCGGGACCTTGGGCCCTGCCGCTGCCTCCGCGGCCCCGCTGTGATGGGTCCACCGGCCGAGGTGAACGTTCTCACCCGCATCACGCATCGGGACGCAGGACGAGGGGAGTTCACGTCGGCCGGTCCATCTTTCCCCGAGGTCGCGCCCAGGGACCGTCGCCGGTCACGGCGGGTCGAACGGCCCTGGTTCGCGAGGTCGGACGAGGGCACCGTGGAAAACGGGGAAGAGCGACGAGGAGCGCGTCATGGATGACGTCGAGAGCGCCCGAGCTCGGGCCGAAGCACTCAACGAGCCGGCCGGCCGGGCCCTGCGCAGCGCACGGCGGGCCCAGATGTGGGCCGGGCTGAACCGCTACCTGGCCAGCGAGGCGGCGCACGCCCGCCGGACCGAGGAGACCGAGGAAGAAGAGAAGGACAAGGACAAGGTCGAGAAGACCCGTCCACGCAGCCAGGAACCGGAATGACCATCACCGGTCCCGTCGGGCTCGACGCCTGGGGCCGGGCACGGGCCGAGCTGGACGGGCTTCCTGACGGCGCCGGACTGAACATCGGCTACGAGGCGCTGGACCGGCACGTGGCGCACGGCGACGGGGGCTTGGTCGCGCTGCGCTGCATCGCCGAGGACGGAACCGTCTCCGACTACACGTACGACGACCTGTCGCGCCTCACCAACCGGTTCGCGAACGTGCTCGACACGCTGGGCATCCGCCCCGGTGACGCGGTGTTCTCGCTGCTCGGTCGGCAGCTCGAGACCTATGTCAGCGTCCTCGGCACCCTCAAGCACACCAGCGTCTTCAGCCCGTTGTTCGCGGCGTTCGGGCCCGAGCCGGTCCGGGAGCGCCTGCACCTCGGGCGCGGCCGGTTGCTCGTGACCACCCGTGAGCTCTACCGCCGCAGGATCGTCGGCATCCGCGACCGGCTGCCCGAGCTGGAGCACGTCCTGCTCGTGGACGCCGACGACGAGCCGGGCACGCTGTCGTGGCACCAGCTGGTCGGCGACGCGTCCCCGCACTTCTGGATCCCGCCGACCGACCCGGAGACCACGGCGCTGCTGCACTTCACCAGTGGCACCACCGGCCGACCCAAGGGCGCGATCCACGTCCACGAGGCCGTCGTCGCCCATCACGCCACGGCGGCGTACGCCCTCGGGCTGCGGCGCGGCGACGTGTTCTGGTGCACGGCCGACCCGGGCTGGGTGACGGGCACGTCGTACGGCATCATCGCGCCGCTCACCCACGGGGTGACCCTGGTCTGCGACGCCGGCGAGTACAACGCCCGCCGCTGGTACGGCATCCTCCAGGACCAGCGCGTCACCGTCTGGTACACCGCCCCGACCGCGATGCGGATGCTCATGCGGTCCGGCGCGGAGCTCGTGGAGCGCTACGACCTGTCCGCGCTGCGGCACGTCGCCAGCGTCGGTGAGCCGCTCAACCCCGAGGCCGTGGTCTGGGGGCAGGAGACGTTCCGCAAGCCGGTGCTCGACAACTGGTGGCAGACCGAGACCGGCGCGATCATGATCTGCAACCGCCCGACCGACGAGGTGCGCCCCGGGTCGATGGGCCGGCCGGTGCCCGGCGTGGAGGCCACCGTGCTGGAGCGCGGCGAGGACGGCCGCGCCGCCGTCGTCGACGGCCACGTGCGCGAGGTCGCCGACCCCGCGGCCTCCGGCGAGCTGGCGCTGCGCCCCGGCTGGCCGTCGATGTTCCGCGGCTACCTCGACGCCGAGGAGCGCTACCGCAGCTGCTTCGTCGACGGGTGGTACCTCACCGGAGACCTGGCCCGGCGCGACGAGGACGGCTACTTCTGGTTCGTCGGCCGCGCGGACGACGTGATCAAGTCCGCCGGTCACCTGATCGGCCCGTTCGAGGTCGAGAGCGCGCTGATGGAGCACCCCGCCGTCGTCGAGGCCGGGGTGATCGGCAAGCCCGACCCGGTGGCCGGCGAGGTGGTCAAGGCGTTCGTGACGCTGCGCCCCGGCTACGAGCCGAGCGAGGAGCTCCGACGCGAGCTGGTGGCCTTCGGCCGCCGCCGGCTCGGGTCGGTCGCACCGCGGGAGGTGGTCTTCGACCAGAACCTGCCGCACACCCGCAGCGGGAAGGTGATGCGCCGGCTGCTGCGGGCCCGTGAGCTCGGGCTTCCCGAAGGCGACGTCTCGACCCTGGAGAGCGTGCGATGAGCAGGACGGCGACGACCCGGAAGACGACTGCCGCGCCGCGGGCGCCGGTGGACGACCACCGGCTGGCGCTGCTGCGCTCCATGCTCGAGGTGCGGCTGTTCGAGGAGCGCTGCGTCGAGCTCTACAGCGCCACGAAGATCCGCGGCTTCCTGCACGTGGCGATCGGTGAGGAGGCGGTGCCGGTCGGGGTGGCGAGCGCGCTCGGCCCTGACGACGCGGTCGTCTCGACCTACCGCGAGCACGGGCACGCGCTGGTGCGTGGCGTCCCGATGGACTCGGTGATGGCGGAGATGTTCGGCAAGGTGACGGGGTGCAGCCGGGGCCGGGGCGGCTCCATGCACCTGTTCGACGCGGCCCGCCGGTTCTACGGCGGCAACGCGATCGTGGCCGGCGGCCTGCCGCTGGCGGTGGGCCTCGCGCTCGCGGACGCGATGCGCGGCCGGCCGGGCGTGACGGCCTGCTTCTTCGGCGACGGCGCCTACGCCGAGGGGGAGTTCCACGAGTGCGCGAACCTGGCGGCGCTGTGGAAGCTGCCGGTGCTGTTCTGCTGCGAGAACAACCTCTATGCGATGGGTACGGCGATCGCCCGCGCCCAGGCGGAGACCGACCTCGCGCTGCGTGCCTCGTCCTACGGGATGCCGGCCTGGGCCGTCGACGGGATGGACGTGGAGGCGGTCGAGGAAGCCGCCCGGCACGCCGTCGACCAGATCCGTGACGGGCACGGCCCGGTCTTCCTCGAGCTGCGCACCTACCGCTTCCGGGCGCACTCGATGTACGACCCGGAGCGCTACCGGGACAAGGCGGAGGTCGCCCGCTGGCGCGAGCGCGACCCGATCGACCTGCTCGCCGCCCGGCTGCGAGAGGACGGCGTACTCGACGACGCCCTGTGGGAGTCCCTGCGCGCCGACACGCTCGCCGCCGTCGACCGTGCCACCGAGGCCGCGGAGGCGGCCCCGCTGGAGCCGGTGGAGGACCTGACCCGGTTCGTCTACTCGGAGCAGGAGGCCCGGGCATGACCGCGACCGCCACGACGACGCAGACGACGTACCGCGAGGCGATGCGCGAGGCGATGCGCGAGGCGATGCGCCGCGACGACCGGGTGTTCCTGATGGGGGAGGACGTCGGGAGGTACGGCGGCTGCTTCGCGGTCAGCCTCGGCCTGCTCGAGGAGTTCGGCCCGGAGCGGATCCGGGACGCCCCGCTCTCGGAGTCCGCGTTCGTGGGAGCCGGCATCGGCGCCGCCATCGCCGGCATGCGGCCGATCGTCGAGATCATGACCGTGAACTTCAGCCTGCTCGCGCTCGACCAGATCCTCAACAACGCCGCCACGCTGCTGCACATGTCCGGCGGCCAGGTCGCCGTGCCGCTGGTGATCCGGATGACCACCGGGGCCGGCCGCCAGCTCGGCGCGCAGCACTCGCACAGCCTCGAGGGCTGGTACGCCCACATCCCCGGCCTGAAGCTCCTCGCCCCGGCCACGCTCGAGGACGCGCGCGGCATGCTGTGGACGGCGCTGGAGGACCCCGACCCGGTGCTGATCTTCGAGCACGGCGGGCTCTACAACCTCGCCGGCGAGCTGGCCGAGGACGCCGGCCCGGTCGACATCAGCCGTGCCGCGGTACGCCGGCCCGGGAACGACGTGACGCTCATCTGCTACGGCGGCACCCTCCCCACCACGCTCGCCGCAGCCGAGGAGCTCGCGGCCTCCGGCATCGACGCCGAGGTCGTGGACCTGCGCACGCTCCGGCCGCTCGACGACGCCACCATCACCGCCTCGGTCCGCAAGACGCACCGGGCCGTCGTCGTGGACGAGGGCTGGCGCTCGGGCAGCCTGTCGGCCGAGGTGAGCGCCCGGCTCGCCGAGCAGTGCTTCTTCGACCTCGACGCCCCGGTGGCCAGGGTCTGCTCGGCCGAGGTGCCGATGCCCTACGCGAAACATCTCGAGGACGCGGCCCTGCCGCGGGCCGGTGACGTGGTCGAGGCCGCCGTGCAGGTGGTCGGGGTCCATGCCTGACTTCACGATGCCGTCGCTCGGTGCGGACATGGAGTCCGGCACCCTGCTCGAGTGGCTGGTCAAGCCCGGCGACCTCGTGCACCGGGGCGACCCGGTCGCGGTCGTCGACACCGACAAGGCCGCGATCGAGGTGGAGTCCTTCCACGACGGGGTGGTCGGCGCGCTGCTGGTCGACCCCGGAACGCGCGTCCAGGTGGGCGCGCCGATGGCCCACATCGACGGTGGCGGCGCACCGGCCGCGGCCACCGCCGAGGCGCCGGTCGCGGCGGTTGCCCGCACCTGCGCGCTCCGAGGTCACGCCGCCGGTGCGGCACCACGCGGCCGAGCTCGGGGTCGACCTGGCGGACGTCATCGGCACCGGGGTCCACGGCCGGGTGACGCGCTCCGACGTGGACCGGGCCGCGGCAGCGGCCGCAGCCGTTCTCGCCGCCGAGGGCACCGCGGCACCCGCACCACCTCCCGCCCCGGCCGCACCGCCTCCCGCCCCGGCCGCCTGCCCCCCGAGCGGCGCCGGGCCTCGCCCTACGCGCGACGGCTGGCGGCGAAGCTGGGGGTCGACCTCGGCCGCGTCGGGTCCGGCGAGGGCCCGGTCAGCGCCACGGAGGTCCTCGCCGCTTCCACCGGACAGGGAGCGCGTGCCGAAGCAGGCGAAGGAAGCACCGGCGCAGGTGGCCCCCGAAGCGGCTCCTGCCGTGCACCGGCCCGGCCGCGCCGCCGTCGCTGCACTGATGAGCCGGTCGAAGCGCGAGGTGCCGCACTACTACGTGGCGACCACCGTCGACCTGCACGCGACGACCGAGTTCCTGCGCCGGACCAACCGCACCCGGGCGGTCTCCGAGCGCGTCGTGCCCGCGGCCGCCCTCCTGCGCGCCACCGCGCTGACGCTGCGGGACACCCCGGCGCTCAACGGGTTCTGGCGCGACGACGCGTTCGTCCCGGGGGAGGGCGTCCACCTGGGCGTCGCCGTCTCGGTGCGCGGCGGCGGGCTGGTCGCGCCGGCCATCCACGACGCCGCCGACCTGTCGTTGCCCGACCTGATGGCCGCCCTGCGCGACCTGGTCACCCGGGCGCGCTCCGGGCGGCTGACCCGGGCGGAGATGGCCGACCCGACGTTCACCGTCACCGACCTCGGCGACCAGGGGGTCGAGGAGGTCATCGGGGTGATCTACCCGCCGCAGGTCGCGCTGCTGGGCGTGGGCCGGATCGTCGACCGTCCGTGGGCGGTGGACGGACTGCTCGGCGTGCGGCCCGTCGTACGCCTCACCCTGTCCGGCGACCACCGCGCCACCGACGGCGTCACCGGGGCGCGCTTCCTGGCCGCCCTCGACCGACTTCTGCAGCACCCGGAGGAGCTATGAGCATCACCGCTGAGGACACCCGCGAGATGGTCGGAGCCGCGGTGCGGCGCATCGTCCCGGACGCGGACATCGTCGGCCTCGACCCCGACGCCGACCTGAGGCAGACCTTCGAGCTGGACTCGCTGGACTTCCTCAGCTTCGTGGAGCTGCTCTCGAAGAGCTCCGGCGTCCGGATCGACGAGGAGGACTACCCCGAGCTGCGCACCCTGACGACGGTCACCGCGTTCCTCGCGGGGCGAGCGTCCTGACCACACACCACGCACAACTGCGAGGACAACAGAAGGAGGACGACATGACGACAGTCGCGCGTCGCAGCAGGAGCCCGGTCGCGGACATGCTCAGCTGGCTGGAGAGCGGGACCGGGTTCGACACCCGGAGCTTCGGGCTGGCGCCGTACGTCAAGGTCGAGGACTACGTCGACGAGGGGACCTACGTCCTGCGCGCCGACATGCCCGGCATCGACCCGGACAAGGACGTCGAGGTCACCATCGAGGGCGACATGGTGACGATCCACGGCGAGCGCCGCGAGGAGCAGAAGGACAAGAACCACCACGAGCTGCACTACGGGTCGTTCTCCCGCAGCGTGCAGCTCCCGCACGGCACCAAGCCGGACGAGGTCTCCGCGAAGTACGTCGACGGCGTGCTCGAGGTGCGGATCCCGATGGCCAAGGAGGAGGAGAGCACCGCGCACAAGGTGCCCATCCAGCGGAGCGGTTCCTGACGCCCTGACGGGTACCCGGGCGACCTGCGGGTTGCCCGGGTAACCTGTGTCCGGACGGTCACAAAGCGGACGAGTGCGAGGAGATCCACGGTGGGCAAGGCTGAGAACAGCGGCCTCGACTCTCTCGAGAGCGAGATCGAGGCGACGCGGGAGCGGCTCGCCCACACCATCGACCAGCTCGCCTACCGCGCCAGCCCGAAGACGATCGTCCGCCGCGAGGTGGCCTCCATCAAGGCGGTCTACGTCGACGTCAACGGTCAGCCGCGCACCGACAACATCCTCAAGACCGCCGGCGCCCTCGCCGGCTTCGTCGCGGTCATCGTGGTGCTCCGCAAGATCGCGAGATGACCGAGAAGACCCCGATCCGGATGCTCCACGACCGTGTCCTGGTCTCGGTGGACGCGGAGGGGGAGCGGCGCTCCAGCGGCGGCATCGTCATCCCCGCGACCGCGGTGATGGGTGGCCGCCGGCTCAGCTGGGCGAAGGTCGCGGCGGTCGGCCCGCACGTGCGCAGCGTCGAGGTCGGCGACCGGGTGCTCTACGACCCCGAGGACAAGGGCGAGGTCGAGGTCAACGCCGAGACCTACGTGCTGATGCGCGAGCGCGACATCCACGCCGTGGCCGCGGACCGCCTCGGCGACAGCCAGACCGGCCTCTACCTCTAGTGGTTCAGCGTAGGCTCCCCACCCACTCGGTGTAGAAGATCCCGAGCGCAGCCGCGACGCAGACTCCCGCGATGATCCAGAAGCGGATCACGACGGTCACCTGCTCCCAACCGAGCAGCTCGAAGTGGTGATGGAGCGGAGTCATGCGGAAGATTCTCTTGCCCACGCCGGTGGTGCGCCTGGTCAGCTTGAACCAGGACACCTGGAGCATCACCGACCCGGTGACGGCCACGTACAAGCCCCCGAGGACGATCAGGAGCAGCTCGGTCCGCGTCAGCAGTGCGAGCCCGGCCATGGCGGCCCCCAGGGAAAGGGAGCCGGTGTCCCCCATGATGATCTTGGCCGGAGATGCGTTCCACCACAGGAACCCGAAGCAGGCGCCGGTCAGGGCGGCTGCGACGGTAGCCAAGTCCAGCGGGGAAGCCACCCGGTAGCACAACCCACTCGCCTCGCCGACGGATCCGCACAAGTGGTTGTTCTGCCAGATACCGATGATGGTGTACGCCGCGAAGACCATCGTGGCACTGCCGGTGAGCAGCCCGTCGAGTCCGTCGATGAGATTCGTGGCGTTACTGGTCCCGCTCACCATGAACCAGATGAGCGCCAGGACGACAACCCACGGCAACACCGGGCCGAAGTCACGCACGAGGGACAGCCGGTGAGAGACAGCGGCTGCCGTCCCGTCGCGCAGCACGGGCTGAAGCGCCAGGAATCCGAACGTGAGACTGACCATGGTCTGCCCCACCAGCTTGGCCTTGCTCCGGAGTCCGAGGCTGCGCTGCTTCCTGACCTTGATGAAGTCGTCGAGGAACCCGACCCCGGACATGCCCACCAGGAGAAAGAGCACCAGGAGCGCGGACCGCGAAGGTAGCTCCCACGTCAGCAGCTTGGCGAACGCATAGCCGATCACCACCGAGACCACGACGGCGGCGCCGCCCATCGTGGGGGTACCCCTCTTCAAGTGATGCGTCTTGGGGCCGTCTTCGCGGATCAGCTGCCCGAGGCCCCAGGAGGCAAACTGCCGGATCGCCCAGCGAGTGATGAACAACGACACCATGAGCGCGCACGTGCCGCTCAGCAGGATGGCCTTCAACCCGAGTCCGTACCGATCGTGTCTGAGCGTTCCATCAAGACCCTCGCGGTCTCGGCGGCTCGCCTTGGGCAGAACCACACACGAGAGCACAGTCACAGGTGTGCATCAAACCCATCGACGCGTGTCGGCGCACCTTCCTTCGCGTCCGCTCGGCAGGAACGTGGACTTCGTCGATCTCCCTGGGCAACTCCTCGATCAGCCCTGGTGCGGAGGCTCCGCACCAGGACGGGGATCATCACCGTCGCTGCGACCAGGTGGAGCCCGATGAGGGCGGCGGTGGTGGGAGTGTCTGCCCCGGAGAGGAGGGGCGGGACCAACGAGATCGCGGTCAGCGACACTGCGGTCCACACGAACCGCTCGGCGGGGCGAGCGCTCCAACGAAGGAGCGCGACGGCAATGACGACCCCGACGATGGAGAAGAATCCCGTCACCACGGCAAACCCGGGCAGTGGGATCGCCTCGCCATCGGAGACTGCGAAGTCGACGCCAACGGCCTGGGCAAGCGCAGCGCCGAGAGTGGTGGCCACCATCGCCGCGATCGTGGCCACGAAGCCGTTGACAGCCAGCCCGAGAAACGGGCGGGTGGTCTGGCCCGATGTCGGGCTTGCGACGACGCTGGTGTCATTCCTGGTGTTCATGTCGTTCTCCCCAGACGCTCCGGCAGCCCGAGCCGCGGGAACTGGTCGGCGTGGAAGATGAAGATCTCGGTGATCACCCCGCCGGCGATGCGCACGACGTCGATCGTCAGTGGCAAGTACGCGCCCTCCCCCTCCTGCCAGAGGTAGAAGGCGACGGCGGGCTGGCGGTTGACCGACGTGGGTACGCCGCGCAGGCCCGTCATGCCCTCGAAGCCGTCCTCGACCCAGCTGTTCACCACCGCGTCGCGGCCGACGGACAGGCCGGGTGTCGGCGGCATCGAGCAGCGGACGTCGTCCCGCAGCATGGCGGCGATCGCGCCGACGTCCGTGGCCTCGCTGGCGTCGGTGAAGCGGCGCACCAGCTCGCGTGTTCCTGCGTCGTCCTCGCCGCCGGTCCAGTCCTGCCGCTCGGCGGGCAGGTGCTCCCGCATGCCGGCGCGCGCACGCTGCAACGCACTGTTCACGGAGTTCACGGAATCCCCGAGGAGATCCGCGACGTCTTTGGCCGGCCAGCCGAGCACGTCCCGCAGGATCAGCACGGCCCGCGGGCGCGGCGCGAGGTGCTGGACCGCGACCAGGTACGCCAGCTCGACCGTCTCCCGCGCGACGGCGACGGTCTCCGGCTCGTCCGCGTCGCCCGCGGGCAGCTCGTCGAGCAGCCGGTCCGGGTAGGG
The DNA here is from genome assembly GCA_963721855.1 of uncultured Actinomycetota bacterium. Lineage (GTDB taxonomy): Bacteria > Actinomycetota > Actinomycetes > Propionibacteriales > Nocardioidaceae > Nocardioides_B. Next base: position 66,679 of record CAVRMN010000035.1, on the reverse strand, counting down.
CTGCAGCCACTGCACCTCACCGCCGGTCGCAGGCTCCGGCCGTCGCTTGGCGAGCAGGTCGAGGCAGGCGTTGGTGGCGATCCGGTAGAGCCAGGCCCGGAACGTCGACCGCCCCTCGAAGGTCTCCCGCCGCCGCCACGCACGGAGGAACGTCTCCTGCACGGTGTCCTCGGCGTCCTCGAACGACCCGAGCATCCGGTAGCAGTGCACGTGCAGCTCCCGCCGGTGCCGCTCCGCCAGCCCCGAGAACGCCGACTGGTCGACCTCGCCCAGGCCGCTCCCGCTCAGACCGCTCATGCCCAGTTCCTCCAGCCGCGTATCCGTACTCATCACGGCATCCTTCCGCCTCATCGTGTCCTGTCGTAGGTATGACGCGTGCAGGCGCGAGAACTCATCACTGGCTAATAGGTCACCGGCAAGAAGAACCCGACTTCATCGCAGCTGACTGCTTGGTTCCAGCTGGTTCTCAGTCCGGGCAGGTGCCACCCGTTCGCCCGTAGATTGCCTCGGCACCTGCCGACAGCCGCTCGACACGCGGCCCCTCAACCTCGAGGCCTACGAGCATCATGCAGCGGCCCTGGGTCCAGTAGACGTGGCCGATGGCGTTGCCGTGCAGGTCGGGTCCCGTAAAACCGTGGGCGCCGGGGACTTCGGGAACCTGGAACCGCTTGATCTTCGCGCCGGGAAGGATCTGGTCCTGGATCACCTCGTCGCTCGTCTCATAGGCCATCCAGTCGCGTGCCCCGGCCTCGGTCTCGAACAGCAGGACGCTGCTGACGCCGCCGCTGCGGTCGCCTTCGGCGGGCTGGTAAGTCGTCGAGATGTAACCACTGCGCCGAAGCCGCTCGGCGCCTTCCTTGGGCAGATCGAACGGTTCTCCCGAGTCGGTTTGCGGCGATGACATCGGTTCCAGGCCCGGGACCTCGTCGACTTGCAGGAGGTACTGATCAAGGCTGGGCGGTGCGACGGCCGTGGCCGGGTCCGTCGTACTCGTCGCTCGGTCGGATTCACCTCCGCAGCCGACGACGAGCATGCCGATGAGTCCTGCGAGTGCAACGCGGGACGTACGAAGCGCCACATCTCACGATCGACCTCGGCGTGCCCCCGCCGCAAGCTTCGGTGCGTCGAGACGTCGTCGCACAGGCGCATTGATCTGCCGCGGAGCGCGAAGCTCGGCACTGCCGAGGGCGCTAGGGTCTGTCGGCACACAAGGAACGGGGGAGAAGATGTCACTACGCGGCACGTACAGCCACGCCACCACTACCGAGCACCTACCCGCACGAGTAGCGGCCGCGGTGCACCTCGCGGAGTCCCGCGACTTCCCACTGTCGTGCCGCATCGAGCAAGGTCGCCTCGTGTATGCCCTCGCGCAAGGCGCCCGCGTCCGCATCGGCGAAACCGGCACCGGCCTCGGGGTTGGCCTCGCCTGGCTCCTCGAAGCACGCCGCCCGGGTGTCCCCATCGTCTCCGTCGACCGGGACGCGGAACGTGTCGCCGCCGTCCGCGACATGTACGCCGACGAACCAGATCTGACAGTCCTCAACGACGACTGGCGTGCCATCGAATCGCACGGCCCGTTCGACCTCCTGATCCTCGACGGCGGGGGCCACGGCAAGAACGAACCACCGCTCGACCCCACCCAGGTCCTCACTCCCGGCGGCACCGTCGTCATCGACGACTTCACCCCCGCGCACACGTGGCCACCCATGCACGAAGGGAAACCCGACGACGCACGCATCTGGTGGCTCGAGCACCCCGCCATGCAAGCCACCGAGGTCCAGCTCGCCGAGGACCTCTCCACCATCATCGCCACCCGCCGCCGCTGACCGTCCGTCCGGCTTCCGGTCGATCCGGTCGGCCGGGGCCACTGCCTCCCGGTCAGCCGAATGGCGCGGATCGGGAAGACCACAACTGCCCACGAGGGGAATTGGCGGCCGGCCGTGGGAGAGCAATGGATGACCAATGCCTCTGGGGGGGTGCCTGGCCGAAGGCGGACCCTTGACCCAGGAAAGGGAGTCGACATGGACCGCTGGGAGTACAAGGTCGCTGATCTGACGAAGGTGGAGAAGGACATCGGTGAGCTGAATCAGCTCGGTGCCGAAGGCTGGGAAGCCGTCGGAATGGTGTCGACCTGGGGAGCTGGAGGCTTCAAGTTCGTTCATCCCATCGCTCTGCTCAAGCGGCGAGCTACGAACAGCTGAACCCGCCCGCTATGACAGGAGACCGACCGGGAGTCCGTGTCCTTGCCGTCACGGCCGCGTCCGTTGCAGTGGTGTACGCCCTGTGGCTCAGGTCCCGGGTCCTGAGGTGGGGGGCGACCCGCGATGAGGTGGCTCGAGACTATCCAGGGGATGAGTTCATCCCGGCTCCCGACGACTGGGCGACGATGGCTACGACCCTCCCGGTGCCACCCGAGAGCTTGTGGCCGTGGCTGGTTCAGATGGGAGGCGATCGCGGGGGTTGGTACAGCCGCGACTGGTTGGACAACAACGGAAGGCCGAGCGCAGACCGGATCGTGCCGGAGTGGCAGGACCTCAGGGAGGGGCAGCAGTTGACCCGCGTCGCTGCACCGGGCCAGGAACCAGGGTCGTTCACCGTGGTGACTCTGGATCCGAACCGGACACTGGTGCTGAGGTCGAGCTACGGGTTGTTCACCGGCCGGGACTTCAATCCACGTTCCGGCCGAGCACCCCGACCCTGGGTGGACGGCATCTGGGGCTTCCATCTGCGGCCCACCCCCGAAGGAGGGACGCGGCTGGTAGCTCGGTCACGGAACCGAGGTGGCCCGCCCGTGATAACCCGCCCGTTCGCCTTCCTGCTCGGGGAGCCTCTGCACTTCGCCATGCAGGCACGACAGTTCCGCAACTTGAGGCGCCGTGTCACCGCGCCCTGGTGAGCATTACTGCCGACGAGCGGACATCTACGTGTCGGGCTAGCTAGCCCGACGTCATGCGGCTCGTTCGAACCAGTCGAGCGCGAGGTCGGCGACCGCACCGGGGGCGTCGTCGGTGATGAAATGCGCCGCGTCGTCGACGTAGGCGAACTCGACGCGATCGGCGTACCGGTCCGGGTTGCGGCAGACACGCACCATGACCTCTTCGGTCCAGGGGCGGTCCCGCCGGCCGAGCACGACGAGGGTCGGCACCGCGAGCCGCCGACGGCGGTAGACCCCGCGGGCCATCCGCATGCCTTCGGGCAGGATCATCCCGCGGGTGAGCAGACGCACCGCGCCGTCGATGTCGGGTCGGGCCATCGGGGCGAGGTGGGCTTCGACGGTTGCCTCCGACATCGGGCGGGCGACGTACTCCTCGGAGAAGACTCCGCGCAGTGAGGCGCCCGGGCGGTGCCAGATGAACGGGGGCAGGTGCCGGAAGCCCGGGAGGATCTTCGGGCTGAACGTCATGAAGCCCGGCGGCACGGATAGCTGCACTGCCCGTCCAACCCGGTCCGGGTGGTCGTAGGTCAGCTGCATCGCGGTGATGACGCCCATGTCGTGGGAGACCAGGTGGGCGCGCTCGATGTGGAGGACGTCGAGGAGGGCGAGAAGGTCGCGGAGCCGGGTCTCGCGCTCGATCCCCGGGTCGTCTGCCACGGTCCAGCCGGCGCCGCGCAGGTCGGGGCACAGGACGCGGTAGCCGCGTGCGGCGATGACCGGGGCTACGGCGTGCCACTGCCACCAGTGCTGGGGAAACCCGTGCAGCAGCACGACCGGCTCGCCTTCGCCGATGGCGGCGACGTGAGTCTGCAGTCCGGGCGTCTCGACGACGAGATGGTCGAACCCGGCGGCCTCGGGCAGCGGCGGCGACCAGGTCGCGGCGTCGACGAAACGGGTGATGCGTGGCTCGGGCGCGGGCATGGCGACCTCCTTCGCGCGGACTACTATGTTCATAGTAGATCTCGGAGAGGGGGTGTCAATGCCGGCGGCTACCCGGGAGCGCGCACTCGAGGCGGCCGTCGAGCTGCTCGGCGCGGAGGGGGTGCGCGCGTTGACCCACGCGCGGGTCGATGAACGAGCAGGCCTCCCGCCTGGGTCGACCTCGAACTGGTTCCGCACCCGTCGGGCGCTGCTCGGCGGAATCGTCGACTGGATCGCCGAGCGCGAGCGCGCCGATTTCGACCAGCACGCGATGCCTGCGATCACGGGACTCGACGGGCTGATCGAGGGCTTGTGCGCCGTGGTGGAACTGCAGACCGGGCCGTTCGCCGCGCGCACCCGCGCACGCTACGCCCTCTTCCTCGAGCTCGCCGGCGATCCTGAGCTCGGCGAGCCGCTGCGGCGGCAGCGCCGCGAGTTCGAGCGGTGGACTGAGCGGATCGTGATCGCCGTCGGCATCGTCGACCCCGTGCCGGCGACTCGGGCCCTCATGGCGCTCGGCGACGGACTGCTCCTGCACCGGCTCACGGTAGACCCCGGACTTGACATGCGCCCCGCCATCCAACGCGCGGTGCGCGCCCTCGCAGAGTCCTGACCAACGCGCGTCGGCCGACCGTCAACGCCCCCAGCCGCCGTACGGGACGGTGAGGATCTCCAGGTTGTGCCCGTTGGGGTCGTTCCAGTAGAGGCCGCGCCCACCGTCGTTGACGTTGACCTCGTGCGGCCGGTGGTGGAACGGATCGGCCCACCACTCCAGTCCGCGATCCCGGATGCGGGCGTGGATCTGGTCGAACTCCTCCTCCGAGACCAGGAACGCGTAGTGCTGCGGCCGGGGCTCCCCGTGGTCGTCGGCCACGTCGAGCGAGACGCCGTTGCTGACCTGGACGACCAGGAACGGGCCGAACGACGTCGGCTCGGGCAGGCCGAGGATGTCGACGAGGTGCCGCGCGGTCTGCTGCTTGTCGTGGGCGTGCACGATCGTGTGGTTGAGCTGGACTGCCATGTCACTCCTCGCTCAGTCGAGGGGAACGCGCCCCAGCCCGGGCGCCGGGTCCAGGATGGCTCCGTCCGCGGCGGGTTCCGGGTCCGGGATGCCGGCCCGCGGCACGGCTGGGTCGGCGGCGTGCGCCGCCGCCTCGAAGTAGCGCAGCAGCTCTACCGGGAACGGCAGCACCAGGGTCGAGTTCCGCTCAGCCGCCACCTCGACCATCGTCTGCATCAACCGCAGCTGAAGGGCACCCGGTGTCGCGGTCATCGCCGCGGCCGCCTGGGACAGCTTCTTGGACGCCTGGAACTCGCCGTCCGCGGTGATGACCCGGGACCGGCGCTCCCGCTCGGCCTCCGCCTGGCGCGACATCGACCGCTTCATCGCCTCGGGCAGCGCGACGTCCTTGATCTCCACGCGGTCGACCTCGATGCCCCACGGGGCGGCCGGGCTGTCGAGCATCACTTCGAGGCCCTGGTTGAGGCGCTCGCGGTTGGACAACAGGTCGTCGAGATCGCTCTTGCCGATGATCGACCGCAGCGAGGTCTGCGCCACCTGCGAGATCGCGTACTGGTAGTCCTGCACCTCGACAACCGCGCTTATCGGGTCGTGGACCCGGAAGTAGACGACCGCATCCACGCGTACCGTCACGTTGTCGCGTGTGATGCCGTCCTGCGCGGGGACCGGCATGGTCGCGACCTGCATGTTGACGCGCCTCATCCGGTCCACGAACGGGACCAGCATGGTCGGACCCGGTCGCCGCACCTCCCGCTGGGCGCGGCCCAGCCGGAACACGACGCCGCGCTCGATCTGCTTGACCACGCGGAAGCTCATCGCGACGCCCACGACGGCGAGCGCGACCAGGGCAAGCAGCACGATGAGCAGGACGTCCATGACGACCTCCAGAGGACGACGAGTGCCTACTCTCGAGCGTACGTCGGCCGAGTCGCTCTCCCCATCAGCCCCTGTCAACGCCAGAGCGCTACTTCTTGAGGCCTTCCGGCCGAGCGCCTCTGCTGCGGAGAAATGCGTACAGACCCGTGAAGGCCAGCACCAGCCCGGCGATTGCCGTGATGATGCTTACCCAATCGGGCGTGCCATCGTCTTTCGTGACGCCGAAGAGGAGAACTGCTAGGACTACGACACCCATTCCGGTCACGAGTTGCAGCAGCCCGGCATTTCTCTGCTTCTCCGTGCCCATCGAAGACACCTCTCGTCCACTGCCCGTTCAGGCTAACGCCGTGGAGCATCTCCTCCCAGGGTCGAACGTCACCCGGGCGGCGCGGTGCACCGGGCCGGCGGCGCTCACGCCACGGCAACGGGGACACAACCACCAACCCCTCAGCGGCGGCGTACGGCGGCAAGGCCGGCCGCCAGCAGCGTGAGGACGGCCGCGTACACCGCGCCGTTGACGAGGCCCACCAGGACCATGTTGAGCAGGCCGTTCCAGTCGGCCATGGCGTCCCACAGCGGGCCCAGCAGCGCGGCGCCGGGCACCAGGATGTCGAGGACGACGCCTTCGAAGAACGTGAACATCAGCGCCAGGAAGGTGGCCACGAAGGCCATCGCGAAGCCGACGACGAAACCGATGAGCGCGGGTCGGCGAGTGCTGCGGCCGACGACGGTCGGGGTGGTCATGGCTCCACGATGACGCACCGGCGACCGGCGCCACCAGAGCACGCGTACTCATCCGGCGTCACGACGCACGACGCCCCGGCGGTCACGCTGGACGAGGTCCGCGTGACGCGCCGGGGCGTCGGGTGGGGGTCAGCCGCGGTGCCGGCCCGTGTCGTCCTGCTCGGGGATCGTCACGGTCTGGCCGTCGCCGTGGCTCTCGGCCTCGGTCCCGGTGGTGCCGGTCGTGCTGGTGCCGGTGGTGCCGGTGGTGCCGGTGGTGTCCGGCCCGTCGGTTCGGTGCGTCCCGACGGTGCCCGCGGTTCCGACTGGGTGCTCGTCGGTCACGGTGCTCTCGTCCGTGTGCTCGTCGCGCACCTCGGGGTCGTTGCGCACCTCGGTGTCGGGGTCGAGCTCGTCCGCGCGGCGGAGGTGCTCCTCGTGGCGCTCGCGCGCCTCGACGGCAGTGGCCTGGCGGTCCTTGGCCTCGGCCTCGAGGCGCTCGGCCTCGGCCTGCTTCCGGTCGGCCTCGGCGCGGGCCTGCGCAGCCTGCGCCTCGGTCTCCTTGGCGCGGGCCTCGTGCTGCTGGATGCCGGTCGCCTGGGCGGCGGCCTGCTCCCTCAGCTCGGCGGCACGGACGCGGTTCTGCTCGTCGCGCTTCTTCTTCATGGCCATGGCGACGAGGCCGATGACGATCGCAGCCACGACGACGATGACGATGATCCACACGAGCGTGGACGTGTTCATGTTCCCTCCTACAGGTCGGCCACCCGGTACCCCGGCGCCGGAGGGCCAAACCGCGGACCGTAACTCGTTCTAGTTCCGGGCGTTGAACAGTGCGACCACCCTCGGAAGGAACCGCATGCCCCTGCACCGCCGTGCCGCTGCCGCTCTCACCGCCCTCAGCCTCGTGCCGGGCCTCGTCGCCGTGCAGGGCCTGACCGGCTCCAGTGCCGCGGTCACCGCGCCGTTGCAGGCGCGTGCCGCCCAGGCGGCCCCGACCTACCGCGCTGAGATCACCCGCACCAAGCACGGCATCCCCCACATCGTGGCCGACGACTACGCGTCGCTCGGCTACGGCGAGGGCTACGCCACCGCGGAGACGAGCATCTGCAACCTGGCGGACACCGTCCTCACCGCGCGGGGTCAGCGCTCGCGGTACCTCGGCGCTGAGGGACGCTACAACGACCAGGTCACCCTGGACGCCTCCAACCTGCAGACCGACACGCTGTTCACCGACATCCGGAACCGCAAGGTGGTCGAGAAGCTGCTGGCGGACCCGAAGCGCGGCCCGGGCAAGCAGACGAAGGCCCTGGTCCGCGGCTACGCCGCCGGCGTGAACAAGTACCTCCGCGACATCGGCGGAGCCGAGCACGTCACCGACCCGGCCTGCCGCGGCGCCGCCTGGGTGCGGCCCGACGCCACCGCGAAGGACATCTGGTACGCCGTCTACGCCGCCAACCTGCTCGCGTCGACCGGCGTGTTCGTGCCGCAGATCGTCGATGCGGCGCCGCCGGCCGACCTCGCCGGCAGCGCGGGAGCCACGTCGCACTTCTCCGAGCCGCCTGCAGCCGCGCCCGACAAGAAGGCGCTGCTCGCGGGACTCGGCAAGGACCCGGACTCGCCGTTCGGCTCCAACGCCACCGCGGTCGGCGGCAACGCGACGACCACCGGCCGCGGCATGGTGCTCGGCAACCCGCACTTCCCCTGGCGCGGCCGCTACCGGTTCACCCAGTTCCACCTGACGATCCCCGGCAAGTACGACGTCGCCGGCGCCGGCCTCATCGGCGCCCCGGTCGTGAACATCGGCTGGAACAAGAACGTGGCGTGGAGCCACACCGTGTCGACGGCGTACCGGTTCACGCCCTACGAGTACAAGACGATCCCCGGCACGACGAGCTACCTCAACTCGGCCGGTGAGCCGGTGGAGCTGCGGCGCCGGGCCGTGGACGTCAAGGTGCTGGGCGACGACGGCAAGGTCAGCACCGTCGCGGAGGACGTCTACCGCACCCACGAGGGCTACGTCCTCGACGACTCCGACGTGCTGATGCCGTGGACCCCGGCGAGCTTCTGGGCACTGCGCGACGCCAACGCCGAGCACCTGCGCACCGTCGACACGTTCCACCTGATGGCCAAGGCCAAGAACGTGCACGACCTGCTCCGTCTGCAGGACAAGGGCGCCGGGATGCCGTGGGTCAACACCACGGCGGCGGACCGGTCCGGTGAGGTGCTCTACGCCGACCACTCCGTCGTGCCGAACGTCCCCGACCAGCTCGCCGACGCCTGCATGACCCCGGTCGGGCGCGTGCTCGACCAGGTGGCCGGACTGCCCGGCCTGGACGGCAACCGCGCCGACGCGGACTGCAAGTGGGGGACCGACGAGGACGCCGGCCGCCCCGGCGTCTTCGGGCCGAAGAACCTGCCCCAGGTGTTCCGCAAGGACTGGGTGATGAACGCGAACGACAGCTACTGGCTGCCGAACCCCAAGTCGCCCATCGAGGGCTACGACCACATCATCGGCTGCGAGCAGTGCGAGCGGACCCTGCGGACCCGGATGGTCGACCACTACGTGCTGGACCGGCTGGCCGGGACCGACGGTCTGGCGAAGAACCGGCTCGTCAGCCCCCGCACGCTGCGGGCCACCGAGCACGAGAACCGGGTCTTCGGCGCCGAGCTCGCCCGCGAGAACGGGGACCTGCAGACGGTCTGCGAGTCCGCGGGTGGCGGTGACGCGTGCACCGTCCTGGAGAAGTGGGACGGCCGCTCCGACATCGACAGCGTCGGCACGCACATCTTCCAGGAGTTCTGGAAGCGTGCGCAGGAGGCCAACGTGCTCTGGGAGACGCCGTTCGACCCCAGCGACCCGGTGCGGACGCCGAACAACCTGGCCGAGACGAGCCCCGAGGTCATCCAGGCGATGCAGGACGCCCTGACCTTCCTGGCTGACAAGGGCGTCGCACCCAGCACGCCGTGGGGCCAGCTCCAGGTGGCGGGCGACGACGGGGCCCCGGCGATCCCGATCGGCGGCGGCGAGGGCTACGCCGGCAACGCCAACGCGGTGGCCAGCCGGGTCCCGGCCAGCAACCTCGACCACCTCTACCCGATCAGCTACGGGTCGTCGCACATCCAGGCGATCGCGTTCCAGGACCACGGCCGGCTGTCGGCCCGCACGATCCTCACCTACAGCGAGTCGATGGACCCCACGAGGAAGACCTCGCGCGACCAGACGCGGCTGTTCAGCCAGGAGAAGTGGGTGCGGTTCCCGTGGACCGACGCGCAGATCCGCCGGGACACCGTGCGGAGGTACGTCGTCAGCGGCCGGTAGGCGCGACGGCCGGCCGGCGGCTCAGGAGAGGTCGCCGCGGAGCTGGGTGAGCACGCGGGAGAGGATCCGGGAGACCTGCATCTGGGTCACGCCGATCTCCTCGGCGATCTGGGACTGGGTCTGCTGCCGGAAGAAGCGCAGGTAGAGCACCTGCTGCTCGCGCTCGGTGAGCGCCTTGACGGCCGGCATCAGCATGACCCGGGCCTCGGCCTCGTCCATCGCCGTGTCCTCGCCGGCCAGGGTGTCGCCCAGGACGCCGTTGCCCTGCTCGCCGACCGGCAGGTCGAGCGAGGTCGGCGTGAAGCAGCCGTCCGCGCTGAGCGCCTCGAGCACGTCCTCCTCGGGGACGCCGAGGTGCTCGGCGACCTCGCGGACCCGGGGCGAGCGGCCCAGGGTCTGGGTGAGCTCGCCGTCGGCGCGGGCGACGTCGGCCTGGAGCTTCTGGATCGGCCGCGGCGGGCGGACCATCCAGCCGAAGTCGCGGAACTGCCGCTTGACCTCGCCCTTCATGGTGACCACGGCGTAGGTGAGGAACTCGGCGCCGTTCTCGGGGTCGAACTTGCGCGCAGCCTTGAGCAGCGCCATCGAGGCGGCCTGGTTCAGGTCGTCGTCGGCGATCCCCCGGCCGCGGTAACGCGCGGCGATGGCGCGGGCGAGGCCCATGTGCATGACCACGACCTCGTCCTGGAGCCGCTTGCGCTCGACGGGGTCGGAGGTGTGCGCGGCCTGGGTGAGGAGCCGGGTGCTGATCGCGCCCCGGGTCTCGGGTCCGGTCGGTTCGGCCTGGACGGGCACCTTCGGTGCCGCGACGACCTCTACCGCTGTGCTCACCATGTCGACTCCGCCTTCTGCGTGATCACGTCCGGCGAAGTGCCGGAGCCAGCTGCCATACCGAGCCCCCGCGATGTGGTGCGCATACCCGGGGGGTACGGCGGCGAAACGCTCGCCCTCCGGGTGGTCTGGTCGAGCTCGGACCGTTGGGCCCGCGCGTGAGGACCTTTTGCCCCGTGTGTCCGGGCCTTCGCCCGTTCGACACTCGGGAGGCAGACAACTGCGGCTACGGAGGAAGAAGTCATGACCTTGCAGGCAACGCCGGCCGAGCTCACCGAATCGGTGCTGGACGCGGTCCATCAGGGGGCTTGGGCCCCCGTGGACGTCGCGGCCACGGTGACGGCGCACGTCCGTGCGGACCGCAGCCACGTGCTGGCGACGCTCTGGGACCTCGTCGAGGAGGGGACCCTGGTCTACGACCGGCACGCCCCGTCTCCCGGCTTCCGGATCGCGGGCAGCTGAGTCGAGGCGGTGCCGGGGTGGCCCGGGCTGCAGGGGACGGGCCACCCCGAGCGCCGTACGGCCGTCCCCTCCTGGCGAACGTACGGCGTGAACGTGCGGTCTCGCCGGGTCAAGCAGGAGACGCGGCGTGTCGCGACGCAATCATGGCGAGGAGCGCGTCGCTCCGGAGGGCTTTCCGCGAAATTCGGTGTCAGCGCAGGGCGTAGGAGGCGTGCCGCATGCCCTCGCCGCGCCGGTCGTTGACCTCGCGCAGCGCCTCGAGGTCCTCGGCGGTCGGCTCCCACAGGCCCGCCCGCACGTTGGCGGCGACCTGTTCGGGCCGGGTGGCGCCGGCGATCACGCTGCCGACCGCCGGCTGCGCGACGAGCCCTCCCAGTGCGACGGTGAGGATGTCGACTCCCCGGTCGGCGGCGTACTGCTCGAGAGCCTCGATGCGGTCCCAGTCGGCCGCCGCGAGGCGGTGTGCCTGGGCGTCGCTGCCCAGCCGACTGCCCGGGGGCGCCGCCTCGCCGCGGCGGTACTTGCCGGTCAGCAGCCCGTAGGCGAGCGGGAAGTAGGGGAGCAGGCCGACCCCGAACTGCTCGCAGGCCGGCACCAGCTCCTCCTCGGCGGCGCGGTTGTAGAGGGAGTACTCGTTCTGTGCGGTGACGAACGGGCGCCGCCCCGACGAGCGGGCGACCCAGTGCGCGTCGGCGACCTGCCACGCGGCGAAGTTCGAGCAGCCCAGGTAGCGGACCTTGCCCTCGTCGACGAGCTCGTTCAGCGACTCGACGATCTCGTCCATCGGCGTCACCAGGTCGAGCTGGTGCACCTGGTAGAGGTCGATGTAGTCGGTGCCGAGCCGGCGAAGGCTGGCCTCGACCGCCTTGCGCACGTAGCGTCGCGACGCCCGCGCGCCCCGGTCGGCGCCGTTGCGACCCTCCATGTCCATGCCGTACTTCGTCGCAAGCACGACGTCGTCGCGCCGCGAGCCGAGCGCCCGGCCGAGCAGCTCCTCGCTGGCGCCGAAGCCGTAGACGTCTGCGGTGTCGAAGAACGTGACCCCCTGCTCGAGCGCCGCGTCGACGACCGAGCGGGTCTGCGCCGCGTCGATCCGGGCGCCGAAGGCGTTGCAGCCGAGACCGACCACCGACACGGTCAGGCCGCTGCTGCCGAGCTGGCGGTAGCGCACGTCAGCTCACCTGCAGCTGGACGATCACCTTGCCGGACTCGTGGTCCTCGACGTCGACCACGCCGGGCTTGTCGAAGGTCAGCTCGACCTCGGTGTCGCCGTGCTGGAACTCGACCTCCTGCTCCGGCGTGGAGTGCACGTGCAGCTCACCTTCGCGGTCGGCGGTGATGTCGAGGGTGACGGGCTCGCCGAGCGGGACGTCGACTCGTTCGCCGTTGGGGTCGACCGTGTCGCCTTGGATGGTGATCTCGATGACCGTGCCGTCGGCGGTGGGTTCCTCGCCGGGCGTGGACTCCTCCGTGGCCGGGGTGGAGGACGCCGCGCCGGGGGTCGGGGTGTCGTCGGCGGCGGGGGTGTCCTCGCCGGAGCACGCAGCGAGTGCGAGGGCGGTCGTCAGGGTCACGATGAGACGAGTCAGCGGTGCGCGCAAGGTCGTTCCTTCGGTCGTCGTACGCATTCCCGACCATTCAACGCCATCGTGGATCCGCCACCGGCCCCGCCCCGAGCGAGCCCTGCGCGTGCAGGGGCTGGAGTAGTGTGGGGACACCTGTTCGGGAAGCCTCCACGCGGACCTTCCGAGAGCCGGTGGCGAGGGGCAGACGATGACGAGCACCCGGGCACGGCTCTTGAGGCACGACGTCGAGCCGCCCCGATGAGCTCGCACCGGTTCGCCCCCTCGGAGCCGGCACCTCTGCACGTGCTCGCCTCGCGGCTGCGTGAGGCGCGCGAGGCGGTCGCCGAGCACCGCCACGGCCCGGTGGGTTCCGAGGCAGCGCTCGGCTCACGTCGGATGATGCTGCAGGCGCTCGAGGCCTACATCGGGGCGCTCGAGTCGCTCAGGCTGCCGGTGCCCTACGCGCTGCGCGACGAGCTACGCCTGCACCAGCAGATCTTCGACCGCTGACTCAGTGCTTCTTGCCCGGCGGGATGATCTCGCTCTTGCCCTGCGCGTCGGCCTTCGCGTGCTTCTCGGCCCGCTTCTCCTTGAGAGACTTGCCTGCCTTCTTGGACATGTGCTGGCGGGGCGACTTGTCGGCCATGGTGGCTCCCTCTCGGAGCCGCGGTGGCTCCATGCGCCCAGCGTACGCCCCGAGGCGGGCCGTTCGGCCCGTGTCCGGGGTCCGTTTCGTCGCTAGCCTGGAGGCGACCACGAGGAGTGCCGCCATGACCACCCGCGCCGCGGTTCCGCTGTGCCCGATCCGCCCCGGTGACGCGTGCTCCCTGTGCGAGCCCGGTGTGACCGGCCCGCAGGACTGCGGCCTGGTCTACCTGGTGATGAGCGACCCAGGTCTGCGCGACGAGCTCACCCGGCTGCGCCGGGAGCTGCGGGCATCCCGCTGACATGGCTACCGAGCTGAAGCTGCCCGACGGCAGGCGTGCGATCGCCTGGAGCGTGATGCGCGAGGACCGGGAGGCGATCCGCGAGGGTTACGAGGAGCTGTCCACCGAGTCGCGCTACCACCGGTTCCTCACCGGCGTCCCGCACCTGACCGACCAGCTCCTGCACCACCTGGTCGACGAGGTGGACGGGGTGGAGCACGTGGCGCTGGTGCTGTTCGTGGTCAACGACGACAACGAGGGCATCCCGGCCGGCATCGGGCGGGTGATCCGTTATGAGGACGACCCGAGCGCCGCCGACGTGGCGGTGACGGTGGCCGAGGAGTGGCGGGGGCAGGGGGTCGCCACCACCTTGCTCGAGGAGCTGGTGCGGCAGCGGCCGGTCGGCGTCACCCGGTTCGCCACCGTCATGGCGGCGGACAACCCGCCGGCCCTGAAGATGCTGCAGCGGCTCGGGCCGACGACGGTCAGCGACGCCGGCGACGGCCGCATCGACGTCGTCGTCGAGCTGCCCCCGGCCCACGACGAGGTGGAGAACATCACCCCGGGATGACCTTCGGCCCTGGTCGCACCGGCCGTTGCGGGACGAGTGTGGAGTCATCGCCAGATCGGCTCTCACTTGGGGGTGTCCCATGACATTTCGGCGATCATTCATCCTTCCCCTCCTCGCGGTCCTGGTCGTGCCCGCGCTGACGGTGGTGAGCGCGCCCGCGGCCCCGGCCGTCCCGACGCTCGTCGGGATCTCCGCCGCTCACCACGCGACGTTCGACCGGGTGGTGTTCGAGTTCAACGGCGGCGTCCCGGACGACGTCCGGGCGCGGTACGTCGACCGGCTGATCGGCGACGCGTCCGGCCTGCCGGTCCGGATCGCCGGCCGGGCCATCCTCCAGGTCCGGTTCTTCGCGGCCGACGCCCACAACGCGTCCGGCGCCACGGCGCCGGCCCGGAAGGCCTTCGCGCTGCCCAACGTCATGACGACGGTCCGGTCCGGCGACTTCGAGTCCGTGCTGAGCTACGGCATCGGCCTGGCCAAGCGGACCAAGTTCGACACGTTCACCCTCACCGGTCCGAGCCGGGTGGTCGTGGACATCCGGGCCGCCTTCCCGACCGTGGACCGCAAGGTCTTCTTCCTCGACCAGGACCGCTTCGTGGACAACCAGGAGCCGTTCTTCGTGCCGAGGAGCCGGCCGGTGCGCGCGTCCACGCCCGCCGTCGGCGTCATGGACCGGTTGTTCGCCGGGGTGCTGCCGCGGGAGCACGCCAACGGGCTGCGCCTGATCCGCTCCCAGGCGAAGGGCTTCGCCGACCTGAGCATCACCGACGGCATCGCGCGGGTCCGGCTGACGGGCGGCTGCAGCAGCGGTGGTTCCACCGTGACCATCGCCGGCTCGATCATGCCGACGCTGCGCCAGTTCGCCTCGGTCGACTGGGTGAAGATCTACGGCCCCGGTGGCCACACCGCATCGCCCAACGGCCCGTCCGACTCGATCCCGGACTGCCTCAACCCGTAGGGACGCGGGCGAACATCGCGGCCTCGCTGTAGCGACTGCCGGCTGACAGGTCGTACTGCACCAGCCGGTAGTCGTGCAGCAGCCGCACCGCCCGGTCCGAGAGCGCGCCCGGCGCCACCAGCCGGTCGTGCCGGTCCACGAACATGCCGCTGTCCATCGCGGGAAGCTCGTCCCGCAGCTGCTGCAGCAGCGCGTAGTAGGGCGGCACGGCCGCTCCGGCCCGTTCGAGGGCCAGGTCCATGAAGTGGATCGGGCTGGTGGTCGGCTGGAGGCCGGCGGGGCCCTTCCCGGGCCGCGGGAAGTTCGCCCAGACGAAGAACGGCGTGCGGTGCATGGCCAGCCGTCCGTTCGCCTCGAAGACGGAGTCCGGGTACGTCGCCGGCAGGTGGTCGCCGTAGAACACCACCAACGTCTTCTCGTCCGAGTGCTCCAGGTCGCCGATGAAGTCGCGCAGCGCGTCGTCCGAGTGGCTCAGGCCGCGGACGTACTGGCCGGTCTGGGACATCGGCTTCCCGCCGGGGTCGGTGACGCGCGCAGGGTCGTCGTACCGGCCCGCGAACGGGATGTGGTTCTGCATGGTCACCAGGTTCACGAACAGGGGCTCGCGGGTCCCGTCGACGCGGCGGCGCACCTCGTCGAAGGCGGCGGTGTCGGAGATGTAGCCGTCGTGGCCGCTGGTGGCGCGCTCGTGCATGGTCGTGTCGTGCACGAACTGGTCGAAACCGAGCGCCTGGTAGACCTCGCGGCGCCGGTACATCTCCGGCGTGAACGGGTGGATCGCGATCGCCCGGTGGCCGGCGCGCTTCACCCACTCCACCACCGACGGGAAGTGCGCGAACCGCGGCACCAGGCTCTGGTAGGGCACCCGCAGCTGCGGCGGCAGCTGCGACATCGACATGCCGGTGAGCGTCTCGAACTCCATGTTGGCGGTGCCGCCCCCGATGTTCTGCGCGAGCATCGCTCCCGAGGTCGTCGAGCCCATCAGCCTGCGGGTGAAGGGGATCGGGTCCGCGTCGAGGTGCACCCCGCGCAGCGCGGTCGGGTCGCTGAACGACTCACTGAGCACCGCCACCACGTTGACGTCGTCGAGCGCGTGCGGGTCGCGGTGCTTGTTGATCCGATCCGCGGCGGCGGCGTACTTCGCGGTGATCCTCGCCATCTCGGCGGCGCTGTAGTCCGGCGGTCGGGGCATCGCCGGGACCGGCATGTTGTAGAGGAAACCACCCACGAAGCCGTTGCCGAGGTAGTTGCGCTGCTGGCTCCACGGCCGCCAGGTCGCCCCGAGGGCGTCGTAGGTGGTGCGGACGGCGTTGCCGTGGTTGTTGAAGCCGCCGAGGTAGCCGATGCCGAGCAGGCACAGGGCCCCCGTCAGCACGCGCACCAGGATCCGTGAGCGGCGCGTGCCCCACGCCGCGCCCGCCGTCCTGCGGCCGGCGAACCGCCGGCGCAGCGCCCGGGCACCCAGGAGGGCGGCCAGCCCGAGCACCAGCAGGACGAGCACGAGGAGCACGAAGGCACGCGGACCGACGATGTCGGTCAGGAACGAGATGTCGCGGACGAACACCCAGTCGCTCGGGTAGACCGGCTCGTGCAGCAGCCGCACCTTCTCGTGGTCGGCGACCGCGACGACGGCGGTGGCGGTGGCCATCAGCGCCGTCGTGAGCCACAGCCGGCCGACGACGGCGTGGACGAGGCCGACCAGCAGCCACACGACCAGCGAGCCGAGCAGGAACATGCCGGCGTAGGTCGGGGTCTTGAACCGCCACGGGTAGCCGTCGACGCCGGTGAGCTGGGTCAGCTCGAGCGCGAGGTTGCACAGCAGCGCGAGCAGCCCGGTGCGCGCGAGGCCGGGCAGCAGCGGACCGACGTACCGGCGCCACCGGGTCGGGGTCTGCTGGGTCACGAGGTCTCCGGACGGTGTCGAGGGCTGGAGCCACCAGGATCCCAGAGGGGTCGAGGCGCACGCGGGGCCAGGGGAGGGCTTGCGGGGCGGGGATAGCGTGGTTCGCGTGACTCCCTCCGCTGCCACGGTCGGCGAGCTTCGCGCCTCCGGCCATGTCCACAAGCCCCTGCGCCAAGAGATCCGGGACAACCTGCTGGCCGCCCTGGCCGAGGGCCGCGACCCCTGGCCCGGCCTCTACGGCTTCGAGGACACGGTGATCCCGCAGCTCGAGCGGGCGCTGATCGCCGGCCACGACGTCGTGCTGCTCGGCGAGCGGGGCCAGGGCAAGACCCGGATCCTCCGCACGCTGGTCGGGCTGCTGGACGAGTGGACCCCGGTGATCGCGGGCTCCGAGCTCGGCGAGCACCCGTTCCACCCGATCACGCACGCCTCGCAGCGCCGGGCCGCCGAGCTCGGCGACGACCTGCCGGTGGCGTGGCGGCACCGGGACGAGAGGTACGCCGAGAAGCTCGCCACGCCGGACACCAGCGTCGCGGACCTGATCGGCGACGTGGACCCGATGAAGGTCGCCGAGGGCCGGAGCCTGGGCGACCCCGAGACCATCCACTTCGGCCTGATCCCGCGGTCGCACCGCGGCATCGTGGCGATCAACGAGCTGCCCGACCTGGCCGAGCGGATCCAGGTCGCGATGCTCAACGTGATGGAGGAGCGGGACATCCAGGTGCGCGGCTACGTGCTGCGGCTGCCGCTCGACGTGCTCGTGGTGGCCAGCGCGAACCCGGAGGACTACACGAACCGCGGCCGGATCATCACGCCCCTCAAGGACCGGTTCGGGGCCGAGATCCGCACGCACTACCCGATCGAGCTCGACGACGAGGTCGCGGTGATCCGCCAGGAGTCCCACCTGGTGGCGACGGTGCCGGACTACCTGCTGGAGATCCTGGCCCGGTTCAGCCGGGGGCTGCGCGAGTCGTCCTCGGTCGACCAGCGCTCCGGAGTGTCCGCGCGGTTCTCGATCGCCGGCGCCGAGACGATCGCCGCCGCGGCCCTGCACCGGGCCACCTCGCAGCGCGAGCCGGATGCGGTGGCCCGCGTGGTCGACCTCGAGACCGCGGTCGACGTGCTCGGCGGCAAGGTCGAGTTCGAGACCGGCGAGGAGGGCCGCGAGCGGCAGATCCTCGAGCACCTGCTCCGCACCGCCACCGCGGAGACCGTGCGGCACCGCCTCGCCGGGGTGGACCTCGCGCTGCTCGTGGACGCGTTCGAGAACGGCGCCCTGGTCGTGACCGGACCGCAGGTCACGGCGATCGACTTCCTCGCCGGACTGCCGGTGCTGGGGGAGTCGGACCTCTACGACGTGGTGATGGACCGGCTCGGCGCCACCAACGACGGCGAGCGGGCGGGCGCGGTCGAGCTCGCGCTCGAGGGGCTGTTCCTGGCCCGCAAGGTCAGCAAGGACGCCGACGGCTCAGAGACGGTCTACGGGTGACCAGGGGCGCGCACAGCTCACGCTATGGCCGCTACGTCGACGGTCCGGACCCGCTCGCGCCGCCCGTCGACCTCGCCGAGGCCCTCGACGCGATCGGCGAGGACGTGATGGCCGGCTACTCCCCGGAGCGGGCCATGCGGGAGTACCTGCGCCGCGGCGCCGGCGACCGCCAGGGTCTGGACGACCTGGCCGCGCGGGTGGCCCAGCGGCGGCGCGAGCTGCTCCAGCGGCACAACCTCGACGGCACCCTGCAGGAGGTCCGCGAGCTCCTCGACCACGCGGTCCTGGAGGAGCGCAAGCAGCTCGCGCGGGACCTCGACGACGACGCCCGCTTCGCGGAGATGCGGATCGGCAACCTGTCGCCCTCGACGGCCGCGGCCGTGTCGGAGCTGAGCGACTACGACTGGCGCAGCTCGACGGCGCGGCAGGACTACGAGCAGATCAAGGACCTGCTCGGACGTGAGCTGCTCGACCAGCGGTTCGCCGGCATGAAGCAGGCGCTGCAGAACGCGACCGAGGAGGACCGGGCCGCGGTCAACGAGATGCTGACCGACCTCAACGACCTGCTCGAGGCGCACGCGCGAGGCGAGGACACCAGCGAGCAGTTCGAGCAGTTCATGGACAAGCACGGGGACTTCTTCCCCGAGCGGCCCAAGGACGTCGAGGAGCTGCTCGACGCGCTGGCCGCCCGGGCCGCCGCCGCCCAGCGGATGCGCAACTCGATGACCCAGGAGCAGCGCGACGAGCTCGACGCGCTCGCGATGCAGGCCTTCGGGTCCCCGGCGCTGATGGAGTCGCTGGCCCGGATGGACGCCAACCTGCAGGCGCTCCGGCCGGGCGAGGACTGGGGCGGCTCCGAGGACTTCGACGGCGAGCAGGGGCTCGGGCTCGGCGACGGGACCGGCGTGCTGCAGGACCTGGCCGACCTCGACGACCTGGCCGAGCAGCTGTCCCAGTCCTACGACGGCGCCCGGATGGACGACGTCGACGTCGACAAGCTGGCCCGCCAGCTCGGCGAGGAGGCCGCCGTCGACGCCCGGACCCTCACCGAGCTCGAGCGGGCGCTGCGCGACAGCGGCTACCTGCGGCGCAGCACGGACGGTCAGCTGAAGCTGTCGCCCAAGGCGATGCGGCAGCTCGGCAAGGCGCTGCTGCGCGACGTGGCGACGAAGCTGTCCGGCCGGCAGGGGGCGCGGGACACCCGCACGGCCGGCGCCGCAGGGGAGCGCAGCGGCGCGACGCGTGAGTGGGCGTTCGGCGACACCGAGCCGTGGGACGTCACCCGGACGGTCACCAATGCGGTCGTCCGGACCGTCTCCGAGGGCGGCGACACCCGCGACGGCGTACGGCTCGACATCCGCGACGTCGAGGTCACCGAGACCGAGGCGCGCACGCAGGCGGCAGTCGCGCTCCTGGTGGACACGTCGTTCTCGATGGCGATGGACGGCCGGTGGGTGCCCATGAAGCGGACCGCGCTCGCGCTGCACACGCTGATCCGCAGCCGGTTCCGCGGCGACCACCTGCAGCTGGTCGGCTTCGGCCGGTACGCCGAGGTGATGGAGATCGAGCACCTGACCGCGCTGGACGCGAAGTGGGACAAGGGCACCAACCTGCACCACGCGCTGCTGCTGGCCAACCGGCACTTCCGCAAGCACCCGAACGCGCAGCCCGTGCTCCTGGTCGTGACCGACGGCGAGCCGACCTCCCACCTGGAGCCCGACGGCGAGGTCTACTTCTCCTACCCGCCGCACCCGCTGACGTTGGCCTACAGCATCAAGGAGCTCGACGCGTCGGGCCGGCTGGGGGCACAGACGACCTTCTTCCGGCTGGGGGAGGACCCTGGCCTGGCGCGGTTCGTCGACCAGATGGCCAAGCGGGTCGACGGCCGGGTCGTCGCCCCCGAGCTGGACGACCTCGGGTCGGCCGTGGTCGGCAGCTACCTCGGGTCCCGAGGGCCGGCCGGCGGCTCCGGCTACGCCCCCGGCTACCGCGACTGGTTCGGCTCCCGCGGCTTCTGGGCCCCGGAGTAGGGGCCAGCGACGTCACGGGTACCAGGGCACGTAGATCTTCGGGTTCGGCCAGCTCTCCGGGTCGCTGACCTCACAGCGAACGGAGGTCGCCGTGGAGCAGTTGTCGAATCCGCTGCCGCCGTCCATGTACTTGCCGGAGAGGAAGTCGTCGCCTCCGCGGCCGTAGACGCGACGGCCGCGCAGCGCATTCGACCCTGAGTCACCGCGGAGCACGCCGCCGCGGTAGAAGTCCTGCTCGACGTTCTCGATGCCCACGGCAGAACCGCGTCCGGCCCTGTTGCGGACGACGTCGGTGGCCAGATCGATGTCAGTGGGACCGCTCCAGTACACCCAGTCGCTGCCGGCGCCGCCACGGACCCGCGCGGGGCCGGTCCGCCGTCGTACCGAGCTCGCGGACGAGGTAGGGGGCGGTCAGGACGAGGGCGAGGAACACCGCCGCGCCCCAGACACCGATCACCGGCACGAGGCACCCGCCGATGACCGCGACGACCGCACCGGCGGCCGCGCCGCCGGCCACCCGGGCGGCCACGGCGGCGGTGACCCGGTCGCGGTGCTCGGAGACGATCCACAGCAGCGCCGAGTGGGCTCCGCCGACGAAGGCGCCGGCCAGGAAGAAGGTCACGAACTCGCCCAACGTCAGGAACATCGGGCGGCGACGGCGGCGCAGACGCCGAGCACGGTCGTCGTCCAGCGCAACGGGTGGGCGGAGGGGTCGTTCACGGATGCTCCAGGGGTGTCTCACCAGTCGGCGTGGTCAGTGAGAAGTACCCCCCGTGCCTCGGGTCAATCAGGCTTTACCTTACGACCCTGTCGGGTGAGTACCTCACGGATGCCCGGCATGCGGTCTTCGCCGACGTTGGGTTGCTCCTGACGCACGCGACGTCGGTCTGGGATCGTGGTGTCGTGGGGGACGACAGGGACATCACGCCGCGGGAGCGGATCCGCGCCGAGTGCGCCCGGCGGGGCAAGGACGCGGTCGTCGAGGACTGCCTCGCGCTGCTCGCTGGGTCGACGGACCCCGAGCTGACCAGGTCCCTGGTCGGCCGCGGGGGCGCGAAGTTCTTCGACGGCGAGGAGCACGACGACACCTACTGGTTCCGCGTGTGGGCGTTGCGCGGCTTGCTGTGGTCGTGGGACGCCCGCGCGACCGCGAGCGTGGTGGCCGCCCTCGACGACGAGGCGTGGCGGGTGCGCGAGATGGCCGCGAAGGTCGTCGCCCGACACCTCGTCGGCGAGGCGATGCCCGCGGTGGCCGAGTGTCGCGACGACCCGGTGCCGCGCGTACGACGTGCCGCCGAGCGCGCCCTGGTCCGCCTCACCGAGGCCGACGCCTGACACGTCGGCCCTCCCGGCGCCCGGTCAGAACGATCGGGTGCGGTGGTCCCACAGGAACTGGAAGTGGCCGGCGTAGGACGCGTAGACAGACGCCCGCGGGATCTTGATGGTGACCTCGTCGTTGAGGAACGACAGGCCGGACCAGTTCTCGGAGCCGGTCCAGACGACCTTCTGCCGGGTGCCGGCCCAGGTGCCGTTGACCGCCATCCACTTCTCGTGGGTGAAGCGGTCCCAGGCGGTGTCGCCGAAGCCGGTGTTGGGGTTGTTGTCGAGGTCCATGTCGGCGCTGCGGATCGCCACCCCGCCGTTCCTCAGGGCCTGCTTCACGTCGGCGCTCGCGCCGCTGAGGATCGCCCGGACGTTGCACCCGTTGCGGCGCAGGTCGGCGACGCGGCGAGCGAGGTAGAGCCCGCGGTCGCCGGTCCAGGCGTACATGACGATCCGGATCGACGTGCCGCCCGCGCACGACACCGCGCGCAGCCGCTTGGCCACGGGATCCTTCGCGCCACGGCGGACGACGCTGCCGAACTCGGTGACGAGGTCCCCGTGCTGGACCTTCCAGTAGGGGTGCGCGACGCGCCGGTCGCGGGCGAGCTGGGCGTGGATCTTGCTGTAGTCGCGGAACATCGCGGCGCGGTTGGTCTGCGTGAAGAGGTCGTTGAAGTGCACCTGGGCAGCCCACCGGGTCGTGTTGGTCGAGCCGACCATCACGACGTTCTTGGCCTGTCCCGTCGCGGAGAACAGGTAGAACTTCATGTGCTGGTTGCCGGCGCCCTTGCGGCACGACTGGTAGCAGATCTTCACGAAGCTGGGGTTCGGGTCGGGCTTCGCGCCGGTGCTCGGGTCCGCCGGCTTCTTCACCGGGTTGCAGGCGTCCTTGTAGTGCGGCTCGATGTTGTGCCCGAGGATGCGGATCAGCCGCTTGGTCGTCACCGAGGTGTTGTTGTCGTTGAGGACGATCTGCACGCTCACGTGGCGGTTCTTGCACGCGTCGATCAGCGCGTTGGTGATGTCGGCGCGGTTGTGGGTGTAGGTCGCCATCCGGATGATCGAGCCCTTCTTGGCGCTCTCGATCGACTTGCGGATGTGGATCATCGACCGGTTGACCGCTTCGCGCGTGCCGCTCGGGTCGTTGAACCTGGCGCCGTTCTCGGGCGTGTAGGCGTAGGCCGCCCCGGCGCCGAGGCCGGTGAGGATCACGAGCGCGCTCAGCAGCAGCGCGATGGATTTCCTGGTCACGAGAGGGCCCCCGTAGCGATGGGCGACCCCGCCCGGGGCCGTCGTGTCGTGCAAAGCGGACCGAAAGACGATCTCACACCGAGCCGACGATCTCGCGGGAGTTCTCGCGCAACGCCTGTTTGTACCCGCGGATCGAGGCTGTCACACCGCGGCGCACGCACGGTCTAGAGCGATCGGAAGAGCGCTGAGCGCAACCCGTTCTCGACCCTTGCGGGACCTCCGCAGCGCGCGTTACAAAGGTCGCATCTCGGGGGCCGTTGTTGGAGTCGGAGGGACTCGACATGGCAGGAAATGAGCCCGCACAGCTCTTCCCTTACTACCGTTCGCCGGCGGCGATCCGCGGTGAGGTCTTCACCGTCCGGATCCGTGGCCTCGACCCGGACGAGGTGCACGAGTACCTCGAGCTCCTGGCCGACCAGGTCCACGCCTGCGAACGTGAGCGGGCCGAGCTGTTCGAGGAGATCGACAGGCTGCGCCGGGAGGTCGCGCAGCTCGGCGGACGCTACGCCGGGCAGCCGGGGTCACAGGAGGCCAGCCCGCAGGCGGTGGTGGTGCTCAGCCAGGCGCAGCAGGTCGCCGACCAGCTCGTCGAGGAGGCAGTCGCCCGTGCGCGGGACCTGATCTCCGCGGCGCACCAGCAGCAGCGCGAGATCCTCGAGGCCGCTCACCGGGCGGCCGAGGCGGCGGCGCGTGAGGCGGCCCAGTTCAGCGCCCGGAACATCACGACGTACGTCAGCACGTCCGCCCCGGAGGTGGAGTACGCGCGGAGGTTCACCCGCGTCGCCCAGGTGCAGCTGCGGTCGGTCCTGGAGGCGCTCTGCGAGCAGGTCGAGCAGCTCGGACAGGTGTCGCGGCTGTGGCAGCAGAGCCCGCTGGCGACGTACGCCGTGGAGGATGTTCCCGGCACGGACGCGCGGTGGGACGTCCGGATGGAGGCCATACCGGCGCAGGCGGCCTACCGGACGCCGGACCCGCTCCGCGACTGAGCGGCCGGGCGGCGTGTCGGCAGCGGTCAGGCCATGAAGTGGGGCTCGTCGTCCTCGACCGTCGCCGCGTCGAACTTGGCGACGACCTGCCTGATCTGGCGAGCCGTGTCGGCCTCGTCGTGGCCGAACGCTCGCAGGTAGGCAGCCAGGGCATGACGGGCCAGCTCCAGCTCTGAGTCCGAGAGTCGGATCGTGTTCATGTCTTCAGGTTAGGCCGCCCAGACCGCTCCCGCGACGGCCTTGTGAGGCGACGTTCTTCCCGGACACTGGAGGGAATGAGCAGCGACCAAAGCAAGCTGGAGATCAGCTGGGTGCAGGTATCGGCCGGTGCCCTCGCGGCCGTGTCCTCCGCGGTGCTGCTCTCCACGGTCGGGGTGGCCGGGACGATCATCGGGGCCGCGCTGGGAAGCCTGGCGGCCACAGTGGGCAGCACCGTCTACTCGCACTACCTCGCCGTCAGCCGGGACCGGGTCGCCGCGGCGGCGGCAGCACGGTCGCACGTACGACGTGCGCGGGGCGACGTGGGGGAGGCGGTGGCCGACCTCGCTCACGGGACGCCCGCGGCCGAGGGACGGCTCGACGAGGCGGAGCACGACCTGCAGCGGGCCGAGCTCCGGGTCCACGGCGCCGAGGAGGCGACCGGTCGGCCGGGCTGGCGCGCCGCGCTGACCGGACTGCCGTGGGGCCGGCTGCTGCTCGCCGCGGGCGCCCTGTTCCTGGTGGCCATGGTCGCGATCGTGTCGTTCGAGCTGGTCACCGGCCGCGCCTTGTCGAGCTACACGGGGGGCTCGGACAGGAACGGGCCACGCGTGTCCGTGCCGGGGGTCGACGGCGGCGGGAAGCAGCAGCCGGAGCCCACTCCGACACCGACTCCCTCCCCCTCGGAGACGCCGTCGAGCAGCTCCACGGCGCCCACGCCCACGCCGACGCGCGGTGGCGCCGGCACGACCACGCCGTCGCCGACTCCAGCGCCCTCGTCCGCGAGCACGCTTCCGTCGGAGATCGTCAGCCCCAGTCCGGCTCCGAGCGGCTGACGTCGTGCGTGGCCGGCCGGCCCGTCTCGACAGCGCGGACCGCCGGTTGCCGCCATCGTTCCCAGACCTCGCAGCCCCACATCGTGAGGCCGGTGGCGGTGAACCCCGCGAGGATGTCCACCACGTAGTGCTCGGCGTAGTAGACGAGCATGAAGCCCATCGCCAGCGGATAGAGCAGCAGCAGCCACCGCCAGCGGGTCCGCCAGTGGTAGATGCCGTAGAGGGACACGAACAACGCGATGCCTGCGTGCAACGACGGCATCGCGGCCACCTGGTTGGTGACCGCGGACATGCGCTGGTGGATGCCGACCTCGCCCAGGTCGTACCAGCCACGTCCGGCGATCCGGTCGATGTCGGCGCTGAGGAAGCCGTCCTGTGCCGCCATCCACGGCGGCGCCATCGGGAAGGTGATGTAGACGACCAGAGCCATCAGGTTCAGCGAGAGGTAGCGCCGCATGAACCACACCCACCTGCTCCGGTTGCGCACCCACAGCACCGAGGCGGTGACGATGGGGACGAAGAAGAACGAGTAGTAGACCGTGGTCAGCAGGACGTCGTACCACTGCGGCGCGACGGTGTGCTCGCACGGCACCCCGCACAGCTGGGCCTGGAGGTACTCCGTGGGCAGCGTGCCGCCGAAGAGCCAGCGGTCGGCATCGATCGGCTCCGTCACGTGCACGGAGAAGAACCCGAGCTGGTCCGCCAGCCCGCGGCTGTAGAGGTAGAGCGTCAGCACCGCCAGCGACGGCCACCAGTCCCGGGGGAAGGCGAGCTGGGACCGCCACGGCGCGCGGATGTTCCACGCGATGGTGGCGAGCCAGATCCACAGGAAGCCCGTGAGGGTCTGCTTGGGCAGCCCGAGGAAGGCGATGTAGACGGAGAGCGACAGCAGGTACACCAGCATGCTGAGGGCGCGGGTAGTGCGCGGTGTGGCGGACCATCGGGACACCACCCGCACATCGCCCATGAACTGTCCTCCCCCCTGCGTTCTCCTTCAGCTAGCCGTGGTGCGCGTGCTCAGCGGCCTCGTGGTGGTCGGTGGACCGCATCGCCTCGTACAGGTGGTGGCTGTACACCTCGAACCCGAGCATCGCCTCGACGTACTCCCGGGCGTCCTCGACCGAGCGGTCCCGGCTTCGAGCCAGGTCGTGGACGTGGTCGAGCCGGTGCCCCAGCTCCTCCCGCAGGACGCCGCCCAGGTAGTCAGCCAGGGCGTCCGGCGAGCCCGCCCCGACCGCCTGCTCGGCCAGCGGGATGACCGGACCCACCGACAGCCCGGCCGGCTTCAGGCCCGTGTAGGGGGCGCCTTCGCCGGCGCGGTGGATGCGCACCACCGTCTCGAAGAAGAGCAGGTCGGCGGTGTCACGCGCCTCAGGCCCGAGCGTGCGCGCTCGCACCACGCGGTCGAAGGTGTCGCGCACCTCCTTCTCGCCATCGGCGTGCACGAAGGGCAGCACGAGGTCGACGTCACCGGCCTCGAGGGCCTGGCGAGCGGCCGTCACGACGGGGCCGTCCATCGAGTCACAATGCGGGGGCATGGCGCTCTCCTTCCCGACGCAGTTCTGTCAGCTCGACCGTAAGGAGGGCCGTTCCGGCGCTGGTAGTGCCGAAGGTCCGGAGGCGACTGGCCCTCCTGACTAGGCCCGGGCCGGGGTCGCCTCGGCCGCCTGGGTCTCCTCTGCACCCGTGCGCTGGGTGGGAATGGACGGCTGCCGCTGTGGTGGCCGCCGGCGGGTTGAGGTCGAGCTGGCGGTCCAGGGTGATCGCCGCGTCGATGAGCGACAGGTGCGTGAACGCCTGAGGGAAGTTGCCGATCTGCTCGCCGGTGAGCGCGATCTCCTCGGAGTAGAGGCCGAGGTGGTTGGCGTAGGTCAGCATCTTCGCGAAGGTGACGCGCGCCTTGTCGAGCTGCCCGGCCTGGGCCAGCGACGTGACGTAGGCGAAGGTGCACAGCGAGAACGTTCCCTCGGAACCGCGCAGGCCGTCGGGCGAGGCCGCCGGGTCGTAGCGGTAGACCAGGCTGTCGGTGACGAGCTCCTCTTCCATCGCCTTCAGCGTCGAGGTCCACATCGGGTCGGTCGGGGTGATGAAGCCGACCGTGGACATCCGCAGCAGCGACGCGTCCAGGACCTCGGTGTCGTAGTGCTGCCGGAAGGCCTGCCGGGTGGGGCTCCAGCCGCGTTCCATGATCTGGTTGTAGATCGCGTCCCGCTCGGCGCGCCAACGGTCCAGCGGAGCAGGACGCCCGTGGTTGGTGGCCAGACGGATGCCGCGGTCCAGCGCCACCCAGTTCATGAGACGGCCGTAGGTGAAGTTCTGTCGTCCGCCCCGGGTCTCCCAGATCCCCTCCTCCGGCTGGTCCCAGTTCTCGGTGACCCAGTCGAGCAGGTCGCAGATCTTCTGCCAGCCCTGGTGGCCGGCGTGGAGCCCGTGCTGGTCGGCGAAGTAGATGCTGTCGATCGACTCGCCGTAGATGTCGAGCTGGAGCTGGTCCGCGGCGCCGTTCCCGATCCGCACGGGCGCCGACCCCCGGTAGCCCTCCCAGTGCGGCAGGACCTCCTCGCTCAGGTCGCTGGAGCCGTCGATGCGGTACATGATGTCGAGCGGGCTGCCGCCTCGGCCCGCCTGCTCGTCCACACGGTCCCGGAGCCAGCGCCCGAGGGCGGCCGCCTCGTCCTTGAAGCCCATGCCGAGCAGTGAGTACACCGAGAACGAGGCGTCCCGGACCCAGGTGAAGCGGTAGTCCCAGTTGCGCTCGCCACCGATCTGCTCGGGCAACCCGGCGGTCGGTGCTGCCACGAGCCCGCCGGTCGGTGCGTAGGTCATCAGCTTGAGCGTGATCGCGGAGCGGTTCAGCTCCTCCAGCCACCGCCCGGAGTACGTCGACTGGGCGAGCCAGGTCTCCCAGAAGTCGATCGTCTCGTCGAGCAGCCGCCATGCCTCGGCCACCCGCACCTGACGGACCGGGCCGGCCGTGCCCGTCTCCACCATCAGGCCGCGCATCTGTCCGGCGCGGAGCGTGACCTCGGCGTGCACGTCTCCGTCCGAGTCCACCCGGACCTGGGCGATTCGCTCGTCCTCCGGCTCGCGCACCAGGTGGACCGTCATCGACGTACCGGCCGCGCCCTCGAACACCGCTCCGTCCTCGGTCAGGTGCGTCTGGTGGGCCTCCCGGCCGTAGTCGAAGCGGGGCGCGATGTCGACCGCGAACTTCATCTGACCCCGGACGCACCGGACCGCCCGCACGATTCGGTGCGTGCTCGACGCGATCGCGCCGGCGACCGGCATGAAGTCGACCACCTCGCCGACGCCGGCCTCGGTCATGAAGCGGGTGACCAGGACCGCGGTGTCCGGGAAGTACAGCTGCTTGCTGGTGAAGGCCTCCACTGTGGGGCGAACCCGGAAGTGACCCCCTTGCTCGTGGTCGAGCAGCGCGCCGAAGATGCTCGGCGAGTCGAACCGAGGAGCGCAGAACCAGTCGATGGAGCCATCGGTGGCGACGAGCGCCGACGTCTGCAGGTCACCGATGAGGCCGTGGTCGGCGATGAGCGGGTAGTCAGGCATGGGGCGACCTTTCTCGAGATGGACGGAGCGCTGCTCGGGGACGGCAGGTCCGGCTTCCCACGATTCGACGCGGGCCGGTGGCGCGCATCATGCGCGGAGGATGAGGTCCTCGACGCCGGGGCGTGCCCACGATTGGGCGCACCGACCGATTCGCGCGAGCCCTTCGCGCACCGACCGGAAGCGAGTACCCAGTGACGCAGAGTGGTCCGACGACGGGGCAACCGCCCAGCGCACTGCGGGGGGTGCTCATCCCCCTCGCCCTCGCCCAGTTCATCTGCAGCTTCGCCGGCTCGAACATGAACGTGATGATCAACGACATCAGCGAGGACCTCGACACCACGGTGCAGGGGGTGCAGACCGCGATCACGATCTTCCTGCTGGTGATGGCGGCGCTGATGATCCCCGGCGGGAAGCTCACCGACCGCTACGGCCGGAAGCGGTGCTTCACCCTCGGCCTCATCGTCTACGGCATCGGCGCGCTCCTGAGCGCCGTCTCCCCGGGTCTGGGTGTCCTCATCCTCGGCAACTCGATCTTCGAGGGGGTCGGCACGGCGCTGCTCATCCCGCCGGTCTACATCCTGACCACGCTGCTGTTCACCGAGGTCACCTCGCGTGCGCGCGCCTTCGGTGCGATCAGCGCGTTCGGAGGGATCGGTGCGGCTGCGGGCCCGCTGATCGGTGGACTCATCACCTCCGCGATCAGCTGGCGGGCCGCCTTCGTCTTCCAGGCGTTGGTCATCGCGCTGATCGTGCTGCTGAGCCGCAACGTCAAGGATCCGCTGCCTCCGGACCCGACCAGGGTCTTCGACACCGGGGGAGCGGTCCTGTCGGCTGTCGGGCTCGTGCTCGT
Source organism: uncultured Actinomycetota bacterium (assembly GCA_963721855.1). GTDB lineage: Bacteria > Actinomycetota > Actinomycetes > Propionibacteriales > Nocardioidaceae > Nocardioides_B. The sequence goes on along the minus strand of CAVRMN010000035.1, from coordinate 37,138 downwards.
CGTCATGGGCATCCTGGCGACGGACGACAACCTCTGGCTCATGGCCGGCCTCCTCGTCGCCGGCGCCCTCGTGCTGCTGTGGTTCTTCCTCTGGGTGCGCGCCAAGGAGCGCGCCGGCAAGGAGCCGCTGCTGTCGACGAGCCTGTTCCGCAACCGCACCTCCAACCTCGGCCTCGTCACGCAGAACATCCAGTGGCTGATGCTCCTGGGCGTGTCGTTCGTGGTCGCGGCGTACCTGCAGGTCGTGCGCGGCTACGACGCGATCGAGACAGGCGTCATCTTCACCGCAGCCACGGTCGGGCTGCTCCTGTCCTCGTTGGGTGCCGAGCGGTTCGCGAAGCGGCGCGCCCAGCGGACCCTGATCATGGGGGGCTTCGTCATCACGATCATCGGCGTCGCCGTCCTGCTCGCCATGGTGAAAGGCTCCCCGAACGCCTGGGCGTTCGCGCCGGGCCTGTTCCTGATCGGGTTCGGGGTCGGCGGGATGCTGACCCCCTCGGTGAACCTCGTCCAGTCGGCCTTCAGCGAGGAGCAGCAGGGCGAGATCTCCGGCCTGTCCCGCAGCGTGTCGAACCTCGGCTCCTCCCTCGGCACGGCGATCGCCGGCACCATCCTGGTCGCCAGCCTCAGCAACGGTGGGTACGCCGCCGCCATGATCACGTTGGCGGCCATCGGGCTCGTCGGCCTCGGGGCCGCGGCCCTCCTGCCTCGGGGCGGCGTACCGAGCGCCGCCCCGGCGGCGGGGACCGTGAGCTGACAGCCGGAGCAGGGGCGGGCGGTGACTTCGGTCATGCGTGCGACGTACTGCACCTACGCTTCGCGACGCACGCATGCGGGACCAGCCGCTCCTACGCTCAGAAGATCCTGAGTCGGCCCGGGCCGAAGTCGGTACCACGGAGGCGGGTCGAGTCGAGGTTCGTGATCTCGGCGCAGACAGGAGGGGACGACGATGCGAGCTGCAGGTCGGTCACGTGTGTTGCTGGTGACCCTCATTGTGGGGGCGGGGCTGGTTCTTGCCCTTCCACCTGCCGTCGCCGCTGGCGGCACCAACGTGCTGTCCAACGGTGACTTCGAGGCGGGCGGTGGCTCGCTCACCGGCTGGAGCGCGGTGTCCTCGAAGTTGTCCCTTGCGTCGGACGGCGAGGGTGGCGGGCATGCCGCCCTGGTCGGTGTCCCCGGCAAGGCCAAGCGGTCGACGTACGGGATCACCACCTCGGCACCGCCGGTGACCGGGGCACGCGCTGGGGCGAGCTTCACGGCCAACGGCAAGGTTCGCAGTGACACGGCGGGATCGAGCGTGTGCCTGGTGCTCGACGAGCACGCCTCCGACGGCACGGTCGTCAGGACCGCACAACAGTGCGGGACCACGACCACGGCGTGGGCGCCACTGCCGTCGACCACGCTGACGGTCCGCACGACCGGCGACTCACTGACGCTGACCGTTCAGGAGACCAAGACCGCCGCGGGCCAGGGCGACACCTTCGAGGCCGACTCGCTCAGCCTGGTCGACACCGACACGACCGCGCCGACCGTGCCCTTCGGGCTGAGCGCGACCGCACCGTCGGTCGCCGAGGTCGCCCTGTCCTGGAACGCGTCCTCGGACGCGACCGGCGTGGCCGGGTACGTGGTCAGCCGGGACGGGACGGCGATCGCCACGCTCGGAGGGTCGGTGACCAGCTATCGGGACACGACGGTGAAGGCGGAGAGGACCTATTCCTACACCGTGGCGGCGTTCGACTTCGCACAGAACTACTCGGCCCAGTCCGATCCTGCGGTCGTCACCACGCCGGTCGACAACCCGCCGACGGTGCCGGGCGGGGTGACCGCGACGGCGGCGTCCTCCACCGAGGTCGCTGTGGCGTGGACGGCGTCGACCGACACCGACGGGACCGGGGTCGCCGGCTACGTGGTGCGCCGGGACGGGACGGCGATCGCCACGGTCGGGGCGTCGGCGACCAGCTACCGGGACACGACGGTGCAGCCGAGCACGACGTACTCCTACACGGTGAGCGCGTTCGACACCGCGAACAAGTCCTCGGCGGCGTCGGGCCCGGTGACGGTGTCGACGCCTGCCCCGTCTGTGGACAACCCGCCGACGGTGCCGGGCGGGGTGACCGCGACGGCGGCGTCCTCCACCGAGGTCGCTGTGGCGTGGACGGCGTCGACCGACACCGACGGGACCGGGGTCGCCGGCTACGTGGTGCGCCGGGACGGGACGGCGATCGCCACGGTCGGGGCGTCGGCGACCAGCTACCGGGACACGACGGTGCAGCCGAGCACGACGTACTCCTACACGGTGAGCGCGTTCGACACCGCGAACAAGTCCTCGGCGGCGTCGGCCCCGGTTTCAGTGTCGACCCCGCCGGCCTCGACCGCGCTGGTGGATGACCTGTGGCGCATGGACGAGACGTCAGGCACGACGATGGTGGACTCCGGGGCGACTCCGCATCCGGGGACGTTGCACAACATCGCGCTCGGCCAGGCGGGGGATCCCGCGTCGCCGGGAACGTCGTACGGGTTCAACGGCACCTCGTCGTTCATCGACGTCGGCACCGCCGACGACCTGAACGCGGGGTCCCGGGACGTGAGGATCGGGCTCAGCCTGAACACCACCACCGTCCCGCCGACCCCGGACTACGACCTGTTCCGCAAGGGGGAGTACCCGGGCACCGAGTACAAGCTGGAGCTGCAGCCGAACGGACAGTTCTCGTGCGAGTTCCGCACCCTGCAGGCCGACGGCACCACGGTGAAGGGCTACACGATCCAGCCCGCGATCGACCTGCACGACGGCAAGTGGCACCGGCTGACCTGCAGCAAGGTCGGCGGCACCATGACCGTGACCATCGACGGAGTGGCATTCACCAAGAGCATCACCGGCTCGATCTCCAACGGCTACCACATGATCATCGGCGCGTACTCGGCCAGCGGAGGAGGCGACTTCTACCAGGGCCGTCTCGACGAGATCAGCTTCCGGGTCGGCTAGTGCGGGACCGTCAGCATCGAAAGCAACCTGACCGACATGGACCTCGCACCGTTCTTCAAGGGCGCGCCGAACGACATGTGCCAGGCGACCCACATGGGCTATGTGCTCAAGGGGAAGTTCGGTGTCCGCAGAGCCGACGGGGTCGAGGAGATCTTCGACGCCGGCGACGCGTTCGTGATCGAGCCGGGGCACACGCCGATCGTCTTCGCCGGGAGCGAGTACGTGGCCTTCACCCCCACCGAGGAGGCGAAGGAGCAAAACGCGGTGATCATGCCGAACGTGATGAAGTACGCGCGAGAGCATGGGATCGAGCTGCCGGCGCCGGAGACGACTCCCTAGTACCCGTATCGCCCCGAACCTCCTCCGCCCGACTGAGCGAAGCAGCCGATGAAGAAGGCCAGGCACCGTGAGGGTGCCTGACCTGGGGTATTTGTACGGTTTGTGCGCCATCAGGGACTCGAACCCCGAACCCGCTGATTAAGAGTCAGCTGCTCTGCCAATTGAGCTAATGGCGCGTGAAGCGAGTGGAACTTTAGCAGCGCACCCGCCCCGGGATGAAATCGAGTCCCGGGACGGGTCGGGCGACCTGCGGCACGGTCAGTTGGCGAGGAGAGCGTCGAGCTTGGTGAACGAGCTCTCCCAGCCGGCGCTGACGTTGCCGATGAAGTCGTCGCGGTACGGGCCCTGGTCGATGACCAGCCGGGTCTTGCCGTTCTCGTCGTGGAACTCGATCCGCATGTGGATCCGGTCGGTGCCGAACAGCTCGGCCATGTCGCCCTCGAGGTCCTCGTGGGTGACCAGCAGCTCGTTCTCGACGACCTCGTCGTACGTGCCGCTGCTCCAGCCGCCGGGCGGGTAGTCCTCGTTGTCCGGGACCATCTCGAAGCGGGTCGTGCCCCCGACGCGGAGGTCGATCTCGAGGCTGTCGCGGGGGACCGTGTAGCCGACCGGCCCGAACCACTGAGCGAACTCGTCGGGGTCGGTGAACGCCTTCCAGACCAGCTCGCGCGGTGCGTCGAGGACGCGCTCGATGTGTACTTCCTGTGCCATGGTGGGTCCTTTTCCTAGAGGTGGTCTCGACGAGCTCGACCACCGGGTGTGTCGTTCTTCTCTTCCTGCATGCGCTTGAGGTGGGCGTCGAGCCGGTCGAGGCTCTCGTCCCAGAACTGCCGGTAGCGCTCCATCCACTCCGTCGCCTCCTGCAACGGGCCGGCCTCGAGGCTGCTCGAGCGCCACTGGGCCGAGCGGCTGCGGGAGATCAGGCCCGCGGCCTCGAGGACCTTCAGGTGCCGCGAGATCGCGGGGAGGCTGATCGAGAACGGCTCCGCGAGCTCCGACACGGTGGCGTCGCCCTCGCTCAGCCGGGCGAGGATCGCCCGCCGGGTCGGGTCGGCCAGCGCGGAGAAGATCACGCTGAGTCGGTCGGTCGCCATACTGTTTAACCATCCTGCTAATTAACGGTTGTGTTAAACATAGCGTCGTCCGGGCAGATGTCAAGAGGAAGTTCCTGCGACCAATCCCGCGAGGGCCCACCGACGAACTAAGGTCAGGAGTCCCCGTTGGGACTCCACCTAGAGCCAGAAGGAGACCGGCATGGCGGGTGAGCCCGGGCTGCGACTCGTACCGTCGCACGGTGGCACCGACGTCGACCTGCTCGTCGGCAAGGTCGCACGCGGTGACGCGCAGGCGTTCGACCAGCTGTACGACGAGCTCTCGGCCTCGGTCTACGGCCTGGCGCGCCGGGTCGTCCGCGACCCCACCCGTGCCGAGGACGTGACGCAGGAGGTCTTTCTCGAGGTCTGGCGGAAGGCCGCGCGGTTCGACCGAGCTCTCGGGAAGGGCAAGACCTGGGTGATGACGATCGCGCACCGACGGGCGGTCGACGCCGTACGCCGCAACGAGGCCGCCAAGCGCAGTGACCAGCACAGCGCACCCGACGAGGTCAGCCACGACGAGCCCGCCGACGCGGTGATCGCGGCGGAGGAGCACGGTGCGGTCCGGGAGTGCATGGAGACGCTCACCGACCTGCAGCTCGAGTCCGTGCGCCTCGCCTACTTCAACGGCTACACCTACAACGAGGTGGCAACTCTCCTGGAGAAGCCACTGCCCACGATCAAGACCCGCATGCGAGACGGACTCATCCGGCTCCGCGACTGCCTGGAGGGAGCACGATGACCACCGACCTCGAGCTCCACACGCTGTCCGGGGCCTACGCGATCGACGCCCTCAGCGCCGAGGAGGCCGCCGCCTTCCGGACGCACCTCGACACCTGTGTCGCCTGCTGCGAGGAGGTCCGCGAGCTGCGGGCCGCCGCCGCCCGGATGGGCGCCAGCGAGGCGCTCGTGCCGCCGGCCCACCTCAAGGCGCGCGTCCTTGAGACGGCGGACCGTACGCCGCAGCTGCCGCCCAAGGTCACGCCGATCGAGGCCGCCCGGTCCCGCCGCTGGATGCCCAAGCTGTTGACGGCCGCCGCCGCGGTCGTCCTCATCGCCGGCGCCGTGTTCGGCATCGGGCAGCTGCAGCAGGACGACACCGCGCCCCTCGCCGCCTCGGTGAGCCAGGTCTTCCAGGCGCCCGACGCCCACACCGCCGAGGTGAAGACGCCGCAGGGCGTGCTCCGGGTGGCCACCTCGCCGAGCAAGGGCGAGATGGCGGTCGACACCCGCGACCTCGCGTCGCTGGACGACCAGCACGTCTACCAGCTGTGGGCGATCGTCGACGGCGACATGACCTCTGCCGGGCTCGTCGAGGACAAGGACGCCGGCGCGGCCATGGCGATGCCGGCGGCCGGGACCCAGGTCGCGATCACGGTCGAGCCGGCCGGTGGCTCGGAGCGGCCGACCACGGACCCGATCGTCCAGGTGGACCCCTCCGCGGTCTGACCGTCTGACAGCCTGACGGGCACGGCAACTGACGGGCACGACAACTGACGGGCACGACAATCGCGCACAGGCGCGGTGGTCGTGCCCGTTCGGGGTTCGCGTAGACGACGATCGCGCACAGGCGCGGCCGTGGTCTCGACAGGCTCGACCACCCGGCGACGGCTCGACCACCCGGCGCGGCTCGACCACCCGGCCGGCGGCTCGACCACCCGGCCGACGAGGGCGGGCTACTTGGCGGCGCGGGCCTCGAGGACGGCCTGGGCGGCGTTGTGGCCGCCGATGCCGCTGACCGCGCCGCCCCGGCGGGCACCGGCGCCGCACAGCACGACGTTCTCGATGTCGGTGGCCACGCCCCAGCGGTGCGCCGGGGTGTCCAGCCGGGCGCGGTTCGGGGCCCACGGCCAGGCCAGGTCCCCATGGAAGATGTGCCCGCCCGGCATCGCCAGCGCCTCGTCGATGTCCTGCGGGGCCTTCGCCTCCAGGCACGGGTCACCGTGCCGGTCCAGGGCGACCAGGGACTCGATCGGCTCCTCGAGGTGCTCGTTGATCGCGTCGAGCGCGCGCCCGACGGCGACGTCGCGCTGGCCCTCGACGTTGTCCTCGAACAACCGGGCCGGGGTGTGCACGCCGAAGTAGGTCAGCGTGTGCATCCCCTTGGCCGCGAGCGGCCCGAGGATCGACGGGTCGGTCAGCGAGTGGCAGTAGACCTCGCCGGGCTGCGTCGTCGGCAGCTTCCCGGCCTCGGCCTCGCGGTAGGCCTCCTGCAGCTGGGAGTAGTCCTCGGCGATGTGCAGCGTGCCCGCGAACGCCTTGCCGGCCGGCACCCCGGACTTCAGCGTCGGGAGCTTCTCGAGCAGCAGGTTCACCTTGAGCTGGGAGCCCTCGGGGCGCTCGCCGGCGTCCTCGCCGAGCAGCAGCTGCAGCACCCAGGGGGCGACGTTGGAGAGCACGTGGTCGCACTCCGCGGAGTGCGACGTCTCGCCGTCGTGCCAGGTCACGGTGGCCGTCTGGCCGTCCGACTGGATCCCGCTGACCCCGGCGCCCGTCACGATCGTCGCGCCGGCGTTGCGCGCGGCCACGGCCAGCGCGTCGGTCACGGCGCCCATGCCGCCGACGGGGACGCGCCACTCGCCGTTGCCGTTGCCGACCTGGAGGTAGAGGAAGCACCGGTTCTGGATGAGTGAGGTGTCGTTCATGTCGGCGAACGTGCCGATGAGGGCGTCGGTCGCCACCACGCCGCGGACGGTGTCGTCGGAGAAGCGGTCCTCGATCACCGCGCCGAGGGGGTTCTCGACGAGGTAGTCCCAGGTCTCCGGGGCGACGAGCTCACGCATGTCGCGGCTGGTGCGCAGCGGCTCGAGCATCGTCGGCGCGACCGTCTCGGCGAAGTCGGTGACCTCCCCGTAGAACTTCTTCCACGCGTCGTACTCCTGGTCGGAGCCGGTCAGTGCGCGGAACGACTCCGCGGTCGCGGCGGCCTCGGGCCGCTCGACCAGCAGGCCGCCGTACCGGCCGTGACGCACCACGGGGGTGTAGGAGGCGGTGCTCCGGGAGCGCAGCTCGAGGTCGAGCTGCAGGTCGTCGATCACCTGCTGCGGCATCAGGCTGACGAGGTAGGAGTAGCGGGAGAGCTTGGCCGGCATGCCCGGGAAGGGCTTCGCGTTGACCGCCGCACCCCCGATGCGGTCGAGTCGCTCGAGGACGAGGGTCGAGAGGCCGGCGCGGGCGAGGTACGTCGCAGCGACGAGGCCGTTGTGGCCGCCGCCGACGATGATCGCGTCATACCGGGCCGAGAGCTGTTGCGAGGTCACGACTGCACGCTACCGGGGCGATCGGGGAATGCCGGGCACTGGTGGACCGTTTAGATTTCAACTACCCTCGTGGACACCTGGAAAGGACCTCCCCATGCCTGCTGTCACCGTCGACGACCTGACCGTCCTGCCGCGCATCGCCGGCCCCGGGCTCGGCGACGTCGTGCGCCCGGTGCGCACCGTCACCACGGCTCCGGCGGGCTTCGAGGGGGAGGGGTTCCCGGTACGGCGTGCCTTCGCCGGCGTCGAGCTGCGCGACCTCGACCCGTTCATCCACATGGACCAGATGGGCGAGGTGGAGTACGCCCCGGGGGAGCCGAAGGGCACCCCGTGGCACCCGCACCGCGGCTTCGAGACGGTCACCTACATCATCGACGGCGTCTTCGACCACCACGACAGCCACGGCGGCGGCGGCTCGATCACCAACGGCGACACCCAGTGGATGACCGCCGGGTCGGGCCTGCTGCACATCGAGACCCCGCCCGAGTGGCTCGTCGCCCAGGGCGGGCTGTTCCACGGCGTGCAGCTGTGGGTGAACCTGCCGCGCGAGCAGAAGCTGGCCACCCCGCGCTACCAGGACCTGCGCTCCGGTGAGCTCGGTCTGGTGACGACGCCCGACGCCGGCGTGCTGCTGCGCGTGATCGCCGGCGACGTCGCCGGCCAGCGCGGCCCCGGCTCCACGCACACCCCGATGGCGATGGTGCACGCCACCCTCGCCCCGGGCGCGCGGATGGACCTGCCGTGGGAGGTCGAGTTCAACAGCCTCGTCTACGTGCTCGCGGGCCAGGGGACCGTCGGTGTCGAGGGCCGCCCGATCCGGGCCGGCCAGCTCGCGGTGCTCGGCCGCGGCGACTTCGTGTCGGTCCGGGCCGACGGGCGCCAGGAGAGCCGGTCCCCGAACCTCGAGGTGCTCGTGCTCGGTGGTCGCCCGATCCGGGAGCCCGTCGCCTGGGCAGGTCCGTTCGTGATGAACACGAAGGCCGAGGTCATGCAGGCCTACGAGGACTTCCAGAAGGGCCGGATGGGCCAGATCCCGGCGGTGCACGGAGCGCCGACCGAGCTCCAGGAGGGCTGACCTTTTGCAGGGTTGTGCAGTGCACAACCCTGCAAGGTCGCCGTGGCCGAAACGTGACCATGTGCGACTTAGCCTCACCGGGTTCAACACGCCGCCCGACCGGTGGCGTTCCGGAACCTGGAGGGACACTTCGCATGCGTCATCGCTCATTCACGGCGATCTCCGCGTCCGCGCTCCTGGCCGCCTCGACCCTCGTCATCGCGAGCACGTCGAGCGCCCAGCCGCAGGACGCCCCGACCTCGAGCAGCGCGCACGCCGGCTCGTTCGCGCTCAGCGGCGCCGAGGCCCGCGCCTACCAGCTGCCCGACGACGTGCGCGAGGTCTGGTCGACCACGCGTCCCGACGGCCGCACCCAGACCCGCTACCAGCAGGTCGTCGGCGGTGCCACCGTCTTCGGTGGGCAGGTCACCCTGATCAAGGACGCGGCGGGCACGACGGAGTCGGTCGTCGGCGCCCACTTCCCGGGCCTGCGAGGCCACCAACGCCAAGACGCTGGGCAAGCAGGACGCGCGTGACGCGGTCGAGAACAAGATCGGCACGCGCGGCCAGTGGAGCAACGAGCTCCGGATCGACCCCCGCACGGGTCGGCTGTTCTACCAGGTCGAGAGCATCCGCGCCGACTCCCGCCCGGTCCGCTGGGTCAACGCCGGCAACGGCAACACCATGAAGGCGTTCGACGCGATCGCCCACGGTGAGGGCACCGGGGTGAAGGGCGACACCAAGGTGATCGACACCTCCCGCAACGCCGCCACCGGCAGCTTCGAGCTGAAGACCGCGGACGACCGGCAGGAGACCTTCGACCTGCTGAACAAGACCTCCGGCGACGGCGTGCTGATGACCGACGCCGACGACCTGTGGAACAGCAACCGGGGCATCGCCTCGCCGTCCCAGGCGGCCGGCGTGGACGCCCACTACTACGCGGGCGTCGTCGACGACTTCTACGGCGACGTGTTCGGGCGCGACAGCATCGACGGCAACGGCATGCAGATCGTCTCCAAGGTCCACTACGACCGGAACTACTGCAACGCCTTCTGGAACGGCTCCTACATGACCTACGGCGACGGCGACGGTCGCGGCTGCCTGCCGCTGTCCGGCGGCCTCGACGTCGACGGCCACGAGCTCACCCACGGCGTCACCGAGTTCACCTCGGGGCTCATCTACGAGAACGAGTCCGGCGCGCTCAACGAGGCGTTCAGCGACATGATGGGCAACACCATCGAGTTCTACGCCGACGCCAACAACCTGGACCCGACCGTCGGCCCGGACTTCCGGATCGGCGAGGACGTCATCAACCCCGGCACCGCCGGCGCGGGCTTCCGCAACATGGCCGACCCCGCCGAGTTCGACGACCCGGACCACATGGTCGACAAGTACGTCGGCACCTCGGACAGCGGCGGCGTGCACACCAACTCCGGCATCGCCAACCACGCCTACTACCTGACGGTGATGGGCGGCCGGAACGCCGGCTGCACCCCGACGGCGACGCGGGCCGCGACCCACACCGAGGACTGCGACACCGTCGTGGCCCCGGTCGGCCTCGACCGGACCGAGCACATCTACTACGACGGGTTCACCTCGCTGCCGGAGTACGCCAACTTCTGCGACGCGCGCAACGCGACCGTCGCGGTGGCGGGCGACCAGGCCGGGCCGGTCAGCGACGCCTGGAAGGCCGTCGGCGTCTACAGCGGCTGCACCGGTGGCACCCAGCCGCCGCCGCCGTGCACGAGCGACCCGGACGCGCAGCTGCCGATCGAGTCGCCGCACCCCTACGGCAACATGGGCGACTGCACGTGGACCTACGACAACGGCACCGCCGGGTTCTCGTTCCACTTCTCCTCGTTCGACCTGGAGAACAACTACGACTACGTCTACGTCAAGGACGCGAACGGCACCGTGCTGGCGACCTACACCGGCACCAAGCGTCGCGGGTTCGACTCGCCGTGCATCAAGACGGCGGTCGGCTCGGTGCAGCTGGTCAGCGACCCGGCGGTCACGGGTCAGGGCTTCGTCATCGACGCGGTGAACGCCTGCACGCGATGAGCTGACTCGGGCGGTCCCGGACTCCACGGGGGTCCGGGACCGTTGCCGTCCCGGTCAGGCGGGGAGCGCCCAGGCGTCGTCGCGGAGCAGCGGTACGACGGTCCCGTCGGGCAGGATCCCGTCCACGTCGACGGCGGGGCCGCCGATCACCACGTCGGTGTGCACGCTGGAGAAGTTCAGGCCGGCCGCGGCGAGCTCGTCGCGCGACTTCCCGGTGCCGTCGGGGACCGCGAACGGGAACCCCTGCCCCCAGGCGACGTGGGCGCCGGTGTTCTCGTCGAAGAGCGTGTTGTGGAAGGTCACGCCGGCCGCCCGCACCCGCGAGGAGCCCTCCACGATGGAGACCTCGCCGAGGCTCCGGGCGCCCTCGTCGCTGTCGAGCTGGGCCATGACCGCGTCGAGGCCGCGCGACGCCTGCGCGTCGACGATGCGGCCGCCCTCGAAGGTGACCACCAGGTCCTCGACCAGGACGCCGGCGTCCGGCATCACCAGCGGCCGGGTGGTGCGGATGACGCCGTCGGCGCGGCTCCGGTCCGGGCTGGTGAAGACCTCCTCGGTCGGCAGGTTCGGCATGAACGCGACGCCGGCCGCGGTGCGCATCATCGCGCCGGTCCACACGCAGTCGCGGACCAGCCCGGCGGTCAGGTCCGTCCCGCCGCCGTGGTAGCGCACCGCGTCGAGACCGAGGTCGGTGAGCGCCTGCGCGCGGGCGACCAGCAGGTCGCGGTGCCGGCGCCACTCCGCGACGACGTCGTCGCTGTCCAGGCGCATCGCGACGGTCATGGCCTGCCAGAGCCGGTCCAGGTCCGGCTCGCCGAAGACCTGCCGGGCCCAGCCCTCGTGGGGGGCCGCGACGACCGTCCACTGGACGTTGCCGCCCATCAGCATCTGCCGCCCGCGCGAGGCCAGCTCCTGGGACTGCAGCACGACACGGGTCGGGTCGAGGCCGTCGAGGATCTGCGGGTCCTCGCCGGTGAGCCGGATGTAGGCGATGCCGTCGGCCTCCCACTCATCGATCCGGGCCAGCCGGGACGGGGGAGTGCCGGTCAGGGCGTCCTCGGCGGCGTGCAGCACCGCGGAACGGCGGACGTGGGCGTCGGTGTACTCGACCACGACGTTGCGCGCGCCTACGGCGTACGCGTGCTCCACGACCGTGCGCGCGATCGGGGCGTGCGCGACGTCCGCGGTCACCACGACGTTCTGGCCGGGTTGCACGTTGGCGCCCACCTCGACGACGAGGGCGGCGTACCGGTCGATGAGTTCCTGGTTCGTCGGCATGCTCGGAAACCTAACGGGTAACTCATGGCAACGGGATGAGGATTCTGTCCTCGGAGCCATAACCACTCCTGCCCGGGCCTCGTTGGACCCGGTGATGGAAGGACAGCCGATGCCCCGCAGGAGCCCAGACCTCAAGAGGGTCCTGGTGCGCGCCCTGCTGGTGCCGGTGCTGGTCCTGCTCGGCGTCAGCGGCTACCTGGTGGCCGCGGCGCTCGCCGCCAACGACCACGCGGGCAGCTTCGACTCGCACCGCTCGTCGGTGACGAGCCCGTGGAAGTCCGGCTACTCGCGGCACTACCCCGGCTGCGTCGCGTCGGTGCTCTGGCCCGAGCGGGCGACCCCGGCGGCGGTCGTGGTCCGGTGGGGCTCCGGCAAGGTGGAGCGGGTCGCCACGCGTCGGGCCCCGCAGCGGCTGTTCGCCCAGGTGCGCACCGGCGAGGCGCGGATCATCGGCGCCTGCTACCGCAGGTAGGGATTCCGGCGAGCCAAGGTGTCCTACCCGGGCACGGGGTAGGCGGTCAGGACTCTCAGCGCGCTGAGGCTGATCCACCGGCTTGGCTCCCCGGGCCGCGGTGGTGGCAGGTGGGTGTGTCCGGGGTAGGGGCTGTTCGCGGCCCATCGGCCGTCCGGGCCTCGTCGTGACCCGAGCACGCGCAAGGCGTCGGCCATGCGGGGGTCGTATGCCGTGCCGGAGTCCGCGAGAGCCTCCAGGCCGCGCAGGATGTCGAAGTGCCAACGCGCGGGGTGGTGCAGGCGCGTGAACTCCGGGCGCATCACCTCTCCGGTGCGCTCACTGCGGTACAAGTGGTGGCGCAGCAGGAACTCCGTCGCCTCGGCTCGGGCGGACTGCAGCTCGTCCAAGCGGTAGCGGTAGCCGCTGTGCTGGTACTGCGTGATCGCCTCGATCACGCAGACCGTGGTGTGGACCGAGGCGTGACGCGCCCCGCCCTGGTTGAGCCTGCAGTTGAAGCCACCGTCGCCCATCCGCTGGCGCAGGAGGAAGTCCACGATGCTGGCGAGGTGGTCTCCGTCCGCTTCGAAGTAGGACGCGTAGTTGAGCGCCATCGCGTTCACGCAGGCATCGCTCGGCGAGATGGCCTTCCTGGCGTTGAGACCGCCGTCAGGTCCTTTCTCCCGCTCGAGGATCAGCCGGACGACATCGCGGGCCCGGGGCGCAAGGCTGCTCACACCCAAGTCCTTGAGCTCGAGCAGCGTGTAGTGGCTCGAGGTCCACTTCGGCTGGTAGAACCCCCTGCCCCAGTGGCCCTCCCCGCCAGACGCCCGGAGGAGGGCTGCGCCGTGCCCCTCGGAGGCGATCCGGGCCTGCAGTGCCGCGTCATCTCGACCCAGGAGGTCCCGCCACGTCCGGTACTGCACCGCCACATCGCCACTGAGCAACCAGGCGACCACGTTGTCGTCCACAAGCCGATCTTCCCAGCCGGGCAAGGTCATCACCGAGGTCACCTGGGCCGGCTGGCGCCGGGGTCCGCGACCTGACGCCGGTTGGTCCGACAGCCCACGTCTGCCACGCAAACGGCCCCCACAGTGTCTGTGGGGGCCGCCTGCGTCTACCCGGCGAGACCGCCGATCAGGTGCCGAGACCTCACGAGCCGAGCATGGCCTGCATCTTCGTGATCTCGGCCTGCTGGTCCTTCTCGACCTGCTCGGCCAGTGCCAGCGCGTCCGGGTTCTCCCCGTCGGCCTGTTCGGTGCGGGCCATCTCGATGGCGCCTTCGTGATGCTCGATCATCGAGGTGAGGAACATCTGGTCGAACTCCTCACCGGTGGCCTGCTCGAGCTTGTCCATGGTCTCGGCATCCATCATTCCGGGCATCCCTCCCGACGCGTCGCCGTGGCCCATGTCGCCGTGGTCCATCGAGTCCGTGGGTGCTTCCTGCCCCCACGCCTCGAGCCAACCGGTCATCTTGTCGATCTCGGGTCCCTGGGCCGCCGCGATGTCGTCGGCGAGCTGTTTCACCTCGGGACTGCCGGCGTGGTCCGCGGCCATCTCCGCCATCTGCACCGCCTGCTGGTGATGCGGGATCATGTCGGTCGCGAAGCTGACGTCAGCGTCGTTGAACTGGTCGGCGCTGTCGGTGCCGTCGTTGTTGCCGCAAGCGGACAGCGTGAGTGCGGCCGCCAGCACGGCAGCGGCAAGGGCAAGTGTCTTCTTCATGTGGTCGTTCTCCTGGTCTGTCGTGGGCATGGCGAGAAGCCGGGACGACGGCAGGCGTGGTCCCGGTGGCCTCCTCAGCAGCGTCGGACGGACAGGAGTGCCAACGAGGGTGGGTCGCGGTCACGGCCGCGGGTGGTCGACCGCTGCGCAACGGTGTCCCACCTGGGCGCCAGGCCGTTGAGGGGGAGTCGGCGGGCTCGTCGTACCAGCAGCCAGGACGGAGGCGACGAGCACGCCCAGGCACAGCGACATGACGGAGGAGGAGTCGCCGGCCGGTGCCTGCAGGGAGGACGGGGCCGAGAACATCGGCACGTCGGGGGAGGAGCTGGACCTGATCGGCGCTGCTCACCATCGGGGACCCATCGCGGATCGCTGACGCGGCCGTCGAGGCGTGGTGGGTCATGTCGACCGTGTGGTTGCCGGCGGCCCCGTGTGCGTCCAGGGCGTGCATCCCGAAGACGCCGCCGAGAACGACGAACAACAGCAGGAGGCCGGCCCCGTTCGGGGGCCGGCGCTGTGGTTGCGTCGGTGACGTCATCGTCTTGAAGTCTAGGCAGCGGAGCATGGCGCTCGTGAAGGCGCTACGGGGTGGGCTGCAGCTCCCGGGTGGCTTGTTCGGGGCGAGGCGGCTGCGCGGGCAGGGGGAGTCGTTTGAGCATGAGTGCGTTGACGGCGACGAGGAGGCTGGAGCCGGACATCGACAGGGCGGCGATCTCGGGTCGGAGCACCAGCCCGAACGCGGGCTCGAACACTCCGGCGGCGATCGGGAGCGCGATGGCGTTGTAGCCGACGGCCCACCCGAGGTTCTGCCGCATCTTGCGCAGGGTGCCGCGTCCGATGGTCAACGCGGTGGGTACGTCGAGCGGGTCCGAGCGCATGAGCACCAGGTCGGCTGTCTCGATGGCGACGTCGGTGCCGGTGCCGATCGCGATGCCGATGTCCGCTGCCGCGAGGGCCGGGGCGTCGTTGACGCCGTCGCCGACCATGGCGACCCGACGGCCGGCCTGCTGCAGCTCGACGACCTTGCTGGACTTGTCCTCCGGGAGGACCTCCGCGATCACGGTGTCGATGCCGAGCTCGTCGGCGATGCGTCGAGCTGTGGCTTGGTTGTCCCCGGTCAGCATGACCACCTGGACTCCGGCCTGGTGCAGCGCGGTGACGGCGGCCGCCGAGGTCTCCCGGACCGCGTCGGCGATGCCGACCACGCCGCGGGTCACGCCGTCGACGGCGACGAGGACCGCCGTGCGGCCGCCCGCGGCGATCTCGTCGCGCCGCTGCGCGAGCTGTCCGAGGTCGACGTGCTCTGCCTCCATGAGGCGGCGGTTGCCGACCAGCACCCGGTGGCCGTCGACCTCGGCGGTGGCGCCGTGGCCGGCCACGTTGCGGAAACCGCTCGCGCGCAGCCGCGGCACGTCAGCGCTGTCCGCGTGCTGGGCGACCGCCCGGGCGAGGGGGTGCTCGGACTCGCGCTCCACCGCCGCCGCGAGGGCGAGCAGGCGCCGTTCGTCCACGCCGGCGACGATCACGTCGGTGACCTCGGGTTCGCCCTTGGTCAGGGTTCCGGTCTTGTCCATGACGACGGTGTCGATCCTGGCGGAGGTCTCCAGGGCGGTGGCGTTCTTGAACAGGATGCCCCGGCGGGCGCCCAGCCCGGACCCGACCATGATCGCGGTGGGCGTGGCCAGCCCGAGCGCGTCGGGGCAGGTGATGACGACGACGGTGATGGCGAAGAGCAGCGCCTCGTTGACGGACCGGCCGGCCGCGAGCCAGGCCAGGAAGGTGCCGGTGCCGGCGACGAGCGCGACGAGCACCAGCCAGAAGGCGGCTCTGTCCGCGAGCCGCTGTCCGGGCGCCTTGGAGTTCTGCGCCCGCTGCACGAGGGCCACGATCTGGGCCAGCGCGGTGTCGGCGCCGACCTTGGCGGCCCGGACCCGAAGCGTGCCGGTGGTGTTGACGGTGGCCCCGATGACCGGGTCGCCCGGCGCCTTGTGCACGGGCAGGCTCTCGCCGGTGACCATCGCCTCGTCGACCTCGGACTCGCCCTCCTCGACCACCCCGTCGGTGGCGATCTTGGCGCCCGGCCGGACCAGGAGCAGGTCCCCGACGACGACGTCGGCCGTGGAGATCTCGACGGGTTCGCCGTCGCGGAGGACGAGGGCCTGGGGTGGCGCCAGGTCGAGGAGGGTGCGGATGGCGTCGTTGGCGCCACCGCGGGCACGCATCTCGAACCAGTGCCCGAGCAGCACGAACGCGGTCAGCACGGTGGCCGCCTCGTAGAACACCTCACCGCCACCGGTGAGGGTGACCCCGAGCGAGTACGACCAGCCGGCTCCGACGGCGACCGCGACCAGCACCATCATGTCGAGCGTCCGGGCGCGCAGGGCCCGCCAGGCTCCGTCGAAGAAGATCCAGGCGGAGTAGAACACCACGGGCAGCGACAGCAGCAGGCCGAACACGTCGTCGCGCAGGCCGAACGGCGCGGCGGCGTCGAAGCCGAGCACCTCCCGGCCGATCGGGGACCACAGCAAGATGGGGACCGACAGCAGCGCGGCGACGAGGAACCGGTTGCGCATGTCGCGGACCATGGCGGCCATCGACATGGACCCGTGGCCACCGTGGCCCATCGCGTCGTGCGGCGAGCTCACCGGGGACGCGGTCGTGATGTCGTGACCCGCGTGCGCCTCGTGGTGGACGTGCTCTCCCTGTCCGTCGACGGAGCCGGGCTCGGTCATCGGGTCGCAGATGTGGTGGGGCACCGACTGGCCGGCGCAGTGGTACCCGCAGTCGCGCACCCAGTCCCGCAGGTCGGTCATGCTCGTGCGGTCCGGGTCGTAGGTGACCGTCGCGGTCTGCGACACCGGGCTCGCGTCCACAGTCAGCACACCGGGTCGCCGGGACAGCACGGCTTCGACGACGTTCTTGCTCGAGGCCCACTGAACCCCGGACACTTCCAGCACCGCCGTCGCGGTCCAGCGACCGGAGGCGCTTTCCTGGCCGGGCTGTCGGCTCTCGTGCCGGTGGTCAGTCATGACGTCACCTTCTGGACGTTGGCACGAGGGATCCGCGGACGGTCCGCCTTCGCGGTGGTTGCTGTCGTGGACACGGCCTGGAACCGGCGGAGCCGCAGGCTGTTGGAGACCACGAACACCGAGGAGAACGCCATCGCCGCGCCGGCGATGAGCGGGTTGAGCAGGCCGAGTGCGGCGAGCGGCAGCGCGGCGACGTTGTAGGCGAACGCCCAGAACAGGTTGCCCTGGATGGTTCGCAGGGTGCGCCGCGAGAGCCGGATCGCGTCGACGGCCGCGCGCAGGTCACCGCGGACCAGGGTCAGGTCAGAGGCCTCGATGGCCACATCGGTACCGGTGCCCATCGCGATGCCCAGGTCGGAGGTGGCCAGTGCGGCAGCGTCGTTGACGCCGTCGCCGACCATCGCGACGATGCGGCCTTCGCCTTGAAGGCGCTCGACGACGGCGACCTTGTCGGCCGGGAGGACCTCCGCGATCACCTCGTCGATGCCGACCTCGGCGGCGACGGCGCGGGCCGCACGTTCGTTGTCACCGGTCAGCAGGACTGGTCGAAGGCCGAGCTGCTTGAGCTCGGCGACCGCCTGGACGCTGGTCGGCTTGATGGTGTCGGAGACGACCACGACACCGCGGGCGGCGCCGTCCCATCCGACTGCGATCACGGTGCGACCCTGTTGCTCCGCGATCTGGACCGCCTCAGTGAGGCGTGCATCGAGGGGCTGGCTCCACTCCGTGGCGAGCCAGCCGGGTCGGCCGGCCACGACCGCATGACCGTCGACGACGCCCACGACCCCGAGACCCTGGGTCGAGCTGAACCCCTCGACCTCCGGAAGCCGCGCCCCGAGCCGTCCGCCGGCGCCGGCGGCGATGGCCTGACCGATCGGGTGCTCGGAGGCGTGCTCCACGGCCCCGACCAACCGGAGCAGGGCGTCGGCGTCGACTCCGGCGGCGGGGAGGACCTCGACCAGCTCCATCCGCCCGGTGGTCACGGTGCCGGTCTTGTCGAGCACGATGGTGTCGACCACGCGGGTGGACTCGAGCACCTCAGGGCCCTTGATCAGCACGCCGAGCTGGGCGCCGCGGCCGGTCCCGACGAGCAGGGCGGTCGGTGTGGCCAGCCCGAGCGCGCAGGGGCAGGCGATGATCAGGACCGCGACCGCGGCGGTGAAGGCCGCGGTGACGCTGTGTCCGGTCAGCAGCCAGCCGGCCAGGGTCGCCAGGGAGAGCCCGATCACGATGGGCACGAAGACGGCGGAGACCCGGTCGGCGAGGCGCTGGACCTGGGCCTTGCCGTTCTGGGCGTCCTCGACAAGGCGGGCCATCTGAGCCAGCTGGGTGTCGGCTCCGACGCGGGTGGCTCGGACCATGAGGCGGCCGCCGGCGTTGACGGTCGCGCCGACGACGATGTCGCCTGGCGCCACTTCGACGGGCACGGGTTCCCCGGTGAGCATGGAGGCATCAACAGCGGAGGTGCCCTCCTCGACGACTCCGTCGGTGGCGATCTTCTCCCCGGGGCGCACCACGAACAGGTCGCCGACGCCGAGCTGGTGTACCGGGATCCGCACTTCTGCCCCGTCCCGCAGGACGGCCACGTCCTTGGCGCCCATGTCGAGCAGGGCACGCAGCGCCGCCCCGGACTGGCGCTTGGCGCGAGCCTCGAAGTAGCGGCCGGCGATGATGAAGGTGGTGACGGCCGCGGCCACCTCGAGGTAGATGTGGACGCCCGCCTCGCCGTCAGGGAAGAGGTCGAAGGGCATGCGCATCCCGGTCATCCCGGCATCGGTGAACAGCAGGGCCCACAGCGACCACACCCAGGCTGCGGAGACCCCGACCGAGATCAGGGTGTCCATGGTGGCCGCGCCGTGTCGGGCGTTCGTGACGGCGGCCCGGTGGAACGGCCATGCGCCCCAGACCACCACGGGGGAGGCCAGGGTCAGGGAGATCCACTGCCAGTTGTCGAACTGGAGGGCCGGGATCATCGACAGGGCGAGGACCGGCACGGTGAGGGCGGCCGACACGACCAGGCGTTGCCACCAGCCTGCAGCCTCGACGTCCTTGTCGTCCGGCGCGGTGTCGGCTGCTGTCGTGTCCGAGGCCGCGACAGGCGCTGGGACGGTTGCGCTGTAGCCGGTTGCTTCGACCACGCTGACCAGGTCATCAGGAGTGACTGTCGTCGGGAAGCTGACCTTGGCCTTCTCGGTGGCGTAGTTGACCGTGGCGATCACACCGTCGAGCTTGTTCAGCTTCTTCTCGATGCGAGCCGCGCAGGAGGCACACGTCATACCGCCGATGGTGAGCTCGACATCCCTGATCGGCGCCGGGCTCCGTGGTGGTCTGCTGCGTCATGACTGGTGCTCCTTCGGGTGAACTGCTCAGGACTGTGCCTCGGTGTCGGACCGCTCAGGCGAGCTGGTAGTCACCGGCTTCGTCGAGCGCCGCGACCACCTGGGACTCGTCCAGGGGCTCGGCGCTGGTGACGGTCACCGAGGACGTGCCGCCGGCGACGAGGTCAACGGCGACGTCGGTGACGCCGTCGAGGGCTTTGAGCTCGCCGGCGACGGCGTGCTCGCAGTGTCCGCAGGTCATTCCGGTCACGGAGTAGGTCTGGGTGGTCATGGCGAGCTTCCTTTCAGTGGATGTGATGGCTTCAGGAGCGGACGAGGCGGGCGATGGCCTCGGTGGCCTCGGTGAGCTTCCGGTCGGCGTCGGTGCCGTCGACCCGGGCGGCGTCCATGACGCAGTGGCGCAGGTGTTCGTCGAGCAGCGAGAGCGCGACGGTCTCGAGGGCCTTGGTGGCTGCGGACACCTGGGTGAGGATGTCGATGCAGTAGGTGTCCTCCTCGACCATGCGCTGCAGGCCCCGGACCTGGCCCTCGATCCTGCGCAGGCGGTTGAGAAGGGCCTGCTTCTCGGTGATGTAGCCCGGCTCCGTCCGCGTCATCAGAACCTCCTCCTACCCCCCTGGGGTATCCGCTCTGATGTCAACATACCCCTCCCCCGTATGAGGTCAAGGGGTCCAAGGTCCTGACTGCCGTGGATCAGGACAGCCGCTGGCGGACCTGCTTCAGCAGGTCCTGCGGGGCGAGCCACATGGACGGGTACTCGCCGTACCAACGCTGCTGACCCTGCTTGTCGATCAGGACGAAGCTGTGTCCGGGGAGGCCGGCGTGCATGCCCTTGCCCAGGGTGCCGTAGGCCTTCGAGACGGTGCCGTCGTCGAGCAGGAACGGCGTCTTGACGCCGTTGACGGACATGTCCTTGGTGATCTGCTCGCGGGTGTTCATCACGATCGGCAGCACGGTGATGTCCTCGTCGGCGAAGGCGTCGCCCTGCCTCTCGATCTCGCCCATCTGGACGAGGCAGGACTGGCAGCCTGCGCCCTCGGAGAAGTACAGGAGCACGTTCTCGCCGCGGTGACCGGCCAGAGTGTGCTGTGTCCCACTGGTGTCGGTCAGCGTGAAGCCGGGGGCAGTGCGGGTTGCGTCGGACGACTCCGGACGTGAGGTGAGCATCATCGCGGTCACCACACCGATCACCGTGATCAGGGTGACCACCATGATCGTGACGTTGAGCCTGCGGCGGCCGTGCTCGTGCATGGCCTGGTCCGCGCGGGCACGGCGCTCGTTGCGGGACTGCTCGGCGGCCTTGTGCGACATCGGCTTCTCCTCCAGGTGGATCTGGTGTCAGTGGTCGTGGTGGTCGGTTGTAGCGGTGTGGTGGCACGTGGCGTCGACGTCGTCACCGGTGCCGCTGGCGTCCGGCCGGTGCCGGTCACGAAGCGTCGCGAGGACGAACACGGCCGCCAGGGCGAGGACGGCGAGACCGAGCACGGGCTCCGGCACCGGGTCGACCCAGTGCTCGATCCGCGCGAACACCCGGGACAGGCCCCTGCCCACCGAGACCTGGAAGCCGGGGCCGCCGGTCATCTGGCCGGTGTTGGCCAGGTAGATCACGAAGCCGCCCATGACCGCGAACGCGGCAGCGACCGCGATGTTGACGGTGTTGGTGGCGAGCACCTTGCCGGCGAAGCGGATTCTCACCGCCCTGGCCTGCAGGAACCGGCGCTCGCCGAGCTTGAAGCGGTCCCACAGGAGCGCCATCACGAACAGCGGGAAGACCATGCCGAACGTGTAGGCCAGGCCCAGGGTGATCCCGCCGACTGCCGAGCCCGACAGCGCCGAGAGCGTCATCACGCCGGCGAGCACGGGGGCACAGCAGGAACTCGCGATGCCGGAGAAGACGCCGAGCGCGAAGAAGCTGGCGGAGTCTCCGCGGGTCGTGTCCGGGGCGCGCAGGAACGACGGCAGGCTGACCATGCGCCCCGACAGGCTCAGCGCCGCCAGCGCGAGCATCAGCACGCCCCCCGCGTAGTACAGCGGTGCGTGGTAGTTGGCGATGGTCGAGGCGACGAGGCTCATGCCGAGCGTGATGGGCACAAGGACCAGGGCGAGCCCGGCCGCGAAAACGAACGTGAGGGGCAGCAGTCGCCAACGGCGGTTCTTCACCGCGACCGCCATGTACGACGGCGCGAGGAACACGATGCAGCAAGGCGCGAACAGGGCGACACCGCCGGCGAAGAACGCGGCGAGCACCGACCCGGTTGTCAACAGGTCACCCACGGCTGATGCCACCGACTGTCGACCGTGCGGATGCGCCTGATCCGAATCGCTGGTCGAGGACCTTGGTCAGCTTGCGACGGGGGAGCCGACCGCTGCTGAAGAACGCGCCGTCGAGCAGGACCAGCGGACTCATCGCGGCTCGGTGTCGAGTCATGAGGTCCCGACCCGCGGCGGTGCGCACGTCGACCGTGTCCACGGTCAGTGGGAAGGTGGCGGCGAGCCCGCTGAGCACGTGCTGCGCATCGGCACAGAAGTGGCAGGCCTCGCTCTCCACGACGGTGATCTGCGCCGGCGTCCCGGCCGACTTCTCGTGGGTTGCCATGCTGCCCCCTCGCTGTGGATGCTGCGTTCAGCGACAGGCTTTCGGCCACGCACTGCGAATGGGATGAGGTCTGGTCAAGGTTCCATGAAGATCACGAGATACGAGACCCGCTAGTCCATGGCGTTCCCGAAAGGGGACTTCTGACCCTGGGGCATCAGTGACCTGGGTCACATACTGACACCGTGCTCAGGGGCATGGCGGAAGTCGCTCGGCCCGAGATGCGCGGAAGCCATCCGGGTCTCGTCCGCAGCGCCGGCCGAGGGTTGCTGGTGCTGGTGCTAGCGCTCCTGAGCGTGACGGTCGGGGCGCCGGGCGCCCTGGGCCACGGCGGGGACGAGTCCGACGAGGGCTACGTCCTCGTCCAACAGGCCCTGGCTCACCTGGCCCATGACACCAGCCACGTGGGCATGGAGCTCGCGATGGAGAAGGTCGACGACGCGCTGGGCGCCGAGGACCAGGAGGGTGTTGCGGTCGCCGAGGTCGAGATGGCCATGCGGGCACTCGAGGCGGACCAGGTCGGCCGGGCCCGCAGCCTCCTGCAGACGTCCATCGAGGGCGCACTGAGTGAGCTGCCCCCGGCCGTGGGGGAGCAGACCGGGACCACCGTGGTGGCGCCGGCTCTGGAGAGGCAGGGAGACCTGGCGAGACGGGACTGGTTGTTCCTGTCGGTGTCGGTGGCGGCCCTGCTCGCAGGGGTCGTGCTGGCTTACCGCTTCCGCCCCTCCGACACGGTCGCCGACCTGCGCCGGCGGCTGTTGGCGAGTCCCGACGCCGGCGGGGTGCACCCGCAGGGCGGGAGCTCGTGATGGCCACGCTCCGGAACCCGGCATCGGCGGCACTGCCCCGAAGTCGTGCGCGCAGGGTGATCGACGTGGTGGACGACCGCCTGGGCATCACGGCGCTGGAGTACCCGGTCCCCGAGCATGCGAACAACCTGGCGTGGAGTCTGGGTGGGGTGACAGCGGCCGCCTTCGCGCTGCTGATCGTCACCGGAATCCTGCTCGTGCCAGTTCTACAACCCCGTGCCGGAGGCGGCGAACCAGTCGGTGCGGGACATGGTCACCGACGTGTGGGGGATGGCCTTCGTGCGTGCCCTGCACTTCTGGGCAGCCCAGGCGATGTACGTCACCGCGGCCCTGCACCTCATCCGGGTCTTCATCACGGGTTCCTACAAGCGGCCGCGCGAGGGCAACTGGCTGGTCGGCGTCGCGATGTTCGGTCTTGTGATCCTCGGCCTGTTCACGGGCACCGTGCTCAAGTGGGATCAGGAGGGCTTCGAGGCACTCGGGCACAACCTGGAGGTCGGGAAGCTCCTCGGTGGGGCCGGTCTCTGGTTCTCCGCGGAGTTCGCCGACCGGGTCCCGATCCTGGTCCGGCTGTACGGCGCCCACGTGGTCATCATCCCCGGGCTCATCCTGGTCCTCGTCACGCTGCACGGACTGCTGGTCAAGCGGCACAGGATCTCCCCGCACCCGTCACTGCCCACCGACGCATCCGGCGCGCAGGCCCCGGCGGACGAGCCCACCGAGCCCTTCACGCACCACCTGCGCCGTATCGCCGCCTTCGGGCTCGTGCTGACCGGCGCCCTGGGCATCCTCGCGGTGCTGGTGCCCCCGGCGGTGGGCCCGGCTCCGGTGACGGGACTGGAGATCACCAAGCCCCCGTGGAACTTCTGGTGGATGTTCACCCTGGAGAACTGGTTCGGACTCTCCGGCATCTTGTACGGCGGGGGAGCACTGTTCCTGCTGCTGGCGATCCTCCCGTTCGTCGACCGCAACCCGAACCGGCTGTGGAGCAGACGTCCCGTCGCCATGGCGATCGGAGGGCTCTGCCTGCTGGCGATTGTCGTGCTGACCATCCTGATGGCGTTCACCGAGACCCAGACCCACCTGGAGATGTAGCCGTGACGCGAGCACCGGCCAGCCGTTCGCCCTCTCGACGGGCTCATCGCTCGTTCTGGATGCTGGTCTGTGTCGCCGTCCTGGCGACCGGGTCGTTCAGCTCGGCTCTCGCCGTACCGCCAGGACCGCTCGCCGGGCTCCGTGTCGCTGGCAGCGGTGTCGTCCTGATCGTCGCGGTCGCGCTTGCGGCACGTGTCCTGGTCGTCGCCGAGCGGGCGCGTCGCCGGCAGAACCACGTGCTGCTGACCCGAGCACCAGCTGACGACGTGCCGTCATGAGCGAGACGTCAGCGCTCGACCGCTGGTAGACGGACGGTGAACGTCGAGCCGGCACCGGGGCCGGAACTGGTGGCTGAGATTCCGCCGCCGTGAGCCTCGACGAGTGCCTTCGCGATGGCGAGTCCGATTCCGGAGCCGCCGTGGTTTCGGTCGCGGGCCGAGTCGACCCGGTAGAACCGGTCGAAGAGGTGTGGCAGATGCTCGGCGGGCACGCCTTCACCGGTGTCGGTGACGGCGTACTCGACCCACCGGCCGCTGCGTCGGCAGGAAAGAGTGACGGTGCCGCCTGGAGGTGTGTGCCGAAGTGCGTTGTCGAGCAGGTTGCCGAGCACCTGGCCCATCCGCTCGGAGTCGACGCGCACCCGGTCTGAGGTTCCCGGGTTCGTCTCCAGCTGCACGCCTTTCGCTGTGAACAGGTGCCGGGCGTTGTCGGCGGCTGCGGAGGCCAGGGCAGCGGAGTCGACCGTCCGCAGAGTGACGTCGAGGATGCCTTCCTCGGCCCGGGAGACCGCGGTCATGTCCTCGGCCAGCCGGCGGAGCCGTCGCGTGGAGGCGCGGAGTACGCCGATGGTGTCGCCGTCGAGCTCCCTGACGCCGTCCTCGACGGCCTCGAGGTGAGCGTCCACGGTCGCCAGCGGCGTGCGCATCTCGTGGGCCAGGTCAGCCAGCATCTGCCGCCGGGTCACCTCGGTCGCCTCCAGCCGGTCGGCCAGCTGGTTGTAGGTGACGGCCAGGGTGGTGAACTCGCCACCGAGGCCGGGGTCGGGTACCCGTGCGCCGAACTGGCCGGCGGCGATCTGGCTCGCGGCGTCGGCGACGCTGCTGATCGACCGCTGGACGCGACGGCTGAAGTACCAGGACACCGCGAGGGCCGCGAGCACGGAGGTGAGGAGAGCCAGCCCGATCGAGAGCACGAGCGCCGACGCGAACGCCTCCTCCACGTGCCGCGCCTCGGTGGCCGTGTGCCCCAGACCCGCTTGGCTGAGGTGGTCATGGAAGATGCTCGGGCCCACCACGGACGCGACGAGCCAGGTGGTCAACGCGCCCGCGATGAGCACCAGTGCCTGGGCGATCAGCAGTCGGGCGGCAAACCGGGACCGTACTCGCGCGCCGAACGGACGCGGGCCGCTGGCGCCGGATTCCGTCACTGGCCAGTCCCCATCCGGTACCCGACGCCACGCACGGTGCGCACGAACCGACCCTCGGTGGCATCGTCACCGAGCTTGTGGCGCAGGTGGCCGATGTGCACGTCGACCAGGTGCTCGTCACCCACCCATGCCGGGCCCCAGACGGACTCGATCAGCTGTCGTCTGCTGAAGGCCATCCGTGGCCGCTCCGACAACGTGGCGAGCAGGTCGAACTCGGTGCGGGTCAGTGCCACCGGCTCAGCGTCGAGCCAGATGTCGCGACCGACCGGGTCGATGGTCAACGGACCGAAGGTTCGGGCTGCATCGGGGGCGCCCGCTGAGTGGCCCAGCGGTCGGGGTCGGCGCAGCATCGCCTGCACCCGAGCCATCAGCTCACGCGGGCTGAAGGGTTTGGTCATGTAGTCGTCGGCGCCGACCGAGAGCCCGATCAGGGTGTCGACCTCGTCGCTGCGGGCGGTGAGCATGACGACGTAGGCGTCGGAGAAGGTGCGGATCTGGCGGCACACCTCCACGCCGTCGAGGCCGGGGAGACCGAGGTCGAGCACGATGACGTCCGGGTCTACCTCACGGGCCAGGGGGACCGCCTCAGCGCCGTCGTGGGTCAGGGTGACCTCGAAGCCGTCACGCTCGAGGTAGCTGCCCACCAGTGCGGCCAGCTCGGGCTCGTCCTCGACCACCATCGCCCGCTGCCCGGACCCTGGGCGCGCAC
The DNA here is from genome assembly GCA_963721855.1 of uncultured Actinomycetota bacterium. Lineage (GTDB taxonomy): Bacteria > Actinomycetota > Actinomycetes > Propionibacteriales > Nocardioidaceae > Nocardioides_B. Next base: position 10,893 of record CAVRMN010000035.1, on the reverse strand, counting down.
CGCCGCCCTTCGACACCGGCTGCGACTGGCTGGGCGATGCGTTGCCGGGGGACATCTGCGTCATGGGGCCATCGTGACAGCCGAGGCGCCGCGCACAGGGTGCTCGGGCCCGCCGAGCTGGGTTCTTCAGCGAACCTTCACATGAACACCACGCCTCCCGCAGGGTGGGCGGGCGAGTGTGGACCCAACAGCAACGAAGGAGTTGGGAACCATGATGGGTTGGTACCAGGACGGCATGGGCGGCGGGGGCGGCTGGGTCGTGATGATCCTGGCGATGGTGGTGTTCTGGGCGCTGGTGGTCTTCGCCGTGGTGGCAATCTTCCGGGGCACCAGAGACGTCGGCCCCGGCACAGGGAGCCCACGCCGTGACCCGATGGAGATCCTCGAGGAGCGGTTCGCCCGCGGCGAGATCGACGTCGACGAGTACCGCGCGCGCATGGACGTCCTGCGCGCCGGCGTCCGCTGAGCAACCAACCACTGATCGAGAGAGGTCCTCTGTTGCCCGAGCTCACTCGCCGCAGCCTGATACGTGGAGCAGCCGGACTGACCGGGGTCATCAGCCTCGGCGGTCTGGCTGGCTGCAGCACCGACACAGCCGTCGGGCCCGGTGCCAAGGCCGTCGCCCGCGCCGAAGCAGCACGCCGCAGCGCCGGCCAGTCCGTCGTCACGGCTCGGCTCACCCCGCGCCGGGTCACCGTCGACCTCGGCGGCACGCACGTCGATACGTGGGCATACGCCGACTCGCTGCCGGGCCCGCTGCTCCGCGCCACGGCCGGCGACCTCTTGCGAGTCGACGTCGACAACCAGCTCGCGGTCGCAACGAGCGTCCACTGGCACGGTCTGGCGCTCCGCAACGACATGGACGGCGTACCCGGGATCACCCAAGATCCGATCGGCGCCGGCGACACGTTCCGGTACGAGTTCACCGCCCCCGACCCCGGCACGTACTTCTACCACCCGCATTCGGGTGTCCAGCTCGACCGTGGCCTGTACGGCGTCCTGGTGGTCGACGACCCGGCCGAGTCCGGCAGCTACGACGCCGAGTGGGTGGTCGTGCTCGACGACTGGCTCGACGGAACCGGCCGTACCCCGGACCAGGTCCTCGCCAAGCTGCGGAAGAGGGGCGGCGACAGCGACCGGTCGAGCGGCGGCATGGGCGGGATGGACCACGGCTCGATGATGGGCGGCATGGGCGGCATGCGGTCCTCGATGCTCGGCGGTGCGGGGGACATCACCTACCCGCACTACCTGATCAACGGGCGCACCCCGGAGGCTCCCATCACCCTGAGCGGGCGGCCAGGTGACCGTGTCCGCATCCGGATCGTCAACGCCGGCTCGGACACGGCGTTCCGGGTCGCCGTCGGTGGACACCGCGTGACCGTCACGCACAGCGACGGCTTCCCCGTCACGCCGGTGTCCACCGACGCGCTTCTGGTCGGGATGGGTGAACGGTTCGACGTCATCGTGGACCTGGAAGACGGCGTCTTCCCGCTGGTCGCGTCTGCGGAAGGCAAGAACGGGCAGGGCCTCGCGGTGGTCCGGACCGGAGCAGGGAACACACCTCCGGCCGGCGTCCGGCTGTCCGAGCTCGAGCGCAAGGTGTTGCTGGGCACCGACCTGACCGTGAGCGAGTCGGTGCGGCTGAACCCACGAGACATCGACCAGCGCCACGACTTGACCTTGGCCGGCACGATGGCGCCGTACCGGTGGACCATCAACGGCAGGGCGTTCCCCGACTCGGATCCCCTTCCGGTCTCCCAGGGGGAGCGGGTCCGGCTCCGGTTCGTCAACCGGTCGATGATGTTCCATCCGATGCACCTGCACGGGCACACGTTCGCGTTGGCCCGAGGCGGCGCCCGCAAGGACACCGTCATCGTCCGGCCGATGCAGGCCCTCGAGGTCGACCTGGACGCGGACAACCCCGGCCAGTGGGCCGCGCACTGCCACAACATCTACCACGCCGAGTCCGGCATGATGACCACGCTGTCCTACCGGGCCTAGGAGCCGACATGTCCCAGCCCCAGCAGAACTCGGTCTCCGCTGAGGAGGCACCGTCGGGAACCGACGAGAACGGCGCCGAGGCAGAGGCACCCGCGCCCGCAGCCGGGCCGCGGGGGACCCTGGGGACCGCTTGGAGCGCAGTGACCGGTGTCATCGCCACGGTGATGGGGCTGCTTCCGCACCTGCTGCACCACGCCGGCCTCCTCGCCGGCGTCGCCCTGGTGTCCGGGGCCGCTGGGAACGTCCTTTTCGGTGTCCTGGGCCTGGTGTTCTCGCTGCCGCTGCTGCGCCGCCTCTACCGCCGGTTCGGCACCTGGAAGGCGCCCGCGGTCGCCCTGGCGGTGTTCGCGACGATGTTCTCGCTGTCCGCGTTCGTCATCGGCCCCGCCATCAGCGACAACGCCCCGGCGCCGTCGCCGGTGCAGACCCCGGGTCCCGACGAGCACTCCGGCCACCACGGCGGCTGACCGCGGGTGTGAGCCCATCTCGCCTTCAGCGAACCTTCACCGGAACCGCAGGCGCACCTTCACGGGGCGGCGCGACGCTGGAACTGAACCCGGGGATCCCCGGGTGACCCAGAAGTGGAGGACATCATGACCCCCCGCGATGGCATCGATCGCGACCCGTACGCCGAACCCCACTCGTGGGAGTACCCGGCCACGAGTGGCACTGCTGAAGGGACAGACCGGCCAGCCACTGAGGAGCCGCACGCCGGCCATGGCACACATGGCGGCCACCGGCTGATGATGTTGATCTGCTGCGTCCCGATGCTCGTCATCGCTGTGGCGCTCGTCGCCACCGGCGTCGTCGGCTCCTCGATCATCGTCACGGCTCTCCTGTGCACGGCCATGATGGCCGCGATGATGTTCGCGATGCCCGGCGGGCACGGCCACAAGTAGGGTCCCCACCGCCGGGCCGACGCCCGGCCGAGGAAGTGACGGCTATGGCATCCCGCAAGGCCCCGGTGCCGGTCACCCGGCGGCTGCTCGCGGCCCGTCCGGTCCGCAGTGTCGCGGGCGCCGTTGGCATAGGCCTGGCCCTGATGCTGATGCTGCTGCTCGCGGGCCTGTGGACCGGGGTGCAGCAACGGGTCACCACCTACGACGACCACACCGGCGCAGACCTGATCGTCGTGCCGACCGGGACAGACAGCCTGTTCGCCGACCCCGGTGTGCTGCCGGCCCCGACCGTGGCCACGGTCCGCGAGACCAACGGAGTGACGTCGGCCGCGGGGTTGCGGACCATGTACCTGATCTTGGAGCTTCCGCACGGCAAGGCCGCCGTGGCGGCGGTCGCCAGCGACCCGTCGACCGGCCTCGGCGGCCCGTGGGCGTACCGGCAGGGCCGGGCGCCGGCCACGGCGGAGGAGGTCGCGGTCGACGCGCTGTTCGCGGACCAGCACGACCTGGGTCTCGGTGACCGGCTCCCCATGCTCGGGCATCCGATGCGGGTGGTCGGCCTGACCGACGACACTGCGTTGTTCATGACGCCGCTGGTGTTCACGACCACCGAGGCGATGAGCCAGATGCTGCGCAGCCCGGACACCACGGGCGCCGTGCTGGTCACCACCCCTGACCCGGCGACGGTTGCGAGACGGTTGCGCGAGGCCGGGTTGACGGTTCGCACCCCCGCGCAGCTGAGAGAGGCGTCGCTGACGCTGGCCACGAAGATCTACGGGGCGCCCGTGCGACTGATGGTCGCGGTCGCGTTCGCCGCGGGCACGCTCATCGTGGCGCTGGTCGCCTACACCCGGGTGGCGGAGCAGCAGCGCGACCTCGGCGTACTCAAGGCGCTCGGCGCGACCCCGGCACATGTCGGCCGGATCGCGGTCACCGAGACCGTCGTGCTCACCGGTCTCGGTGCGCTGACGGCGGTCGTGCTGATGCTGCTCACCCGCGAGCTGCTCGCGTGGTGGCGTCCGGCGTTCCCGGTCGAGCTCACCGCGGCGACCATCGCCCAGACGGCCGCGGCCGCGGCCGCGATGGCGCTGCTGGCTGCGTGGCTCCCCGCCCGGCGCCTCGCCCGGATGGACGCTGCGTCGGCGTTCCGGAGTGCCCGATGACCAGCCCACGGATCCGCGGCCATCCGGGCAGAGTCCCCGTCGGCCGCCGGTTCCTGTTCACCGAACGGCGCCGGGCAGTCCTGACGGTGCTCGGGGTCTCCGCGTCGCTGCTTCTTGTCCTGGCCCTGGGCGGCATCTTCGCCGGCGCCATCGAACGGGTGACGTACTACATCCGGACGTCTCCGGCCACCTTGTTCGTCTCTCAGGCCGGGGTGCGAACGATGCACATGAGCGCATCCGTGTTGCCCCCCAACACGGCGGGGGTTGTCCGCACGGTGCCCGGGGTGGCCTGGGCTGCTCCGATCGGGTTCACCTCCGGTTCCGTTGCCGGACCCACCGGCCGCCAGCTGTCGTACCTGATCGGCTACGACACCACCTCCGGGCACGGCGGCCCGACCAGCCTCATCAGCGGTCACGTCCCGCGGGCCGCTGGTGAGGCGGTGATCGACGAGCAGGCCGCTGACCAGCTCGGCGTAGGGCTCGGGGAGAGAGTCACCGTGCTCGGCGCGCCGTTGCGCGCGGTCGGGTTCTCCTCCAGCGGCACCAGCATCACCAACACCACGGTCTTCGTCGACCAAGCCCAGTTCGCGCGGATCCGCGACAACCGAGTCTCCTACGTCCTGGTCAAGACTGCCTCAGGCGCTGACCCGGACGCGGTGGCCGAACGGCTCCGGTCAGTCCTCGACGGCGCGACGGTGCAGACGCGCGACGAGTTCGCCGACTCCGAGGCCCGCGTCGTCACCGACATGAGCGCCGACCTGCTCCGGCTGATGTCCACCATCGGGCTCCTCATCGCCCTGGCCGTCATCGCACTGGGTCTGATGACCGCCACCCTCAACCGAATCCGAGACTTCGCGGTGTTGAAGGCGCTGGGCGCCACCACGGGACGGCTCGTCGGCGCAGTCGTCGTCCAGGTGCTCTGGACGGTCCTCCTCGGCACCGCGGGCGCCACGCTTGTCGCAATCCTGCTGAGCTGGATGCTGCCGCTGGCGGCCCCTGCGGTGCAGATTGTCGTCACCGCGCCGGCGGTTGCGCAGACCACCCTCTCGGCTCTCGTGGTCGGTCTCGCAGCCGCCTTGTGGCCGCTGCGCAGAATCGCCGCACTGGACGCGGCCACTGCATTCCGGGAGACACGATGACGACCACTCGCCCGACACAACCCAAGCCGACCCACGCGGGTGGTTCGCCACCCGTCGTGGCGGTGCGCGGACTGACGAAGACGTACGGGGAAGGTGTCACCGAGGTCGCCGCGGTACGCCAGGTCGACCTCGACGTGCATGCCGGTGAGGTGCTGCTGGTCATGGGACCCAGCGGCTCGGGGAAGACCACGCTCCTGCTGATGCTCGGCGCCCTGCTACGACCGACCGCGGGATCCATCACGGTCACCGGTCGAGACGGCAGAACCGTGGACCTTGCCGCGACACCAGAACGCCAGCTGCCCGGGCTGCGAGCGCACTCCTTCGGCTTCATCTTCCAGGACTACGCGCTGCTCGACGCGCTCACCGCCACCGAGAACATCGCCGTCGCCGCCAACATCGCGGGCCTTCCCGGTGCGGCGGCGAACAGTCGGGCGCGCGAGCTCCTCGAGCGAGTCGGGCTCAGCCATCGCGCCGCCGCCCGACCGTCGCAGATGTCCGGCGGAGAGCAGCAGCGGGTCGCGGTTGCCCGCGCGCTGGCGAACGACCCGCCGATGCTGCTCGCGGACGAACCGACCGCCAACCTCGACGCGTCACGTGGGCGCGACCTGGCGCGCCTCCTGCGCCAGTTGGCAGACGACGACGGTCGCTCGGTCGTCATCGTCAGCCACGATGACCGGCTGCGCGAGGTCGCCGACCGGGTGCTGTGGCTCGAGGACGGCCGGTTCGCCGAGGTGCGCGGCCGTGTCATCGACCCGGTGTGCCGGATGCCGGTCGAGCCCACCGGACCGCACCTGGAGTGGGAGGGACGCAGCCTGTGGTTCTGCTCCGAAGGCTGCAAACGGGAGTTCGTCGAGGACCCTGCCACGTTCGTGACCACCTGACCTCGTGCGACCAGGGACCTCCTCCGCGGTGCAGCAATTCACCGTTGCACAAACGTGCAAAAGACCCGGGCTGCGAGGTATGTACAAGTTTCGACGGGAGCGGACATTCTGTCCCCCTCCGGTGCCGATCGGCGCCACCTGAACAACCTCGGAGACACAGATGCGCATTGCACGCATGGGCGCCGTCGTGGCGGCAGCGATCCTGGCCATCACGACCGCGATGACCGGCTCGGCGAACGCGAGCCACGCTTGGGGCAACTACCACTGGGCCCGCACGTCCAACCCCTTCACTCTCGCCATGGGCGACAACGTCAGCAGCGCCTGGGACAGCTACCTCGACACCTCCCTCAGTCAGTGGAGCCAGTCCACGGTCCTCGACCTGACCAAGGTCACCGGGGGCACCACCCCCAAGACGTGCAAGGCCACGATGGGGCGGGTGGAGGTCTGCAGCGCCTCCTACGGCCGCAACGGCTGGCTGGGCCTTGCCAGCATCTCGATCACCGGCGGCACCCACATCACCCAGGGCACGGTGAAGGTCAACGACACCTACTTCGCGATGGCGCAGTACAACACCCCCGACGAGCGCGCCCACGTGATGTGCCAGGAGATCGGACACACCTTCGGCCTGGGCCACACCAGCGAGGACGGGTCCACCCAGAACACCTGCATGGACTACTCGCAGAGCCCGACCAGCACCGCGCCGAACGCCCACGACTACGCGCAGCTCGAGACCATCTACAGCCACCTCGACTCGACCACCACGGTGGGGGCGACCACCGCCGCCAAGTCGCCCCAGACCGGGAACGACCGCTCGTCGTGGGGGCGCGAGGTGGACCGGTCCGCCGACGGCAGCCACTCGACCTTCGTCCGTGACTTCGGCAACGGCAACCTCGTCATCACCGAGGTCACCTGGGCCGGCTAGCACCGGGGTCCGCGACCTGACGCGGCGCGCCGAGGGTGGGCCGCCGGGCCCACTCCGCCACGACAGCGGCCCCCGCATCGACCGCGGGGGCCGCTGTCGACGTGTCTTCGGCGACAGCAGACGGACAGTGGCCAGCAAGGCAGCTGCTCGAATCTCGTTGCTGGAGGAGCCGCGGCAGCTCCCGGAGCCCGAGCCGCGAACACCTCCGACGCGGTCCGCAAAGAGCGGCCCCGATGACGCAACGGAGGTGCAACATGAGCTCGTTCCCCAAGCACAAGGCGGATGGATTCGTCCGGCTTTTCTCGCCGCGCCGAACGGTCGCAGGTCACCGACCGAGGGGGGATGGCTCCTCCTCCTACAACGCCGAGGTGACCCTCATGCGCACGCTGGTCCTGTATTCGATGCACTAGGCGCGAACGAACGCTGACGGAGCTCCCTGGTCAGATGCCGGGGAGCTCCGTTTCTGTGGTCTGTTCATCAGTAGTCGCCGGCGAGCTCCTCGAAGATTGTGAGCTGGAGGCCTCCCGGACCTTGCAGTCGGGAGTTCAGGGACTCCCACGGCGTGCGCGTCGCCGGTGCCACCAGCTCCGCTCCAGCCTCGACCAGGTCGTCGGTCGTCTGCTCGGCGTCGGTGACCTCGAAGGCGACGCGGAGGTGCGGGCTCACACGCCGGCCCACCTCGACGGTGTCGATCAGGTCGACCTGGGCCGGGTTGGACAGCTCGAGCGTCGCCCTCCCGACGTCGAGGACGGTCACCTTCTCGCCTGCCTCGCCGTGGATCTGGAGCTCGACGTCGGCACCGAGGACGTCGCGGTAGAACCGCAGGGCCTCGTCGTAGTCGGCGGCCTCGACCACGAGCCGCATCTGCAGGACGCGTCGGGCAGGTCGATCTGTCATGAGGAGCTCCTGACGTCGGCGTGGCTCAGGCGGCGAGCGCGTTGCTGAGCTGGGTGCTGATCCGAGTGTCGTACCGGGGGCTGGAGAAGTCGCCTGCGTAGTAGCCGTTGTGGGCGTGCACGCGCCCCGTGGTGGTGCCCGACTCTTCCTCGATGATCCGGGAGGCTGCCATTTCGTCCACTTCCTTGGTGTTCCGGCCGGAGCCGGGGTGGTGGTCCTGATGACCTGACTCTCGGCCGACGGGCTTGCCCGTGGCTGTCCGGTCGCTGTCCGTCCTCGACGCGTCGACGCCCTGTCGGGGCCGGTCACGCGGTGGACAGCGGCCGGACAGCCCGCCGCCGCACGGTGGGGGAGTCAGAGAGCCCCGCACCCGAAGGAGAGCGCGATGCGGCACATCAGGTTGTTCGTCGGCGGCATGGCCTGCCGACAGTGCGTCCGGGAGGTCACCGCCCGGCTCCGGGACGTCCCCGGGGTGGAGACCGTGGTCGCGGACGCCGACCGGTCCGAGGTCCGCCTCGGCGGCGTGATGACGACCGCCGACGTCCTGGCCACGTTCACCGGTACGACGTACCGGCCCCGAGCTGCGCGACGACGGCGCCACCGCCGTGGGCCTGTGACGGCCGAACCCCGACAGGACCAGGACAGCGGCCGGACAGCCGCGCTCGTGAACCTGCTTGCCACAGCCCACGTCGGCTGACACCTCACCAGAGAAAGGCGGACACCATGTCTTCCACCCCACCCTCCGCGGGGGGCCCGAGCAGCCGGCGCTGGCTGGCGCTCGGGCTCATCGCCGCGGCCCAGTTCATGGTCATCATGGACACCTCGATCATCGGGGTCGCGCTGCCCAAGATGCAGGGCGACCTCGGCTTCACCCCTGAGGGCCTGAGCTGGGTCTTCAACGCCTACGTCGTCGCGTTCGGGGGCCTGCTGCTCCTCGGCGGCCGGCTCTCCGACCTCTTCGGCGCCCGCCGCATCTTCGGTCTCGGCTGGGCGATCCTGGCCGGCGGCTCCCTGATGGCCGGGCTGGCCGACGGCGTCGGGGTCGAGCTGGCAGGCCGGGCCGTCCAGGGCGCAGGCTCAGCCCTGATCGCCCCCGCGGCACTCACCTTGCTGTTCACGATCTTCGGCGGCTCGCCGAAGGAGCTGACCAAGGCGCTCGCCCTCTACGGCGCCGCGGCTCCGGCCGGCGGCACCGCGGGCGTGTTTCTCGGCGGCGTGCTCACCGAGTACGCGTCGTGGCCCTGGGTGTTCTTCATCAACCTCCCGCTCGCGGCCGTCGTGCTGCTGCTCACCCCGTCGGTCATGCCCGCCGGGATGACGCGGCGCGGGTCGCTGGACGTGGCCGGTGCGGTCACCGCCACCGCTGGTCTCGCGGCGCTCGTCTTCGCCGTCGTGCGTGCCCCGCAGGCCGGCTGGACCGCGGGGTCGACGCTGCTGGCGGGACTCGGCGGGCTGCTGCTGCTCGGCATCTTCGTGCTGCTGCAGGCGCGGCTGCGCCACCCGCTGATGCGCCTCGGCATCTTCAAGGCTCCGAACCTGGCCGCCGCGAACGTCGCCCAGCTGATGCTCGGCGCCGCCTGGATCCCGATGTTCTTCTTCGTCAACCTCTACCTGCAGCAGGTGCTCGGCCTCGGCGCGTTCGCCAGCGGCGCGGCGCTGCTCCCGCTGACGGTCACGATCATGGTCGGGATGATCGTCGCCGCGCCGAAGCTGATCGGCCGGTTCGGTCCCAAGGCGATGACCGTCGCCGGGCTCGCCACCCTGGCCGTCGGCCTGGTCTGGCTGTCCTTCCTGCGTGACGGCGGCAGCTTCTGGGTCGACATCCTGCCCGCGAGCCTCGTCACCGCGGCCGGTATGGCGATGGCGTTCATCCCCTCGCTCGGGCTGGCCCTGTCGTCCGCGGCCCCGGAGGAGGGTGGCCTCGCCGCCGGGATCGTCAACACCAGCTACCAGATCGGCTCCGCCCTCGGACTGGCCGCGATGACCGCCGTCGCGGCCGTGTTCGGTGCCGACCGGGTCGGGGACCTCGCCGGCCTCACCGACGGCTTCTCCGCGGGCCTGGTCGGGGCCGCCGGCATCGCCGCCGTCGGCGCGGCCGTCGCCGCCACCTGGCTGCGCTCCACCAAGCCGGCGCCGGTCGACGCGACCTCGCCCGAGGCCACCGTCGTCGCCGGCTGACCACTCCGACCCACCGACCGCCGGCGGTCGCCGGCACACCAGCCGGCGCCCGCCGGCACATCACCACCCCACAGAAAGAGGTACCGCCATGTCCTTCATCGAGACCTACGACGTCGTCGGGATGACCTGCGACCACTGCGCGCGCGCAGTGACCAGCGAGGTCAGCACGGTCGAGGGCGTCACCGACGTCCAGGTCGACGTCGCCGCGGGCCGGGTCCGCGTCACGGCCGACCAGGCCGTCCCGGTCGGCAAGCTGCGTTCGGCCGTCGAGGAAGCCGGCTACGCGCTCGCCCCCTGAGTCCCGTGCTCCGGCGGAGATGAACCAGGCTCCGCCGGACGGCTCACCCAGTCCCGCATCTGCCTGGAGGCCAAGAACGTCCGCGGTCAGCGCCTGGACAGCGGCAGGACAGCGCAAACGACCAACCTCGACCGCACCACGCCTTCCACCGTCAGGAGAAGCCATGACCACCACCGCCCCCGCGACCGCCCCCGCGACCGCCCCCGCGACCGGCCCGGCGGCCGAGGCCGCGAGCGACGCCACCGAGACGTGCACGCTCGACATCGGTGGCATGACCTGCGCGTCCTGCGTCGGACGCATCGAGAAGGCGCTGCTCAAGCTCGACGGTGTCGCCGAGGCGCCGGGTCAACCTCGCCACCGAGGTCGCCTCGATCACCTACGCCCCCGAGATGATCCAGCTCGACGACCTGACCCAGGCCGTCACCAAGGCCGGCTACACGGCCACGCCCCGCCGTGAGGCCGAAGCAACGGCGGCCAAGCCGCCCGAGGTCGGTGACACCACCGACGACCGGGAC
>CAVRMN010000034.1:0-98730 GCA_963721855.1 uncultured Actinomycetota bacterium | reverse complement strand
AGGCGAGCAGCAGCAGGACCAGCGCGGTGCGCGAGGGGCGCTGGTGCGGGTCGGGGACGGCCATCAGGTCACCCCGTCCTCATCGGCGCGGCTCGGACACGAGCACCTGCTGCAGGGCCTCGAACTCCTCGACGCACTTGCCGGCGCCGAGGGCGACGGAGTGCAGCGGGTCCTCGGCGATGTGCACGGGCATGCCGGTCTCGTGCCGGATCCTCTCGTCGAGGCCGCGCAGCAGCGCTCCCCCGCCGGTGAGGACCAGGCCGCGGTCCATGATGTCGCCGGCCAGCTCGGGTGGGGTCTGGTCGAGCGTGGTGCGGACCGCGTCGACGATCGCGTGCAGGGGCTCCTCGAGCGCCATCCGGACCTCGGAGGAGGAGACCACGACGGTCTTGGGCAGCCCGGAGATCATGTCGCGGCCGCGGATCTCGGCCTCCGGCTCGTTGGGCAGCGGGAAGGCGGAGCCGAGGGTCATCTTGATCTCCTCGGCGGTGCGCTCCCCGAGCATCAGGGAGTACTCCTTCTTCATCCACGCGATGATCGCCTGGTCGAGCTTGTCGCCGGCGGTGCGGATCGACAGGCTCGTGACGATCCCGCCGAGCGAGATCACCGCGACCTCGGTGGTGCCGCCGCCGACGTCGACCACCATGTTGCCGGTGGCCTCGTGCACGGGCAGCCCGGCTCCGATCGCGGCCGCCATCGGCTCCTCGATGATGTAGACCCGGCGGGCGCCGGCCTGGTAGCCGGCCTCCTTCACCGCACGCTGCTCGACGGCGGTGATGCCGCTCGGCACGCAGATCACCAGCCGGGGCTTGGTGAAGTAGCGGCGGCGGTGCACCTGCTGGATGAAGTACCGGAGCATCTGCTCGGTCGACTCGAAGTCGGCGATGACGCCGTCCTTGAGCGGCCGGATCGCGGTGATGTTGTCGGGGGTGCGCCCGATCATCCGCTTCGCCTCGTGGCCGACCGCCAGGATCTCGCCGGTCGAGGAGTTCAGCGCGACGACGGACGGCTCGTCGAGCAGGACGCCCTTGCCGCGCACGTAGACGAGCGTGTTGGCGGTGCCGAGGTCAACGGCCATGTCCCGGCCGATGATGCTGTTCGCCATACGCCTGCTGCCCCTCGCGATCGCCCTGATGAGGGTCGACGACGACGCGTCACGACCCTGGGCAAAAGCCTAAGAGCGACAGGCGACCCAACCCGGCAGGACACGCGCGGGGCGGTTCAGCTCTAGCGGTCCTCCGCCTTGGGGTCGGGCAGACGGACCTCGAACACGTCGTCGAGGCCGGTGATCCGGACCAGGTTGACCAGCATCGGGTTGGGGGCGAGCAGCTCGAGGGTGCCGCCGTTGTCGCTGAGCGTCTTGTGCGCCCCGAGCAGCGCGGCGAGACCGGTGGAGTCGCAGAACTCGAGGCCCTCGAGGTCGACGACGACCTTGCGCGGCTCACCGGTCAGCTCGGCGAGAGCGTCCTGGAGATCCGGCGCGGTGCTGAGGTCGAGCTCCCCGGCGACCTTCACGGTGGCGTCGTTGCCTTGACGGGTCACGTCGATCGACAGTTCCATGCGGCTTGCTGTCCTCATTCCGAACGCTGGGATCATCACGGGCTCCCCCGGGCAGCGTGTTCCCGGTGGCGAGCAGGCCCAATGTAACCGACGCAGGACGCGATGCGACTCTCTGGTAACTTGGCCGGATTGTCCGCTCTCGGGAAGGGGGGCCCGGCATGGTCGACTCCATGACCCCGCGCACGGTCACCGCGGACCACGCGCTCACCAGCACGACGGCCGCTCCCCACGACCTCGCCCGCGTCCTCGACCTGGAGCTGAGCGGCTCCCTGAACCTGCGCCGGACCGTGCTGCGGGTGCTCGACCTGGCCCAGAACCGCTTCGCCGACTGGGCGATGCTCGTGCTGGCGGAGCCGCGCAGCAAGAGCGTGCAGATGTACGGCGGCGCCGACCACGACTTCAGCGCGGCGTCCCGCAACCTCACCCGCACCCACCTGCTCAAGCAGGTCATGGACGGCGGCCAGCTCGAGCTGCTGCACGTCGACCTCTCGACCGAGCCCCACGACGCGCTGAGCGGGCTGATCCCGCACCCCGAGCTCCGCGAGCAGGCCGCCGCGCTGCGGCCCGTCGACGTGCTCGCGATGCCGCTGACCGCCCGCGGCAGCGCGGTCGGGGCACTGATCCTGGTCCGCAAGGCCGGTGAGGGCTTCGGCGACGACGACGTCAGCCTCATCGGACAGCTCTGCGACCGGGCCGCGCTCGCCCTCGACTCGGCCCGCATCTACGAGGACCACGCCCGGGTGACCCGGGTGCTCGAGGAGAGCCTGCGGCCACCGACCCTCCCCGACATCCCCGGCGTCGAGGTCGCTGCCTGCTTCCGGGCGGCCGCGACCCACCTGGCGATCGGCGGCGACTTCTACGACGTGCACGGCGGGGACGACGACTGGCTCGTGGTCCTCGGCGACGTGTGCGGCAAGGGTGTCGAGGCCGCCGTACTCAACGGACGGGCCCGGCAGAGCATCCGCACCGCCGCCCGCTTCGACCGCCGCCCGGGCCAGATCCTGAGCACCCTCAACGAGGTGCTCTACGAGGACGGCTCCGACCGCTTCGTCACCGTCGTCTGCGGACGGATGCGCCCCGCGGGCGACGGCCGGTTCACCGTCGACGTGGCCGTCGCCGGCCACCCCGCACCCCTGGTCGTGCGCGCCGACGGCACGGTGACGCAGCCCGAGGTGACCGGCCGGCTGGCGGGGGCGCTGCTGCACGGCGACCCCTACCGCGAGGTCACCGTCGAGCTCGGCCCGGAGGACGCCCTGGTGCTGTTCAGCGACGGCATCCACGAGGCCCACGGCGCCGACGGCCTGTTCGGCATGGACCGGCTGCGCGCCCTTCTCGGCCGCTACGCCGGCACCGGGGCGGCTGCGATCGTCGAGGCGCTGGAGCGCGAGGTGGTCGAGCACCTGCACGACAACGGGCACGACGACATGACCGCGCTGGCGATCATGCCGCGCCGGCAGCAGCCTCGGCAGGACCGGTGACGACGACCGTCGACGCCGAGGTCGTCGACCGCTTCGACCGGGCCGTCGCCGACGGTGACCGCGACCAGGCCCTCACGGTGGTCGAGGACCTGGTCGGCGTCGGGGTGGACCCGGTCGCGATCATGGTCGACCTCGTCGCCGCGGTGCAGCGACGCGTCGGACAGCGCTGGGCCGACGGCAGCTGGTCGGTGGCCCAGGAGCACGCCGCCACCGGGATCGCCACCTCGGCCCTCGAGGCGGTCAGCCGGCTCACCCGCGGTACCGTCCCCGAGCGCGGCCGCGCGGTCGTCGCCTGCGCCGAGCACGAGTGGCACGCCCTGCCCGCGATGCTCGTCTCCAACGCGCTCAGGACCCGCGGCTGGAACGTCACGATGCTGGGGGCGTCGACTCCGACCGCCCGGCTCAACCGCTACCTGCAGGACCTCGGCCCCGACGTGACCGCGGTCAGCTGCTCGGTCCCGGCCGGCCTGCCCAACTCACGGGGCTTCATCGAGGCCAGCACGACGGCCGGCATCCCTGTCCTGGCCGGCGGGGCGGCGTTCGGTCCGGATGCCCGCCGTGCTTCCGCCCTCGGCGCCACCGCGTGGGCACCAGACGCCCGCCGCGCCGTCGAGGTGGTCGAGGACCTGCCCCGTGTCGTGCGTGCTGCTGCTCCCCTGCCGACCTCGGTCACCGTGGAGCAGAGCGCCCTCCAGGTCGCTCACCGCACGCTACTCGGCGCGGTCAGCGGCCAGTGGGCCGCCGCGACCACCGCGTCTGCCGACGCCGACGACCTCCGGGACGCCGTCGACCAGACGCTCCACGCCGTCTCCGGCACGCTCCTCACCGGCGACGAGCGTCTCCTGCACGAGACCTCGGCGTGGGTGGACGGCGTGCTCAACGCGCGTGGCTTCCCCGGCCAGGCACACGCCGAGCTGGGCACCCACCTGCTCCGCGAGCTGCGGGACTTCCCGCTGTCGACCCAGCTCCTGCGCGACCACTGGCAGCCCCGCACCACCTCCCCCGTCTGAGCGCGAGTACGCGGCGCTCGACCTACGGCCGTCCGACGTGCGCCGAGCGACGGAGGAGGATTCCCGGCACCTGATGCCGGAAATCCTCCTTCTCCACACCAAGGGCCCCGACGATCAAAGTCGTCGGGGCCCTTGGTGCTTTCGTCGGCTACTTCAACTTGAAGTTGGCGGTAATGCTCGAGCCGTCCCCTGTCTTCATGGTGACTGCGAAGCAGCTACCGGCACCGCCCTTCGGCGTGGCCCAGTTCTGAATCCACTGCTTGCCCACGCTGTCGTACCGCAGCTCGGTCTTGCCGGTGAGCGCCCATTCCTCAACCGCGTCCGTGGCCAGAACGTTCGGGCACGCGATGTTCTTCATCGTGGCGAACTGGGCGTCGATACCCGAGGTCATTCGCTCGTCATCGGAGAAGGTCTCGTCCACGCTCTTGAACACGTTGAACTTCAGGGGGACCGTCGAGCCCGCCTTGACCGTGTTGAAGACGTTGTATCATGTCGACCGGCTGGTAAAAACCGTCGATCTTCCAGCTATGCACGGTGTATGACCGCGTGAGTCGCCGACCCCAGGTTGCCCGCAACGTCGGAAACGCTCGCCGTGAGGTTGTGCGTGCCCAGGGTATTTCCGCCACCGCCCACCACACATTGACCGTTAAACCCGAGCCCGGATCGGGGTCGGAGGCCTCGCAACCGGCTGCGGGCACCGTGTCGCCGAAGAAGTGTCGGCGTGATCGGCAGGCGTTCCAGACGTCCAGGTCACCGTTGGTGCGGCAGCGTCGCGGCGCAGGTTCACCGAGTCACTGGAGCTATTCCCGTGGGTGTCAGTCGCACTGCATCCGAACACGATCCCGACCGAGTCAGTGTCGAAGTCCAAGGTGTTCACGAGACTCGTTGCACAATTGCCGCTCAGGCTGCCTCCCTCCGCACCTGTGATGGTCCAGGTGACTGTGGCAACGGTGGTGTACCAGCCAGCCAACCCGTTGGGAGTGCCTGGTGCGACGACCTTGCTGATCGCCGGCGCGATCGTGTCGATGGCGACCGTCTTCGAGTCGCTACCCGTGTTGGGCCTCGCATCAGTCGCCGAACAAGTGACCGTCCGGGACCCCTCGCCGGTGATAGTGAGCTGCGCAGACGCCGACGTCGTGTTCAACCCTGTTGGCGTGCCCGTCGACACGCCCGGCCCAGTGCAGTTCAGTGTCTTGACTCCCACTGCGTCGGTTGCCGTGACCGACGCCAGGACAGCACCGGAGTCTGCAGCGGTCTCCGCGGCGTTGTACCAACCGTCGCCCCCGTCATTCGGCAGGGTGATTGTCACTACCGGGGCTGTGGTGTCGGGCGAAACACATCCGACGACGCGCCATGTCACAGTGACGTCTTGTGAGTCCGTACGCACATCTGATGGCCCAGCGGCCCCAGCCTTGAGCCCGCTAGCGGTAAGGGTCGAGTCGCAGATTCGATTTGCGCCGTGCAGCGTGGCCACGGCTGTATCGGGGACCGAAATCGCCACGGTCGATGCACCCCGACGGGTACACGTAGTTCGTGCTGTATGCAGAATCGTTGGTCCAGTTGCTGGGCATGGAACCAGTGACGTTTTCAAAGGTAACGTCCCCTTGCGGTTCGCCGGGCGCCACGCCCGAGACCGTAATGAGGCACCGTCCTTGAACCGGCTGTTCGGGTCACCACCCTGACGACGAATAGCGAGATCAAGGAACCTCACGCCATCAAGACCGGACTCAGCGCTCCCATCAATGCACACGTCGCCCAGATTGATGGCATCGTTGTATGTGTTCTGTGCCCCCTCGACGAGAGCATCGCCATCCGTTAAGATCACCCGAGGCGAGGCCGGCGGTGGTGATGACGAGAGTGGCGGCTGCGGCTGAGATGAGCGCAGACCTGAAGCTGGATTTCACGATGACCCCCACGGATCGAGATGCTCGAATGGGCGTCGGAGCCTGACGCTTGCGCGCCCCTCCCCACGAGACACTCCGACACTTCGGACGGTAGGGGTGCAAAGCAGGCCAGCGGAACATAGATGGACTGTTTGGTCAGGGAAATGACGCCGCTGGGCCATCAAGTCCGGACATCGTGACTAGAGGTAGCGGACAACAGCGCCTCAACAGGTCACTACCGGCTAGTCAGACAAATGTGCCTGAATTCTGAAACGTCCGCCGGAAGCGGAGTCGGCTCAGAGGTCGGGGAACCAGATCTTGATCTCGCGTGTGGCCGACTCCGGGGAGTCCGAGCCGTGCACGAGGTTCTCGCGGTTGGACAGCGAGAGGTCGCCGCGGATGGTGCCGGGAGCAGCCTTCCGGCCGTCGGTCGCGCCGTTGAGGCCGCGGACCACCTCGATCGCCTCGTCGCCCTCGAGCACGAGCGCCACCAGCGGGCCGCTCGTCACGAAGTCGCGCAGCGGCGGGTAGAAGTCCTTCTCGACGTGGTCGGCGTAGTGCTCGTCGGCCTTCGAGCCGTCGATGGTGCGCTGCTCCATCGCCACGATGGAGAGGCCCTTGGCCTCGAAGCGGGACAGGATGTCGCCGACCAGACCACGGCGGACGGCATCGGGCTTGAGGAGGACGAGCGTGCGCTGGGACATGAGCGTCAGCCTAGCGGGGGCCGGTCAGCCGCCGTGCTCTGCCCGCCACTCGGCCTCGAGCACCGCGTGCTCGGCCTTCTCGCGGTCGATCCGGGCGCCGAGGAAGTAGGCACCGGCCCAGAGCGCGCCGAACACGGCGCCGAGGAAGAACATCATCGGTACGACGAAGCCGAGCCCGACCGAGACGACCTGCACCGCCCAGCCGAGCCAGTAGCCCCACGGGCGCCGGAGCGACCCCGCGGCCACCAGGCACAGCGCGGCGAGGCTCAGGCCGATCGACAGCGCGACGCCGAAGCCGACGTCGGTGACCCCGGTCATCACCAGCCCGGCGAGGAACAGCACGACCGCCTGGAGGGTGAGCATCCCGGCGCACATCGAGCGCTGGATGGTGCGGTTCACATCGAGCCCTTCGCCTTGAGCATCACGCGAGCCTCGCCGACGGTGATGACCGACCCGGTGACGAGTACGCCGCCGGAGCCGATCGCCTCGCCGTAGGTGCCGCCCTGCTCGGCCAGAGTGGCGGCCTGGTCGATGGCGTCCTCGAGCCGCGGGGCGACGTGCACCCGGTCGACGCCGAAGATCCCCTCCGCGACCTCGGCCAGCTCCTGGGCCGGCATCGCGCGCGGCGTGGAGTTCTGGGTGCAGACGATGTGCGCGAGCACCGGCTCGAGCTCGGACAGCACGCCCTCGTAGTCCTTGTCCGCCATCACGCCGACCACGCCGACGAGCGGGCTGAACGTGAACGAGTCCTGCAGCGCCGCCGCGAGGGCCGCCGCGCCGTGCGGGTTGTGCGCCGCGTCGAGCACGATCGTCGGGCTGCGGCGGACGATCTCGAGCCGGCCCGGCGACGTCATCTGCCCGAAGGCCTCGTGCACCAGGTCGGCGTGGAGGGGCTCCTCGCCCGTGAACGCCTCGACGGCCGCCAGGGCGAGCACGGCGTTCTGCGCCTGGTGGGCGCCGTACAACGGGAGGAACAGCTCGTCGTACTCGCCACGCAGGCCGCGCAGCCGGAGCATCTGGCCGCCGACCGCGGGCACCCGGTGCTCGACGCCGAAGTCGACGCCCTCCCACAGCAGCGTCGCGCCGACCTCCTGGCGCCTGTTCGGCGAGGACCTGGGCGACCTCGGGCGACTGCGCCGCGGACACCACCGTGGCGCCGGGCTTGATGATCCCGGCCTTCTCGAGGGCGATGTCCTGCGGGCGGGCGCCGAGGTACTTCGCGTGGTCGACGCTGATCGGCCCGATCACCGCGACCGTGCCGTCGGCGACGTTGGTGGCGTCCCAGGACCCGCCCATGCCGACCTCGACGACGGCCACGTCGACCGGGGCGTCGGTGAACGCGGAGAACGCCATCGCGACGACCGTCTCGAAGAACGACAGCGGGTGCTCGCTGTCGCGGTCGACGAGGTGCAGGTAGGCCGCGATCTCGTTGTAGGCGTGGAGGAACTGCTCCTCGGTGAGCGGCTCGCCGTCGATGGAGATCCGCTCGGTCATCGACTCCACGTGCGGGCTGGTGAACCGCCCCGTGCGCAGGCCGGTGGCGCGGATCAGGGTGTCGATCATCCGCGAGGTGGTGGTCTTGCCGTTCGTGCCGGTCAGGTGGATGACCGGGTAGGCGCGCTGCGGGTCGCCGAGCAGGTCGGTCAGGGCCACGATGCGGTCGAGGCTGGGCTCGAGCCGGGTCTCCGGCCAGCGGGCCAGCAGCGCCTGCTCCGCGTCGGCGTACGTCTCGACATGACCGGTGGTGGGGAAGGTGTGGGACATCGTGTCGAGTCTACGGCGCGGCAGCACGGAACTGCTTCGCGGTGCCGAGGGGCCGGACCGTAAGATTTCGCGTTATGAGCAACGAGCCGATCACTCCCGACCTGTCCGACGACGCCGCCACCCCGGCCACGTCGGTAGCGGTACCGGACAAGCCGGCTCTCGAGGGCCTGGAAGCACGCTGGTCGGAGCAGTGGAAGGCCGACGACACCTACAAGTTCGACCGGACCAAGACGCGCGAGCAGATCTACTCGATCGACACCCCTCCCCCGACCGTCTCGGGGTCGCTGCACGTCGGCCACGTCTTCTCCTACACGCACACCGACCTCATCGCGCGCTTCCAGCGGATGTCGGGCAAGGAGGTCTTCTACCCGATGGGGTGGGACGACAACGGCCTGCCCACCGAGCGCCGCGTGCAGAACTACTACGGCGTGCGCTGCGACCCGTCGCTGCCGTACGACGCCGACTTCACGCCGCCGGAGAAGCCGGACGCCAAGAAGCAGGTGCCGATCAGCCGGCCCAACTTCATCGAGCTCTGCGAGCAGCTGGTCGAGCAGGACGAGGAGATCTTCGAGTCGCTGTGGCGCACGCTCGGCCTCTCCGTCGACTGGTCGCAGCACTACACGACGATCGGCCCGCACTCGATGACCGTGTCGCAGCGGGCGTTCCTGCGGAACTTCGCCCGGGGCGAGGCCTACCTGCAGGAGTCGCCGACGCTGTGGGACGTCACCTTCCAGACCGCGGTCGCGCAGGCCGAGCTCGAGGCCCGGGAGTACGCCGGCCACTACCACCGCGTCGCCTTCCACGGCACCGACGGTCCGATCTACATCGAGACCACGCGGCCGGAGCTGATCCCCTCCGTCGTCGCGCTGATCGCGCACCCGGACGACGACCGCTACAAGCCGCTGTTCGGCACCACGGTGAAGTCGCCGGTGTTCGGCGTCGAGATCCCGGTGCTCGCCCACGAGGCGGCCGAGCCGGACAAGGGCGCGGGCATCGCGATGTGCTGCACCTTCGGCGACCTGACCGACGTGACCTGGTGGCGCGAGCTGCAGCTCCCGGTCCGCACCGTGATCGGCCGCGACGGCCGGCTGCACCGCGAGACGCCCGAGTGGCTCTCGCACGAGCCCGCCGCGGCGGCGTACGCCGACCTGGCCGGCAAGACGACCTTCAGCGCCCGGGAGGCGATGGTCGCGAAGCTCCGCGAGACCGGTGACCTGGACGGGGACCCGAAGCCGACCCAGCGGATGACGAACTTCTACGAGAAGGGCGACAAGCCGCTCGAGATCGTGTCGACGCGGCAGTGGTACATCCGCAACGGCGGCCGCGACAAGGAGCTCCGTGACGAGCTGGTCGCCCGCGGCGCCGAGATGACCTGGGTGCCGACCCACATGAAGCACCGCTACGACAACTGGGTCGGCGGGCTGAACGGCGACTGGCTGATCTCGCGCCAGCGTTTCTTCGGCATCCCGTTCCCGGTCTGGTACCCGCTCGACGACGAGGGCGAGCCCGACTACGAGCACCCGCTGCTACCCCGCGAGGACGAGCTGCCGCTCGACCCCTCGACGGTGGCGCCGCACGGCTACGACGAGGACCAGCGCGGCAAGCCCCGCGGCTTCGTCGGCGACCCCGACGTGATGGACACCTGGGCGACCTCGTCGCTCACGCCGCACATCGCCGGGCACTGGGAGGACGACCCGGACCTGTTCGAGCGGGTCTTCCCGATGGACCTGTGCACGCACGCGCACGACATCATCCGGACCTGGCTGTTCTCCCGGGTGGTCCGTGCGCACCACGAGAACCACGTGGTGCCGTGGACGCACGCGCTGATCTCGGGCTTCATCGTCGACCCCGACCGCAAGAAGATGAGCAAGTCCAAGGGCAACGCCGTCGTGCCGTCGGAGGTGCTCGACAAGTTCGGTGCCGACGCGGTGCGCTGGCGCGCGGCGATGGCCCGCCCCGGCCTGGACTCGCCGTTCGACGAGACCCAGATGAAGGTCGGCCGGCGCCTCGCGATGAAGGTGCTCAACGCGTCGAAGTTCGTGCTGTCGAGCGTGGGCGCCACCGAGCTCAGCCGGTCGGCCGTCGTGGAGCCGGTCGACTGCGCGATGCTCGGCGGGCTGGCGAGCACCATCGCGCGGGCCACCGACGCGTTCGAGGCCTACGACTACACCACCGCGCTCGAGGTCAGCGAGAAGTTCTTCTGGGAGTTCTGCGACGACTACCTCGAGCTGGTCAAGGAGCGGGCCTACGGCGCCCGCGGGGACGACGCCGCGTCGTCGGCGAAGGCCGCGCTGGCGATCGCGCTGCACGCCCAGCTGCGGCTGCTCGCGCCGTTCCTGCCCTACGTGACCGAGGAGGTCTGGTCGTGGTGGCAGGAGGGGTCGGTGCACCGCCAGCCCTGGCCGACGACGTCCGACCTCGGTTCGGCCGCGGCGTCCGACCCGGCCATGCTCGGCGCGGTGGCGCAGACCCTCGGCGGCATCCGCGGCGCGAAGTCGCAGGCGAAGGTGTCGATGCGCACCGAGCTGTCACGCGCCGTGGTCACCGGGCCGGCTGCCGCCGTGGAGCTGGCCGAGAAGGCGGCCGACGACCTGCGTGCCGCGGGTCGGGTGACGGGCGAGCTGACGTTCATCCCGTCCGACGACGCGTCGACCACCGACATCACCGTGGACGCCGAGGTGGCCCCCCAGGAGCCGGCTCCGACGGAGGCGTGACGTCTGCGGGGCTCTACGCGTTTCTGACGTTGTCGGGGCTGCTCGCCGGGGACAGACTGAGACGGATCGCCGCCCCGGCGAGGGACGTCATAGGAGGTCACCATGCGCAGATCGCTTCTGGTTGGAACCGCTGTAGCCCTGGGTGTCGCCCTGGCTCCGGCGCCGGCCTTGGCGGACGGCACCTACCACTCGGCGCACATCGTGCTGAGCCCGATCACGGGCACGACCGGAGGCTCCGGGTTCGTCGAGAACGCCCACGCGAACGGTCCGAACGTCTACGCGCACGAGCAGTACCAGCTCCGGCAGGCTTCACCCGGCGCCACCTATCAGGTGACCCTGCACATCTACGTGGCGGACCCCACCTGCCAGGGCGCCGCCGACCTCGACCTGCCGACCGCCCAGCTGACGACGAACGCCGCTGGCAACGCGGCCGGTTCGGCGGTGTTCACTCCCGCCGACGCGGCCGGCCTGCCGAAGAACGTGGCGCACGGCATCGTCTGGACGATGACCGCCGGCAACGGCACGGGCTACACGTCCGGCTGCGAGACCGTCGTCCTCGACTGACGGCGCGGGACGTCATACGTCCGGAGGGCAACCACCCTCGGGACGTATGACGTCCGCGTGGGTCAGCGGTTGAGCCAGGCTTCGAAGGCGTCGAAGCCGTAGGGCCGGCCGAGGAAGTCGGCGACCAGGTCGGCGGCGTCCTTGCTGCCGCCGGCGGCGAGGATCTTGTCGCGGTAGCGGTGGGACACCTCGGTGTCGAACATGTTCTTCGGGTCGAACGCCGAGAACAGGTCCTTCGCGATGACCAGGCTCCACATGTAGGTGTAGTAGCCCGACCCGTAGCCCTCGAGGTGCCCGAACGACGCGTGGAAGTGGGTGTCCGGGACGTAGGAGAACAGGTCGTACTTCTCCTGCAGCTCCTTGAGCGCCGCGGTGATGTCCTCCGGCACGTGCGCGTGCAGGTTGTAGGACAGCGCCGCGTAGAACATCTGGGTCCGCACGTGGAACCCCTTGCCGAACTCGTCGGCCGCGCGCATCTTCTCGACCAGCTCGCGCGGGATCGCCTCGCCGTCCTTGTCGGTCGCGAACGACTGCAGGATGTCGGCGTCCCAGGCCCACTCCTCGAGCATCTGCGAGGGCGCCTCGACGAAGTCCCACTCGGTGGCGACACCGGAGAACCGTGCCCACTCGTGCCCGCCGGCGAGCACGTGGTGGACCAGGTGGCCGAACTCGTGGAACAGCGTGACGACGTGGTCGTGCTCCATCAGGTTGCGGGAGAAGTTGCACACCAGCACGCCCTCGGCGAGCTGGCGGTCGCGGATGCCCGGGACCAGGTCGAACTGGGCCGCGTGGTTGTACTTCCCCTTGCGTGGGTGCAGGTCGAGGTGGATCCGGCCGAGCCGCTCGCCGTCGCGCAGCACGTCGTACGACGCGACGTCCTCGTGCCAGGTGGCGAGGTCCGCCACCTCGACGTACTCGATGCCGAACAGCCGCCCGGTCACGTCGAGCAGGCCGGCGCGCACCTTCGTGAAGTCGAAGTAGGTGCGGACCTGCTGCGCGTCCACGTCGAAGTTCTCGCGGCGCAGCACCTCGCTGTAGAACAGCCGGTCGATCGTGGTGGCCTCGGTGACCTCGGGGTGGTCCTGCTGGATGCGCTGCAGGACGGTCGCGAGGTCGCGGCGGCCCGACGCCTCGGAGACCTCGGCGATCCGGTCGATGAACTCCGGGATCGCCGAGCCCTTGCCGATCATCTTGATCTCGGCGTCGAACGACGGCCAGTCGGCGTAGCCGAGCAGCGTGGCGTGCTCCTGCCGCAGCTCGAGCAGCTCCTTGAGCAGGGCGTCGTTCTCGGGCCAGGCGCGGTTCTGGTACTCGTGCACGAGGCGGGCCCGGGCCTCGCGGTCCTTGCCGAACGTCATGTAGGGCACGTAGTCGGGGTACTCCGTGGTGATCACGACCCTGCCGTCCTCACCCGGCTGGTGCGCCTCGAGGAAGTCCTCCGGGAGCCCGTCGAGCTGTGCGGGGTCGAGGCTGATCGTGCGGACGCCGTCGCGGATGTTCTTGGAGAACCCCTGCGCGACCTCCGTCTCCCGCTCGGCCAGGGCGCGGAGCCGGTCGCGGACGGCCTCGTCCTGGTCGACACCGGCGCGACGGAAGTCCCGCAGCGCCAGGGTGAGCACCCGGCGGCCGCCCTCGTCGAGGGCGGTCGGGTCCACGGCGTCGAGCACGTCGAACAGCGCGCGGTCCAGGCCGATCTCGGTGAGCAGCTTGTGTGCGTCCTGCTCGCCCTTCTCGCCCCGGGACCGCACCGCCTCGTCCGGGTGCACGTTGGAGAGCAGGGAGGCGACGGCGAACGCGTTGGACAGCGCCAGGCTCACGTCGTTCCAGAGGCCGAGGGTGGCGGAGGCGTCGCGACCCCCGTCCTTCAGCTCGGTGACGTGGGCGCGAGCCCGGTCGAGCTGGTCGTCGATGCGGGTGCCCAGCCAGGACTCCCAGTCGGTCTCGGGCAGGGCAAGAGGGGTGAGGTCAGAGGTCACCCGGCGAGCCTAACCAGAGCGACCCGGACGGCGGTAGCCGATAAACGGGCGCGTCGCGGGTTGTCGCCGTGGTCGGGCGGGTCGGTGTCCTGCAGCCGGACGGTCGCCTTGCCGGAGGTGCCCGCGGCGACTCGGGAGAGCGAGGCTGCGCCGTTGGTGGCCGCGGGGGTGCCGGCACGCGCACCGCGACCGGACGCGGAGGTCGCGGCGGCCGGGGTGGTCTCCGGGCGTCGGCCCGACGAACGGCCGGGCGGGGCCTCCGGCGGGGCCGGCGTGACGACCCCGAAGCCTGCGGGCACCCAGTCGGCGGTCGACGACGGAGCCGCGGCCGCGCGGGCGTCGCCGGTGCCGGGGACGACCGGGAACGTCCCAGCGGGCCGCAGCAGGGCGTCCGGGCCGGGGCCGTTTCCAGCGGCGATCAGGTCGGCGTTGCTGCGGGCCAGGCTGGCGCCGAGCGTGACCGCGGTGACCAGCACCAGCACGAAGAAGGCCACGAGCGGTCTGGTGTGGTCCGGCTTTCCCCCGTGCACGACAACTCCCGTTCGAAAAAGTGTGGATCCACCGGGCTGGTCGCCCCGGGACAACGACCTAGGCGGACTTCTTCTTCTTGGCCTCCGGCTCGCGCGGGACCAGCGTCGGGTTCACGTTGTCGGAGACGACCTCGCCGGTGACGACGACCTTGGCCACGTCCTCACGGGAGGGCACGTCGTACATCACGTGGAGCAGGACCTCCTCGATGATCGCGCGCAGCCCACGGGCGCCGGTGCCGCGCACCATCGCCAGGTCGGCGACGGCGTCGATCGCGTCGGGGGTGAACTCGAGCTCCACGCCGTCGAGCTCGAAGAGCTTCTGGTACTGCTTGACCAGGGCGTTGCGGGGCTCGGTGAGGATCTGGACGAGGGCCTCGCGGTTGAGCTTGTCGACCGTGGCGATGACCGGGAGACGGCCGATGAACTCGGGGATCAGCCCGAACTTCAGCAGGTCCTCGGGCATGACCTCGGCGAAGATCTTCTCCGCGTCGCGCTCGGCCTTGGTCTGCAGCTCGGCGCCGAACCCGAGGGTCTTCTTGCCGATCCGCTGCTCGACGATGTGCTCGAGGCCGGAGAACGCGCCGCCGACGATGAACAGGATGTTCGTCGTGTCGATCTGGATGAACTCCTGGTGCGGGTGCTTGCGGCCGCCCTGCGGGGGAACCGAGGCGGTGGTGCCCTCGAGGATCTTGAGCAGCGCCTGCTGCACGCCCTCCCCCGACACGTCGCGGGTGATCGACGGGTTCTCGGCCTTGCGGGCCACCTTGTCGATCTCGTCGATGTAGATGATGCCGGTCTCGGCCTTCTTGACGTCGTAGTCGGCGGCCTGGATCAGCTTGAGCAGGATGTTCTCGACGTCCTCGCCGACGTAGCCGGCCTCCGTCAGCGCGGTGGCGTCGGCGATGGCGAACGGGACGTTGAGCATCCGGGCCAGCGTCTGCGCGAGGTAGGTCTTGCCGCAGCCGGTCGGACCGATGACCAGGATGTTGGACTTGGCCAGCTCGACGGTCTCGTCCTTGGAGTGCCGCTGCGCACCGGCGGAGACGCCTGCCTGCACCCGCTTGTAGTGGTTGTAGACCGCAACCGCGAGCGCCTTCTTGGCGTTCTCCTGGCCGATCACGTAGGAGTTGAGGAAGTCGAAGATCTCGCGGGGCTTGGGGAGCTCCTCGAGCCCGACCTCGGTGCCCTCGGAGAGCTCCTCCTCGATGATCTCGTTGCAGAGGTCGATGCACTCGTCGCAGATGTAGACACCTGGTCCCGCGATGAGCTTCTTGACCTGCTTCTGGCTCTTCCCGCAGAACGAGCACTTCAGCAGGTCGCCGCCGTCACCGATGCGTGCCACAGGCACGACTCCTCACGAATCGGGCCAGGTGCCCCGCACCGGTGACCCGGATCGGGCGGCACGGCCTGGCTTGTTGCGTCTCACTTCGGATTCGAAGGTACCCCGTCGCGCCCCCAAATGGGATGGGGACACGGCGAGTCACCCTCGTGCGTCCCGGTGGCTCACGCCACCGGGACCGTGCCCTTGCGCGACTCGAGGATCGCGTCGATGAGGCCGTACTCCACCGCGGCGTCCGCGGTGAGGATCTTGTCGCGCTCGATGTCGTGGCTGACTTCCTCGATCGCCTTGCCGGTGTGCTCGGCGATCATCTTCTCGAGGAGCTCACGCATCCGGAGGATCTCGTTGGCCTGGATCTCGATGTCGGAGGTCTGGCCGTAGGAGCCCTCGGTGTAGGGCTGGTGGATCAGGATCCGGCTGTTCGGCAGCGCGAGCCGCTTGCCGGCGGTGCCGGCCGCGAGCAGGATCGCCGCCGCCGAGGCGGCCTGGCCCAGGCACACGGTCTGCACGTCGGGCTTGATGAAGCGCATCGTGTCGTAGATCGCGGTCAGCGCGGTGAACGAGCCGCCCGGGCTGTTGATGTAGATCGAGATGTCGCGGTCGGGGTCCATCGACTCCAGGCAGAGCAGCTGCGCCATCACCGCGTTGGCGATGTCGTCGCTGATCGGGGTGCCGAGGAAGATGATGCGGTCCTCGAAGAGCTTGGCGTAGGGGTCGATGCGGCGGAAGCCGTAGGACGTCCGCTCCTCCCACTGGGGGATGTAGTAGTTCATGCTCGGCGAGGCGAGCTCGCTCGCGCGACCCGTGGCGGCAGCCGTCAGGCCGGGGATGGTGCTGCTGGTCATCTCAGCCCTCACTTCTCGCGGGCCGGGCGGCCCTGGTCGGCGACCTGGCCGGCGTTGGCGACGACCTTGTCGATGAAGCCGTACTCGAGTGCCTGGTCGGCGGTGAACCAACGGTCCCGGTCGGCGTCGCGCTCGACCTGCTCGAGGTCCTGGCCGGTGTGCTCGCTGATCAGCTTGAACAGCACCTGCTTGATGTGGAGCGACTGCTGGGCCTGGATCTTGATGTCCGAGGCCGAGCCGCCCATGCCGCCCGAGGGCTGGTGCATCATGATCCGCGCGTGCGGCAGCGCGTAGCGCTTGCCCTTCGCACCGGCGCACAGCAGGAACTGGCCCATCGACGCGGCGAGACCCATGCCGACCGTCGCGACGTCGTTGGAGATGTAGTTCATGGTGTCGTAGATCGCCATGCCGGCGTCCACGGAGCCACCGGGGCTGTTGATGTAGAGGAAGATGTCCGCTTCGGGGTCCTCGGCGTTGAGGAGCAGCATCTGCGCGCAGATCGCGTTGGCGTTCTGGTCACGCACCTCGGATCCGAGGAAGACGATGCGCTCCTTGAGGAGCCGCTGGTAGATGTGGTCGTCGAGGCCGTAGCTCGTCCCGCCACCGTTCATCTGGATCTCAGTCACGTCCCCGACCCTAGCCGCAAGGCCTCCCACTTCCACGGGCTATCCCCCTGTGTTCGCCAACAGCGGACTCCCCGGCGTCGTAGGCTCCGCCCGTGACGACGCCCCTGCGCCTGCGGCCGGCTGTTCGCGCCCTCCTCGTCGACCCCGCCGACCGGGTGCTGATGGTCCGCTGGGCCTTCCGCGACGGCGGCGGGGTGTGGGGTCTCCCCGGCGGTGGGATCGACCCCGGCGAGACGCACGCGCAGGCCCTGCGCCGCGAGCTCCTCGAGGAGGTCGGGCTCGACCTCCCCCACGACCGGCACGGCCCCTGCGTCGGCCACCGCCGGCACGTGTTCGACATCGGTGGTGGCTACGACGGCCAGGAGGAGTGGTTCTACCTGGCGCGCGTCGACGCGTTCGAGCCGCGCGGCGCCCTCACCGCCGAGCAGCTCGTCGCGGAGGGGCTCGTCGAGATCCGCTGGATGACGCCGGCCGAGGTGCACGCGCTCCCCGACGAGACCTCGGGCGAGCCCGTGTTCCTCCGGGCCGGCGCGGCCGCGTTCACCGCCCGGCTCGTCGAGCACGGCCACCCGGACGCGCCGGTGGAGCTCGCCTTCTGACCAGCCGGTCGGACGGTCAGACCTGGGACGGCGTGCCGGACTCGACGGTCGCCTTGATCCGCTCGAGGGTGGAGCGGATGCCGTCGGCGAGCTCCTGGTCGTGGCCCTCGGCCCCACCGATGACGGGTCCCATCAGCGTCGTGCCGAACGTGAACGCCGGCAGGTCGCGGCGGCCGGTGACCCGGGTGCCCCGCTCGGTGGGCTCGAGCTCGTAGGTCCAGGTCGCGCCGCTCTCCCGGGTCTTCCAGGCGACGGCCCGGCCCGGCTCGAACCGGACCACCTTCGACGTGGTCGGCCAGACGACGTACCCGCGCCGGTTGATGCCGACCAGGTTCATGCCGACCCGGGGCTCCTTGGAGCCGACCACGAAGAGCTTGCGGAGCTCCGGGCTGAACTCGGGCATGCGGGTCACGTCCGAGACGACCGCCCAGACGGCGTCGGGCGAGGCGTCGACCTCGACGGAGGCGCTGATCGGGAGGGGCTGCGGCATGGGTTCTCCTGGGGTGCGGGGTGGGTGAGCGGTGGGGTCAGGCGAGCCAGCCCCGGAGTGCGTCGTGCACCTCGGGGTGGTTGAGCAGGTCGAAGTGGTCGCCGCGGATGTGCAGCACGTCGGCGTCGGGGAACATCGCCTGCCCGCGGCGCGGCCGCCCGGTGGCGGACGGGTAGCGCACCAGCAGGTCCCCCAGCGTCTCGCTGACCGGGTGCCGGTGCGACGCGTGCAGCGTGGCCGCCACGAGCCGGTAGCGGGCGCGCGGGAGGTTCTGTACGTCGGGTGCGAGGCCGGCGCGGAGGTCGAGGATGCCGACCGACCGGTACTCCAGGATCCGGCCGAAGGGCGCGGCCTCGGGCAGCTTGCCGAGCAGCGTGCCGCCGAGGTGGAGGCCGCGCTCGATCGGGGCGCCGAGGTGCGGCGTCCCGAGGGTGACGACGTCGGTGACGAGGTCGTGCCAGGGCGTCTCGGACTCGAGCTTCACCGCGCAGGCGGCCCGCATGACCAGGCCGCCCAGGGAGTGACCGACGAGGGCGATGCGGCGGACCTCGGTCGGCCACTGCTCGACGAGCCGGTCGAGCAGGCCGGCCAGCACGACGCCGTTCTCCGCGATGGGCAGGCCGGTGTTGGCGCGGAGGAACAGCGGGGTCCACGACGACTCGGCACGCAGCCGCTCGCCGTAGCTGGCCCCCATGTCGTGCCGGTCGAGGTTCCAGTAGTCCTCGCTCTCGGACAGCCCGTGCAGGAAGACCACGAGGTCACCGGTCGCGTCCGGGAACGCCCGGGCCAGGTCCTCGCGACGCGGGGGTACGTCGCGGCCGTCGAGCCGCACGGCCATCTCGATCGCGAGGTCGGCGTGGTCCTCGGCCAGCCTGTCGCCGATGAGCCCGTTGACGGCCGAGACGACGAAGCGGCCGCGCGGCGAGTGCTCGAGGCGGGCGCCCACGCCGTGCCGGTCGGCCGCCCGGAGTGCCCGGGAGGCGCCGCGCAGGCCGGCCCCGAGGCCGCAGTAGACCGACCTGGCGATGCCGTCGTGGGCGGCCTGCGGGACCCGGGCCGCGCCCCCTGTGGCGGCGTTGACGGCGCCGTACACCCGGCGTCCCCAGGCCTGGTGGACGTCGCGGACGGTCCCGACGACGAGCTCATCGACCACCTCGGTGGCCAGCGCGAGGGCGCCCAGCAGCCCGGCGCGGTGCGGCTCGAAGTAGGTCGTGCCGGTCATCGTGCGAGTCTCCGGGACATACCGGAGGTATGTCAATGGACTGTCCATACCGGGCACGCGGGACAGAAGCGGTGAAACGACGACGCCCCCCGTGCCGGGCGGGCACGGGGGGCGTCGGCAGGTGCGGCGGGGCTCAGCCCTCGTCGGACCCCTCGGTCTCGTCCGTGGCCTCGGCCTCGGTCGCCTCGGCGGACTCGTCGGCGGGCTCGCCGATCGTGCCGTCGGGCCGGAGGTTCTTCAGCTCGACGTGGTTGCCCGACTCGTCGACGACCGTGGCCGACTCGACGATGAGCGCCAGCGACTTGCCCCGCACGACCTCAGCCACCATCTCGGGGATGTGGTTGTGCTCGACCATGTGCTGGATGAACTCCTGCGGGTTCTGGCCCGACTGCTGCGCCCGGCGGAACAGGTGCTCCTGGAGCTCGCCCTCGTTGACGGCGATGTTCTCCTTCTTCGCGACCTGGTCCAGCACGAACTGGGCGGCGACGGCGTCACGGACCTGCTTCTCCAGGTCGGCCTCGAACTCGTCGACCGTCTGCTCCTGCGTGTCGAGGTAGGCCTCCATCGTCATGCCGGCGTAGCTCAGCTGCTGCTGGATGCTGTCGCGACGGGCCTGCTTCTCGGCGTCGACGACGGCCTCGGGAAGCGGCACCTCGACCATGTCGAGGATCTTCTCCAGCACGGCGTCCCGGGCGGCCGAGGCCTGCTCGAGGCGCTTGCCGCGCTCGAGGCGGGTGCGCACGTCGTCGGTGAGCTCGGCGACGGTGTCGAACTCCGACGCGGTCTGGGCGAAGTCGTCGTCGAGCTCGGGGAGCTCCTGCTCCTTGACGGCCGTCACGGTGACGTCCACGTCGACGTCCTCGCCGAGCTGGTCGCCGCCGACGAGCTGCGACTGGAACTTGGTGGACTCGCCGGCCGAGAGACCGGTGAGGGCCTCGTCGAGACCGTCGAGCATGCCGCCGCGGCCGACCTGGTAGCTCATCCCGCTGACCTCGGCGCCCTCGACGACCTCGCCGTCCTTGCTCGCCTTGAGGTCGATCGTGACGAAGTCGCCCTCGGCAGCGGCGCGGTCCACGTCGTTGAGGCTCGCGAAGCGCTCGCGCAGGTTCTGCACCTGGAGCTCGACGTCCTCGTCGGTCACCACGACGTCGTCGACGGCCACCTCGAGGCCGTTGTAGTCGGGCAGGTCCACCTCGGGACGGATGTCGACCTCGGCGGTGAACTCGAGGGTCTCGTTGTCCTCGAGCTTGGTGATGTCGATCTCCGGCTGGGCGAGCGGCTCGAGCTCGTTGGCCTGGAGGGCCTCGACGTACAGCTTCGGCAGCGCCGCGTTGATCGCCTCGTCCAGCACGGCGCCGCGCCCGACCTGGCGGTCGATCACCATCGGGGGCACCTTGCCGCGGCGGAAGCCGGGCACGTTGATCTGCTGGGCGATCTTCTTGTACGCCGCGTCGAGGCTCGGCTTGAGCTCCTCGAAGGGCACCTCGACGGTGAGCTTGGCCCTGGTCGGGCTCAAATTCTCGACGGCGCTCTTCACAGGTGTGTCTCCTCAGTTGCGAAAATGGAAATGCGGTGGGACGTGCGGATCTACATGCTCAGAGCATGGTCGGGGCGACAGGACTCGAACCTGCGATCTCCTGCTCCCAAAGCAGGCGCGCTAGCCACTACGCTACGCCCCGATGTCGGACCCCCGGCAGGGAGCCCACGGGAGTCTAGTCGAAGCGGACGCAGGGTCCGTAATCGTGCGCGGGGGCCGGGCACCGGGGCGACCGGCGGCGTGGCCGCCGCGATTGGAACAGGAGTTCGCTCCTGTGGCACGATTGGCTCCGGTCCGGCTCCGGCGACGACGCCGCGGACCGCTGCGGATGTAGCTCAATGGTAGAGCCCTAGTCTTCCAAACTAGCTACGCGGGTTCGATTCCCGTCATCCGCTCCACACCACGAGAGGCATCCCGAGCGGGGTGCCTCTCGGCGTTTCCGGCCGGGGTCAGCGGCGGTGCAGGAGCAGCAGCGCGCGGTCGTCGTTCAGCGACTCGATCTGGTCGATCAGCCGGTGCGCGCCCTGCTCGAAGCCGTCGCGCAGCAGCCGCTCACCCTGGCCGAGCAGCTTGTCGATGCCGAGCGAGATGTCGCGGTTGGGGGTCTCCACGAGGCCGTCGGTGAACATCAGCAGCGCGTCACCGCGCTGCAGCACGCCGTTGATCACGTGGAAGTCGGCGTCCGGCATCAGCCCGAGGATCGGCCCCTCGACCTCGTGCACGGCCCAGGTCCCCGACCCCGCCCGGAGCTGCACGGCCGGGGGGTGCCCGGCGGAGCGGATCTCGAACGCGCCGGTCTCCAGGTCGAGGCACGCGTGCACCGCGGTGGCGAACCCCTCGCTCCAGTCCTGCCGGAGCAGGTAGTCGTTGGCGGCGGGGAGGAACTGGTCGGCCGGCAGGGCGCCGAGCAGGCCGCCGAACGCTCCGGAGAGCAGCAGCGACCGGGTGCCGGCCTGCTCGCCCTTGCCGGACACGTCGACGACGGCGACGTGGAACCTGCGGCCGTCCGTGGACAGCGAGGCGACCATGAAGTCGCCGGCGAAGGACGAGGCACCGGCGGAGCGCATCACGGACTCGGCGTACCAGCCCTGCGGCAGCCGCGGGATCACGCCCTGCTTCATGATCCGCTCGCGGAGGTCGACGAGCATCGACTCGCCGAGCGAGCCGGCCACCCCGAGCCGCGAGCGTCGGAACGAGGAGATCAGCACGATGAGGCCGACGCTGAACGCCACCACGATCGCGCCGACACGGCGGCCGTCGAGCTGCTTGTCAGCGGTGCTGGCGACCACGACGACCAGGACCCCGAGCACGTAGACCACGAACCACGGCAGGGTGCGCGGGCTGAGCACGATGTTGGCGATCACGATCGGGATCACGACCGCACTGGCCGGGACCCCGTCCATGAACAGGAGCATCGCGGCACCGATCAGCACGGTCACCACGCCGAGCCCGAAGACCCAGGTCGCCTCGGAGCTGCGGAGCCGGCGCACCGAGTAGTTCCACCGTCGCGAGAGCACCTGACGAGCGGGCACGGCTGTCAGGCGGTCTGAGGGCGAGGCGGCGACCACACCCCCGACCTTAGTGGCACACCAGGGCCGTCGCGCACCTTTCGACCGAGCGTCGCCTCAGGTGCGGGCGCGCGACCGGAACGTCGGCTGGCACCGCGGGCACCAGAACAGGTTGCGTCCCTCCAGCACCTCGGTGCGCACCCGGGCGCCGCACACGTGGCAGGGCTGGCCGTGCCGGCGGTAGACGTAGACCTCTCCCCCGTGGTCGTCCACCCGGGCCGGCCGCCCCATCGCCTCGGGCGTGTGCTCGTCGCGGACGGTGTCGATCCGGCCGGACAAGACGCCGTCGGTCATGAGCGCCGCCAGGTCGCGCCACATCGCCTCGAACTGGCCGCGACGCAGCGTGTTGCCGGGCCGCATCGGGTGCACCCGGTGCCGGAACAGCAGCTCGGCCCGGTAGACGTTGCCGACCCCGGCGAGCACCTGCTGGTCCATCAGCAGGGCGCCGACCGGCTTGCGGCTCCGGCTGACCCGGTTCCACGCGCGGGTCCAGTCCGCGTCCGCGCGCAGCGGGTCGGGGCCGAGCCGGTCGACGATCGCGTGCCGCTGCTCCTCGGTGATCAGGGCACAGGTCGTGGCGCCGCGCAGGTCGCCGTACGACGCCCGCTGGAACGCCACGATCCGCACCCTCACCTGGCCCACCGGCGGCCCGGGCACCCCGTCGTGGACGTCGAAGGCACCGATGAGCCCGAGGTGGACGTGCAGGAACCGGTCACCGTCGAACGCGACGAAGAGGTGCTTGCCCCAGGCCTCGGCGCCGACCAGCCGGGTGCCGTCGAGCAGCGCCGCGGCGTCCGCGAACCGTCCTTGCGGTGAGGAGACCGCGACGACCTGGCCTCCGAAGCGGCGGTCGAGCTCCCCCGCGAGGCGGTGGAGGGTGTGTCCTTCCGGCATGCCGGGGAGGCTAGTGCACCCGTGCGCTCGGTCACGCGCGGCGCCGCGAAGTAGCCGGCGAGCTGACGCATGCACGGCGTCCGCCGGTGCGGGATGCGGACCATGCCCCGGCTCAGCCCGTCCTCGAAGCACCACGACCAGAAACCGGCGCCGCCCGCCGCAGTGCCACCGACCGTGCCGGCGGTTGCCACCGCGGGTGCCGGCGTCCCCGGGGTGCCGGACGGGCCGGCTCCTCGCAGCTCGTTCACGCCTCCGGCGACCAGGACGCCTGCGGCGGCGACCATCGCCACCACCGCGCGCCACGACCTCGACCCACGGTCCACTGCGTTGCTGTCGAGCACCTCGTACTCCCGTTCCATCGTCCTCACCTCGCCTGTCCGCCGGCCCTCTGCCTGCGTCCGGACGACCGTCGCGAGCGGCGGTAACGGCGCGGCACCTCCGCGCGGTGTCAGCACGGTGTCGCCCTCCGGAACGGCCCGGATGCGCCATTGCCGTGGGTTCGTCCCGGCTCTGACGATGTGGGGGTGGACGTCGGTCTCCTGGGACCGGTCCGGGTGGCGGGGCAGGACGGCTCTCTCGGGCCCCGGGACCGGGTGGTGCTCTCGGTCCTCGCGCTGCGCCCCGGCGAGGACATCTCGGCCGAGCGCATCGCCGACGCCCTGTGGCGCGGCCGACCGCCGGAGACCTGGCCGAAGGTGGTGCAGGGCTGCGTGGCCCGGCTCCGCAGGTCCCTGGGTCACCGCGCGATCACGACCACGGCGCACGGGTACCGGCTCGAGCCCGGCGAGGTGCGCGCCGACAACGTGGAGTTCGAACGGCTCGTCGCGGCGGGGCGACAGGCACTGAACGCCGGCAACCACGAGGACGCTGTCCGCAGGCTGCAGGACGCGGCCTCGCTCTGGCGAGGAGCGCCGTTCGCCGAGCTCGAGGAGTGGCCGCCCGGCCGGAACGAGGCCGCCCGGATCGTCGAGCTGCGGCTCGTCGCCGAGGAGGACCTGGTCGAGGCGATGCTCCGGGGCGGCGACCCGGGCGGCGTCGTGCCCCAGGCCAAGCTGCTGGTGGCCGAGCAGCCGTTGCGGGAGCACCGGTGGGCACTCCTGGCCCGTGCGCAGTACCTCGCCGAGCAACAGGCCGAGGCCCTCGAGTCCATCCGGCAGGCCCGGCGGATGCTCGCCGACGAGCTCGGTCTCGACCCGGGCGAGGAGCTCACCACCCTCGAAGCGGCGATCCTCGCCCGTGAGCCCTCGCTGTCGCGGCCCGTCGCCCACTCGGACGCCTGCCCGTACAAGGGGCTCCCGTCGTACGACGAGGCGGACCGGGAGCGTGTTCTTCGGAAGGTCGGACGAGGTGACGGATTGTCTCGCGAGGCTCGCCCGATCACCCCTGCTCGTGATCGTCGGACCCTCCGGCTGCGGGAAGTCGTCGCTGATGCGGGCCGGCATCGCCCCCGCCCTCAGCGACGCGGGCACCGCGACCGTGCTGGTCACGCCGGGTGCCGACCCGGAGGCCTCACTCGCCGCCGCCATGGCCAGGTCGTCGGGCCGGCCGGTGCTTCTCGTCGACCAGTTCGAGGAGTCGTTCACGCTCACCGCACCGGAGCGTCAGCGTGCGTGGCTGGCCAAGGTGGCCGACTACGCGCGGAACCAGGCGCCTGTCGTGCTGACCGTGCGCGCGGACCACGTCGGAGCGCTGGGGCAGGACGCAGGGTTCGCGCGGCTCGTCGAGGAGGGCATGCACCTGCTTCCGCCGCTCACCGGTGACAACCTGCGCGCCGCGGTCGAGCGGCCCGCCCGGCACGCCGGCCTGGACGTCGAGCCCGGACTCGTCGACCTCGTCGAACGCGACGTCGAGGGAGAGCCCGGTGCGCTCCCGCTGATGTCCCACGCGCTCGCGCAGACCTGGGCCCACCGCTCCGGCAACCGGCTGACCGTCGCCGGCTACCGAGAGGTCGGCGGCATCCGGGGCTCCCTCAGCCGGTCGGCGGAGCGGCTCTACGAGGCGCTCGGCCCCGACGAGAGGCGGCTGCTCCGGGGCATCCTGCTCCGGCTCGTGGTGGCCAACGAGGACGGCGACGCCGTGCCCACCCGCTACCCGGCCCACGTGCTCCAGGCCGACCCGGACCGGGCCCGGCTCGTGGAGCTCCTCGTCCGGGCCAGGCTGGTGACCGCACAGGACGGCACCCTGGAGATCGCCCACGAGGCACTTGCCCGCGCCTGGCCGCGGCTGCGTTCCTGGTTGGACGAGGACGCCGAGGGACAGCGGGTCCGCGCCCACCTCGCCGCGGCGGCCCTCGGCTGGGACGTCACTGGGTCGTGACCCCGCCGAGCTCTACCAGGGTGCGCGCCTGGCAGCCGCCGTCGAGTGGGCCTCAGCCGTCGACCGCCACGACGTGACGCCGCTCGAGCAGGACTTCCTCGATGCGTCCGTGGCACGGGAGTCGTCCGAACGGTCGGCGCTGGAACAACGCGCCCGGGACCAGGCCCGGCAGAACCGGCGACTGCGGGTTCTTCTCGCCGGGGCGGTGGGGCTCGCCCTGGTCGCCGCGGGCACGGGGACGGCAGCCCTGCTCAGCGGCCGGGACGCGGCCCGGGCGCGTGATCGTGCCGGTGCCGCGGAGGGTGCTGCCCAGCACGAGGCCCTGGTCAACCGCTCGCTCAGCCTGCGCGCCACCAACCGGAGCGCGGCGGCGCTGCTCGCCGTGGAGGCCTACCGGGAGCGACCGGACGCCCAGGCTCGCTCGGCCCTGCTCGGCACCTTCACGACGACCGAGGGGCAAGGCTTCCTGGGCTACCGGTACATCGGCGACGGTCGCTGGGTGAACGGCACCTTGATCCCGGGCACCGATCATGCGGTGCTGGCCGTGAACGGCCGCTACCTCCGCATCGTGGACCGGGACCTGGAGGAGCTGCCCGACCGGTTCCCCGACACCCCGACGAACGCGGGCGGCTTCTCGTTGCTCAGGGTGAGCGACGACGGGCACCTCCTCCTCCAGCTCCAGGACACCTGGATCGACGACCCGGCGTCCTCGTGCGGAAGCGTCGAGGCCTTCCGCGACCCACAAGGAGGGGCATGCAGCCAGCTGATGGTCTACGACCTTCGCCGGCAGGGTGCGGTCGTCCTCGACCCCTTCCACGCCCCGTTCTTCGGCACCGACGCGGCGCTCAACGACGACGGCTCACTGCTCGCCGTGACCGGCGGACCGCACGGGGACCTCGCCGTCTACCGGCTCCCGGGCGGAGGCCTGGTCGGACACGTCGCCGGGCACCAGCGGCCCGACCTCTCCGACTTCGCGAGGAGCGTGTCGACCGTGGTCTTCGACAGCCGGGACCGGGTGTACGTCGGCTCCACCAGTGGCGACGTCAGCTCCTACGACGGCCGCACGCTGCGCCCGCTTGGGCGGTACGACGTACCGCCGTTCTCCACCAACTCCGGGCTCGCACTGACCCGCAGGGGCGTGCTGGTCGCCGCCGGCAGCGAGGCCGTGACCGCGGTGAACACCGTCACCGGCCGCCGCGTGTGGACCATCGACCTCGGCGCCACGCGGCGGTCCTGCCCCTTCCTCGCCGTGGCCGACACCGCGGGCCGCTTCTACTGCGGCAACTACTCGGGGCAGATCGCCGAGCGCGAGCTCGGCACCGGCGGCCTCACCGGACGCTCTCTGGACCCCCAGCTGGGCAGCGTGGGGAACCTGGTGGTCAGCGACGACGGGAAGGAGCTGGTGAGCTTCAACGACTCAGGCCCGGTCGTCAGCCGCTGGCGGCTGGACGGTTCGGGCCCGGTCAGCCGGTCCGTGGCGGCCGGACAGGTGCTGGTCGGCGGTTACGACCCCGCGGGCCGTCACGTGCTGGTCGCCGACCCGGACCGTCTCGACCGGGTCCAGGTCTGGGACGTGCGACGCGACCGGCCCGTGCGCACGGTCAGCGCGCCCGGAGGTGCCACCTGGGTCACCGCGAACCTGCTGGCGGTCTTCGGTCGTCCCGGCGGCACCGCGCTGGTCGACGTACGCACCGGCGCAGCTCCGGCAGACCACCGCCACCCCATCGACGAGAGAACGCACGCGGTCTTCGCCGACTACCGCAGCGGCTCCTACTTCACCGTGACCGCCCGCCCGGACGACGAGCCCCATCCGTGGGAGGTCCGTCGGGTGGACGCCGCACGGGCGACGTCACCGGGCACCTCACCTCGGTGCCCGCCTACGACATCAGCTCGGTGTCCGCCAGTCCCGACGGCGTGCGGGTGCTGGTCACGTCGTTCGGCGCCGAGGTCCTGGAGTCCTCGGTGTACGACGTCCAGACCGGCAGGAGGATCACCTCGGGCCTCCCCTTCCAGGTGCGCACCGCGATCGGTCCCGCCAACGAGGTCGTCGGCGCGAACCCCTCCGGACCGATCACCCAGTTCGACCTCGACACGCTCCGGGACGTGGCCGAGTTCCCCGGAAGCAAGGGGGAGGTCACTTCACTGCAGTTCAGCGACGACGGCCGGACCCTGATGGTCACGGCCGCCGACCAGACGGTCCAGCTCTACGACGTGACCGGCCGGATCCGGCTCGGGGACCCGTTGCTCGCCCAGGGTCCCTCCCAGCTCGCGCAGGGATACCTCCGCCGGGACGGCACCCAGGTCGCGGTGACCACCGCACAGGGGGTGTCGCTGTGGCACCTCGACACGCCCACGTTGCTCCGCAGGGCCTGCGACCTGGCGGGCCGGAACCTCACCGCCCTCGAGCAGACGACGTACCTCGGCCGCAGGAGGACCTGCTGCAGACCTGCCGCACCTACCCGCAGAACACGTCGTGACGAGTCAGTTCCGGCCGAGCGCGGACTCGGGCAGCGGTGGCAGGTTCCCGGTCTTCTCGTAGTCGGCCAGCATGGTGATGCGGCGGGTGTGCCGCTCCTCGCCCGAGTAGGCGGTGGTGAGGAAGACGTCCACGAAGCGCGTCATGTCCTCGACGGTGTGCATCCGGCCGCCCACGGCGACCACGTTGGCGTCGTTGTGCTCGCGGGCCAGCGTCGCGGTCTCCTCGCTCCAGGCGAGTGCCGCCCGGACGCCCTTCACCTTGTTGGCGGCGATCT
Source organism: uncultured Actinomycetota bacterium (assembly GCA_963721855.1). GTDB lineage: Bacteria > Actinomycetota > Actinomycetes > Propionibacteriales > Nocardioidaceae > Nocardioides_B. Next base: position 70,358 of record CAVRMN010000034.1, on the reverse strand, counting down.
GCTCGCCGTTGCCGGAGCCGCCGATCACCACGCCGAGGCTGTCGAGCCCGTCCTCGCGGTCCGCGACCACGGCCTCCGCGGCGCGCAGGCAGAAGACCGGGTAGTCGTCGAGGGCGTCGTAGACGAAGGGTCCGTGGTCGACGGCCTCGTAGCCGTTGTCGGCGAGCCAGTTGAGCAGGTGCTCCTTGAGCTCGAGGCCGGCATGGTCAGAACCGAGGTGAACGCGCATGCGGGAATTGTTCCATCCGGTCGGGGACGTCCTACGCCCTGGTGGCGGGTCAGGCACCCAGGCGGGCGAGCTCCTCGTCGACCACCGAGGGGTCGAGCTTGGTGAACACCGGCGCCGGCTTGACGATGGGCGTGCCGACCACGACCGGCCGTCGCTCCCAGCGCGGGGTGGCCGTGTAGTCGCCGGTGATGATCGGGTACGGCGGCCCGCCGTCCAGGTCGTCGACCTCCTCGATCACCGGCATCGGGGCGATGTCGCCGCTGCCGCCGAGCACCCGGTCGACCGCGTTGGCGGCGTGCGGCAGGAACGGCGCGAGGATCACGTTGCAGTCGGCCACGGCCTGCGCCGTGACGTGCAGGATCGTCGCGAGCCGCTCGCGCTCGTCGTCGCCCTTGAGCTTCCAGGGCTCGTTGTCGGAGACGTACTTGTTGACCTCGCCGACGGTCTTCATCGCCTCGATGAGCGCGTGCTTCTGCCGGTGCCGGGCGATCAGCCCGCCGACCGTGTCGAAGGTGGCCTCGACCCCGGCGAGCAGCGCCTCGTCCTCCGGGGTCAGCTCCCCTGCGGCGGGGATCTCGCCGAAGCTCTTCGCGATCATGTTCGCCGTGCGGTTGACCAGGTTGCCCCACCCGGCGACGAGCTCGTCGTTGGTGCGCCGGACGAACTCCGCCCAGGTGAAGTCGCTGTCCTGGCTCTCCGGCCCGGCGGCCGAGATGAAGTAGCGCAGCGCGTCGGGCTGGTAGCGCTCGAGCACGTCGCGGACGTAGATCACCACGGCCTTGGAGGAGGAGAACTTCCGGCCCTCCATGGTGAGGAACTCGCTCGACACGAGCTCGGTCGGCAGGTTGAGCTGACCGTAGGCACCGGGCTCCCCGCCGCGGCTCCCCCGGCCGTCGTAGGCCAGCAGCTCGGCCGGCCAGATCTGCGCGTGGAAGGTGATGTTGTCCTTGCCCATGAAGTAGTAGGACAGCGCCTCGGGGTCGTTCCACCACTCGCGCCACCGGTCGGGGTCGCCGGTGCGGCGGGCCCACTCGATGGAGGCCGAGAGGTAGCCGATGACGGCGTCGAACCACACGTAGAGCCGCTTGGTCGGGTGGTCGACCCACTCCTCCAGCGGCACCGGGATGCCCCAGTCGATGTCGCGGGTCATCGCGCGCGGCCGGATCTCCTCGAGGATGTTCTGGCTGAACTTGATGACGTTGGGCCGCCAGGTGCCGGAGGCCTCGCGCTCGTCGAGCCACTCCTTCAGCGCGTCGGCCAGCGCGGGCAGGTCGAGGAAGAAGTGCTGCGACTCGACGAACTCCGGCACCTCGCCGTTGATCTTGCTGCGCGGGTTGATCAGGTCGGTGGGGTCGAGCTGGTTGCCGCAGTTGTCGCACTGGTCGCCGCGCGCGCCCTCGGCGCCGCAGATCGGGCAGGTGCCCTCGATGTAGCGGTCCGGCAGGGTGCGGCCGGTGGACGGCGAGATCGCGCCGAAGGTGGTCTGCTCGACCATGTAGCCGTTCTGGTGGACCGTGTGGAACATCGACTGGACCACCGCGTAGTGGTTGCGCGTGGTGGTGCGGGTGAACAGGTCGTAGCTCAGCCCCAGCGCCGCGAGGTCCTCGACGATGATCCGGTTGTTGCGGTCCGCGAGCTCCTGCGGGGACACGCCCTGCGCGTCGGCGGCGACGAGGATCGGCGTGCCGTGCTCGTCGGTGCCCGAGACCATGAGCACGTCGTGCCCGGCCATCCGCATGTAGCGGCTGAAGACGTCGGAGGGCACGCCGAAACCGGCCACGTGGCCGATGTGGCGCGGGCCGTTGGCGTAGGGCCAGGCGACGGCGGACAGCACTTTGCTCATGCGGTGATCCTAGGGAAGGGGTCGGCCGACGGCGAAGTCGGTTGTCGCGGGTGGACGCGGACGGCAGAGTCGGCGCATGGAGTCCCCGCACCTCGACGACCTCGACCGCGTGCTGGTCGACGCCCTGGCCACGCTCCACACGGCGCTCGACCGGGACTGGCAGGTGCCCGCTGCCGGCCTCGACTGGACCGTCTGGGAGACGCTCGAGCACCTCGCTGACGACCACTTCGCCTACGCCGCCCAGATCGCGACGCGGACTCCGGAGACCCACTCCACCGTGCCGATCGAACTCCACGCGACGCGGGAGGGCGGGCCGAGGTCGACGATCTTCGCCGAGCCGGACCGCGGCAACGCGGGGCTGGTGCAGGTGGTCGACGCGTGTGGCGGCCTGCTGCTCGGGGCGGTCCAGCGGGCCGCCCCGGAGGTGCGCGGCTGGCACCCGTTCGGCGTCTCGGACCCGGCCGGGTTCGCCGCGATGGGGATCGTGGAGACCGTGGTGCACCTGCACGACGTGGCCGGTGGGCTCGGTCTCGCCTGGGCGCCCGACGAGGGCGTCGTACGGCGCACCCTGGACCGGCTGTTCCCGGACGCGCCGGCCGACCAGCCGGCCTGGCCCACGCTGCTGTGGGCCACCGGGCGGGGCGACCTGCCGGGCCGCGAGCCGCTCAGCAGGTGGCGCTGGGACGGCACCGTCCGCTGAGCGGAGCCTTCACACGTCGCGGCCGCTGAAGGCCGCGAGCCGGTCGGGCATCGAGGCGCCCTCCGGGACCGGTCGCTCGGCGGCGAAGACGCTCCCCCGCCGGTCCGGCGTGAGGTTCGCCCGCATGAAGTCCAGACCCCGCTGCGCCACCTCGGCATCGAGGTCCTCCGTGGGCCGGCCGATGCCGCGCGCGAGGTCCCAGGCGTGCTGGCCGAGCTCGGCCGACTGCCAGTCGGCGCTCGCCGCAGCAGAGTCCCCCTGCTCGCGCCAGGTGCGGAGCAGAGCGGCGGCCCCCTCCCGGAAGGCTGCCACCCGGTCCTCGTCGGCCTGATCGGGTTGCGCGGACCAGTCAGGCTGCTCCCCGTGCATCATCTGGACGAAACGTCCCGGGGCGGCGACCAGGTGGTCGGCCAGCTGGCCGACGGACCAGTCGTCGCACGGGGTGGGGCGGTCCAGGTGGTCGGCCCGGACCTCGCCGAGGATCGCGGCGGCCTGGTCGATGGCCCGGGACAGGACGTCGAGCGGGCTCGCAGGTGTCGTGGTCACACCCCGACGTTAGATCGCTCCACCGGCGCGACGCCCAGGGGTCGCGCCGGTGTTTCCGGGCCCCGGAGTCAGGAGAAGTCGGGGCCCTTCTCGCGGGAGCGCTTGAGCTCGTAGAAGCCCGGGGTGCCGGCCACGAGCAGCACGCCGTCCCACAGCCGGCCGGCGTCCTCGCCCTTGGGCGCGGGCGTCACGACCGGACCGAAGAACGCCACGCCCTCCACGCTGATGACCGGTGTGCCGACCTCCTCGCCGACCTGGTCCATGCCCATGTGGTGCGACTTCTTCACGTCGTCGTCGTAGTCCTCGGAGTCCATCGCGTCGGCGAGCGCCAGCGGCAGCCCGACCTCGGCCAGCGACTCCTCGATGAGGCTGCGGTCGATCGAGCGGCCCTCGAGGTGGATCCGGTTGCCCATCGCCGTGTAGAGCGGGAGGAGCACATGGTCGCCCTCGGACTGGGCGGCGGCGACCGCCACGCGGACCGGTCCCCAGGCGGGCGCGAGCATCTCGCGGTACTCGTCGGGGATGTCCTTGTCCTGGTTGAGGTAGGCCAGGCTCATCACGTGGAAGGACGGCGCGATTCGTCGTACCTTCTCGACCTCGAGCAGCCAGCGGGAGGTCATCCATGCCCAGGGGCACAGCGGGTCGAACCAGAAGTCGACAGGGGTGCGTTCAGCAGCGTCGTTCATGAGTGGTGCCCACTCCTCAAAGAGTCCCGAAAAAAGGCGGTCCATACGCTTTGGGTAACAAACGGTAACGATTAGTTCATTCCCTGATCCGGGTGACAGGATGCGTCCATGCCTGGAACGAATCTGACTCGGGAAGAGGCGCGCGCCCGCGCAGCCCTCCTGGACGTCGACTCCTACGCGGTCGACCTGGACCTGACCACCGGAAGCACGACCACCTTCCGCTCGGCCACGACGCTGCGCTTCCGCTGCTCCGAGCCCGGCGCGCAGACGTTCGCCGACCTCGTCGACGCCGACATCCACGAGCTGACCCTGAACGGTCAGGCGCTCGACCCGAGCAGCGTGTACGCCGACCACCGCCTGAGGCTCAGCGACCTCCAGGCCGACAACGAGCTGCATGTCGTCGCGGACATGCTCTACAGCCACACCGGCGAGGGCCTGCACCGTTTCGTCGACCCCGCGGACGACCGCGTCTACCTCTACTCGCAGTGCGAGGTCCCCGACGCCCGCCGCATCTTCGCGACCTTCGAGCAGCCCGACCTGAAGTCGGTGTTCACGTTCACCGTGAAGGCGCCGTCGCACTGGAAGGTCGTCTCCAACGCACCCACCCCGGCGCCGGCCGACAACGGCGACGGCACCGCGGTGTGGAGCTTCCCCACGACCGAGCGGATGTCGACCTACATCACCGCGGTCGTCGCGGGCGAGTACCACGAGGTCCTCGACACCTACGTCGGCAAGCACGGCGAGATCCCGCTGGGCCACTACTGCCGGCAGTCGGTCGCGCCCTACCTCGACGTCGAGGAGCTCGTGCTGATCACCAAGCAGGGCTTCGACTTCTTCGAGGAGGCCTTCGACTTCCCCTACCCGTTCCACAAGTACGACCAGCTCTACGTGCCGGAGTTCAACAACGGCGCGATGGAGAACGCGGGCTGCGTGACGCTGCGCGACGAGTACCTCCCCCGCGGCCAGCACGCCCGCTGGTTCTACGAGCAGCGTGCGAACACGATCCTGCACGAGATGGCGCACATGTGGTTCGGCGACCTCGTCACGATGAAGTGGTGGGACGACCTCTGGCTCAACGAGTCGTTCGCCGAGTGGGCCGCGACCCACGCCGCCACCGCCGCGACGAAGTACGACGAGGCGTGGACCGGCTTCGCGAACAACCGCAAGAACTGGGCCTACCGTCAGGACCAGCTGCCCAGCACGCACCCGATCGCCGCGGACAACCACGACCTCGAGGCCGTCGAGGTGAACTTCGACGGCATCACCTACGCGAAGGGCGCCTCCGCCCTCAAGCAGCTGGTCGCCTACGTCGGGCTCGAGGAGTTCCTCGCCGGCCTGCGCGGCTACTTCAAGAAGCACGCGTTCGGCAACAGCGAGTTCTCCGACCTGCTCACCGCGCTCGAGGAGACCTCGGGCCGCGACCTCGACGCGTGGGCCCGCGCCTGGCTGCAGACCTCCGGCGTCAACACGCTGGCCGCGGAGTTCACGCTCGCCGAGGACGGCAGCTACACCACCTTCGCGGTGCGGCAGTCCGCGAGCGACGAGTTCCCGACGCTGCGCCCGCACCGCATCGGCATCGGCCTCTACGACAGGGTCGACGGCCGGCTGGTGCGCCGCAGCTCCGTGGAGACCGACGTCGTCGGCGAGCTCACCGACGTCGAGGCGCTCGTCGGGGTCCGGCAGCCCGACCTGCTGCTGCTCAACGAGGGCGACCTGACCTACGCGAAGATCCGGCTCGACGAGCGGTCGCGCACCACGGTCATGGAGTCGATCAACACCCTCGACGACTCGCTCGCCCGGGCGCTGTGCTGGTCGGCGGCGTGGGACATGACCCGCGACGCCGAGATGAGCGCCGGCGACTTCGTGTCGCTCGTGATCCGCGGCCTCGCCGAGGAGACCGACGACACCGCCGTCAAGCAGCTGCCGGTCTACGTGCAGATCGCCATCGAGCAGTACAGCCACCCGGCCAAGCGGGACGCCCTGCGCGCCCGCTGGGAGGAGGGCTTCTGGAAGCTGCTCGAGGCCGCCGCGCCCGGGAGCGACCACCAGCTGACCTTCATGAAGTGCTTCGCCGGCACCACCGGCAAGCGCATCCCGCCGTCGTCCTACTCCGGCGCCGGCCGCAGCCCGAAGGCGATGGACTTCCTCGCCGGGCTGCTCGACGGCAGCGCGCACCTCGAGGGCTTCACGGTCGACACCGACATGCGCTGGACGATCCTCACCGCGCTGGCCTCCGCCGGCCGGGTGGACCGGGCCCGGATCGACGAGGAGCTCGCCGCCGACAACACCATCTCGGGCCACGAGAAGGCGGCTGCGGCGATCGCCGCGCTGCCCGACGCTGCGAGCAAGCAGCAGTCCTGGGAGACCGCGCGGCGCAAGGGCACGCCCAACGAGACGCAGCGGCACATCACCTACATCTGGGACACCGCCGGTCAGCAGGAGGTGCTCGCGCCGTTCCTCGAGGAGTACCTCGCGGCGGCGGACACCATCTGGGAGGACCTCGGCGTGCAGATCGCCTCGACCGCCCTGGAGTACATGTTCCCGCGGGCGCTGACCGGCCAGGAGACGCTCGAGCGCGTCGACGCGTGGATGGCCTCCTCGGACGCCAACCCCGCCGCGAAGCGCTACGTCGGCGAGGGCCGCGCGGACATCGTGCGCGCCCTCAAGGCCCAGGCCTTCGACGCCGACTGACCCGCCGCACACGCGAAGAGGCCCCGCACCGAGTGATCGGTGCGGGGCCTCTCCCGTTGACTGCGGGGTTGTTTCCCGTTGACTGCGGGGTTGTTCACCCTTCAGTGCGGGGTTGTTCGCGGAGGGCGGGAAGAACCCCACACTCATGGGTGAACAAGCCCACACTCAACTTTCGGTGTGCAGGAGGGTGGGGCGGCGGGCGTGGTCGGCGAGCTGGAGCACGCCGGCCTTGATGCCGCCGACCAGGTCACCGGCGGCGAAGGCCGTCTGCATGGACAGCGTGGCCAGCTTCACCTCGGCGTCGTCGAGCACCCGGCGCGCCTCGGCACCGGTGACGATCTCGACGATGCGCGCGGCCGGGTCGACCAGCACGAGCACCGACCGGGAGGGCGCCACCAGGGCGGCGTGCAGCCGCTCGGCGAACGGACGGGCCTCCTGGTCGGCGGCGCCGACGTAGACGGAGAACTCGTAGCGGCACATGGTCTCCGCGTCGCGGATCGCCTTGTCGATCTCGTGGCGCTCCGCTGCGGAGAACGCTTCACCAGCGGCCACTTGCGCCGCCTCGCTCGCCGGCGCCCTCGAGGGCGGAGGGGTCGGTCTTGTCGGCCTTCTCCAGCCCGTCGCGCGGACCGCCGAACCACTCGGGCTCATGGCGCCAGGCGAGGCCCGGGTGGTAGGCACTCTCACCCTTGGCCATGGACGGCAGGTAGGTCAGCAGCGTGATCAGGGCGAACAGGCCGGCGGGGATCAGCACGATCACCAGGAGTGCGTGGATCGGGTCCACCGACGGGGCTTCGCCCCACTGCTCGGGAGCGGTCGCGAAGGACGGTGTGGCACCGGTCACGAGCAGCACCGCCGGCGTGAGCGCGAGGACGCGCACGGCCCGTCGTACAACGGATGTTCTGCGGGGGTTCGTCACGCGTCAAGGGTAGCGAACCTGAGTTTGAGGGTGGCACGGCCTCTCGTTATGGTCCGACCCATGAGCCTCCTGCAGACGACCCCCGAGTGCGGCACCGGTGAGGACTGGTGCGACACGGTCTACCAGTGGACCGGGAACGCATGGCTCGCCGAGGCGGCCGACTGGTTGATCGCCAAGCCGGTGGCGCTCCTCGTGCTGCTGATCATCGCGCTGGTGGCGCGGTGGTTCCTGCACCGGATGATCGACCGGGTCACCCGCCGCGCCGCGGAGGGCCTGCCCACCCCGATGCTCAAGCACAAGACGGCCGCGGCCCAGAAGAAGACCACGGCGGCGGTGGTGGCCGGCCGACGCGTGCAGCGCGCGCAGACGATGGGTTCGCTGCTCAAGAGCATCACGTCGATCGCGATCTTCACGATCGCCGGCATCACCGGGATGGCCGAGCTCGGCTTCCCGGTCGGGCCGCTCATCGCCAGCGCCGGCATCGTCGGTGTGGCGCTCGGCTTCGGCGCCCAGAGCCTGGTCACGGACTTCCTGTCGGGCATCTTCATGATCGTCGAGGACCAGTACGGCGTCGGGGACGTCATCGACCTCGGGGAGGCCTCCGGCACCGTCGAGGCGGTCGGCTTGCGGGTTACCCGGCTCCGCGACGTCGAGGGGACCGTCTGGTACGTCCGCAACGGCGAGGTCGTGCGCGTCGGGAACTCCAGCCAGAACTGGGCACGCACCGTGGTCGACGTCCCGCTCGGACACGACCAGGACCTCTACAAGGTCCAGGAGATCCTCAAGGACGTCGCCCACGACGTGTGGGAGGACGAGGACTTCAAGAGCATGATCATCGAGGAGCCCGAGGTCTGGGGCGTCCAGGACCTGACCCCCGACTGGATCACCGTGCGGGTCACCCTGAAGACCGCCCCCCTCGAGCAGTGGGCGGTGGCCCGCGAGATGCGCGAGCGGATCAAGGCCCGCTTCGACCACGAAGGCATCGAGCTGGCCCGCCCGTCGCGCATCATCATCAACCGGACCGAGGAGCCGCGGGTGCCGGCCACGCTGCCCTCCGGCGCCGTCGACGGGACCGACCGGGCTGCGGGGACGGCAGGAGCCCCGGACGCGTCCGGGGCTCCCACGACCTGACCGCGCTGGGCGGGCCGTCAGGCCAGCGAGGCGTCCAGGGTGATCTTCGTGCCGGTGAGCGCCTGCGACACCGGGCAGTTGGCCTTGGCGTTCTCGGCGGCCTCCTGGAAGCCCTGCGGCGTCGATGCCCTCGACGCTGCCGACGACGGTGATGTGGACACCGGTGATGCCCTCGCCCGGCTGGAAGCCCACGTCGGCCTTCGTGTCGAGCGCCTGCGGCGGCGTACCGGCCTTGGCGAGCACGTTGGACAGTGCCATCGAGAAGCACGCCGAGTGCGCGGCCGCGATCAGCTCCTCGGGGCTGGTCTTCCCGTTGGGCTCCTCCGTGCGCGCCGGCCAGGAGACGTCGTACGTCCCCAGGCCCGACGACTCGAGGGTGACCTGGCCGGAGCCGCCCTCCAGGAGGGCACCTTCCCAGTGGGTCTTCGCGGTGCGGGTGGTTGCCATGCGCAGCTCCTTCTTCTTCTCAGGGACGCTTTCAGGGGGTTCGTGTCCGACTCTTGCCGGGATGGGGACAATAGACAAGTGAGCACCACGCAGCACGGCCAGACCTTCTACGACGAGATCGGGGGCCACCCCACGATCGCGAAGATCGTCGACCGCTTCTACGAGGGCGTGGCCCAGGACGAGGTGCTGCGGCCGCTCTACCCCGAGCAGGACCTCGGTCCGGCCGCGGAGCGCTTCACGCTGTTCCTCGTGCAGTACTGGGGCGGCCCGACGACCTACTCCGACACCCGCGGGCACCCGCGCCTGCGGATGCGGCACGCGCCGTTCGCGGTGACGCCGCAGGCCCGCGACCACTGGCTGCTGCACTTCCGTGCCGGGCTCGACGCGGCCAACCTCACCCCGGAGCAGGACGCGCAGTTCTGGGACTACGTCACCCACGCGGCGCAGTTCATGGTGAACACCCTCGACGAGGGCTGACGCCGCTCAGGCCTCCAGCACCGTCTCCAGGCGGGCCCGCTCGCCCTCGCTCAGCGGCCGCGACCGCTGCGTCGCGAGGTCGAACGTCACCATCGCCGCCTGCGCCCGCGACAGCACCTGGTCGCCGTCGCGGATCTCCGAAGCGACGCCGAACGACGACGTGCCGACCCGGGTCACCCAGGTCTCGACGAGGAACGGCTCGGGCCGGAACAGGATCGGCCGCCTGTAGTCCACGTCGAGGCGCGCGACGACGAGGCTGAAGTCCTTCTCGCCCTCCCGGCGGCCCAGCGACGTCAGGAAGGACAGCCGGGCCTCCTGGTAGTACTCGAAGTACTTCACGTTGTTCACGTGCCCGTAGACGTCCACGTCGGAGAACCGGACGAAGCAGTCGTAGCGGTGGCGGCTCATGCGGCGTCTCCTGCCGGCTCGAGGAAGCGCTCGAGCACCTCGCGCTCCTCGGGGCTGACCCGGCGAGGCCGCTCCTGCGCGAACACGAACGGCGTCAGCACGGTCCGCGCCCGGACGTAGACCCGGCGCTCGCCGTCCGGGAGCTCGTCCAGGATCTCGTAGGCCATCGTGAACGTGGCCGCGCGCACCTGCGTCACCCAGGTCTCGATGCGCACCGGCTCGAACCGGAACACCAGCGGGTGCACGAACTCCACCTCGTGGCGCACGACGACCGTCCCCACGGCGAGCTCCTCCCCGCCCTGCACGGGGGCGTGCACGCGAAGCATGTCCACGCGAGCCTCCTGGAGGTAGTCCACGTAGACCACGTTGTTCACGTGCCCCAGGGAGTCCATGTCGGCCCAGCGCAGTGGGCAGTAGTAGATGTGTCGAGCCACACAGTCATCCTCGCAGGAATCGGTTCTAGGCTGAGGGCCACCCTGACATCGTCTTGATCGGAGCCACACCATGCCCGAGGCAGTGATCGTTTCCGCCGCGCGCTCCCCCATCGGTCGCGCCAACAAGGGCTCGCTCAAGGACCTGCGGCCCGACGACCTCAGCGCGACGATCATCCAGGCGGCGCTGGACAAGATCCCCGAGCTGGACCCGACCCAGATCGACGACCTGTACCTCGGCTGCGGGCTCCCCGGCGGCGAGTCGGGCTACAACATGGCCCGGATCGTGGCGGTGCTGATGGGGTACGACGGCCTCCCGGGTGCGACGATCACCCGCTACTGCTCGTCGTCGGTGCAGACCTCCCGGATGGCCTTCCACGCCATCAAGGCCGGCGAGGGCGATGTCTTCATCTCGGCCGGCGTCGAGACGGTCTCCCGCTTCGCCAAGGGAACCTCCGACCACTGGCCCGACACCCAGAACCCGGTGTTCGCCGACGCGGTGGCACGCACCGCCAAGACGGCCGAGGGCGGCGTGGACTGGCACGACCCGCGCGAGGACGGCACCGTCCCCGACGCCTACATCGCGATGGGGCAGACCGCCGAGAACGTCGCGAAGCTCCGCGGGCTCACCCGCCAGGAGCTCGACGAGTTCGGCGTGCGGAGCCAGAACCTGGCCGAGAAGGCCATCGCCGACGGCTTCTGGGCCAACGAGATCACCCCGGTCACGCTGCCGGACGGCTCGGTGGCCAGCACCGACGACGGCCCGCGTGCCGGCGTCACGATGGAGGCGGCGGCCGGCCTGAAGCCGGTGTTCCGTCCGGACGGCGTCGTCACCGCCGCGAACTGCTGCCCGCTCAACGACGGCGCGGCCGCGGTCGTGATCATGTCCGACACCAAGGCCAAGGAGCTCGGGCTGACCCCGCTGGCCCGGATCGTCTCGACCGGCGTCACCGGCCTCTCCCCCGAGATCATGGGCCTCGGCCCGGTCGAGGCGACGAAGCAGGCGCTGGCCCGGGCGAACATGACGATCGACGACATCGACCTCGTGGAGATCAACGAGGCGTTCGCCGCGCAGGTGGTGCCGTCGTACCAGGACCTCGGCATCGACATCGACCGGCTGAACATCAACGGCGGCGCCATCGCGGTCGGCCACCCGTTCGGCATGACCGGCGCCCGGCTGCAGAACACGATGCTGAACTCGATGAAGTGGCACGACAAGCAGACCGGCCTGATCACCATGTGCGTCGGTGGCGGCCAGGGCATGGCGATGATCCTGGAGCGGATGAGCTGAGCGCTCCGACGTCCGGCAGCATGCGCGAAGGCCCCCGATCCGGTCGGATCGGGGGCCATTCGCATGAGGTGGTGCAGGAGCGGTCCTGCTGCACCGACTACTGGGCGAGGATCGCCTGGACGGAGAGGACGACGGTGACCTTGTCGCCGACGAGGACCTTGCCGCCGTCGAGCGGGATCTGGAAGTCCACGCCGAAGGCCTTGCGGGAGATCTCGGTGGTGGCCTCGTAGCCCACGCGGGTGTTGCCGTAGGCGTCGACGTCGACCCCGAGGAACTCCACGTCGAGCTCGACCGGGAGGGTGACGCCCTTGATGGTGAGGTCGCCCGTGGCGACCGCGCCGTCGAAGGAGGTGGTGACGAAGGTCATCGGGCCGCTGTTCGCGACGTCGAAGAAGTCGCTGGACCGGAGGTGGTTGTCGCGGTTCTCGTCGCGGGTGTTGACCGAGTTCAGGTCGATCGTGGCCGTGGCGCGGAAGCCGGAGACCTCGTCGGTGGTGACGATCGCGCCCTCGAACTTCTCGAACTGGCCGCGGACCTTGGTCATCAGGTGGCGGACGGTGAAGCCGACCTCGGAGTGGCTCGGGTCGATCGTCCAGGTGCCGGCGGGGACCTGGGTGGTCTGGGTCTGGATGGTGTCGATGCTCATGCGAAGCTCCTCATTAGTTGTCGTTTCAACTGTTGCTAGAACCATAACACGCGTTCGTTGAACTTTCAACAAGAGGGTGGATAGACTGGTCCCATGACCACGCAGACCCAGGAAGCCCGCTGGCTGGACTCCGAGCAGCAGCGCGCCTGGCGCGCCTACCTCGTGGGCACCACCCTGCTGATGGACCGGCTCGACCGGGACCTGCGGGCCAACCACGACCTGTCCCTGCCGGAGTACGAGGTCCTCGTCCGGCTCTCCGAGTGCGCCGACCGGCGGCTGCGGATGGCGTCGCTGGCCGACTCGCTCAGCCACTCGCGCAGCCGGGTCACCCACACCGTGACGCGGCTCGAGCGAGCCGGGCTGGTCGAGCGGGTCTCCTGCACCTCCGACGGCCGCGGGGTCGAGGCGGTCCTCACCGACCGCGGGATGGCGCTCCTCGAGGCCGCGGCGCCCGACCACGTGCGTGGGGTGCGTGAGTATCTCGTCGACCTGGCCGGTCCGGCCGACTTCGCAGCCGTCGGCCGCGTGTTCAACGCCGTCACCGACCGGCTCGTCGACGCCAATCCCGCGGTCGACATCCGCTGACTGACATGCTGGCGGCCATGACCGCCTGGCACCGCCACAACCTCGACCCGTTGCACACCGTCGCGCCGACCGGCAGTCCCTACGACACCCCGGCACGCACCGCGCTGGTCGAGAAGGTCCGCGCATTCGCGATGGACGAGGTGCTCCCGGTGGCGAACGAGCTCGACCCGCGCCACGAGGACATCCCGGCCGGGATCCTCGACCGGATGGGCGAGCTCGGGCTGTTCGGCGTACTCATCCCGGAGGACGAGGGCGGCCTGGGGCTCGGCGTCCTGGACTACTGCCTCGTGTCCGAGGAGCTGGCCCGCGCCTGGATGAGCGTCGGCAGCATCATCGCCCGGGGCAACGGCACCGGCTGCGACTCCCCCGACCCCGACCGCCGGCTCGAGCTGCGCCGGCTCAGCGCGGCCGGACGACGGATCGGGGCGATCGCCTTCTCCGAGCCGGAGGCCGGCTCGGACCTGGCCAACGTGTCCTGCGCGGCCGAGCGCGACGGCGACGGGTGGGTGGTCAACGGCACCAAGCGCTGGGTCGGCCACGCGAAGTCGGCCGACTTCATCCACCTGCTGGCCCGCACCCGTCCCCCGCGCGACGACCGCGGCCCCTCCGACGGGCTGGAGCTGTTCCTCATCGAGAAGCAGCGCGGCTCGTTCCCCGCGGGCATCTCCGGCAGGCCCATCGACAAGATCGGCTACTTCGGCCTGACCACGTGGGAGCTCGAGCTCAGCGGCCTCCGGCTGCCGGCCGACGCGCTGCAGGACACCGGCGAGGAGGAGGGCCAGGGCTTCAAGCACAGCCTGGGCTGGCTCCATGTCGCGCGCGTGCAGACCGCCGCGCGAGCCGTCGGGCTGGCCCGGGGCGCGCTCGAGGACGCGATCGTCTACGCGCAGCAGCGGGTCCAGTTCGGCGAGCCGATCGCGGAGCAGCAGGCGATCCGGCACATGCTCGCCGACATGTCGAGCGAGGTGGCCGCGGCGCGGCAGTTCTACCAGTACGCCGCCTGGCTCGTGGACTCCGGTGCCCCCGCCAACACCGAGACCTCCCAGGCCAAGCTCTTCGCCTCCGAGATGGCCGAGCGGGTGACCAGCCAGGCGCTGCAGATCTTCGGCGGCAACGGCTACACCACCGAGTTCGCGGCCGAGAGGTACTGGCGCGACGCCCGGCTGACCAAGATCTTCGAGGGCACCTCGGAGATCCAGCGCCGGATCATCGCGGACGGCCTCATCGCCGCTGCGCCGGTGACCTGAGGGCCACGGCATGACCGCCTGGGACCCGGTCCGCGCCCTCGTGGCGGAGCGGCAGCGCACCCAGGAACGGCTCGCGGACCTGAGCGGTGACTACGCCGGGATCGTCGAGGCCTCCGCGGACTCCAACGCCGACGACGAGCACGACCCCGAGGGCTCCACGATCGCCTTCGAACGGTCCCAGGTCGGCGCGCTGGTCGACCAGGCGCGCGAGCACCTCGCGGAGGTGGACGCGGCGCTCGGGCGCGTCGAGGACGGGACGTACGGCGTCTGCGAGTCCTGCGGCGAGCCGATCGCCCCCGCGCGCCTCGAGGCCCGGCCCGTCGCCCGCACCTGCATCAGCTGCGCCTCACGCCGGCCTGACTGGTCTCGACGGGCTCGACCACCGGTCTCGGTGGCCCGACCACCCGGCGCGCTGCGACCTAGTCGCGGGTGAGCTTGCGGTGGGTGACGCGGTGCGGGCGGGCCGCCTCGGCGCCGAGCCGCTCGACCTTGTTCTCCTCGTAGGACGCGAAGTTGCCCTCGAACCAGAACCACTTGCCGCCGTCCTCGTCGTCGCCCTCCCAGGCGAGGATGTGGGTGGCGGTGCGGTCGAGGAACCACCGGTCGTGCGAGGTGATCACGGCGCAGCCGGGGAACTCGAGCAGCGCGTCCTCGAGGGACTGCAGCGTCTCGACGTCCAGGTCGTTGGTCGGCTCGTCGAGGAGCAGCATGTTGCCGCCCATCTTGAGCGTCAGCGCGAGGTTGAGCCGGTTGCGCTCACCACCGGAGAGGACGCCGGCCTTCTTCTGCTGGTCCGGGCCCTTGAAGCCGAACGAGGCGATGTAGGCCCGGCTCGGCATCTCGAAGTTGGCGACCTTGATGAAGTCCAGGCCGTCGGAGACGACCTCCCAGACGTTCTTGTTCGGGTCGATGCCACCGCGGCTCTGGTCGACGTAGGAGATCTTCACGGTCTGGCCGACCTTCAGGTCGCCGGAGTCCGGCTTCTCCTCGCCGATGATCATCCGGAACAGCGTGGTCTTGCCGACACCGTTGGGGCCGATCACGCCGACGATGCCGGCGCGGGGCAGCTTGAAGCTCAGGTCGTGGATGAGCACGCGGTCACCGAAGCCCTTGGTGAGGTCGTCGGCCTCGAGCACGACGTCGCCGAGCCGCGGGCCGGCCGGGATGTTGATCTCGGCGAGGTCGACCTTGCGGTTGCGGTCCGCCTCCGCGGCCATCTCCTCGTAGCGGGCCAGACGCGACTTGCTCTTGGCCTGCCGTGCCTTCGGGTTGGACCGCACCCACTCCAGCTCGCGCTCGAGCATCTTGGCGCGCTTGGCGTCCTTGGCCCCCTCGATCTGGAGCCGGGACTGCTTGGTCTCGAGGTAGGTCGAGTAGTTGCCCTCGTAGGGGTGCGCCTTGCCGCGGTCGAGCTCGAGGATCCAGCTCGCGACGTTGTCGAGGAAGTAACGGTCGTGGGTGACGGCCAGGACGGCGCCGGGGTAGCTGGCCAGGTGGCCCTCGAGCCACTGGACCGACTCGGCGTCCAGGTGGTTGGTGGGCTCGTCGAGGAGCAGCAGGTCGGGCTGCTGCAGCAGCAGCTTGCACAGCGCGACCCGGCGCCGCTCACCACCGGACAGGTTGTCCACCAGCGTCTCCGGCGGCGGGCAGCGCAGCGCGTCCATCGCCTGGTCGAGCCGGCTGTCGAGGTCCCACGCGTTGGCGTGGTCGAGGTCGGTCTGCAGCTCGCCCATCTCGGCGAGGAGCTTGTCGTAGTCGGCGTCGGGGTCCGCGAGCTCCTCGGAGATCGCGTTGTAGCGCGCGAGCTTGCCGTGGATCTCGCCGACGGCCTCCTCGACGTTCTCCAGGACCGTCTTGCCCTCGCTGAGCGGCGGCTCCTGCTGCAGCATGCCGACCGTGGCGTCGGGGTCGATGATCGCGTCACCGTTGGACGCGTGGTCGAGCCCGGCCATGATCTTCAGCAGGGTCGACTTGCCGGTGCCGTTGGGTCCGACGACACCGATCTTCGCCCCGTGCAGGAACGAGAGGGTGACGTTGTCCAGGACGACCTTCTCGCCGTGAGCCTTGCGGACATTACGCAGCGTGAACACATACTCAGCCATGACCGGCAAGCCTACGGCGGCCTGCCGCTGGCGCCTAAACGGGGCCGCACGGGCTCAGGCCGCGTCGGCTCCGGCCCGGGTCTCCCCCTCCGGCGGGAGCAGGGCGTTGCCCCAGCTGTCGACCTGAGCCGGGAGGTCCGCCGGCACCTGCCGGGCGAGCGCCTCCGCCTCGGCGTCCACCTCGCTCTCGGGGCGCTGCTCCGGCCGCGGGGTGCGGGAGAACAGGCTGGTCCCGCGGGTGAGGTCGTGGCCGACCAGGCTCGCCTCGATCTGCAGCGAGCTGGTCACCTCGCCGTCCTCGCGCGTCCACGAGTCGGTGCGCAGCCGGCCGTGCACGACGACCGCGTCGCCCTTGCGGACCGAGTCGCGGATGTTCTCCGCGAGGTGCCGCCAGGCGGTGACGGAGTACCACGTGGTGTCCCCGTCGACCCACTTCCCCTCCTTCTTCAGCCGCGGCGTGGACGCCAGTCGGAAGTTGGCCACGCTGACTCCCTGCGGGTCGCGGTGGGTCACGTCGCTGCCGACCCAGCCGTGCAGGGTCACGTAGGTGTCGCTCATCTGGAGCCTCCTCATCGGTGTTCAAGCGGACGCCGAGAAGGCTGCCGAACAGCGGCGACAGGCACCGGACGCGCGAGCCGCCCCTGGGGACGACCGGGGGCGGCTCGACGCGGTGGACGGAACCCGGCGCGGCGGGCGGGCGCGGCCGGTCAGCGGGAGGCTGCGGCGAGCCCGTCGCGGGTGGTGCGGTACGCCGTCACCTCGTGCTCGATCGGCTCGATCACGAGCCGCTCGGTGACCTCGCTGATCGCGGCGCGCAGCCGCTTGTCGGCCGACCGGGCCCGCGACCGCGACGACCAGGCGACGAACACCTTGCTCAGCAGCCCGAGCACCAGGCCCATCGCGACGCCGCCCAGCAGCATCAGCGTCGGCAGCGGGAGGCCGCCGTAGTCCGGGCTCTCGGGCAGCGACAGCTGCAGGTAGCTCGCGACCGCGAACGCACCGAGCCAGAGACCGCCGGCGAAGGCGGTGAGCAGGAGCAGCCACTGGAGGACGCGGACCAGCCGCCACCACACCGGTGTCCGGGACACCCCGAGGTCGGTGCCGCTGACCGCCTTGTCGAGCGCGTCGTTGAGGTCGGGCAGCCGGGAGACCGAGGCGCGCCGCACCGCCGCCGCCCACGGCGGGGCGAGCTGCTGGGCCACGTCGTCGGCCACGCCGCGCACCGCGGTGTCCACCCGGGCCCGCTGCACCGGGCTGGCCTGCGGCAGCGAGGCCCGTGCCGCCGAGGTGAGCTTCTTGCCGTCCTTGCCGAGGTCGAGGTGGAGCCGCTTGAGCGGGTCCGGACGCAGCTTGCCGAGCCAGGAGGTCACCGGCCAGCCGGTGGCGTGCGCGGCCCGGGTGCGGGTGGACTTCTCGACGGCGGCCACCACCGTGGCCACCCCGGCGGCGTCGGCGAACGCGTCGACCAGCTCGCCCTTGCGGGCCCGGGCGACGTCGCCGGGCTTGGCGTCGCCGTTGGCCTCGCGCATCCGGGCGGCGGACGTCGACACGTCGGCCATCAGCCGGGCCTTGACGGACTTCTTCGCGGTGACCCGCGCGGCGATCGCGCGCTTCAGCTCGGAGATGCCGTCGCCGTGCTTCGCCGAGGTGGCGATCACCTCGACGCCGTCCAGCCCGTCCTGCTCGAGCAGGCGGCGTACGTCGTCCACCATCGCCGCGCGCCGGTCGACCGGCACCTCGTCGATGTGGTTGAGGACGACGAGCATGATCTCCTTGTGCGTCGCCAGCGGCTTGAGGTAGCGGTCGTGGATGGCGGCGTCGGCGTACTTCTGCGGGTCCAGCACCCACACGAGCAGGTCGGCCAGCTTCACCAGCCGGTCGACCTCCACGTGGTGCGCGACCTCGGTGGAGTCGTGGTCGGGCAGGTCGAGCAGCACCAGCCCGTCGAGGTCCCGGTCCTCGCGCGGCTGGTCGAGCATGCTGTCGCGGACGACCTGGTGCCGGGCCGGGACGCCGAGCCAGTCCAGCAGCTCGCCGGCCCCCTCACGGCCCCAGGTGCACGACATCGTCCAGGACGTGGTGGGCCGACGTACGCCGATGGCGGCGAGGTCCAGGCCGGTCAGGGCGTTGAACGTCGACGACTTGCCGGACCCGGTGGCACCGGCCAGCGCGACCACGGTGTGGTCACCGGAGAGGTTGAGCCGGGCCGCGGCGCGGCCGGAGACCTCGGCGGCCTCCTCGACCAGGGCGTCGTCGAGGCGCCCCCGGGCAGCCTCGGCGGCGACCCGGAGCCCCTCGATCCGCTCGGACACGTCGGAGCCGCGGCCGATCAGGCGTTTCGCGCCCTCCACGAGCGACGTCATGCGGATCCCTCCTCGAACAACGGGGTGGGCGTGGCGGCGAACCGGAGGTCGTCGATCCTGCGGGCGGTCTCCCGCAGCTTCTCGGGCGCCTTCTCGTCGATGCCGAGCGCGTCGACGACTCCGAGGTAGCGGGACCGTTCCGCGTCCATCAGCTCGTTCACCCGCACCTCGAGGTCCTCGCGAGCACGGTTCGCGAGGCGGCGTACGGCCTGGTCGCCGAAGACCGCCTCGAGCAGCTTCTGCCCGATCACCGCGCTGCCGCCGGCGATCCCGGCCTCGGCGCCGGTGACGCCGGCGGTGTGCGCGAAGACCACGATCATCAGCGCGACGGACAGGCCGTTGACGCCGAAGGCGAGGAACCGTGCGGTCGAGCGCTTGTCGGCTCCCTCGGTGCGGACCAGGTCCAGCACGTCGTTCTGCCAGTCGCGGACGGCCCGCTCGGCCCGGCCGCGGAAGTCGCGGGAGGCACGGCCGAGGTCGGCTCCGGCCTGGCCGAGGAGCCGCTGACCGGCCTCGGTGGACCGCCAGGAGTTCTCGGCCCGCTCGGCAGCGGCCTCGGCGTGCTCGAGCAGCAGCAGCTCGAGGCCGGACTCGACCGCGACGGTGACGCGCTCGGCCTGCTGCGGCTTCCCCTTCACCCAGCCGACCACGCGGTCGCGCAGCCAGCCGACCCGGGTCTCCAACGACCGGAGCAGCTCGCCGGTCCCGACGAACTCCTGCCAACGGGCCATCACCTCGCCGCGCAGCAGCGTGCCGTCGGCCGAGGCGTCCTCGATCCGGGCGATCGCCTCGTCGTAGGCACGGTTGGCGTCGAGCCGCAGCCGCGCGGCCACCGCGGCCTGCTCGGTGCCGGCCTCGGCGACGTCGTGGACGCGCCGGGACAGGCTGCGCACCGCACCGTCGAGGGTCTGCTTCACGACCGCGGCGCGTGCGTCCGTGTCGGCGGCCAGGCTGTTCAGCCACTGGCGGATCTCGGCGACCGCGTCGGCCGGCAGCAGGCCGTCGGCGTCGACGGTGCCCTCGGGCACGGTGAACAGCGGCGAGTCGCGCAACCCGCGGGAGATCAACATCCGGGCCAGGTGGGTGCTGATCTCGGTCACCGCGGCCGGCGGGGTCCGGTCGAGCACGATGGCGACCGCGGTGCTGCGCTCCGCGGCGGCCTTGAGGAAGTCCCAGGGCACCTGGTCGGCGTAGCGGGCCGCCGAGGTGACGAACAGCCACAGGTCCGCGGCGGCCAGGAGCTCCGCGGCGAGGACCCGGTTGGCCTCCTCCACCGAGTCGATGTCGGGGGCGTCGAGGATGGCGAGTCCGGCCGGGATGCTCTCGGCGGCGACCAGCTGGAGCGCACCCGGGCCGTCACCGGTGCCGGTCGTGCGGGCCAGGTTGGGCAGGATCCGCTGCCGGTCGAACCACTCCGCGTCGGCGGGGTTGTGCACCAGGACGGGCGAGCGGGTGGTGGGCCGGAGGACGCCGGGCTCGGTGACCCGCGACCCGACGACCGAGTTCACCAGCGTGGACTTGCCGGCGCCGGTCGAGCCGCCGACCACTGTGAGCAGCGGCGCGTCGATCTGGATCAGCCGCGGCAGCACGTAGTCCTCGATCTGGTCGACCATCTCGGTGCGCAGCACCCGGTTGGCCTCGGCCCCGGGCACCTCGAGCGGCAGCGCGACGGCCTGCAGCGCCTCGCGCAGCTGCACGAGGGCGGTCACCATCGAGGTGGGTGCGGCGTTCACCGGCTCCCCTGCCCGGTCGTCGTGGACTGGACGGTGGCCGGCTGCGGGAACAGCACGTAGGGCCGGAGAGCGTCGAGTCGGCGCACCATGAGAGTCCCCCGTTGCGCGAAGTCGGCGGGCGCCGTACCTCGCAGGTAGCGATCGTGCAGGAAGCCGAGCTCGACGGCCTGCTGTTGGTACTCGCGCATGGCGCGTTCGGCCTGCGGGCCGCCGTACGCCAGCGCATGTGCTCGGGAGGCCCGGCGGGCCGGCAGCCGGACCAGCCACGGCACCTCGGCCTGGGCCAGGAAGCCTCGGTTGGCGGCGTCGGTGAGTGCGCGCGTGAGCATCACGCCTTCTCGGCGGCGTGCCCAGGTCGCGAAGCCGGCGAGCATCAGGAACGCGGGCACCATCATCACGACGTAGGTGAGCACGAAGTAGCGGCCGCCGCCGAAGAAGGCCGAGCCGTTCCACACCGCGTGCGCGGTCACGGCGAGGGCGTAGCCCGCCAGCGGCGCGAGGAAGCGCGCCGCGCCGGCCCGGCTCACCACCGCGTAGCCGACGCCGACCCCGATGAACGCGGTGAAGAGCGGGTGCGCGAAGGGGCTGAAGATGCCGCGTACGACGAACACGCCGACCGCCGACCCGAAGCCGCCGGGGCCGACGTCGTCGCCGCCCATGTAGGCCGCGCCCAGATAGAGGATGTTCTCGGTGAAGGCGAAGCCGACGCCGACCATGCCGGCGTAGACGATGCCGTCGAGCACGCCGTCGATCTCGTGCCGGCGCATCCACAGCAGCAGCAGGATGAACAGGCCCTTCGCCCCCTCCTCGGTGATCGGCGCGACGATGGCGGCCGACCAGTTCTCCGGGGTGCCGAGGACGTACTGGTCGATGGCCTGCAGCAGCAGCGCGACCGCGGTCGCGACGACCGCTCCCCAGCCGAAGGCGGCACCGAGGAGGCGCAGCGGCTCGGGCTCGTAGCGGTCGAGCCACAGGAACGCGGCGATCACGGGGCCGACGGGCAGCGCGGCGAGCAGCACGCCGATCACCAGCGCCCCGGGGGCGCTGCTGGCGAGGAGGACCAGAGCCATCACACCGGCGCCGCCGAGCATGGCGAGGGCCAGGAGCACCGTGAACACGACGCTTCCGTGTCTGCGCGGCGCGCTGAGGAGCTCCGGCGGCACGACTACGGGAGCCGGTCCGACGGCGTCCGCGTGCCCGTGTCCACCTGCCCCATTCATGCCGCAGAGCCTATCGGGACGTTCGGGCTCCGGCTTCGTCGCAGGGGTCCCGCGTGCGACGTACAGTGTGCGCGTGAACGAGAAGAACGAGAACCAGTCGCACACCCAGGGCCACGACCAGCCCGTCCCCGACGCCTACGCGACGTTCATGCGCCAGGGCTGGGGCGAGCGCGAGCTCGACCTGCCGCCGCACCCGGTGGCGCAGTGGGCGGCTCAGCGCCGGGCCTCGCTCGCGGAGAAGTTCCCCGGTGAGCGGCTGGTGGTTCCGGCCGGCAACTTCAAGGTGCGCGCCAACGACACCGACTACCGGTTCCGCCCGGACACCGCGCACACCTACCTGTGCGGCAACCAGACCAGCGACGCCGTGCTGGTGGTCGAGGACGGGCAGGGCACGCTCTTCGCCCGACCGCGCTCCTCGCGACAGACCGACGAGTTCTTCCGCGACCGGCAGTACGGCGAGCTGTGGGCCGGTCGCCGCCCGTCGCTCAACGAGATGTCGGCCTCGCTCGGCCTCCCGGTGCGCCACCTCGACGAGCTGGACGCCGTGCTCCGCTCCTCCGCGAAGACCCGCGTGCTCCGCGGCGTCGACACCTCGGTCGACCGCACCGTCGCCGCCGACGAGGGCCGCGACCAGGACTTCGCGCGGGTGCTCTCGGAGATGCGGCTCGTCAAGGACAGCTGGGAGCTCGAGCAGCTCACCGAGGCGTGCGACATCACCACGCTCGGGTTCGCCGACAGCGTCCGTGAGTGGGACAACGTGCTGAAGTTCGGGGAGCGCTGGGTCGAGGGCACGTTCTTCCGACGGGCCCGTGCCATGGGCAACGACATCGGCTACGACTCGATCGTCGGTGGCGGCGCGCACGCCACGACGCTGCACTGGACCGAGAACTCCGGCCCGATCACCCCGGGCCAGCTGGTGCTCCTGGACATGGGCGTCGAGGGCCGCAACCTCTACACCGCCGACGTGACCCGCACGATCCCCGCCGACGGCACGTTCACCCCGCTGCAGCGCGACCTCTACACGCTGGTGCTCCAGGCGCAGCAGGCCGGCATCGACGCGGTGCGGTCGGGCGTCGGGTTCCTCGAGCCGCACAACGCGGCGATGGCGATCCTCGCCCATGGCCTGGAGGACCTCGGGCTGCTGCCCTGCTCGGCCGAGGAGGCGCTCTCGCCGGACAGCCGGGTCTACGCGCGGTGGACGCTGCACTCGACGAGCCACATGCTCGGCATGGACGTGCACGACTGCGCGAGCGCGTCGCGGGAGACCTACCACGAGGGCGACCTCAAGGCCGGCATGGTGCTGACCGTCGAGCCCGGCCTCTACTTCCAGGAGGACGACCTGCTCGTCCCGGAGGAGCTGCGCGGCATCGGCATCCGCATCGAGGACGACATCGTCGTCACCGAGGACGGCTGCACGAACCTCTCGGCCGCGCTCCCCCGCGACGTGCAGGGCATCGAGGACTGGATGGGCGCCCTCCGCGCCTGAGCGCAGCACTTCGACGCGCGGCGCTGCTCACGTCGAACGCGTTTCTCCAGGGGACTCAGCGCAGACGCCGACCTCCGGAGGTCGGGGCGGGCGGGTCCGGGTCCTCGATCCGGCGGCCGGTGAGCTGCCGCCAGGTCAGCTTCATGTACAGGCTGCGCGGTCCGGCGGCCCACGGCCACGGGTCCGCGGTGTCGCGGATGTCGTGCACCTCGTCCGGGTCGTCGACGAACGTCAGCTGCCCCTGGGCGATGACGCTCCACCCCTTCCGGCTCGTGTAGTCGAGCTGGTCGGTCTCGAACGCGGCGTCGACGCCTCCGCCATACGTCCCCAGCTCGCTGTAGGGCGCGGTGCGGAAGACGATTGCGTCATCCTGGAAGACCGTGAAGTTGACCGGCACGATGCGCACCCCCATCCCGGTGTTCAGGGCGACCCGGCCGACACCGCCGGTCGCGAGGAGCTTCCGGCACTCCTCGGTGCTGAGTTCTCGGATGGTGCCGCTCATGGGATCCTCCTGGTGCTCTCACCAGCGTGAGCCCCGTCACTGCGCGCCCTGCAGGGGCGAAGGTCCCCACCGGACCTGCCGACGGTCCACACCGGAAGCAGTTCGTGGAGGGTTTGCGGGTGCCCGTGGGCTTGGCAGCGCTACGCTTCAGGTGGGCGCCGCCGCTGCCGGTCATCCCCCGTACTGGTGGCGGCGGCGTTCCCCTCTGCTGCGGCGGGTCCGGGTGTCAACGGACCCCGGGAATCGTCGTTATCGGGTGATCCGGGAAGCGACAGTTGTTACGGTGGGCAGCCGAGCGTCGGCTTTCACGCCACGTTCGGGAGAGCGGGGGCTCTAGCAACAGGGTTGCCGTGGGGGTAGGCGCGCACGCCGTTGCGACGGTGGCGTGCCAGGCGAATCGTGAAGGCCATGCAGGATCAAGAGATACACCTGGACGCTGCGGAAGTGCTGGCATCGCTGGGGCACGCCGTCGTCGTCACCGACTCGACCGGGCACGTGGTCAGCTGGAACCCCGCCGCCGAGCAGCTGTACGGCTGGACCGCGTCCGAGGCGATCGGACGTCACGCGAGGACGCTGTACGTCCCGGACATGCCGGCCCCGAGCGCGGACGACGTCGCCCAGGCTCTGCGCAACCGCACCGCCTGGAGCGGCGGGCTGCTGGTACGCCGCCGCGACGGAGCCCGGTTCGTGGCGCTGCTCACCGCGGCAGGGGTCTACCGGGACGACCAGTTCGTAGGGGTTGTCTCCACCTCGATCAACATCGGCCCGGCCGCGCGCCCGCTGCTGGAGCGATCCACCGATGCAGCGCTGATGCTCCGCGCCGACGCGATCGTGAGCTACGCCAGCCCCGCCGTGCGAGAGCTGTTCGGCTGGGACGACGATGCCCTGCTCGGCAACACCATCCTGCCGTTGATCCATGAGGTCGATCGCTTGGAGCTGGCCGAGTTCCTGGACCGTGTCGTCACCAGACCGGGCGCCCACCCGCCGGTCGAGCTGCGGGTCAAGGTCGACACCGGCTGGATCTGGGCCGAGGCCGCCCTCACCAACCTGCTCGACGACCCCACTGTCCGCGGGGTCGTGTGCAACCTGCGACCGAGCACGCACCGAGCCCGCCAGGAGGCGGCCGAGGAGCAGGTCCGACAGCTCCAGACGGCCCTGAACACACGCATCGTCATCGAGCAGGCCAAGGGCCACCTCGGCGGTCGCCACGGGCTCACCCCCGACGAAGCGTTCGCGTGGATTCGCCGCTACGCCCGCGGCCACCACCTCAGAGTGCACGAGGTCTGCGTCGGCGTGCTTTCCGGCGAGGTCCGGATGAGCGTCGACCAGGAGGCTGCTTCTGCAGACCAAGCAGGCGGTTCAGGCCGGGCTGAGTGAGCTGGCGGGCAACCACTCGTCAACCACGACCCATCCCCATTCGGGATCGAGGACGGGCCGGACCACCCGGCCCTGGAAGCCTGCCTCGGTGCGTCGCCACTGCAGGAGCAGGCCGGGCATCTGGCCGTGCTCGTCGTCGACCCAGCAGTGCTTGATGCCCGACGGTGCCTGCGATGGCTCTCGAAGGGGCTGAGTGGGATGGGCCTCGGCGTCCGGAGCGGCAGCCTTCTGCGAGACGCGTTGGGACATGGACCCCCACGCGCCCCTCTTGCTCATCCCGCCGGCCACCCCCTCATGATGCCTCATAATCGAACACACGTTCTATGCCGCACCGAATCCACTGACACCGGCGGGACCTCGATGTGCCGACCGGAACTGCTACTCGGGGCTCGACGGGTCCGTCGCTCCATCGCCGCACTGCCACGCCGTCACGTCGCCGTAGTTGTTGCGTCCGCGGACGCAGTACCCGTCCTTGGTCGCGCGCACCTGCACGGACACCCCCGGCGACAGGGTGAACTGACGGCCCCCCACAGCGACGCATTCTCCCCACTCGGCGCAATCAGCCTGCCGGGCGCATTGCGGTGCATCCAACCCGGTGGAGGGCGCTCCGGTTCGTCCAGTGGGGGCGCACTGGTGTCGGTCTGCAGGTTCGTCAGTGAGCCACATCGTGCCCGAACAATCGACTTCCGGGCGCACGCCGCCGAGCGTCGCATCAGTGCCGACCGTTGCGAGCGCAGGGCGGCTCAAGCAACGGTGGAGTAGACATTTGTCGCCGAAACCGTCGTCGGTCCAGGGGCAGGAGTAGGCTTCCAGGAATCAAGTCGATCCGCCGTCGAGGGCGGAATGGAGTTGGTGGAGCTATGCGGGGGCAGTCGATCCTGAACCGCAGCTACAGCCACGGTCTGCTGGTCCATGACAGCGACGACGAGTTGCTCGAAGGTACCCGCGCGTTCGTCGAGCGAGGCCTTGCCTCGGGCGGACAGGTGTTGGTGCACGGCACCACGGACCGGGTGGCATTCCTGCGTGAGTCGCTCCGTGAGCATCCGCGGCTCGAGTACGGCTTCGACGAGGAGCTCTACCAGGCGCCGACCCGCACGCTGTTCGCCTATCAGCGGAGGCTGGCGGAGATGTCAGCGGGGAGCGACTTCTGGGTGACAGGAACGGTCCCGGTGGGCCGCGACGCTGCCGAACGCGCCGCTTGGGCCCGCTATGAGTCCGTCGTGAACGAAGTTCTCAGCTCGTACCCGTTCCGCGCGTTGTGCACCTACGACACCCGAACCAGCCCCGCCTCGGTGATCGCGGGCGCCAGGGCCACGCACCCGACCATCGGCGGAGATCTCGCGAGACACGACAACCCTGAGTATGTCGATCCGGCAGCTTTCCTGGCCGACCCGCTGGCACGCGTCCCTGAGCTGCCATCGGTGCCACCGTCCTTGGTCACGACCGTCACCAGCGTGGAACACCTGGCGGAAGCCCGTTACCTGATGAAGGCGACTGCCCGCGAATCCAGCGCCTTGCCCATGCGGTCGGTAGAGGAGTTCCTCACGGCAGTGAACGAAGTCGCGGCCAACGGACTCGTGCACGGTGCGCCCCCGGTCCAGCTCACCGCGTGGGCGGACCTGACGACCCTGACCTGTCAGGTGGCGGACTCCGGGCCCCGAGAGCTCGATCCGTTGACCGGTTACCACTACCCGGAAGGTTGGGGCCCGATGGGCATGTGGGTGGCACGACAGCTCGTCGACGACGTGTTCATCAGCAACCGGTCCGAGGGCGGTTGCAGCGTACTCCTGATCAAGACGTGAGCTTCGCCTGCTCGGCTGTCCGGCCCTCCTGCCGACAGCACTGGACCGCGGTTGGACCTCGTTCGCTCCGTCGGGACGTCCGCTCCCCGGGTGTGATGGCTGACCGCATGAACTCATTCCCACGGGTTGGTGAGTCCGGTGGCGGCGAGCCAGGCCCCGCGTCCACCTTCGGTGTGCGGATTGTCGCCTCCAGCACAGGTCTGGTTGTGCTCCTGACCGGCGAGCTGGACATCGAGAGCGCGGGTCGGTTCCAGGAGGCTGTCGCGGGCGCCGTCGCGGCCCACCCCGGCCGCGTGGTCCACCTGGACCTGACCGGGCTCACTTTCCTGGACGTTTCGGGTGCGCGTGCCCTGGCGACCCTGCACGACCAAGCGGTGGCCGCGGGAGGTCGGGTGAAGGTGCGCGGGGTCGACGAGAGTCGCCTCCCCGCGGCGGCGATCCTCGGGCTGAACGAGTACCTGCAGGCTCACTAGGCCGGGAGAACCAGACCGGCTGAGCCGGACTTCGGGTTTCGAAACCGACGGGCGTTCGTTGGGGCGATGGAGCAGAGGGAGCTAGGGCGAGAAGGATGGGGAACGACTGAGGCAACGACTTGGAGATCCGTCCAGCGAGTGAGGGCTTCCTACTCGCCCCGACACCAGCGGCCCCCCGACTGGCGCGGCAGCGGGTCAGCGAGGCATGCGCCGGGATGGGGGACGAACAGCGTGCTGCGGCAGTACTCCTGACCAGCGAGCTGGTCGCCAATGCGTTTCGCCACCCGGAGGGCGACGCACCCGCCGGGACTGAGATCGAAGTGCGGATCCAGCGCACCGACCGGGTCTTCCGGGTTGAGGTTCGTGACCACGACAGCCGTCCGCTTCCCCGGGTTCGTCCCCCCACCACGCCCCGCGAGGGAGGGATGGGCCTCTACATCGTCGATGAGATGGCAGACGCGTGGGGGGTCCGTCACGACTTGCCCGTAGGTGCAGGGAAGGTGGTCTGGTTCGAGATCCGGCTGCTGGACGCCGACTGAAAGGTGCCCATCAGCCCGTTTCACCACCAGGGCACGCCGACGGGCTGCGGGTCACAGGGGCAGCGAGGTGCGCCAGTCGTGTTCGCCCGCCAAGGGCCGGTACTCCTGACCCCCCGCGGTGTGTTCCAGCAGCAGCACGGCCACGTCGTCGCTGAGCTCGCCTCGCGCCGCGTGCTCGCGGACCTTGGTCAGCAGGCGGTCGAGCGCGTCCTCCACCGATCCACCGACGAGCAGCGGCCCCAGCTCGCGCAGATCCAGGAATGCACCGTTGAAGTTGCGGGCCTCGCTCACTCCGTCGGTGTACAGCAGCAGGCGGTCCCCAGGTCGCCAGTCGAACTCATGGCGGCTGTAATTCTCCCCGAGCCCGAGCGGCAGATCCGCATCGGTGTCGAGGAACTCACACGTCTGGTCGGGATGGATCAGCAGCGGCGGCGGATGCCCGGCGTTGACGAGCAGGGGCCGGACCGCGTCGGTGGTGTCGACCAGCAGCGCGGTGACGAACTCCTCCTCGTCGAAGAATGGGACCAGGTAGCCGCTCATGTCCTCGGCCACCGCGTCGAGGTCCGGCTGGATGGCGGCGGCCTGTCGGAACGCCCGAATGACGCGCGCGGCCTGCTCGACCGCCCCGATCCCCTTGCCCCGCACGTCGCCGATCAGGAATCGGGTGTGGCTGCGGGAGTGGTAGCAGTCGTAAAGGTCGCCGCCAATCACCGCGTCCTCGGCCGCGGACTCGTACCGGACCGCAATGTCGGTGCGGCGAGCGTGCGCGGGCAGGACCGGCAGCACCGCCTTCTGCGCGACCTCCGCGAGCGTGGTGAGCCGGCCCACCTGCCGTTCTCGGCGCACCCGAACCGCGGCGACGACGACGGCGGCCCCACTTACCAAAGCGACGTCTACGAGCCGGACCACATGTTGCGGAGAGTCTGAGTTGCCGTTCCACAAGCCGGAGCCGGCGGCCGCCGCGAACGCCGCGGCCGCGAACGCGGCGGTGCGCACCGCCGGCAGCACCGCGCAAGCGATCAGCGGCGCCAGCGCAAACAGCGGCGCCATCACGATCGTCGCATCGGGGATCGCGATGTCGAGGAGCACCATGACCAGCAGCGTCGAGGCGGCAAGCGCCGTCCCTGCCGTGCTCGCTCCTGTTCTCACCCTCGACGCCTTCCGCCCGCCGCCAGGGCGGAACTGCACCCGCGGGTCAAGCCCAACGCTAGCCCTGCAGCATCCGGTTTCGTTGGGCGGCGACCCACGAGCGACCACTGTCACCTCCCGATGAAGGGCAACTTCGTCTCCTAGACGACATCGCGGCGCTGGACCGCCAGTAGACCGGCAGCAGCAGGTAGGACACCCCAAGCGACGAGCGCCATAAGTGCGGGCCACATGTCGATGTCGCTGCTGACCCCTGAGATGACCGCGCCTAAAGCGGGCGGGATCCAGGAGGCCGCATCGCTGATCAGCTGAACGACCAGTGGCGGGATCATGAAGAGCGCCAGCACAACTGCTGTCACCGCACCACCGAGGTTGCGGATGACGGCCCCGAGTCCGGCGCCGAGGACGGCGCCGACGGCTCCCGCGAGCGTCGAGGCAGCGACGATCTGGGCGACACCACCGGCTGAGACCAGGAAGCCGAACTCGGTGCTCGGCAGCGCGAGGGCGACCCCTGCGATGATGAGGCCCTGGCCGAGCAGGCCGAGCAGCGCGCCCCCGAGGAGGACTGCGGTCAGTTGGGCGAGACCCGCGCGTAAGCGCCTCGGCGAGGTCAGGTAGGTCGGCACGACGGTGTTGTGCCCGTACTCGCGGGCGACGGCGATGGCGCCGAACAGGCCGGTGCCGAGCATGGCATTGAAGGCGAACGCCATCAATGACTGCTGATCAGCGGCGGTCGCGATGAAGGCCTTGCTGCCGTCCATGTCGGTGCCGAACACGACCACAGCTGCGTCGATGCAGGCGATGAGGATGAGCACGGCGAGGAAGCCGAAGGGCAACTTGGTGGTGGTGAGCTTGCGGATCTCCCCGCGGACGAGTCGGAGCCACGTCATAGCGGTACTGCCTGCCTTTCGGTCTCGGGCACAGCGGCAGTGGTGCGGCCGCCTTGGTGGGTGTCGTCATGGCTCGTCCAGCCCAGGAACAGCTCCTCCAGCGACCCGGCCTGGGGGGTCAGTTCGTGCAGGGCGATCCCGGCGGCGCAGGCGCGTTCACCGATGTCGGTGATCGCGATGCCGCGGACCACGAGCTCTCCTTCGGTCCCGGTGTGGACGGTAGCGCCGGCGTCCCGGAGCAGCCGGGTCAACGGCCCCGGCGCGGGCGTGCGCACCGAGGTACCGGCCTGCTGCAGCGTGGCGAGCGCGCCGGTGGCGACGAGACGCCCGTGGTTGATCACGACGACCTCGTCCGCCAGGTGCTCCACCTCGGCGAGAAGGTGACTGGAGACGAAGACTGTGCCTCCGGCCGCCGCGCGTGCCCGCAGCAAGTCTCGGAGCCAGCGGATGCCTTGGGGGTCGAGTCCGTTGCCGGGTTCGTCGAGGATCAGGACGGGTGGGTCGCCGAGCAGCGCGGCTGCCAGCCCGAGCCGCTGTCGCATCCCCAGGGAGTAGCCGCCGACATGGCGGTCGGCAGCGTGCGACAGCTGGACCATCTCGAGCAGCTCGTCGATGCGGGCCTTGGTGGATGGCAGTGCTGTCGGCGAGGATCCGCAGGTGGTTGCGGCCGCTGCGTCCGGGGTGGAAGGCGTTCGGTTCGAGCACCACCCCGACGGTCCTCATGGGGTCGTCCAGGTCGCGGTACCGGGTTCCCGCGATGGTGGCGTGACCGGCGTTCGCTGCGGCCAGGTCCAGCAGGACCTTCATGGTGGTGGATTTCCCGGCTCCGTTGGGTCCGAGGAAGCCGGTGACCCGTCCGGGGCCGACCGTGAAGCTGAGGTCGTCGACCACCACCTCATGGCCATATCGTTTGGTGACGTGCTCGATCTCGAGCGGGTACATGGTCGGGGTTCCCTTTCGGTCGTGGTGGCAGTCGGGTCATGTGCTGCACGCGAAGCACGCCGATCAGACGCAGGTGGCGGTGGCGGCCAGCGGGCCCGCGCACCGCAGCACACAAGGGCAACTTCAGCCTTCCCGTCGATCCTCGTCGACGGTCTCAGCCCACGGCAGGGTCGAACGACTCCCGGCGAGAGGGTAGAAGGGCTTCGCCCTGTGGCGGCCTGCCCTGCTCCCCTTGCGCAGGCGACACAGGAAACGCCGCCCGGATCTGCCGCCGTCAGTCCAGTCCGCCACCAGCCAGGATCGCGTGGCGGCCGAGGAAGTCTGCGAGCGCGTCTGCGACCTGGGGTGTGTGCGTCAAGGCCAGGGAGTGATCGGCCCCAGTGAGCAGGACGTCTTCGGCCTGCGGCAACCAGGCGAGGACCAAGTCTCGGACTTCGGCGAACCAGGGACCGCTGTCGCTGCCGCTGATCTGCAGCACCGGGCAGTTGATGCGGTCCGCGTCCTCTGCGTCGAAGCGCCAGGACAACAACCCGGGCAGGTCGGTGTCGAAGAACGTCGTGGTGTCGCGCTGCATCTGTTCGGCTGCGCCCGGCAGGCGCTGCTCGACCTCGGTTCGCCAGTCCGGCCCGATCACGAGGGCCAGGAACTCCTCCAGCGCCGTGCCCGGCCCACGCGCCCGCCTGACTTCCTGGAGCCGGGCGTTCGCCGCCCGGAACTCTGCCGAACTCAGCACGTGCACCGGAGGGGGTTCGATCAGGGTCAAGGTCTGGACGTGCTCCGCAGCGTCAGCGGCGAACTGCAGGCCCACAGCGCCGCTGTAGGAGTAGCCGACGATGTGCACCCTGCCCAGCCCCAGAGCATCGACAAGACTTCGGCAGTCAGCAGCATCGCGAACGACCGACCCGGGGCCCTGGACCGGGCTGCTACGCGCGTAGCCACGCCGGTGGTAGACGATCGCGCGGTACGCGCCACGGGCAACGAGGTGTTCGGCCAACGGCGCCAACTCGTCGGCGGTCAGCGCGGTCTGCACCAGGACGACAGGATCCCCCGTCCCCACGTCATGGACTTCCAAATCGATGCCGCCGACCTCAACGAGGCGCATACTCGCAGGCTAGTCCGCGCGGCATCCCTGTGCTCCGACCTGCGCTGTCCGCGGCAGATCCCGGACGTTGTCGTTGACCGGGAAGCCAGCCCGCGCATCGGCCAGCCGAGAAATCGGGCCGTCAGCGAAGCCGGTACAGCTGCCTCGCCCGGGCTGCGGCGAGCAGACCGACAGCGGCGGTGACCGACAGCAGGACGACTCCCCAGACGACCCCCCATGAGATCAACCCGGCAGACGCGACGTTGTTGATGAGGTCACCGCCGAACAACCCAAACACCAGGCTGATCATGCAGAACGCGCTGAGGAGGACAGCCGCGATCCGGCCGACCGGAGGCCGCACGTTGCCTGCGGCCAACCAGGCCAGGACGAGTTGCCCTGCCCCGACCGGCAGAGGCACTGTGAAATCGGTATTGAAGCCCCACGGCTCGTCCCAGGTGTTGACGCCCGAGGCGACGGCAAGGAAGCCGCCGATCACGTCGCAGACGACCAACACCAGCACGGAGAGGATGAGAGCTCGCCCAGAAGCCACCGACGGCATGATCCGAAATCGGTGGAAGGCTTGATGTTTGTCCCGACCAGGCTGTCCATCCATGGACCAAGCATTGCGCCACGACCTGTCGCAGGCAGATCCGGTAATCGGGGAGGCTGCCCAGCGATGCGCAAACGCAGCCGGAGGCCCTCTCACCGTTCGTAGTGGACTTCTTCGCGTACCCGCTCAGATCGGTCAACGGCGCACTCGATAGCGCAGGTGAAGCACCCGGTTGCCCTGAATCACCACGTCGGGATCCTCCAACAGGTGCTGTGCGTGGACCGACCCGAAGTAGCGCTTGCCGGACCCGAACACGACGGGTACGACGTCCATGCGCACTTCGTCGACCAGGCCCGCGGCAAGCATCTGGCCACCGACCTCGCCAGCAGCGACCTCGACGATGCGGTAACCCGCAAGCTCCTGCGCCTTGGCCACGGCTGCCTCGACGCCGTCGACGAAGTGAAACGGCGCCTCGGGGTCCCAGCCCTCGGGCTGCGGCCGGTGCGTCACGACGACCACGTGGTCGATCCCGCTCGGAGGCTTCCCGTCCCAGCCGTCCGTCAGGTCGAAGACGTGGCGGCCGACGAGTATCGCCCCGATCTGGTCCCAGTACGGCCGGGTGTAGTCGTAGGACGTTCATGAGCACCTGGTGCACGCGCTCGCTCATGCCGTTTGATGCGTTCGGGGCTGCCGAACCGTTCAGCGCCGCGCCCTGTCTGCGGCATGTGCGTGCATTCGGGTGGGCGTTCCGTCACTCGCAAGGTCAGCCTGAATGCCTGACCCTCAGCCGCCTCTAGCCGCCCGTAACGGCGCGGAGCATGCTCGGCATCTCATCGGAGTCCAACGCCTCGACGACTGCCTTCCAGAAGCCGGTAGCTTCGTCCCAATAACTCTCGTCGCTCAGAACCACGGCCTGGATCGCGCAGTACAGCGACCAGCCGACATTCGACAGCATCGCGTAGAGCTTGATGCGGGCAAGGAGCGAAGGAGTCGCGTCGCCAAAGTAGGCCTCGCAGAGAATCGTGCGGAGGTCCACATCGAGCTCGGCTTCGCTCGCAATCATGCCAAGGTCGCTGCACGGGTCGTTGTTGCCGCTGAACTCGAAGTCGATGATCCACAGGCGGTCACCGTCGTCGATGAAGTTGTAGGGCGCGAGGTCGTTGTGGCATGGCACGGTTGGCAGCGGATTGGCGGCAAGGGCTAGGGCGATGTCGTCGAGTTCTCCCATTCGACTGTCGATTCCGTCGGGAACTCGAATTGACACCTTGTTGCACGCCTCTAGCCACCGCTTGGCCCGGTCGAACATGTCCGCGTCATTGTTGAAGCGTGGTCCGCCGTGCAGGGTGCGCACCGCCTCGGCGATCCTTCGGACCTGATCGGGGGTCTGGAGGTCCTCGATGGTCGGCACGTGCCCGTCAATGAACTCGAGGACCATCACGTCCATGCCCTCGACATAGTCCACAAGATCAGGGGAGGCACCCGCCCTGGCCGCAATCTCGGCGTTGTACCGCTCATCGGCCCGGTTGATTTCAAGCAGGTCCGAAGACTGCCCCGGTACACGAAAGACGTATCGCTCATCGTCCGCTCTGACGAGGAAGACGCTGTTGGTGAACCCGCCGGCCAGGACCGACACGTCCACCTCTCGGCCGGCGAGCACGGGGACCCTCGCAAGAGCCTTCGTGATCGTCTCGTCCACCGGCATGAGGCTCATCCTGTCCAGAGTCGGCGCATCAGTCCAGCCGCGACCACGCACCGCCCTCTCATCGGCAAGAGAGCGCGCACCATCAGCGGCAGATCCGGGCGTTGAGAAGAGCTCAGTCGGCTTCGACCCGTCGCCGCGGACATCCCTAACCCGTGCCTGTTGGCCGTTCGTAGTCAGGCATCGTCGTGGGCGAGGCTGGATGAGAGCTCCCGGTGGGCATGCGCCTGGTCGAGGAGGGTCTGGGCCTTGTTCTCGAAGAGCTCGACGGCGTCGGCCCCGGCGGCGAACCGGACGGGGGGCTCGGCGAGAGCAGTGAGTTGGACCAACGCGTTGGCCAGCTTTGCGGGGTCGCCGCCCTGCCTGCCGTCCATGCTCTGCCAGCCCGCGACCGTGGCGCGGGTGCGCTCGGCATAGTCCTCGATGGACGGCTCGGCGTAGCGGGTCGACTGGGCGCTGAGGAGCTCGGTGCGGAAGAACCCGGGCTCGACCAGCATGGTCTTGATGCCGAACGGGGCGACCTCGGTGGCCAGGGCTTCCATGAAGCCCTCGACGCCGAACTTCGAGGCGGCGTAGGCGGTGAGGAAGTCGCCGGTCGAGGCGATGCCCGCGGTCGAGGAGATGGTCACGACCAGCCCGGAGCGCTGGGCGCGCATCTGCGGCAAGGCGGCGCGGGTGACGTTGACCGGCCCAAAGAGGGTCGACTCGATCTGGGCGCGGAAGTCCTCGGGGGCCATCTCCTCGAAGAACCCGGCGTAGAAGCTGCCTGCGTTGTTCACCACGACGTCGAGGTGGCCGAAGCGCTCGATCGCGGCCGCGACGGCCGTCTCGGCGGCCGCGGGGTCGGTGACGTCGAGCGGCACGGCGAGGAGGTCGTCGTGCTCACCGATTGCGTCGTTGACGCTGGCGGCGTTGCGGGCGGTGCCGACGACCGCGTGGCCGGCGGCCAGTGCCGCCCTGGCGATGTCGATGCCCATGCCGCGTCCTGCGCCGGTGATGAGCCAGACCTGCTTGTCAGTCATGTGGTGTCCTTCAGTCGTCTGCGTTTCGCTGTCGACCTCTACGCAACCACCGGGTGCGGTCGGGTGGGAGTCCCGCTTGAAGGGTGCACCAGCAGGGCACCCCACGCGCCGCAAACCGCACGTAGCGTGGAGGGGTGGACAACCGAGCCGAGATCCGCGAGTTCCTGATGTCACGGCGCGCCAAGATCACCCCCGCTCAGGCGGGACTGCCGCCCGCTGGGCGGCGCCGTGTGCCCGGGCTACGCCGGATCGAGGTCGCGATGCTCGCCGGGGTGAGCGTGGAGTACTACTCCCGGCTCGAACGCGGCGATGCCGCCGGGGTCTCCGAGAGCATCCTGGACGCGATCGCTGGTGCGTTGCAGCTGGACGACGCGGAACGCCGCCACCTGCTCGACCTGGTCCGCACCTCCGGCGCGACCCGGGCGCCCCGGCGCCGCACCCCGGTCCCGCGCATTCGTCCGACCGTCCAGTACGTCCTCGATGCCATCACCGCGGCGCCCGCGATCGTGCACGACGGCCGCCTCAACCACCTGGGCGGCAACGCCCTCGGCAAGGCCCTGTTCTCGCCGTTTTTCGCCACCGGCGACGAGCACCCCAACAGTGCCCGGTACACATTCCTCGACCCCCGGGCTTCGGAGTTCCTCCGCGACTGGGACAAGGCCGCCGACGACACCGTCGCCATCCTGCGCGCCGAAGCCGGCCGCGACCCGTACGACCGCAACCTGTCCGACCTCATCGGCGAGCTCTCCACCCGCAGCGAGGAGTTCCGGACCCGCTGGGCTTCCCACGACGTCCGCATCCACGCTTCCGGGACCAAACGACTCCACCACCCCGTCGTCGGCGACCTTGATCTGTCCTACGAGTCGTTCCCGGCGCCCGACCAAGGTCAGAACCTCCTCGTCTACGTCGCCGAACCTCACAGCCCGTCCCACGACGCGCTCAACCTCCTCGCCAGCTACGCCGCCACCCACCACCCAGACGACGCGGACGAAGCACCCAGCGCAACCCGAAAACACTCCACCGACCGCTCCGACTGACAACCAGACCAAGGGCAAGGGCAGAACGGCTTTCATGCCCAAGGGAGCATCCGGATCTCGGCAGATCCGGTAAACGTGGAGGCTGCCCAACTCGGCGCAGAGATTGGCCGCGCGCGGGCCGGAACCGACTCGCTCGTGACGTCGGTGTTGGCCCGGTGAACTGGCATGAGCGCGGCGACCCCGGGGGCCGAGGCCAGATGCACTGATCCGGCATACTGAGCCTGGGTCAGAACGGCACCGGAACTGAAAATCACACCGATGTTTTCCCGATGTTTAGTCCGATGTAAGTTCCTACCCCCCGCCCCCGTAGCTCAGCTGGATAGAGCGACAGACTTCTAATCTGTGGGCCGCAGGTTCGAATCCTGCCGGGGGCGCCATTCGGCGACGTAGGCGTCGATCTCGGCGCCGAGGGCAGCCTTGTCGGCGTCCGGCATGAACGAGGCGCGGACCGCGTTCTTGGCCAGGTCGCCGAGCCCGGCGGCGTCGAGCGACAGCAGGTCGGCGGCGATCTCGTACTCCCGGTTCAGCGTGGTGCCGAACATCGGCGGGTCGTCGGAGTTCACCGTGACGAGCACCCCGGCGTCGTACATCTGCTTGATCGGGTGGTTCTCCAGCACGTCGACGGCCCGCGTGGCGATGTTGGAGGTCGGGCAGACCTCGAGCGGGATCTGGTGCTCGACGAGGTGCGCGACGAGCTTCTCGTCCTGCACCGCCGAGGTGCCGTGGCCGATCCGCTCGGCGCCGAGGACGTTCAGGGCGTCCCAGATGGTCTGCGGACCCGTGGTCTCCCCGGCGTGCGGGACGCTGTGCAGCCCGGCCGCCCGCGCCCGGTCGAAGACCGGTTGGAACTGGGGCCGGTCGACGCCGATCTCGGGGCCGCCGAGCCCGAAACCGATGAGCGACTCGGGCGCGTCCAGGACGGCGTACGACGCGGTGGCCTCGGCCGCCGGCAGGCCGAACTCCCCCGGGATGTCGTAGACCCAGCGCAGCCTGATACCGAACTCGCGCTCGGCGGCGGTGCGCGCGTCCTCGACGGCCTCGACGTACGCCTCGATCGGCACCCCGGCGAGGACCGAGGTGTACGGCGTCAGCGTCATCTCCGCGTAGCGGATGTTCTGCGCCGCCATCTCGCGCGCGACCTCGTAGGTCAGCAGCCGCACGTCCTCGGGGTCCTTGATCAGGTCGACGACCGCGAGGTAGACCTCGATGAAGTGCGCGAAGTCGCGGAACGTGTAGAAGTCGCGCAGCTCGTCGAGGTCGGACGGCACCGTCCCCGGGTGCCGCGCGGCCAGCTCGGAGACGATCCGGGGCGAGGCCGAGCCGACGTGGTGCACGTGGATCTCGGCCTTCGGCAGGCCGGCGATGAAGTCGGAGAACGCGTGCGGCGAAGTCATGCCGCCCAGTCTGCCGGGTGCCCCTGAACCGCAGCAGCCGGGGCGGATATGACGAGAACCACACGGCCGATCCGTCCAAAACGGGTGTCGGTCGTGGGTAAGGACCGCCGGGCGGGGTACAAAAGGTGAGGCCCCGCAAAGTATGAGTTTGCGGGGCCTCAAGTTTGTCCGGGTGTTGACGCCCCTGACTCACGGCCAGTCCGTGCGACCCGCGGCCTCGTCACTGGCCGTTCCGATGGATCTCTCCACCGGCATGGATCTCGGTCTCCGCCCGATCCCGCCTCCGGGTCTCCCCTTCGGCGTGGATGATTTCTATCCCGGTATGACGTCCGCCACAAGGGGTTCGCCCGAACTGGTCCGACCGTTTTCTGCGCGCGCGGCGTGTCCCGCGCGACACGCCGTCACAACCCCGCCTGCGGCCGCGTCCGGTCACTTCGCGAGGCCGGCCTCGATGGCGTCGGTCATCCCGGAGACCAGGTCGTCGATGGTGCTGAACTCCACCTTCTTGCCGTCGACCAGGACCGTGGGTGTCGAGCTCACGCCGTCCTTCGACGACGCGTCGGTGGCGTTCTTCACCCACTGCTCGTACTTGACGGCCTCGATCGGGCCCTGCACGTCGGCCTTGTCCGCGCCCGCCTGCACCGCGAGGTCGACGAGCTCGCCGTCCGAGAGCCCCTCGGTGCCCTCCTCGGGCTGGTGGTCGTAGAGCAGGTCGTGGAACTTGGCGGCGACCTCGGCCCCGCTGGTGTCGAGGACGACACCGAGCGCGCTCATCGCGCGGGTGGAGTAGTCGCTGCCCGAGGAGGCGCTGTCGAGGAAGGAGAGCACCCGGTAGTGCACCTGGACGTCGCCGGCGTCGGCGTACTTGTGCAGCAGGTCGCGGCTGGCCGCCTCGAAGTCGCCGCAGAAGGGGCACATGAAGTCCTCGTAGACGGTGACGACGACCGGCGCCGACGTGTCGCCGACCGGGACGGCGTACGAGTCGACGACACCGGAGGGCGGCGTGCTCGCCTGGCCCGTGGTGTCCCGCGAGGACTGCACGGCGTAGCCGGCGGCGAGCAGCAGCGTCAGCACGGCTGCGATCGCGGCCGTGATCACCATGGTCCGGCGACGGCGTTCCTTGGACTCCTGCTCCTTGCGGATCGCGGCGGCGCGTTCGGACGCGGCAAGATTCTCCGCCCGCCTGGTGGCGTTGGACTTCTTCTTCGACATCGGGGGGTGCGCTCTCGTCTCGGTGTCAGGCAGTCACTCCGGGAACAGCTGGTTGTCCAGCGCCCAGCGTGTTCTTGGACGGTAGGCCAGCCATCCGGACAGCAGTAAGAGTCCAAAGTCCCGGGCGAGCTCCCACGGGTACTTCGCCTTCGCGTTCTCGGCCGGGCCGCCCCCGCCGCCGAAGCAGCCACAGTCGATGGACAGCCCGCGCGCCCACGCCGAGGAGATGCCGATGACGAACGCGAGCAGGAGTATGACGGACAGCACCGCGTTCGCGCGGACCAGCACACCGGCCAGCAGACAGACGCCCACGAGGATCTCGAGGATCGGCAGGGCGTGCCCGACCATGGGGACCATCGACTCGGGCAGCAGGTCGTAGGCCCGCACCGCGCGGACGTTCTCGGTCGGGTCGGGGATCTTCAGCAGGCCGGCGGCGAGCCACACCCCGCCGACGACCAGGCGGGCGACGACGCCGATCCATTGCATGCCCGTCACTCTAGGGAGCGGTGCTGAGAAGTCGCTGAGTCCGACCGCTCGCGGCGCGTCGGATAGCCTGCATGCTTGTGAATGACCGTCTGGTGTGGATCGACTGCGAGATGACCGGCCTCGACCTCGAGAACGATGCGCTGATCGAGGTGGCGGCGCTGGTCACCGACTTCGACCTCAACGTGCTCGGCGAGGGCGTCGACCTCGTAGTGCGCCCGCCCGACGCGGCGCTCGAGCAGATGGACGACTTCGTGCGCAACATGCACACGGTCTCCGGGCTCCTCGACGTGCTCGCGGACGGGATCACCCTGGAGGACGCCGAGGCGCAGGTGCTGGCCTACGTGCGCGAACACTGCCCCGAGGGCAGCCGGCCGCCGCTGGCGGGCAACACCGTCGCCACCGACCGGGCGTTCCTGGCCCGCGACATGCCGAACCTCGAGTCGTTCCTGCACTACCGGATCGTCGACGTGTCCTCGATCAAGGAGCTGTCGCGGCGCTGGTTCCCGCGGGCCTACTACAGCGCGCCGCCGAAGACCGGCAACCACCGCGCCCTCGCCGACATCCAGGAGAGCATCGAGGAGCTGCGCTACTACCGCTCCGCGGTGTTCGTGCCCTCGCCCGGCCCCGACACCGACACCGCCCGCGCGTTGGCCGTCGAGCACGGCGGGTCGCTCACCAGCCCGGCCTCCGAGGACCCCGCGGCCGCGGCCGACACGGACGCGGCCCCCGGTCCGGCCACCGCCTGACAGCGGGTACACTTCTTCTCGCTTCGGCTTCTCCGGACACCGTCTCGGAGGGGCCGACGCGAATGTTGGCCGGTCCGCACGACCGGTCACATGGTGGGCGTAGCTCAGTTGGTAGAGCGCCGCGTTGTGGTCGCGGATGTCGCGGGTTCAAGTCCCGTCGTTCACCCCAAGGAGATGTCGCAAGACATCGGTAACTCCCGGATCCATGGTCATGGGTTCGGGAGTTCCATATTGGTCGGCGGGTTTCTCGGTAGCGGTACCGCCACGACGGAATGTCCGGACAGCCGTTGCCCGCGTCAAGGTTCCGTCAGCGACGCGTGAAGGGCGCATCAGCATAGGTGCGTTCACATGCCCGGACGCGCACGCTGGGAGCGTGACCGTTCGCGCTCCTGCCTCTGCTGATCTCTGGTTGGTTCAGCTACCTGGTTTCCGCTTCTTTGCGACCTTCTGGGGGAGCCTGCTGGCGGTTGACATCGGCCGCCTGGTGTCGGTGGCTGTCTGGGCGCCCACCATGCTCGTGGCGGGCACGGTGTGCCTGTGCAGCATCGGGCAGAGGCCGGTGCTCGTCGCGGCCGCCGGCCTGACGGGATGGCTGATCGTCACAGGATTCGTCGTCAACGGTGACGGCACGCTGGCGCTGACCGGCGCGGCTGACGTGGGCCGACTGTTCCTGCTCCTCACGAGCGCTTACGTGGGGGCGGCACTCCCGATCTTGGCGCGATCTTGACGCGCACGATTCGTTGCCGGGCCTCGGGCCGCCATACGTTCGAGGCGGCAGCCGACGGAGCGCTCGGACCACCGACGTAGGAGACCAATGACCAGCCCGGTGCAGATCCGTCCGGCACCCACACCCCCAGAGGGTGGCCGTGTCCGGGCATGGCTGCTCGACGGCGGGCAGCCCGCCGGGCAGCATCCGGGCCCGCACGCCGAACAGCCGGATCACCGCCGGCACCCGTGGTGGAAGGTGATGTGCCTCACCGGTGTCGACTACTTCTCCACCCTGGGCTACCAACCCGGCATCGCCGCGGTGGCTGCCGGTGCGCTGTCGCCGATCGCGACGCTGGTCCTGGTCGCCCTGACCCTGTTCGGAGCCCTGCCGGTCTACCGGCGCGTCGCCGAGGAGAGCCCGCACGGGGAGGGCTCCATCGCGATGCTGGAGCGGCTGCTGTCGTTCTGGAAGGGCAAGCTGTTCGTGCTGGTGCTGCTCGGGTTCGCGGCAACGGACTTCATCATCACGATGACGCTCTCGGCTGCGGACGCCACCGCGCACATCGTCGAGAACCCGCACGTGCCGGATCTTCTCCACGGCCACGAGCTGGCCATCACGCTAGCGTTGCTGGCCCTGCTGGGGGCGGTGTTCCTGCGCGGATTCACCGAAGCCATCGGGCTCGCCGTCTTCCTGGTCGGCACGTACCTGCTGCTCAACGCCATCGTCATCGCCGTGTCGTTGGCCCACATCGCCACGCACCCGCACGTGGTCGCGGACTGGACCGACGCGCTCACGGCTCAGCACGGGAATCCCGCGATGATGGTCGCGGTGTCCCTGCTGGTCTTTCCGAAGTTGGCTCTGGGCATGTCCGGCTTCGAGACCGGGGTCGCGGTGATGACCCACGTCGACGGCACCCGGTTGGCCGGCCCCGGCGGAGAGACCGAGGCGAACCCGGTCGGCCGGATCAGGGGCACCCAACGACTGCTCGCGACGGCCGCCGGCATCATGAGCGTCTTCCTGGTCACCAGCAGCATCGTCACCACGTTCCTGATCCCGGCCGAGGAGTTCGAGGACGGCGGCCGCGCCGACGGCCGGGCGCTCGCGTTCCTGGCCCACCGCTACCTCGGGGACCTGTTCGGCACCGCATACGACCTGTCCACGATCGCGATCTTGTGGTTCGCCGGCGCCTCGGCGATGGCCGGGATGCTCAACCTGATTCCGCGCTACCTGCCGCGCTACGGGATGGCACCGACCTGGACCCGCGCGGTCCGACCGCTGGTCCTGGTGCTCACGGCCACTGCGTTCCTGATCACCTGGATCTTCGAGGCCGACGTGAACGCCCAGGGCGGTGCCTACGCCACCGGGGTGCTGGTGCTCTTCACCTCCGCCGGTGCGGCGGTCACGCTCGCCGCGCGACGGGCCGGGCAGCGCAGGCTCATGGTCGCGTTCGCGCTCATCACGGCAGTGTTCGTCTACACCACCGTCGACAACATCATCGAACGCCCCGACGGTGTGAAGATCGGGGCCTGCTTCATCGCCGCGATCGTGGCCGTTTCGCTCGCCTCCCGCGTCAAGCGGGTCTTCGAGCTGCGCGTCACCGGCGTCACCCTCGACGACACGGCGGAGCTGTTCGTGCGCGACTGCGCCCGTCGCACCGTGCGCCTGGTCGCGAACGAGCCGGACGCTCGTGATCGGGCCGAGTACGCCGAGAAGATCAAGCAGATCCGCGACGACAACGACCTGCCGGAAACCCCGGATGTCATCTTCGTCGAGGTGACCGTCACCGACCCGTCGGACTTCGAGACCCACCTCGAGGTCCGCGGCCACGTGCTCCACGGTCAGCACCGGGTCCTCACCATCGAGTCGTCCTCGGTGCCCAACGCACTCGCCGCCCTGGCACTCCACGTCCGCGACACCACCGGAGCCACTCCGCACCTGTACTTCGAGTGGACCGAAGGCAACCCGGTCGCGATGTTCCTACGGTTCCTGCTGTTCGGGCTCGGCGAGGTCGCCCCGGTCACCCGCGAGGTGCTCCGCAGGGCTGAACCCCGACGAGACCAGCGACCACACGTGCACGTCGGGTAGGCGGCGCACAATGACCACATGAGCAGGCCGGAGGTCCGAGTGGAGGAGAGCCTGGCGCGCTACCACGGTGCCCGCGGGGACAGCACCGCCCGCGGCCGCGAATGCGTCGTGGTCGCACTCACCGGCGGGCCGGAGTCGGCGACGCTACTGCGTCGCGGCGCCCGCCTGGCGGCGCGTGCCGACGGCCGCCTCCACGCGGTCTGCGCGACTCGCCCGAGCCGGGACAGCGCCCTCGCCCCCGCCGCTCTGGCGAAGCTGCGCGACCTGACCGACGACCTCGGCGGCGCGTTCCACGCCGTCGTCGCCGACGACGAGGCCGAAGCGGTGCTGGAGCTCGCCCGCGGTGTCCACGCCACCACGATCGTGGTCGGCGTCAGCCGCAGGCGAAGGTGGACGACACCTTTCCGCACCGGCGTCAGCGACCGCATCGTCACCGGGTCCGGCGACATCGACGTCCTGATGGTCACCCACCCGTACGCCCGCACGACACCACTGCGCAGTCCCGGTAGCGCCAACCAGGCGCTCTCCCGGACCCGACGGCTCACCGGCTGGGTCCTCTCCGTCACCACCCCGGTGCTCCTCACCGCCGTGATGCGGCCGCTCGGCGGCTCACCCGCCCCGGCGTCCGAGGGCCTGGCGTTCATCGCCGTGACGGTGGTCTGCGCGCTCGTCGGCGGCCTCTGGCCCGCCTTGACCGCCGGACTGCTGAGCGGTCTGCTGCTCAACTACTACTTCACCCCACCGCTGCACACCCTCACCATCGCCAACGCCGAGGACGTCCTCACCCTGCTGCTGTTCCTGCTCGTGGCGGTCCTCGTCGCCTCTGTGGTCGGTCTGGCGGCCCGCCGCAGCCAACAGGCCAGCCGAGCGCGACGCGAGGCCGACACCTTGAGCATGCTCAACCAGACCCTGCTCCGCGGCGACCACGACATCGCGGCGCTGCTCGGACTGGTCTGCGACACGTTCGCGGTGAGCTCTGCGGCACTGCTCCACCGACCCGACGCGGGCGGGCCCGAACGATGGCAGGTGCTCGCCAGCAGCGGACCGCAACCACCGCACTCACCCGAGGAGGCTGACGCCACGGCTGAAGCCTCCGCGTCGACGCGACTCGTACTGAGAGGCCGGGCGCTGCCCGCGCAGGACATGCGCGTCCTCAACGCCTTCGCCACTCACCTCGCGGTGGTCGCCGACCGGGAACGGCTGGCCGCCCAGACCGCCGCGGCGCAACGGCTCGCCGAGGGCAACCGGATGCGCACCGCACTCCTCGCGGCCGTCTCGCACGACCTGCGCACCCCCCTCGCCGGCATCAAGGCCGCCGTGTCCACCCTGCGCACCGCGGGAGTGAGCTGGAGCGCCGAGGACCAGAGGGAGCTGCTGGCCGCCATCGAGGACTCCACCGACAAGCTCAGCACCATCATCGCGAACCTCCTCGACCTGAGCCGCCTGCAGACCGGGGCCGTGCACCTGGTCACCCAGGACGTCGGACTCGACGACGTGGTCAGCCGCGCGCTGAGGACCCTCCCGGCCACCGAACGCGTCGACCTCGACATCGCCCCCGACCTGCCACCGGTCCGAGTCGACTCCGGACTGCTCGAGCGTGTCGCCGCGAACCTGGTCGAGAACGCCCTGCGGTACTCACCGGCCCACACCCGGGTCCAGGTGAGCGCCGAGGTCGCCGGCACCCGG
Organism: uncultured Actinomycetota bacterium; assembly: GCA_963721855.1. Lineage (GTDB taxonomy): Bacteria > Actinomycetota > Actinomycetes > Propionibacteriales > Nocardioidaceae > Nocardioides_B. The sequence goes on along the minus strand of CAVRMN010000034.1, from coordinate 25,799 downwards.
GTCCGCCTGCGCGTCGTCGACCACGGCCCCGGGGTCCCCGACTCGTCCAAGCCCCAGCTCTTCCAGCCGTTCCAACGGCTCGGTGACGCACCGGCCGGCGACGGAGTCGGGCTCGGGCTCGCCGTCGCCGCGGGACTCGCGCGAGCGCTCGGCGGAGCGCTCACCGCACACGACACACCCGGCGGCGGACTCACCATGGTCGTGGACCTGGCCGCCGGACCGGAAACCCCGATCGCGCGGGAACCCGACCAGACGGAAGACCTCGACACCGCAGTCAGCGGAGGACCGTCATGACCAGAGTGCTGGTCGTCGACGACGACCCCGCCATCCTGCGCACCCTGACCATCAGCCTGCGCGCGCACGGCTACGACCCGTGCACCGCGACCGACGGTCGCAGCGCGCTCGCCGCCGACCGGAGCGAACCGCCCGACCTGGTCATCCTCGACCTCGGCCTCCCAGACATCTCCGGCGTCGAGGTCCTGCGTCACCTGCGCAGCCTCGAGCCAGGTGCCCGTCATCGTGCTGTCGGCCCGCGTCGGCTCCGACGACAAGGTGGAGGCCCTCGACGTCGGCGCCGACGACTACGTCACCAAACCCTTCGGCATGGACGAGCTGCTCGCCCGGGTCCGTGCCGCGGTCCGGCGCTCCGCCTCCGAGCAGCCCGAAGAGATCGTCCAGACCGCGGCCTTCCGCATCGACCTCGCCGCGAAGCAGGTGTGGCGCGACTCCGTCGAGGTGCGCCTCACCCCCACCGAGTGGGGACTGCTCCAGGCGCTGGTGACCCGGCCCGGACGTCTCGTCTCGCAGCGACAGCTGCTCCACGAGGTCTGGGGACCGGCGTACAACGCCGAGACGAACTACCTTCGGGTCTACATGGCCAACCTGCGACGCAAGCTCGAGCCCGACCCGTCCCGGCCCCGGTACTTCATCACCGAACCCGGCATGGGCTACCGATACATGTCCTAGTCGGCAAGGCCAATCGGCGTCGTCCTCGGCCGGTCAGCGGAGACTCCACCTCATCGGGATCGTTGCCCTTAGCGTCATCGTCTGCTTGCCTGCCCGCCACGGGCCGTTGCGTTGCTGCCGGTCAGATGTCGCTCATGTCTCTCTTATTCGCAGATCGACGATCTGCCCGCTTTGGCCTGACCCTCGGCGCGGTCCTCGCCTCCGTCCTGTCTCCCCTGTCCGGGATCGTCCAGCGCGGAGGCCGCGACGCAGGACGACTTCGACCTGCAGGCCCACCGCGGCGGGATCGGCCTCACCGTCGAGAGCACCCTGCCGGCGTTCGCGAAGGCGTTGGAGCTCGGCGTCAGCACCCTCGAGCTCGACACCCAGATCACCCAGGACGGCGTCGCCGTCGTCACGCATGACCGCAAGGTCAACAGCAGCAAGTGCCTCGACACCGCCCCGGCCACCGCCGGTGACCCGGAGTACCCCTACGTCGGCGACTACGTCAACACGCTCACCCTCGCCCAGGTCAAGACCCTCGACTGCGGCAGCCAGCGGCAGTCGGCCTTCCCCGACCAGGAGCTCTCCCCGGGCGAGCGGATGCCGACGCTGCCCCAGGTGTTCGACCTCGTCAAGCGGTACAACGCCGACAAGGTGAAGCTCAACGTGGAGACCAAGGTCGAGGCCGGAGCACCGAGCGAGACTGCGCCGCGCGAACAGTTCGTGCAGGTCGTCGCCGGCGACGTCCGCGACGCGGGCATGCTCCGCCAGGTCACCGTCCAGAGCTTCGACTGGGGGTCGCTCATGCGGATGCACGAGGTCGAGCCCCGGCTGCCGCTGGTCGCGCTGACCAACTACGACTTCCTCCAGGTCGACCAGCCCGGCGCCTCCCCCTGGCTGGGCGGCCTCGACATCGACGACTTCGACGACGACCCGATCGCGGCCATCGACTCGTTCGGCGCCTCGGCGTTCTCCCCGGTGCACGGGTTCCCGCAAAACGGCAAGGTCACCGACCCCGACTACCGGCCCTACGTGACCCGCGCGATGGTCAAGGACGCGCACCGGGCCGGGATCAAGGTCATCCCGTGGACCGTCGACGACACGGCCCACCATGGCCGCGCTGATGGACGCCGGCGTGGACGGCCTGATCACCGACTACCCGGACCGGCTCCGCGAGCTGATGGCGGCCCGCAACATGGAGCTGCCCCGCTCGTATGACGACCCGGGCGGCTCGGCGTCCACCGAGCCGCTCGAACGGGCGCATGCGCACAACGACTACGAACACACCCGGCCCCTCTACGACGCGCTGGACCACGGGTTCACCAGCGTCGAAGCCGACGTGTGGCTGGTCGACGGCGAGCTCCTCGTCGCCCATGACCGCGACAGCGTGCAGCCGGGCCGCACACTCGAGTCGCTGTACCTCGACCCCCTCGAGCAGCAGGCCGCGCGACACGGTGGCACGGTCTACAGCGGCTACGACGGCGTCTTCCAGCTGCTGATCGACGTCAAGAGCGACGCGAACCCGACGTACCGGGCCGTCGACGCCGAGCTGCGCGAGCACCAGCGCATCATGAGCTCCTACTCCGGTGGCGACATCGACCAGGACGCCGTCACCGCGGTCATCAGCGGCAACCGCGACCTGCCCTTCATGCAGTCCCAGGACGTCCGCTACGCCGGGTACGACGGCCGGATGAGCGACCTCGACTCCGGCCTGCCTGCCAGCGACATGCCACTGCTCAGCGACAACTGGACCAAGCAGTTCACCTGGCAGGGCGTCGGCCCCATGCCCGCGGCCGAGCACGACGAGCTGCACCGGATCGCCGACAAGGCGCACGCGGCCGGCTACCGGCTCCGGTTCTGGGCGACCCCCGACGCCGCCGCACCGAACCGCGAGGCGCTGTGGCGCGAGCTGCTGCACGCCGACGTCGACCACATCAACACCGACGACCTGGCGGGACTCGAGGCGTTCCTGCGGGCGAGCGACCACTGAGGGGACCGAGCCATGCGACAGACGCTGCACGGACCGCCCCCTCCGCTGTCCCGGGACGACGACCGAGGCGTCCTCAACGTCGCACACCGCGGCGCGAGCGGGGAACATCCCGAGAACACGCTGGCCGCGATCAGCGGCGCGCTGAGGCTCGACGTCGACAGCATCGAGCTCGACGTCCAGCGCTCCCGGGACGGCGCCCTGGTGCTCATGCACGACACCACTCTGACCCGGACGACCGACGCCAAGGCGCAGTTCCCGCGTCGGGCGCCGTGGAACGTGGCGGACTTCGACTACGACGAGCTGCTCCGTCTCGACGCGGGCGCCTGGAAGGGGCCGTTCTTCGCCGGGGAGCGGATCCCGACGCTGGAGCAGGCGATCGGCCTGGTCGAGAGCAGCAGCACCGGGTTGCTGCTGGAGCTGAAGGCCCCGGCGCTCTACCCCGGCATCGTCACCGATGTCGTGAGCACGCTCCGGGGCGTGCCGGACTTCCTCGGCCAGGCGCTCGCCGAGCGACGGCTCGTCGTCGAGTCCTTCGACTTCTCGGCCATGAAGGCCCACAAGACCCGGGCGCCCGAGGTTCCCGTGGGGCTCCTCGGCGCCCCCGCACGGGCCAACCTGCCTGCTCTCGGCACGTGGGCCGACCAGGTGAACCCGCACCACTGGTCCGTCGACAGGTCGTACGTGGACGAGGTGCACCGGCAGGGGATGGGGTGCCTCGCCTGGACGGTGAACCGGGCCTCCGCGATGCGCCGCGCCCTCGAGCTCGGCGTCGACGGCATCATCACCAACGAGCCGGCCCGGCTCGCCGGTACGCTCTTGCGTCGAAGCGAGCGCCGGAGCCATCGGTCGTGGTGGGCGCCGGCTCGCTTTGCTCAGCAGTCCCTGAGTTCGACGCCCCGTGTCCGGACAGCGGTGCCCGGATGATCTGCCACCCGCGTCTCACCAGCGCGACGGACGGGTCGCGGGTTACTTGGCAGCTTCGTGGGTAGCGCGTCGGGGCTCTCGCCCGTCGGTCTTCTCAACCAGAGGTGGCGGTGGCAGCGGGGCAACAGATGACGAGCAGCGACTCAAATCGTGTCTCCCGTTACCCGCCCGGATCGCGGCTGACGAGGACTGTCCGGATGATGGCGATCCTAGTGCGGGCGAACCTGCGCACCCGGGTAGATTCGCCACGATGCACGGAGAGGACCGGCCTGGGCCGGTACAGCCGCACGCGGAGCAACTCGACGCTGGTCGGCTGCGCCGGGTTGTCCTGACGGTCGCGATCCTCAATCTGTCGTACTTCTTCGTGGAGTTCGCGGTCGCGCTCGCGGCCGGTTCGGTCTCGCTCCTGGCGGACAGCGTCGACTTCCTCGAAGACACAGCCATCAACCTGCTGATCTTCACCGCGTTGGGCTGGCCGTTGGCGCGGCGGGCCGCGTTGGGGAAGGCCATGGCCTTGATCATCCTGGGCCCCGCGGCCGTCGCGGGCTGGGAGGCGGTTCAACGATTCTCCGAGCCCCTCGCGCCCGCCGTCGTGCCGGTGGTGCTGGCCTCGCTCGGCGCCATCGCGGTCAACGGGACCAGCGCCTGGCTGCTCGCCGGGGTACGGCACCGGGGCGGCTCGCTGAGCAGGGCAGCGTTCTTGTCTGCCCGCAACGACGTCCTGGTCAACGTCGCCATCATCGTCATGGCCGTGGTGACCCTCTGGTCCGGCTCGGGCTGGCCTGACCTGATCCTCGGGTGCGGCATCATCGCGCTGGCCCTTCACGCCGCCTACGAGGTCTGGGAGGTCAGCGAGGAGGAGAGGTTGGCCGCGAAGGCTCTCGCCGGTGAGGCGATCGACTAGCCGCCGATCATGGCGAGTGCCGTCGGAATGACGGCGCGGATCACGACAGCACCGCGACTTGGCGCCTGGCCAACCCCACGCCACGGGCAGGTCGGAACATCAGTGCCGCTCCCACCACGCTCAGCAGCTTTCGGTCTCCTCCGCGCGGCAGGTGTCGCTGCCGGGGCCACCCTCGGCCTCGTCGTAGCCCAGTCCGCCGTAGAGCCGGTCGTTGCCGCGGTCGCCTTCAAGTTCGTCGTTGCCACGGTTGCCGCAGATCACGTCGTTGCCGCCATGACCCTCGATGTCGTCGTTTCCGCCCAAGCCCACGATCACATCAGCGCCGGAGGTGCCGTCGATCTCGTTGGGTCCGGAGGTCCCGACGATGCTCGCGGTCCGACCGCCACAACTCGGGGCTGCCGCACCCGCTACCGGCGAGGTGAGCAGCCCCAGAGAGGCGAATCCGAGCATCGACGCTGCGGCAACAGACAGCGCAAATCTTCTCCCTTGCAGGGTCGTCATACTTCGACGCTAAGCCCGTCGCAAGACCTCGCCGCAGGGCCGAAGGTCCCGCGGCCACAACTGGCGGGGGGTCGTGTCTGGTAAGCCCAGAGCAGACCCGTGAGCGACAAATCGGGGCAGGTCCGCGACGGGCCAATCGTCGTCATAGGAGCTGAACCATCGTCAGGCATGCAGGGGTCCCGCCTGACGCAGCGGCTACCAGGCGGGACCTCACGCCCGCTCATGCTAGGCCTCGATTGTCGTGGCTTCCTCCGCCAAATGGCGTAGCCCGACTCGCGCATGCCCCGTGGCCGGTCCGCGTCAATCCAGCAGGTCGCCCCACTCCACAGCCGCCACTCGACGCAACCATGGGTCGCCGCCGCCCACCCCGCCAGCCACGGCCACCACTGCCGTGGCCAGAGCCTCGTCCGCCGCCCCGTGTCGGCACGCCGCCGCGGCCAGGGCGCGGCGGGCGACGTCCGGCGCAACCCGCAACGCAAGCACCAGCACCCCGGTCGCCTGTGCGGTCACCAGGTCGCCGGCTCCCCGCGCCGGCCGTGCGTCAATCTCCCCAACGGTCCACATGAGCCAGACTCCCTCGGTCCTCCAGCCCCATGAAGGCATGCGCGCAAACCAGCCACATCCCCCTCTGCGGACGAGACGTGGTAAGCCTTAGGCGTCTCGTTATCCGTTGCCACGTCGGCTCGCCGAGCGCTCGCTCATCGGCTACTTGTTCCATTGACCCAGGACCGACGTCTGGCAAGGCTCCAGGCGCCCGGGCTGTCGCTCTCACATCGGCTGCCCACGCTCGTCGTGTGGCTCTCAATTGGCCTGCGTAGCCCGGGCGTCGCCAGGGCCAGGAGAGGCTCAAGAGCACTGGCCAAGGGTTAGCTCCGCTCTAGGTAGCGTTGCCCTCCCGGCTCGACAACCAGTACTGGATCGAGCATCGGAGAAGCAGATGAACGACGCGAAGAGGCGCGTGGTGATTGGGATGGACCCGCACAAGCGGTCGGTCACGATCGAAGTGATGACCGCCGACGAGACCATCGTCGGTGCTGGCCGGTTCGGCACCGACGTGGCCGGGTTCGCCCGCGATGAGGCGCTATGTCAGCCAGTTCCCCGACCGCATCTGGGCGATCGAGGGCTGCAGCGGGATCGGCCACCACGTGGCGATGAGGCTCCTTGCCGCGGCTGAGGAAGTCGTCGATGTGCCACCGAAGCTGTCGGCGCGGACCCGGGTCTTCGCGACCGGTCAGGGACGCAAGACCGACGCCACCGATGCCCAGTCCGTGGTCGGTGGCCAAGGTGACCGTGGCCAGCATCGTCTTGTCGCCGAGCTCAGCCAGGAAGAACGCGAGCCCGACCGCGAACAGCGCGGAGCCGGCGGCCTTCTGTGCCTTGGACCGCTCCTCCTCGGTGAGTTCGTCACCGCGCAGTGTCCACGCCGCGAACCCCAGGAACGCCAGGCCCGCCGCAACGGAGATGGCAGCGGTGGGTAGCGCGGTCCCGACCGCGGCGCCGAGGAGGACCGAGAACATGTGCACGATCGGTGGCGATCGTGATGCCGAGGACCACGGTCCGCGCCCGGTATCGGGTGGCGAACGTCATCGCCATCAGCTGAGACTTGTCGCCGAGCTCGGCGAGGAAGATGACGCCGGTCGAGAGGAGGCCTCCACGGAATGCTCCTGTCCGCCCGGCCAGGAAGCCGCATGCGCCCTCGACCAGGCGCATGGGTAGATGTCAGTGCCGGTCGAAGGTCTCGTCCGCCGCCCGCTGTTACAGGTGGCCTGCGGTGCCGGGCCGCCGAAGCAGCCAGTGTGTCGACACCGCCGTTGGGACTACTCTCCTTCGCATAGGTCAGCGACCCGGTGGTGCACCGTCCGCCTCCTCGACGATCCGCTCACCCGAGTGTGCGTTGCGCACCCGTGGGGCTCTCAGCCGACCATTCGAGCACCCGTCGTCCTGACTGTGCCCGAACTCAGCTGTCCATGATGGCCGGGCCGTAGTGCCCCGTCGGCAACGCGGCGTCGTAGCCGAGGGCTGCCAGCACGCTGGGCAGCATCGCCCTCGCGGTGCGCTTGTAGCCGGCGCTCGACGGGTGGAACCGGTCGACCGCGAACATCTCCTCGGGCTGGGTGACGAAGAACGGACCGACCACGTGGGAGAGCGAGACCACCCGTCCCCCGAGCTCGAGGACCAGCTCGCGTTGCGCCGTGGCGAGCTGGCGGGACGCCACCCGGGCCAACGTCCTGAGCGGTTGCGGCACAGCGGTGAGGGCACCGAGGTCCGGGCAGGTGCCCACCACCACCGCGGTCCCGAGGCCCTGCAGCGAGGTGACGGCCTCCCGGAGGTGCCGGACCGACTCGGAGGTCTTCACGCGGTGCGTGACGTCGTTGCCGCCGACGACGATGACCGCGACGTCCGCGCGGTAGCCGGGCGGGCAGTGCGGCGAGCTGGGCGCGCAGCATCGAGGTCTCCGAGCCGACGTACGCCGCCGTGTGCAGGCGCACCGCGCGGCGGGTGTCACGCGCCGTCCTCCTCGCCAGCTGGGCACCCAGGGTGTGCTTCGGTCTTCTCGGCCCCGAGACCCGCAGCGATCGAGTCACCCAGGAGCAACAGGTCGATCGGGGCGCCGTACTTCTTCTTGTAGACACGGTCCGCCATGTGCGCGTCCTCGCCCAGCGGCTTCCCGATCGCTCTCCTCGTGATGCGGGCCTGGACCCTGACCACCTGGGCCGCGGCGCCGGAGGAGAGGCCGACGCCGAGGATGACGCCGCCGCCCGTGAGGACCAGCCGGCGAGCGAGGAGACGCCTCGAACCGCCGCCGGCCATCACGCCCTCTCGAGCAGGCTGTGGCTCCGGTCCCTTCGCGGAGCCGCCGCCACCAAGGCGTCGACGTGGTCGGCCGGCAGTGAGCCGCGACCGACACCCTGGATGGTCCATCCCGCCATCCGCCACCGGTCCTGGTCGAGCCGGTTCCGGCCGTCGATGATGCAGCGCCGCCGCACCAGCGCGGCCGCCCGGCGTGGATCCAGCTCGGTGAACTCCGGCCAGTCGGTGAGCAGGAGCACCAGGTCGGCCTTGGCAAGGGCTTCCTCGGCGCTGGCGGCGTACCGCAGCGAGGGGAAGACCGCACGCGCGTTGTCGTTGGCCTCCGGGTCGTAGACGCACACCGCCGCGCCCTCGGCGTGCAGCTGGTGGGCGACGTCCAGCGCCGGGGAGTCGCGGACGTCGTCGGAGAAGGGCTTGAACGCGGCACCCAGGACCGCGACCCGGCGACCCCACAGCCGGGCGCCGCACATGCGGCGGGCCAGGTCGACGGTCCGCTCGCGGGCGCGGCGGTTGATGTCGTCGACCTCCAGCAACAGCCCCGCCACCGACCGGGCGCCGAGCTCGACCGCGCGGGCGGAGAACGCGCGGATGTCCTTGGGCAGGCAGCCTCCGCCGAAGCCGATCCCGGCGTCCAGGAAACGCCGCCCGATGCGGGGGTCGTCGCCGAGGATGTCCGCCAGCGCGACCACGTCGGTGCCGGCCAGGTCACTGACCTCCGCCATCGCGTTGATGAACGAGATCTTCGTGGCCAGGAACGCGTTCGCGGCCACCTTCGCCAGCTCGGCGGTACCGGTGTCGGTGACGTGGACCGGGACGCCCGCGGCGATCGGCTGCTCGTAGACCCGGCGCAGGGTCAGCTCGGCGTCCGGCGTCGAGACGCCGAAGACGAGCCGGTCCGGGCGCAGCGTGTCCTCGACCCCGTGGCCCTCACGGAGGAACTCCGGGTTCCAGGCGACGGCGGCCGTCAGCCCCGGGGCGAGGCACGCAGCGACGTCCTCGGCGAGGCGAGCGGCGGTCCCGACCGGCACGGTGGACTTGCCGACGATCAGGCAGTCCCGGGTGGCGTCGGCGGCGAGCCCGCGCGCGACCGCGTGCACGGCGCTGACGTCGGCTTCCAGGCCGGTCCTGGACTGCGGGGTCCCCACGCAGATGAAGTGCACGTCGGCGAAGCGGGCGGCCCGCCGCAGGTCGGTGGTGAAGCGGAGACGGCCACTGGCCGTGTGCCGGGCGACGAGGTCCTGCAGTCCAGGCTCGGCGAACGGGACGACTCCTCGAGACAGCGAGGCGATCTTGGCGGGGTCCCGGTCCACGGCGAGAACGTCGAAGCCGAGCTCCGCGAGGCAGGCGGCGTGGGTCGTGCCGAGGTATCCGGTGCCGATGACGCTGATGCGCAGGTTCATGACCTCAGCGCACCAGCCCCGTTTGAAAGAACCGGTGTCTGCAGGCAGATGTCCGATGACGCTCTGGTGTACAGGCCGTTCACCGAGACGGTCTTTCGACATCAGGCCGCGACGTCGTCGCCGGCCACGCCGCCGAGCACACCGGTGTAGTGCACGCCGACCAGCTCGTCGACCACCGCGGCCCAGCTGCGGTCACGCACCCGTTCCAGGGCCTGGTCCGCGAGCGTCCGCCGCAGCAACGGGTCACCGACCAGGGTGGCGACCGCGCGACGCAGCGAGCTCTTCTCGGTCGGGTCGTACAGCAGTCCGGTGCGGCCCGGCTCGACCAGGTCGAGGGGTCCTCCGGCGGCCGGGGCGACCACCGGGACTCCGCTGGCCTGTGCTTCCTGGACGGTCTGGCAGAACGTCTCGGACTCCCCCGTGTGGACGAAGACGTCCAGCGACGCGAACGCCCGCGCCAGGTCCTGGCCACGCAGCATGCCGGTGAACTTCGCCGCGGGCAGCCGGCGCTCCAGCCAGCTCCGGGACGGGCCGTCGCCGACCACCACCAGCCGCGTGCCCGGCACGCAGGCGACCTCCTCGAGCCGGCGCACCTGCTTCTCGGGGGCCAGCCTGCCGACGTAGCCGACCACCAGGGCGTCGGGGTCCCGCCGGGTCCAGTGCCGGTGCAGCTCCTCGCTGCGGTTCTCCGGGTCGAACAGGTCCAGTGAGACACCCCTGCCCCACACGTGAAGGTCGGTGACGCCGAGAGCCGCCAGGTCGGCGTACGACGACCTCGACGGGACCAGCGTCCTGGTCGCCCGTCGGTGGATCCGCCCGACCCATCGGGCCACCACGGCCTCCCCCGGGACGCCGTACTGTCGCGCGAACCTGCCGACGTCGGTCTGGTAGACCGCCACCGTCGGGACGCCCAGCCGGCGCGCGGCACGCAGCCCCACCGCGCCGAGCGCGATCGGGGAGGCCAGGTGCACGACGTCGGGCCGGAAGTCGGCCAGCGCGCGCTCGACGGCCGCGTCGGGCAGCCCCAGCGAGAACGACCGGTAGCCGGGCAGCCCCATCGAGCGGACCCGGACCACACCGGCGGTGCGATAGCTGGACAGACCGGGCCCCGGCGCGATCACCAGGGCCTCGTGCCCGGTCTCCAGGAGCCTGTCGACGGTATGGCGCACCGTGTTGGTGACGCCGTTGACCTGCGGGAAGAACGACTCGGTGACGATGGCAACGCGCATGCCCTCACGGTCGATCAGGGCGGTGAACCGGACATGTCACCCGTAGTGGTGTCCGGTGAAGTCCTCGCGACGAACGCTCACTGCCCGAGCTCGACGGCGCCTCCGTCACCGGCACGGGCGCGCGCCTTCAGCGAGTCGACCACCTCGCGCTCCACCAGCACCGGCACGTAGTCGCGGATCGGGGCGTCGCCGAGCTGACGGTGGGCGCTGTGGACTGCTTCCTCGATCGTGTTCGGCGCGAACTCGGGGAACTTCTTGGTCAGTCGCTCGACCAGCGCCGCGACGTGCCGCATCTCCTCGGCGGTATCCATGCGACAAGTGCATCCGCCGGGTCGTCCGGCGTCAATGGCCGTCTTGAGCCGTGACTGGCTGGCCAACCGGTCGGCGTGCGGGAGTGCGAGCGTGGCTGACGGCACCGCGTGATGCCGCCCACAACGAGCCATCTGCCCTGGAATACGTCGATCAATTGCGCTGTGACGAGTGACCTTTGTCCCTGAGACGGGTGACGTAGTGCCCCCCGCCGGGGGGCCTTTGGCCCTGTCAGGAGCAGGGCCAAAGGACCACGATTTATGGGTCGGAAGCCAAGAAGGGGTTTGGCCATGAGCCAGACGACGACCCCCGATGGCTCGGGCCGTCGAGATGCAGCGCCGGGTCGGCAGGACAGAGAGTCCGAACCGCGCCGAGGGATCAAGTCGAGCGCTCGCGGAACCCGAGGGCCTCGGGTCGCGTCGCTGGTCTCGGGAAGCATTCTCTGTGTCATCGCGCTGGTCTTCCTTGCCGGTGGTGCGTGGGCGTTGGGGAAAGACCGCCTGGACCGTGACAGCGATGGCTTGGTGACCTTCGGGACCACGGAGCTGCAGACCGAGCAGTATGCCGTTGTGGGGGACCTGCAGGGGGATGGCCCCCATTGGCTGTACGGGCCGTCGGTGCTTGGAGATGCCCGCGTCCGCGCCACGTCGCAAGCCGATCAGCCGCTGTTTGTCGGGATCGCGCGCAAGGATGAAGTCCTCCGGTATCTGCGGGGGGCCGGTTACGCGACGATCGACAGCTTCGAGGTCCGCTCCGATACGACTCATCCGGGTGGCCCGCCGTCAGGACCACCGTCCCGTGAGTCGATCTGGGCGGCATCGACACAGGGCGCCGGCATGCAGACGCTGGCGTGGGCGCCGCGATCGGGCGACTGGAGCATCGTGTTCATGAACGCGGACGCCATGGCCAGTGTCGACGTTCGAGGCGACGCCGGCGCGGAACTTCCCGCCTTACCGTGGCTGGCCGGAGGCCTCTTGATCATCGGAGGGAGCGCAGGGTTGATCGGGGCCTGGGTCCTCGCGCGCGCAATCCGCCACGGGCGCCGCTAGCCCCATTCCAAGCCGGACACGACTCAGAACCAGATGACAACGGTCGTACACCGCCACTGCCTGCGGTCGTACGAGGGCAGAAGAAAGGCGATGGTGAAGATGCTGACAATGCAGGAAGCAGCTTCCGATTTCTTGGCCTGCAAGCGGATTGCCGTGACAGGCGTCTCGAGAAAGGCCAAGGATCACGGAGCCAACACGGTCTTCAAGCGCCTGCGGGATCGCGGGTACGAGGTGTTCGCGGTCAACCCCAACGCCGACGAGGTCGAGGGTGCGCGCAGCTACCACGACCTCGAGAGCATCCCCGGAGGCGTCGACGGGGTGGTGATCGGCACCGCGCCGCACCGGGCCGAAGACACCATGAGGGAGTGCGACGAGCTGGGCATCAAGCACGTATGGATGCACCGCGGTCCCGGCACCGGCAGTGTCAGCGCCGCCGCCACCGCCTATGGCCGGCAGCACGGCATCACGGTGATCGACGGCGGCTGTCCGCTCATGTTCGAACCGACCGCTGATCTTGGTCACAAGGTCATGCGGGTGATCTACAGGGGGCACGTTCCGAAGACCGTCTGACCGCTGGCCGCTCGGGCGGACGGCGCCGAACCATCCATAGGAGTGAGTCATGGACCACCTGGAAGTGATCGCACGTATGAAGGTCCGGCCAGGGCAGCTCGAAGGGTTCAAGGCCCAAGCGGCCGAGATCGTCCGGCTGACCCGTGAGCAGGACACGCACACCCAGCGATGCGACTGGTACCTCAGCCAAGACGGGACAGCGTGCGAGGTCCACGAGATGTTCCCCGACGAGCAAGGACTGCTCGAACACAACATGCACATCATGGAAGCGCGCACGATCCTCTTCCGCGACTACGCATATGACCATCAGTCGGTCCTCTACGGCGAGGTCTCCCAGAACTTCCTCGAGCTCGTCAACCAGCGGATGGGGGCAGCGCCAGCCGTCTTCTCGTTCCTGCAGGGACTCGAACGGGCGGCAACGGTCTGACCACCGGCGGTCGGGACGACCGCGTCCAAACAGTGAAGGGAGGAGTCATGGGACATCTGGAAGTGCACGCTCACCTGAGGATCCGGCCAGGTCAACTTGAGGGGTTCAAGGCCCAAGCGGCCGAGATCATCCGGCTCACTCGAGAGAAAGACACGCAGACGATTCGCTACGACTGGTTCATCAACGAGGACGGAACCGAGTGCGAGGTGCACGAGGCGTACCTGAGCGGACACGGTCTGGTCGAGCACAACGCGAACGTCATGGATGCGCGGGCGGTCCTCTTCGAGAAGTACGCCTTCGACCACCGCATGACCGCCTTCGGCGAGGTCTCCCAGGAACTCAGGGAACTCGCAGACAAGCACGCCGGAGGAATCGCTGTGTACTCGTTCCTCCAGGGCCTCGAGACTGCGGCGGCTGTCTAGGCGACGACGGAAAGCGTGGCGTCATGGCCGAGATCCGCCCCCTGGAACGGCTGACAGCGTCGGACCTGTTCCTCCTGTTGTGGGATGACTACGGCTGGTCCACCGACATCGGCGGACTCGCCGTCCTCGATGGCACAAGCCTGCTCGATGACGACGGGGGCATCCGAGTCGATGCCGTCCGGCAACACCTCGAGCCGAGGCTGCACTTGGTGCCCCGCTTCAGGCAGCTGCTGTACCGGCCACCCCTCGGGCTCGGCTGGCCGCTGTGGGTCGACGCTCCTTCGTTCGATCTCGCTGAGCACGTCCGCGTGCACCCCCTGGCCGCGCCGGCCGACCAGGGGGTGCTGCTGCAGACGTGCCAGCAGCTGGCCCGCCGACCCTTCGATCCGGCTCGCCCACTGTGGGAGCTGTGGCTGCTTCCCGGCCTGCCGGACCGACGAGTCGGCGCGTTCTTGAAGCTGCATCACGTCCTCGCCGATGGCCCCGCCGCGATGGCCGCCTTCGCGGCGCTGCTCGACCAGACCGCCGACGCGCCACACGCGGTCGCACCGCCCTGGACGCCGAAACCCTCCCCGTCCACCGGTGAGCTGCTGCGCGACAACGTGCGACGCCGCAGACAGGAGCTGGCGCGCGGGTGGTCGGGTCTCCTCCATCCGAGCAGGACGATCAGCCTGGCGCGAAGCGCGCTGCCGGCGTGGGGGGAGGTGCTCCTCGAGAAGCCGGCCCCACGGACCAGCCTCAACCGCCCGGTCGGCGACGAGCGCCGGTTGGCAGTCGTCAGCGGCCGCCTCGATCTCACCAAACGAATCGCCCACGTCCACCACGCCAAGGTGAACGACGTGGTGCTGGCCGCGGTCGCCGGCGGCCTGCGCCAGCTGCTCGCGAGCCGCGGCGAGGACGTCGATGGTCTCGTCCAACGCGCGATGGTGACGATCTCGCACCACGAGGAGCGGCCCGGGGAAGCGCAGGGCAACAAACCCGGGTGGATGATGGTGCCGCTGCCGGTGGGCGAGCCTGATCCCGTGGCCCGGCTCGAGCTGATCGCCGCAGAGACAGGCGCGCGCAAGGACAGCGCTCGCCCCGAGGCAGGCAGCGGCATCTTCAGATTCGTCGCGGGCCAGCGACTCTGGTACCGGCACTTTCCTCGCCAGCGGTCAGTCAACCTGGTCGTGAGCAACGTCCCCGGTCCACCAATGCCGCTCTATCTTGCCGGTGCGCCGCTGCTGGAGGTATTCCCCCTGCTGCCACCCATGGGCAACCTGACCCTCGTCGTCGCCGCCCTGTCGTACGCGGGCCAGCTCAACCTCACTGCAGCCGCCGACCGGGACGGCTGCCCGGACGTCGACGTGTTCGCCCACGGAGTGCTCGGCGCAGTCCACGACCTCGAGCGCTCGGTCCCTGGTCTTGAGACCGGCGGTCGGGCAGACGCCCGGGAGCCACTCGTCCGGCTTGTCGCCGAGACAACGATCGGAGGAGACCGATGATGGGGTTCGCGAGGTCGGGCGGGTCCGACCTCTACTACGAGGAGGCGGGAGCCGGGGTGCCGATCCTGCTGATTCCTCCAGCCGGCACGACAGCCTCAACCTGGGGTCCCGTGACCGAGCAGCTCGCCCGGATCGGCCGAGTGATCACCTACGACCGCCGCGGCTACGCCCGCAGCGGCGGCGAACCGGTCCGCTCGATCGCCACGCACACGGAAGACGCCGCCGCAATTCTCGAACAGCTGCGGGCCGCACCAGCAGTCATCGTCGGGACAAGCGCCGGGGCCACGATCGCGGTCGACCTCGCGGTACGTCGTCCCGACCTCGTGCAGGCGGTCATCGCTCATGAGGCGGCCTGGCGGGCGAGTCGTCACCTTCCGAGCCGCTCACAGGTCCCGGCCCTGGTCGCCATCGGCTGGCAGGCCTTACGCGGCCGATACGACGCCGCCGCCGAAAGACTCCTGCGCGCCGCCTACTCCTACCGTGACGGGGGAACCGCCTGGGATGCCTTTCCTGAAGAATGGCGGGTCGCCGGTAGGGAGAACGCGCGCGCCGCCCTGTGGGACTTCCGCAACTCGATCGGCAACTACCCGTCACCCACCGACCTCGCGACCATCGAGGTCCCTGTCGTGTGCACCTACGGCGAACGCAGCCCGACCAACATCGTCCGGCTGACCCGATCGCTCGCCTCGGCCATCCCCAACGCGAGAACCCAGCAGATCGCTCGCGCCGGTCACGCGGCCCCCTTCGACGCGACGAGAGACTTCGTGCACCTGATCGCCGACACCATCAACGCCGAACAGCGCCAGGAGCCCAGGTGATGCGCAGCCTCTGATCCCCGGTCAGGACCTCGCGCTTCCCGAGAACGCCATCGCCTCGAGGTCATGGCGCTCGTACGGCGGCGCCGGCCGGCTGGCCGAGCTGCGCACGCCGCCGGCCTCGGCCAGGAGCCGCTGCATGTCGTCCCGACTCCCCCGAGCGGCTGCCAGTCTGGCCAGCCCCTCCAGGGCGGTGGCGACAAGGCCGGGCTCGCCCACGGTCCGGGCGGTGTCCAGCACCTGGGTGAACCGCTGTTCGGCGAGGTCCAGGTCACCTGCCGCCTCGTCGCAGCGCGCCAGGCCGGCGAGCGCGGCGCCCTGCATCACCGGCGTGCCCAACGTGCCGAAGCCGGTGAGCGCGGTCTCGAAGCGGCGGCGCGCCTCGTCCCAGTCCTGGTCAACGCGGGCGAGCAGGCCGTGTCCGTAGCCCGCCAGCACCTCACCCGCGCCGTCGCCGACCGCATCGGACGCGGCCGCGGCCCGCACGAAGAGGTCCCGGGCCGCATCGGTGTTGCCGAGGTGCAGCTGCGCGACGCCGAGGTCGGCGAGCGCCCACTGCACGGTGTTGTAGAGGCCGGCACTGGCCGCGACGTCGATGGCCTCCTCGAGCACGCGGGAGCCCTCCTCGTAGCGTCCGAACTGCCGCAGTCCCCAGCCGAGGTGGTAGAGGATGGCCGAGAGTCCCCAGGGGTCGTCGAGGTCGCGGAACGCCGCGGCGGTCGCCCTGCCGGTCGGTACGGCGAGCGCCTCGTCTCCACGTTTCAACGCTGTCTCCATGCGCACGAACCCGATCACGGCCGCGCCCCACGCGTCGCCGTCGCGCGCGAACTGCTCCTCGGCCTCCTGCAGCAGCCGCTCGGAGGTCTCCCGCTCGGCGCCGGTCACGCCCTCGACGGCGAGCAGCACCCGCGACAGTGCGGCGCGCCAGGGGTCGCCGAGGTCCTCGAAGATCGCCAGGCTCTCCCGGGCGGTCTCGGCACAACGAGGGTGGGGGTGCACCAGGCAGGCTCGCGGCCGCTCGACGAGCGACACCGCCTGCAGCGCCCGGGCCCGGGCCGCCGCTCCCCCGCCCTCGACGGCCAGGAGTCCGGCGAGAACCTCGCGGCCCTCCAGGTGCCGGCCGAGGTGCCAGAACAGCCCGAGCGACCCGGCCATCGACAACGCGGCGTCGCGGTCGCCGGCTGCGTCGGAGAGCCAGCCCAGCGCGGCCCGGATGTTGGGCTGCTCCTCGCGCAGCCGCCGGAGCGTCTCCCGCTGCCCGTGACCACGCAGCTCGGTCTCGGCCCGCAGGGTGAGGTCGTGGAAGTAGTCGGCGTGACGCCGGGCCAGAGTCGCGGTCCCGCCGCTGGCGGCCAGCTGCCCGGCGGCGTACTCCCGCAACGTCTCCAGCATCCGGTAGCGCGTGGTCGGGCCCGGCTCCACGACGACCATGGAGCGCTCCACGAGCCGGCCGATCGTGTCGAGCACCGCACCCGGCGACATCCGCTCGTCCGAGACGACGGCCTCCGCGGCGGTGAGGGTCCAGCCTCCGTGGAACACCGACAGCCGGTCGAACACGCGCTGCTCCACCTCGCCGAGCAGCGCGTAGCTCCAGTCGACGGTCGCGCGCAGTGTCTGCTGACGCGCCTCCGCCGTGCGCGCGCCGGAGGTGAGCAGGCTGAACCGCTGGTCGAGCCGTCCGGCGATCTCGACCGGAGACATCGACGCCACCCGAGCCGCGGCGAGCTCGAGCGCGAGCGGGATCCCGTCGAGCGCACGGGCGATCCGGGCGACGGCGTGCAGCGCTGCCTCGTCGAGCACCATGCCGGGCCGTACGGCGCGGGCCCGTTCCACGACGAGCTGGGACGCCGGGTACTGCAGCACCTCCGCTGCCGGCGTCCCCTCGGGCGCGGTCTCGAGCGGGCCGACGGCGACCTGCACCTCGTCCGGGACGGCCAGCGCCTCCCGGCTGGTGGCCAGCACGGTGACCGCGGGGCAGCGACCGAGGATCTCGTCGATCAGCCCGGCGGCGGCGTCGACGACGTGCTCACAGTTGTCGAACAGCAACAGCATCCGGCGGCGCGCCAGGTAGGAGACCAGCCGTTCCCGGACGTCGCGGTCCACGGCCGCGCCGTCCAGCGGCACGCCGAGGGCGTCGGCGACCGCGAGCGGCACCTGCTCGGGACGTTCGACGGAGGCCAGCCGCACGCCGATGGTCCCGTCGGGGAACGTCTCCCGGGTGCGCACGACCATGGCCAGCGCGAGCGAGGTCTTCCCGGCACCGCCCGGGCCGATCAGGGACAGGAGGCGCACACCGGCGAGCAGCTCGGTCAGGGAGTCGAGCTGGGCATCGCGGCCGATCAGCGGCCGCACCACCGCAGGCAGGTTGGTGGGCGCCTCCGGTGTCTCGTCGCGGCGCCGGCCGGTGGGAGCCGTGACCGGCGCCGGGGCGGCGAGGTCGGGCTGGCTGCCGAGTGAGGCGTCCTGGCGGAGCACCCGCTCGTGCAGGGACCGCAGCGACACCGACGGCTCCAGCCCGAGCGCCTCGTCGAGCACGTCGCGGGTGCGTGCGAAGACGTCGAGGGCGTCGGCCTGTCGCCCGCCGCGGTAGAGCGCCACCATCAGCAGGCCGGCCAGCGACTCCAGGGTCGGGTCGCGTGCGACCAGGGGCTCCAGGTCGGCCGCGACCTCCAGGTGCCGGCCGAGGCCCAGCGCGACCTGCGCGCGCTCGGTGAGCGCGGCGAGCCGCAGCTCGTTGAGCCGAGCCGCCTCGACGGTCGCCCACTGCTCGGAGCTGAAGTCGGCGAGGGGCTCCCCTCGCCACAGCTCGAGCGCTGCGTCGTACGCCGCGAGGTGCGCGATGTCGTGACCGTCCGCCGAGGCAGTCGCGGACCGGGCCGCGCGGAGCCGGGCCTCGAAGTCGAGCGCGTCCACCTGGGTCGGCTGGACGGTGGCCCGGTAGCCCACACCCTCGCGGGCGACGACGTCCTCGACCCCCATCGCCGTGAGTGCTCGCTTGAGCTTGGAGACCCGGATCTGCAGTGCGTTCATCGGGTCCACGGGCAGCGTCGACTCCGACCAGAGCCGGTCGACGAGCAGGGTGGCGGGCAGCGTCCGTCCCGGGGAGAGGAGAAGCTGCACCATCAGTGCACGCTCAGCGGCCCCCGGCAGCTTCGACGGCGTGCCTGCGACGGAGATCTCCATCGGGCCAAGCAGCCGATAACGGACGTCGTTCACGGCGCTCCCATCCCCCATCGGCTTCATCGTGCCCGAGGCGCGGCGGTCGGGCAATGACCCGTGCGGACCCGTCTCGCGGCCCCCAGCGTGAGCACCACCGCGGCCACGGTCAGGGGCCAGCCGAGCAGCAGCTTGCCGAGCCCGAGCAGCTCCGGCTGGTCGGCGGCGTACAGGTACGCCTGGACGCCGGCGCGAGTGGCGTAGACCAGGGCCCAGCCCCACGTCGCCAATGTGAGGACCCGCCGCAGGGCCGGCTGCTGGCGCCAGGTCCGCCCCATCCGGTGCAGCGCGGCGTAGGCGAGACCGACCAGCGGCCGGCCGACGGCGGCCGACCCGGCGAGGCCGACCGCGTAGGCGCCGTCGACCCAGATGCCGGGCAGGAAGTAGTCGCGGGCCTCCCCGGTCCAGAGGGCGAACGCCACCGCGACGCCGAGCCCGGCCAGGCCGCGCAGCACCGCCTTCAGCGGCCGGTGCTGTCGGAGCCGGAGGACGACCAGGGCGAGGGCGGCGGCCAGGGACGCCAGCACGGCCAGCCGCAGGGTGGTCTGCTCGCGCGACCACAAGCCGGCTCCCGCATGAACGGCGAGGAACACCAACGGTGGGAGCGCCCCGTCCACCACTCCTTGCCGGCCACCGAGCCGCTGGAGCAGCGCGGAGGCGTCGAGCTGGACGGTCTCGGTCACGATCTCTCCTGGTGGGGGGACAGGCCGCCGGCCCGAGCGGGGTCTGGGCTCGGGCCGGCGGCATTTCTGGGGTCAGGACGCCTCGACGGTGAAGGGCACCGTCAGCACGTCACCATCGGCGAGACGGAACTGGCCCCAGAGCTGGTAGACGCCGGGGGCGTCGAACCGTGCGTGCACCTTCAGCTCGGGCCCGAACTGCTGCCCGGGCATCGCGAACACCGGACGGCCCTGGTCGTCCTCGACCTCGGCGTGCTCGTGGGCGAAGGTGGCGCCGTCGCCGCGCATCACCACGACATGGCCGGCCGCCGCGAGGAACGGCTGCAAGTCGTCTATCGGACGTCCGGTGGCGGCGTCGGCGAACGCGAAGTGCAGGTCGCTCGTCTCCCCCACGCGCGCCGCGCCCTCCAGCTCGACCTCGACCCCGTCGACCACGGTGACGCGCGGGCTCGCACGCAGCACGGTCGGTGCCGGCGCGTCGCCCGAGACGGTGACGAGCTGACGCTGGTGCACGTCGCCCATCTGGCCGCGCTGACGGAACTCGGTGTTGACGATGTAGGTGCCCGCGGTCGGGAAGGTCACCTCCACCGCCAGCTCCCCGGGTCGCCCGGTGGGCTCGGGGTGCACGTGGCTGAACGTGCCCAGGTCCTCGCGGGTCGCGATGAAGTGCATCCACGCCTCGTGGCTGCGGGTCAGGTCCTCGACCGGCTCGCCGGTCCCGGCGTCCACGACGGTGGCGGTGACCCGGGTCGGCACGCCCGCGCGGGTGTCGTCGGGGACGTGCAGCTGGACGTCCAGCCCCGCCTCGGCCGCCTCGGCCGGAGGTACGTCGGCGGTCATCATCACGCTCATCGCGGGACGCATCGGCATACCGGTGGACTGGGCCCAGGCGAGCGTGCCGTTCATGCCGCGCGAGGCGAAGTCCATCCTGCTGACGGCGGTCAGGCCGCCGCCGATCGCGAGCGCGACCACCGCGACACCAGTGAGGTAGGCGTACTGGCCGACCCGGCTGCGCAGCGGCGGGTGCAGGATCTCCTCGACCGAGCCCGGCCGGCGGAACCGGCGCAGCCGCAGCGCGTTGGACAGCACGCTGACCGAGCTCATCGCCATGGCAGCCGAAGCCAGCACCGGGTCGAGCAGCAGGCCGTCCCAGCCGTACAGGGCGCCCGCGGCGACCGGGATGAGCAGGACGTTGTAGCCGAACGCCCAGGCCAGGCCCTGCTTCATGGTGGTGACGGTGCGTCGGGACAACGCGATCGCGGAGACGATGCCGCGCAGGTCGCCGCCGATCAGGGTGACGTCGGACGCGGCGATGGCCACGTCGGCGCCGGTGCCGATGGCGATGCCGAGGTCGGCCTGGGCGAGGGCGGGGCTGTCGTTGATGCCGTCGCCGGCCATCGCGACCACGTGGCCCTGCTCCTGCAGTGCGGTGACCTGGGCGGCCTTGTCCGCGGGCAGCACCTCGGCCATCACGTGGGTGATGCCGACCTGGGCGGCCACGGCCTGCGCGGTGGCAGCGTTGTCGCCGGTGATCATCCACACCTCGAGGCCGAGGGCCTCGAGCTGGGCGATGGCTTCGGCCGACTCGGGCTTCACCGGGTCCGCGACGGTGAGGACCGCCGCGGGGTGACCGTCGATGCCGACGTACATCGGCGTCTCGCCGCGGGCGGCGGCCGTCTGTGCGATCGAGGTCAGCTCGGTGACGTCGATGCCCTCGCGTGCCATCAACCTCTGGTTGCCGATGTGCAGCTGGTGACCGGCGACGCGGGCGTCGAGCCCGTGCCCGGGGACGGCGTCGAACGACTCGACGGTGGGCAGCTCCAGCCCGGCCTCGCGGGCGTGCGTGACGATGGCGTGCGCGACCGGGTGCTCGCTGCCGGTCTCCGCGGCGGCGACGAGGCGGAGCACCTCGTTCTCGTCGAAGCCGTCGACCGTGGAGACGGCGGTCAGCGCGGGGCGGCCCTGGGTGATGGTGCCGGTCTTGTCGAGCACCACGGCGGTGAGCCGTCGGGCCTGCTCGAGTGCCTCGCCGTTGGAGATCAGGATGCCCAGCTCGGCGGCGCGGCCGGTGCCGACCATGACGGCGGTCGGCGTGGCCAGCCCCAGCGCGCAGGGGCAGGCGATGATCAGCACCGCGATGGTGGTGGTGATCGCCATGGTGAAGTTCTCGGTCTCGGGACCGAACAGCGCCCACAGCACGAAGGTGGCGGCCGCGGCGACGATCACGGCGGGCACGAACACCGAGGACACCTTGTCGGCGAGGCGCTGCATCGGGACCTTGGAGCCCTGGGCGTCCTCGACCAGCCGGATGATCTGGGCGAGTGCGGTGTCGTCGCCGACGGCGGTGGTGCGGATCAGCACCGAGCCGGTGGTGTTGAGCGTGGCGCCGATGACGGCGTCCCCGACGGTCTTCTCGACCGGGATGCTCTCCCCGGTGAGCATGCTCTCGTCGACGGTGGTGGTGCCGGTGACGACGACACCGTCGACGGGGATCTTCTCGCCGGGGCGGATGCGCACGGTGTCGCCGACGACGACCTCCTCGACGGGGATGTCGACCTCGGTGTCGCCGCGGACGACGCGGGCGGTCTTGGGGGCTAGGCCGACCAGGGCGGTGACGGCGGCGGCGGTGCGCTTCTTCGCCCGGCCCTCCATCCACTTCCCGGCCAGCACCAGCGCCACGATGATCAGCGACGTCTCGTAGTAGACGTGCAGCGGCAGGCCCCAGCTCTCCGCGACCCCGGGCCACAGCGTGACGAAGGTGCTGTAGCCCCAGGCCACCCCGGTGCCCAGCGCGACCAGGGTGGTCATGTTGGTCGCCTTGTGCTTGGCGGCCGCCCACGCCGAGGCGTAGATGCTCCGCCCGGCCCACCACTGCACCGCGGTGGCGACGACGAAGATGGCCGGCATCAACCAGTCCATCGTGTCGATGTAGAGCGGGACGTACATCAGCCCCATGAGGCCGAGACCGGTGCCGAGAGCGACCTGCCACTTGCGCTTCATCCGGGACAGCTCGCGATCCCGGTCGTCGGTGTCGCCCGCGTCGGCTGCGGTGGCTGCGACGGCGTCCTGCTTGGCCTCCCGGCGCGGGGTCGCGGTGTAGCCGGCCTTGGTGACCGCCGCGGTGAGGTCGTCGAGCCGGATGAGCTCGGGGGCATAGGTGATCGAGGCGGCCTCGGTGGCGAGGTTGACCCGGGCGTCGGCGACGCCGTCGAGCTTGCGCAGTGCCTTCTCGACACGGCCGACGCAGGACGCGCAGGTCATGCCACCGATGTCGAGCGTGCACGTCTCGGTGGCGGCCGTCGCGGCGTCGGCCGCAGGGGCGGCTGTGGTGGTCATGGCTTCTCCTGACGGTGGAAGGAGTGGTGCGGTCGAGGTTCGTCGGCTGCGCTGTCCTGTCGCTGTCCAGTCGCTGGACCCGGAGCCGGGTGAGCGCGGCGAGGCCGACGACCAGCCAGACGGTGTTGAGCGCGGCCGACGGCCACGCCCCGTGCCACACGCCGTTGACGAGCAGGCCGACCGCACCCACGAGGTTCAGGGCCTGGAAGGCCGGCCCGCGGCCGCCGACGCGCCCGCCCGAGACGAGCGCATAGGCGGTGAGCAGCGCGACCGCTCCGATCCATCCGACGACGTCGACGACGAGCCCGGTCACGGGGCGTCACCAGGGAGTACGGCGTACGCCCGGACCGGCCAGGTGCCGATCCGGCACCAGGCCGGAGGTGCGGCGTGGAGCCGAGCGCCCTGGTCGGGCAGCGCGGCGAGGCCGGTGAGGTGCTCGAGCACCAGCACCCCGCTGCCGAGCAGCGTGGTGTGCGCAGGTCGAGCCGGGTCATCGAGGTCGTCGACGTTCACGGCGTCGATGCCGACCAGGGCCGGACGCCTCGCCGCGAGCCAGTCGGCACCGTCCGCGGCCAGGAAAGGCGCCTGGACGGCGTACTCGGGGGTTCCCCAGGCCACGTCGCCGCCGGTGTGCAGCAGCACGGCGACGCCGAGCAGCGGGACGTCCCCGAGCTGCGCCGCCAGCGCGGTGGCGTCGACGGCCCGCTGGTCGCGCACGTCGACGACGACGGCCCTCAGGTCCGCCACCGCGGCCAGCGGCAGGCCGGCGAGGTCTGTCCCGTCGGGGAACCGGTGGAACGGGCTGTCGAGGTAGGTGCCGGTGTTGCCGACCATCACCACCTCGTCGACCTGGAACTCGGTGCCGGTGGAGCTGCGGTAGTCCTCGCGCCTGCGGAAGGTCCGCCACCGTGGTGCCGGCATGCCCGGGTGGGTGGCCTGGCCCGGGGCGATGGGGTGGCTGAGGTCGACCAGCCGCCTCATGCCACGGCCTCGCCCACGACGACCTCGCCGTTGCGCACGACGAGGTGCAGCGCCTCCTCGTGGCGGGTCAGCACGGACAGGTCTGCCAGCGGGTCGCCGTCGACCAGGAGGAGATCCGCCCGTGCACCCGGCGCGACCACGCCGAGCTCGCCGGCACGGTTCAGCAGGTCGGCATTGACCACGGTGGCCGAGCGCAGCACGTCGATCGGGCTCTGCACCTCGGCGCGCAGCAGCAGCTCTCGGCTCTGCGCGGCGTGCGTCTCGCCCAGCAGGTCGGTGCCGAAGCCGACGCGCACTCCGGCGGCCAGGGCGAGCCGGATGGCCCGCTGGCCGGCGGCCCGCACGTCATCCAGCTTCGCCAGGCTCGCGGCGGGAAACCCCCACTGGCGGCCGAGCTCGGCGATCTGCTCGTAGACGACCAGGGTGGGCACCAGGAAGGTGCCGTGCTCGGCCATCACCGTGGCGGCGTGCTCGTCGAGCAGGTTGCCGTGCTCGATCGAGCGGACGCCGGCCTCGACGGCCTGGATGATGGCGTCCGGCACGTAGGCGTGGGCGAACGCGTAGGTGCGTCGCGACGCCGCCTCCTGGACGGCGGCACGGATCTCCTCGACGGTGTACTGCACCATGTCGATCGGGTCCGTGGGGGTGGCGACGCCGCCGCCGGCCATCACCTTGACCTGGTGGGCACCGCCCTTGAGCTCCTCCCGGACGGCACGGCGTACGGCGTCCGGCCCGTCGGCGATGTGCGCGAACTGGGTGCTGACCACCTCGCCGGCGCACAGGTGCGGCTCGTTGCTCGGCGGGTGGGTGTCGCCGTGTCCGCCGGTCTGGCTGAGCACGCGCCCGGAACGGAACACCCGGGGCCCGCGGACCAGGCCGGCGTCGAGCGCCTCCTGCATCCCGCGATCGAGACCGCCGGCGTCGCGGACGGTGGTGAAGCCGCGCCTCAGCATCCCTTCGAGGACGTCCTTGGCCTCGATGCCGATGCGCGACTGCGGCCGTTGCGCCAGGGCAGCCAGGTCGAGGGTGGTGAGCGCCGCGTGCACGTGGGCGTCGATCAGGCCGGGCATCAAGATGCGCCCGTGGGCATCGACGACCCGGTCCCCGGGGGACGCGTCGAGTGCCCGGCCGTGGGCGACGGCGACGACCCGCTCACCCTCGACGCGGACCGAGGAACCGGGGTGGACGGTCCCGGTCTCGAGGTCGAGGAGCGCGGCGTCGGTGATCAGCAGGGTGGTCATGGTGGCCTCCTCCGAGGCGGCAGGGGGAAAGGGAGTGTCGTGGGTGCGACGGAGAGCACGGGACTCAGGGGGCGAGCGAGTAGCCGGCTTCCTCGACGGCCGAACGCAGCTTGCCGACCGGGACGGCCCGGGCGGCCGTGACGCGGACCCGGCCCGCGGCGACGTCGACCTGGACGTCGGTGACGCCCTCGACCGTGCTGACCTCGCTGGTCACGGCGCGCGCGCAGTGGTCGCAGGTCATCCCGACGACGTCGTAGGTCTCGATGAAGGACATGGCGGTACCTCTTTCTGTGGGGTGGTGATGTGCCGGCGGGCGCCGGCTGGTGTGCCGGCGACCGCCGGCGGTCCGTGGGTCGGAGTGGTCAGCCGGCGACGACGGTGGCCTCGGGCGAGGTCGCGTCGACGGGCGCCGGCTTGGTGGAGCGCAGCCAGGTGGCGGCGACGGCCGCGCCGACGGCGGCGATGCCGGCGGCCCCGACCAGGCCCGCGGAGAAGCCGTCCGTGAGGCCGGCGAGGTCCCCGACCCGGTCGGCGCCGAACACGGACGCGACGGCGGTCATCG
>CAVRMN010000033.1:0-6065 GCA_963721855.1 uncultured Actinomycetota bacterium | reverse complement strand
GCGACGGCGGCGCCGACATCGTCGAGGAGCTGCGCCGCCACGTCCAGCACGAGATCGGCGCCATCGCCAAGCCCCGCCAGGTGATGATCGTCCCCGAGCTGCCGAAGACGCGCTCGGGCAAGATCATGCGCCGCCTGCTCAAGGACGTCGCCGAGCACCGCGAGGTAGGCGACGTCACGACGCTGGCCGACTCCACGGTGATGGACCTGATCTCGACGAACCTCGACGACAAGTCCGGGGACGAGTAGCACCGCCGCGTGACGGCGTACGACGACCGCCCCTAGACTGAGCCGAGCTCCACCCAAGGTGTGCCGGGAAGTCTGGTCGGCGGTCGTTGTCGTCGTCCCCGGAAGGACCCCATGAGCGCCCAGCGCCGCCGTCTCCTGCTCCCCACGCCGACGACCGGCGAGAGCACCTTCGTCGGAGGGCTGCTCCGCAAGGAGACCGTCGGCGGCTCCGTGGTCCTGGTCGCCGCCGTCCTCGCCGTCCTCTGGGCCAACTCGCCGTGGGGGGACGCCTACCAGGACCTGCGCCACTTCCGGCTGGGGCCGCTCGACGTCGAGCACTGGGCCGCGGACGGCGCGTTGACGCTGTTCTTCTACCTCGCCGGTCTCGAGCTCAAGCGCGAGTTCCTGGTCGGCTCGCTGCGCCGTCCCGCCGACGCGATGGTGCCGATCGTGGCAGCCGTCGCCGGCGTGGTCACGCCCGCCCTCGTCTTCACCCTCGTGAACCTCGACAGCGGCGACCTGCGCGGCTGGGCGATCCCGGCGGCCACCGACATCGCCTTCGCGCTGGCGGTGCTCGCGGTCGTGGGGTCCTCGCTGCCCAGCCAGCTGCGCGCGTTCCTGCTCACGCTCGCGATCGTCGACGACCTCGTGGTCATCGTGATCATCGCGGTGTTCTACACCTCCGACCTGGCGTTCACCCCGCTGCTCGTGGCGGTCGGCCTGCTCGGCGTCTTCGCCCTGCTGCAGCGCATCCGGGGCGAGTCCTGGCTCTGGTACGTCCCGCTGTCGATCGCCATCTGGTGGTTCGTGCACGAGAGCGGGATCCACGCCACGATCGCCGGTGTCGCGATGGGGCTGCTCACGCGGGTGCGCCTCGACCCGGGCGAGAAGGCGTCGCCGGCCGAGCGGCTCGAGTACGCCCTGACACCGTTCTCCGCGGGCGTCGCGGTGCCGTTCTTCGCGCTGATGTCGGCCGGGGTGGTGATCAGCGGCGGCGGCGACCTGCTCACCGACCCGGTGGTGATCGGCGTCGCGGCCGGTCTCGTGATCGGCAAGCCGGTGGGCGTGCTCGGCGGCGCCTGGCTCATCACGCGGTTCACCCGGGCCGAGCTCAACGAGGAGGTCTCCTGGCGCGACATGGTCGGCCTCGCGGTGCTCGCCGGCGTCGGGTTCACGGTCGCGCTGCTGGTCGCGGACCTGTCGTACGACGCCGCGGAGGCCGAGGCCGCGAAGACCGCCGTGCTCGTCGGCTCGCTGGTCGCCAGCCTGGCCGCGGCGGTGATCCTGCGGCGACGCAACCGTCTCCACCGCGATGGCTGACCACCCGGCCCGGTAGTGTCGGCACCCGAAGGGAGTCACCGATGACGAGCAATGCCCCCACCGCCCGCCCCGCCCCGGCACACCCGGACGCACCCTCTCCGGACGACCCGACGATCGGGCGCCTGGTCGCGGACGCGACCCGGGACATCTCCAGCCTGATCCACAACGAGATCGCGCTGGCGAAGTCCGAGCTCAAGGTCAGCGTCAAGAACGGCGGCACCGGGGCCGGCCTGTTCGCCGTGGCAGGCTTCCTCGGCGTCCTCGCGATCATCATGATCTCGGTCGCCTTCGCCTACTTCCTCTCCATGACCGGCCTGCACCTGGCCTGGTGCTTCCTGATCGTCTTCGGCGCCTACGTCCTGCTCGCCGGGCTGCTGGCGTTCATCGGCTTCCGGAAGGTCAAGAAGGTGCGCGCCCCCGAGCGTGCGCTGAAGCAGGCCAAGGAGACGAAGACCATCCTCCAGCGGCACTGACCCGGACGGGACGACTCCCTCATGGCACGACCGGGTGACGTCGCCCGTGCCGTGGAGCTTCCCGGCCCCTGGACGCACCGCTACGTCGCGGCCAACGGCGCCCGCTTCCACGTCGCCGAGGCCACCGGTTCCCCGCCGGACGCGCCGCTGGTGCTGCTGCTGCACGGCTTCCCCGAGTTCTGGTGGGCCTGGCGCGCCCAGCTCCCGGCGCTCGCGGAGGCGGGCTACCGAGCCGTCGCGATGGACCTGCGGGGCTACGGCGGCTCGGACAAGACCCCGCGGGGCTACGACCCCGTCACGCTCGCCCAGGACGTCACCGGTGTCGTCAAGGCGCTGGGCGAGCGGAGCGCCGTGCTCGTCGGGCACGGCTGGGGAGGGTACGCCGCCTGGGCGGCCGCCGTGCTGCACCCGCGGGAGGTGTCCGCCGTGGCCGCCGTCTCGGCGCCCCACCCCGCCACGATGCTCGCGGCCATCCGCCGGGTCCGCCGGGTCGACGCGCTGCGGCACGTGCTGGCGATGCAGGTGCCCCGCCTGCCCGAGCGCCGCCTGGCCGACCCGGACAGCGGCTTCCTCGGCTCCCACCTCACCTCGTGGGCCTCACCCGGGGCGGGCTTCCCCACCGAGGAGGAGGTCCGGACCTACCAGTCGGCGATCTCGCTCTGGCCGGCCTCGCACTGCGCGCTGGAGTACCACCGCTGGCTGGTGCGCTCCCGGGTGCGCGCCGACGGCCGGAAGTTCGGGCGCACCATGGCCACCCCGGTGGGCCAGCCGGTGCTGCTGGTGCTCGGGGCCGACGACCCGGCGCTGCCGCCGACCAGCTTCGAGGACACCCGTCCCCACGTGCTGGGGCCGCTCACCGAGCACGTGATGCCCGCCGTCGGCCACTTCCCGCCCGAGGAGGACCCCGAGGGCTTCACCGAGCTGCTGCTCGGCTGGCTGCGGTCCCTGCGGGACTAGGCGCAGCGGCCGGTGTCGACCTCGCGGTCCGACGTCACGCCCTGGGCGGCGCTCTCGCGCACCTGTGCGGCGGTCAGCGCGTAGCCGGTGTCGCCGTCGGTGACCGACGCCGCGAAGATCACGCCGAGCACCTCGCCGTCGTCGGAGACCAGCGGGCCGCCGGAGTTGCCCGGACGCACCAGCCCCCGCAGCGAGAACACCTCGCGGATGACCGTGCCGTCGCCGTAGATGTCGGGGCTGCGCAGCCGCTGCTTGCTCCGGATGCGGGCGGCCTGCACGTCGTACGGGCCGTCCTGCGGGTAGCCGAGCACGGCGCTCGCCTGCCGCTCCTCGCCGCCGGTGTCGAACCGGAGGAACGGCCGGTTGAGGCCGTCGACGGCGAGCACGGCCACGTCGAGGTCCTCGTTGTAGTAGACGACGGTCGCCGGCACCTCCTGGTCGTCGACGATCACCGCGGGGTGGTCGACGCCGGCCACGACGTGCGCGTTGGTCATCAGCCGCGTCGGGGAGAAGAGGAAGCCGGTGCCCTCGACGCCCCGGTTGCAGGAGTTCTCGCCGCGGATCTTCAGCACGCTCGCTCCGGCGGCGCGCACCTGGGGGTCGCGACCGATCCTGCCCGGGGGCGGGCCGACGTCGACGATCCGCTCCTGGGCGAACGGCTCGAGGTAGCGCGGGAAGAAGCTCGAGCCGACCACCTCGTTGAACGAGTCGAGCGCGTTGACCGCCCGGGGCGGCATCAGGTCGTCGACCCGGCCGAGCACCTCCGACTCGCGGACCTGCTTCGACACCCAGGGCAGGCTGGCGCCGCTGATCGCGACACCGAGCGCCCAGGAGACGACGAGCACGGCGACCATGCTCAGCGCGGCGCCGCCGACCGCGTCGAGAGCACGCATCGGCTGCCAGGTGATCTTGTCGCGGATCCGCGCGCCGACGTACTGCAGCACCGCCTGGCCGAACGACGCGCAGATCAGCACCACGAACAGCGCGGCCAGCGACACCCACAGGGCGGGCGCGGCGTCACCGAGCAGGTGCGGTGCGACCCAGATGCCGAGGAGGCCGCCCAGCAGCAGGCCGCCGGTGGCGAAGGCGCCGGAGATGAAGCCCTGCCAGTAGCCGGAGACGGCGTAGGCAAGCACGAGGACGACGAGGAACCAGTCGAGCACGTTCACGCAGCCTGCCTCACCGGTCGGTGTCGTCGGGGATCGCAAGCATATGGTCCGGGAGGTCCCGCATCGTGTCGGCGTCCCACGGGCGCGACCAGCCGACGAAGTCGAAGAGCCGCGCGATGATCCCGGCGGTGAAGCCCCACAGGATCAGGTCCTTGTCCTCCCCGATCAGGAACGCCGGTCCCTTCCAGCCCGAGGGGTGCCGCACGGAGATCCGGTGCTGCGGGTCGAGCAGCTCCTCGATCGGCACCCGCAGGACCGCGTGCACCTCGCGCGGGTCGACCACCGACACCTCGCACTCCGCGCGCCACCAGGCCAGCACGGGGGTGACCGCGAAGTTGCTGGGCGGCAGCCAGAGCTGGGGCAGCTCGGCGAACACGTCGACGCCGGAGGGGTCGAGCCCGACCTCCTCCTCGGCCTCGCGGAGCGCCGCGTGCACGGGCGACGGGTCGTCGGGGTCCAGCGAGCCGCCGGGGAACGACACCTGGCCGGGGTGCGACCGCATGTCGTGGGCGCGCTCGGTGAGCAGCAGGTCGGGGCCTTGCGGGCCCTCGCCGAACAGCATCAGCACCGCACCGACCCGCGTCTCGGCGTCCTCGGGCGGCACGAACCGGGTCAGCTCGTCGGCGGTGATGTCCAGGGCGCCACGACGAACCGGCTCGAGCCACTCGGGCAGGGCGGGGTGGTTGTCGGGCACGGGTCGAGGGTACCCAGCGGGTCAGAGCGTCACCCCGAGGTGCTCACGCACCATCGAGGTCAGCTCGTCGTAGGAGCGGATCACCGTGAAGGTGGGCAGGCCGGCGTCGTTGGTGATCCGGCCCTCCGCGTCGATGAACAGCACGCCCGGCAGGCCGCGGATCCGGAACTCCGGGCGCAGCACGCCGTCGGGGTCGGCGAGCAGCGGGAACGTCACCCCGGTCGCCTCGGCGAGCGCCAGCGCCCCGTCGGGCTGGGTGTCGAGGTAGTCGATGCCGAGCACCGCGACCTTGCCCTTGCCGTCCTGGTGCAGCCGCTCGTAGAACGGCAGCTCCTTGCGGCAGGGCTCGCACCACTGGGCGAACAGGTTGACCACCAGCGGGCCGCGCAGGTCGCTGAGGCGCACGGCCGGGCCGCCGCCGAGGCAGGCCAGCGTCAGCTCGGGCATCCCGTCCGCGACGGCGTCTGCCGTGCCGGGCCGGCAGTCCTCGATCCCGGCCCCGGCCTTCTGGGCGCGGAGCGCGGGGGTGTCGACGTCGACGTGGCTGGCCTGCGGCTCGGTGCCGCCGTCGCCGGGATCGGTTCTGGGTGCAGCCGGCGACCAGCAGGAGGAGCACCGCGGCGACCGCTCGCCTCACCCGGGTTCGCCTCACCCGGGGTCCCCGCGGAAGCAGGAGCACAGCGAGTGGTTTCGTGGGGTGGTCATGCCCGGCCCTCGGTCTTGACCAGCTTGGCGGCCACCACGGGGTCGGTCGGGCCCTCGCCGTACGCCGGGCACCACTTCGCGACGGGACAGGCGCCGCACGCGGGGTTGCGGGCATGGCAGACCCGGCGGCCGTGCCAGATCAGGTGGTGGGACAGCATCGTCCAGTCCTTCTTCGGGAACAGCGCGCCGACCGCGTGCTCCGCCTTGACCGGGTCGGTCTCGTCGGTGAACCCGAAGCGCCGGGCCAGCCGGCCGAAGTGCGTGTCGACGGTGATGCCCGGGACCCCGAACGCGTTGCCCAGGACGACGTTGGCGGTCTTGCGGCCGACCCCGGGCAGGCTGACGAGGTCAACGAGCCGGGCGGGGACCTGGCCGTCGTACCGCTCGACGAGCGCCTGGGACAGCTTCAGCAGCGACTCGGTCTTGGCACGGAAGAAGCCGGTCGGCTGGATCAGCGCCTCGAGCTTGTCGCGGTCGGCGGCGGCCATCGCGACGGCGTCCGGGTAGGCGGCGAAGAGCG
>CAVRMN010000032.1:0-139392 GCA_963721855.1 uncultured Actinomycetota bacterium | reverse complement strand
ACCGTCGTGGTGACGGACCCGTCGTCCGAGGAGCTCACCTGCCCCGAGGGGATCGCGCTCGACACGGACCGGGCCGTCGTCGACGCGCTCTTCGACTTCAGCCGCGGCGCAGCGCCGGCCCCGCCGCCCGTGGCCGCGCCGGTCCGGCTCGCGTTGTTCGGCGCCGAGCCGGCGGTGGCCCTGACCGGTCGCGAGGCCGGCGACCTCGGCCGCTGGCGGACGCGCGCCTTCGGCGGCTCGGGAGACCCCGTGCCGCTGCTCGACGTGCTGGCCCGGAGCGACGGCGCGTACCGGGTCGACGTCGGTCCGCACCGCGACTGCACCGGATCCGTGCGCGCACCCGCGAACGCCTTCGCCTGGCTCCGGCAGGTGAGCATCACCCCGACCGCGCCACCGGACTCCTGCCCGGGCTGGTGGGCGGTGGACCTCTTCCTGGACGACACGGGCCGGATCGGGGGAGTCAACCTCGACCTGGGCGGGCCCTGACATCACTCCGACACCGGCCTGACACCAGGTGACACCACCTGATGTCAGAATGGTGTTGACATGACGTCATCGTGGTGTCAGAGTGGTGCCCATGGACATCACGCCGTACGTCGAGAGCCTCCGCCACGACCTGGCCGCAGCCGCCGAGGCCGGCGGCGCCGAGGCCAAGGCCGCCGCCGAGCGCCTCGCCCTCGCCCTCGACCCCGCCGTCCGGCTCGCCCTGATGGACGCCCTGTCCCAGGCCGCGGCCGAGATCACCAGCGAGCTCCCCGCCGGCTCCATCGACGTGCGCCTGCGCGGCCGCGAGCCGCAGTTCGTCGTCGACGTGCCGACCATGCCGATGGCCCCGGTGGCGCCGGCCGCCCCCGAGGCACCCACGGCGCCGTCGCCCGAGGACCTCGAGGTCGAGGGTGACGACGCCGTCGCCCGGATCACCCTGCGGATCCCCGAGTCGGTGAAGTACAAGGCCGAGGAGCTCGCCGCCAAGGGCGGCCACTCGCTCAACAGCTGGATCGTCAACGTGGTCCGCAACGCGACGCGGGACCGGGCCGTCAAGGTCGACATCGACCTGTCCAGCGTCCCCTTCCTGGAGACCACCCCCGGCTTCCCGAGCGGACGCAAGGGGCCGAAACGGATGACCGGCTGGGTCTGACCCGCCACCCCCGAACCATCTAGCCGACCGGCGACCGCCGGCCGGGCGGACAAGCACACCCTTGGAGCGGACATGCAGAAGACCTTCGAGACCCCCGGCCCGATCTCGCTCTACGTCGAGCTCGGCTCGGGCAACCTCACCCTCCGGTGCGAGCCGGTCGCCGAGACCACCGTGGACGTCACCGGCAGGGACGCCGAGGACGTCACCGTCGAGCAGCGCGGCAACCAGGTCGTCGTCATCGCGCCGAAGAACCGCACCGGCTTCCTCAGCCGCAGCGAGTCGCTGGCCGTGCACGTCACGATGCCCGAGGGCAGCGAGCTGGCCACCAAGCTCGGCTCCGCCGACGTCACCTCCACCGGCCGGCTCGGGGAGACCCGGGTCAAGACCGGTTCGGGCGACGTCACCCTCGACCACGTCGACGGCGACGCCCTCGTGGAAGCGGGCTCGGGCGACATCGAGGTCGGCGAGATCACCGGCGACCTGCGCGCCAAGTCCGGGTCCGGCAACGTCGAGGTGGGCCGCGCCGGCGGCTCCGCCCTGGTGTCGACCGGTTCCGGGGACGTCGAGATCGGCAGCGCCACCCAGGCGGTGACCGTGAAGTCCGGCTCCGGCGACATGCGGGTCCGCGACGCCCACGCCGACGTCGAGCTGAGCACCGCCTCCGGCGACCTCGTCGTCGAGCTGATGCGACGCGGACAGCTGGCGGCCAAGAACGTCAGCGGCGACATCCGGGTCGGCATCCCGGGCGGCGTGCCGGTGTGGACCGACATCTCCACCATGACCGGCCACGTCAGCTCGTCGCTCCAGGGCGCGGGCCAGCCCGAGGAGGGCCAGGACTACGTCGAGCTCCGCGCCAAGACCATCAGCGGCGACATCTTCCTGGAGCAGCGATGAACACCCCACGACGCTGCTCGCTGCGCTCGCACCGACGCGGGGGCCCCGAATGAGGGTCACCTGGGGCTGGGCCCCGACCCCGCGCGACGAGCAGGCGGGCGAGGACGACCGCGCCGCCGTACGCCACACCGACCGACCGACCGACCACCACAAGCCTCACGAGGGGACCACCGACCATGTCTGACTACAACGCACTCATCGACCGCGTCGCCGCCCACCAGATCGACGAGCGGGTCCGCACCCGGGCCGCGCTGATGCCCTCACCCCGCCGCCCGCGCGGCCGGCACGCCCTGGCCGACCGGCTGCACGCCCTGGCCACCCGCCTCGACGGCTGACTCGACGCCTGGCCGGCGTCAGATCTTGGTGCGGTGGAAGCTCAGGTGCGAGCGCGACGGCGTCGGCCCGCGCTGGCCCTGGTAGCGGGAGCCGTACTTCTCCGAGCCGTAGGGGTGCTCCGACGGCGAGGAGAGCCGGAAGAAGCAGAGCTGGCCGATCTTCATCCCCGGCCAGAGCTTGATCGGCAGCGTGGCGACGTTGGACAGCTCGAGCGTCACGTGCCCGGAGAACCCGGGGTCGATGAAGCCGGCGGTCGAGTGGGTCAGCAGCCCCAGCCGGCCGAGCGAGGACTTCCCCTCCAGCCGCGCGGCGACGTCGTCGGGGAGGGAGACCACCTCGTACGTCGACCCGAGCACGAACTCCCCCGGGTGCAGGATGAACGGGTCGTCGCCCTCGGGCTCCACCTGCCGGGTGAGGTCGGGCTGATCGGCCGCCGGGTCGATGTGGGGGTACTTGTGGTTCTCGAACACGCGGAAGAACCGGTCCAGCCGGACGTCGACGCTCGACGGCTGCACCATGTCCGGCTCGAAGGGCTCGAGCCCGACCCGCTTGGCGTCGATCTCGGCGAGGATGTCGCGGTCGGAGAGAAGCACACGCGCACCTTACCGACCCGCCGCCGCGGGGGGCCGCAGTTCCCCGACTCGCGGACACTTTGCAGAATGGATGCATGCCCGACCTGATCGACCAGCTCACCTCCCGCAGCCCCGTCTTCCACCGGTACGTCGCCCTCGGCGACTCGTTCACCGAGGGCGTCGGCGACCCCGACCCGCGGCGCCCCAACGGCGTCCGGGGGTGGGCCGACCGGGTCGCGGAGGTGCTCGCGGCACGCACCGAGGACTTCGCCTACGCCAACCTCGCGATCCGTGGCCGCAAGCTCCCGCAGATCCTCGCCGAGCAGGTCGAGCCGGCCTACGCGCTGCGCCCCGACCTGGTCACGATCTACGCCGGCGGCAACGACATCCTGCGGCCCAAGGTCGACATCGACGCCCTCGTCGTCGACTACGCGACGGCGATCGGCCGGCTGAGCTCCTCCGGGACGCACATCGTGATGTTCACCGGGTTCGACCTCGGCTTCGCCCCGGTCTTCCGGCACCTGCGCGGCCGCGTGGCCATCTACAACGAGCTCGTCCGCGAGGTCGCCGAGGAGCACCGCGCCACGGTCGTCGACTTCTGGCGGCTGCGCGAGTTCCGCGACCCGCGGCTGTGGGACGTGGACCGGATGCACCTGTCGACGGCCGGCCACCAGCGGATGGCCCACGCCGTGCTCGGCGCCCTCGGCGTCGAGCCCGACCGTCCCGTCGCCGACCTGGCGCACACCCCGCTCCGATCGCGGAGGGAGCAGCGGACCGAGGACCTGGCCTGGGCACGCACCCACCTGGCGCCCTGGGTGAAGCGCCGCGTGCAGGGCACGTCGTCCGGCGACGGGATGTCGCCGAGGCACCCGCAGCTCACCCGCCCCGAGGTCGGCGCGCGCACCGGCGACTGAGTGCTCACCCGCCGTGGAGGCCCCCGCCGCGGCGACCACGGCTCCTAGGATCGGTGCGTGACCTGCTACGTGGCCGTGGTCGGCCCCTCCGCACCGGACGACCGGGCCGTCCTCGACCAGGCCGCCGAGGCGGGCCGGCTCCTCGCCGCGCGCGGCTGGGTGCTGGTGACCGGTGGCCTCGGCGGCGTGATGGCGGCGGCCGCGTCCGGCGCCGCGGAGGGAGGCGGTACGGCGGTCGCGCTCCTGCCCGGGTCCGACCGGGGCGCGGCCTCGCCCGGCCACACCGTGGCGATCCCGACCGGCCTCGGCGAGATGCGCAACGCGCTGCTGGTGCGCACCGTGGACGCGGTGCTCTGCGTCGGCGGCAGCTGGGGCACCCTCTCGGAGGTCGCGCTCGCCGCGCGCACCGGCGTACCGGTGTTCTCCGTCGCGGGCTGGGACCTCTCCGGGCTCGGCGACCCGGACGCGGCACCCGCGGTGGTCGCCTGCCCCTCGGTCGGCGACGCCGTCGACCGGATCGCGCAGGTCCTCGGCTGACGGCCCCGGCCGTCGGCTACTATTCCTGCCGTCGGCCCGTGCGGCCGGCATGCGGATGTAGCTCAGTTGGTAGAGCGCGACCTTCCCAAGGTCGATGTCGCGAGTTCGAGTCTCGTCATCCGCTCCACCCCCTCGTCCGCGCACCCGAGCGGGCGCCCCCGCGGTCCGGTCGCGGACGAATCAGTGGTCGGGCAGGTCGCGCAGGTGGCGCACCGGGCTCGCCATCAGGATCAGCGGCGACAGGATCGTCATCGCGGCGAGGACGAACAAGGCGTCGCGCGCCCCCAACCAGGTGGCCAGCGCCCCGGCGACAAGGCTGCCGAGCGGGATGGCGCCCCAGGACACGAACCGGACCGTGGCCATCACCCGCGACAGCATCTCGGGCGGGCTCGCGATCTGTCGGTAGGTGCGCGTCGCGGTGGAGAGCACGACGACCCCGGCGGCGAAGACAACGGTGCCGAGCGCGAACATGGCGTAGCCGAGCGCCCCGTGCCCGACCGGGATCAGAAAGGCGCCGCCGACGGACACGAAGCCGGCGACGAGGCAGGCGCGCGCTGAGCCGACCGCACGCACGACGGACGGCACCAGTGCCGCTCCGACGAGTGAGCCGATCCCCTCCGCGGCGAGCAGGAAGCCGACGAGCGCCGCCGGTGCCTGGAGGTCGCGGACGAGGTAGAGCGCGAACAGCGCCATCTGGCCGCCGCACACGAAGTTGGTGGCAGTCGCGTCCCACATGCACGGCCCCATGATCGGGTGCCGCGTGACGTAGTCCCAGCCCTCCCGGATCATCGCGCGCATCGGCGGCCGGTCGGACGTCGGCATGGTGCGGTCGGGCAGGCGTCGGAGCAGCGTGGCCGAGGCGAGGTACGACGCCGCGTCGACCAGCAACGTGGGCACGGCACCGAGCAGCTGCACGCACACCCCGCCGAGAGACGGGCCGCCGAGCTGGCTGGCGGCGTGGGTGCCGCTCATCAGGGAGTTGCGGGCCTGCAGCTGCTCCTTGGGTACGACACTGGGCAGGAACGTCGAGTTGGCCACGTCGAAGAGCACGTTGGCGAAGCTGGTGACGAGGGCCACCACGACGAGCTGCGCGACGGTCAGCGCGTCGAGCCACCAGGCGACCGGGATGGACGCGACCGCGACCGCGCGCACGACATCCATGCCGACCTGCAGCCGGCGCAGCGGCAGTCGCTGGGTGAGCACCCCTGCCGGCAGACCGATGACGAGCCAGGCGACGTAGGCGGACGCCGCGACGACGCCCATCTCGAAGGCGGTGGCGTCGAGGACGATCAGCGCGGTCAGCGGCAGCGCGACGGCGCCCACGGCTGACCCGACCGAGCTGGTCGCGCCGGCCGACCAGTAGGTCCAGAAGGCTCGCGTCCCCGTCGCTTCCCGAGTAAGTTCCATAATGAAACGGACCCTAGAGGCTGCCCGGCGCGGCCGCAAGCAGGAAGATCGGCCCATGAAGCGTGACGACCTCTCCGACGCGACCTGCGGCATCGCGCAGGCGCTCGGCGTGGTCGGCGACTGGTGGACGTTCCTGGTCGTGCGTGAGGTGGCCGGCGGCACGACCCGCTTCGACGGGATCCAGGCCGCGCTCGGCATCAGCCGCCGCGCGCTCACCGAGCGGCTCGGCCACCTCGTCGAGCACGGCGTCCTGGCGCGCACGCCGTACAGCGAGCGGCCGCCGCGCCATGACTACCTGCTCACCGCCAAGGGCGAGGGACTGCTGCCGGTGCTGCTGGCGCTCCAGGAGTTCGGCGACCGGCACGTGCTCGGCGACGGCGCGGTCACCGCGACGGCCGCGGCCTCATCGGTCGAGGCGCAGCGCGTGCACGACCTGGTCGGCCGACAGGTCACCGACGTCGGCCTGCCCGCGCACACAGGCGACGAGGCCCGGGTGCGCCCGGCGGACGGGTGGCGGGTCGCCTACTTCTTCCCGGGCGCGTTCGCCCCGGGCTCGCAGGCCTACCCGGGCGGCTGGGGCGACATCCCCGGCGCCGCCGGCTGCACGCTCGAGTCGACGACGTACGCCGCCCACCACGAGGAGTTCGTGGCGGCCGGCGCCGACGTCGTCGGGATCAGCTCGCAACGCACGGACCAGCAAGCCGCGTTCGCCGAGCACGCCCGGCTCCCGTTCACGCTGCTGTCCGACGTCGACCTACGGGTCGGCACGGCCCTGCGGCTGCCGGCGTTCCGCGTCGCGGGCACGGACCGGTACAAGCGCCAGACGTTGCTGCTCGACCGGACAGGCACGGTTCGACACGTGCAGATGCCGATCACGGACCCGGCCGGTTCCGTCACCGAGATGCTCAGGACCGTGCGCGCGCTCGCGGACTGACCCGTCCACCCCGGACGCCCCTAGTCTGGGCAGCATGGGCCGCCTGCACGACCGCTACCGCGCCTCGGGCGCCGATCTGCCCTACCGCAGCCCGCTCTCCGCGCACGGCGTCGCGATGGAGGGCTACTTCTGGCGGTTCACCGACCCCGCCACCGGGCGCGTGGTGATCGCGCTCAACGGGGTCAACCGTGCCGCGGACGGGCACTGGTCGACCCTCGGGCTGGCCGGCCACCCCAACGGGTTCCTGCACACCACCGCCCACCCCGAGGCAGCCGCGCACCCCAGCGCGCTCGGCGCCTACGCGGGCAGCGCCTTCCACGGCGAGCCGGGCCGGCTCCGGGTCGACCTCGGCCCGCGGTCCCGGCTCGACGTCACCATCGACAGCCCCACCCCGTGGCCCCGGCGCGGCCTCGGCGGCTCGAGCGTCTTCCACGCGGTGCCGGGGCTGAACCAGTACTGGCACCCGTGGCTCCTCGGCGGCACCGCCACCGGCACCGCCACGCTCGGCGACGAGGAGTGGGTCCTCGACGGCGCCCAGGTCTACGCGGAGAAGAACTGGGGCAAGGGCGGCTTCCCCGAGGAGTGGTGGTGGGGCCAGTCCCAGGGGTTCGCCGACCCGGGCGCCTGTGTCGCCTTCGCGGGCGGCCTGGTCAACGTCGGCCGGCTGCGCAGGGCGGTCACGTCGCTCGTCGTGCTCCTGCCCGACGGGACCCTGGTCCGGCTCGTGGTCCCGGTCGTCGCACCGGTGCGGGTCGACGTCACCGACGAGCACTGGCGGCTGCACGGCCGCAGCGCGCGCTGGACCGTGGACATCGAGGGCCACTCGCCGCTGGCGGACGCCCACGTCCTGCCGGTGCCGCTGCCCACCGAGCGGCGCAACGTGCCGGGCGCCATCGAGCACCTGGCGGGGTCGATGAAGGTGTCGGTACGCCGCGGCGGCCGGCTCGTCTGGTCGGGCGAGTCCGCCCTGGCCGCGCTCGAGCACGGCGGGGTCGACCGGGCCCGCGCCGAGCTGGCCCGCCGCGGTCACGGTCCCGAGGCCACCGGCGCCCCTCCGGAGTCCTCATGAGCGGGCTGCGCCGCGCGGTCGGGATCCCCAACATCGGCGAGTACGCCGACCCCCGGGTGGTCGCCGAGCTCGCCGCGCTCGCCGAGCTGAACGGCTGGGACGGCCTCTTCCTGTGGGACCACCTGGTCTACGACGACCAGCCCGTCACCGACCCGCAGGTGGCGATCGCCGCGGCCGCCGCCGTCACCGAGCGGATCACCCTCGGCATCTGCATCGTCCAGCTCGGCAGGCGCCGTCCCGCCAAGGTGGCCCGCGAGGTCGCGGCGCTGGACCAGCTGAGCGACGGCCGGATGGTGCTGGGCGTCGGCCTGGGCTCGCGGGCCGAGGACTTCTCGGCCTTCGGCGACGACCCCGACCCGGTGGTCCGCGGCCGGAAGACCGACGAGGGCCTGGACGTGCTCGCCGGGCTCTGGTCGGGCGAGCCGTTCAGCCTCCACGGCGAGCACTTCACCGTCGACGAGGTGACCTTCCGGCCGACCCCGGTCCAGCGGCCCCGCGTGCCGGTCTGGGTCGCCGGCACCTGGCCGGCCCGACCGGGTTTCCGGCGGGCGGCCCGCTGGGACGGGACGTTCCCGACGTTCCGCGGCCTGGGTCACGGCGACAACGTGGACCCCGAGCTGCTCGGCGAGGCGGTGGACTACGTCCGGCGAACCGCGCCCCGGACGCCGGCCCGCTCGACGTCGTGCTCGAGGGGAGCACCCCCGGGCGCGCCGCTCGACGAGTACGTCGACGCCGGGCTGACCTGGTGGGTCGAGAAGCTGGGCTGGTGGCGTGGCGACCTCGACGCCATTCGTCGTCGGATCCTCGACGGGCCGCCGGGCGACTGACGGCCCCAGGGCGGCTGCCGCACGCGGCGTACCCGCGCCTATCCTCGCGGCATGGCCGACTTCACCGGGTTCCCCGTCGCCGCGCTCGACTTCTACGACGACCTCGAGCTGGACAACACCAAGTCGTGGTGGGCCGCCCACAAGGACACCTACGACACCGCGGTGAAGGAGCCGATGACCGCGCTCGTCGCCGCCCTGGAGGACGAGTTCGGCAAGGCGAAGGTGTTCCGGCCCTACCGCGACGTGCGGTTCGCGAAGGACAAGACGCCGTACAAGACCCACCAGGGCGCCTTCGTCGCGAGCGGCCCGTCGACGGGCTGGTACGTCCAGGTCGGGGCGCCCGGCGTCCGGGTCGGGGTCGGGTTCTACGAGGCCAGCTCGCCCCGGCTCGCCGGCATCCGCGCGGCGATCGCCCACGACCTGCACGGCCCGGCGCTGGAGCGGATCATCGCCGAGCTCACCGGCGACGGCTGGACGCTCGGCGGCGAGACGCTGAAGACGACGCCGCGCGGGTACGACGCCGACCACCCGCGCATCGAGCTGCTGCGGCACAAGTCGATGACGCTGGGGAAGTCCTACGGCTTCGACCCGGTGATCCACACGCCGGAGCTGCTCGACCGGGTGCGCGACGACTGGCGCGCGGCGCGGCCGTTCGTGGAGTGGGTCGACACCCACGCCGGGGAGTGACCGGCCCGGGTTGGTCAGGCCGGCGGCCGGAGCGTCGCCATCGCCCGGTCGATCTCCCAGTGCGCGCGCATCGAGGTGATCAGCCCCGCCTCGTCGACCCGGTAGACGAAGACGCCCTCGGTGTCGACGCGCGTGCCGTCCTCGAGGATCGTGGTGATCGTGCCGACGTTGGCGCACGAGTCGCCGTTCGCGAACGAGTCCTCGATGGTGAAGTGGAAGCGCCGTACGCCGGCGATGGCGAGGTCCCAGAACTTCCCGATCCCCTCGTGGCCGTGGTGCCCCGTCCCCTCGGGGTCGAACATCGACGGGCCGACCGGGTCCTCGACGACGCCGTCGGGCGCGAACAGGGCGAGCCAGTCCTCCTTGACGCCCGTCGCCACCGTGGCGGCGGAGCGCTGCGAGGCGCGGCGGGCGGGGTGGTCGCCGTCGGGGGCGTTCCAGGTGACGGCGTCGGTCTCGATCACGCAGAACTGTAACGCGTTCTAGTTCTGCCGTCGAGGGTCAGTGCGGCTGCCAGGCGTCCTCGGAGCCGGTGCGCGAGGTGACCGCCTTCGGCAGCTTGCCGTCGGCGAGCGCACGGATCGACACCTGCTCGAACACGTCGCGCAGGCTGCTGCGGGCGGCGATCCAGACGTGCTGCAGCACGTTGGCCGAGCCGCTGTAGGCCACCGCCTCGGGACGCAGCCCGTAGACGCTGACCAGCGGGCCGTCGACCGCACGGATCACGTCGGCGACGCTGACCTCGGCCGCGTCGCGGGCCATCCGCCAGCCGCCCGACTGGCCGCGCTGGCTGATCACGATGCCGGCCCGGCGCAGGTCGGCCAGGATCGCCTGGAGGAACCCGTGCGGGATCTCCTGGAGACGGCCGAGCTCCTCGGCGCTCACCGGGCTCCCGCCGTCGCGGGTGGCGAGCTCGATGAGGGCCCGGAGGGCGTAGTCGGACTTGGCGGAGACGCGCATACGACAAAGTCTGTCAGACAGGTACACATATCCGGGCCGCACCGACGAGTCGCACCCGGCAAAAGCAGAACGGGGCCCGGCGGAGGGTGCTCACCGCCGGACCCCGGATCGGGGGAGCTCAGGCCGCTGCGGGCTCGAGCTCGGGCTCGGCGGCCGCCGCCCGGGCCTCGCGCTCCTGCGCCACCGCCCAGACGATGAGCAGCACCCAGGTCACGAAGATCGCCGACGCCGGACACCGCACCATCCAGCCGGTGGCACCGAGGCTCTCGAGGATGGTCTTGCTGTTGGTCAGGATGATCAGGCCACCCGCGGCCACGCCGAGCACGCGTGCCGGCAGGTGCTTGACCAGCCAGGCGGCGAACGGCGCGGCGATCACGCCGCCGACGAGCAGCGCGCCGGCGATGTCCCACGGGATGCCCTGGTTGCCCAGAGCCAGCAGGAACCCGAGCGAGCCGCCGACCGCGACGACGAACTCGGAGGTGTCGATCGAGCCGACGACCTTGCGCGGCTCGAGACGGCCCGAGGACAGCAGCGAGGTGGTGCCGACCGGGCCCCAGCCGCCGCCGCCGATGGAGTCCATCAGGCCGGCCACGACGCCGAGCGGCGCCAGGAACGCGGCGGACAGCTTGCCGCGGAAGTGCGGGCGGCGGCCGCCCAGCACCAGGAACCGGTAGACGACGTACACCCCGAGCGCCAGCAGCAGCGCGGCCACCCAGGGCTTCGCGGTGTCGCCGTCGAGGCTGGAGAGGAACGTCGCACCGGCGAAGGCGCCGACGCCGCCGGGCAGCGCGATGATGCTCGACCGTGCGCCAGTCGACGTTGCCGAGCTTGTGGTGGCTGAAGCCGGACACCAGCGTGGTGCCGATCTCGGAGAAGTGGACCGCGGCGGACGCGGCGGCGGGCGCGACGCCGGTCGCGAGCAACAACGTCGAGGACGTGACGCCGTACGCCATGCCGAGCGACCCGTCGACGAGCTGGGCCACCAGGCCCACGAAGCCGAGCACGAGGAGACTACGCATAGGAGAGCACCTTGCCTATGTCTAGTGATTTTGTGTTCTTAGTACGTGACCAGAGTAGGTCGACAGCCCGAATTAAGTCAATTGAAGTAGTAGTGTTCGGCGTGTCACACGGCGTCGGAGGGCGTCCGGCGAGCCCCTATCCTGAGGCGCATGACCTCCGAGGCGGCACCGGCCACCCGACGCGTGCTGCTGCACGTCGGCGTCCCGAAGAGCGGCACGTCGTTCCTCCAGGCGACGCTCCGCGCCAACGCGGACCGGCTGCGCGAGGCCGGCGTCCTCTTCCCCACCCAGCAGCACAAGGGGCTCTTCCACGCGGCGCTCGAGCTGACCGGCAACCACCCCGGCTGGGGCGTGCCGCAGAAGCGCGTGAAGGGGTCGTGGGCGCGACTGTGCAAGCAGGCCCGCGCCTTCGACGGCACCACCGTGTTCAGCAACGAGCTGTTCAGCAACGCGAGCCGCGAGCAGGTCGCGACCGCGATGCGCGAGCTCGACGGCCTCGAGGTCCATGTCATCGTCACCGCCCGTGACCTCGCGCGCCAGCTCCCGGCGGAGTGGCAGGAGGGCATCAAGCACGGCCGCGGCCTGCGCTTCCGACCCTTCCTCGACCGGATGCTCGATCCCGGGCGCAGCCACGACCACGCGGTGAAGTTCTGGCGCCACCAGGAC
The DNA here is from genome assembly GCA_963721855.1 of uncultured Actinomycetota bacterium. GTDB lineage: Bacteria > Actinomycetota > Actinomycetes > Propionibacteriales > Nocardioidaceae > Nocardioides_B. The sequence continues at coordinate 127,432 of CAVRMN010000032.1, read as the reverse complement.
ATCGCCGAGCTTCTGGACCGCTGGGGCGCCGGCCTTCCCCCCGAGCACGTCCACCTGGTCACCGCACCGCCCCCCGGAGCACCCCGCGACCTGCTGTGGCAGCGGTTCTGCTCCGTCGTCGGTGTCGACCCGACGCTCGCGGAGTTCCCCGAGGTCGGTGCGAACACGTCGCTGGGCATCACCGCGATCGACGTGCTCCGCCGGGTGAACAAGCAGCTGCGCCAGGGCGAGGGCGGCCCGCCGTTGCTGCGACGCACCGTGAAGCAGTCCCTCGTCAACGGCGCGCTGCGCCAGGACACCTCGCCGCGGGTGTCGACGCCCGAGGAGCTGCTGCCCCGGCTCGCGGAGATCACCGACGACTGGGTGAAGCGCATCGAGGCCGCCGGCTACGACGTCGTCGGCGACCTGGCGGACCTGACCCCGCGGCCCGCCGAGGGCGCACCGGCCGACCACCGGGTGCCGGTCCGCGACGCGCGCGACCTCGCCGTCCAGGCGGTGGCCGTGCTGACCCGGGAGGTCGCCACCCTGCGCGAGGAGGTGCGCGAGGTCGAGCAGCTGCGGACCCAGGTGGCCGCGCTCCAGTCCCGCTCCGGCCGGGCCGGGGCCGCCGTACGCCGTCTCCGCGCGCGGCTGCGAGGGGAGTAGCCGTGGCCGGGCCCCGGGAGAGCGCCGAGGCGACGCTCGCGTCGGTGTACGACGAGGGCGCGGTCGCCTACGAGCAGCACTGGGCGCCCGCGCTGCACCGGCACTCCCGTGAGCTGCTGTCCTCCCTGCCGGCCGCCGCGGACGGCGAACGCCGGGTCGTCGCCGACGTCGCGGTCGGGTCCGGCGCCCTGGTGCCCGCACTGCGCGGGGCGGCCGGTCCCTCCGGACTCGTCGTCACCCTCGACCGGAGCCTGGGGATGCTGCGCCGCTCCTCGGCGTCCGTGCCGCGGGTCCAGTCGGACGCGGCCCGGCTGCCCCTCGCCGACGGGTCGGTCGACGTGCTCGTCGCCGCCTTCGTGCTCTTCCTGCTGCCCGACGCCTCGCGCGCGGTGGCCGAGGCGGCGCGGGTGCTGCGGCCCGGCGGCCACCTCCTCGCCGCGACCTGGGGTGCCCAGACCGGCACCGGCGCCGACGCGCTGGTCCGGGAGGAGCTCGACGCCGCCGGTGCACCCGCGTTCCCCGACCTGCCGCGCTCGGACCACCTGACGGACTCGGCGACGGCCCTGACCGGCCTGCTCGGCGACACGTTCACCGACATCCGCACGACGTCACGTCCGCTGGACGCCCGCTTCGACGCCGGGTCCGCGCTGGCGATGCGCACGGGCTGCGGGTCGCTCGGGTGGCGCTTCGGCCGGCTGGACCCCTCCGCACAGGAGGAGGTCCGGTCCCGGCTCGCGGACCGGCTCGCCGGGCTGGACGACGACACGCTCGTCGACCGGTCCGAGGTGCTGCTCACCACGGCGCGACGGGCCTGACCCGGAGGTCTCGGCCTACGTGTAGCGGGCGACGAGCAGCGCGATGTCGTCGTCGCCGCGACCGGCGCCGCACTCCTGGAGCAGGTGCCCGGCGATGTCGCCGACAGGTTGCTCGTAGGGCGCCAGACCCTTCAGCGCGCCGAGCAGCCGGGTCAGTCCGTCGTCGAGGCCGGTGACCCGGTCCTCGACCAGGCCGTCGGTGTAGAGCACCAGGAGCGCGCCGGACGGCAGCACGAAGTCGGCGTCCACACGCTCCGCCCCCGGTGTGCCGAGCGGTGGCGAGCCGCCGCCGTCGATGAGCTGCACGGTGCCGTCCGGGTGCGCCAGCGCCGGGGGGAGGTGCCCGGCCCGGGCAACCCGGGCCACCCCGTGCTCCGTGTCGACCAGGACGTAGAGCAGGGTCACGATCTCGTCGACCCCCAGCTCGACGTTCACCCCGTCGAGCGCGGTGAGGACGGCCGTGGGGCAGGGGTCCAGGGCGGCCAAGGACCTGACCGCCATCCTGATCCGCCCCATCTGCGCGGCCGCGTGCAGGCCCTTGCCCATGACGTCCCCGACCACGAGCGCCACCTGACCGTGGTCCAGCGCGAGGCAGTCGTACCAGTCACCGCCCACCAGGCCGCCGTCGACCGCCGGCGCGTAACGGGCCGCCAGCTCGAGCCGGGCGGGCGCGGGCAGCCGCGCCGGAAGCAGGGAGCTCTGGAGGGTGCGCGCGGCCGACGCCTGCTCCTCGTAGGCCCGGGCCCGGGCGATCGCCTGCCCGCCCTGGGCTGCCAGACCCGCCAGCACGCGCCGCTGGTTCCGCGACCACGTCCTGGGCGCGACGTCCCACACGGACAGGACGCCGATCGTCTCGCGTCCGACCTTGATCGGCAGGGAGGCGAGCGAGGCTGCCGCGCCCATCGGCAGCGTGGTGATGCGCGGGAACAGGCGCCGCAGCTCGCGCTGGTCCTCCACGAAGAGCGGCGCGCCCCGGGCGAACACCTGCGCGGCCGGCGTCCCCAGGTCCCACTCGACCTTCGCCAGCCTGCGGAGCTTCTCCTCGTCGTACCCGGCGGCGCCGAGCAGGCTGAAGGGCTCGTTCCTGCTGCCGACCACCACCGAGGCGTAGCGCACGCCGGCGGTGGCCCGGGCGTTGGCGCTGAGCACGTCGGCCACCTGCGCCGAGGTCACGGCGGCGGACAGGTCCTCCGCCGAGGACAACAGACCGGCCGCCACCGCGAGCGAGCTCCGCAGCTGCGCCTCACGGCGCTCGAGCTCCGACTCGCCGTAGGACTCCGCGTCGCGCAGCCGACCGAGCACGGCGGCGAGCACGCCGAAGGCGAGGACCAGGTAGGTGGCCACCCGCAGGGACAGGCTCGCCCACCACACGGAGGTGAACCGCTCGGCGCCGACGGCGTTCAGCACCAGGTCGTAGACCGAGAGCGAGAGCGCCACCCCGACCCAGCCGTGCAGCGCGGCGGCGGAACGCCCCACCCGGAGCACCCAGAGTGCGGTGGCGCCGGCGGTCAGGCCGGCGAGGGCCACCTCCACCCCGATGAGCAGCGGCGTGAAGAGCGTCCCCGAGTGAAGCAGCTCGGGCAACGGGATGGCGTCGGCGGCCAGCAGCACCGCCACCGTCCAGCCCGCCAGCAGGCTCGGCACCCTCCAGCGGAGCGGGAGGCCCAGCGCCCCTGCGGCGACTCCGGCGGCGAACGAGAGGTGGAAGAAGAGGTACAGGGCCGCGTTCGACTGGGTCCCGGTGCCCAGGAAGCCGCCGGTCGGCGAGACCGCCGGGAACGAGATCACCTGGAGCATCATCGCGACGATGCCGACCGCCACCCCGGCGCTCACCCAGGCCAGCCGCGGGTCGTGCTCGGACCGCGCCCGGGTCTCCAGGACGGCCACGGCGAAGGTGGCACAGATCGGGGGCGCCGCGAAGAAGGCGACCGTCATCCCGCGCGGCGGGTGGATCTCGAGCAGCAGGGCACCGACGTAGACCGCGACGGCCGCGAGGGTGGCACCGAGCAGCAGCAGCACGTCGACCGTGTGGTCGGGCTTGGCCGACCGCGGACCGATCTGGAGGTCCGGGTCACCGTCGAGCTGTTGTGCCATCTCGTCCATCACTCCGGCTGGTCGGTTCTGGTGCGCCCCCGACAACGCGGTGACCACTCCACGTCAGCCGCCGTGCAGGACGGCCCGACGTCTCCGGTACTCGTCCTCGTCGATCTCCCCCCGCGCGAAGCGTTCGTCCAGGAGCCTCTCGGCCTCCCGCGGGGCCGCTCCGCCCTCGCGGCCGCCCGGCTCCCGCCCGGACATCTGCCCCGGTGCGCGTCACCAGCAGGTAGAGCAGCGCGAGCACGGCGACCAGCACGAGCAGCATCATCACGACCATCACCCAGAAGCCCGCGCCGACGCCGTCGTGCATGTCCCCGACGTCTCGGTAACCCATGAACATCCCGCTCACCGCCCCTTCACGGTGAGCATCGCCCAGGGCCGGACCCGGAAACAGGGGCGTTGGTCCCCCGCGGCCGTGTGACGTGCGGCAAGTCGGGGTTGTCTTTGGCTACTCGCGGGTAGGATAATGATGTTACTGGCGAGTACGGTCGTCTTCCCCGCACCCCGGACACTCCCGATTCCCGGGTTTTCCCCTAGAACGAAGGTGGAGCTGTGAGCCACTACAAGAGCAACATCCGAGACATCGAGTTCAACCTGTTCGAGGTGCTCGGCCGCGACGAGGTCCTCGGCACCGGCCCGTTCGAGGAGGTCGACACCGACACCGCGAGGTCGATCCTCGCGGAGGTCGACCGCATGGCGCGTGAGGACCTGGCCGCGTCGTACGAGGACAGCGACCGCAACCCGCCCGTGTTCGACCCCAAGACGAACACCGCGCCGGTGCCCGAGGCGTTCCAGAAGAGCTACCGCGCCTGGATGGACGCGGAGTACTGGCGCCTGTCGATCCCCGCCGAGCTCGGCGGCCAGCCGGCCCCCTCGACCCTGAACTGGGCGATCGGCGAGCTCGTGCTCGGCGCGAACGCCCCGATCTGGATGTATGCCTGCGGCCCGAGCTTCGCCTCGATCGTGCAGCGCAACGGCAACGAGCGCGACCAGAAGATCGCGCAGTACATGGTCGACCGCGAGTGGGGCGCCACGATGGTGCTCACCGAGCCCGACGCGGGCTCCGACGTGGGCGCCGGCCGGGCGAAGGCCACGCTCCAGGACGACGGCACCTGGCACATCGAGGGCGTGAAGCGCTTCATCACCTCCGGTGAGCACCAGATGAGCGAGAACATCATCCACCTCGTCCTCGCCCGCCCGGTGGGCATCGAGGGCGTCGGCGGCCCCGGCACCAAGGGCCTGTCCCTGTTCATCGTGCCGAAGTTCCACTTCGACCACGAGACCGGCGAGCTGACCGGTGAGCGCAACGGCGCCTACGTCACCAACGTCGAGCACAAGATGGGCATCAAGGTGTCCAACACCTGCGAGGTCACCTTCGGTGACACCTCGGTCGGTGGCGGGGAGCCCGCGAAGGGCTGGCTGCTCGGCGAGGTCCACGACGGCATCGCGCAGATGTTCCAGGTCATCGAGAACGCCCGGATGATGGTGGGCACGAAGGCCATCGCCACGCTGTCGACCGGCTACCTGAACGCTCTCGACTACGCCAAGGAGCGCGTCCAGGGCGCCGACCTCACCCAGGCGTCGGACAAGACCGCGCCGCGCGTGACGATCACGCACCACCCCGACGTACGCCGGTCGCTGATGACCCAGAAGTCGTACGCCGAGGCCATGCGCGCCCTCGTCCTCTACACCGCCTCGTGGCAGGACCGCGTGCAGATCGCGGAGTTCAACGGGGAGAAGGACGAGCTCGCCGAGCGCGTCAACGACCTGCTGCTCCCGATCGTCAAGGGCTACGGCTCCGAGCGCTCCTGGGTGCTGCTGGGCACCGAGTCGCTGCAGACCTTCGGCGGCTCCGGCTTCCTGCAGGAGTACCCGATCGAGCAGTACGTCCGCGACGCCAAGATCGACACCCTCTACGAGGGCACCACGGCGATCCAGGGCCAGGACCTGTTCTTCCGCAAGATCGTCAAGGACCAGGCCAAGGCGCTCGGCTACATCGCCGGCGAGGTCGAGTCCTTCATCAAGGCCGAGGCCGGCAACGGCCGCCTGAAGATCGAGCGCGAGCTGCTCGCCAAGGCGCTCGAGGACGGCCAGGCGATCGTCGGCACGCTGATCGAGCAGCTCATGTCCGCGGACCCGAGCGCCGAGGGCGGCGAGATCCGCAACATCTACAAGGTGGGTCTCAACACCTCCCGCCTGCTGATGGTGCTCGGCGACATCGTGTGCGGCTGGCTGCTGCTCCGCGGCGCCGAGGTCGCGCTGACCAAGCTGGCCGGCGACGTCAGCGCCAAGGACAAGGCGTTCTACGAGGGCAAGATCGTGGCGGCGCAGTTCTTCGCCCGCACGCAGCTGCCGAAGCTCACGGCCGAGCGGGCGATCGCCGAGGCGACCGACCTCTCGATCATGGACCTCGCCGAGGACGCGTTCTGAGCCACGGCCTCCGGGTCTGAGAACGACGAAGGCCGTCCCACCGTCAGGTGGGGCGGCCTTTCTCGTGCCCGCCGTGAGGTACGCCTCCCGGCTCAGGTTGATTGACCGGCCGGGAATCGGGGTATCACTTGCCCGACGAGGGCACACGCGTGCCGTCAGGGCGACCTGGTCGCCGCAACTGAAGGAGACATCATGGGTATCGGTCTGGGCGTAGTTCTTCTGGTTCTCGGACTCATCCTCGTGCTGGACGTCGTCCAGTTCGACATCGGCTTCGTCGACGACCAAGGTCTCGGCTGGATCTTCCTCATCGTGGGCGTGCTCGCGATCGTGCTCGCACTGGTGATGAACCAGCAGCGCTCGCGCACGAAGCACGTCGAGGAGCGTCGCTACGACGGTCCCCCGCCCCGCTGACCTGAGCTCAACCGAAGGGCCGCCCCACCTCACGGTGGGGCGGCCCTTTCGTCATGCCGGGGCTGCTGCGTCAGCGGCGGCCGGTGGGCTTGCTGTAGCCGTCACGGCGCTCCGCGCGGGCGGCGCGGTCGGCGCCGCGCTGCTCGAACGAACGGCTGTCGCTGCGGGTGTCCGTCGTCCGGACGGGGCGGTCGTCGCGTCCGCGGGCCGGGCGCTCGTCCCAGGTGCGGGCGGGACGGTCGTCCCGACGGGCCGGGCGGTCGCCGTACGACGAGCTGCCGCCGCGGCTCGCGCCGCCGTACGACGAGCTGCCGCCGCGGCTTCCGCCGCCGTACGACGAGCTGCCGCCGCGGCTGCCCGAGGGACGGCCTCCGGCGCCACGACGGGCGCCGCCGTAGGACGAACCGCCGGAGCTCGAGCCGCCCTTGCGGGGAGCCGGCGCCTTCTCGCCCGACTCGGCGAGGACCAGGGCGTTCATCGGCCGCGGCGTGGTGCGGATGTCGTGGTGACGCACCTCGACACCGGCCCGCGACTGCATGCGCACGATCTCGTCGAGCTGGCGCGGCGTGGTGATCGTGACGACCATGCCGGACTCGCCCGCGCGGGCGGTGCGCCCGGAGCGGTGCAGGTAGGCCTTGGGGTCGTTCGGCGCGTCGAAGTGCACGACGACGTCGACGTTGTCCACGTGGATGCCGCGGGCCGCGACGTCGGTGGCGACGACGACCTTGGCCTTGCCGGTGGTGAACTTGTGCAGGTTGCGCTCGCGCACGCGCTGCGACAGGTTGCCGTGCAGGTCGACGGCCTCGATGCCGCCGTTGGTCAGCGCCTCGGCCAGCTCGGTGGCGCCCTCGCGGGTGCGGGTGAAGATGATCGAGCGCGGGTTGCCGTCGACGATCGCGGTGGCGGCCTCGACCTTGTCGCGGAAGCCGCCGACGACCATGACGTGGTGGGTCATCGTGGTGACCGCACCGGCGTTGGGGTCGAGCTCGTGCAGCTTCGGGTTGCGCAGGTGCGCACGGACCAGGCGGTCGACGTCACCGTCGAGCGTGGCCGACAGCAGCAGCCGCTGGCTGCCCTCGGGTGTGGCCTTGAGGAGCTGGTTGACGGCCGGGAAGAAGCCGAGGTCGCAGAGGTGGTCGGCCTCGTCGAGGACCGTCATCTGCACGTCGTCGAGCATGCAGTGGCCCTTGTCCATCAGGTCCTGGAGGCGGCCCGGGGTGGCCACGACGATGTCGGCGCCGCCGCGGAGCTGCTTGATCTGGCGGTCGTAGGCGGTGCCGCCGTACACCGTGGTCAGCTTGAGGCCGACCGAGAACGCGAGCGGCTCGAGCGAGCGGCGCACCTGGGTGGCGAGCTCGCGGGTCGGCACGACGATCAGGGCGCGGGGGTGCTTCGGGCGGCTCTTGGTGCCGGCGAGGCGGGCCAGGATCGGCAGGCCGAAGGCCAGCGTCTTGCCGGAGCCGGTCTGCGCGCGGCCGAGCACGTCGTTGCCGGACATCGCGTCGGGGATGACCGCGGCCTGGACGGGCGTGGGGTGGGTGATCTCGACCTTCGCCAGCGCGGCGACGACCTTCTCGTGCAGGCCGAGCTCGACGAACGAGGGGCCCGTCTTCGCGACCGACTTCTCGGCGGGGGTGGACGTGGGGGCAGGGGTCACTGCGGACAAGGGTGAAGCTCCATCGGTGTGGATCTGGGCGCGCGCTGCCCGGGACCACGGCGTGGACCGGCGAGCCTGCAGAACGCAAAGCGTTTCCTCGGGCACCCGATCTCAGGTCTTGCGCGACTTCGACCGCGCACCACACCGGGCGACAAGAAAGGCCGTGAGCAAACACCCCACGGCCTTGGCTGATGCCTAGTCTACCGCCGATCGCGCTGCGCCCTGACCACACCGGCCTCCAGGCGAGGAGACCTCCACCACGTCAGGACTCCAGCTTGCGCTTGAGGCCGTCCCAGATCCCGCGCTCCATCCGGGCACCGAGCGGCCCGACCAGCGGTCCCAGCGCCCGCAGCCATCCCTTCGGCCGGACCTGCCAGTCCCACGCCATGAGGGTGCCGTCCCCCTCCTCGGTGAGGGTCAGCCCTCCCGAGGTGTCCATCATCGCGCTGGTGGTCCGCGAACCCAGCCGGTGCGGCCGGTCGAAGTCGGTGAGCTCGACGAGCAGCTCCATCCTCGCCCGCCCCATCCTGGCCCGGAACCGGGTGCCCTGCCCGATGGGTGGCGCGGTGAGCAGCTCCGCGTCGGCCATGGCGGGGTTGTACGAGGGCTCGTTGCGTGTGTCGGCGACCGTGTCGAAGACCTGCTCGACCGGCGCGGCTATCCGCACCTGTCCGGCGATGTGGGCCATGCCCCCACGTTAGCCCCGGCCGGACAGCGGCAGGACGAGCTGGCGCGCTGCGCCGTCCACGACGCGGACCGGGACGCCCCAGTCCTGCTGGTGCATGTGGCAGGCCGCGCCCTCGCCGCCGTGGGCGTCGCACGAGGCGGCGCGGGCGGCGATGTGGAGCACGCCGTCACCGACGGTCGCGTCGAGGACCAGCGTCCGGGTGAGGTCGGTGCCGCGACCGTCGCCGGCCTTGAGCAGAGCGGCCGGCGTGGCCTCGACGAGCAGCTGCGACGGCGGGCCGAACCGGTCGTCGACCTTCTGGCCGGGAGGCGGCTCGAAGGAGATCACCAGCTCGACCTCGCCGGCCGCCAGCTCGGTCACCGGCCGCTGCGTCGTGTGGGCGGACCCGTCGGCCCGGGCGCTGGCACCGAGCGGGACGCGGACCAGCCGGTGTGCGGCGGACTCCACGACGACGAGGTGGTCGCCGTCGACGGTGCCGCCGCTCGGCTCGGCGAGCCCGGTCGCGATCGTCGTGACCTCGCCGGTGGCCGGGTCGTAGCGGCGGACCGCCCCGTTGTAGGTGTCGGCCACCGCGACCGAGCCGTCGGGCAGCGCGGTCACGCCGAGCGGGTGCTGGAGCAGGGCGCCGTCGGCGGGGCCGTCCTGGAACCCGAAGTCGAACAGGCCCTTGCCGACCGCGGTGACGACGCGGTCGCCCTCGACGTAGCGCAGCGAGGACGTCTCGCTGTCCGCGAGCCACAGCCTGTCCCCGGCGGCGGCGAACCCGGACGTCTGGGCGAACCACGCCTCGGCCAGCGGGCCGTCGAGCAGTCCCTCGTTGGTGGTGCCGGCCGCCACCTCGACCTCGCCGGTGCGCGGGTCGAACGTCCAGAGCTGGTGGATGCCGGCCATCGCGACCCAGACCCGGTCCTGCCACCAGGCCACGTCCCACGGGCTCGACAGGCTCCCGGTGCCGTCTCCCTGCATCCACTGCTTCCCGTCGCCGGCCACGGTCCGGACCTCGCCGGTGGCGAGGGTGAGGCCGCGCAGCGCGTGGTTGACGGTGTCGGCGACGACCACGTCGTAGCCGACCGCGGCCGCCACCTCGTCGGGCAGCAGGCACAGGCCGTTGGGCTCGTTGAACGCCGCGTCCCCGGTGGATCCGTCGGCCCAGCCCTTCTCCCCCGACCCGTGACGGCGTACGACGGTCTCGGCATCGTCGGCGAGCTCGACGACCTGGTGGTGCCCGGCGTCGGCGACGAGGAACCCCTTGCCGGGCAGGCGGATCGCCTTCGCGGGGAACCTCAGGTCGCCGGCCTGCGGCGTCGGCGCGACGTAGGGCGAGTCCCCGGGCTGGAGAGTTCCCTTGGCGCGGTGCTCCTCGCGCAGCTCGCCGACGAGCGCGTCGATGGCGTGGGCGTGGCCCTCGCCGGCGTACTGCGCGACGACGTAGCCCTCGGGGTCGACCAGCACGAGGGTCGGCCAGGCTCGCGCGGTGTAGGCCTGCCAGGTGACGAGGTCCGGGTCGTCGAGGACGGGGTGGCGTACGTCGTAGCGCTCGACCGCGGCGGCCAGCGCGTCCGGGTCGGCCTCGTGCACGAACTTGGGCGAGTGCACCCCGATGACGACGAGCTCGCCGTCGTACTTCTCCTCCACCTCACGCAGCTCGTCGAGGACGTGCAGGCAGTTCACGCAGCAGAAGGTCCAGAAATCCGCGAGCACGAAGCGGCCGCGGAGGTCGGCCAGGCTCAGCGGGCCGTCGGTGTTGAGCCAGCCGCGGCCGACGAGCTCGGGCGCGCGGACGCGCGGACTACGGCCATCGCTGCGGGGCGTCATGACCCCCAGTGTGCCGGGGCGTGCCAGAGGCCCGGACCGTGTGGTCCGGGCCTCTGGTGCGAGGGGCGTGCGGTCAGGCGGTGGCGGGCTGGGCGCCGGCGCCCAGGCGAACCTCCTGCTCGGCGGGGACCCGGCGCAGGTGCAGCAGTCCGAGGATGCTCAGCACCAGCAGCAGGGCGGCTCCGGCGAAGGCGGCGATCGCACCGTAGAGGGCGATCTGGCCCATCTTCCAGAAGGCGTAGGCGTTGAGGAGCAGGCCTCGCAGGGTCTCGCCGCGGAAGGCGGTCTGCACGGCGGCGGCTGCCTCGGCGTCCTCGGGGTTGGCCCGCGAGATCGTGCTCAGCTCGGAGTAGGTCTTGCCGCCGGCCATCTCCTGCAGGTGGACGCCGATGTAGTGGTCGGCGAAGACCCTGGCCTGCTCACCGTTGGTGACCTGCTGGCCGAGGTAGGGGGCGATGTACTCCTTGACGTTGGGGTCGTTGGCGCTCTCGCTGCCGGCCTCGGGGAAGTAGATCTTCTGGGCGGTGAGCTGGGTGGTGACCTGGTCGTCCACGAAGTTGTTCGCCCACATGAGCAGACCGCCCGCGGCGACGAGGACTGTCGCCACGATGAGGCCGCCGACGGTGAGTAGTGCGTCGAAAGTCCTGCGTCGCATGATGGTTGTGCTCCTTGGCTTCCGGGGCCGGGTGGGCCCCCTGTGGTGGTCGTGCCGTGTCTTGTTGACGAAGCAACCATCCCGCGGGAACGGGGCCCACCCTCAGGGCACAAGGTCCCGACCATCCGGGCACAACGGTCATACCTCGCGATGAGCACCTGTCGACCGCTTGCCGGACACGCGCGTGGCTAGGGTGCTGCCTGACCGCGCAGCACCGAGGGGGAAGGTCGGCCACCCGTGCAGGGAGTACTCGAGGGCTTCGCGACCATCGGCGCGGTCATCGCCCTCGGCGTCCTGCTCGCGCACTTCGGGGTCCTCGACGTCGCCGCCCAGGTGACGCTCGCACGGCTCGCCTTCTTCGTGGCCAGCCCCGCCCTGCTGTTCACCGTCCTCGCCGAGGCGGACGTGACCGAGGTGCTGTCGCGCAACCTGGTCGCCTCCGCGGCGGGGGTGCTCGTCAGCGCGTCGGCCTACCTGGTCCTCGCCCGGTTCGTCTGGCGCCGCGAGGCAGGCCACACGGTGATCGGCGTCCTGTGCTCGGCCTACGTCAACGCCGGGAACCTCGGGCTGCCGGTCGCGGCGTACGTCCTCGGCGACGCGGCGCTCATCGCGCCGACGCTGCTGATGCAGCTGCTGGTGCTCCAGCCGATCGCGCTCGCGGTCCTCGACACGGTGACCACCCGGACCTCGTTCTCGTCGCGGCGGCTGCTCGCGCGGACCGCGACCAACCCGCTGACGGTGGGCACGCTGCTCGGCGTCGTCGTCGCCCTCACCGGCGTCGAGCTGCCGCAGGCGGTGACCGCGCCGCTCGATCTCGTCGGCGGGATGGCCGTTCCGGCCGTGCTGCTGGCGTACGGCGTCTCGCTGCGGCTCGGACCGCGCCCCGGGGCCGGCGGCTCCCCGTCGGAGATCGTCACCATCACGGTGCTCAAGCTCGTCGTCCAGCCGACCGTGGGCTACCTCGTGGCGCGGTTCGCCCTCGGGCTCGACGGCCTCCCGCTGCTGGCGGTGACGGTCACGGCCGCGCTGCCGACCGCGCAGAACATCTTCGTCCACGCCACCAGGTACGACCGCGCACCGACGCTGGCGCGGGACGCCATCTTCGTCACCACCGTGCTGTCCGTGCCGGTCCTGGTCGTGATCGTGGCCCTGCTCGCCTGAGGGCCACGCCGACCGCTCGTCGCGGATCCCGGCGGCTCCGACGAGACGGGGCTGGCGTCCGGGGGCGGTTCCGGGGTGTGATCAGGGGAGCCGACCCCGGAGGTGCCAACGTGTTCTACCCGCTGACCGTGCGTGACTTCCTCGACCGCGCCGAGACCGTCTACCCCGACCGCATCGCGGTGGTCGACGAGCCCGACCAGCCGGCGCCGAGCCTCGGCAGCATCACCTACCGGGAGCTGGCCACGCTGGCCCGCGCCCAGGCGGCGCAGCTCGACCACCTCGGCGTCCCGGTCGGCGGCCGGGTGGCGGTCATCTCCCAGAACTCCGCCCGGCTGCTGACGTCGTTCTTCGGGGTCAGCGGCTGGGGCCGGATCCTGGTGCCGGTGAACTTCCGGCTCAGCCTCGCCGAGATCGAGTACATCGTCGGACACTCCGGCGCCACGGTCGTCTACGCCGACCCGGAGCTCAAGGACAAGCTGGACGCGCTCGACGTACCCCACAAGTTCGTGCTCGGCGAGGACGACCACCTGTTCCTGCGCGACACCGAGCCGCAGGAGTGGGCCGAGCCCGACGAGGGCGCGACGGCCACGATCAACTACACGTCCGGCACCACGGCGCGGCCCAAGGGCGTCCAGCTCACCCACCGCAACCTGTGGCTCAACGCGACCGTGTTCGGTCTGCACGCCGGCCTGAGCGACCGCGACGTCTACCTGCACACGCTGCCGATGTTCCACGCCAACGGGTGGGGGATGCCCTACGGCGTCACCGGCCTCGGCGGGCAGCACGTCGTGCTCCGCAAGGTCGACGGCGCCGAGATCCTGCGGAGGATCGAGAAGTACGGCGTGACGCTGATGTGCGCTGCCCCTGCCGTGGTCAGCGCGGCGCTCGACGCGGCGGCCGACTGGGACGGCGAGATCCCCGGCCGCGACCGGGTGCGGATCATCGTCGCCGGCGCTCCCCCGCCGACCCGGACCATCGAGCGGGTGATCGAGGAGCTGGGCTGGCAGTTCAACCAGATCTACGGCCTCACCGAGACCTCGCCGATCGTCACGGTGAACCGGATGCGGGCCGAGTGGGACGACCTGCCGGTCGGCGAGCAGGCCAAGCGCCTCGGCCGCGCCGGCGCCCCCGCGCTCGGCGTCCGCGTCGCCATCGACAGCGAGGGCGAGGTGCTCACCGCCTCCAACCACAACCTCGACGGCTACTGGGAGCAGCCCGACGAGACCGCCCGGGTGCAGGAGGGGAACATCTTCCACACCGGCGACGGTGGCTACCTCGACGACGACGGCTACCTGGTGATCTCCGACCGGAAGAAGGACGTGATCATCTCCGGCGGCGAGAACGTCTCCTCGATCGAGGTCGAGGACGCGCTGATGTCGCACCCCGACGTCCGGGAGGTCGCGGTGATCGGCATCCCCGACGGCAAGTGGGGCGAGCTGGTCACCGCGCTGGTGGTGGCCGACAGCGACGTCGACGGTCCCGCGCTGATCGCGCACTGCCGCACCAAGCTGGCCGGCTACAAGTGCCCGAAGCGGGTGGACTTCGTCGACGAGCTGCCGCGGACCGCGACCGGCAAGCTGCAGAAGTTCAAGCTGCGCGAGCCGTTCTGGAAGGACCAGGACCGCCAGGTCCACTGACACGCCCAGGTCGTGCGGCCCTGGCCTCCCCAGGGAGCGGCGTGGGCCGCACGACCTGGGCCGGGCTCGGCGTGGCGAAGCGCACGGTTACACGAGGGCGCGGGCTCACTAGAGTTCCCGCCATGACTCAAGGGACTTCCGGGACGCCCACCTCCGACGCCCAACGGCTCGCCTCGTACGTCGACGCCTGGGCGGCTGCGGTCGACGAGACCGTCGCGCTGCTCCGCTCCCTCGACGCCGAGGACTGGGACCGGCCGACCGACCTGGCCGGCTGGGACGTCCGGGCCGTCGCCGCGCACCTGGCCCACCTCGAGTCCGAGCTGGCCGGCAACGAGCAGCAGCCGGTGGAGGTCCCCGAGCTGGAGCACCTCACCTCGCCGATGGGCTACTACACGGAGATGGGTCCGATCGCCCGCCGCGAGTGGCCGACCGGCGAGATCGTCGACGAGCTCGAGACGGCCGCCGCGGTCCGGCTCGCCGAGCTGCGGGAGAACCCGCCGACCGACGGGTCCGGTGCGCCCACCCGCACCCCCGGCGGCATCGGCTGGGACTGGAACACGCTGCTGTCCAACCGCGTCGTCGACGTGTGGATGCACCAGCAGGACGTCCGCCGCGCGGTCGGCCGGCCCGGCGGCATGGACACCTCGGGCGCCGAGCACACCGTCTCGGTGTTCGCGCGCGCCTTCGGCTACTCGGTCGGCAAGCGGGTCAAGCCGGACCCCGGCACCAGCGTGGTCCTCGACGTCACCGGCCTGCGCCCGGTGCACCTCGCCGTCGAGGTCGACGACAACGGCCGCGCCGTCCCGTCGTCGACGGCGGCGGACGAGGCCGACGTCGCGCTCACGATGGACCTGGAGACCTACGTCATCCTCGCCGGCGGCCGCCGGGCGCCCGAGGACGTCGAGGTCGCGATCACCGGCGACGACGAGCTGGGCCGGCGGATCCTCGCCGCGATGGCCGTCACCCCGTGAGCGGCCCGCGCGAGGTCGGGATCGCCTGGACGCCCCAGGAGGTGCCCGACCTGACCGGTCGGCGTGCCCTGGTCACGGGGGTGACCAGCGGGCTGGGTGAGGCCACCGTCCTCGAGCTCGTCGGCCGCGGCGCCGAGGTCGTGATGGCCGCCCGCAACCGCGACAAGCTGGCCGCGGCCGTGGCCGGCGTACGGCGCCGGGTGCCCGCTGCCGTCGTACATCCGCTGCACCTCGACCTCGCCGACCTCACGTCGGTGCGCCGGGCCGTGGACGAGGCGCGGTCGTTCGGGGCGTTGCACCTCCTGGTCAACAACGCCGGCGTGATGGCGACGCCGTACTCCCGCACCACCGACGGCTTCGAGCTGCAGATGGGCACCAACCACTTCGGCCCGTTCGCCCTGACCGGCCTGCTGATGCCCCAGCTGCTCGAGTCCGGCGACGCCCGCGTCGTCTCGGTGGCGTCGCAGGCGCACCGGATGGCGCTGCGCGCGCCGCTGGACGACCCGCGGCTGCCGGCCGCCCACTACCGGCGCTGGATCGCCTACGCCGACTCGAAGCTCGCCAACCTGTTGTTCACGTTCGAGCTCGAACGACGCGCCCGCGCCGCCGACCTGCCGTTGAAGGCCCTGGCGGCGCACCCGGGCTACGCCTCGACCAGCCTGATGGGCTCGGGACGGACCGCCGCGGGCGAGGGCGACAAGGTGCGCACGCGGATCCTCACCGCGGCGTTCGCCGTCGCCGGGCAGTCCGCCGGGATGGGGGCGCTGCCGACGTTGATGGCAGCGACCGCGGACCTGCCGGGCGGGACGTACGTCGGGCCGCGCGGGTTCGCCGAGATGCACGGGATGCCGAAGGTCGTCGGGACGCGGAAGCTCGCCCGCGACCCCGAGGCAGCCCGGCGGCTCTGGGACATCTCCGAGCAGGCGACCGGCGTCCGCTACCCCTGAGGCCTTGCTCCGAAGCGGTGCCTCACGCCTCCGAGGCGTCCGGGGGCTCCTCACGGCCGGTCGTCGCGATGAAGTCCCGCACCAGGTCGGCGAAACGGTCCGGGTCGTCGAGGTGCGGGAAGTGACCGGCGCCCTCGAACAGCTCGACCCGGCAGCCGGGCATCGCCTCCTGGGCGCGGAGGGCATGCCACGCCGGGATCATCCGGTCACGCGAGCCCCAGACGATGAGCGTGGGCAGGGGCAGCACCTCGGGCAGGTAGTCGTGGGCGCTGACGCTCTGGCCGCCGGGGTCGATGACGGCACGGGTCGTGGACAGGAACGCGCGCCGGCTCTCGGCGTCGGCGAGCGAGGTGAACCCCTGCCAGATCGCGGTGAGGTCGGACCCGGGTTTCCAACCCACCTTGGACATCGCCCGACCGACCGCCTCCGCGCGCGCCTGCATCCACGTGGAGGCGATCACCGGCAGCACCCACTCGGCACCCGGCAGGGTCGCCGAACGCAGGATCAGGTTGACCTCCCGACCGAGCCCTCCACTCGCGACCAGGACCAGCCGCTCGACCCGCTCCGGGAACAGGTAGTAGAACTGCATCGCGATCCCGCCGCCCAGTGAGTGCCCGACGAGGGTGACCCGGTCGACGCCCAGCCGGTCCAGCAGGTCGCGCATCGTCGCGGCGTGGGCGCTCAGCGAGTAGTCACCCATCGGCTTGGCCGACTCACCGTGGCCGAACAGATCCGGCACGATCACCCGGTGGCTGTCGTCCATGCGGTCGATGAGGTGGGCCCAGTTGCGGTGCGAGCCGAGGATCCCGTGGATGAACAGCACGACGGACCCGGTGCCGCTGTCCAGGTAGGAGAGCTCGTGGCCGTGCAGGGTGACCGTCCGGCGGGGCATCCGCTGCATGACGTCTCCTCCCCGGCCTCGCAGGACCCTCGTCCTCAACGTACCTGAGCCCGGCTCGTCGCATCCGCGTCTAAGGTGTCGGGGTGAGCGAGGAGACGAAGGACCCCAAGGACGCGACCAAGGCGCACGAGCCCACCACGAAGCCGGCCGAGCCGGTCGACGACGTGGTCGCGACGAAGCACCAGCTCAAGGTCGGCCGCAAGCCGCTCGCCTACACGGCGACGACGGGCCGCGTGGTGCTGCGCGACGAGGTCTACGAGGACGGCAAGTTCGTCGGCTTCAAGGCGAAGGCCGAGATGTCGGTGACGTCGTACGTCGTGGACGGCCCCGACGGCGGCGCCGACCCGACGCGGCCGGTGACCTTCGCGTTCAACGGCGGTCCCGGTTCGTCGAGCGTGTGGCTGCACATGGGGCTCTTCGGCCCGCGCCGCGTGCTGATGGGCGACGCCGGCGAGCTGGCCGCGCCGCCGTACGGCCTGGCCGACAACGCCGAGACCCTGCTCGCGGTCAGCGACCTGGTGTTCATCGACCCGGTGTCGACCGGCTACTCGCGCGTGCTCGAGGGCGAGAAGCCCGAGCCGTTCCACGGCTACCAGGGCGACATCGACTCCGTCGCCGAGCTGATCCGGATCTGGACGTCGCGCCACAAGCGCTGGATGTCGCCGAAGTTCCTGGCCGGCGAGTCCTACGGCACGCTGCGCGCCGCGGCGATGGCCGAGCACCTGCAGAGCCGGCACAGCATGTTCGTCAACGGGCTGATCCTGATCTCGAGCGTCCTGGACCTCTCCTCGATCGACTTCGAGAACCAGCGCAACGACCGCGCGCACGCGCTCTACCTCCCGACCTACGCCGCGATCGCGCACTACCACGGCAAGGTGCGGGGCTCGCTGAAGAAGGTGCTCGCCGACGCGGAGGAGTACGCCACGCGCGAGTACCCCTGGGTGCTCTCCCGCGGGGAGCGGCTCACCCCGAAGGAGCGCGCGCACGCCGTACGCCGCATCGCGTCGCTCAGCGGGCTGACCGAGGACTACGTCGACCGGGCCGACCTGCGCATCGAGCACTGGCGCTTCTTCGGCGAGCTGCTGCGCGACGAGCGCCGCACCGTCGGCCGGCTCGACGGGCGGTTCTCCGGTCCGGCTGCCAGCGCGATCGCCGAGAACATGGACGCCGACCCGTCGCACGACGCGATCATGGGGCCCTACGCGGCGGCGTTCAACCACTACGTGCGCGACGAGCTCGGCTACGAGAACGACCTGCCCTACGAGCAGATCTCCCGGCGCGTGCACCCGTGGTCCTACAAGGACTTCGAGGGCCGCCCGGTCGACGTGACGCCGAAGCTCGAGCGCGCGATGCGGCAGAACCCGCACCTGAAGGTGCACGTCGCCTACGGCTACTACGACGGCGCCACCCCGCACTTCGCGGCGGAGGACGTGGTCGCGCACCTGCAGATCCCGGCCGAGCTGCGCGCCAACATCGAGCACGCCTACTACCCGGCGGGCCACATGATGTACGTCCACGAGCCGACCCGGCGCCAGCAGAGCAAGGACCTGGCCGAGTTCGTCACCCGCAGCGCGCAGGCAGGCTGATGCGCGGCCTCGTCGCGTTCACGCTGCTGCTCGTCGGTGCGTTGCTGGTGCCGGTCGCGACGGCCGGCTGGTGGCTGCGCGACACGGTCGTGCCGCAGGCGGCGTACGTCGACGCCGTCGCGCCGCTCGCCGCGGACGAGCACGTCCAGGACGCCGTCGCCGACAAGCTCGCGGCCGAGACGATGGACGCGCTGGGCGAGCTCCCGGCCGGGGTCGCCGACCGGGTGGAGCCGCTGGTGCGCAAGGGGGCCGGTCTCGTCGTGGCGAGCCCGGCGTTCGAGGAGGCCTGGCGCGACGCCAACCGCGCCGCGCACAAGCAGCTGGTCGGCGCGCTGGCGGGCGAGTCGAAGTCGGTCGGCGTCTCCGACGGGTCGACCGTCGAGCTGCGACTCGGCCCGCTGACCGCCGCGGTGCTGCGCCAGGTCGACAAGTCCGGCATCCCGTTGAGCGCCGCGGTGCCGAAGACGGACACCACCTATCCGATCGGCGACGTCGAGGACCTCGGCCGGGCGAGGACGGCGTACAACCTCTTCCACGACTACGGCCGCGCGCTGCCGGTCGTCGCCGGCCTGCTGCTCCTGCTCGGGCTGGCGCTCGCGCGTGAGCGAGGCCCGGCCCTGACCCTGGCGGCGGTGGTGTCGCTGCTCGGGCTCGGCCTGCTGTGGCTCGGCATCGCGTTCGGTCGGTCGGAGTACCTCGACCGGCTGCCCGCGGCCGTCCCGAACGCGGCCGGGCGCGCCTACTACGACATCCTCACCGCGGGCCTGGAGCGGTCGATGCTCTACGTCGCCGCCGGTGCAGCCGTGGCGGCCGTCGTCGGCATGGTCGGTCAGCCTGGCCGGCCGCCGCCGCTGACCCGCCGAGTCGGCCCGTCTGGCTGCCCCCACCCCGCCGAGTCGGCCCGTCTGGCTGCCCCCACCCCGCCGAGTCGGCGCGTCTGGCTGCCCCCACCCCGCCGAGTCGGCGCGTTTGGCTGGCCGCACAGGTCAACCGCGCGGAAGGCCGAGGCGGCGACGGGCGTCAGCCACGCCTTGGTAGAGGATCCGCTCGATGTCACGGGTGGGGCCGAAGACGTTGTTCTTGCGGACCGGCTCGATGATCCAGCCGTGCTTCTGCTCGATCCAGCGACGCCGCCGTTTGTCGTGGTCGACGTCCTCGTCGCTCGAGTGGAACTCCTCCCCGTCGTACTCCACGGCGAACCGGAGCTCACGGACGCCGAGGTCGAGGTAGTAGATCGCGTGGCCGTGCGCGTCGTGAATCGGCACCTGCGGCTCGGGAGGAGGAAGGCTGGGAAGGTCGCGCCAGCGAAGTCGCAACACGGACTCGCCGGTTGACTGGGATCGGGGGTCAGCCAGGGGCGCGAGGGCCCGCAGCTGTACGACGCCGCGCTGCTTCCGGAAGCGTTCCACCCCAGCGAGCATCTGTTCATGCGAGAAGTCGCCCATCCGGAGCAGGGCGTCGAGCGCGCCGATGGCCATGTCCCGGTGCGCAAGCCTGCCCACGTCCCAGGCCGTCCGGATCGGTGCCGTGAGGTGAGCCCCTCGAGCGTCACGACGTCACCGGGACCGAACGACCGCTCCCCGCTGGAGCAGAGGCCGTTGCGCAGGCGACCTCTGCCGCGCGGACGGAACAGCGAGACCGGAGGCACCTCCAGATGCTGGTTGGGCGGCAGGACCCCGGTGTAGAGCCAGACCGCTGTCCAGTCGACGATCACGGCGTGTTCCGGCACGACCAGGTGCAACGCCTGCGCGCGAAGCATCAAGCTCTCGGGCGCCTGGGCTGCGACGTAGACGCCCTTCACGAGGCGCCGGACGTAGTGGTCGCGCAGGAGTCGGCGCAGCACCGCCCACGTCACGCCGGCGGCGGCTGCCTGGCTTGCCGTGAAGGGCCGGTCGAGCGGCAGTGGGAAGTCGTCCCCGAGGAGTGCGGCGGTCGTGAAGAGCGTTGGCTGGGTCACCCCGGAAGGTTGCCGCGGGCGCGTCATACCGACGGTCTGTTTTCCACATCGCCGCCCGACGCGACCAGACGCGCCGACTCGACGGGGGTCAGGCAGCCAAACGCGCCGACTCGGCGGGGGTCAGGCAGCCAAACGCGCCGACTCGGCGGTCAGATGTGGCGGCGGGACTGCACGATGCGGAAGCGGCTCGCGACGTAGGCGGTGTCCGTGTAGGACGCGTTGGCCGCGGGGTTGGCCCCGGTGCCGTGGAAGTCGCTGAACGCGGCCGACTGGTTCACGAACACGCCGCCGGTGAGGTTCTCCGACAGCGCCACCCCGGCGTCGAGGGCGGCGTCGCGCATCGCGGCGGTCACCTCGGGCGAGGTCGAGTAGACCGAGGCGGTCATCGCGCCGTGCGCCCGGACGGTACGCCGGAACAGGTCGATCGACTCGGGCGTCCCGGAGGTCTCGATCAGGTAGGCCACCGGGCCGAAGCACTCCTGCTCGTAGACGTCGGTGTCCGCGGCCGTCAGCCCGACCAGCGTGGGCGTGCGGACCACGGCGTCGTCGTACGCCGGGTGCTGCACCGACCGCGACTCGACGAGCACCTTGCCCTGCGAGCCGGAGCCGGCGAGGCGTGCCAGCACCCCGTCGTTGACCACGCCGCCGAGCAGCTCCACCGCGCGCGCGTCGTCACCGAGCAGCTTGCCGAGCGCCGCCTCGATGCCGGCGGCGACCTCGGCCGGCGACATCACGCCGTCCTCGGTGGCGATGCCCTCGATCGGGATGAAGAGGTTCTGCGGGGCGGTGCACATCTGGCCGGTGTAGAGCGACAGCGAGAACGCGAGGTTCATGCACAGGCCCTTGAACGAGTCGGTCGAGTCGAGCACCACCGTGTTGACGCCGGCCTTCTCGGTGAACACCGTGGCCTGCCGGGCGTTCTCCTCGAGCCAGTCGCCGAACGTGTTGCCGCCGGTGAAGTCGATCAGCTTGACCTCGGGCCGGACGGCCAGCACGGCGGCCAGGCCGTCCGCCGGGTCCTCGGCCGCGAGCGTCACGAGGGCGGGGTCGAAACCGGCCTCGGCGAGCACCTGCTGGCAGACCTGCACGGTCATCGCGAGCGGCAGCACGGCACCCGGGTGCGGCTTGACGATCACGGGGTTGCCGCACGCCAGGGACGCGAACAGGCCCGGCCAGGAGTTCCAGGTCGGGAAGGTGTTGCAGCCGATCACGAGCGCGACGCCGCGCGGCACGGCGGTGAACGTCTTCTCCATCCGGAGCGGCGCGTCCTTGGCCGGCTTCTCCCAGATCGCCGTCGCGGGCACCCGGGTCATCTCGGCGTAGGAGTAGGCGAGCGCCTCGAGGGCGCGGTCGAGCGCGTGCGCGCCGCCGGCCTGGAACGCCATCACGAACGCCTGGCCCGACGTGTGCTGGACGGCGTTGGCGAGCTCGAAGATGCGGCCGTGCAGCCGGTGCAGGATCTCGAGGCAGACGCCGACCCGCGCGTCCGGGCCGGCGTCGCGGAACGCCTTCATCCCGGCGAGCGACGCGGCGAGCAGCTCGTCCACGGCGGCGGGCGCCACGCGTGGGTAGGACACGTCGAGGGCGAAGCCGAACGGCGACTTCTCGGTCGCGACCGTGCCGGCGGCGCCCGGGGTGCTGACCGGGAAGGTCGTGCCCGCGTGGGCCTCGAACGCGGCCTTGCCCTCGGCGGCGGCGTTCTCGCCGTAGACGCGCGGGGACGGCGACTCGTTGAACGCCGAGAAGTACTCCCGGGTCCGGCTGGCCTCGATCGCCTCGCGCAGGGTCTTCTCGTGGGCGGCGAACATGTCGGCGGCGTTGCTCATCGGTTCCTCACTCGCACGTGTGTGGCACCGGGCTTGTGACAGCCACGGGACGGATGTGCGGCCAGTCTGTCACACGCCGTAGGGTGGCGGGGTGCCTCTGCTCCGCCCCCTCGCCGACGCCGACATCGACGACGTGCTGGCCCTCAACCAGGCCAACCTCGACGCCGTCTCGCGGATGGACGAGGACCGTCTCGGGCAGCTGCGCGCCTGGGCGGACCGCTTCGACGTGGTCGAGGAGGACGGCGAGCTCGCCGGCTTCGTCGTCACGTTCGCGCCCGGGTCGCCGTACGACTCCGCCAACTACCGCTGGTTCGCCGAGCGGCACGCGGCGGACTTCTACTACCTCGACCGGATCGTCTTCGCGGACCGGTTCCGGCGCCGCGGGCTCGGCGGCTTCGTGTACGACGAGCTGGAGCGGGTCGCCGCGAAGTACGGCCGGATGACCCTCGAGGTGAACCTCGTCCCCCGCAACGACGCCTCGCTGGCCTTCCACGCGCGGCGTGGGTACGACGAGGTCGGCCGGCTGGGCGACGCGCGCTACCAGGTGTCGATGATGGAGAAGACGTTCCGGTGACGGCGTCGCTGACCCCGCTGGAGCGCGCTCGACGGGCCGCCGACGCGATGTGGGCCGGCGACCGGGCCAGCCAGGCGCTCGGCATGCGGCTGGTCGAGGTCGCGCCGGGCCGGGCCGTGCTGGAGATGACGGTCCGCGAGGACATGGTCAACGGGCACGCGATCGGCCACGGCGGCCTGACCTTCACGCTGGCCGACTCGGCGTTCGCCTTCGCGTGCAACTCCTACAACCGGGCCACCGTCGCGCACGAGTGCGAGGTGCGCTTCACCGCGCCGACCCGGCTCGGGGACCTGCTCGTCGCCGAGGCGGTGGAGCGCTCTCGCGAGGGACGCGACGGCGTCTACGACGTCACCGTCCGCTGCGGCGACACGGTGGTGGCGGAGTTCGTGGGGCGCAGCAAGGAGATCCGCGGGACGCTGTTCGAGGAGGAGAGGTAGTGGTCTCGACAAGCTCGACCACCGGAGACGGCTCGACCACCGGCGATGGCTCCTTCCGGATGCCGGAGGTGACGCCGGAGCAGCTGCGCGCCGAGCAGCTCGACCGGCTTCGGGCGACGCTGCACAACGTCTACGCGAACGTCCCGCACTACCGGCACGCGTTCGACCAGGCCGGGGTCCGCCCCGACGACCTGCAGGACCTCGCGGACCTGGCCCGGTTCCCCTTCACCACGAAGGAGGACCTCCGGCAGAACTACCCGTTCGGCATGTTCGCGGTGCCGCGCGAGCAGCTCGCCCGGGTGCACGCCTCCTCCGGCACGACCGGCAAGCCGACCGTCGTGGGCTACACCGCCGCGGACATCGAGACCTGGTCGGACGTGATGGCCCGCTCGATCTACGCCGCGGGCGGCCGGCCGGGCGACCTGGTGCACGTCGCCTACGGCTACGGGCTGTTCACCGGCGGCCTCGGCGCGCACTACGGCGCGGAGCGGCTCGGCTGCACGGTGGTGCCGGTGAGCGGCGGGATGACCGAGCGGCAGGTCCAGCTGATCGTCGACTTCGGCCCCCGCGTGATCATGGTGACGCCGTCCTACTTCCTCGCGATCCTCGAGGAGATGGAGCGCCAGTCGATCGACCCGCGCAGCACCAGCCTGGAGATCGGCATCTTCGGCGCCGAGCCGTGGACCGACGAGATGCGCCGGGAGGTCGAGCGCCGGTCCGGGATCAAGGCGGTCGACATCTACGGGCTGTCCGAGGTGATGGGCCCGGGCGTCTCGCAGGAGGCGCACGAGACGCAGGACGGCCTGCACGTGTGGGAGGACCACTTCTACCCCGAGGTCATCGACCCGGTCACCCACGAGGTGCTGCCCGACGGCGAGGAGGGCGAGCTGGTGTTCACCACCCTCACCAAGCAGGCCATGCCCGTGATCCGCTACCGGACCCGCGACCTCACCCGGCTGCTGCCGGGCACGGCGTACCCCGCGTTCCGCCGGATGCAGAAGGTCACCGGTCGCACCGACGACATGATGATCGTGCGCGGGGTCAACGTGTTCCCGTCCCAGATCGAGGAGCTGATCCTCGAGGTCGAGGGGCTCACGCCGCACTACCTGTGCGTGCTGACCCGGCCCGGTGCGCTCGACGAGCTGACCGTCCAGGTGGAGGCGCACACGTCGACCCCCGAGGCCGACCGCGAGGCGCTCGGCGCCCGGCTCAGCCGCCTGGTGAAGCACCGGATCGGCGTGACGGTGCGCGCCGAGGTGCTCGCCCCGCACGCGCTCGAGCGCTCGCTGGGCAAGGCCAAGCGGATCAGCGACCGACGCCCCCGCAGCACCACGCCGTAAAGGCCCGATCCGGCACGCCCGCGCGTCTAGACTCGTCGGGCTACCCACCGGGAAAGGCCCATCGTGCTGCGCAAGACCACCGTCGCCTCCGTCGTGCTCGCCCTGACCGCTGCCGTCGCCGGCACCGCCGTCGCGGCCGACATCGACACCGTCTACCCGAGCAAGGGCGACTCCGCGGTCGACGTCACGCGCTACGGCCTGGACCTGAGCTGGAAGCCCACCACGAAGCGGCTCGTCGGCACCGCCACGATCCGGCTGAAGGCCGTGGAGAGCGGTCCGTCCTTCCAGCTCGACCTGGCCAAGTCGATGCAGGTGTCGTCGGTGACGGTGGCCGGCGTCGCCGCGGCGTTCACCCACGACACCAAGGACCTCGTCATCGCCTCGCCGATCGTCGCGGGCGGCGTCTACGACGTCGTGATCGGCTACGCCGGCAAGCCGCACAGCGTGCCGTCGCCGACGTCGCGCGCGGACGCCACCGGTCTCGGCTGGCAGACCACCGACGACGGCCGGGTCTGGACGATGCAGAAGCCGTACGGCGCGTTCACGTGGTACCCGGTCAACGACCACCCGTCCGACAAGGCCAGCTACACCGTGCAGCTCGACGTCCCCGACGAGTGGGTCGGCGTCTCCAACGGGCGGCTCGACAGCCGGACCACCGAGGGCGGGCGCACCGTCACCAAGTTCGTCGGCGACCACCCGATGGCGTCCTACCTGGTGACCGTGGCGATCGGGCCCTACAAGAAGTACACCCAGGACGGGCCGCACGGGATCCCGCTGACCTACTGGGTGCCCAAGGGCAGGTCCGAGCTGCTCCAGCCGCTCGAGAAGACGCCGGAAGCCCTTGCCTGGCTGGAGAAGAAGCTCGGCCCCTACCCGTTCTCGCGCGCCGGCGTCGTGGTCACGCCCGGCGAGGGCTCGGTCGAGACCCAGACGATGACGACGTTCGGGATCGGCAACTACCGCTACGGCAACCCGGACGTGCGCGAGCAGGTGGCGCACGACCTCGCGCATGCCTGGTACGGCGACACCGTGACCCCCAACGACTGGCGCGATCTCTGGATGAGCGAGGGGATGGCCACCTACCTGCAGGCGAAGTTCGCCGCCAAGCAGGGCTGGGAGAGCTGGGAGTTCTGGAAGCGCGAGTTCGTGCGCAACGACCAGTACTGGCGCGACATCTACGGCCCGCCCGGCGCCTACGACGCCAACGAGTTCGGCCAGCGCAACGTGCACTACGGCGGCGCGCTGATCATGATCCGGCTGCGCGCGAAGATCGGCGCGACGAAGTTCGACGCCGCGATGCGCAGCTGGCCGCAGGAGAACCTCGACAGCACCCGCGGCCGGGTCCGCTACATCGAGTTCCTGGAGCAGAAGACCGGCAAGACCCTCGCGCCGTGGTTCCAGGACTGGTTGATGAGCGAGACCACGCCGGCCGCATGATGTCGTCATGATGCTCAGCGACCTGGTCGTCATCGACCTCACCCGGGCCCTCGCCGGCCCGCACGCCGCGATGATGCTGGCCGACCTCGGCGCGCGCGTCATCAAGGTCGAGCAGCCCGACGGCGGCGACGAGTCCCGCTCGTGGGGACCGCCGTTCGTCGGCGCGGGGGACGACCCGGTGTCGACGTACTTCATGTCCTGCAACCGCAACAAGGAGTCCGTCACCGCCGACCTGAAGTCCGACGAGGGCAAGGAGCTGCTGACCCGCCTGGTCGCCCGCGCGGACGTGCTGATGGAGAACTTCCGGGCCGGCGTGCTCGACCGGCTCGGCTTCTCCGTCGAGCGGCTGCACGAGATCAACCCCCGGCTGGTGATCCTGTCGATCACCGGCTTCGGCCACGACGGCCCCGAGGGCGGCCGCGCCGGCTACGACCAGATCGCCCAGGGCGAGGCGGGACTGATGTCGCTGACCGGCCCGTCCGCCGACGAGCCCACCCGGGTCGGCGTACCGATCGCCGACCTGCTGTCGGGGATGTACGGCGCCTACGGCGTCCTCGCCGCGCTGCACGAGCGGCACACCACCGGACGCGGCAAGGTCGTCCGCGCGTCGCTGCTGGCCTCCGTCGTCGGCGTGCACGCGTTCCAGGGCACCCGGTGGACGGTGGCGCACGAGGTGCCGCACGCGATCGGCAACCACCACCCGTCGATCGCGCCCTACGGCCTGTTCCACACCGCCGACGTCCCGATCCAGATCGCCTGCGGCAACGAGAACCAGTGGCGGGCACTGGCGACGCTGCTCGGCATCGACGACCCCCGCTTCGACGGCAACCGGCAGCGGGTCGGGCTGCGCGCCGAGCTGGTCGGCGTGCTGGAGGCCGCCCTGGCCGCCGGGAACGCCGAGTCCTGGTTGGCGAAGCTCGCCGAGCTGGGCATCCCGGCCGGCAAGGTGCGCACCCTCGACGACGTCTACGCGTGGGACCAGACCCGGTCGCAGGGGCTCGTGATCGAGGTCGACCACCCCGCTGTGGGGAAGGTCGAGCTGCCCGGGCCGGCGCTGCGCTTCGACGACAACCCCCACGCCGGCGACCGCACCGAGCACCTGCCGCCCCCGTTGCTCGGGGAGCACAACGAGTCCGTCCGGGCCTGGCTGGACGCGCCCGACGACTGAGCCCGAGGCCGCCCCCGGTGGTCGAGCCCGTCGAGACCTACATGCAGGAGATCGGCTCCTTCGCCGCCGGCCACCGCTCGACGTCGCGCTCGTCGTCGACGCTGACGAGGTACGCCGCGTCGTGCCCCGGGGCGAGCCACAGCCGGCGGCCGTCCCGCTGCAGCCCGGTGTCGGTGGCGCCGTCGGGCAGCCCGACCGCGGCGGCGTACGTCGACCGCAGCACCTCGCCGAGCACGTCGTGCACGTCGCGGACGTACTGGTCCCCGTCACGCTCCGGCCCGAGGGTCACGAAGGTGATGTCCTGCCAGTCACAGTGCTCGGCGCCCTGGAACGACCGGATCTTGGAGGTCGGCACCCGGGCCCCGGTCCCATCGGTCCACACCCCGATGTTCAGCGCGTCGCTCACCTCGCCCGGGAGCTCGGCCGGGTCGCACTGCGCCCACGTCTCGATCCCCCAGCCGACGTCGTCGTCGAAGTCACGGATGCCGTCCGCGGCCATGAAGGCGATCTTGGTCCGGCCGTCGACGTCGTAGGACAGCAACGCCCGGTCGCTTTCCTCGCGCTCCACCCGGTAGCCCTCCCCGGGCAGCCGGCTCAGCCACCCCTCCTCGGAGAGGTAGTTCTCGAGCGCCTCGGCCGGAGTGCTCTGCACCGTCTCGAGCCCGCCGTCCACGTAGTCACCGGCGCCGTGGCCGGACGGCTCGAAGTCGCACTCGAGCGTCTTCGCGGCCGGCACCGCCATCGGCCCGTCGTACGGCGGGCGCGACCGCGGGCTCGGTCGTCAGTACCTCCGCCGGCCCGCACCCCGCCACCACCAGCAGGACAAGGCAGGCCCCGGCCGCGCGCCACCGGCCGGCTGAGCCTGTCGAGGCCACGGCGCCTCCCTCCGTCTCGAGACCACCACTGTGACGCCCCGGAACGCCGACCGGTTCCGCCGACACCGAATCGTGTCTCGCCCGCCCACCCTTTCCGACGCCGCGGCAGCCGGTCATGGTCGGATGTCCTCATGGCACCCGCACGCCTCTCCGCCACCGAGCTCATCGACCTCGTCCTCGACGCCGGCTCCTGGTCGTCGTGGGACACCCCGCCGGAGCGCGGCCCGGTCTCCGACGCCTACGCCGCGGAGCTCGCCGCCGCGCAGGAGAAGACCGGCCTCGACGAGTCGGTGATCTCCGGCGAGGGCCTGATGCGCGGCCGCCGGGTCGCGGTCGTGGCCTGCGAGTTCCGGTTCCTGGCGGGCTCGATCGGCGTCGCGTCGGCCGAGCGGCTGGTGCGCGCGATCGAACGAGCCACCGCCGAGGGCCTGCCCCTGCTGGCCGCCCCCGTGTCGGGCGGCACCCGGATGCAGGAGGGCACGGTCGCCTTCGTGCAGATGGTGAAGATCTCCTCGGCCATCGCCGCGCACAAGTCGGCCGGGCTGCCCTACCTCGTCTACCTCCGCAACCCGACGACCGGTGGGGTGATGGCGTCGTGGGGCTCGCTGGGTCACGTGACCGTCGCGGAGCCCGGTGCGCTGGTCGGCTTCCTCGGGCCGCGGGTCTACGAGGCGCTCTACGAGAAGCCGTTCCCCGACGGCGTCCAGACGTCGGAGAACCTCTACGCCCACGGCCTGATCGACGCCGTGGTCCCGCCGGAGGAGATCGCCTCGATCCTCGACCGGGCGCTGACCGTGCTGCTGGCCCGCGACGACGTGGCGCTGGACCCGCCCAACCCCGTGGACGGGGAGATCGAGGACGTCGACACCTGGGACTCGATCACCCGGTCGCGGCGTCCGGAGCGTCCCGGCGTACGACGTCTGCTGCGGTACGCCGCCACGGACGTCATCCCGCTCAACGGCACCGGGCAGGGCGAGTCGGACCCGGGGCTGCTCATCGCCCTCGCGCGGTTCGGCGGGTCGCCGTGCGTGTTCCTCGGCCAGGACCGGCGCGGCCAGACGGCGGCGCACCCGCTCGGGCCCGGGGCGCTGCGCGAGGCCCGGCGGGGGATGCGCCTCGCGGCCGAGCTGAACCTGCCGCTGATGACCGTGATCGACACCCGCGGGGCCGCCCTGTCGGTGGAGGCCGAGGAGGGCGGGCTCGCCGGCGAGATCGCCCGGTGCCTCGCGGACCTGGTCACCCTCGACGCGCCGACGCTCTGCCTGCTGCTCGGCGAGGGGACCGGTGGCGGCGCCCTCGCCCTGCTGCCGGCCGACCGGGTGATCGCGGCGCAGCACGCCTGGCTGTCGCCGTTGCCGCCCGAGGGCGCCAGCGCGATCGTGCACCGCGACCTGTCCCACGCGCCCGACATGGCGCGGGCCCAGGGCGTCCGCTCGCTCGACATGCGGGCGGCCGGGATCGTGGACCGGATCGTCGCCGAGAGGCCCGATGCGGCCGACGAGCCCGAGGAGTTCTGCGCGCGGCTCGGTGAGGTGCTGCGCTACGAGCTGGCGATGCTGCTGCACCGGGACCGCGCCTCGCTGGTGCCCGAGCGGTCGAGGCGCTACCGCGCGATCGGCCTGACCTGGACCTCAGTCGTAGCGCTTGGTCATGTCGCGGTAGGTCGCCGGCTGGGTGTGCTCGAGGTGGGTGCGGGCCCGGACCCGGTAGCGCCAGATCTGGATCGAGCCCAGCACCCAGCCGACGTACTGCACCGACATCGCGATCGAGTACGCCCGCGGCGAGTAGTCGGTCGACGACCCGGGCGTCAGCACGTCGAGCAGGATGCCGATCGCCAGCACCACGAGCAGCGAGGCGAGGAAGCCGCCCACGTTGACGATGCCCGTCGCGGAGCCGAGCCGGGCCGCGGGGTTGAACGTGCGGGCGACGTCGAAGCCGACCATCGACCCGGGGCCGCCGAGCCCGGTCGCGACCACCATCGGGACGAGCAGCCACACCGGCGCGTCACCGGGCCACAGCAGCACGGCTCCCCAGGTCACCATCATCGCCAGCACGATCGAGAGCACGACGGTCGACCGCTGCCACGGGTTGTGCGCGATGTAGCCGCCGATCACCGGCCCGCCGACCATCATCGTCACCACGAGCAGCGACAGCAGCAGACCCGCGGCCGTCGTGCCGGTGTGCTGACCGTGCACGAAGAACGGGTAGCCCCACAGCAGGCCCATCACGTTCGCCCCGAACTGGGCGGTGAAGTGCGACCACAGGCCGAGGCGGGTGCCGGGGTCGAGCCAGGAGTGCTTCAGGTCCCGGCCGACGGTCCGCATGTCCTTGACGGATCGCGACGGCGGCGCACCCGGGGGTACGTCGCGCACGATCAGCACCACCAGCACGCCGAGCACCAGCCCGACGGCGGCGCTCACGGCGAACGTCCAGGTCCAGCCGAACGACTCCAGCGACCGGGCCAGCGGGATCGCGGCGACCAGCGCGCCGACCTGGCCGAGCAGGGCCGTCCAGGCGGTGAGCACCGGGTTGCGGCGCGGCGGGAACCACGACGCGATGATGCGCAGCACGCTGATGAACACCATCGCGTCGCCCATGCCGACGAAGATGCGGGCGACGACCGCGCCGGCGAAGCTCCCGGTGAAGGCGAACCCGAGCTGCGCGGCGGTCATCAGGATGGCCCCGGTGAACAGCAGCCGCTGCGGGCCGAACCGGTCCAGCAGCACGCCGACCGGGATCTGCATGCCGGCGTACACCAGCAGCTGCAGCACCGTGAACGTCGACAGCTGCGAGGCCGAGATGTCGAAGCGCTCGCCAGCCGCCAGGCCGGCGACGCCGAGGGAGGAGCGGTGGAAGACGGCCAGGAAGTAGACCGCGACCGCGGTCAGCCAGACGACCCAGGCGCGCCGGCCGCCGAGCGGCGCGGGCACAGCGGTCAATGCGAGTCCCGGGCGAGCGAGATCGACCACTGCAGGTGCTCGTTGACCACCCGGCAGAAGGCCTTCTCGTCGTCCCCGCGCAGCGCCTCGAGGATCCGCTCGTGCTCGGCGATCGCGGCGTCCATCCGGTCCTCGCGGCCGCGCACGATCACCGACGTGAACAGCGTCTGCCGCTCCCGCAGCATCCGGTAGATCGAGGAGAGGACGGCGTTGTCGGCGGCGTCGACGATCAGCTCGTGGAACACCCGGTCGGCGTCCGTGAAGCCGGCGGTGTCCCGCTCGCGCCGCCGCTGCCGCATCGTGGCGTGCGAGCGCTCGACCAGCGGGAGCAGCGTGGCGCGCCGGGCGAACGACTTCTCCGCGGTGTGGTTCTCGACGAGGGCGCGCGCCTCGAGCACGTCCTCGACGTCGTGCATGCTGAACTCGGTGACCACGGCCCCCTTCTTCGGGTGCAGCGTCACCAGGCCCTCGACCTCGAGCCGCAGCAGCGCCTCGCGCACGGGCGTCCGGCTGACCCCGACCTCGTGGGCCAGGCCGCCCTCGGTGATCACGTCGCCGCCGGAGTACACCGCGCTCAGGATCGCCCACTTGGCGAAGTCGTAGGCACGCCGGGCGGCGGACCCGGCAGCGGGGAGGGAGGACTGTCTCATGTTGCATCTATCGTAAATGTCCGCCTTTACCTTTGTGGCCGAATGCGTAACGCGGTCCCCGGCGGCTCGTTGAGCGCCTTGTGAAACGTGTTCTACCTTTGCGGCGGCTCGCCGCGCTGGCCGGTGTCCTCACCCTGGCGCTGGCCGCACCGGCAGCCGGGGTCCCGATCCCGCCCGGGCCGTATGACGGCAGCGTCCCCACGTTCGAGGGAGCGTCCGCCGCCGCGCGGCCGATCGACACCCGGCCGCTGCCGCAGAACCCGCACCTCGCGGCCAACGGGTCGAGCAGCATGCACAACGACGCCTACGCCTCCGACGCCTACGCGGGCGGCGGGCCGCTGGGCCGGAACCTCCAGGTGTCGAGCGCGACGTACGGCATCGAGGAGTGCGCCACCATGTCGTTCGACCGGCAGGGCCGGATCGTCGCGCTCTGCGGGGGCGGCGAGGGGTCGCGGCTGATGATGCTCGACCCGGACACGCTCGACGTGCTCGCCGCCCACCCCGTGCCGCCGCGCAA
Organism: uncultured Actinomycetota bacterium; assembly: GCA_963721855.1. GTDB lineage: Bacteria > Actinomycetota > Actinomycetes > Propionibacteriales > Nocardioidaceae > Nocardioides_B. The sequence goes on along the minus strand of CAVRMN010000032.1, from coordinate 95,296 downwards.
GCCGAGCACCGAGACCTCGCCGCTCGAGGACCTGTGCGGCGGCGCCTACTTCTACCTCGACGATCGCGACCGTGCGGTCGTCGAGACCACCAACGGTCAGGTCTGGGTCATCGCCGAGACCGAGACGCCGGCCGGCACGCCCGGGTTCGAGCTCCGGAAGACCTACGACCTGAGCGCCGCGGTGCCGCAGGGTGACTGCCTCATCGCGCTGATGCCCGACTGGGACGGGCTCGTCTGGTTCGTCACCCAGAAGGGCGGCGTCGGCACGCTCGACCGGGGGACGGGCCGGGTCCGCTCGCTCCGGCTGCCCGGCGAGCTGATCGTCAACTCGTTCGCCACCGACGAGACCGGTGGGGTCTTCATCGTCAGCGACCACGCGCTCTACCGCTTCGACGCCGGGCGCCGCGGCCGTCCGGTCGTCACCTGGCGCGAGCGCTACGACCGCGGCTCGGCGGAGAAGCCCGGCCAGCTGTCGCAGGGATCCGGTACGACGCCCACGCTCATCGGCGACGACCTCGTGGTCATCACCGACAACGCCGACCGGCGCATGAACGTCCTGTCCTTCGCGCGGGGCGCCGCGCCGCGCGAGCACCGGCGGGTCTGCCGGCAGCCGGTGTTCGGCGCGGGCGCCAGCGCCACGGAGAACAGCATCGTCGCGGTGGGCCGCTCGGTCATCGTGGAGAACAACTACGGCTACACCGGCCCGGCGAGCACGATGAACGGCGGGTCGACCGCGCCGGGCGTCGCACGGGTGCGGGTCGGCCGGAGGTCGTGCGGCACGGCGTGGACCTCGCAGGAGACCGCACCGACCTCGGTGCCCAAGGCGTCGTTGGCCAACGGGCTGCTCTACGTCTACGCGAAGCCGCCCGGTGTGACCGAGGACCCGTGGTACTTCACGGCCATCGACGTGCGCACCGGACGCACGGCGTACCGCAGGCTGACCGGGACCGGCACGCAGTGGAACAACCACTACGCTGCGATCTACCTGGGGCCCGACGAGGCTGCCTACATCGCCACGATGGCCGGCGTGGTCCGGCTGCAGGACGGAGCCACCTCATGACGGAGGACAGCGGCCGCACCTACGTCGTCACCGGTTCCGAGTCGGGGATCGGCGCCGCCACCGCTGCGAGGCTCCGGGCGGACGGCCACCGCGTGATCGGCGTCGACCGCACCGCCACGGACGTGACCGCCGACCTGGGCACCGCGGCCGGTCGGGCCGACGCCGTCGCCCGGGTCACGGCGCTCGCGCCCGACGGGATCGCCGGCCTGGTGCCCTGCGCCGGGCTCGGCGGCTTCACCGGCACCGACAGCGCGCTGCTGGTGTCGGTCAACTACTTCGGCGCCGTCGACCTCGCCGTCGGGCTGCGGCCGCTGCTGGCCAGGGGCGCGGCCCTGGGACAGCCCGCCGCCGTCGTCCTCCTGTCGTCGAACTCCGTGACCTGCCAGCCCGGCTGGGCCAGTGCCGTGGTCGGGCCGTGCCTCGAGCACGACGAGGCGAAGGCGCGCGAGCTCGCGGCGGGTGTGGACGCGGTCAACGTCTACCCGGCCTCGAAGGCGGCGCTGGCCTACTGGGCGCGGCGCGAGGGCGTGAAGGCCGACTGGATCGGCGCCGGCATCCGGGTCAACTCCGTCGCTCCAGGTTTCATCACCACCGCGATGACCGACCAGCTGCGCAGCGACCCCACGCTGGGGGTGTTCGCGGACGCCTACCCGACGGCGATCGGCCGCCCCGGACGGCCCGACGAGGTCGCGAGCGTGATCGCGTTCCTGCTGTCGGAGCAGGCCAGCCTCGTCGTCGGCGCGACGCTGTTCATCGACGGCGGCACCGACGCGATCATGCACCCGATGAGGCCCGAGGGCATGAACGTGCCGCCGATCGTGATGAGCGTGGCCGCGAAGGTCGCCGGCGTCGCCACCAAGCTCAAGTCCCTGCGCCGCTGACCGCCGGTGCGCACTCGGCGGATCGAGTGCGTGGTCAGAAGAAGAGGGCGCCTGCCGGGTCCTCGAGGATCGCGGCGACGTCGGACAGGAAGCGCGAGCCCTTCTCACCGTCGATGAGCCGGTGGTCGAAGGAGAGCGCCAGCGTCGTGACCGAGCGCGGCTTGATCTTGCCCTTGTGCACCCACGGCTGCTGCTTCACGGCCCCGAAGCAGAGGATCGCGGACTCACCCGGGTTGATGATCGGCGTCCCGGCGTCGACGCCGAAGACGCCGACGTTGGTGATCGTGAACGTTCCGCCGGCCATCTCCGCGGGCTGCGTGCGTCCCTCGCGGGCGGTCCGGGCCAGCGCGTTGATCGCCTGGCCGAGCTCCGCCAGCGACAGCGACTCGGCGTCCTTGACGTTGGGCACGACGAGGCCGCGGGGGGTCGCCGCAGCGATGCCGAGGTTGACGTAGCTCTTGAAGACGACCTCCTGCGCGGCGGCGTCCCAGGTGGCGTTGATCTCGGGAGTACGCCGCATCGCGAGCATGCAGGCCTTGGCCAGCACGAGCAGCGGGGAGACCTTGACGTCGGCGAAGTCGCGGTTGGCCTTGAGCCGCTCGACGAGCTTCATCGTCTTGGTGACGTCGAGGGTGACCCACTCGGTGACGTGCGGGGCGGTGAACGCGGAGTCCACCATCGCCTGCGCCATCATCTTGCGGACGCCCTTGATCGGCTCGCGGGTCTCCCGCTCGCCGCGAGCCACGTGGCGGGTCTCGACGGGCTCGACCACCGGGGACGGCTCGACCGGCCGACGCCGCGACGGCGCCGGCAGGTCGCGGACTGGACGTCCTCACGGGTGACCGTGCCGTTCGGGCCGGTGGGGGTGAGCGTGCCGAGGTCGACGCCGAGGTCCTTGGCCAGCTTGCGCACCGGCGGCTTGGCCAGCACCCGGGTGTCGCCCGCGGGCGCGGTGGTGTGGGCGGCCGGGGTGGCCGGCACCACCGGCTCCTCGGAGTCCTCCACCTCGACCGGCTCGGCTCCGCCGGGCGCGAACGCACCCTGGAGCTGCTGCTGGGCGCCCGCACCGGCGTCGCTCATCGGCGTCGCGGGACGGCGGGCACGGCGCTTCGAGGCGGCTTCGCGCGGTCCGTAGCCGACGAGGGTCTGGTTCTCGCCGCCTCCGGTCGCCGCCGGGTTGGACATGTCGATCTCGGTGGCCGCGGCGGTGGTTTCGAGACGGGCTCCTCCGTCGCCCTCCTCGACCACCGGGGCCTCCGGGGCAGCGCCATCGCCGATGCGGATGATCGGCGTGCCGACCGCCACGGTCTCGCCCTCGGGCACGAGCAGCGCCTGGATGGTGCCGGCGTACGGCGAGGGGAGCTCGACCAGCGACTTGGCGGTCTCGATCTCGACCACGATGTCGTTGACCTTGATGACGTCGCCGACCTTCACCTTCCAGGTGACGATCTCGGCCTCGGTGAGGCCTTCGCCGACGTCGGGGAGCTTGTACTCGTTCACAGAAGTTCTCCTTGAGTGGTCTCGACGGGCTCGACCAGCGGGGACAGGCGCGTCAGTAGGCGAGCGAGCGGTCGACGGCGTCGAGCACCCGGTCGAGGTCGGGGAGCCACTCCTCCTCGATGCGGCTCGGGGGGTACGGCGTGTCGAAGCCGCCCACCCGGAGCACCGGGGCCTCCAGGGAGTAGAAGCACTCCTCGGTGATCCGCGCCGCGACCTCCGAGCCCATGCCGAGGTTGACGTGCGCCTCGTGGGCGACGACGGCCCGACCGGTCTTGCGGACCGACTCGAAGACCGGGCCCATGTCGAGCGGGGAGAGCGTGCGCAGGTCGATGACCTCGATGCTCTGCCCGTCGCCCGCCGCGGCCTCGGCGCTCTGCATGCACGTCTTCACCATCGGGCCGTAGGCCAGCAGGGTGAGGTCCGAGCCCTCGCGCACGACGCGCGAGGTGAACAGCGGCTGCGGCTGGACGGACTCGTCGAGCTCCGCCTTGTCGGCGTGGTACTGCCGCTTCGGCTCGAGGAAGACGACCGGGTCGTCGCACTTGATGGCCTGCTGGATCATCCAGTAGCCGTCGACCGGGTTGGAGCAGGCCACGACCTTGAGGCCCGGCGTGTGCGCGAACTGCGCCTCGGGGCTCTCGGAGTGGTGCTCGACCGCGCCGATGCCGCCGCCGAACGGGATCCGGATGACGATGGGCATCTTGACCTTGCCCTGGCTGCGGAAGTGGATCTTCGCGACCTGGCTGACGATCTGGTCGTAGGCCGGGTAGACGAAGCCGTCGAACTGGATCTCGCACACCGGCCGGTAGCCGCGCATCGCCAGGCCGACGGCGGTGCCGAGGATGCCGGACTCGGCGAGCGGCGAGTCGATGACCCGGTCCTCGCCGAAGTCCTTCTGCAGGCCGTCGGTGATGCGGAAGACGCCGCCGAGCTTGCCGACGTCCTCACCCATGATGAGGACCTTCGGGTCGTCCTCCATGGCCTTGCGCAGGCCGGCGTTGAGGCCCTTGGCCAGGGTGATCTTCGAGGTGGCCATCAGTGCGCTCCTGCCGTGGTGTCGAAGCTGTCGAGGTAGGCGGCGTAGCCGGCCTTCTGGGCGTCGAGCTCCGGGCTGCCGTCGGCGTAGACGTGGTCGAAGACGTCGAGGATGTGCGGCTCCGGCAGCGCCTTGCAGCCGGCGCGGAGGTGCTCGCCGAGCTGCTCGGCCTCGAGCTCGATCTGGTCGAAGAAGTCCTGGTCGACGAGGCCGTTGCGGGTCAGGTAGACCTTCACCCGCTGGATCGGGTCCTTGAGCTTCCAGTGCTCCACGTCGGAGGAGAGCCGGTAGCGCGTCGGGTCGTCGGTGGTGGTGTGCGCACCCATCCGGTAGGTGTAGGCCTCCACGAGCGTGGGGCCCTGGCCGTCCCGGGCGCGCTGGAGCGCGGCCTTGGTGACGGCGTACGTCGCGAGCACGTCGTTGCCGTCGACCCGGACGCCGGGGAAGCCGAAGCCGAGCGCGCGCTGGTAGAGCGGGATCCGGGTCTGCCGCTCGATCGGCTCCGAGATCGCCCACTGGTTGTTCTGGCAGAAGAACACGACCGGGGCGTTGTAGGAGGCGGCGAAGATGAACGCCTCGTTGACGTCGCCCTGGCTGCTCGCGCCGTCACCGAAGTAGGCGACCACCGCGCCGTCGCGGTCCGGGTCGCCGGTGCCGACGCTGCCGTCGCGCTGCATGCCCATGGCGTAGCCGGTGGCGTGCAGCGTCTGCGCGCCGATCACGATCGTGTAGAGCGCGAAGTTGCCGTCGTTGGGGTCCCAGCCGCCCTGGTCGACGCCGCGGAACAGGCCGAGCAGCCGCAGCGGGTCGATGTCGCGGCACCAGGCGACGCCGTGCTCGCGGTAGGTCGGGAAGACGAAGTCCTGCTTGCGCAGCGCGCGGCCGGAGCCGATCTGGGCGGCCTCCTGGCCGAGCAGCTGGGCCCAGATGCCGAGCTCGCCGTGCCGCTGCAGCGCGGTGGCCTCGGTGTCGATGCGCCGGGTGAGCACCATGTCTCGGTAGAGACCCTTGATCGCCTCGTCGTCGAGGTCGCAGGCGAAGTCGGGGTGCTCGACCCGCTCGCCCTCGGGGGTCAGCAGCTGGATCAGCTCGGGGCCGCCGTCTGCCTGGTGGGGTCCGAAGACCTCGCCCAGGTCGGGCCCGAAGCCGCTCTTGCTCTGCGGGGTCTCGCTCGCAGTGCTCACGGTCTACTCCTTCGTGTCGTCGGCGCTGCGGGGTCTCCGCCTGCCGGCTCTGGAGCTGACGGCGGCCGCACCGACCGGACGCGGGGTGATGCGTCGTGGTCGTCCAGCCGTCGTCGCTGTGTGACCGGCACCACACCGGTCATTTGTGTTCCATAAGGTACCGGCACGCCGCCGCACTGCCTAATCCGGCAGGCTCCGCGGCGCCTCCCGAAACTCGCGCGACCCGAGCGCCCCCGGGGCCCTAGGCTGTCAGGGGCAAGAGGGAGGAGTGGGTGTGACAGCGAAGACGAAGGCCGCGCCGGCGTTCGGACTGGTCGTGGCGGCGCTCGTGACGGTGTACGTCGTCTGGGGGTCGACCTACCTCGCGATCCGGATCGTCGTCGAGGAGGCCCCGCCGATGACCTCGATGGGGCTGCGCTACTCGACCGCCGCCGTCATCCTGGCCGCGATCCTCGTCAGCCGGGGCGGCCTGCGCCGGCTCAGGCTCACCATGCGCCAGGCCCTCGGCACCGCGTTCCTCGGCCTGATGCTCCCCGTGCTCGGCAACGGCATGGTGTCGGTCGCCGAGGACCACGGCGCGACGTCCGGGGTCACCGCGCTGCTGATCGCGATCGCGCCGCTGATCATCGTCGTGTTCCGGGTCGCGGAGGGGGACCGGCCGAAGCCGCTCACCCTGCTCGGCGTGCTGCTCGGCTTCGTCGGCCTCGGCGTGCTGGTGCTGCTCGGCCGCGGTGGCGTCGACGGGTTCGGCCTCGGGCCGGCGCTGCTGGTGCTGTTCGCCTCGACCTGCTGGGCGTTCGGGTCCTACGTGCAGCCGCGGCTGTGGCTGCCCGAGGACGTCTTCGTCACGACGGTCTACGAGATGCTGTTCGGCGGCCTGATGCTGGTCTCGCTCGGCCTCGTCTCGGGCGAGCGGTTCACCGCGGCGTACGACGCCCGCACCTGGTTCGCGCTGTCCTACCTCGTGGTCTTCGGGTCGGTCATCGCCTTCACCGCCTACGTGTGGCTCGTCGCCAACGCGCCGATCTCCTTCGTGGCGACCTACGCCTACGTGAACCCGGTCGTCGCCGTCTTCCTCGGCTGGCTGGTGCTCTCCGAGCCGCTCACCGGCGCGGTCCTGGCCGGCGGCGGGATCGTCGTGCTGGCCGTCGCCCTGGTGATCGGCGCGGAACGACCCCGGCGCAAGCTCGAGACCGCGGTCGCCTCGTCAGGGGAGCCCGTTCCGGAGCCCGAGCCCTCCGCAACAACCTGACCGCGCGGGCTCCGGTTCGTCGAGAGATGCCCGAGTTGTCGTGACCCGTTCGGGTCATTCCGTCTCGGAGGTCTTCTCCCGGGGCGGACCCGGGAGGAACGTGTCGGACGATGCCGCGGCCGTCGTGGGGCCGTGGCCCCAGGTTCGGGGGTTTCTCGTGACACATCCACCCAGTCTTCGCAGGCTCGCCGCCGGTGCGCTCTCGCTGTGCCTCACCGGGACGGTCCTCTCCACCGTGGCGGTCGGCACCGCCCAGGGGGCTCAGGCACCGACGGTCCGCGTGCACATCACGAAGTACCACAACGTCAAGATGCCGACCCGGCTCCGGCCGGGCATGCACCGGTTCGTCGTGCGCTCGACGAAGGACGCCGGCTTCGAGCTGGTCCGGCCGCACGCCGGCTACACGAAGCGCGAGTTCTCCCACGACATCCGGGTCGGCTTCAGGGGTGACGTCGCGGCGTTCAAGCGCTTCGAGCGCAGCACCGACCTGCTCGGCGGGGTGAACCCGGAGGGCCGAGGTCCGGCCGAGGTGATGTGGGTCCGGGTCCCGCGCGGGAGGGTGTGGGCGCTGGACGCGAGCCCCGACAGGGTGCCGCCCCGCAAGGTGCTGACCCTCCACGTCGCCGGAGCGCGGGTTCCCGGCGTGCTGCCGGGTCGGGCCACGCTGCGCGCCATCAACGAGGCCGACTTCGCGAAGCGGCCCCGGGCGATCCCGGGCAGCGGCCGGCTCATCGTGCGCAACAACAGCACGGACAACCACTTCTTCGGCATCGTGCGGCTCCGCGCCGGCAAGACGGTCGCCGACTTCAAGGACTGGATCGACCAGGCGATGCAGGGCAACGACACCCCACCACCGGTGCGCTTCGGCGTGGGGCTCGACACCGGCGTCGTGGGTCCTGGCCACGCGATGTCGCTGAAGTACGACCTGCCGGCCGGCGACTACGTCCTGGTCTGCTTCTGGCCGGACGTCGAGGAGGACTTCATGCCGCACGCATTCATGGGGATGTACCGCGGCCTCCGCGTCCGCTGAGTCCCAGATTCGTCCGGGGGGACGACAACGGAGGGTGTCCCCCGGCCTCCACGAGGTCGGGGGCACCTGACGTTTCCCCCGGCATTCACCTCCGCTCTCCCCCGGGAAGCGGTTGACTGCTGACGTGGCCCCCGAACGGCAGCCGGCCCAGCCCACGTGGAGCGACACCTGGCTCCCCGGGCTCGGCGTGCTGCGCGGCTACGACCGCTCCTGGCTGCGCGGCGACGTGCTCGGCGGCGTCACCGTGGCGGCGTACCTGGTCCCGCAGGTGATGGCGTACGCCGTCGTCGCCGGCCTGCCGCCGGTGACCGGCCTCTGGGCCGCGACCGGGTCGCTCCTGGTGTACGCCGTGCTCGGCTCCTCGCGGCGGCTGTCCATCGGTCCGGAGTCGACCACCGCGCTGATGACCGCGTCGGCGGTCGGCGCGATGACCGCGGGCGACCCGGACCGCTACGCCGAGACCGCGGCCGCCCTCGCGGTCGCCGTCGCCCTGGTCTGCCTCCTCGGCCGGGTGGCCAGGCTCGGCTTCCTCGCCGACCTGCTGTCCCGGCCGGTGCTGGTCGGCTACATGGCCGGGATCGCGGTGCTCATGGTGGTCAGCCAGCTCGGCAAGATGACCGGCATGCGGGTCGAGGGGGACACCCCGCTGACCCAGTCGGCGTACGTGCTCCAGCACCTCGGCGACGTCCGGCTGCCTCCCCTGGTGATGGCGCTGAGCGTGATGGTGGCCCTGCTCGTCGCGCAGCGGTTCCGGCCGCACTGGCCCAGCCCGCTGCTCGCCATGCTGCTCGCGGCGCTGGCCACCTGGGCCTTCGACCTGGAGCAGCACGGGATCACCACGGTGGGCAGCATCCCGCGCGGCATCCCGGTGCCGGGGCTGCCCGACGTCCAGGTCGACCAGCTGCTCGAGCTCGCGCTGCCGGCGATCGGCGTCGCGGTCGTGGGCTACTCCGACAACGTGCTCACCGCGCGGGCCTTCGGCGCCAAGCACCGCGAACGGATCGACGCCAACCAGGAGTTCCTCGCCCTCGGCGCCGCGAACCTCGCCGCCGGGATGATGCACGGCTTCCCGGTCAGCAGCAGCGCGAGCCGCACGGTGATCGGCGACTCCCTGGGCGCGCGCACCCAGCTGGCCTCGCTGGTCACGCTCGGCGGCGTCCTGCTGAGCATGCTGCTGCTCGGTCCCGTGCTCGCCTCCTTCCCGCTGGCGGCCCTCGGCGGCGTGGTCGCCTACGCGGCCGTGCGGCTCGTGGACGTCGCCGAGATGCGGCGGATCTTCCGGTTCCGCAGCAGGGAGCTGCTCGTCACGGTGGCGACGATCCTGGGCGTGCTGCTGCTCGGGGTGCTCCCCGGCATCGCCGTGGCGATCGGGCTCTCCATCCTCGAGCTGCTCGGCCGGGTGGCCCGTCCGCACGACGGCATCCTGGGCTACGCCCCGGGGGTGCCCGGGATGCACGACGTCGACGACTACCCGGGCTCGGTGACCGTGCAGGGGCTCGTGGTCTACCGCTACGACTCCCCGCTGTTCTTCGCGAACGCCGAGGACTTCCGCCGCCGCGCGCTGGCCGCCGTCGACGAGGCGCCCTGGCCGGTGGAGTGGTTCCTGCTCAACGCGGAGGCCAACGTCGAGGTCGACCTCACCGCCCTCGACGCGCTCGAGGACCTGCGCGGCGAGCTGGCCGGGCGGGGCATCGTCGTCGCGCTCGCCCGGGTCAAGCAGGAGCTCCACGACGACCTCGATGCCGTCGGGTTCACCGACAAGGTCGGGGAGGACCGGATCTACATGACGCTGCCGACGGCGGTGGCGGCGTACGCCGCGGACTACGCCGCGCGCCACGGCGTACCCCCTCCCGGGGCTCCCCCGCCCGCCTGATCCCCGCCTCCCGACGGTCGGCTAGCGTCGCAGGCATGAGCCCCCAGACCGTCTCCGCCCGTACGACGATCGCCGCACCGCCCGCGGTGGTGTTCGGGATCGTCGCCGACCCGCACCAGCACCCCCGCATCGACGGGTCCGGGTCGGTGCAGTCCGTCATCGACGGGCCGGACCGGCTCGAGAAGGGCGCCGAGTTCCACGTGTCGATGAAGCTGTTCGGGCTGCCCTACAAGATCACCAACCACGTCGTGGAGTACGAGGCCGACCGGCGGATCGCCTGGCGGCACTTCGGCGGGCACCGCTGGCGCTACGAGCTGAGCCCCACCGACGACGGCGGCACCGAGGTCGTCGAGACGTTCGACTACTCGCGCTACCCCTGGTTCGGCAAGGCGATCATCGAGGGGCTCGGGCTTCCCCGGCCGCAACCAGCGCGGCATCGAGGGCACCCTGCAGCGCCTCAAGGCCGCGGCCGAGACCGACGCCGCACGGAGGGCCTGACCGCCATGTCGGCCGTGCGCGTGGAGAGGTCCGGCCCCGTCACCACGGTGGTCCTGTCCCGGCCCGAGAAGCGCAACGCGGTCGACGGGCCGACGGCGCTCGCGCTCGCCGAGGCGTTCCGCGCGTTCGAGGAGGACGCGTCGGCAGCGGTGGCGGTGCTGTACGGCGACGGCGGCACGTTCTGCGCGGGCGCCGACCTGACCGCGATCGGCACCGACCTGCAGAACCGGGTGGCGCCCGACGGCGACGGCCCGATGGGTCCGACCCGGCTGCGGCTGTCGAAGCCGGTGATCGCTGCGATCTCCGGGCACGCCGTCGCCGGCGGGCTCGAGCTCGCGCTCTGGTGCGACCTCCGCGTCGCCGAGGAGGACGCCGTGCTCGGGGTCTTCTGCCGGCGCTGGGGCGTGCCGCTGATCGACGGCGGGACCGTGCGGCTGCCGCGGCTCATCGGCACCAGCCGGGCGATGGACCTGGTGCTGACCGGTCGCCCGGTCGCCGCCGACGAGGCACTGGCGATCGGCCTGGTGAACCGGGTGGTGCCCGCCGGCACGGCCCGGGCCGCGGCCGAGGCGCTCGCGCTCCAGGTCGCCGAGTTCCCGCAGACCTGCCTGCGCCAGGACCGGCTGTCCCTGCTCGAGCAGGACGGGCTGGCCGAGGAGGCCGCGCTGGCCAACGAGCTCCGGCACGGCCTGGTGTCGCTGGAGTCCGACGCCGTCGCCGGCGCGGCGAGGTTCGCCGCCGGCGAGGGCCGCCACGGCGCCTTCGGCTCGGCTGAGCGCTCCGGCTCCCTGGCTATCCGCTCGGCCAGCGAGTCGAGCCAGGCGTCGTGGAGGTCGGAGAAGCGGCCCTCGCCGCCGGCGATGAGGTCGGCCGGGGTGCCGTCCTCGACGATCCGGCCGTGCTCGAGCACCAGCACCCGGTCGGCGATCTCCACCGTGGACAGCCGGTGCGCGATGATCACGGCGGTCCGCTCCGAGAGGATCGTGCGCAGCGCGTGCTGCACCAGCCGCTCGGACGGCACGTCGAGCGAGCTCGTCGCCTCGTCGAGGATCAGCACGTCCGGGTCGGCGAGGAACGCCCGCGCGAACGCGACGAGCTGCCGCTGCCCCGCGGACAGCCGGCCGCCGCGGTTGGCGACGTCGGTGTCGTAGCCCTCGGGCAGCCGGGTGATGAAGTCGTGCGCCCCGATCGCCCGCGCGGCCCGGTGCACCTCCTCGATCGTCGCCGACGGCTTGCCGAACCGGATGTTGTCGGCGACCGTGCCGCCGAACAGGTAGTTCTCCTGGGTCACCATCACGACCGACCGGCGCAGCGTCGGCTCGTCGAGGTCACGCAGGCTGACCCCGTCGAGCAGCACGTGCCCGTCGCTCGGGTCGTAGAACCGGGACAGCAGCTTCGCGATCGTGGTCTTGCCGGCACCGGTCGTGCCGACGAGCGCGACGGTCTGGCCGGCCGGGACGGTGAGGTGCAGGTCGGGCAGGACCGGGACGTCGTCGACGTACTCGAACCGCACGCCGTCGAAGGCCACCTCGCCGCGCACGTGCGGCAGGGCGGCGGGGACGGCCGGCTCGGGCACGGACGGCTCCTCCTCCAGCACGCCGGACAGCTTCTCGAGCGCAGCGGTCGCCGACTGGAAGGTGTTGTAGAACTGCGAGATCTCCTGCATCGGCTCGAAGAACTGCCGCAGGTAGAGCAGGAACGCCGCCAGCACGCCGACGGTGATCTCGCCGCCCTGCGCGAGGTAGGCGCCGTAGACCAGCACGACCGCGATCGTGACGTTGCCGATCAGCTTGATGCCCGGCATGAACCAGGCGACGAGGCGGAACGCGCGGAGGTTGGCCAGGCGGTACTGGTCGTTGACGTCGTCGAAGATCTCCTGGTTGCGCGGCTCGCGGCGGAACGCCTGCACCGCGCGGATGCCACCCATGGACTCGACGAAGTGGACGATGACGAGCGCGACCTTCTCGCGGGTGACGCGGTAGGTCGCGGCGGACTCCTTGCGGAACCAGTTCGTCAGCCACAGCAGGAACGGGAAGCACAGCAGCGCGACCAGACCGAGCTTCACGTCGAGCACGAGCAGCAGCACGCCGGTGCCGAGCAGGGTGAGCACGGCCGTGACGAGACCGTCGAACCCGGTCTCGAGCATCTCGTAGAGGGCGTCCATGTCGGAGGTCTGCCGCGAGATCACCCGGCCCGAGGTGTAGTCGTCGTGGAACGCCGGGCTGAGCTTCTGGAAGTGCCGGTAGACCCGGCGCCGGATCTCGAACAGGATGTCCTGCCCGATCCGGCCCGAGAGCACCAGGAAGGTCCGGCGCGTGATCGCCTGCAGCAGGACGGCGCCCGCCGCGATCGCGACGATCGTGAACAGGACGCTGGTGTCGTCGGCCTCCTGGATCGGCGGGATGCCGCGGTCGATGCCCTCCTTGACCAGCCAGGGGATCGAGAGCCGGGTGGCGTTCTCGACCAGCACGATCGCGACCAGGATCCACAGCCACTTCTTGTGCGGCCGCAGCAGGCTGCCGAGCAGCCGGCGCGACCGCGACTGCAGCAGCCCGGACACCTCCAGGCTCAGGTCGTCCGAGCGGTGCTCGGCCGCGACCCCGCGCCACTCCTGCTCGGGAGCGGCGGTGTTCTTCTCGTCGGTGTTCTTCTCGTCGGTGCCCGTGCTCATGACAGCGCCCCCTCGAGCTCGGCGTCGGCGGCGAGCAGCTCGCGGTAGACCGGCACGGTGGCCAGCAGCTCGCTGTGGTCCCCGACGTGGGTGATGGTGCCGTCCTGCAGCAGCGCGACCTTGTCGGCGAGCAGCACGGTGGAGGCACGGTGCGCGACGACGATCCCGGTGGCGTCGGCGAGGACGCGCCGGAGCGCCTCCTCGACGAGCTTCTCGGTGTGCACGTCGAGCGCGGAGAGCGTGTCGTCGAGCACGAGGATCCGCGGCCGCGACAGCACGGCCCGGGCGAGCGCGAGGCGCTGCCGCTGGCCGCCCGACAGCGACATGCCCTGCTCGCCGATGCGGGTGTCGAGGCCCCAGGGCAGGTCGTAGACGAAGCCCGCCTGGGCGACCTCGATCGCCTCGGCGACGTCCTCGTCGGACGCGTCGCGCCGCCCGAGCGTGAGGTTCTCCCGGGCCGACATCGAGAAGAGGGTGGGGTCCTCGAACGCGGTGGCGACGATCGTGCGCAGGTTGGTCAGCTCGAGGTCGCGGACGTCCACCCCGTCGATGGTGACCCGGCCGGCGGTGACGTCGTACAGCCGCGGCACGAGGGCGGTCAGCGTGGTCTTCCCGGAGCCGGTGGCGCCGACGACGGCCACGGTCTCGCCGGGGGCGACGTCGAGGTTCACGTCCCGGAGGACGGGCTCGTCGGGCTGGTCCGGGAAGTGGAAACCGACCCCTTCGAGGCGCAGGTGGCCACGCGGGCTCTCCAGCACCGTGGTGCCGGAGGTGATCGCGGGCTCGGTGTCGAAGATCTCCAGGATGCGCGCGGCGGCGGTCATCGCCTCCTGCGCCATCGCGAGGATGTAGCCCAGGGCCGCGATCGGCCACACGAGCGTGAGCATCAAGGTGATGAACGCGACCAGCGTGCCCGGGGTCAGGTCGCCGCGGCCCACGCCGATCGCGCCGAGCAGCAGCACGACCACGACCGCGATGTTGGGGATGACCTCGAGGAAGGTCCAGAACTTGGCGGAGAGCCGGACCTTGTCCATCGAGGTGCCGTAGAGCGTGCGGGCCGCGCGCTCGTAGTTCTCCGAGACGTGCTCGCTGCGACCGAAGGAGCGGATCACCCGGATGCCGACGGCCCCCTCCTCGGCGAGGGTGGCGAGGTCGCCCTGCTGGTCCTGCACCTGGCGCGAGACGACGACGTACTTGGTCTCGAACCGGTTGGAGAGCATCACGATCGGGAACGCGGTGACCGCGACGACGAGGCCGAGCGGCCAGTACATCGACAGCAGCAGGCAGGTCACCACGACGAGCTGGGTGACGTTGATGACCAGGAACAGCATGCCGAAGCCGAAGAACCGGCGGATGCTGCCCAGGTCGGTGGTGACGCGCGACAGCAGCTGGCCGGAGTGCCACTTGCCGTGGAACGCCATCGGCAGCTGCTGGAGACGCTCGTAGAGGTCGTGCCGCATCTCGGTCTCGATCTGCAGCACCGCGGTCGACTGGACCCAGCGGCGCCAGAAGATCAGCGCGGCCTCGAGCACACCGAGGCCGAGGGCGAGCGCACCGAGCGGGAGGATCAGGCCCATCTCGCCGGCGGCGATCGGGCCGTCGATCATCGCCTTGGTGACCAGCGGGATCGCGATGGAGAGGCCGACACCGACGAGTGCGGTGCCCAGCATGATCGCGAGCTTGACCAGGTGCGGCCGGAGGTAGCCGCGGAGCCTCCACAGCGAGTGGACGCCCGCCGACTCGGGCCCCGTCGAGGCGGTGTGGTCGGGTCCGGTGATGGGTGGTGATGACGACATCTGCTGGTGGCAGTCCCCTCGTACGGCGTGCAGTCGCCCGGGCACGGGTCACGCGCCGGACGGAGAAAAGGTTGTAAGGCGCAGATTACCCCCTGCTCCTGACCTTCCCAACCGATTTTCCGGCGCGGCGGAGCCCGGACGTGCAGGGGCCCGCGACGCCGGGGGGTGCATCGCGGGCCCCGAGAGGTTTGCCGAGGGGCCGGGCCCGTAGGTGCCCGGCCCCTCGTCGATCAGCCCTGGGCGGTCAGGACTCGAACCTCCCCCGTCGCCTGGCTGCCATCAGGACGCCGCCCGTCAGCAACATCCCGAGGCCTGCCCAGGCGAGGCCCATCTGCGGTCCACCCGTGCTCGGGAGCACGGCCTCGACGCCCTTGACCACAGGAGGACGAACCTCCTCGGCCGGCAGGACCTCCGGACCGCATGCCTCCACCGTGGCGTCGTCGAACTGACCGGTCTCCACGATCTCGGCGGTGTTGGTGTAGGTCTCGCACTCGTTCGCCGCGGCCTCGAGCTCGAGGCTGTAGGTGAACTCGGTGGGATTCCCCAGGTCGTTCCAGGTCGCCGTGCCCAGGGCGATCTCGTCACCGGCGACGGTCTTGTCGTCGATCACGTTGATCGTCTTGTTCGTCTCACCGGCGAGGGCGAAGACGACCGGCTTGGCGGCGGAGGATGCGGACCCGCCGTCCCACGAGATGACCGCCGTGTTGGTGCCGCCCTGGTAGAGGGGCTGCTCCGGCACGGTGCAGAGGTAGTCGCGGGACGCCGTACCGGGGACGACGGAGCCGTTGACCAGCGAGCCGGCCGGGACGACCACGTCCTCACCGTCGGTGACGGTGCAGGTGGTGCCCGGTCCGACGTTCGGCACGTCGGTGATGTCGACCGTCATCGACTTGAAGTCGTTCGGGTTCGACACCGTGATGGTGCCGTTCATCGTCCAGCCGTCATCGCTGTAGCCGTCCGGGGTCACGGTGACCGTGTAGTTGACCTCGGCACCGTTCTCACCGTCGGTCTCCACGGAGGTCTGGTCGGCCTCCTTGGTGATCTGCCACAGGTAGGTCCGGTCGTAGGTGCCACCGGCGGTCTTGTCGACCGTCGGGTTCACCGGGTAGCAGACCGTGACCGTCGCCGAGTCCGACTGGCCCGTCTGGACGATCCGGGCGGTGTTGTCGTAGTTCACGCAACGACCCGGGGTGCCCGCCAGCTCGAGGCTGTAGGTGAACGTGTGCTTCGTCCCGGCCCCGGCCCAGGTCACGGTCCCGAGGGCGTTGCTCGCCCCCGGAACGGTCTTGTCGTCGACCACGTCGACCGCCGGGTTCACCTTGTTGAGCGTCCAGTCCGCCTCGACGACCGCGGCGGTGCCGCTCGCCGTGTTGGACGAGGTGGCGGCTGCCGTCTTGTCCCAGGTGACCGTCGCCGTGTTGGTTCCGTTGTACGGCGGCTGGCTCGCGAAGGAGCAGGTGTACGGGAACGTCCGCTGGCCCTCGTCGGTGTTCGGCGTGTTCGGGTTGTCCACCCCGATCACGAGGTTCGCCTGCGGAGTCACCGTGCACACCGTTCCCTGGTAGGAGTCGGTGATCGTGAGCAGCGTGACTTCCCAGGCGTTCGGGTTGTCCACGGTGATCACGCCCGACATGGCCCAGCTCGAGTCCGTCGCCGGCCCGTCGGTCACGACGACCGTGTAGCTCGCCGTCGCCTTGCCGTTGGCCCCGACCTCGAGGGACGAGTCCGCGACGGACTTGTCGATCGAGTAGGAGTAGGTCCGGGTGAGCGAGACGACCTTGTTCTTCGTGACCGTCAGGTTCGAGCCGCTGCACACCGTCGCGGTGGCCGAGTCCTGCGCCAGCGTGGCGGGGTCAGGAGCCGTCTGCAGCACGCTCACCTTGGCGGTGTTGACGTGCTGCGTGCACACACCGGCCGGGTCGCCCGTGAACACGTGCGAGTAGGCGTAGGTGACGACGTACTTGTCCCCGGTCACCTTGGCCGTCGTGCCCCAGGTCACGGTCTTCGGGCCATCGAAGTCCGCGTACGGGTCCGAGACGCTGACCGACTTGTTGGTGTTGCCGGCCGACTCGTAGGTGTAGCCGTCCTTGGCCGTCACGGAGTCGGTGCCCGGAGTGGTGGCCCACGCCTGCTCCGCGGTCTGCGGGTAGGCGTTCGTGCTCCACGTCACCGTGGCGGTGTTGTCGCCGCCCACGGGAGTCGCCGCCGACGGACTGCAGGTGTAGGCGTAGTCCGTGCCGTTCGGCATGTTCGAGGCGACGTTGGCCTGGAACCCCGCGGCGCCGCCGTCGTAGTCGCTTCCGGTGAACGTGCACACGGTCCCGTCGTGCAAGGTGTCGCTGAGGGTGACGACCATCGAGCCCGGGTTCGAGTTCTTGACCGTCACCTTGCCGGAGACCGTGTAGACGCCCTTGTGCTCCGTGCCGGTCACCTTGACGCCGTAGTAGAAGGTCGCGGGGTCACCGGGGGCCACGTTCTTGCTGGCCGAGTCGGTGGCGTTCGCGTCGTTCTGCGTCGTGGAGACGGTCTTCGCGATGTCCCACGTGTAGGACGTCGCCACGGAACCGGTGGCCTCCTTGGTGACCGCAGGCTTCGCCCACTCCTGCTTGTCCGAGAAGGTGAACGTGGCGACGTTGCTGCCACCCGTCGGCGACGTCACCGCCTGCTTGAGGCAGTCGTAGCCGGGGCTGGTCGGGCAGTCGGTCGTAGTCCGGCGCCGGCGGAGGCAGGAAGTACCCGCTCGGCGGAACCAGCTCGCGCACCGTGTAGGTGTCCGGGTCGACGTTCGCGATCGTGATCTTGCCGATCGTCGGGTCGGTGTCGGTGAGGTCGGCGGCCGACGTGTTGTTGTCGTCCACGTCTTCGCCCCGGTGAGCGCCGACCCGGCAGTCGGGTCGGGGGTGACTGAGAACTTCGTGCCGGCGACCGTCACCGGCAGGCCGGTCGTAGCGTCGTTCTTGACGATCTTGATCGTGCCGCAGTCCGACGGAATCGTGACGGGCCCGCGGATCACGGTCCTTGAGCGCGCTGGTGTCGCCGTTCTCGTTGCCCTCCTGCGACCGCACGTCGACAGGCTCTTGAAGCCCGACACCGGGCACGAGGTGGCGCCGAGGTCGGTCAGGTTGATGACCGTCTCGACGAACTGGTTCGGTCGGGGATCTTGCCGCCGAGTCAGTTGGGCGACTTGAAGTAGTCGGTGATGGGTGCGGCGTTGACGGAGAAGATCGATGTCGTTGCCGCAGCCCTGCCACGGCCCAGTCCGACCCGTTCCACGCTCGAGCACCTGGCACTCGTCGAGATCCGCGCCGTTGACGCGCGAGCGTGATCCGCCGGTCACCGACGGTTCGCGTGGGCATGACGAGTCCTGGTTCGGGAGCTGGTTGAGCTCCACGTAGTAGCGATGGGTCCCGGTGCCGTTGCCCCGGTCGCCCGACCGCCGCCCAGGGCGGCGCTGAGATCGTGCGCCGTTCCGGTAGTCGTCGACATAGACGTTTCCGATGTCCGACTTGCCCGAGGCGGTGGCCTGTCGGCACCCGGCGTTCGCTGCCACGCCGTCGGTGTAGTCCGCCTCGCTGTCGTTGCCGGTCGTCGTCCCCGTTGCCGACCGGCGTCGCGGAATCACGCTGGAAGCCCTCGGCCAGCTTGCCGTCAAGGCGCCAGCCCTGCCAGTCGTCCGTCTGGCCGGGTCGCCTGGTTCCCGTCGATGTCGATGCCGGTCACGGCGGCCGAGGCCGAGCCCGCCAGGAACGGCAACGTGGCCAGGCTCAGCGCCAGGGCTACGAGGATGCGGACCGAGAGCAACCACGCGGGTGCACGGGAAGATCGATGACGGGAATGACTGGACACTGTTGACCCCACTGAATCGACTGGTTGAGCCGCCGCGCGGGGCATGGTCCTAAGGACGGCATGCAGGCACGACGGAACCAGTCCGTCGTCGTCGCATGACGCGTTCCCACCAAGGCCCCCCAAGGTGGCTGAGCAACTGAGACGGGTGCGGCCCCAGTGATTGGCGCCTGCCCCGAATGCACGACGTCTTGGCCTGTGTCCAGAGCAGCCCCCCGGCTCACTGGACGAGGTCAGCATGTCCCCCCGACCTAGCACGAGGGCAATACCCAAAGGGCAATCTGGCCTCAGTTCCACCCGAACAGGTCGACAAACGGGCATACCTCCTAGTCGGAACGGACTAGGACACCGACGCCCAACCGGGGAGGCACCATGCCATAGGTCCCCGCCGCGTCGGGCTACCGATCAGTCGCAAAGGGACGAAAGAGACCCGGCTAGGGTGACCGCCATGACGACTCCTGAGGCCCGCGCCCCGCAGGTACGCCCGGCGATCGCCGGCATCCCGGCCTACGTGCCCGGCAAGCCCCCGGCACCCCGGCCGGGCGTCACGACCTACAAGCTCTCCTCCAACGAGAACCCGAACGCTCCCCTGCCCGGCGTGCTCGAGGCGGCGGTCGAGGCGGCGGGGACGATGAACCGCTACCCGGACATGGGGTGCACGGCGCTCTACGCCGCGCTGTCCGAGAAGCTCGGCGTGCCGACCACGGACCTGGCCGCCGGGACCGGGTCCGTCGCGGTGCTCTACCACCTGCTCCAGGCGTTCTGCGAGGCCGGCGACGAGGTCGTCTACGCCTGGCGCTCGTTCGAGGCCTACCCGATCGCCGTCTCCGTCACCGGCGCGACGTCCGTCCAGGTACCCCTCGGGGAGGGCGCGCGGCACGACCTCGACGCGATGGCCGCGGCGATCACCGACCGCACCAAGGTCGTCATCGTCTGCACCCCCAACAACCCGACCGGACCGGCCGTGGGCAGGGCCGAGCTCGTGGCGTTCCTCGACCAGGTCCCCTCCCACGTGGTGGTCGTGGTCGACGAGGCCTACCGCGAGTTCGTCCGCATCGACGACCCGGTCGACGCCGTGGACCTCTACCGCGACCGGCCCAACGTGGTGGCGATGCGCACGTTCGCCAAGGCCTACGGGCTGGCCGGGTTCCGGGTCGGCTACGTCGTCGCCGACGGGGCCATCGCGTCGGCCGTCCGCGCCTGCGCGCTGCCGTTCGGCGTCTCCTCGATCGCGCAGGCGGCGGCGGTCGCCTCGCTGGAGCGGGAGGCCGAGCTCCTCGAGCGCGTCGACGGCATCGTCGCCGAGCGCACCCGTGTCCTCGGCGTGCTGCGCGAGCAGGGCTGGGACGTCCCGGACGCGCAGGGCAACTTCCTCTGGCTCGCCCTCGGAGGCCGCACCGGGGACTTCGCGGCCGCGGCCGAGGAGGCCGGGATCATGGTCCGCCCGTTCGCCGGCGAGGGCGTGCGCGTGTCGATCGGCGAGCCCGCCGGCAACGACGTCTTCCTCGAGGTGGCAGGGCGTTTCACCGGGTGACGCACACGCGCAACCCCGCGCTCGGCACCGGCCTGGTGCTCGCCGGCGCCACCATGTTCATCGTCAACGCGGGCGTCTCGAGGGTCGCGCTGCGCTCCGGGGTCGACCCGGTGTCGCTGACGACCGTCCGGGTCACCGGGACGGCGCTGGTCCTGCTCGTCTTCGCCGCGGTCTTCCGGCGCAGCGCGCTGCGACCGCCGTCCGGGCGCCTCGCGCTGATGCTCGTGGCGCACGGCCTGATCGGGGTGGCCGCGCTGCAGTGGACCTACTTCGTGGCGATCGACCGGCTGCCGGTCGGGATGGCGCTGCTGCTGGAGTACCAGGCGCCGATCCTCGTCGCCGTCTGGGCGCGCTTCGTGCAGAAGGAGCAGGTCCGGCCCCGGATGTGGGTCGGCCTCGCGCTCGCGATGGCCGGGCTGGCCGCGGCCACCGGAGTCGGGAGCGGCCTCGAGTTCGACTCGCTCGGCATCCTGGCCGGCTTCGGGGCGGCGATCTGCTTCGCGGCGTACTTCCTCATCGGCGAGCACGGCGTGGGCCTGCTCGACCCGCTCCGGGTGATCCTCTGGTCGTTCCTCGTCGCGACGGTGGCGCTCAACGTGGTCTCCCCGATCACGTCGTTCGACACCACCCTGCTCGACGACCAGGTGTCGCTGCTGGGTCGGCTCGAGGCGTACGACGTGCCCGTCTGGTCCCTGCTCGCCTGGGTCATCGTCCTGGGCACGCTGCTGCCCTTCGGGGTGGAGCTGCTCGCCCTGCGGCACCTGCGGGCCACCACCGTGACCATGATCGCGATGCTCGAGCCGGTCGGCGTGAGCGCCCTCGGCTGGGTGTGGTTCTACGAGGAGATCGGCACGGCAGGCCTCGTCGGAGGCGTGGCGGTCGTCGCGGGGATCCTGCTCGCCCAGTCGGCACGCCGGGCCGCGGTCGTGGTCGAGCCACCCCACCTGTAGCAGCCCCGGTCAGCCCGAGGCCGCCGTTGCACGGCCGCAATTGACCTGTTGTGACGCCGCAAACGGCGGTTCGCACGTCACACGGCCGCAAGTGACCTGTTGTGACGGTCCGGGTCGGCAAGCACGGGTCAGCCCGGCGGGGACTGCTCGGCCAGCTCCTCCGCGGCGGTGTCGGCGGGCGACGGGTGCGGAGCCGGCCCGACGAACGCGGCCAGCACCTCCAGGGCGAGCCAGCAGGCCGCCACGCAGATCAGGAACCGGGTCATCGCGTCGGTCGCCGGGCTGGCGCCCTGCAGGACGTTCCACCACGCGGGGGCGGTCACCAGGGCCGCGCCACCGAGCACCGGGGCTGAGAACGGGCTCACCACCACACTCCTCTCGCTCGCACCAGGGACATCAGTTCACCGAGAAGGCCGGGGCGTTGCCACTGACCACGCCGACCGAGCGGATCTGGGCGGGCCCGTCGAGCTCGCTGTAGGCCAGCACCGGCAGCCGCGGCAGCGACGGGCTGGTCAGCCGGCGTACGGCGGCCCGGATCTGCGGCGCGCAGACGAGCACCGGCGACAGGTTCTGCTCCTCGGCCTGCTGGCCCAGCGTGAGCACCTGGTGCAGCACCGCCTGGGACAGGTCGGGGTCGAGCGCGAGGAAGCCGCCGGCCTCGCCGACCCGCAGACCCTCGAGGAACCGCTGCTCGAGCACCGGCTCGAAGCTGATCACGTTGATCGCCCCGTCCTGGACGTGCGGCGCCACGACGGCCGGACCGAGGGTCGCCCGGGCGGCCTCGACCAGGCCGTCGAGGTCCTTGCCGACCCGGGCGCGCAGCGACAGCGCCTCGAAGATCCGGGCCAGGTCGCGGATCGAGATGCCCTCCTCGAGCAACGCCGCCAGCACCCGTTGCACCTCGCCGAGGCTCAGCTGCGACGGGGTCAGCTCGTCGATGACCGCGGGGTTGGACCGCTTGACCACCTCGGTCAGCAGCTTCACGTCCTCACGCCCGAGCAGCCGGGACGCGTAGCCGCGGACGATCTCCGCGAGGTGCGTGGTCAGCACCGAGGCCCGGTCCACGACGGTGGCGCCGGCGAGCTCGGCCTGGCTGCGCAGCTCGACCGGGACCCAGACCGCGGCCAGCCCGAAGACCGGCTCCTGGGTACGCCGTCCCGGCAGGCTGTCCAGCCCCTCGCCGATCGCCAGCACCGTTCCGGGGGGCGCCTCTCCCCGCGCGACCTCGACGCCGAAGAGCCGGATCGCGTACATGCCCAGCGGCAGGTCGAGGTTGTCGCGGGTGCGCACCGGCGGCACGACGACGCCGAGGTCGGTGGCCACCTTGCGGCGCAGCGCCTTCACCCGGTCCAGGAGGTCGCCTGCCGGAGGTGGTGTCCACCAGGTCGATCAGGTCGGCCGCGAGCTCGAGCTCGAGCGGGTCCACGCGGATCTCGTCGATCAGCGCCTCCACCGAGTCGGGCGCCGGCCCGGCCTCGATCTCCGGGGCGTGCGACTGCGCCGGCGCCTCGTCCTCCACCCGGGTGGAGAGGAACAGCATGGCGCCGCCCATGAACAGGAACGGGATCTTGGGGATGCCCGGGATCAGCGCGAGGCCGAGCGCGGCGAAGCCGGCGATCCGCAGCGGCTGCTTGTGCCGGGTCATCTGGGCGACCAGGTCGGTGCCCATGTCGGCCTCGCCGGTCGCCCGGGTGACGATGAGGCCGGTGGCGACCGAGAGCAGCAGCGCCGGGATCTGCGAGACGAGGCCGTCGCCGATGGTCAGCAGGCTGTAGGTCTGCACCGCGTCGGCGAGCGACATCCCGTGCTGGACCACGCCGATGGTGAAGCCACCGATCAGGTTGACCAGCGTGATGATGATCGCGGCGATGGCGTCGCCCTTCACGAACTTGGACGCACCGTCCATCGCGCCGTAGAAGTCGGCCTCGCCGGCGACCTCGGCGCGACGCCTGCGGGCCTCGTCGTCGTCGATCAGGCCGGAGTTGAGGTCCGCGTCGATGGCCATCTGCTTGCCGGGCATCGCGTCGAGGGTGAACCGGGCGCCGACCTCGGCGACCCGGCCGGCGCCGTTGGTGACGACCACGAACTGGATGACCACCAGGATCGAGAAGACGATGATGCCGACGATCAGCGAGCCGCCGATCACGAAGTGGCCGAACGTGTCGATCACCTTGCCGGCGTAGCCGTCGAGCAGCACGAGCCGGCTGGCGCTCACGTTGAGGGCGAGCCGGAACAGCGTGGCCACCAGGATCAGCGCGGGGAAGGAGGAGAAGTCCAGCGGCCGGTGCACGAACATCGCGGTCAGCAGGATCAGCACGGCCGCGGTGATGTTCGCCGCGATGAGCATGTCGAGCATCATCGCCGGGAGCGGCACGACCAGCATGACCACGATCGCCACGATGGCGACGGGCACGCCGACCTGGGCCATCCGCCTCTGCGTCGAGGTGGATGCGGACTGCGACTGGGCCACGGAGCCCCGCCTTTCGCGTTGCTTGTCGACAGTTCCCTGTCACGAAGCACCGTCCGTGGTGCGCACCGGCAGCCGTCCTGGCTGAGGCTCCTATCGGCTGTCGGGAGCCGGACCTGAGGGGTTCGGGGTCTCCCGGTGACGCCCACGCGGAACCTCGGGCAGCGGTGCCGGGTCGCGCGGCGTCCGGTAGCGCCCCGCCGGCGCCCCTGCGGCCCGGCGGCTCAGCACGAACGCCAGCACCTGGGCGACCGCGTGGTAGAGCTGCGGCGGGATCTCCTGCCCCACCTCGCAGCTCGCGTGCAGCGCCCGGGCCAGCGGGACGTCCTCCACCAGGGTGACCCGGCTGGTGGTGGCGAGCTCGCGGATCCGGGTGGCCACCGCGCCGGCACCCTTGGCCACCACGCGCGGCGTACCCCGCGACGGCTCGTACTTCAGCGCGACCGCGACGTGCGTGGGGTTCACCAGCACCACGTCGGCCTCGGGCACGGCGGCCATCATCCGGCTCCGGGCGGCGGCGAGCTGGCGGGAGCGGATCTGGCCCTTGAGCATCGGGTCGCCCTCGCTCTGCTTGTGCTCGTCCTTGACCTCCTTCTTGGTCATCCGGACCTGCTTGCCGGTACGCCGTCGCATGACGGCGTAGTCGACGAAGGCGGCCAGCAGCGCGGCGAACGCGATGTCGCGCATCAGTCCGGTGGCGGCGTCGCCGGCGAGCTCGAGCGCGACGGGGATCGGCACCAGGCCGCCCAGGACGGGCATCAGGCTCTTCACCGCCCGCCAGACGAAGAACGCGACGAGGGCGCTCTTCACCAGCATCTTGGCGCCCTCCCACAGCGCGTGCGGCCCGAACAGCCGCTTGGCACCCTGCAGCGGGCTGAGCCGCGACCACTTCGGCTTGAGCGTCTTGGTGGCGAAGAACAGCCCACCCTGCGCGACGGCCCCGAGCACGCTGATCACCAGCACGAGCGAGCCGAGCGCGAGCGAGAGGACCAGCACCAGCCGGCCGCCCTCCCCCACCAGCATCAGGGCGGCCTCGGCCGACGGCGCCCGGGTCATCGCCAGGCTCCGGGTCAGCAGCGCCTGCACCGACTCGATGCCCTTGCCGGTCAGGTAGTTCAGCATCATCGCCACGACCAGCACCGCGGCCCACGGACCGATCTCGGGCGACCGGGCGACCTGGCCCTCCTTGCGGCTCTTCTTCTTCTTCTGCGGCGTCGCCTGCTCGGTCTTCTCCTCGGCGCTCACCCCAGCGCCCCCTGGGCCTCGGAGATGAGCTCCACCAGCCGGGTCAGGGCGTCGGGCAGCACGGCGAACGACATCCCCACGATCAGCAGCGTGAGTCCGATCTTCGCCGGGAACATGATGCCGATCGCGTTCAGCTGCGGGGCCACCTTGGTGAGCAGGGCCAGCCCGAGGTCCGCGACGAACAGCACCGCGATGAGGGGCAGCGCGATCTGCACGGCGGAGGCGAAGAACATGCTGAACAGCGAGGTGATCACCTCGATCGCGTCGTGCGGCTGCCAGGTCGAGCCGAGCGGCATCGACTCGAAGGACCGGAGCAGCCCGCCGATCACCAGCAGGTGCGCGTTCGTGGCGAACAGCAGCATCATCGCCAGCATGCTGAAGAGCTTGCCGTGCACGGAGTTCATGTTCTGCGACAGCGGGTCGAAGG
This sequence comes from uncultured Actinomycetota bacterium, assembly GCA_963721855.1. Lineage (GTDB taxonomy): Bacteria > Actinomycetota > Actinomycetes > Propionibacteriales > Nocardioidaceae > Nocardioides_B. The sequence continues at coordinate 70,049 of CAVRMN010000032.1, read as the reverse complement.
CCGCCGCGAGGCTGAACCCGCCGAACACGTCGATCAGGTCACCGGCGGCCTGCACCGCGGCGAAGACCAGGAACGCGATGAACCCCATGGTCGCCCCGATCAGGGCCTCCTGCACGGCCGCGACGATCAGCGGGCCGGCGTCGAGCGGCGGCGGGGTGTCGGCGAGGCTCGGCGCCACGGTCAGCGCGAGCCCGACGGCGAGCAGCGTCTTGGCCAGCGTCGGCACGGCCTTGGACGAGAACGGCGGCACGATCAGCAGCCAGGCCAGCAGCCGGATCGACGCCAGCACGTAGGCGATGAGTGGCGCACCGTCGAGGGTGATGACCACGGCTCAGCCCAGGAGCTCGGGGAGCCGCGCGAACAGGTCCTGCGTGTAGGCGATGAGGGTGTGCAGCATCCAGTTGCCGGAGATCAGCAGCGAGAGGCCGACGCCGATGAGCTTCGGCACGAACGCCAGCGTGAACTCCTGGATCTGCGTCATGGACTGCACGAGCGAGATCACGAAGCCGATCACCAGCGCGGGGACGAGGATGGGCGCGGTCAGCTTCAGCGCGACCACCATGGTGGCCAGGGCGATCTCGAGGACGGCACTGTCGGTCATCGCGTCAACCCCCGTAGCTCTGGACCAGGGAACGGATGATCAGTCCCCACCCGTCGACGAGCACGAACAGCAGCAGCTTGAACGGCAGCGACACCATCACCGGCGGCATCATCATCATGCCGAGCGACATCAGTCCCGCGCTCACGACGATGTCGATGACCAGGAACGGGATGAAGATCATGAAGCCGATGATGAAAGCCTGCTTCAGCTCGCTCAGGATGAACGCGGGGATCAGGGTGGTGAGCGCGACGTCCTCGGGGGTGTCCGGCTTCTCCTTGTGCGCGACCTCGGTGAGGAGCGCGATCTCCTTGTCGCCGGTCTGCTCGAGCATGAACTCGCGCAGCGGCTCGATGCCGTCGTTCCAGGCCACGGTCTGCGACTTGCTGCCGTCGAGGTAGGGCTGCAGGCCGACGTCGTTGATCTCGCTCAGCACCGGTCCCATGATGAACAGGCTCAGGAACAGGGCCAGGCCGGCGAGCACCTGGTTGGGCGGGATCTGCTGCAGGCCGAGCGCGTTCCGGGTCAGCCCCAGCACCACGAGGATCTTGGTGAAGCTGGTGCAGGTCAGCAGGATCGCGGGCACCAGCGACAGCAGGGTGAGCCCGAGCAGCACCAGGATCGGCGTGCTCGGCTTCTTGGTCAGGTCGTCGAACTTGACCGTGACGTCACCGGACCCGCCCTTGGGTCCCTTCGGGCCCTGCGGCCCGTCGGGCGCGGTGGGCACCGGGGCGGCGGCCACGACGTACGCGGTGGTCGTCACCGACGCGGTGGGGGCCGGAGCCGCGGTGGCGGCGGAACCGACCAGCACCTGCCCGGCGAGGACGGTCAGCACGACCGCCGCGACCCAGAGCAGGACCCGGCGGACGCGGTGCCGCTCATTCATGCGGGGTCCCCTCGGCGACCGAGGTCGCCGGCACGGTCCTGGTCGTCGCCGCTGCCCAGGCCTGCTTCCAGGTGTTCGTGGACAGCAGCGAGCCGCCGAGGGCGGTCGGTACGCCGAGACGTGCGGCCGGCCGCTGCGGCCACCGTGCCCTCGACGGGGACCGCCTCGGGCTCGGCGAGGTCCTCGGGGTCGAGCTCGGTGAGCAGGCGTACGCCGCCCTCGCTGACCCCGACGACGAGGACCCGGCTGCCGACCTCGACGACGGCCACCGACGCCGTGCGGCTCAGGGACTGCCGGCCGTGCACCTTCAGCAGGGCGCGCGAGCCGCCCAGCTTGCGGGCGCCGGCGCGCGCGACGAGCCAGAACAGGCCGAGAACGACGCCCAGCGAGACCGCCAGGCGGAGGACGAGCTCCAACATCAGGTTCAGACCGCGGCGGAGTGGGAGACGATCTCGGTCACGCGCAGCGCGAAGTCCTCGTCGACCACGACCACCTCGCCCCGGGCGATCAGCCGGCCGTTGACCAGCAGGTCGGCCGGGCTGCCGGCGGCCCGGTCCAGCTCGAGCACGTCGCCCGGGCTCAGCGCGAGCAGGTCGCGGACCGAGAGCCGGGTCCGGCCGAGCTCGACGGTCACCTCCATGGCGACACCGTGCAGCAGCTCCACGCCGCGGGCCGGGGCGACCGGACGGTCGGCCTGCCCGCACCGGCGTGGCGCCGGCGGACGCGGGGGTGCCGAGGAAGACCACGGCGACGACGCCGTCACCCGCGACCAGCGGGACCGCGACGGCGGCCTTCTTGAGCGCCGCGGTGAGCTTGCGGCCGCTCAGCGCCTCACCGGCACCGGCCGCCGAGCCCAGGGCCACGGCCATCGCGTCGAGCGCCGGCTGCAGCGCGGCACCGAGGTCGAGCGCACCGGCCGGCGCGGACGCCAGCGCGTCGGCGAGGTCGGACCCGACGAGCACCCCGACCAGCGAGCCGTCGGCACCCACCAGGGTGGCCATGGCGCCGGCGGTCCACTGCTTCGCGTCGACGTCGCCGGCCTCCTGCACCTCGCCCGGGGTCAGCGTCTCGCCGGCCGGGATCAGCGGAGCCGCGGCCTGCGCCACGGCCGACGCCAGGTCGGCGAGGGCGCTGGGGACGGCGGATCCGGACACGGTGATGCTCATGAGTTCTCCTGGAGGGGTGCAGCGACGACGAGGGCGGCGAGACGGGTGCCCTGGGTGCCGGGGGTGGCGTGCGCGAACACGACGTCGGCGGCGGTCACGTCGAGCGGGGCCTGGGCCGGGTGCTTGAGACGGACGACGTCCCCGACCTGGAGGCCGGAGAGCTCGAGGGGGTCGGCGACGGTGCCGCGGAACCGGACCGCGACGTCGACCGGCACCTCCTGGAACCCGGCGGCGAGCCGCGCGGACGCCTCTTCGCGGGCGACCCGGTCGCGATCGCTGACCACGTCGGAGCCGCCGGACGCGGTCAGGAAGGGCAGCAGCCCGTTGAAGGACATCGCCAGGGTGAGCGGGTGCTCGACGTCGCCGCGCCGCAGCACGAAGCGGGCCACGACCATCGCGTCGGTGGCGTTGGCGAGCTGGGCGAGCTGGGGGCTGTACTCCACGCCGACGATCTCGGGCTCGGTGGCCACCAGCGTCGACAGGGCGTAGCGGACCTCGGCGACGAGCCGCTCGTAGAGGCCGTGCACGACGGTGCCCTCGAGGTCGGTCAGCGGGCGGAGCGGCTGGTCGGCCGGGCCGGGACCGCCGAGGAGCCGGTCGACGCAGCCCATGACGACGGCGACCGGCATCTCGAGCACGGCGGGCTGCTGGACGGGCTGCATGTTGAACACCGTCATGTAGGTCATGTCGGCGAGCGACTCGACGTACTCGGTGTAGGTGCGCTGCTCGATGTCGACCAGGTCGATCTGGCACACGGAGCGCAGCGCGGACGTCATCACGATGGACGCCTGCCGGGCGAAGGTCTCGAACGCGATCTGCAGGGTGCGTGAGTTCTCCCGGGACAGCTTCACCGGACGACGGAAGTCGTACGGCGTCACCACGCCGGGTCGGCGCCGCCGCTCACGGCCGACTGCGGGCACGACCCGGCCCGGGGTCGTGCGGAGGGATGCGTTCACGACCATGGGTATCGGTCAGCGCCGGGCGTTCCTGAGCAGAAACGTCCGGTGAGCATCCGGGCACGGCCCCGTGGGCCCCGGGCGCCGCTCCGGGCAGCGCGTGTCGTGGTCGAGCGGCTGGGTCTACTGGGTCACGAAGTCCGTGAAGTAGACCTTCATCACCTCGCCCTCGTAGGCCTCCTCGAGCCGGTGCTCCAGCTTCTTCTTCAGCCCGTCGCGGTAGGGCTTGCGGGCCAGCTGGTCCTGGCTCTCACCGGTGAACAGCTCGATCGTGGCGTCGAGCGCCTTGCTGCCGTCGAGCTCCTCCTTCACCTTGTCGGTGGCCTGGAGCGCGATGCCGATCCGCAGGTAGTGGCCGTCGGTCAGGTTCACCTGGATCGCCTCGAGCTTCACCACCTCACCGGGGTGCGGGGCCTCCTTCGCCGACGCCGGGCGCAGCATGAACCACCACGTGGCCGCGCCCGCCAGGGCGAGCACGAGCACCACGAGGAGCAGCTTCTTCCTGCCACCTCCGGCCTTCGTCTGCTCGCCGTCGACGGCCTCGGTTTCCACCTTGCTCATCTCTCACTCCTCGTCACAGCTTCTCGTCGTCCCGCAGGACGTCGGAGAAGAGTCGTCGTACGTCGTCGCTCGCCGTGGAGAGGACCACGATGTCCACGCGCTTGTTCAGGGCCTGCGAGCCGGGCTCGTCCGGGTCGACCAGGGGCCGCTCGTGCCCGTAGGCGACCGCCGACAGGTGCTGGGCCGGCACGTCGCGCTGCTCGTGCAGGTAGCGCAGCACCGTCACCGCACGCGCCGCCGACAGCTCCCAGTCGGTCGGGTAGAACTTCGGCTTCACCTTCACCTGGTTGGTGTGCCCGGCGATGTCGATCTGGTTGGGCAGCGTGCGCAGCACCGGCGCCAGCACGTCCAGGACGTCGGCCCCCCGTGGGCTGAGGTCGGCGCGGTCCGCCCGGAACACGATGTGCCGTGACACCAGGCTGATCCGCAGCCCGCGCCCGTCGATCTCCATCGACACGTCGTGCAGGAAGCCCTTGGCCGCCAGCGCCCTGGTGATCTGGCGACGCAGTGCCTCCAGCCGGGCCACCTCGGCCTTCGCCTGCGCCCAGGCGTCCTGCTCGGCCTGGACCTGACGGGTGGTGGCCTCCTGCTGGGTGGCCTTGCGGACCGTGTCCTCGAGCCGCGGCCGCACCGGGGCGAGCGGCTGCGCTCCCGCCTCTGCCATCACGGTCATGTCGCCCTCGAACGGCGACGGCTCGTGGCCGAAGCCGGCCGCCATGCCGTCGCGGAGCATCTCGAAGCGTTTCTGGTCGACCTGGCTGATCGCGAACAGCACGATGAACAGCACCATCAGCAGGGTGATCATGTCGGCATAGGTGAGCAGCCACCGCTCGTGGTTGCCGTGCCCCTCCTCCTGGTGCCGGCGCTCGCGTCGGCGCGCCATGTCAGGCGGCCTTCGCTTCGGCGGCGCGGTCGGAGGCGGGGATCAGCGACTCGAGCCGCTGGGCCACGATGCGGGGGTTGGCACCGGCCTGCACGGCCAGCACGCCCTCGATCACGAGCTCCATCCGGGCCGACTCGAGCTGGCCGATCCGTGAGAGCCGGCTGCCGACCGGGAGCCAGATCAGGTTCGCGGTCATGACGCCCCACAGGGTCGCGACGAACGCGCCGGCGATGAGGTGCCCGAGCTCGTCGGGGTTCGACAGGTTCTCCAGCACGTGCACCAGGCCCATGACGGTGCCGATGATGCCGATGGTCGGCGCGTAGCCGCCCATGTCGTTGAAGAACTTCGCCGACTGGCGGTCGGCGGCACGTTTCCCGTCGAGCTCCGCTTCCAGGATCTCCCGGAGCTCTTCAGGGTCGGTGCCGTCGACCGCCAGACTCACCCCCCGCTTCAGAAAGTCGTCCTCGACGTCGCGTACGGCGTCCTCGAGCGTCAGCAGGCCCTCGCGACGGGCCTTGTCGGCCATCTTCACGACGACCGCGACCAGGTCGGAGTTGGGGACGTGCTTCCAGGTCAGCGCGCGCTTGAGCGACTGGACCGCGTTCTTGGCGTCGGCCATCGTGCCGCCGGCCATGGCGGCGCCGACGGTGCCGCCGAGCACCAGGAACATCGGCGGGAGCAGCAGCAGCGAGGTCGGGCTGCCGCCCTCCATCAGGTTGGAGCCGATGATCGCGACGAACCCGAGGCCGAGGCCGATCTGTGTCGCCCGGTCCATCACGGCCTCCGGGGTGCGAGCGGAAGCACCGGGCCGTCGGGCTCGACCAGGTCCAGCTCGTCGGCGTCGGGCACGGCGGTGAGGCGGCTCCGGCGGACGGTGCTCTCACCGACCCGCTCGTAGCCACTCGCGGCGGCGAGGACCTGGGCGCGGTACTCCAGCACCGCGAGGACCACCTCGTCGAGCGTCTCGCTGACGAGGTACTTGGTCCCGTCGACCAGCGTGATGATGGTGTCCGGGGTCCGGTCGACGCGCTCGATCAGGTCGGGGTTCAGCGCGAACTGCGCGCCCGTAATACGCGTGAGCGGAACCATCGGTGCACCATCCTTGTGCGGTCGAACAGCCGGCCATCCTTGGCGGGCACCCCTCACATCGGCCGGGCCCGCCCGCACCTGAGGCGTTCCGGCCCGGCCGTGCCACGACCCCACCGACGTGCAGTCGGCCCGCCGATCGACGCGGGCTGAGCCTGAACACGTGCTGGTCCTGCGTCGAGTGCACGTTCTTGTGGTCGTCCCATGCGGAAGGGCCCGCACCGCTCACGTGAGCGATGCGGGCCCTCGGCCCCCGGGTCCTGCCTGACCGGTGGGGTCAGCGCTTGATGTTGACGAGCTCCTCGAGCACCTGGTCGCTGGTGGTGATCACGCGGGAGGTCGCCTGGAAGCCGCGCTGGGCGATGATCAGGTTGGTGAACTCCTGGGCGAGGTCGACGTTCGACATCTCCAGCGAGCCGCCGATCAGGTCGCCGCGGCGGCCGGTGCCGGGCGCCCCGAGCTGCACGGTCCCGGAGTTGGTGCTCTCGCGGAACGACGTGTCGCCGACCTTCTCCAGGCCCTCCGGGTTGGCGAAGTTGGCGATCGCGATCTGGAACAGCGGCTTCTTGGTGCCGTCGGCGTAGATGCCGGTCACGATCCCGTCCGAGCCGATGTTGTAGGAGCGCATCGGGTTGGTCGCGCTCTCGTTGACCATGTCCGGGATCTCGATGTTGGTCGGGGCCCCGGTGGCGGTGATGGTGCCGTCCGCCGCGGCGGCGTACCCCTGCACGACGTCGCCGTCGACCGTGACGAGCTTGCCGGAGCTGTCGAAGTTGAAGGCACCGGCGCGGGTGTACATGTCCTCGCCGCCGCGGCTGACCACGAAGAAGCCGTCGCCGGAGATCATCAGGTTGGTGGCGCGGCCGGTGACCTGCGCGGAGCCCTGGTTGAAGTTGGTGGTGATGCCGCCGACCTGCACGCCGAGCCCGACCTGGATCGGGTTGGTGCCGCCGTTGGCGCCGGCGGGGGCGCCGGCCGCGGTGAGCATCTGGCTCAGGGTGTCCTGGAAGACCACGTTGCTGGACTTGAAGCCGACCGTGTTGGCGTTGGCGATGTTGTTGCCGGTGACGTCGAGCATGGTCTGGTTGGCGCGGAGTCCGCTGATGGCGGAGAAGAGCGAGCGAAGCATGGTGGTTCCTTTCGGTGGAGCGGGCTGGGGTTCCGGGTCAGGCGGAGGCCTGCTCCTGGAGGGCGACGGCGATGACGTTGCTGATCGGGACCTCGACGTCCCCGACGGAGAGGACCGGGCCGGTGGCGGTGAACCGCACCGAGTCGACGGTCCCCTGTGACCTCGGTGACGCCGTCCTCGCCGAGGAAGGTCACCGACCGGCCGGCGAGGGTGCTCGCGCCGAAGGCCATCTGGGCCGCCAGCGCCTGGCTGGTCTGCTGGGCGACCGCGTCGAGCTTCTCCAGCGACGTGAACTGGGCGGTCTGGGCGAGGAACTCCGAGGAGTCCTGCGGGTTCATCGGGTCCTGGTTGCGCAGCTGGGCGACCATCAGCTTGAGGAAGGTGTCCCGGCCCATCTGGTCCATGGGCAGGCCTCCGGTCGCGGGCGTGGTCGTCGCGCCGGACGTCGGCACGGGGCCGCCGAGGGGCATGATCGTCATCTCGGTCCTTCCTAGACGGTCACGTCGAGGGCGGGGCCGCCCGGGACGGTGGAGCGGCCGGACGCACGCGGCGTCACGACCGGGCGGGGCTGGTCGGGGGCGTGCGGCTGCTGCCGCCCGCCGCGGGTGTCGGGCTGGTCGCGGCGGCCGTCGCCGGTGTCGGCGTACGTCGTGGCCGCACCACCGTCGTGGCCGGTGCCGCCGGCGCCCGGACCGGTCGCGGGGGTCGGCGCGACGGGGAGGTCGCGGAGCACGAGCTGGCCGGTGCTGCGGCCGATCGACTCCAGCAGCGAGCGCAGGTGCGCCGACCCCTCCCGCAGCACCTCGCGGGCCTCGGGGCTCGCGGCGATCTCGACGTCGACGTGGTCGCCGCGGACGGTCACGGTGAGGTGCACCTCGCCGAGGTCGGCGGGGTGCAGCTTGAGCATCATCCGGTGCTCGCCGTCGCCGCGGCTCACCACCCGGGCCAGCGCGGGCGACACCTGCGCGAGCACGGGGGCCGACGCGGCCGGGGCGGTCTTGACGGTGTCGGCCGGGGTGGCGCCGGCCGACGGCGCGGCGGTGGCGACGCCGACGGGCGGCTGCCCGGTGGCCGGTGTGTCCTCCTGCTCGGGCGCGGCGGCGGCCGCGGGAGCCTCGGCTGCGTGCTCGGGCGCCTCGACGGCTCCGTCCGAGGGCAGGCTCGCGTCGGCCGGGACTGTGGGTGTCCGGGCGGGGTCGGCAGTCGCGGGCGCGGCGGGCGCGGGCGCGGCGGGCTGAGGTGTCGTGCCGGCCGGAGCGGCTGCGGCGGGACGGGCCGCCGGGTCGGCGGGGACCTGGCCGGTCTTGTCGGTCGCCGTGCCTGCGCTCGTCGGAACGCCGGCGGGCACGGCCGCGGCCTCGGGTCCCGGTCCCGCAGCGGCAGCGGCCGGGGCCACGTCCGCCGCGAGGCTCGGGGCGGCGGGGGCGGTCACGACGGCGGAGCCGGCGAGCTGTGCCTCGGCGCCTGCTGGCTGCTGCGTCGGCGGGCACCGCGTCGGTCGACGGCTCGTCCGGCTGGGGGGCCGCGGCCTGGGGGCCACCCGCCTTCGCGCCGGTGAGGTGGCCGCTGAGCACGGCGGCGAAGTCCTCCGCGGGCGACGGCTGTCCGGGCTTGCCCGCGGCGGCGCGCGGGTTCGCGCCCCGGGTGGCCGGGGGCAGCACGGGCAGGGGCGTGATCGTCATGCGTTCTCCAGTTGGCGCTTGAAGCCGAGGACCGCCGGGACGTAGTTCTGGGTCTCGCGGTAGGGCGGGATGCCGTTGTAGCGGTGGACCGCGCCGGGGCCGGCGTTGTACGCCGCCAGCGCGAGGTCGACCCGGTCGAACTCGTCGATCAGGTCGCGGAGCAGCCGGGCCGCACCGTCGACGGCCTGGCCCGGGACGTCCGGGTCGACCCCGAGACCGCGGGCCGTGCCGGGCATCAGCTGCATCAGGCCGCGCGCCCCGGCGGGGCTCACCGCCCGCGGGTCGTACGCCGACTCCTGGCGGGCCACGGCGGCGAGCAGGGTGGCAGGCACGCCGTACTTCGCCGACGCCTGGGTGAACAGGCCGGCGTAGGGCACGCCCTCGGGCAGCGACGACGGTCCGGCGGCCGCGGTCCGCGCCGTCGAGGTCGCCTCGGGGAGCACCCGGCGGATCGCGGACGGCTTCTCGTAGACGTCGATGACGCGCACCTCGAGCCCGGGGCGCGGCGCCTCGATCATCTTGCCGTCGCCGGCGTAGATCGCGATGTGGTGCACCGGGCTGCCGAAGGCGAGCAGGTCGCCGGGGCGGGCCTGCGCCAGGCTCGGCACCGCCTTGCCCGCGGTCGCCTGCTGGTAGGACACCCGCGGCAGGTCGACGCCGAAGTTCTTGTAGACGAGCTGCACGAGGCCCGAGCAGTCGAGCCCGGTCTTCGGGTTGGTGCCGCCCCAGACGTAGGGGACGCCGAGGTACTTCCGCGCCTCGTCGACCACGGCCTGGCCGGTGGTGCCGGCGACCGGGGTCGAGCCGGTGGTGTCCGCCGCGGGGGCGAGCGGACCGCTCCACCGCGTCGCGCCGGTGGACGTGATGCCGGTCGAGCCGGCGGTGCTCGTCGCGGTGCTCGTTGCGGTGCCGGCCGAAGCCGGCGCGCCGGCGCCGCTGAGGGCGTCGGCGAACGCGGTCGGGCTCGACACGGTCGGCGTGGCGCGGGTGCCGTTGACACCGCTGAGCAGGGCGAACTGGCCCTGCAGCTGCTGGATCCGGGCGGCGACGTCGGAGACGCTCATCGGCTCGCCTCCTCGGTCGCGGCGTCGGCGTCGACGGCCTCCTGGATGCGGCGGCGCAGCCAGCCGACCGCGGCGAGGTCGTCGAGCTCGGCGGCCTCCCGGCGGGTGCGCTCGGCGGCCCGGGCGGCGGCCCGGCGGTCGAGCAGCAGGTCGACGACGCGCACCTCGGTGCGGTCGTGCTGCCAGCGGCTGCTCGCCTCGTCGGCGACCCGGGCACTGGTGGCCGCGGCGTCCTCGGCGCGGGTGCCGGCCTCGGCGAGACCGGTGAGGCGCTGGGTGTGCTGGCGGAAGTCGACGACGCTGCCCGTCTCGAAGCCCGGGGCGGTCTCCAGCAGGGTGCGCAGCCGGACGGCCTCGGCCTGCTTGCGACGCGTCTCGGCGAGGGCGTGCTGCAGGCCGATCCTGCTGTCGCTCTCGCGGGCGGAGCGGACCCGGCGTACGGCGGTCAGCCCGCGGTCCTGGTCGTGGTTCGTCATGCGGGGCCCCCGCGGAAGCGCGAGCGCAGCGAGTGGTTTCGTGGGGTGCTCATGGGCGTCCTACCAGTCGGCTCAGGCGGTCCCACGTGTCAGCGGCGGCCGTCGGCTCGTCCACGGACTGGCGGAGGAAGTCGTTGATCTGCGGGAGCAGCGCCAGCGCGCGGTCGGCGTCGGCGGAGCCACCGGCGACGTAGGCGCCGATCTCGACGAGCTCGCGTACGTCGCGGTGCGCGGCCAGCAGGCGGCGCAGCTCGAGGGCGTCGGCGCGCTGCTCGGGGGTGGTGATCGCCGGCATGACGCGCGAGATCGACTCGAGCACGTCGATGCTCGGGTAGTGCCCGCTGGTCGCGAGCCGCCGGGAGAGCACGACGTGGCCGTCGAGGATCGAGCGCGCGGTGTCGCCGATCGGGTCCTGCATGTCGTCGCCCTCGACGAGCACGGTGTAGAGCCCGGTGATGCTGCCGGTCTCCCCCGGGCCGGCGCGCTCGAGCAGCCGCGGGAGCAGCCCGAAGACGCTGGGCGGGTAGCCCCGGGTCGCCGGCGGCTCGCCCGCCGACAGGCCGATCTCGCGCTGGGCCATCGCGACGCGGGTGAGGCTGTCCATCATCAGCACGACGTCCTGGCCCTCGTCGCGGAACCACTCGGCGATCCGGGTGGCGACGAACGCGGCCCGGAGGCGCTCGACCGGCGGGGCGTCCGAGGTGGCGACCACGACGACGGAGCGGGCCAGGCCCTCGGGGCCGAGGTCGTTCTCGAGGAACTCGCGGACCTCGCGGCCCCGCTCGCCGACCAGGGCGATCACCGATACGGCCGCGTCGGTGCCGCGGGCGACCATCGACAGCAGGGTCGACTTCCCGACGCCGGAGCCGGCCATGATGCCGACGCGCTGGCCGCGGCCGCACGGGACCAGGGCGTCGAGGGCGCGCACGCCGAGGCCGACCTGGGTGTCGACCCGGCCGCGGAGCAGGGCGTTCGGGGTGGTGTTCTCCACCGAGACGTGGGGCAGGTGCCGCAGCGACGGGCCGCCGTCGATCGGGCGGCCGAGGCCGTCGAGCACGCGGCCGGTCAGCTCGCGGCCGACCGGCACCCGCAGCGGCGAGCCGGTGGCGCGCACCGGGGCGCCGATCTTGAGGCCGTGGGTGGAGCCGAGCGGCAGGCAGACGGCGCCGGCCGGCGAGCTGGAGACGACCTCGGCCAGGACCCGGCCGGTCTCGGCGAGCACCTCGACCACCTCACCGACCGCGACGTCGACGCCGCGGCTGAGCAGGTGCAGGCCCTTGAGCTCGACCAGGCGGCCGAGCTTCTCGGGGCGAGCGGCCAGCAGGGCGCGGTCGCGGACCTCGGGGTCCAGGGGCAGCACGGTCATCGGCCGAGCACCTCACGGACGCGGGCCAGCGCACCGGCCACGGTGGCGTCGACGACGCCGTGGTCGGTCTCGGCGCGGGCGTCGCCGCGGGACAGCGTGGGGTCGTCGACCACGGTGACCGCCCGCCCGTCCAGCGTCGGACGGGTCGAGGGCGGCGCGGTCGGCGGGGTGCAGCCGGACGGTGACGGCGGTCCGCGGGTCGACCGGGGCGAGCGCACGGCGGAGTGCGTCGAGGCCGGGCTGGTCGGCGACGGCGAGCTCGCGCTGCAGCACCTCCTCGGCGACCTGCAGCGCGAGGTCGAGTGCCTGGCGGGCGAGGTCGTCGTAGCGGCTGGTGATGTCGGCGCAGCAGCGCTCGGTCGCCGCGGTCAGGGCCTCGACGAGGCTGCGCTGCTCGGCCACGGCGGCGGCCCGGTCCTCGCCGGCACGGACATGCAGCTGGGCCTCGACGTCGCGTGCCGAGTCCAGGGCCCGGCGGCGGCCGTCTGCCCAGCCGGCGGCGTACCCCTGCGCCCGTGCCGCGACACGCGCCTGGTCGGCGAGCGTGGTCAGCGTGCCTTCGGTGACGGCGTCGCCCAGCACCCCGGCACCGCCGAGGCGCGTCCAGGTGCCCGTGCGCAGGTCGCCGCCCACGCCGGAGTCGGTGACGTCGCCCTCCGGCAGGTCGCGGAGGACGACGGACTCAGCTGACGTACTCGTCATCGGCGTTCCTCCTCAGCACGATCTCGCCGGCGTCCTCGAGACGACGGATGGCGAGGATGACCTTCTGCTGGGCCTCCTCGACCTGGCGGAGCAGCACGGGACCGAGCAGGTCGATGTCCTCGAGCAGCGTGGTGGACGCGCGCTCGGACATGTTCTTGGTGATCTTGATGCGGACCTCGTCGGAGACGCCCTTGAGCGCGACGGCGAGGTCGCCGGTCTCGACCTGGCGGAGCACCATCTGCACGTCGCGGTCCTCGAGCAGGGTGATGTCCTCGAACATGAACATCCGGCTCTTGACCTCTTCGGCCAGCTCGGGGTCGCGCTTCTGCAGGCCCTCGACGATGAGCCGCTCGGTCGCCCGGTCGGAGCGGTTGATGATCTGGATCAGCGGGTCGAGGCCACCGATGGTCGACATCTCCATCGGCTGGAGCACCGAGGACATCTTGCGCTCGAGCACGGCCTCGAGGCTCTTCAGCACGTCGGGCGAGGTCCGGTCCATCACCGCGATGCGGTGCGCGACGTCGGCCTGACGCTCACCCTCGAGGCCGGACAGCACCAGCGTCGCCTTGTCGCTGGACAGGTGCGCCAGCACGACCGCGATCACCTGCGGGTGCTCGTTGGCGATGAAGGAGAGCAGCTGGCGCGGGTCGGCCCGGTGCAGGAACTGGAACGGCAGCTGCATCGCGGAGGCCGCGAGGCGGTTCATCACCGCGTTCGCGCGGTCCACCCCGAGCGACTCCTCGAGGAGCGCGCGGGCGAAGTTCGGTCCGCCCCGGGCGACGTGCGCCTGCGCCTGGACCAGCGTCCGGAACTCGGCGAGCACGGAGTCGGTCTCCTCGCGGGTCAGCGACTCGAGCTGGGAGATCTCGGCCGAGATCGCCTCCACCTCGTTCTCGCTGAGGTGGCTGAGCAGCTTGGCGGCCTGCTCCTGGCCGAGCTGGACCAGCAGGATGGCGACCTTGCGCACACCCAGGGTCTGCATGGCGGCGAGGGACATCAGCGGTCCGCCTCGACGAGCCAGCCGCGGAGCAGCTGGGCGACGTCCTCGGGCTGACGCTCGACCATCGCCGCGATCTCGTCGCGCGCCGCCATCTTCAGCTCGCCCAGCTCACCGGAGGGCAGCTCGGCCGTGATCGGTGCGGGCCCGGCCTCGACGGCCTCGTTGTTGCGGCGGATCTGCTCCACGACGTACGTCGTGGCCTGCTCGCGCAGCTGGCTGCGCTTGCGGGACTGGCGCCAGGCCGCGAGCAGGACCAGCAGCAGGACCAGGAGCAGGCCGCCGGTCTTCGCCATCGACATCATCGCGGCCTTGTCGTCGGCCTTCTTGGCCGCGGCGAGAGCGGCCTTGGCCTCCTGCTCTCCGGTGCGGTCGAACGGCATCGTGGTCACCTCGACGGTGTCGCCGCGCTTCGGGTCGATGCCCAGCGACGAGGTCACGAGGGCCTGGACGTCGGCGAGGTTGATGCCGGCCAGCGCGCGGGTGTCGACCACGACACCGACGTGCAGGCTCTCGACGTTGCCGGGGGCGGCCTCGCGCTGCTCGACGGTCTGGTTCACCGCGTTGTCGGCGGTGCGCTGCTTCTTCTCGTAGGCGGTGGCCCCGTTGCGGGCGGCGGTCGGGTCGAGCTGGCCGTCGGGACCGACCACGCCGCCACCGTTGCCGGTGGCCCCGGGAGCGGTGTACTTCTCGGTCATCGTGGTGTCGGTGAGCGGCGTCGCGTCGGGGTCGGTGAAGTAGCGCGTGGTCTGCGTCGTGGTCTGGTCGAAGTTCAGGTCGGCGGTCACCTGGACCGCGGAGTTGCCGGACCCGAGCACGCGGTCCAGCACGGAGGTGACCGAGGTGCCCATCCGGTTCTCGAAGGCCTCGACCTGCTGGGCGCGGGTGTCGCCGATCGTCCCGGCGTCGTCGCCGGCCGCGGAGAGGACCTGGCCGGCCGAGTCGGTGACGGTGACCTGCTTGGGGTCCAGCCCCTCGACGCTGGAGGCGACGAGGTGGACGACGGCCTGCACCTGGCCGACCCCGAGGGTCGCGCCGGGGCGGGTCTGCAGCAGCACCGACGCGGTGGTCGGCGCCTTGTCGGTCTCGAAGAGCTTCTCCTGCGGCATCGCGACGTGCACGACGGCGGTCTGCACGGCGTCGAGCGCCTCGATGGTCGACTCGAGCTCGCCCTCGATCGCGCGCTTGTAGCTGGTCTCCTCCTGGAACTGCGACGTGGAGAGGCTCTGCTTGTCGAGGATGCTGTAGCCGTCCGAGCTCTGGCTCGGCAGGCCCTCACCGCTCAGCTGGATGCGGGCGTCGTACACAGCCGCCTGCGGGACCAGGATGGTGTTGCCGCCGTCGGCGAGCTTGTACGGCGTGCCCTGCGCCTCGAGCTGGTCGATGACGGCCGACGCGTCCGCGGGGGCGATGTTCGTGAACAGCGGTGCGTACGCAGGGGTGGACGCCCACCGGAAGACCATGACGGCGGCGAGCACGAGGGCCAGCCCGCCGATCACGGCCACGGTCTTCTGGCCGGACGTGAAGGTCGCGAAGGTGCGCTGCAGCTGCTGCAGCCGGCCGGTGATCTGGTGGCGCATCAGACGGACATCCGCATGATCTCCTGGAAGGCCTCGAGGGCCTTGTTGCGGACGGCGGTGGTGAGCTGCGTGGCGACCGAGGCCTCCGTGGCGGTGATCGTGTAGTCGTGGATCGCCGTCAGGTCACCGGTGGCCGCCTGCACCGCGAGGGCGTCGGCGCGGTCGTGCACGTTCTGCAGGTTCTCGATGCCCTGGCTGAGGATCTGGCCGAAGTCGGCTCCGGCAGCGCCGGCGACGTTGCTCGTGCCGCCGACCCCGCCGAGGGCCGAGGGCGCCGTGGTCGGCAGCACCTTCGGGACGATGGGGGTGAAGCCGCCGAGGGCCTCGATCGGGTTGATGCTCATGAGTTCCTCCCGATGGAGAGCGCGGCGGAGTAGGTGTCCTGGGCGTTGCGCACGACGGCGGCCTGGGCCTGGAAGCCGCGCTGCGCCATGATCAGCTGGCTCATCTGGCTGCCGAGGTCGATGTCGGGCATCCGCACGTTGCCGTCGGCGTCGGCCAGCGGGTTGTCCGGCTGGTAGACGACGCGGCCGGTGGGGTCGCCGAGCGCGATGTCGGAGACCCGGACGCCGCCGCCCTCGATCGTCTGCGCGACGGCGTACTGCGCCTGGAAGGCGTTCTCACCGGTCGAGCGCGCGGTGTTGACGTTGGAGATGTTGAACGACAGGCAGTCGAGCCAGGTCTGGTGCATCGCCAGGCCGGAGCCGGCGATGTTGAGCATGTCGAAGGCACCCATCACATGCCGCCGATCGCGGTGCTGATCAGCGCGGCCCGGTCGCCGACCGCGCGGGAGAGCAGCTGGTAGCGGAACGTCGACTGCATCGCGGCCATCGTCTCGGTGGCCAGGTCGACGTTGTTGCCGTTGGCGCCGGGCGTGCGCAGCGACGGGGTGACCGTCGGGGCGGCTCCGCCGTCGGCGACCGATCCGTCCGCGATGGCGGCGGTGAGCGACCCCTCGAAGTCCACCTGCGAGGCGATGAAGCCCGGGGTGTCCATGTTCGCGATGTTGTCCGCGGCGACGCGCTGGCGCAGAGCGAGGCCGTCCAGCGCTGTCGACAGCACGGCGGCGACGGGGTCCGACGCAGAGATGAGCATGACCGGGTTCTCCGTGGGTCGTGCGCGGGGAGCCGGTCCGTCGGCAAGAGGGGTGAGCAATCCTTGCTCAGGAGTTCTTTTCGGCCACAGGGCCGTGGACTTGAGGACTTTGCTGCTGACTTGTCTCAGGCAGTCAGGTCGACGTAGACGGGCCGCTCTTCACGGGCACCGCGACGTGAACCGGTGAGCTTGTCGAGCAGCTCGATCTTCTGGCGCACCCCCACCGTGGCGGTGAGGGTCTCGGAGATCAGGGCCTGCTGCCGGCCGAGAAGCATCCGGGCGCGGACGGCGTACTCCGCCGGTATGGCGCCCTCGAGCGTCGGCGGGGTCCACCCTTCGATCGGCCCGTCCGGGACCTCACCGGCGAGCAGGCGCTCGGTCTGCTCGAGGGTCAGCTCGAGCTCGTCCAGTGCGCCCTTCCAGGCCTCACGCCAGCTGTCGGTCACGGCACGTCACCCGGCAGCCAGGCTGGCGAGGGCCGCCTCGCGCCACGTGTCGACCAGCGGGTCGACGATCTTCTTGCAGTCCTTGGTGACCGCCACGTCGCGGCCGACGTTGGCACGGATCAGCTCGCGGTAGAGCCAGCCGTAGATGGAGTCCAGCCGCGCAGCGCCGTCCCAGACGTCGTGGTCGAGCGACGACCGCAGCTCGAGCACGATCTCCTGCGCGTGGATCAGGTGCGGGCTCGCGGCCAGGAAGTCACCGGCCTCCTGGGAGGCGATCGCCTTGTCCACGTCGACCCCGAGCCGCTCGAAGAGCATCACCAGGAGCCGGGCCGGGCTGGCCGTGGAGACCATGCCGCCCATGTAGGCGTTGCGTGCGGATGCGTTCATGTCGACTCCTAGCCGCCCATCTGCGGGAGCGAGCTGATCTGGCCGGCCAGCCACGAGGACTGGCTCTGGAGCTTGCCGAGGGCGACCTCGAGCGCGCCGTACTGCCGCTCCAGGCTGGTGCGCCGCTGCTCGAGCCGCACATCCCAGTCCGCGATGTCGTCGTTCATCCGGTCACACCGAGCTCGTGCGGCCCTTGATCGCACTCGTGACGCGTGCCGTCCGTGCGGTTGCTGAACGACTTGGCGAGCGTCCTCGAGCGCAGCGGCGAAGCCGACAACCGGCTCGGCGCGGCCGGCTCGGTGAACTTCGCCGCAGTGCCGGTCGGGTCGGCCGCGTAGGCCGCCTTGAACTTGGCCTCGTCGAAGACGAGCTTGCCGTCGCGGTCGGTCTGCACGCCGTACGGCGCGAGCGACGTCCCGCCGACCCCGCCGGTGACCGTCTCGATGAGCTGGTTCGCTCACCGACCGGAGCGTGGGTCGCCGGCGAGCGGCCCCGCTGTCTTGGTGGTGCTGTTGTAGGCGGTCGAGGCTGTCGACGTCGTCGAGCACGCATGTTGACCGCGTCGACCATCGCCTTGACCTTGTCGGCCAGCGACTGCGAGTCGCGCAGCCACCGTGACGGTGGCGGCGGTCCCTGGCGGAGTCCGCGCCCGCGGAGGGTGACGTCGACACCGGCCATCAGACCCTTGATGGTGTTCGACTGGAACGTCATCTGGGTCATCCCCGTCGGGTGATCTTGGCGTCGGCTCCGCCGGTCTCCTGCGCCGCGACGCCGAGCAGCTGCGCCGGAGGGTTGGGATCGCCGGCGGCCTGCATCTGCGCGATCGTGAAGCCGGAGCTTGTCCCCGTCGTGGCCGAGGTGACGTGAAGGTCGTAGGTCGGTGCAGCATCGGTGCCGCCGACCCGGAGCAGAGTTGCCCGGAGGCCCGTGCGTCGAGTTGATCTGCGTTGCGATGTCCTGGAGCGATGCCGTTGCCTGTCGTGAACTGCTCGGTCGTCCGGCCGTCGGCATAGGTGACCGAGTAGGTGAGCTCGGCCGTCATCGCAGTGGCGTCCGACGACGGTCTTGTTGAGCCCGTACATCTCGCGGTGCACTCGTGGCGAGCTGGTCGACCTTGAAGGTGAGGGATCCAGCCGGCGCGCCGGCCGTGGCGCTCACGGTGACCTTGTCGTTGTGCTCGTCGCCTTCGTGGGGGACCATCTGGTCGGCCTTGACCAGATCGGCTGCCTTGGTCGCGATCGAGGCAAGCTTGGCGTTCAACGCCTGGAGCGAGGTGATGGCCTTCTGCTCGGCGCCCATGCGTGTCTTGAGCATGGTCTGCGGGCGGGCCTCCAGCTGCATGAGCTGGTTGATGATCGAGGACGTGTCCAGGCCGCTGACGAGCCCACCGATGCTGGCGTTGGCCATGCCGAGCTCCTCCTGGTCAGGCGACGAGGTCGCGATGGTGCGTGGTGCCCGGTGGGAGCAGGTGCGGACACCTGCTCCCACCGGAGCGACGGGGCGGTGACGAGGTGCCGGTCGGACGCCGCGTCACCGCGTCATCACTGGAGCAGACGCAGCACGCCCTGGGGCGCCTGGTTCGCCTGAGCCAGCATCGCCGTGCCGGCCTGCGACAGGATCTGCGACCGCGTGAACTGCATCATCTCGGCGGCCATGTCCGTGTCGCGGATCCGGCTCTCCGACGCGGACAGGTTCTCCACCGCGACGTTGAGGTTGTTGATCTTGTGCTCGAGCCGGTTCTGGACCGCACCGAGCCGGCGCGCTCACCGGAGACGGTCTCGATCGCGGTGTCGATGTTGGTCAGAGCGCGTGCGCCGCGGCAGCTGCCGGTCGTGATGTTTCCGACACCGCCCGTGGTGATCGTCGCCGCGCTCATGTCGCCGATCGAGACAGTCAGCTTCTCGCCGGAGTTGGCGCCGACCTGGAAGTCCTTGTTCGTGTAGGAACCGTCGAGCAGGTTGGTTCCGTTGAACGTGGTCTTGCTGGCGATGTCGTCGAGCTCCGACGCCAGGGCCTGGTACTCCTTGTCCGCCTTGGCCTTGTCGGTGTCGCTGAGCGCGCCGTCGTTGGACGCCTGCACCGCGAGGTCACGCATGCGCTGCAGGATCGAGTGCGTCTCGGTGAGCGCACCCTCCGCGGTCTGGACGACGGAGACGCCGTCCTGGGCGTTGCGGACGGCGACCTTGAGGCCACCGACCTGCGAGCGCAGGCCCTCCGAGATGGCGAGGCCGGCCGCGTCGTCGGCAGCGCGGTTGATGCGGAAACCACTGGACAGCTTCTCCAGCGACTTCGACATCTGACCGTCGGTGATCGACAGGTTGCGGTACGAGTTCATCGCCGCGATGTTCTGGTTGATACGAAGACCCATGACAATTCCTCCCTGAGTTGGGTCGAGCTGAGGTCCATCCATGGACCTCGTTGGCTCTGTGATCGGCCGACGGGTTGCCGGCCTGAGGTGTAGCGGGGACTTTTTTCAGTTGTTTCGTGCTGAGTGGTCTCGACGAGCTCGACCAGCGGGTCCGGTGACGGTGGTTTCGAGACGCTCGCTTCGCTCGCTCCTCAACCACCGGCGTTCGTGCCAGGCGGGTCAGTTTTCAGTTGATTGGTGCTGAGTGGTCTCGACGAGCTCGACCAGCGGCCCATCTCGACGGCTCGACCAGCGGCCCGTCTCGACACGCTCGACCACCTGTTAGGCGGAGTAGAGGTCGCTGACGGGGGCGGTGAGGCGGGAGGCGTAGGTGCGGTGGGCGGCGACGCTGGCGAAGTACGCCTCCTTGCGGCGGGTCGCACAACCGGTCGGGCGCTCGGCCTTCTCGACGAGCTGCGGCTCCAGGGCGACGGACAGGGCGCCGCGCATCAGCGCGACAGCCTCGGCCCGCAGCTGCGAGACGCGGGACTCGGTGACCCCGAGCTGCTCGGCGATGTCGGCCATCGGCAGGTCGTCGTAGAAGTAGCCCTGGACGACCACCCGGAGCCGCTCGGGCAGCTCGGCGACGGCGTCCTGCAGGTAGGCGATCCGCTCGCGCTGCTCGATCACGTCGACCGGGGTCGGGCCGGCGGAGGGCAGCACGTCGCCGAGCGAGGCGTCGTCGTAGCCGTCCAGCGACATCACCGAGGCGCGGGACAGGTCCTCCTCGTGCGACACCAGCTCGGCGAGGCCCATGCCCAGCGCGGAGGCGACCTCGGCGTCGGTGGCCACGCGGCCGAGGCTGACGGCGAGGGTGTTGCGCGCCTCGTCGACCTGGCGGGCACGGCGACGGACCGAGCGGCTGGCCCAGTCGAGGCTGCGCAGCTCGTCGACGATCGCGCCGCGGATGCGGGTGGCGGCGTACCCCGGGAAGCTCACGCCACGCTCGGGGTCGAACGCCTTGGCGGCCTGCGCCAGGCCGAGCATGCCGGCCGACATCAGGTCCTCGCGCTGCACGTGACCGGGCACCCGGCTCAGCATGTCGCGGACGATGTGGCCCACCAGCGGAAGCGTCTGACGGACGAGGTCGTCGGAGTCCGGCACGGCGGAGGCGACTGCGGAGGTAGCTGGCACGGACGCTTCTTCGGGCCGGGATTCGGTCCGCTTGACGACGAGCTGAGGAATTACCCGGATAGACCAACCAAATGCCCTGTCTGGACCAGTGTGAACTAGTCACAACGGACTACAAAACGGACATTTGGGCCGATAAATGTATGCAAGACGCGCTCCGAGAGTCCTCAGGCAGCCTGCCGTCCGGCCGATACTCGGTGGGTCAGCAACCCACATCCGGCGCAAGGGAGCTTCCGCACGATGGCGATGGAAGACCTGTCCTCGGTGCTCTGGCACGAGCGCGAGCTCCTCGAGACGCTCGCCTACAAGCTCGAGGTCGAGCAGCTCGTGCTCGCGAGCGGACGCACCCACTGGCTCGCCGCGGCGGCCCGCGAGGTCGAGAACATCCTCGAGCGGATCCGTGAGGTCGAGGTGCTCCGCGCCGTCGAGGTGGAGGCCGTCGCCGACGAGCTCGGCCTGGAGCCGAGCCCCAGCCTGAACCAGATCGCCGCCGCGAGCCCCGAGCCGTGGAGCAGCATCTGGCTCGACCACCGCGACACGTTCATGCTGGTCGCCGCGCAGATCCGCCAGCTCTCCGAGTCGAACCGCGAGCTGCTGACCGCCGGCTACCACGCCGCGCAGGCCACCCTGCTCTCGCTCTCCGAGGGGGCCGGCACCTACGGCTCCGACGGCGCCGTCGCGGCCGACCGTCGCTCCTCGTTGCTCGACAGGAGCCTGTGACCGATGTCCGGCACCTTCTCCTCGCTCAGCTCGGCGCTGTCCGCGCTGCGCTACAACCGCGTCGCGATGGACGTGGCGAGCGGCAACGTCGCGAACGCCGGCACCGCGGGGTACGCGCGGCGCCAGGTGATCGGCCAGGCGACCGGGGCCCCCGCCGTCCCGGCGATGTGGTCGCGCTGGGACGTCGCCGGCGGGGACGGCGTCCAGCCGGGTGGGGTCAACCGGATGGTCGACCCGCTGCTCGACGCCCGGGCCCGCACCGAGCACGCGGACCTGTCCTTCGCCAACTCCCGCGCTGCGTCGCTGGTCCGCTTCGAGACCACCCTGGGCGAGCCCGGCGACAACGGTGTCGCCGCCGCGCTCACCGCCTTCAAGCAGGGCTGGCACGACGTCGCGAACAACCCGGGCGACAACGCCTCGCGCAGCCAGCTGCTGGCCCGCGCCGAGACCCTCCGGTCCTCGATCGCCACCCAGGACCGCGCCGTGACGACCGAGTGGGCCGACCAGCGCACCCGGCTCGGCGTCCTCGGCAGCGAGGTCAACCAGGTCGCCTCGCAGCTCGCCAAGCTCAACGACGGCCTGCGCAGCGCGTACGTCGCCGGCACCGACGCCGGGGTGCTGCTCGACCAGCGTGACGTGCTCACGCTCCGCCTCGCCGAGCTCACCGGCAGCAAGGTCAGCCTCAACGCCGACACCACCGTCGACGTCACCGTCGCCGGCCAACCGCTCGTCACCGGCAACACCGCCGGCACCGTCATCGTGTCGGGCAGCGGCACCCTCGACGGCGCCGGCGCCGACCCGGTCACGCTCACCGTCAACGGCACCGCGATCAGCCCCACCGCGGGCGAGATGGGCGGCGTGCTCACGGTGCTGACCCAGGACCTGCCGCAGTACCGCGCCGGGCTGGACTCCTTCGTCGCCACCCTGGCCGACGCGGTCAACACGCAGCACCTGGCCGGCAACGACCGCGTCGGCAACCCCGGCACCCCGTTCTTCACCGGCACCACGGCCGCCACGCTCGCCGTCGCGATCACCGACCCGGAGAAGGTCGCGGCCGCGGACCCCCTCAAGGGCAACCTCGACAACGGCAACGCGGTCGTCCTCGGCGGGCTGGACCTCGGCGCCCGCGACTACCGCGAGCTGATCACCTCCTTCGGCGTGGACGTCTCCTCGGCCAACCAGGCTGCGGCCAACCAGACCGTGGTGGCCGCCCAGGTCGACGGCTCCCGCGAGGCGCTGTCCGGGATCAGCGTCGACGAGGAGATGGTCAACCTGCTGGCCGCCCAGCGCGGCTACGAGGGCGCGGCGCGCGTGCTCACCGCGGTCGACTCGATGCTCGACACCCTGATCAACCGGACGGGAGCACGCTGATGAGCAGTCCGCGGATCACCCAGCGGCTGATGGTCGAGCGCTCGCTCTCCTCGCTGCAGACCGGGATGGCGCGCCTCGCGCGGAGCCAGGAGCAGATCTCGACCGGCCGGCTCATCAACCGGCCCTCGGACTCCCCGACCGGCACCAACGACGCGATGCGGCTGCGCGCCCAGCTCGCCCTGGACAACCAGCACGCCCGCAACGCCTCGGACGGCCTGAGCTTCCTCGGCCAGACCGACGCGACCCTGACCACGATGGTCGACAACGTACGGCGTGCCCGCGACCTGGTCGTCCAGGGCGCCTCCACCGGCTCCAACGGTCCCGACGCCCGCACCGCGATCGCCGCCGAGCTCACGCAGATCCGCGAGTCGCTGCTGGCGCTGGCCAACACCCAGCACATGGGCCGGCCGCTGTTCGGCGGCACCTCCGACACGCCAGCGGCGTACTCGACGGCCGGCGTCTACCAGGGCGACCCGCACCCGGTGACCCGGACCATCGGCGACAAGATGGACGTGAAGGTCAACGTGACCGGGCCGGACGCCTTCGCGGTCGGCGCGGACGACCTGTTCACGATCATGGACGACACCATCAACCTGATGACCACGAACCCCGGCCAGCTCGGCACCTCGCTGGACCGCATCGACGCCCTCTCCGAAGCAGATGCTGAGCGCCCTCGCCGATGTGGGCACCCGTTATGGTCGGGTCGAAGGAGCACTGACCACCTTGACCGACGCCGGTCTCGACAACACGGCGGCGCTCTCCGAGGTGGAGAACGTCGACATCGCCAAGGCGATCGTCGACCTGCAGATGCAGGAGGTCGCCCACCAGGCGGCCCTGGGCGCCACCGCCCGCGTCCTTCAGCCCTCGTTGCTGGACTTCCTCCGGTGACGCTGACCGCAGCCCGCCCGAACGCACGGCCCACGATGGAGGCGCACGACGTGTCCGGAGACATCCCCGTCCTGGAGCTGGTCCGGCCGATGGTCGGCTTCCCCGACCTGCACCGGTTCGCCCTGGCCCGCCTCGTCGACGACGGCCTGATCTGCGACTTCCGCTCGCTCGACGACCCGCAGGTGAGCTTCGTCGTGGTGCCCCCGGGTGAGTTCTTCGACGACTACACGCCCGAGATCGACGACGAGACCGTCGTCCGACCTCGAGGTCGAGCACGCCGACGACCTGCTCACGCTGGTGCTCGTCACGCTCGGCGACTCGGCCGAGAGCGCGACCGTCAACCTCCGCGCCCCGCTGCTGATCAACCACCGCACCCGACGGGCGACCCAGGCGATCCTGGACGACCCGGAGCTGCCGATGAAGGCGCCTCTGACCGGTCCGGGCGACAGCACCGGCGGCGACCCGTCACACTAGGCACCCGGAAGTGTCCATCCGACAGGAGTGACCATGCTGGTGCTCAGCCGCCGACTCGGTGAGAGTGTCGTGATCGGCGACGACATCGTCATCAGCGTCCTCGAGGTGCGCGGAGACGTCGTACGGATCGGCGTCGACGCCCCGCGCAGCATCCAGGTCCGCCGCCAGGAGCTCGTCGAGGAGGTCGCGGCGACCAACAAGTCCGCCGCCTCCCCGGCCCCGGCCGCGGTCGCGGACCTGTCCCGGCTCGTCGGCAAGGGTCCGGCCGGCCAGTCCGGGCCGACCGAACGGCCGACCCCCTAGCCCACCCGGGCCACACCCGCCGGTCACCGATGCGTCATATATGGCGCAATGTCCGATTTGCGAGGTCATCCGGTGACGCGGCAGGTAAAGCCGGTCATGATGAAGGAACCGGTCGGCCAGGAGGGGAAATCTGGACGCCGGTGCCCAGGGGGGCCAGATGGGGGGCCCAAGACGGGCCCGCACCTCGCAAGAGCGTGCGGGCCCGTTTCACCGTCTCAGGGTCTGGCGCTGACTCCGGCTCCCTGACCGGGCGGAACCTGGCAGTATCGGTCCCGTGAGATTCGTAGTGTGGGTGACCGTCAACGCGCTGGCCCTGGCCGCCGCGACCTGGCTGCTGGACGACATCCGGGTGACCGGTGACAACGAGGCCCTGACTCTGGTGCTCGTCGCGCTGATCTTCGGCGTGGTCAACGCCGTGGTGGCGCCGATCGTGAAGCTGTTCTCGCTGCCGTTCATCCTCCTGACGCTCGGGCTGCTGCTCTTCGTGATCAACGCCCTGATGCTGCTGCTGACCGAGTGGCTCGCCAACCAGTTCGACCTCGGCTTCCACGTCGACGGGTTCTGGACCGCGGTGCTCGGCGCGATCATCATCTCCATCGCCAGCTGGCTGCTCGAGCGCGTGCTGCCGGAGGGCGACTGACTCGATGACCTCGCCGGCCCTCCCCGCACCCCGCCGCAGCGGCACGCCCTACCGCATCGCCCTGGTCTGCCTGGGCAACATCTGCCGCTCGCCGATGGCCGACGTGGTGCTCAGCGACCGGCTGGCGAGCGCCGGCCTCGACCGCGACGTCCACGTGGTCAGCGCCGGCACCGGCGACTGGCACGTCGGCAACCCGATGGACCGCCGGGCCGCCGCGCTGCTGACCAGCCACGGCTACGACGCGACCCGGCACCGCGCGCAGCTGTTCGAGGCGCACTGGTTCGACGAGCAGGACCTCGTGCTGGCGATGGACGAGAGCAACGTCGCGGACCTCCGCGGCGAGTTCGGCGACGCGCTCGACGACCCCGACCGGCTCAAGCTGTTCCGCGAGTTCGACCCACGGGCGCACGACGGGGACCGCGAGGTGCCGGACCCCTACTACGGCGGCGACGACGGCTTCGCGACCGTGCTGGCGATGATCGAGCGCACCTGCGACGAGCTCGTGGCCGCGCTCGACCGAGAGCTCGTGGGCGGCTGACGTGGCCCGGATGGGGACGATCGCCCAGCGCGCCGAGGCCCTCCTCGACGCGGCGGTCGTCGCCACCACGCCGGTGGCCGGCGGCGACATCTGCACCTCCACCCGGCTGCGGCTCTCCGACGGCCGCTCGGCGCTGATGAAGACCCGGCCCCAGGCTCCCCCGGACTTCTTCCCCACCGAGGCGCGCGGGCTCCAGTGGCTCGGCTCCACCAGCGGCGTCGACGTGCCCGACGTGCTCGCGGCCGAGCCCGACTGCCTGATCCTGCAGTGGGTCGAGCACGGCCGCCCGTCCGTCGAGGCGGCCGACCACTTCGGCCGCGGCCTGGCCGCCACCCACGCCGCGGGCGCCCCCTGCTTCGGCACGGAGGCCGGCACCGACGGCTACATCGGCAGCCTGCCGCTGCCCAACCGCTCCGCCCCCACCTGGCCGGAGTTCTTCGCCACGCGGCGGGTGCTGCCCTACCTCAAGCTGGCCCGGGACCGCGGCGGGATCACCGCCGAGGACGCCGGCTCCGTCGAGGCCGTCGTACGCCGCATCCTGGACCTGGCCGGGCCCGACGAGCCCGTCGCCCGGCTGCACGGCGACCTGTGGTCCGGCAACGTGCTGTGGGGGCTCGACGCCCGGGTGTGGCTGGTCGACCCGGCCGCCCACGGCGGGCACCGGGAGACCGACCTGGCGATGCTCGCGCTGTTCGGCTGCCCCCAGCTGCCGCGCGTGCTCGAGGCCTATCAGGAGGCGGCCCCGCTCGCCGAGGGCTGGGAGGACCGGGTCGCGCTGCACCAGCTGTTCCCGCTCCTCGTGCACGCGTGCCTGTTCGGCACCGGGGGCCCGGCCGGCTCGGGCTACGGCAACCGCGCCGGCGAGGCGGCCCGCTCGCTGCTGTGACCCCCGCCGCGACCCGGTGCCTACCAGTCCTCCAGCTCCGCCCCGTGCACCGTGATCGCGAAGACGCAGAGGATGCACAGCACGATGACGGTGACGCTCATGAACGGCGCGACGGAGAGGAACCCGAGGTTCACCACCGCACAGCTGAGCGCGAACAGGATGCCGAGGATCCTGGCCCAGAGCTTGCCCTTGTAGAGCCCGAGCCCGGCCACGATGGCCAGGGCGCCCAGCAGGGTGTGCGTCAAGCCCCACGCGTCGTAGTTGCTGGTGACGAGCGGGTCCTGGGTGGCCTCGAAGTAGCCGTTGAAGAACAGCGCTGTCATCCCGATGATCACCTCGAAGACCCCGACCAGCAGCATGATCGTGCCCGAGAAGAGGACCAGCCCCACCATCCGGCTCTCCCCCGTCGGCCCCGAACCCGCGGGACTGTCCCACGACCGCTGCCCGCGCACGTCGAACTCGGTGAGCCTCTGCTGCGGCATCTGACTCATCACAGCCCTCCTTCCGGACCGGTACAGCACCCACGTTCCTCCCGCGATCGCGGTCGGCGGCATCATGCGCCGCGGATGAGACGCGGCGCGGGTGCGCGACCGGGTTCTCAGCACCGCTTCAGGCAGGAGTGGCAGGCTTGGCCCGTGCCCACCAGCAGCCCCGAGACCCCGCGCGTCCTGGTCGTCGACGACGACCGGGCGGTCCGCGAGTCCCTGCGCCGCTCCCTGGAGTTCAACGGGTACGCCGTCGCCCTGGCCGGCGACGGCGCCGAGGCCCTCGCCAGCATCGCCGGCCACCCGCCGGACGCGCTGGTCATCGACGTGATGATGCCGCGCCTCGACGGCATCGAGACCACCCGTGCGCTGCGGTCGGCCGGCAACGACCTGCCGATCCTGGTGCTCACCGCCCTCGACTCGGTCGGCGACCGGGTGGAGGGGCTCGACGCGGGCGCCGACGACTACCTCACCAAGCCGTTCGCGCTCGAGGAGCTGCTCGCCCGGCTGCGGGCCCTGCTCCGGCGGACCCACCCGGCCGACGGCGCGGGTGCCGACGAGGTGCTGGCGTTCTCCGACCTCACGCTCGACGTGGCCACCCGCGAGGTGGTCCGCGCCGGTCGCCCGATCGAGCTGACCCGCACCGAGTTCGCGCTGCTCGAGATGTTCATGCGCCGCCCGCGCCGGGTCCTCGAGCGGTCGTTCATCCTCGAGGAGGTCTGGGGCTTCGACTTCCCCACCACGGCGAACTCGCTCGAGGTCTACGTCGGCTACCTGCGCCGCAAGACCGAGGCGGCCGGCGAGCCGCGGCTGATCCACACCGTCCGCGGGGTCGGGTACGTCCTGAAGGAGGCGTGATGCCGCGCCCCGCGATGCCGTCGTGGCCGGGGTGGCACTACCGCCGGTCGCTGGCCAGCCGGGTCACCCTGCTCGCCACCATGGCGGTCGGCGTCTCCGTGGCCCTCGTCGCCGCGGCGGCGTACTTCACCGTCCGGCACCAGCTCATGGACACCCTCGACCAGTCCCTGCTGCGCCGCGCCGACGCGGCCTCACAGTCGAGCACCCTGAGCGAGCTGACCGCCAAGCAGGTGCCGTCGTGGATGGTCGGCGCCGCCGACGTGAAGATCGGCTACATCACCGCGGGTGGTCGGGTGGTCACGACCGACTCGGGCCCGAGCGAGGACTCGGTGACGCTCGGCGCCCCGGAGCTCGCGGTCGCCCGCGGCCAGCAGCGCTTCTCGTGCCGGACGGTGTCGACGCCGGGCGGTGACTATCGCGTCGCGGCGGTGCCGGCCAACGAGAACGGCGTCGCGCTGGTGCTCGCCCAGTCCCTGCGCAACAACGAGTACACGCTGGAGAAGCTCGGCTTCGTGCTGCTGATCTTCGGCCTGTTCGGCGTGGTGACCGCGGCGCTCGCGGGCTGGGCGGTGGCCCGCAACGGGCTGCGTCCGGTACGCCGGCTCACCGACGCCGCCGAGGACATCGCCCGCACCGAGCAGCTCGACCCGATCGAGGTCGAGGGCAACGACGAGATCGCCCGGCTGGCCTCCGCGTTCAACGCGATGCTGGCCGCGCTGTCGGCGTCGCGCGACCGGCAGCGCCAGCTCGTCGCCGACGCCGGCCACGAGCTGCGCACCCCGCTGACCTCGCTGCGCACCAACCTCGACCTGCTGGTGCAGGCGGACGCCCGGGGCGGCCTGTCGCCGCAGTCGCGCACCGAGCTGATGGACGACATCCGGTTCCAGATCGAGGAGCTCACCACGCTGATCGGCGACCTCACCGAGCTCGCCCGCGACGAGCGGGTGCCGACCACCCCGGAGCCGGTCGACCTCGCGGAGGTCACCGCGCGCGCCGTGGACCGCGTCCGGCGCCGCGCGTCGAGCCTGCACTACGACGTCCGGCTCGACCCGTGGTGGGTCACCGGCGAGTCGGCCGCCCTGGAGCGGGCGGTGACCAACCTGCTCGACAACGCCGCCAAGTGGAGCCCCCCGCTCGGTGTCGTGACGGTGCGGCTGCACGCCGGCACCCTGCTGGTCGAGGACCAGGGGCACGGCGTCCGCGACGAGGACCTTCCGCACGTGTTCGACCGGTTCTACCGGTCCAAGGAGTCACGCGCGATGCCCGGCTCCGGCCTCGGCCTGTCGATCGTGCGCCAGGTCGCCGAGCGCCACGGCGGTAGCGTGCGGGCCGGCCGCGGCGACGACGGCGGGGCGGCGTTCTGGATGACCCTGCCAGGTTCGGCGGAACCGCCGGCCGGCGTGGCCGGCGTACCGTCCGACCTCGCGGACCCGCGGGCCGGCGATCTCACGCCATAGTCAAAGGGCTCTCTCAGTCCCGTTTCAGATTCGCCGGACACCCTGGTCACATGACCGAGCAGATGCCACCACGCGAAACCGTCGGAACCCTCGACGCCCCGGAACCGCCCGAGCACACCCACCGATTCGGGCAGACCGGGTTTACGCCTCCTCCGGAGCGGGCAACGTCCCGTCCGAGCACAGGCGTCGTCGCCGGGATCCTGGCGGCCGCGCTTCTGGTCGGAGGACTCAGTGGGCTGGCTGGCGCAGCTGGGTTCAACACGGTGGATGACCTCGTCGGAGGTGACGCGTCCCCTGCGTCACCTTCGACAGGTCCACGCACCAGCGCCGTCGCCAAGACCGCCGACACCCCGGCGCCGGACGGCTCCGTCGAGCAGGTCGCCGCCTCGGTGCTCCCCTCCGTCGTCAAGATCACCGTCACCGGCCCGCAGGGCTCCGGCTCCGGGTCCGGCATCATCCTCAGCTCCGACGGCGAGATCCTCACCAACAACCACGTGGTCGAGGCCGCTTCGGGCGGCACGATGGCGGTCAGCTTCAACGACGGCAGCACGGCACCCGCCTCGGTCGTCGGCACGGACCCGCTCACCGACCTCGCGGTGATCCAGGCCAAGGGCGTCTCCGGGCTCACCCCGGCCACCCTCGGCAAGTCCGCCAACCTCGACGTCGGCGAGAACGTCGTGGCGATCGGCTCCCCGTTCGGCCTCCAGGCCACCGTGACCTCCGGCATCGTCAGCGCGCTGCAGCGGCCCGTGTCCGTCGGCGGTGGCACCGGGACCGAGACGACGTACCCCGCGATCCAGACCGACGCGGCGATCAACCCCGGCAACTCCGGCGGTCCGCTGGTGAACATGAACGGCGAGGTCGTCGGGATCAACTCCTCCATCCGGTCGGCGTCCAGCAGCATGAGCGGCGAGGCCGGCTCGATCGGGCTCGGGTTCGCCATCCCGATCGACAACGTGCTGCCGATCGTCGACCAGCTCCGCAGCAACGAGACCCCGACCCACGCCAAGCTCGGGGTGAGCGTGGGCGACGCGTCCAGCAAGAACGGACTGGTCAGCGGCGCCGGGATCGAGTCGGTGGAAGCCGGGTCCGCGGCCGCCCAGGCCGGGCTGACGCGCGGCGACGTGATCACCAAGGTCGACGGCGAGCCGGTGACCGGCTACCAGTCGCTGGTGGCCACCATCCGCGGCCACCGCCCGGGCGACACGGTCACGCTGACGTACGTCCGAGGCTCCGACGGCTCGTCGGGCACGACCGACACCGTCACGGTCACCCTCGACAGCGACGGTGGCAGCACCTCCTCCTGAGCGGCGGGTGCGCCAGAATCGCGCACAGGCGCCCGATCGGCGCGGTCACCGCGCCGATCGGAGCCAGCATCGCGCACAGGTCCGTCGGCTGCTAGTCGTCCAGCGCGCGGCGGAGCCGCTCGGCCTTCCAGCGCGTCTCGGCGTACTCCTCGTGCACGTCGGAGCGCACCGTGATCCCGCCGCCGGTGCCCAGCGTGTAGCGGTGCGACGACCCGTCCCGCTGGGCGACCAGCGACCGGATCACCACGCCCAGGTCGGCCCGGCCGTCGCCGGAGATCCACCCGAACGCCCCGGAGTACACCCCACGCGGGCTCGACTCCACGGCCTCGATGACCTGCATCGTCCGCAGCTTGGGGGCGCCGGTCATCGAGCCGGCCGGGAACAGCGCGCGCAGCGCCTCGATCGTCCCCACCCCGTCGCGCAGCCGCCCACGCACCGTGGACACCAGCTGGTGCACCGACGGGTAGGACTCCACCTCCATCAGCACCGGGACGCTCACCGTGCCCGGGTCGCACACCATCGACAGGTCGTTGCGCAGCAGGTCGACGATCATCAGGTTCTCGGCGCGGAACTTGGGGTCCGTGGCAAGCCGGTGCGCGAGCTCCGCGTCGTGCTCGGGCGTCGCGCCGCGCGGGGTCGTCCCCTTGATCGGCTTGGTCTCGATCCACCCGTGCCGGTCGACGGTCGCGTAGCGCTCCGGGCTCGAGCTCAGCAGCGCCACCCCGTCGTGCTGCAGGTAGCCGGCGTACGGCGCGGGGTTCAGCTCGCGCAGCCGCAGGTAGGCGTCGACGGGATCGACCGGCGAGTCGATCTGCTCCCGGTAGGTCAGGTTCACCTCGTAGGAGTTGCCGAGGTGGAGCTGGCGCTGCACCTCGTCGAACGCCGCCCGGTAGTCCTCGGGGGTGCCGGGCCGGGGGGCTTCTCCGGGCAGCGTCACCGGGCCCGGCCGGGCTCGTGCTCGATGACCAGCGGGTCGCGGCAGCGCATCCACACCGCGTCGGGCGGCCCCGGCGCCACGGCGGCCGGCAGGTCGGGGCGGGAGCCGTAGCCGAGGTAGCCCACCCAGCTGACGGACCCGTCTCCGGCGTCGCGGGCGAGCTCGTCGGCGAGTACGGCGAACACGTCGTCGCCGACCACGTCGGACCGGCCACCTCGGTGGCGGGTCACCTGGCGGGCGGCGGCGTCGTACGTCAGGGACACGTCGTCGGCCTCGAGGAAGCCGAGGATCGACCGCCGGCCCGACCACGCGCGCGACCCCCCGCCGTCGAGCCAGAACATCCGGTCGTGCCGCCGGGCCAGGTCGGCGAACGTCGCCGCCGGGTCGCCGCTCACGGCTGCCCCAGGAAGTTGGCGACCATCGTGGCGCCGTGCTCGGTGAGGACCGACTCGGGGTGGAACTGCACGCCCCACAACGGCTTCGCGCGGTGCGCCACCCCCATCACCACCGGGCCGTCCGGGCCGTCGCACCAGGCGGTCTCCACCAGCACGTCGGGCACCGAGAGCGCCGCGAGCGAGTGGTAGCGCACCGCCGCGAACGGCGACGGCAGCCCCGCGAAGACGCCGGCCCCGTCGTGCGTGACCGACGCGACGTCGCCGTGGGCCGGCAGGACCTGGCCGACGCGCCCGCCGTACGCCACCACCAGCGCCTGCATGCCGAGGCACACGCCGAGGACCGGCCGGTCGAGCTCGAAGACGGCGCGGCCCAGCGCGAAGTCGGCCGGCTCCGCGGGGTTGCCCGGGCCCGGCGACAGCACGATGTGGCTGAAGGCCCGGAGCGCCTCGACGTCGACCTCGTCGTGCTCCACGACCTCGGGCAGCACGCCGGTCACGCCGGCGACGAGGTGCACGAGGTTCCAGGTGTAGGAGTCGTGGTGGTCGACGACGACGACTCGAGGGACGACCCGTGGCACGACCCGCGGCGTGCTCATCGCAGCAGTTCGAGGACCAGGTCGTGGATCAGGTCGTAGCCGCGCTCGGTCAGGATCGACTCGGCGTGGAACTGGATGCCGCGGAAGTGCGGCCCGCTGACCATGTGCACGTCGCCGGTCGCCGGGTCGGCCGCCACGCTGACGCCCGTCGGGCAGCGGTCCGTGGGCGCGGCCGACGAACGTGTTGTAGAAGCCGACGTTCTCCTCGCGGCCGTCGATCTCGACCCGGGACTGCGTGCCCTGGAAGACGATGTCCTTGTAGCCGAGGTCGATCCCGAGCCTGCCGCACAGCACCTGGTGGCCCAGGCAGACCGACAGGAACGGCTGGCCGGTCGCCAGCAGGTGGTCCACCGCCTGCTGGAACGCGGCGATCTTCGGCTGGCCGGCGTCGCGGGGGTCGCCCGGCCCGGGGCCGACGATCACCAGGTCGTGCCCGTCGAGCGCCTCGGGCGTGTAGTCCTCGTGGCGCACGCACCGTCGACGTCATGCCCATCACCCAGAGCACGTGCCGGAGCATGTTGACGAAGTCGTCCTCGCCGTCGAGGATCACCACCGACCTGCCCTTGAGCTCCGGCGCCGGCGGCGAACCGCCCTGGTCGGTCAGCCAGAACTTGCTGAGCCGCTGGTTGCGCGACGCCAGCGCGATCAGCACGTCCTCGTCGCGGGCCAGCTCGGCGACCCCGTCGGCGCGGGCCTCGGGAGCCGGGACCAGCCCGAAGGCGGTGAGGATGCCGCCGGCCTTGGCGTGGGTCTCGGCGACCTCGTACGCCGGCACGGAGTCACGGACCAGGGTGGCGCCCGCCGTGACCTTGAGGGCGCCCGCCGGCGAGACGTCGGCCGTGCGGATCACGATCGGCGAGTCCGCGGTCGGCCGGCCCTCCCGGTCCCGGCCGATCAGCGCGAGGGCGGCGCCGTAGTAGCCGCGCCCCTCGGACTCGTACTTCTTGATCAGTCGGCAGGCGTTCTCGACGGGCGAGCCGGTGACCGTGGCGGCGTACATCGTGTCCCGGAGGACGTCGCGCACGTCGCGGCTGGTGCGACCCGCGAGGAGGTACTCGGTGTGCACGAGGTGCGTCATCGGCTTGAGGAACGGGCCGAGCACCTGGCCGCCCTCGTTGCAGACGTCGCACATCATCTTGAGCTCCTCGTCGACGACCATGAAGAGCTCGTAGATCTCCTTCTCGTCGGCGAGGAAGTCCAGCAGCTGCTGCTTCAGCTCCGCCGGGTCGGCGTGCTTCGGCAGCCGGAACGTGCCGCTGATCGGGTTCATCCGGACGTCGCCGCCGTGCACCGAGACGTGCCGCTCGGGGCTGGCACCGACCAGGAACCGCTCGCCGGTGAAGAAGCAGTAGGTCCAGTAGGCGCCGCGCTCGCGCTCGAGCAGCCGGCGCAGGACGGTGAGGGCCTTCGCCGCGCCCCAGTCGCGCAGCTGCGCCCGGTAGTGGCGGCCGACGACGAGGTTGGCGCCCTCCCCGTTGCCGATCTCGTCGGCGATGATCCGCTCCACCACGGCGGCGTACGCGTCGTCGCTGGTCTCGAACCCGCCGCGGTCCTCGAACTCGACCGGCTCGTCCGGCAGCGCCGCGAGCAGGTCGGCCAACGCGACCTCGGACTCGGTGGCGATCTCCACCACGGTGAGCGGTGCGCCGTCGTCGTGCGCCGCGAAGCCGCGCTCGGTCACCTGCCGGAACGGGACCGCGAGCAGCCGGTCGAACCGCCGGCCCTCCGCGGGCACGCCGTCCTCGAGGGGTACGTCGGCGAGCCGCTCGACCTCGGAGCGGGAGCCGCCCACCAGGGTCACCGTCGCGGAGTCCCGCAGCCGGATCACCGCCCAGGCCTCGTGCGCCTGCAACGCCTCGAGCGCGGCGGCGGCGGACGGCACGGGGCCCGGGTCGGTCATGCCGGGAACTCTACCGACGGTGCGCCGGCACCCCGGGCGGTGTCCGCGGGGTCGACGACCCTTGGCGGACTGCCGGAGCCGAACCGGGACGAAGATGGCGCGGCCGGGGCATAGGCAGTCCTCAATGCGGTGTGCCTAGCGTGGGGACGTGTCCACGTGGAACCCCGGGGACCGGGGTCCCGATGTGCTGTCATCCGGAGACGAGGGACCGCCCTGGGCGGGCCGGGTTCGGACCACGGCCGTGGCGGTCGTGTGCCTGGTCATGGGTGGGGTGCTCGGCACACGCCTCGACAACGGCTCCCCCTTCTCCTTCCTGGACTCTCCGTCCACGGCCGCGCTGACCGGCGGCTCCGTCACGGCGGCACCCGCGCTCGACGACCGGCACCGGTTCCGGGTCGGGCTGTTCAACCCCGGAAAGACGACGGTCCGCGTGCGCGTGGTCGGGCTCGACGGCTGGTCGACGACCGTGGCGGCCAACCCCGGGGTGGGCATCGCCCCGCACCGCTGGGCCCAGGTCACGTTCTCGCTCCCCGACGACTGCGACGGCCCCGTGCCGCCACCGGTCACCGCACTGCGCATCCGCACCGTCGACCGCGGGACCCCCAGCCACCAGCGCGTGGAGCTGGCCGCGCCGGCCACCGCGCTGAGGGCCGTCCACACCCGTGAATGTCTGCCGCCGACCATGCTCACCCCGCGCGACCTCGGCGGGCTCTGGCACCTGGAGGCGGCCGAGGGCCGGTGGTCGGACCTGGCCCGCATCAGCCTGATGCGGTTCACCGCCGACGGAAGGTTCACCTTCGACCCGGAGGGGCTGCTCTTCCAGGAGGGGGACCAGGGCATGCTGGGGACCTACCGGCTGCAGGGGACGCGGCTCCGGCTGCACGCGGACGGCGGCTATGCCTGCGCCGTCGGCTACACCGAGGTGTGGACGACCACGTTGCTGAGCGAGGACCTGCTGCGGCTCGACATCGTTCGCTCTGACGGTGGGTACTGCTACTCGCCTCCCGGTGAGCGTCATGTCTTCCGCCGGCTGGTGCCCGAGGACAACCTCCCACCGGACGGCTCGGTCAGCTCCCGGTAGGTGCGGCCAGCGGAGCGGGCGGCTGGGCCGTGCCGGTCTCCTCCGACGGCATCAGCAGCCACAGGATCGGGTCTCCCTGACACCTCCACTGTCGGCCCGTCGGGACCTGGCGTACATCGGGGACAGCCCTGAGCCGACCCTCGAACACCGGCCCGGGCGCGAGGACGGAGCGCGGCCCGCGCCGGGTGGGGCATGGCTCAGATGGCGCGGGCGGGGCATGGCTGCTGCCGAGGCGGCGTGCCTACCGTGGCGACATGACCGCGTGGAACCCCGGTGACGGGGATCCCGATGTCCTGTCAGCGGGGGACGAGGAACCGCCCTGGGCGGCCCGGGTCCGGACCGTGGCCGTGGCCGTCGTGTGCCTGGTGCTCGGCGCGGTGCTCGCGCTCCACCTGGACGACGAGGTCGCCACCCGGCGCGCCGTCGCCTCCTCGGCCGTGCTCCTGCGGGCCGGCAACATGGAGGACGTCATCCCCTGCCGGCGGCGGTGCCTGCGCCTGCCCCTCTTCAACGGCGGGCACCGGCCGGTGGAGGTGACGGCGGTCGGGTTCGACGGGTGGCGGGTCCGTGCCAACGTCCGGACCGAGGTCCTCCAGCCCGGTACGTGGCGAAACGTCCGGTTCGGCCTGGAGGGCTGCGCGGCGCCCGAACCGCTGCGCTACCGGTACGTCCACGTGCAGACCTACGTGGCGGGGGACCCGCGGGTGCGGACCCTGCGGATGCCCAGCGCGACCCCGCTGGTGCAGGAGGAGCACGCCCGGGCCTGTCCGGTCGGTCGCCCGGTCCTGCCTCAGGAGCTCCGCGGAGTCTGGCTGCTCGAGTCGTCGCACGGGCCCTGGCACTCCCTGGCGGGCGCGCTGCTCATGCGCTACGGCGCCGACGGGTCCTTCGCGTGGGACTCCGAGGGCCACCTGCTCGACGACGCGCGCGCGGCCGACGGCAGCTACGAGCTCGACGGCCGGATGCTGACCGTGATGGTGCACAACATGAACGCGTGCCACACCGGCGACGTGCTCCGGTGGCGGGTGACGATGACCGCGCCGGACCAGCTGCACCTGCAGTCCGTCCCCGACCCCAGCAGCGCCTGCAGCGGCCCGGACGACGAGGTCTGGGTCGTCCGCCGGATCATGGTCGACCACCGCCTCCCGGAGATCGGGCCGATCCACTAGCGCGGGGCGACCGTGACCATCCGCTGGGTGGCTCGCGTCAGCACGACGTAGAGCGTCGAGCGGCCGGTCGCCGACTCCGCCTCGATCTCGTCGGGGCGCACGACCACGATGCCGTCGAACTCCAGCCCCTTGGTGTCCAGGCCGGTGAGCACGAGCATCCTGGCGTCCGACCCGCCGGCGGCCGCGTCCGCGTGCTCCGCCCACGAGTCGAGCCAACCCTGGACCTCGGCGCGACGGGCCACCGGTACGACGATGCCGACGCGTGCCCTGGACGGACCCGGCCATCTCCGTGACGGCCTCCCGCACTCCGGCGGCCAGGTCGTCCGCCCGGCGCTCCTCCGGCTCGATCCCGGTGGAGCGGACCGCGTTGGGGAGGTCCGCGTCGAGACCGACCCGGTCGGCGTACGCCGCCGCGAAGTCGTAGATCTCCTTGCTGTTGCGGTAGTTCGTCGACAGGTGGAACTCGTGGCGGACCTTGTCGCCGAGCGCGGCGTCGCGGGCCCGGGTCGCCTCGGCCGGGTCCGGCCACGACGACTGGACCGGGTCGCCGACGATCGTCCAGGTCGCGGTGCGGCCCCGACGGCCGACCATCCGCCACTGCATCGGGGTCAGGTCCTGCGCCTCGTCGACGAGCACGTGGGAGTAGCCGTCGTCCTCGGTGCGCACGCTGGTCCGGGGGCCGCGGGAGAACTCGCGGTCGGTGATCGTGGTCAGCTCGGGCATGTTCTCGTCGACGAGATGGGCCAGCGGGTCGACCTCGGCGTCGCGGTTCTCCGGGGCGTCGCCGAGCTCGTAGCGCAGCTCGTCGAGCAGCGCGATGTCCTCCACCGACCAGGTGTGCTCGGCCTGGTCGGCCCACGAGGCGGACAGCAGCGCGGCGTCCTCGCGCGAGATCACGCCCTCACCGATCCGCTGCAGCAGCTCGGGGTCGCGCAGCCAGCTGAGCACGTGGGTCGCGTCGAGCGGCGGCCACCAGGACAGCGCGAACTCGACGAAGGCCGGGGTGCCCAGCATGACGTCGACGAACTCCTCCTTGCCGCGCACGCGTCCGCGCTCGCCCTGGACCTGGCGCCACATCACGTCGAGCAGCGCGGAGGCGACGCGGGGCAGCTGCCGGTTGCGCTTGCCCTGGGACAGCAGCTGGCGCCGGACCTGGCCGAGCTCGCGGGAGCCGAGCACGACGGTGTCGTCGCGGTAGAAGATCCTCAGGTCGCGCGGTGCGCCCGGCACGGCCTGGCGGCCCAGCCTGCGCATCAGCTCCGCCATCCGCGCGGAGCCCTTCACGTCCGCGACCGCGGGCAGGTCGTGCCGCGAGGCGTGCACGCCGTCGACGACCTCGCCGAGCGACCGCAGCGCCACGGCGGTCTCCCCGAGGGACGGCAGCACCCGCTCGATGTAGCGCATGAACACGCCCGACGGCCCGACCACGAGCACGCCGCCGCTCTCGTAGCGGCGTCGGTCGGAGTAGAGCAGGTAGGCCGCGCGGTGCAGCGCCACCACGGTCTTGCCGGTGCCGGGGCCGCCGGTGATGAGCACGACGCCCTTGCCGGGCGCGCGGATCGCCTTGTCCTGCTCGGCCTGGATGGTGGCCACGATCGAGTGCATGTTGCGGTCACGCGCGCGGGACAGCTGCGCCATCAGCGCGCCCTCGCCGACGATCGGCAGGGTGTCGGCGGACGGGCTCTCCGGGTCGAGCAGGTCGTCCTCGACGGCGACGACGCGCGGCCCCGAGCAGCGCAAGACTCTCCTTCGTACGACGCCCTGCGGCTCTGCCGCGGTGGCCTGGTAGAACACCGCCGCCGCGGGGGCACGCCAGTCGACGAGCAGGGAGTCGCGGTTCTCGTCGCGCAGCCCGATCCGGCCGATGTAGCGGGGCTCCTCGCCGTCGTCGCTCAGGTCGAGGCGGCCGAAGACGAGGCCCTCGTGCGCCGCGTTCAGGGTGGCGATCCGCTTCGCCGCCTGGAACACCATCGCGTCGCGCTCCACCAGGCCGCCCTCGTGCCCGAGGCGGCCGCGACCGTGCCCCTCGAGGGCCAGCGCCTCGGCGTTCTTGGTGGACAGCTCCAGCTGGCGGTAGACGCGGTCGACGAACGCCTGCTCGGAGGCGATCTCCTGCAGCGTCACCTCGTCGTGGGCAACCTCGACGGACAAAGCGGTTTCACCGATCCCTGGACGTGCTGTGAAGCGATTCGGGCAAGTCGGTAACTCTACCTCCGTTGCCCGTGCGTCCACGCCGGTTCCGCGGAGTCGTCTCGGGTCGCCCCCAGCGCTCCCGTGCTCGGATAACCTGCAGGGAGAGGCCCGGGGGTGGTCCGCGGGCCCGTCGTCGAGCGGTGGTGGCCATGCCCGCACTGATCGCTGAGCTGATCGTCCTGGCCCTGGCCGGCATGGTCGGCTACTTCCTCGGCCGCAACGCGTCCGCCCGCGCGAGCGTCGACGCCGCCACCGTGGCGCAGGTCCGGCAGGAGATCCTCGGGCTCCGGGCCCTGGTCGGCCGGCTCAAGGACACCGCCTGGGAGCACCGCGAGCTCGACTCCGCCCTGTCGACGATCATCATCGACGAGATCCGGACCTACGAGAGGAAGGAGCTCGGCCCCTAGCTCCCCGAGCTGGTCGCCGGGGGCTGCGTCCCGCTACTTCTTCCGGGACAGGAACGCGAGCATGGCCTCCTTGGCCTCGTCGGACCCGAACAGACGCGCGGACAGCGCCGCCAGGTCGGCGCCCTGCTCGTCGATCCGCTGCACCAGGTGACGGCCGACGAGCGCCTTGGTCTCGCGGAGCCCCTGCGGGTTGCCCTTGCAGAGCATCCCGCAGATCTCGTCGACCTCGACGTTCAGCTCGTCCTCGTGGACGGCCTTCGTCACCAGGCCCATCCGCTCGGCGGCATGGCCGTCGAAGACCTCGCCGGTGAGGAAGGTCAGCGCGGCCGCCCGGTCGGTCATCCGCGGCAGCACGCTCAGCGAGATGGCGGCCGGGGTGAGACCGAGCCGGACCTCGGTGAAGGCGTAGGTCGCGTCGGTGGCGCTGACCGCGATGTCGGAGGCCGCCACGATGCCGATGCCGCCGGCGCGCACGTTGCCGTGCACCCGGGTGACGACCGGCTTGGCGAGCGTGGCGATCCGGCGCTGGAGCTCGACGAGCACGCCGGCGGCCTTCTCCATCCCCTCGCCGCTCGCCTCGGACAGGTCGGCGCCGGAGCAGAACGTGCGGCCCTCGGCCTTGACCAGCACGACCTTGACCGCGGGGTCGGCCTCGGCGCGCTCGAGCCGGTCGAACAGCTCGGTGACGAGCTGCCTGGAGAGCGCGTTGCGGTTGTGCTGGCTGTCGAGGGTCAGGTGCGCCACCTCGTCGGCCACCGCGTAGTGGACGAGCTCGGTCGGCTGCTCGCTCTGCTCCGTCATGTCGTGCTCCTCGTTGCTCGCGCGGGACGTCAGTAGGACTTCGGCAGGCCCAGGGAGTGCATGCCCACGAAGTTCAGGATCATCTCGCGGGACACCGGCGCGATGCGACCCGCCCGGGCGGCGACCAGGAGGCCGGCCACGCCGTACTCCTGGGTGATGCCGTTGCCGCCGTGTGCCTGGACGGCCCGGTCGGCGGCGTCACAGGCGGCCTCCGCGGCGGCGTACTTCGCCATGTTCGCGGCCTCGCCGGCGCCCATGTCGTCGCCGGCGTCGTAGAGCGCGGCGGCCTTCTGGGTCATCAGCCGGGCGAGCTCGATCTCGATCTTCGACTGCGCCAGCGGGTGCGCGAGCCCCTGGTGGGAGCCGATCGGCACCCCGAAGACCTCCCGCTCCTTGACGTAGGCGACCGCCTTGTCGAGGGCGTAGCGGGCGAGGCCGGTGGAGAACGACGCCGCCATGATCCGCTCCGGGTTCAGCCCGGCGAACAGCTGGATCAGGCCCGCGTCCTCGTCGCCGACCAGCGCGTCGGCCGGCAGCCGGACGTCGTCGATGAAGACCTGGAACTGCTGCTCGGGGCTGACGATCTCCATCGGGATCGCCTTGTACTCGAGCCCGGGCGCGTCCGTCGGCACCACGAACAGGCACGGCTTGAGCTTGCCCGTCTTCGCGTCCTCGGCCCGCGCGACGACGAGCACGTTGGCGGCCTCGTCGACGCCGGAGATGTAGATCTTGCGGCCGTTGAGCACCCACTCGTCGCCGTCGCGGCGGCCGGTGGTGGAGATGTTGTGCGAGTTGGTGCCGGCGTCGGGCTCGGTGATCGCGAACGCCATCGTCTGGGTGCCGTCGCAGATCCCGGGCAGCCAGCGCTGCTTCTGCTCCTGGGTGCCGAACCGGCTGATGACCGTGCCGCAGATGGCGGGCGAGACCACCATCATCAGCAGCGGGCAGCCCTGCGCGGCGAGCTCCTCGCAGACGGCGGCGATGTCGCCGATGCCGCCCCCGCCGCCGCCGAACTCCTCGGGGATGTTGATCCCCAGGTAGCCGTTCTTGCCGATGGCCATCCAGAGGTCGGTGGTCTTGCCGCCGCTGCGGGCCTGCGCGGCGAAGTACTCCCGGCCGAAGGTGCCGGCGAGCTTGGCGACCTCCTTGCGCAGGGTCTGGCGCTCCTCGGACTCCGTGAACGCGATCTGCTCGGTCATGCCTTTTCTCCTTGCTCAGCGGCGGATTCTTCGGTGACGACTGCGAGGACGTCGCCGGCGGCGACCTGCGCCCCGGCGGCGACGGCGACCTCCGCGACGACCCCGTCGTGGGGGGCGGAGACCGTGTGCTGCATCTTCATCGCCTCGAGGACGAGCACCGGCTGGCCGGCGGCGACCTCGGCCCCGACCTCGACCGCCACGGAGACGACCGTGCCGGGCATCGGCGCGAGGAGCGACCCGGTGGCCACCTGGTCGGCCGGGTCGACGAACCGAGGGGTACGCCGCAGCGCGACGTGTCCCAGCGACGACTCGACGTCGAGGAAGCCGTCGTCGCCGACGAGCACCTCGAACGTGCGGCGCATCCCGGCGTGCTCGAGGACGACCCGGTCGGCTCCGGCCTCGACCACGTGGGCCTGCAGGTCGGCGCTGGCGTAGCCGTCGCGGCCGCCGTACCAGTGGACGTCGACCTCCCTGTCGGCGTAGGTGAAACGGGTGAGCTGCGGCGCCGAGACGACGTTGCGCCAGCCGACCGGGATCCGGGGCTGGACGGTCCGGGCGACCTTGTCCCGCTCGGCGCAGGCGACCGTGGCCGCGAACGCGCTGAGCGCGACCGCGTCGGCGTCGGCAGGCGGCGTGGACAGCTCGTCGAGGCCGTGCAGGTCGAAGAAGTCGGTGCTGACCTCCCCGGCGACCACCGCCTCGTGGCGCAGCACGTTGACCAGCAGGTCACGGTTGGTGCGCAGCCCGTGGATCCGCGCCTTCGCGAGGGTGCCGGCGAGCCGGCGCAGGGCCTCCTCGCGGGTCGGCGCCCACGCGATGACCTTGGCGAGCATCGCGTCGTAGTGCGTGCCGACCTCGTCGCCGGCCACGAAGCCGGAGTCCAGGCGGACGCCGTACGACGCCGGCACGGCCAGCTCGGCCGCGACCCCGGGGAGGTCGAAGCGGGTCAGCCGGCCGCTCTGCGGCTGCCACCCCGCCGCAGGGTCCTCGGCGTACAGCCGCACCTCGACGGCGTGCCCGTCCGCCGCCGGGGCATCGGCGGGGAGGCTGCGCCCCTCGGCGACGGCGACCTGCAGGGC
Organism: uncultured Actinomycetota bacterium; assembly: GCA_963721855.1. Taxonomy (GTDB): domain Bacteria; phylum Actinomycetota; class Actinomycetes; order Propionibacteriales; family Nocardioidaceae; genus Nocardioides_B. Next base: position 27,767 of record CAVRMN010000032.1, on the reverse strand, counting down.
GACCAGGTCGAGGCCGAACACGCACTCGGTGACCGGGTGCTCCACCTGCAGGCGGGTGTTCATCTCGAGGAACCAGAACTTCTGCGTCGCGGGGTCGAGCAGGAACTCGACCGTCCCGGCCCCGACGTAGCCGACCGACTCGGCGGCCGCCCGCGCCGCGTCGTGCAGCGCCTGCCGCGTCTGGTCCGACAGGCCCGGCGCCGGGGTCTCCTCGACGACCTTCTGGTGCCGGCGCTGGATCGAGCAGTCGCGCTCCCCGAGGACCAGCACGGTGCCGTGGGTGTCGGCGACGACCTGCACCTCGACGTGCCGGCCGTGCTCGACGAACGGCTCGACGAAGACGGTCGGGTCGCCGAACGCGGAGGCGGCCTCGTCGGCGGCCTGGGCGACCTGCGCCGCGACGTCGTCGAGCTCGCGGACGACGCGCATGCCCCGGCCGCCGCCGCCGGCGGACGCCTTGACCAGCACGGGCAGGTCGTCGGCGGTGACGGACGCGGCCGACACCTCCTCGAGGATCGGCACGCCGGCCGCGGAGACGATCTTCTTGGCGCCGACCTTCGAGCCCATCTGGTCGATCGACTCGGGCGTCGGCCCGACCCAGGTGAGGCCGGCCTCGACGACCCGACGGGCGAAGTCGGCGTTCTCCGACAGGAAGCCGTAGCCCGGGTGGACCGCGTCGGCACCGGCCTTGAGCGCAGCCTCGACGACGAGGTCGCCGCGGAGATAGGTCTCGGCCGGGGTGTTGCCGGGCAGCAGCACCGCGACGTCGGCCTCGGCCACGAACCGCATCGCGGCGTCGGCGTCGGAGTGCACGGCCACCGTCTCGATGCCGTGGTCGCGGCAGGTCCGGAAGATCCGCCGGGCGATCTCGCCGCGGTTGGCGACGAGCAGTCTGTTGATGGTCGTCATGTCCTCATCACATCCGGAAGACACCGAAGCGGTCGGTGCCCTCGATTGGTGCGTTCTCGATCACGGACAGGCAGATGCCCAGGACGGTGCGGGTGTCCCGCGGGTCGATGACCCCGTCGTCGTAGACCATCCCGGACAGGAAGAACGGCAGGCTCTGCTCCTCGACGGACTGCTCGACGAACGCGCGCATGCCGGCGTCGGCCTCCTCGTCGTAGGGCTTGCCCTTCGCCTCGGCGGCGGCCCGCGCCACGATCGAGAGCACCCCGGCCAGCTGCGCCGGGCCCATGACGGCGGACTTCGCCGAGGGCCAGGTGAACAGGAACCGCGGGTCGTAGGCGCGGCCGCACATGCCGTAGTTCCCGGCGCCGTAGGACGCGCCCATCATGATCGAGATGTGCGGCACCGTGGAGTTGCTGACCGCGTTGATCATCATCGCGCCGTGCTTGATGATGCCGCCCTGCTCGTACTCCTTGCCGACCATGTAGCCGGTGGTGTTGTGCAGGAACAGCAGCGGTACGTCGATCTGGTTGGCGAGCTGGATGAACTGGGCGGCCTTCTGGGCCTCCTCGCTGAACAGGACGCCCTGCGCGTTGGCGAGGATGCCGATCTGCCGGCCGTGCACCTTCGCCCAGCCGGTCACCAGCGAGGGGCCGTAGAGCGGCTTGAACTCGTCGAACACCACCCCGTTGGTCGCGCTGACCCCGTCGCAGAGCCGGGCGATGACCTCGCGCGGGTCGAACGGCTCCTTGAGGTCCTCCGGGATCAGGTCGAGCAGCCCCTCCGGGTCCAGGTCCGGCTCGGCGTACCCGGTGGTTGAGGAGGAGCGGAGCGACGTCTCGAAACCACCGCTCGCGAGGTCTCGAGACGCTCGCTGCGCTCGCTCCTCGACCGCCGGGGCGCCCGTCGGGATCGCCTTGCGCCAGTTGAGGCGGGCGATGATGCGGCGGCCGATCCGGATCGCGTCGCGCTCGTCGACCGCGAGGTAGTCGGCCAGCCCGGAGGTCCGCGCGTGCATCTCCGCGCCGCCCAGCGACTCGTCGTCGGACTCCTCGCCGGTCGCCATCTTCACCAGCGGCGGGCCACCGAGGAAGACCTTGGCCTGCTCCTTGACCATCACCACGTAGTCGCTCATGCCGGGCACGTAGGCCCCGCCGGCCGTCGAGTTGCCGAACACCAGCGCGACGGTCGGCGTCTTGGCGGCGCTGGCCTTCGTCAGGCCCGCGGAACAGGTCGCCGCCCGGGATGAAGATCTCCTTCTGCGTCGGCAGGTCGGCCCCGCCGGACTCCACGAGGTTGATCGCGGGGAGCCGGTTCTCGCGGGCGATCTGCGCGGCGCGGAAGATCTTCTTGACCGTCCACGGGTTGCTGGCGCCCCCGCGCACCGTCGGGTCGTTGGCGACGATCAGGCACTCGACGCCCTCGACCACGCCGATGCCGGTGACCACCGAGGCGCCGACCTTGAAGTCGGACCCCCACCCGGCCAGCGGCGAGAGCTCCAGGAACGCCGAGCCCTCGTCGATCAGCAGCTCCACGCGCTCCCGGGCGGTGAGCTTGCCGCGCTCGCGGTGCCGGGCGACGTACTTCTCCCCGCCGCCCTCGACGGCCTTCGCGTGCTCGGCGTCGAGCGCCGTGAGCTTCTCCAGCATCGCCGCCCGGCGCGCCGACTGGGCGGTCATGGGGTGTACCCCAGCAGCCGTGCGTTCAGGTCGTTGAGCACCTCGGTGGCTCCTCCTCCGATTCCGAGGATCCGGGCGTCGCGGTAGTGCCGCTCCACCTCGGTCCCGTGCATGTATCCGGTGCCGCCGAACAGCTGCACCGCCTGGCTGCAGACCCACTCGGCGGTCTCGACGGCCGTGGCCTTGGCGTGCAGCGCCTCGACCAGCGGGGTCTCGCCGGCGACGTACCGCCGGGCGACGTCGCGGGTGTAGGTCCGCGCCACGTCGACCCGGCGGTGCATGTCGACGAGCCGGTGGCGCACCACCTGGTTGGCCGCGAGCGGCTTCCCGAAGGTCTCGCGGTCCTTGGCGTACGCCGCCGCGAGGTCGAGCGCCCGCGACGCGATGCCGTAGCCGTGCGCCGCCAGCGCGAGCCGCTCGACCACGAAGGCGTTGGCGATCTGGGCGAAGCCGGTGTTCTCCTCGCCGACGAGGTTGGCGGCCGGGACCCGCACGTCGACGTACGACAGCTCCGCGGTGTCCGAGCAGTGCCAGCCCATCTTGGTCAGCGACCGGGTGACCTCGAAGCCGGGCGTGCCCTTCTCGACGACCAGCAGCGAGATGCCGGCGTGGCCGGGGCCGCCGGTGCGCACCGCGGTCGTGACGAAGTCGGCCCGCACGCCGGAGGTGATGAACGTCTTGGCGCCGTTGACGACGTAGGAGTCACCGTCCCGGGCGGCGGTCGTCCGGATGTTCGCGACGTCGGACCCGCCACCCGGCTCGGTGACCGCCAGCGAGCCGATCGTCTCGCCCGCCAGCGTCGGCCGCACGAACCGGTCGATCAGGTCCGGGTTGCCGGAGGCGACGATGTGCGGCAGCGCGATGCCGCTGGTGAACAGGCCGGCCAGCAGCCCGCTCGAGGCACCGGCATCGGTGAACGCCTCCGAGCAGGCCAGCGCGTCGAGGAAGGTGCCCCCGCTGCCGCCGAGCTCCTCGGGGACCCCGAGGCCGAGGAAGCCGAGCTTGGCCGCCTTGACGTGCAGGTCGCGCGGGATCTCGCCGGCGTCCTCCCACTCCTGCAGGTGCGGCACGACCTCCGCGCGCACGAAGGCCCGGGCGCTCTCGCGCAGCGCCTCCTGCTCCTCGTTCCAGAATCCACGTGTCGAGCCTGTCGGACCACACGTTCGTTCACAACAAGACCTCCGGGATGTCGACGTGACGGGACCGGATCCACTCGCCCAGCGCCTTGGCCTGCGGGTCGAACCGTGACGAGGCGGCGACGCCCTCGCCGAGGAGCCCGTGCAGCAGGACGTTCACCCCGCCGAGGTTGGGCAGCGCGAACACCTCGACGTGCAGGTCCTCGGCCTCCGGCAGCAGCCGCTTCACCAGGTCGGGGGTGACGAGGCCGGTCAGCCACGCCACCCGGTCCGGGCGCTCGGCGGCGTCCATCGCCCACAGCCCGATGTTCGCGTCGCCGCCCTTGTCGCCGGAGCGCGCGTGCACGATGCGGCCCAGCGGCAGCCGGCGAGTGGGCTGGTCGACCACCGGTGGTTGAGGAGCGAGCGGACGAGCGTCTCGAAACCATCGCCCAGTCCGGCCGCCGGTGGTTTCGAGACGGGCTCGGCTAGCGCCTCGCCCTCCTCAACCACCCCCCGGATTGAGGACCGCGGGCTGGCGCCTCGCCCTCCTCAACCACCGGGGAACCGTCCAGGAAGACCTGTTCGGGGACCTCCGACCGGGGGACGTAGGCGGCGCGGTAGATGCCGTAGGGGGTGGCCGGTGCCGGCGGGGCGGTGAGGGTGAAGCCGGGGTACGACGCCAGCGCCAGCTCGACCAGCGGCGCGGTGAAGCCCTTGCCGGCGACACCCGGGTCCGGGTCCTTCACGACGACCCGCAGCCGGCAGGACGCGGCCTCCTCGCTGGCGGCGTCCTCGCGGTCGGTCCGGGCCAGCGACCACGCGACCGAGGCCGGCGGCCGGGAGGCCAGCGCGGCCGTCACCTGCTCGCGGACCCAGTCGGCCTTGGCGTCGATGTCGAGCCCGACGAGGACGAACTCGGCCATGTTGCGGAAGCCGCCGAGCTCGTTGAGGCAGACCTTGAGCGTCTCCGGCGGCGCGGAGCCGCGGACCCCGGAGACCCGCACCCGGTCGGTCCCGTCGGCGGCGAGCACGATCGTGTCCAGGTGGGTGGTCACGTCCGGACCGAGGTAGGCGGACGACTGCACCTCGTACATCAGCTGCGCCGTCACCGTGTCGACCGTGACCGCGCCGCCGGTGCCGTCGTGCTTGGTGATCACGCAGGACCCGTCGGCCGTGATCTCGGCGAGCGGGAACCCGAGCGGCCGGGTGTCGGGATGCAGGTCACGGAAGCCGGAGAAGTTCCCGCCGGTGGCCTGGGTGCCGCACTCGATGATGTGGCCCGCGACGGTCGCGCCGGCCAGCTCGTCGTACGCCGTCCGCGTCCAGCCGAAGTGGGCGACGGCCGGGCCGATGACGACGGAGGCGTCGGTGACCCGGCCGGTGACGACGACGTCGGCGCCGGCGTCGAGGGCGGCCGCGATGCCGAACGCGCCGAGGTAGGCGTTGGCGGTCAGCGGCCGGCCGCGGTCCGGCGGGCAGAGACCGAGCTCGTCGGCCCGGTCCAGCAGGTTGTCGCCCTCGAGGTGGGCGATCGACACCGACAGCCCCAGGCCGGTCGCGACCTCGCGGAGCCGGTCGGCGAGACCGGCGGGGTTGAGGCCGCCGGCGTTCGCGACGATCTTCACGCCCTTCTCGACGGCGAGCCCGAGGCAGTCCTCGGCCTGCCGCACGAACGTGCGCGCGTAGCCGAGCGAGGCGTCCTTCATGACGTCCTTGCCGAGGATCAGCATGGTCAGCTCGGCCAGGTAGTCCCCGGTGAGCACGTCCAGCTGCCCGCCCTCGAGCATCTCGCGCATCGCGGAGAGCCGGTCGCCGTAGAAGCCGCTGCAGTTGCCGACCCGCAGCACGTCGCCGGACGTCACGGGGCGACCTTCGGGGGCCGGCCGTCGCCCGAGGGACCGGCGAAGGCCTGCGCCACGTCCAGCCACCGGTCCGCGTCGGGGCCGGTCGCCGTCAGGTCGAGGTCCTCGCGGTGCGCGCGCTGCGTCACGAGCAGGGCGAAGTCGTACGCCGACCCGGTGACCGACTGCGCCGCGTCCCCCGGCCCGTGCTCGAACCGCGCGCCGCTCGGCAGCCGCAGCGAGACCCGGATCGGCGCGGTGGGCGGCTCGAGGCCGTTGTTGGCGAACGAGTAGCCGCGGGTCCGCACGCCGAGGTGGACCACGTGGCGGACCCGGTCGTCCTTCGCCAGCGTCACGCCGAGGCCGTCGGCCACGTCGTGGGCGTGCGCCCAGGTCTCCATGAACCGCGCGGTGGCCATCGAGGTCGCGGACATCGGCGGGCCGTACCACGGCAGCTTCTGGTCGGCGGGGTACTCCCGCAGCACCTTCTCCAGCGCGGCACGGCCGGTGCGCCAGCGGGCGAGGAGCTCGCCGTGCGGGGCCTGCGCCCCTGCGGCGGCCTCCGCGTCGACGAAGCCGTCCGGGTCGGCGATGGCCTGCAGCACCGTCTCGTCCCAGGCCGCCTTGTCGGTGGCCGCCTTCACCGCGGACTCGTCGGTCCAGGCGAGGTGCGCGATCTGGTGGGCGACGTCCCAGCCCTCGGCGGGCGTCGGGGTGCGCCAGCCGGCGTCGTCGAGGGGCGCCACGAGGTCGTCGAGCTGGTCCCCCTCGGCCTTGAGGTCGGTGAGGACGTCGTCGAGGGTGCTCATCGGCTCTTCCTTTCGCGGTTCGTCGGCGCTTCCTCGGGGTCTCGCCGCGGTGCGACCGCTGACGAGTCGAGCACGAGGGCCCAGTGGTCGAGGATCTTGCGGCGCCGGGCGGCGTCGTCGGTGATCGTGTTGGCCAGCCCGAGGCCGCGGGCCAGGTCGAGCGTGGCCTGGACGAGCTCGCGCACGCCCCGCTGCGACTCGTCGACGCCGAGCAGCTCGACGGTGGAGCGGTGCACCTCGCGGCCGATCCGCTGCTCGAGCGGCCCCACGGCGGCCTGCAGGTCCGGGTCGGTGCGGGCCGCCACCCACAGCTCGAGCGCCGCGGTGAACACCGGGGAGGTGAAGTGGTCGGCGAGCATCTCGAGGACCGCCCGGGTGCGTCGCGAGCCGTCCGGCAGCGCGGCGGCCGCCTCGGCGAGCTCCTGGCCGCGCACCTCGCTGAGGTGCTCGACCGCGGCGATCACCAGGTCGTTCTTGGTCGGGAAGTGGTGCAGCTGCGCCCCGCGGCTGACCCCGGCCCGCTGGGAGACCAGCGTGGTCGACGTACCGCTCCAGCCGCGCTCCACCAGGCACTCCACGGTCGCGTCGAGGAGGCGCTGCCGCATGGCGCGGGTGCGTTCCTCCTGCGGGACGCGGTTGGTCGAGGCGAGACTCACGGGCTCATCGTGCAGCGGGAGAAACAAACAGTCAAGACTGACTGTTTGTTTCTGGACGCCGACGTCCCACGATCGGGTGTCCCGCGTCCCTAGACTCCGGTCGGCCCCGCACCCCACGAGAAAGCCAGCCACCGATGACCGAGACGCCGCAGGACCCCACCCAGCAGCCCCCGGGCTACCCCGCCGCGCCGCCGCCCCCGCCGGCTCCGCAGGGCGGCTGGGGTGACGCCTCGATGCCGGGCGTTCCGGAGGGCTACGGCACGCCCGTTCCCTACGCGGAGTGGATCAAGCGGGTCGGCGGCTATCTGGTCGACATGGCGATCCTGGTCCCCGGCTACCTCGTGGCCTTCGTCGGCGCGACCATGGCCGGGGCGCAGGACAACAGTGCGGTGAGCGGGGTCGGCATCTTCATCGCTCTGGTCGGCTACGCCGCTGTCATCGGTGTCGCCATCTGGAACATGTTCATCCGCCAGGGCCGCACCGGCTGGTCGATCGGCAAGCAGGTCATCGGCATCCGGCTGATCGGCGAGCAGACCGGCCAGCCGATCGGGGCCGGCCTGTGCTTCGTCCGCGCGCTCGCGCACATCCTCGACAGCCTGCCCTGCTACCTCGGCTACCTGTGGCCGCTGTGGGACCCCAAGCGGCAGACCTTCGCCGACAAGATCATGAGCACCGTGGTGATCGAGCAGAAGAAGGCCTGACCCGCACTGGACACGGGCGGGCTCCCGGATGGAACGATGAGCAGATGTTCCGGGACGCCACGCTCGACGACCTCGGCGCGCTCCGTGACCTCGAGCGCGCCGCCAACCTCGCCGCCCTCGGCCACGTGTTCCCGCCGGAGCGCTACCCGTTCCCCGACGACGACGTGCTGGCCCGCTGGGCGCTCGTGCTCGACGAGCCCGGCGTCGTCGTCCGGGTCGCCGAGGACGACGGCGGGCTCGTCGCCGTGGCGGCGTACGACGACTCCACGCTGCGCCACCTCGCCGTCCGGCCCGACCACTGGGGGGACGGCCTCGCGACGACGGCGATCGAGACCGCGCTGCACGCCATGGACCTGCGCGGCAGCACGATCGCGTCGCTGTGGTGCCTGGAGGAGAACCACCGGGCGCGCCGGCTCTACGAGTACCTCGGCTGGCGCGCGACCGACGACCGCCGCGAGGCGCCGTGGCCGCCGCACCCGATCGAGATGCGCTACACCCGGCTGATCCCGCAGTCGGACCGATGAGCCCGGGGTGAGCGCGGGGTGAGCGGCCCCGGCGAGCTCCGCGCCGACAGCCCCCGGGGACGGTGGGTGCTGGCCGCGGCCGTGCTCGGCTCGGGGATGGCGATCCTCGACGGGTCCGTCGTCAACGTCGCGCTGCGCAGCATCGGCGAGGACCTGGACGCGACGGTCCCCCAGCTGCAGTGGGTGGTCAACGCCTACCTGCTCGCTCTCGCCTCGCTGATCCTGGTCGGCGGCGCGCTCGGCGACCGGCTGGGGCGGCGCAAGGTCTTCACCGTCGGCATCGTCTGGTTCGGCGTCGCGTCCGTGCTGTGCGCCGTGGCGCAGACCGCCGACCAGCTCGTGGTCGCCCGGTTCGTGCAGGGCGTCGGCGCGGCCCTCCTCACGCCCGGCAGCCTGTCGCTGATCCAGGCGTCGTTCCGCCCGGTGGACCGGGGCAGGGTCATCGGCCGGTGGGCCGGGCTCGGTGGCATCGCCGCCGCGGTGGGCCCACCGGTCGGCGGCTGGGTGGTCGACGCCGCGTCGTGGCGGTGGATCTTCTGGTTCAACCTGCCGCTCGCCGCGCTCGTCGTCTGGGTGACGGTCCGCCACGTCCCCGAGAGCAGCGACCCGGGCAGCGGGCGCGGCTACGACGTCACCGGCTCGGTGCTCGCCGTGGTGGGGCTGGCCGGCCTGACCTACTCGCTGATCGAGTCGGGGGCGACGTACGCCGTCGCGGCCGGCGTCCTCGGTGGCGCCGCGCTGGCGGCCTTCGTGCTGGTCGAGGCGCGCTCCCCGCACCCGCTGATGTCGCTGCACCTGTTCCGTTCCCGGGTGTTCAGCGCCGCCAACGCGATGACGCTGCTGGTGTACGGCGCCCTCGGCGCGATGTCGTTCTTCCTCACCCTGCAGCTGCAGGTCAGCCTCGGCTACTCGCCGATGGAGGCCGGCCTGGCCACGCTGCCGATCACCCTGGTGCTGCTCCTGCTGTCCGCGCGGGCCGGCGCGCTGGCCGCGAGGATCGGCCCCCAGCCGCTGATGTCCGCCGGTCCGGTCGTGTGCGGGCTCGGCACCTGGCTGCTGCGCGACGTGCAGGACGGCGACGGCTACTGGCTCGACGTGCTGCCGGGCCTGCTGCTGTTCTCGCTCGGGCTCGCCGCCCTGGTCGCGCCGCTGACGACGAGCGTGCTGGCGGCCGCGCCGGACCGCTACGCCGGCGTCGCCAGCGGGATCAACAACGCCGTGGCGCGGACCGGCTCGCTGCTGGCCGTCGCCGCGCTGCCCGCGCTCGTCGGGGTCGGCGGTGCGGACTACACCCACCCGCCGGTGTTCACCGCCGGCTACAACGAGGCGATGGTGCTGTGCACCGCGCTGCTCGTCGTCGGCGGGCTGGTCAGCCTCGTCGGCCTGGCAGGAACGGGACCCGGTCGAGCAGCGTCGGCCGCTCGCCGGTGACGCGCGCCCGCCCGGCCTTCCGCTCCCGGGCGACCTCGGCCTGGTACTTGTGGAAGTCCACCTGGATGGTGTGCCGCTTCGAGGCGACGTAGCGCCGGCGGAGGGCGTCGTCGTACTCCCGGATCTGCCGGCGCATCTCGTCGTACGACGGCAGCGCGGCCTCGCCGGTGACCAGGTCGGCCACCCAGTGCGCCTGCGCCTCGGCCAGCGGCATGATCGCGCCGAGCGGCTGGATCAGGCCGACGAAGTAGAGGCCCGGGTGCTCGGGGTCGACCACGCGGCGGTAGAGGTCGATGTGGTTGTCCTCCGCGTGCACCACGCGGTCGTCGAGGAACGGGAAGCTGACCCGGTAGCCGGTGCAGTAGACGACGACGTCGACCTCGTGCGCGGACCCGTCGACGAAGAAGACCTTCGAGCCCTCGAAGCGGTCGATGTTGGGCAGCACGGTGATGTCGCCGTGGCCGAGCCGGGTGAGCAGGTCGTCGCTCACGGTCGGGTGCGCGTGCAGGACGGCGTGGTCGGGCCGCGGCAGGCCGTAGTCGGTGACCTTGCCCTGGGTCAGCCGGAGCGTGGCCGCCATCGACAGCTGCTGCACGACCGTGGGCATCCGGGCGACGAACGAGTCGGTGAGGTGGTCGGTGGGGACGCCGAAGACGTACTTCGGCACGATGTGCGCGCCGCGGCGCATCGCGAGGTAGGTGCGCTCCGCGACCCGGGAGGACTCCACCGCGATGTCGGTCGCGGAGTTGCCGATCCCCAGCACCAGCACCCGCTTGCCCGCGAAGATCTCGGGCGTCTTGTAGTAGTGCGCGTGCATCTGCACCCCGGGGAAGTCCTCGGCGCCCGGGAAGGACGGCTCGGGCCAGCGCGGGTCCCAGTGGTGCCCGTTGGCGACGACGACGTGCTCGTAGGTGCGGGTCTCCGGCTCGGTCGGCTCGCCGTGCGCGTTGCGTCCCCGCACCGTCACGGCGTACCGCTCCCCGCTGGTCGAGCTGTCCCCGCCGGTCGAGCTTGTCGAGACCGGCTCCACCTTCACGACCTCGGTGCGGAACGTGATCTTGTCGCGGAAGCCGAAGTGGTCGACGTAGTCGTCGAAGTACTGCGCGATCTGCCAGTGGTTCGGGTAGTCCGGCAGGTCCTCCGGCATCGGGTAGGCCTTGTACTCCATGAGGTGCCGCGAGGTGTTGATGTGCAGCGACCGGTACGCCGACGACATCCCGTTGTCGTTCTCGTAGCGCCAGTTGCCGCCGACCTCGCTGCCCATCTCGAAGCAGTCGAAGTCCACACCGCGCTCGTGGAGGACCTGTGCCGCGGCGATCCCCGAGGAGCCGGCTCCGATGATGCAGACGGGCTTGTCCATGCAGGGATCCTCCTGGGTGGCGCACGGCCGGCGCGGGCACGCACGCTGGGTGAGACGAGTCCTACCAGAGTGCCAGAACGTGTTCTAGCCTTCACCTGTGCCCTTCCCGTCACCGCCCTGGAAGATGAACGCCCAGATGTGGCTGTCGGTGTTCCGCGTGCCGGACACCGGACGGCCCGACCGCCCGGGCGGCATGTACGGCGCCGCCTTCGTGTCCTACGAGGAGGGCAGCCCGCTGACCTACCTCGAGCTGCTCGTGGCCCGTCTGGTCGACGCGAGGGCCCGCAAGGTCAGGATCACCGACATCTGGGTGGACTCCGCGGAGTCGCTGGCCGGCGGGCGCTCGCTGTGGGCGATCCCGAAGGACCTCGCGAAGCTGCAGCTCGACGACCGGCGCCTGGGCCCGACCTCGCACACGGAGTTCTCCGGCCACGTCGACGGCCGGACGATCGCCGCGGGCCAGTTCGCCGCGCTGCCGGGCGCCTCGCTGGTCCGCGCGCCGTTCCACGCCTCGACGTCCCAGCTCCGCGACGGCGGGTCCGAGGTCGTCACCTCGATGACCGGCAGCTCGAAGACGTTCCCGGCGCTGGCCACCTGGGACTTCGCCGCGGACGGCCCGCTCGGCTTCCTGCACGGCCGGCGCCCGGTCGCGTCGTTCCGGCTCACCGACCTCCGGCTGACGTTCGGCTAGGTCCCGGCGCACGCCGTCAGGGCTTGGCCCGGCGGACCTGGGCGACCGCGGCCACGACGAGCAGGCTGAGCAGGAACACGAGCAGCAGCACCGGAGACAGCACCAGCATCAGCAGCAGGGCCACCATCGCGGTCACGATGGCTGCCTTCACCGCCGCCGTGCTCCCCGACCACGCTCCCTTGATCGCGGCCCAGACAGGGTTCTCGCCGCGCAGGGCGGCCTGGGCTCCGGCAAGTCCGGCCCGTTGCGGGGCACCAGCTTCGTCGGCTCCGGCGGTGACCTTCTGGGTCACGGCGTCCGGCGGTGCGCGACACCTTGGCCACGCCGTACTCGACCGCCGTGCTCACGACCCGCGTGAACGCGGCTCCGGGGCTGGCGCTGGCGGGACGGGCGTTCGTGGTGTGTGCGGCATCGGCTGAAGTCATAGGTCCTCCACTCCCTCTCCGGGGAACGTACCCAGTCCGCCGAGGTTCACCGGTCGGGCGGGCGGTCGTCGGCGGTCGGTGCGTGGAATGCTTCCCGCATGTCGTCCCTCCCCGCGACGTTCGCCGAAGACGTCATCGCCCAGCCCGCCCGCGAGCAGCTCGAGGTGTTCATCGACGAGCACCGGGCGGCGCTGCACGGCTGCCTCGACGGGCTGACCGAGGAGCAGGCCCGCCGTTCGCTGGTTCCCTCGCGGACCACGCTGCTCGGCCTGGTGAAGCACGTGACGTTCGTGGAGAAGGTCTGGTTCGACGAGGCCGTCACCGGTCGCTCGCGGGCCGAGATCGGCATCCCGGCGACGCCCGACGAGTCGTTCGTCCTCGCGACGAGGACACCATCGCCTCGATCCAGCAGGCGCACCGCGACGCCTGCGCGGCCTCGCGGCGCGCGACCGCTCCCCTGGGGCTCGACGACCTGGTCCTCGGCAACCGGCGCGGCCCGCTCCCGCTGCGCTGGGTCTACTTCCACTTCCTGCGCGAGATCGCCCAGCACTGCGGGCACGCCGACATCCTGCGCGAGCAGATCCTCAGCGAGTAGTACGCCGACCTCAGCGGGTCGCGCCGACCGGGACCGACGAGCGCCGGGCCGAGCAGGCCCTCCTTGCGCGCCACGACCGCGGCGGCCGCGATCGTCACGGCGACGGCCACCGCGTTGAGCAGCAGCACCCCGATGCCCTTGACCAGGACGAACGTCTCGACCGACTGGGACTGCAGCAGCCACAGCGTCATCAGGGCCTTGCCGACGCACAGCGCCGCCCACAGCACGGTGAGGTGGCGGAACAGCCGGCGGATCCGCGGGCGCATCGCCAGCTCGTGGTCCATCGGGTAGAAGTCGCCGGCGAGCCGCGCCACCATCGGGCGGGCCGAGACCAGCGACAGCAGGAACGTGGTCGCGACCGCGCCGTCGCTGATGATCGGCTGGAGGAAGTACAGGAAGGTGCTGTCGGTCAGCAGCGCGACGGCGGTGCGACCGGTCATCACGATCGCGGTGAGGATCAGCAGGCCCGAGGTGCGGCGGCGGGTCACCAGTCGCCAGGCGATGGCGCCGTACGACCACGCCAGGGCGGCGAAGATCGCCACCCACACCCCGGCGGCGACGACGCACACGTAGAACAGCGCGGCGGGGATGACGCAGGCGATCAGCAGGCTCAGCGAGACCCGCCGGATCACCGTCCCCAGGCGCGGGCGCTCGGGTCGGGCAGCGGTGGGAAGGCTGGTCGGACGGGTTGCGAGGGCGGTGCGGAGTGTCCCGAAGAGCCATGAAGACCTGTACGTGACCGCGCGTCGGTCGGGTGGGTGGATCGCCCCGAAATGACGGATCGGACTCGACGTCAGCGGATTCCGCGGCCACTTCAGGGTACGTCCGGTGGGCTCCGGCCGCCCGGGGTGACTAGTCGGGCCCGGTGGTTCCGGAGCTCGACCGCGCATCTCGACAGGCAGGTTCGGTGCGCTCAGCCGGCCGCCCCGCTCGCGTGCGGCGGGACAGCCCGAACCTGCCTGTTCAGATGCGACGGCCGATGACCACCGGCCGACGCTTCGGGGGCGTGGGTCAGTCGGCGGGGTCGGCGGGGTGGTGGTCGTCGCGGGCGCGGCGTACGGACTCGCGGATCTCGAACAGCTCGGTGGCGAGGCCACCGAGGGTGCGCGCGACGTCGCGCACGGCCGTCGTCACGATGGTGGTCACGGCGCCCACGGCGGTCGCGGTGGTCTCGACCGAGTCCTGCAGGGCGTCCTTGCGGATCTCCGCGCGACTGATGTGGTCCCTCATGCGCACCAGTCTCACGTGCGCGGCCACGTCGTGCGAGCGGCGGACCCGGATCCTGAGACCGGAACGCCTGCGCGGGCCGGGACCGTCGCGCAGACTTGGACCCATGGCTCTCTCGTTCCGCCGCGGCGTCGCCGCGGGGCTCACCGCACTCGCACTCGTCCTTCCCGCGGGCGCGGCCGGCTCTCCCGCCACGGCAGCCACCGGCCGGCGCGGCCGGTCCGGTCGCGGGGAAGAGCGCCTGGGTGGCGGTCTCGGTGGCACGGCTCTGGCAGACCCCCGGCTCCCCGCGCGCCGTCGACCAGCCGGCGCTGACCCGGCCGGTGCGCTTCCGGGCGTGGCTCTCGGCGATGAGCATCGACCAGCGGCGCGCGCTGTCGTCGTACTCCGACACCGAGGCCCTGCTCGGCGAGCGCGTGGTCGTCACCGAGGTGCGCGACGGGTGGGCGCACGTCGTCGTCCCGGACCAGCCCAGCCAGAAGGACAGCCGCGGCTACCCGGGCTGGGTGCCGTCGCGCCAGCTGACCGGCCTCGCGCCCGCCCCGGCCTCGTCCGCGGCGACGGTGGTGCGGAGGACCGCCTGGCTGCGCACCGACGACGAGGCGCGCGACAAGGTGCTCGAGGTCAGCTTCGGCACCCGGCTGCGCGTGGTCGAGGCGCACCCGCGGTTCGTGCGCGTCGTGACACCGCTCGGCCGGACCCGGCTGATCCGCAGCAGCGCCGTGTCGGTGCACCCGCTCGGCGAGCCGGCGCTGCCGCGCACCCGCGCCGACCTGGTCACGACGGCCCAGTCCTTCACCGGGCTGCCCTACCTGTGGGGCGGCCTCTCCGGCTTCGGCCTCGACTGCTCCGGCCTGACCTGGCTGGACTTCCGTGCCCACGGCCAGGTGATCCCCCGGGACGCGCTGCCGCAGTCCCGGCACGGGAAGCCGGTCGCGCGGAAGTCGCTGCGGCGCGGCGACCTGATCTTCTACGCCACGAACGGGCTCGTGCACCACGTCACGATGTACGCCGGCGACGGGAAGATGGTCGAAGCCCCGCACACCGGGGCCGTGGTGCGGACCGTCCGGGTGCGGGACTTCGAGTACTTCAGCGCGCGGCGCTACCTGTCCTGACCGGCCGGCCGGGGACGGCCCGGGCCAGGCTCAGGCGGCCCGGCTGAGCTCGGTGACCGGGGCCGGGTCCTGGGACTTCCTCCGACCGGGCAGCGCGAGCCGGCAGATCTTCGCCGCCACGCTGCCGAGCTGCCGGTGCAGCGGGCCGGTGTTGTAGGGCAGGCCGTACTTCGCGCAGAGCGCCTTCACCTCGGGGGCGATCTCCGGGTAGCGGCGGGCCGGGATGTCCGGGAACAGGTGGTGCTCGATCTGGTGCGACAGGTTGCCGCTCATCAGGTGCAGCAGCCTGCCGCCGGTGATGTTGGCCGAGCCGAGCAGCTGCCGGTAGTACCACTGGCCGCGGGACTCGTCCTCGCACTCGTCGGCGGAGAACGTCGCGACGCCCGCCGGGAAGTGGCCGCAGAAGATGATGTTGAACGCCCAGACGTTGCGGACCAGGTTGGCGGTCGCGTTGCCGGCCAGGGTCAGCGGGAACAGCGGGCCGGTCAGCGCCGGGAACAGCAGGTAGTCCTTGAGCGCCTGCTTGCGGACCTTGCGCATGATCCCCGCGTGCAGCGCCTTGTTCTCCGAGACCTTGCGCTTGCCGGCGACGATGTTCTCGACCTCGAGGTCGTGCAGCGCCACGCCCCACTCGAAGAACACCATCAGCAGGAACGCGTAGAGCGGGTTGCCCAGGTAGTAGGGGTGCCACTTCTGGTCCTCGTCCATCCGCAGGATGCCGTAGCCGATGTCGCGGTCCTTGCCGAGGATGTTGGTGAAGGTGTGGTGGATGTAGTTGTGGGAGTACTTCCACTGCTCGGAGGGGCAGACGTTGTCCCACTCGTACATCCGCGAGTTCAGGCCGGGGTCGCCCATCCAGTCGTACTGGCCGTGCATGACGTTGTGGCCGATCTCCATGTTGTCGAGGATCTTGGAGACGCTCAGCGACGCGACCGCGAGCGGCCAGGCCGGCGGCAGGTAGAACAGCGCGCGGCCGGCGACCTCGAAGGCACGCTGCGCCTTCACCACGTTGCGGATGTAGGCGGCGTCCTCGTCGCCGAGGCTGTCGACGAGGCGCGTGCGGAGGGCGTCCATCTCGGCGCCGAACTCCTCGAGCTGGTCGGGGGTCAGGGTGATGTGGTCGGACATGGTGGTCCTTTCGTCAGGGCCGGTGGTTGAGGAGCCGAGCTTGCGAGGCGTCTCGAAACCACTCGGGCGGGGTGTCAGAGGTCGACTGCGCAGTCGCCGACGGGCTGGCTCACGCAGATCTGGATGTCTTCGTCGGGCAGCGAGGACTCGGCGCCGGTGACGACGTTGCGCACCGTGCCCTCGGTCTTGCGGGAGGTGCAGGACAGGCAGATCCCCATCCGGCAGCCGTAGGCCGGCTTCAGGCCGAGCGCCTCGGCCTGCTCGAGCAGGGTGGCGCCGGTGTTGGCCGCGCCGGCACCGGACCGGGTGAAGGCGACGTCGCCCTCGGCGGTCCCCGTCGAGACGACCGGGGTCTTGAAGTACTCGACGCGCAGCTGGTCCGAGCCGTCGTACGCCGCCTGCACGGCGTCGATCAGCGGGGCGGGTCCGCACGCCCAGGTGGGGACGTCGCGGTAGCCGGGCACGAGCCGCTCCAGGTAGGCCGGGCTGAGGGCGGGGTCGCCGAGCTCGGGGTGGAGCAGGTGGACGTCGACGCCGTACCCGGTCCGCCGGACCTCCGCGAGCTCGCGCGCGAAGATCTGGTGCTGCGGGCTCTGGGCGTAGTGCAGGAAGGTGACGCGGCCGCGGTGGGTACGCCGCTGCAGGGTGCGCAGCATCGACATCACCGGGGTGATGCCGGACCCGCCCGAGACGAGCAGCACGTGGTCCGGCACCCGGTCGGGCAGCACGAACTCGCCCTGCGCCTGCGAGAGGTGGACGAGCTGCCCGGGACGGGCCCGCTCGACGAGGAACCGCGACACCACGCCGTCGGGGTTGGCGCGCAGCGTGATCGTGAAGGTCTCCCCCGGTCCGGAGGCGGGGCTCGAGACCGAGAAGACCCGGGTGGTGCGGCGGGCGCCCTCGATCTCGACGCCGACCTGGACGTGCTGGCCGGCCGCGTGGCCGCGCCAGGTCGAGGTCGGCCGGAGGGTCAGGGTGGCCACCGCCGGGTGGCCGGGCACGTCGACCTCGCGGTGGATGTCGACGATGCGGGCGCGCACCTCGTGCGCCGCCCACATGGGGTTGACCAGCTCGAGGTAACGGTCCACCCCGTGCGGCGAGGTGAGCGCCGCCAGCGCGGGGGACCGGAGCAGGGTCTGGGTGAGGCTCATGGGGTCATTCCTTTCAGTGAACAACCGTGCACTGAAAACCATGCCAGACATACCGGCGGTATGGCAATCCCCCGTCGGCGTGACCCGGCCCACTCCCGCCGAGTCGGCGCGTTTGGTCGGCCGCAACCCGTCGAGTCGGCGCCTATGGTCGTCCGCGCGCTGAGCCATGCGAGACGGCGGCCCGGTTCACAAGCGTGCACCGGCGTAGAGTGGCACCGTGACGGCAGCGGCCGCCGAGACCCGGCAGGAGCGCAAGGAGCGCACCCGGCGTGCGATCCTCGACGCCACCCTGGCCGCGGCCGACGAGGGCAGCCTCGCCACGGTGTCGCTGCGGTCGGTGGCGCGCGACGTCGGGATCGTGCCGACCGGCTTCTACCGGCACTTCGCCTCGATCGACGAGGTGGGCCTCGCGCTCGTCGACGAGGCGTTCGCGTCGCTGCGGCAGATGCTGCGCGACGTGCGACGCGGCAACCCCGAGCTCAAGGGCGTGATCCGCAGCTCGGTCGCCGTCCTGGTCGACCACGCCCACCGGCAGGAGGCGCACTTCCGCTTCATCGCCCGCGAGCGGGTCAGCGGGCCCGCCGCCGTGCGCACGCGATCCGGCACGGCCTCGAGCTCTTCGAGCGCGAGCTCGCCACCGACCTCGCCCGGCTGACCCCGGCGGACGCCTGGTCGACCGAGGACCTGCGGATCATGGCGAACCTGATCGTCACCACGATGGTCGTCGACCGCCGAGGCGGTCGATCGACGCGCCGCCGGAGCGGCCCGACGTCGAGCGGCAGATCGTGCACACGGTCGAGCAGCAGCTGCGGATGATCGTCGTCGGCGCCGCGAACTGGCGCTCCCGCGACTGACCCGGCGCGAGGACGCGCCGACTCGACGGGGGTCAGCCAGCCAGACGCGCCGACTCGACGGGGGTCAGCCCATCAGCTTGCGGGCGAGCGGGAGCGGCAGGTGCTTCATCGCGAAGCCCATCGGCACCCAGGGCCAGGCCGGCACGCGGGCGTGCGCCTTCTCCTTCTCGATCGCGTCGACGATCGCGGAGACGCCCTTCTCGGTGGAGACGATGAACGGCGCGTTCTTCACCCGCTCGTTCATCTCCGAGCGGATGTAGCCGGGGTAGATCACCGACACCTTGATCGGCGTCTTCATCACGTCGGCGCGGACGCCCTCGGCCAGGTGCGCGACGCCGGCCTTGGTGGCGGCGTACGTCGTGATGGTCTTGGGCATGCCGCGCATCGCCGACATCGAGGAGATCATCACCAGGTGGCCGTCGTTCTGGTCGCGGAAGATCTCCAGCGCCGCCTCGGTCTGCGCCAGCGCGGCGACGAAGTTGGTCATCGCGGTCTGCCGGTTGGCGTCGAACCGGCCGGTGCCGAGCGGTGCGCCCTTGCCGAGCCCGGCGTTGATCACCACCCGGTCGATCGACCCGAAGTCGGCCCGGAACGCCTTGAACACCTCGAAGACCGCGTCGTGGTCGTTGACGTCGAGCGCGCGCACCTCGACCCGGCGGTCCGGGTGGGCGGCGAGGATCTCCTGCTTCAGCTCCTCGAGCCGGTCGGTGCGGCGGGCGCACAGCGCGAGGTCGTGGCCGAGCGCCGCGAACTGCCGGGCCATCTCCTCGCCGAGCCCGGAGCTCGCCCCGGTGATCAGGATCGTCTTGCGCATGCGGTGTTCCTATCGGTAGGTGAGGAGGTCGGGGGTGGCCTCGAGGTGGCTGTGCTCGTTGAAGGACACCAGCGTGGCGCCCCGCTGGCCGACGACGACCTTGGTGACCGACGTGTTCACGACGACCGGTGCCGCGCGCCGGTGCACGTCGATCGCCGCCACCGAGGAGCTCGGCGGTGATCCGGGCGATCGGGCCTCCGGAGGTCACCACCACCGCGGTGCCGCTGGGGTCGATCCGGTCGACCAGCGCGTCCAGGGCACCGAGGACCCGGTGGCCGAAGGCCGTGAACGACTCGTCGTACTCGTGGTCGTGCCGCCCTGCGGTCCACCGGTCGGTGGCGGCCTCGAACCAGGCCTGGAACTCCCGCTTCGTCGGGGTGTCGCCCGCGAACGTGTGCGGCTGGCGCAGCAGGACCTCCTCGTGGTTCATCTCGTCCCACGCGTCGTCCTCGGTCCAGTCGCCCCACCCGGCGGCCTCGCCGAGGATCCGGGCGGTCTCCCGCTGCCGCTTCATCGCGACCGTGCAGCAGCGCGACCGGACGGACGCCACGGTCGGCGAGCGACCGGCCGAGGACGGCCGCCTGCTCCGCACCGAGGTCGGAGAGCACGTCGTAGTCCTCGGCGCCCCAGGAGGCCTGGCCGTGCCGGACCAGCAGCACCTGGCTCATCCGGCGCTCCCCGCTGCGGCGGACGCGCGGCGATGAGCGCGGTGCAGCGCTGCTCGAGGTACTGCACGACCGGCAGGAACCCGGCGTAGGCCTCGTTGGTGGTCTGGCCGTGGTGGAACCGGTAGTAGATCTGCTGGGCGATGACCGCGAGCCGGAACAGGCCGAACACCTCGTAGAACGCCCACTGCTCCCGGGTCACCGACCGTCCGGTCCGGTGCGCGTAGTGCTCGACCATCTGCCAGCGGGTCAGCATCCCCGGGCAGGTCGGACGGCTGCCGCCGGAACTGCTGGAAGTGCTCGTCGTCGTCGGCCTGGATCCAGTAGGCCATCGCGCCGCCGAGGTCCATGAACGGGTCGCCGAGGGTGGCCATCTCCCAGTCGAGCACGCCGCGGATCCGCAGCGGGTCGTCCGGGTCGAGCACCACGTTGTCGAGCCGGAAGTCGTTGTGGATCACGCAGGTCGCGACGTCGTCCGGCTGCTGCGCGTCGAGCCAGGCCATGATCGCCTCGAAGTCGCCCGACGTTGTCGGTGCGCGCCTTCCGGAAGCGGTCCGACCACCCGGCGACCTGGCGGCCGACGTACCCGCTGCCCTTGCCCGAGCTCGCCGAGCCCGGTGGCGTCGGCGTCGACCCCGTGCAGCTCGACGAGCACGTCGAGGAAGCTCGTGCACAGCGTGCGCGCCTCGTCCGGGCGACAGCGTCATGCCCTCGGGCAGGTCGGCGCGCAGGATGGTGCCGTCGACGCGCTCCATCACGTAGAACTCGGAGCCGATCACCGACTCGTCGTCACAGAAGGCGACCATCGGCGCGACGTAGGGGAAGACCGGAGCGAGCCGCGACTGGATGGTGAACTCGCGGCCCATGTCGTGCGCGCTCTTGGCCTTCGAGCCGCGGGGCGGCCGCCGCAGGATGAGCGTGCGTCCCGGCCAGCTCAGCTGGAAGGTCAGGTTGGACGCCCCGCCCGCGAACTGGCGCACCTCCGGCGTCCCGTCGAGGTCGCGGGCGTCGGAGGCGTGCTCGCGCAGCCACCCCGCCACGGCGGCGACGTCGAACGCGTCCTCCTCGCGCACCGCTCCGGCCGGGTTCGTGTCGATCGCGCTCACCTGGTCCGCTCCTTCATCCGCGCCGCGGTCCTTCGCATCTCGGTGTCGTAGGCGTCGCGGTGGTGACGCTTCAGGTCGTACGCCGCGCGGGCCGGCTCGTCCGGGACGATCAGCTCCTCGCCGGCGTCGATCCCGGCCAGCACGGCCGCCGCGATGTCGTCGGCGCTGATCGGCGACTGCGCGACCATCGCGGACACCTTGGCCGCGACGTCGGTGTCGGTGCCGCGCAGCGACTCGGTCAGGTTGGTGCGGAAGTAGGACGGGCACACCGCCGAGCAGCCGACGCCGTACGGCGCGAGCTCGTGCGCCAGCGTCTCGGAGAACGCGACGACCGCGGCCTTGACCGCGTTGTAGGAGCCCATCCCGGGCGGGTGCACCAGCCCGGCGAGCGAGGCCACGTTGACGATCCGGCCGGACCCCTGCCGCTTGAGCAGCGGGGCGAACGTGCGGGCGCCGCGCACGACCCCGAACAGGTTGATCTCGGTGAGCCAGGCCCACTCCTCCAGCGTGCAGAGGTCGACCCGGCCGCCGCCGGCGACGCCGGCGTTGTTGACCAGTACGTCGAGGCCGCCCCACTCGCGCCTCGACCCAGGCCAGGGCCGCGGCCCAGTCCTCGTCGGACCGGACGTCCAGCCGCAGCCAGTGCACGCCGTCCCGGTCGTCGGAGGCGGGCGGCGCGAGGTCGGTGGCGAGCACCTCGTCGCCGCGGGCCAGGAACGCCGCGGTCAGCGCGGCCCCGAGGCCGGACGCCGCTCCCGTGACCAGGACCCGCATCAGCTCGAGGTACTTCTTCAGCTCGAGCTTGGCGATCACGCCCCGGTGCACCTCGTCCGGCCCGTCGGCGAGCCGGAGCGTGCGCGCGGCGGTCCACGCGGCGGCGAGCGGGAAGTCCTCGGACACGCCGGCGCCGCCGTGCAGCTGGATCGCCATGTCGATGACCTGCTGGGCCATGTTGGGCACCGCGACCTTGATCTGGCTCACCTCCTTGAGCGAGCCGGCCGACCCCGCGGTGTCGAGCTTCCAGGCGGCGTGGTGGACGAGCAAGCGGGCCTGGTCGATGGCGATGCGGGCGTCGGCGATCCGCTCCGCGTTGCCGCCGAGCTTGGCCAGCGGCCGGCCGAACGCCACCCGGGTGGTCGCGCGCCGGCAGGCGAGCTCGAGCGCCTTCTCCGCGAGGCCGATCAGCCGCATGCAGTGGTGGACGCGGCCCGGCCCGAGCCGGCCCTGGGCGATCTCGAACGCGCGACCGGGGCCGAGCAGGACGTTCGAGGCCGGGACGCGGACGTCGGTGAACGACACCTCCGCGTGGCCGAGCGGCTCGTCGTACATCCCCATCGCGGTGAGCTCGCGCTCGACCTTCACGCCCGGGGCGTCGCGCGGGACGAGCACCATCGTGTGCCGCGCGTGCCGGTGCGCCTCGGGGTCGGTGAGGCCCATGAACACGAAGATCTTGCACTCCGGGTTGCCGGCGCCGGTGGTCCACCACTTGCGGCCGTTGATCACGACCTCGTCGCCGTCGAGCACCGCGGTCGCCGCCATGTTCGTGGCGTCGGAGGAGGCCACGTCGGGCTCGGTCATCGCGAAGCCGCTGCGGATCCGGCCGTCGAGGAGCGGCTCGAGCCACTCGGCGCGCTGCGCCTCGGTGCCGTACTTCAGCAGCACCTCCATGTTGCCGGTGTCGGGGGCGTTGCAGTTGAAGATCAGCGGCGCGAGGAACGACCGGCCGGTCTGCTCGGCGATCGGCGCGTAGTCGACGTTGGAGAGCCCCGCGCCGCCGTCGGTGCCGAACCGCTCGGCGTAGTCGTGGGCGTGCTGTGCGGGGAGGAAGAGGTTCCACAGCCCCTGCGCCCGCGCCTTGCTCTGCAGCTCCTTGACGATCGGGAGCGGGGTCCAGGCGTCGCCGCCGGACTCTCGGAGCCGGGTGATCTCGCGCTGGTAGTCGGCCTCGACGGGCTCGATCTCGGAGTCGACGAACGCGCGGACCCGCTCGGACAGGTCCGCCGCGCGGGGCGAGGGTGAGAAGTCCATGTGGTTGACCCTAGATCCTTGTTGAGCAATGCTCAATAGCGTGTCCGCACCCGATCCCGCCCCCGTCGTCGCCGCACCGCAGGCGGCACCCCGGCGGACCCGGCTGACCCACGACGACCGGCGCCGCCAGCTGCTCGGCATCGGGCTCTCCAAGCTCGTCGACAAGCCGATCCAGCACCTGTCGATCGACGAGGTCGCCGCGGAGGCGGGCATCTCCCGCGGGCTGCTCTTCCACTACTTCCCGACCAAGCGCGACTTCTACCTCGCCTGCATCGAGGCCGCCGGCCGGCGCATCCTGCGCAACACCGAGGCCGACCCCGCGCTGCCCCCGCGCGATCAGGTGGAGTCGATGGTGCGGCTGTTCGTCGAGCAGATCGACCGGCGCCGCGCCTTCTACCTGTCGTTGCTGCACGGCACCGGCACCGCGGACGTGTCGCTGGTCGAGGTGTACGACGCCATCTGGGACCAGGCGACCACCCGGGTGGTGACCGCCCTGGCGCTCGAGCCCGCCACCCGGCCGGTCGTGCACGCGTGGTGGGCCTACGTCGAGGACCAGGCGCTCAGCTGGTCCGCCGAGCCCGCCGGACGGCGTACCCGCACGCTGGACGAGCTCGTCGACGCACAGCGTCCGCGCCCTCGACGCCCTGCTCCGGGTGGACTGAGCCGTCGCCGGCCGCCGCTAGGGTGGCCCGATGACGAAGACTCGTGTGACCGCGGCCGTGGCCGGACTCCTGCTGATGCTCACCGCGTGCGGCGGTGGCGGCGACGACGAGCAGGCCTCCAAGGCGATCTCGGACTCGATCATGAAGGAGCAGAAGACCTCCGGGTCCTCCGACGTCTTCCAGATGAAGCAGGAGGAGGCCGACTGCATCGGCGACGGCTTCGTCGACGAGATCGGCACCGACAAGCTCAAGGAGTACGGCTTCCTCACCGAGGACCTGAAGACCGCCGACAAGCTCAGCGAGGTGAAGATGTCGACGGAGGACGCCCAGGCCGCCGCGAACACGCTCTTCGACTGCGCCGACGTGCGGAAGATGATGACCGAGTCGATGGGCGACCTCGACCCGAAGACGAAGGCCTGCCTCGAGGACGTCATGACCGAGGACGCGCTGCGCAGCCTGTTCACCAAGATGTTCAGCGGCAAGCAGGACGAGGCCGGCCAGGAGCTCATCGCGCCGATGATGAAGTGCACGGCGGGCGCCCAGCAGTAGCCGCACCATCCGCGGCACGCGCGGCCGACGCGCATTTGAACAGGCAGGATTGACCGCTCGAGCCGGTTCGGCCGCCTGAGGAGGCGCCCAAGCAGGCCAACCTGCCTGTCGAGATGCGGCGTCGGCTGACCGCGCGTCCCCCGAGGATCAGCTGGCGACGGTCGCCACGACCCGGGAGCGGGTCTCCGGGTCGGCCCACGCGTCCGCGGTGGCCACCAGCTTGGCGGCCGAGAACAGCAGGAACGGCAGCGCGAGGAGCACCGGCCACGGCCAGGAGCCGTAGGAGGCCGCGCCGAACACCATCCCGGTCAGCGTGGTGGTGAGCGCCAGCCGCGCCGAGTAGCCGACCATCACCACCGGCGGCGCCGGCGTCGCGCGGGCGCTGCGCAGGTCGACGGCGAAGGGGCGCCGGACCGACCAGCGCAGGGAGGTGGCGACCACCTGCACGGTGACCACCGCGGCGCAGCACAGCACCCCGACGAGCTGCGACGCCGTCGGCAACCCGGCGCGCATCGACCCCATCAGCAGGGTCAGCCCGGTGGCGAGCAGCAGCACCTCCACGAGCACGACCACCCGGGAGACGAACATCAGCTTCGGCGCCACCGGCAGGCTGTCGCGCCACAGCGCGCCGCGGCCGTCGAGGCACCAGGAGTTCACGCCGAACAGCAGCGCCCCGCCCGAGGCCACCAGGCCGGGCAGGATGCTCAGCATCGACCACTCGAGACCACCGGCCAGCGCGACCAGGCCGGGCAGCAGCGCCAGCACGGCCAGGCCACGGCGCAGCGGGACCGAGCGCCAGATGCCGGCGCGGTCGGTGCGCACCAGCGCGACGAAGTCGGAGGTCGGCGTCGGCTTCGGCTGCCGGATCGAGCTCTCCTCGCGCAGCTCGTCGTGCGCCGGCCGGCCGGCCACCCCGCGGGCGACGAAGGCGCCCAGCGCGACGGCCGCCACGGCGATCACGACGAGTACGGCGACGACCTGCAGCCACGGCCACACCTGGCCGTCCGCGCCGTACAGCACGCCGATGGTGATCCGGACGGTCGGGCTGTGGTCGAGCAGCGGGACCAGCTCGTCGGTGAGGATCAGCAGCGCCAGCGAGGACGCGACGAGCAGCGCCAGCGACCGCACCGCCATCACGCCCTGCGGGCCCCGGCGCAGCCACTCGATGAACCACGCCGCGACCTGGGCGATCGAGGTGGCCGCGACCAGCCACACCAGCACCGGCACCTGGGCGAGCACCAGCTGCCACTTCGGGCCGACGACGTACGCCGTCGCGCCGAGCAGCGTCCACGCCTGCAGCAGCCAGGCGATGTTGAGGGGCGCCATCAGCAGCGCGCCGAGGTGGTCGGTCGCCGGGCTGACCGGGAACGCCACCGCCTGCTCGCGTGGCAGCAGCTCGCGGCCACCGCCGGACGCCGCGGCCGCCACCACGGCGATCACCATCACGCCGATGTAGCCGGTCGGCAGCAGCAGCAGGACGTCGCTGCGGCGCTGGTCGCCCTCGGGCAGGTAGCCGGGCAGCCAGGCCACCAGCAGGGTGACCAGCAGGATGAACCCGAAGCCGGCGAGGACGGCGGTGCGGGAGCGGCCGCGCAGCCCGGCGGTGCGGAACCGCAGCAGCGGGCCGACGTCGGTGACGGCACGCCTCAGGGCGCGCCAGCGGCTCGGGGTCTCGGTGCGCGGGTCCCGCTCAGTCGAGGAGAGCGCGGTAGACACCGGCACCCGCCTCTCCGGTCATCTCCGCGGCGGGTACGGCGGCCACGGCCGAACCGCCCCGCAGCACGATCGCGTCCTGGCAGGCCTCGACGGCCAGCTCCCGCAGGTGGGTCGACACGAGGACCGCGCTGCCGGACGCCCGGGCGTCGGCGATCACGTCCATGGTGGCCTCGACGCCGAGCGGGTCGACGCCGTCGAACGGCTCGTCGAGCAGCAGCACCTTCGGCTGGTGGAACGCGGCGAGGATCACCGACATCCGGCGGCCCATGCCGTGGCTGAACCCCGCGGTGACCCGGTGGGCGGCGCCGCCGAGGTCGAACCGCTCGAGCAGGTCGCGGGCGCGGTCCTCCCAGCCGTCGGGCATCCGGCGCAGCCGGGCGGCGAGCTGGAGGTGCTCCCACGGCGTCGCCCGCGGGACGAGGCCGCCGACGTCGGGGCAGTAGCCGCTGATCCGCTTCACCGCGAGGGTGTCGCGCCGGATGTCGAGGCCGTCGACGGTGACGATGCCGCCGGTCGGCGGGATCACCCCGGCCAGCACGCGCATGGTGGTGGACTTGCCGGCGCCGTTGCGGCCGAGCAGGGCGGTGGCGCTGCCGGCCGGCACCGCGAGGTCGATGCCACGCACGGCGTCCACGGGTCCGAACCGGACCCACAGGGCGCTGACCTCGACGAGCGGCGTGTTCACCGCCCGATTCTCCCAAGCAACCCGGGGCCGCGCGAGCGATTCAGGGAAATCGGCTCGCGCGGCCTCGACGTCGGACAGCCGCGCGACGGGGTGCGTGGTCAGGCGGGGAAGCTGCCCCCGTTGTCGGCGAGGTCCACGAGGTACGCCGGCGGGGCGAACCGCTCGCCGTACGACGCCGCCAGCTCACGGGCGCGCGCCACGAACCCGGAGAGACCGCCCTCGTAGCCCTGCATGAACTGCACCGCGCCGCCGGTGTTCGGCGGGTAGCCGATGCCCATGATCGAGCCGATGTTGGCCGCGGCCGCGGACTCGATCACGCCCTCCTCGAAGCAGCGGGCGGTCTCGATCGCCTCGATGAACAGGAACCGGTCCTTGAGGTCCTCGACGTCGCCGAACCCGGGCTGCTGCGTCGGCCGGCGGGAACGTCTCGGCCAGGCCGGGCCAGAGCCCGAGGCGCTTGCCCTCGTCGTCGTACTCGTAGAACCCGGCGCCCTTGAGCTTGCTGGGCCGGCCGATCTCGATCATCGTGTCGATGACCTTCTCGGCGGCGTGGGACGTGTAGGTGCCGCCCTCACGCTCGACGGCCGCCTTCGTGGCGTTGCGGATCTTGACCATCAGCTCCATGTTCAGCTCGTCGCTGATCTGGAGCGGCCCGACCGGGTAGCCGGCCTGGGTCGCGGCGCGCTCGATGCTCATCGGGTGCACGCCCTCGCCGAGCATGGCCAGGCCCTCGTTGATCTGGGTGCCGATGACCCGCGAGGTGTAGAAGCCGCGGCTGTCGTTGACCACGATCGGGGTCTTGCGGATCTTCTGCACCACGTCGACCGCGTGCGCGACCGCCTTGTCGGAGGTCTTGGCGCCGCGGATGATCTCGACGAGCGGCATCTTGTCGACCGGCGAGAAGAAGTGCAGGCCGATGAAGTCCTCCGGCCGGTTCACGCCCTCGGCGAGCTCGCTGATCGGCAGCGTGGAGGTGTTCGAGCAGAGCAGGGCGTCGGGGTTGACGACGTCCTGGACCTCGCCGAAGACCTTGGCCTTCAGCGACGGGTCCTCGAACACCGCCTCGATGACCAGGTCGCAGCCGGCGAGGTCGGCCGGGTCACCGGTCGGGGTGATCCGGGCGAGCACCTCGTCGCGGGCCGCCTCGGTCATCTTGCCGCGGGAGACCGCCTTGTCGAGGACCTTGAGCGAGTAGGCCTTGCCCTTCTCGGCCGCCTCGACCGAGACGTCCTTGAGCACGACCTCGATGCCGCTGCGGGCGCAGGAGTAGGCGATGCCGGCGCCCATCATCCCGGCGCCCAGCACGCCGACCTTGGTGGGCTCGAACGTGT